>CAJFVO010000004.1 GCA_904420555.1 Candidatus Heritagella intestinalis | reverse complement strand
CCGCCCGAAGTTTCAGGAACTGGTGCGGGATATTAAGCGGGGCTTGATTGCAAAGGTCATTGTTTACAAACTTGACCGTATCAGCCGTTCCATTCTGGATTTTGCAAACATGATGGAACTGTTCCAGCAGCACGATGTGGAGTTTGTGTCCTCGACGGAGAAGTTTGATACCTCCACCCCGATGGGGCGGGCCATGCTGAATATCTGTATTGTGTTCGCCCAGCTTGAGCGGGAAACGATACAGAAGCGGGTGGCCGATGCCTACTACTCACGAAGCCTAAAGGGGTTCCGCATGGGCGGCAAAGCTCCCTATGGGTTTCACACGGAGCCAATCAAGATAGATGGTATCAATACAAAGAAGTTAGTGGCAAATCCCGAAGAAGCGGAACAGGTCAAATTGATGTTTGAGATGTACGCCGAACCGGGAACTTCCTACGGCGATATTGTCCGGCATTTTGCGGAGCATGGTATTAAAGATTTTTCCCGTCCGGCACTCGCAAGCCTTTTGTGCAATCCCATTTATGTCAAGGCTGACCTTGATATTTATGAATTTTTCAAAAGCCAAGGGACAGTCATTATCAATGACGCCGCTGACTTTACGGGCACAAATGGGTGCTACTTCTATCGTGGCCGGGGAATGAAAGGCGACACCAAACACAATCTGCAAGGGCATACGCTGGTTATGGCTCCCAGCGAGGGCTTGGTTTCTTCTGAACTGTGGCTGAAATGCCGAAAGAAGATTTTAGCCAACACCAGTTATCAGGTGGGACGAAAAGCGGTCAATACTTGGTTAGCTGGGAAAATCAAATGTGGCAGGTGCCAGAAAGCGTTAAAAGCCGAGGGCAGTTATGGGCGGTGGTACTTCCGTTGCAGTAAGCGTTCCGATAACAAAAGCTGTGAGGGTGCGGGGACGCTCCGTATTCCCGATACGGAAGCTGTTATCTATGCCGCTATGGTAAAAAAGCTAAAACCGTTCCAGACCATCAAGGGGCGAAAAAATGCTATGAAGTCCAATCCAAAGCTGACCGCCCTGCAAGTAGAACTCGCGCAAATCCAGCACGAAATTGAAACGCTCATTGACACGCTGACCGGGGCAAATCCCGTCCTGCTCTCCTATGTGAACAGCAAGATTGAAGAACTGGACGGACGCAAGCAGGAGCTTGTCAAAAAGATAGCGGAGTTGAGTGTGGATACCATCAGCCCGGAACAGGTCAAAGAAATTTCCGGTTATCTGGACACATGGGAAGAAGTGGACTTTGACGATAAGCGGCGGGTGGTGGATTTGATGATTTCCGCAATTTACGCCACAAGCGAAAGTATCAACATCGTTTGGAAGATATGACGGCGCATAAGCGCCGCCATACAACGCAACCTTTCGCCCTTTGTAAACTAAGCTACAGCAGAATTTAGCGGGAAACGCTCCCATTCCAGCGGCATTTCCCGCTCTCGGCCAGAAGTTTCAAGAACAGTCCGCCCTGCACCGTGCGGTTCTGGAAGCTCACCTGCCGGGCATCGGTGGTCTGATACCAGTCGCTCATGGGCACCCGGGAGGGGGTTTCATGGTAGGCGCGCCACAGGGGCTCGATGAACGCCATGAAATCCTCCTTGGTTTCCGCCAAAGAAGCCGTCCACACCTGCCAATCGGACTTGGTGTAGGTTTCCCGGTTGTCCAGGGGCATTCCATAGGGCGTGATGTGCTTCTGGTAGCTGGCGAACTCCGCCGCCACCGCCTCCTTGGGGAACAGGCCGGTGCCAAAGAGCTTATCCCAGATGATGTTGTACTTCATGCTGAAGGTGCCCGGGCGGTCAAAGGCCAGCCGGAAGCTCCCGTCGCCGTTGGCGGCCATCGGCAGCCACTGTTCCGCCATTTCCTTGGCGGCCCGGTGATACTCCCCGCCGTCTTTCCCCAGGAGGGTCAGGATGATGGACATCCCTTCTAGGGCCATGATGGATTTCAGGGACAGGTTGCAGTTGTGGGCCAGATGGCCGGCGAAATCATCGGTACAGAGCTGATTTTCCGGATCCAGGCCGTGAGCCTTCAAATAATCCGCCCACTGGGTCAGCAGGGCCAGATTTTCCCCGGCAAAGGCCGCGTTCCCCTGCACCACCGAGAGGGCCGCCGCCATAATGAGCATATTGCCGCACTCTTCCACGGGCATCTGGTCCTTGGGGTCGGTGCCGTTGGAATAGGTTTGGCCGTTGAGGTGGGGATAGGTGCCCACGTCATGAGGCGCGAAATCAAAGGGCCAGTCACCGCTGGCGGCATAGCGGAAAATAGGGCGCATCATACCCTTGATGAGCTCCGGGTTATAGTACAGGAACAGCGGGGACGAGGGGTAGCTGATGTCCACCGTAGCGGAACAACCGTTGGAAAAGCACTCCTTGGAAATGTAGAGCAGCTCGCCGTCCGGGCCGATGACCAGCTTATGGGCGGCCAGCACCTGCCGGAAGGCCAGGGCCAACAGCTGGGCATACTGCTCCCCGCCGGCCTCCACGGCCTGGGCAAAGAGCCGCTGATGGAAGAACGCCGCCCGGGCCTTGCAGACTGCAAAATCCCCATAGGCTTCTTCGATGGCGGTGCAGATGCTCTTCCCCTCCCGGTTCCAATAGGAGCGCAGGTTTTGATGGAAATAGGTAATGCTCTCCACATCGTCATAGGCAAAGGCAAAAAGGGCGGATTTTTCCGCCTCCGGACTGGCTGCTGCCTGTACCCAGGTCATACCGTCTTTCCGGACAGAGACCGACCCATTCTGGACAGCCAGATAAAAATACCCCCAGTCAATGCGCAGGTCGTCTCCCTTGCGGGCCAGGATTTCCTGTTTTGTTCCGCCCATTTTGGCGCAGGCGATGTCCTTCCCCAAAGAAAGGCATTGGGTTTCCACCGGCATCTGTCCCCGGGTATCCAGGCACAGCTCCTCCGAGGCCCGCACCACAATCTCCACCTGGTGAGGCTGCTGGTCACAGGGCCGCCAGGAAATCTCCAGATAGGAAACCGGCCGGGTCAGGTGCTCGTAGTCCTCCGGGAACAGGGTGGACAAAAACCGGGCGGTAAGCTCGATTCCCGCCGCCTGGAATTGGTAGGTCGTGGACAGGGCCTCCACTTCCAGAGAGATTTGCTCCATGGCGGGAATTTCTTCTTTCTCCGTTTCTGCTCCCATAAAGCGGAACGGGACGCCGTCAATCTTAGCGACGCCCAGCAGGCTGTTGGGCTTTCCGGTCCAATGGGCCGTAGGGGTATCGGTGAGGCGGTCGGCGGCAGACCACACGCTGAAATAGGGGTCCACGGTAATCAACGGGACGGCAGGGGGACGCAGTTTCATCTTTTATCGCTCCTTTTACTGAATCGCATGTCTATTTCGGAAATCCCAGCTCGTGCTGGGCTTCTTTCAGTATAAACACCTGTGGGCCAGATTTCTACTAAAAATGCGAAATTATGCAAAAAATTGCAGGAAGGGGGTTCTTAACTTTGCGCAAAAAGCGTAAGGCAAAATTTTTTCATTCCAATTGCCTCATGATTCATCTGAAGGCATATAGGGATTTACATAATCCGCTCTCCACTAAAACAATACCGAGTAATTCTCATTACTTTTCCATGTAAACTATGATTTTGAATTTTTGAGATTGGATATTTCGACCATAACCTCCAAAAGTCTATTGGATGGTTTTCACAAACATTTTGTAAAACAGAAGAATATATTGACAAGATTTTTACATTAGAGATATAATCAGGGTGTCCTGACACGTGTTGCGGCGTGTTAAATATTCATTATGAAGAAGGGATGACAAAATCATGAAGCGCAAACTAGCAAAACGCGTCCTTGCGCTACTAATGGTGCCGGCCATGTGCATGAGCCTCGCGGCAACTGCCTCAGCAGACACCTGGGCGTACAAGGACCACTCCAAGGTCGCCGATAACCAGCCTCTGTTTATCGGCCACCGGATCATCGACCTGAAAAACTGGAGCCCGGAAACCGATCCCTATTCCGATCTGATGCGGGCTGAGGTCCCCCTCCAGGAAAACATCGACCCCTATGCTGCCACCCAGGCAAACCCCGAGCTCGGCTCCGATGTACAAGTGATGTACATGGCCGGCGACTACGGCAATTCCTTTAATCAGGGCACCGCTTACAACAACCAGTTCAGCGAGAACATGTTCAACTTCTGGCAGTATGTAGACTACTACTGCTCCTGGCACGGCGCTGCTGTGGCCGACACGCCCCTGAGCATCTGGGACGGCTACAATGAGCAGCAGGATACTACCGGAAATGGTTGGAGCACCCAGCGCAACTTCGAGTTCGGCGCTATCAATATGCCCAACCCTGCCTACACCAACGCTGCCCACAAGAACGGCGTTCTGTCCATGGGCTGCGTATACTTCGACCCCAACAACCGCCCCGGCCAGCCGGTGCATCCCCTGTTTGAGCAGGACGAAGAAGGCAACTTCATTATTGCTGAAAAACTGGTCGAGTTTGCAAAATGGTATGGTTTTGACGGTTACTTCTTCAATCAGGAAGAGGCCATTGACGCAGAGGATGTGCCTCTCTACAAGGAGTTCATCCAGCAGGTTCGGGAAGCCGGCCTGTACTGCCAGATGTACGACTCCCTCAACGAGAACGGCAGCATTAACGCCTGGACCAGTACTCTGGACCGGGATACCTACGATCTGGTAAACGATCCCGAGATCGGCCGGGTCAATGATTCCGTGTTCATCAGCTACGACTGGTCTGCCGGCAATAAGATGGCTACCTCCCTGGCCAACATCGAAGCCTGGAGCGTCAACCCCTATGAAGAGGTCTTCTTCGGCGTAGAAGGCAACCAGGGCAAGATGTCCTCTAACGGCCACAACTCCACCTACAACTTTGCGGAGTATATGTACAAGGAAGGTACCAAGGATCTGGTGGGCAGCGTAGCGCTGTTTACCCCCGATGGATTTATCCACGATAACATCGAAGACGCCATCCATGACACCGAGAATCCCAACAACCGCGAGCAGGACGAGTATCAGTGGATGGTATTCGAGCGTGAGCGGATGTACTTCTCCGGCGCTTACAGCGATCCCACCGACACCGGCGAGAAGCCCGGCGCCAGCCGTGAGGATCTGGGCCTGAGCGATGTCGGCGGCTGGGTCGGCGTGGCTGACTTCAAGAGCGAGAACTCTGTAGCCGACGGCACCACCTTCTACACCGACTTCAACACCGGCCACGGCCTCTCCTATTATGTGGACGGCGAGGTTGCCAACGAAGAGGAATGGGGCAACATGAACCTCCAGGCCATCCTGCCCACCTGGCAGTGGTGGATTGACACCGAGGAAGACGCCCAGAAGCTGAACGCTGACTTCGACTACGGCCCCGACTATGAGAAGTGGGATCTGGACGGCAATCCCATGGACATCGGCTATGAGCAGATCGGCGCTTATAAGGGCGGCAGCTCCCTGGTTCTCTACGGCGCACTGGACGGCGAGAACGTCATGCACCTGTACAAGACCGACCTGGATGTCACCGAGAATTCCACTCTGGACCTCACCTACAGCAAGCCCAACACCGACGCTTCCAAGATGAGCGTTGTCCTGACCTTCAAGGATGGTCTCACCGCGAAGCTGCCTGTGCAGAATGCTGGCAGTGCTACCGACGGTTATAGAACCACCACCCTGAACCTGAAGCCTTATGCCGGCCGGAGCATCGCCGCTATCAGCCTGTGCCTCGACACCAACGTGGCTGTTGACAATTATCAGGTAAACATCGGCGCTATCGCCCTGAAGGACGGCGCTTCCCATACCCCCGCCGCTCCCGAAAATGTTACCATTGAGAACGCTTACAACACCAACGAAATGGTGGTTTCCTGGGATCTGGACGAGTATGAGAATGTTCAGGAATACAACGTATATGCTACCTATGAGGACGGCTCCAAGGAAATGCTGGGCGGCCTGTATGGCAGCAAGTACTACATTAAGTCTGTGGACGACGGCCTGACCGGCATTGAGGTTGTGGCTGTTGGCGCTGACGGCTCCGAGAGCGAACCTGCCCGCGTGGACTTCACCTACAGCGACAAGGTGCAGAACCTGACTGTGGATGAGGCTATGACCTCCACTGAGTTCTACTCCCAGGCTGTGAACGCCGGCGAGATCACCGCTCACTTTGAGGCTCCCGCCAACGCTGACTTCGACAGCTATCTGCTGGAAGTCACCATGGATTACAGCGACAACGACACCGTTTACACCGCTACCGCCGACAAGGACGCTACCTCCGCTACCGTGAAGGTGCCTCTGAACGAAGGCGACTACACCCTGTCCGTCTACACTGTGAAGGATGGCGTCAAGGGCCAGGCTGTCAACTATGGCGGCATGCTCAAGGACACCTATTCCGCTCCCTATGACGGCAAGCTGGAACTCATCAACAACGGCCGCACCATCTTCCTGGATTCCCCCACCTCCACTGACTGGTGGAAGATCTCCGTGAAGTACAACGGTGAGGAGCTCTCCATTCCTAACAAATACAGTGTGCGCAACACTTCCGGTGTGAAGGGCGTGGCCCGGCTCAATGCCATCACTGCTCCCGCCACCTCCGGTGTGCTGGAAGTGACCCTGACCGACTATTCCGGTAACGTCTCCGAGGTTTCCTATGTGCCCTTCGGCGACGAGGCTCTGCCGGATACCACCCTCCTGCAGAAGATTTACGACTACGCCGTAGAGCAGGATACCTCCAACCTCATTGACAGCGTTAAGGAATTCTATGACAATGCCCTGGCCGATGCCAAGCGCGTACTGGACAAGGTCTATCCCGGCGCAGAAGAAGTGCAGACTGCTGAAGACAACCTGTTCGAGGCTGTTTGGAGCCTGGGCTTTATCCGCGGCGACAAGACCACCCTGGGTATTCTCATTGAGCGCGCCAACTCCATGGACGCCGACAAGTATGTAGAAACCAACTGGCAGCAGCTGGTAGACGCCCTGGCCGATGCCGAAGCTGTTTACAACGACGGCGACGCTATGGACAGCGACATCCAGCCTGTGGCGGAAAACCTGCTGAACGCCATCATGGCCCAGCGCTATAAGGCTGACAAGTCCATCCTGGAAGAGATCATCAACAAGGCCAACGATGTGGATACCGCTCAGTACACTGCTGAGAGCGTACAGGTATTTACCGCTGCCCTGAAGGCTGCCAATGCAGTTCTGGAAGACGCCAACCTGAGCGTGGACGATCAGACGGTAGTGGATGACGCCGTAGCTACTCTGGACGACGCCATGAATGGCCTGGTGAAGCTGTCTGCTGATGACAACAATAATAACAGCGGAGACAACAACACCACCGATGAACCCAGCAAGGACGATGCTGACAAGAATGACAACAATTCCAGCAGCAACTCCAATAAGGACGACACCAGCAGCAAGGATGATCCCAACAAGGGACCCATGGACGACAACAAGAACCCTGCAACTGGCGACAACAACCTGATTGCTCTGGGGGCTCTGGCTGTCCTGCTGACCTCCGCCGGCGCCTTTGTGGTGATTCGCAGAAAGAGCAGAGCGTAATCTCTCTCCTGCTTACAACCTGACAATTTCCTAATTTAGGATGCCATTCCCCCGGGCCGATTGGTTCCGGGGGATGGTGTTTTTATGGGAAAGGCCACAATATAGAAATCCCCGGACCGCCTTCACAAAGAAGCGATCCGGGGATTTTGCTTGTTTTTTAGAAGAGTGCGGGAACTGAAAAATTACCGGGCCTTTTTGCCGGAAGCCGGCAGCAATGCTTTCAATTCCTGCAAGGTGCTGCGGAAGGTGTCGATGGTGTCCAGTACCGGCTTGGGGGAAGCCATATCCACTCCGGCAATCCGGAGCAGGTCGATGGGATGCCCGCTGCCGCCGGTGGTGAGGAAGCGGCGGTAATCGGCCACGGCCTTCTCCCCTTCGGTGAAAATCCGGTTGGCAATAGCCGTGGCAGCGGCAATGCCTGTGGCGTACTGATACACATAGAAGGCGGTGTAGAAGTGAGGGATTCGGGCCCACTCGCAGGAAAGATAGTCGTCCACTACCAGCGCCTTCCCATAATACAGCTCATTGAGAGAGCGATGAATGCCACAGAGGGTCTCCGGCACCAGGGGCTCCCCTTTTTCCACCATCTGATGGGTCTGGTTCTCAAAGTCCGCGAACATGGTCTGGCGGTAGAAGGTGGAGCGGATGTCGTCCAGACGCTTGCACAGAAGCAGGGCCTTTTCGTTTTCATCGGTGGTGTGGTCAAAGAGCCAGCGGCTGAGAAGCTGCTCATTGAGGGTAGAGGCCACCTCTGCGCAGAAAATGCTGTAATTGGCATAGAGGAAAGGCTGGGCCTCATTGCTGAACCAGGTGTGCATGGAGTGCCCCAGCTCATGGGCCAGGGTAAATACGTCATCCAAGGTTCCGGTGAAGTTCAGGAGCACATAAGGCTTGCAGCGGTAAGCGCCGGTGGAATAGGCCCCCGTGCGCTTGGCCTCCCGGGGATACACGTCAATCCAGCGCTCGTCGAAGGCCCGCTGCACCAGCCGGGTGTAATCCTCCCCCAGCACTGCTGTGGCCTGGAGTACCATCTGCTGCGCCTCTTCATAGGTGTATTTCCGGGCGGATTCCTGCACCAAGGGCACAAACAAATCGCTGAAATAGAGGGTATTCAGCCCCAGACGCTCCTTGCGGAAGGCAACATACTCGTGGAGAGGCTCCACATTGGCCCGGACGGTTTCCAGCAGATTGTCGTAGACCTCTTCCGGAATGTGGTTGGCATGGAGGGCGGCGGCCCGGGCACTGGCATACCGGCGGGTTTTAGCGGTAAAGCAATCGTTCTTCACGGAGCCATAGTGGACGGATGCCAGGGTATTGATGTGCTTTTGATAGGTGCCCAACAGGCCCTTGTAGTAGTCCCGGCGGAAAGCGGGGTCGGGATTTTCCAAAGCAGCGGCATAATTGGCCTCGTTGGCCCGGATTTCTTCCCCTTCCAGGGTGTATACCAGGGGAAACTCCATGTCGTTTACCGTTAAATCCTCAAACACTTTGGAGAAGGATTCCCCCATATCGTTCATACGAACCAGCAGGGTCTCCATTTCATCGCTGAGGATGTGTTCCTTCCGGTCAAAGAAATCCCGGGCATAAGTTTCATACTGCTTCAGAGCCGGTTCTTCCTGGCACCACTGAAGGAATTCTTCCAGGGAGTGCTCCATAAGCTCCGGCGCCATAAAGGAAAGCTTTTCCCCGATGCTGGTGGCCTGGTTCTGGGCGATTTCATAGAGCTTTTTGGCCTCCGGGTCCGCCATATTCTGGTCAAAATTCGAGTTGGCAAACACCATAAGCCGATAGAGCTTTTCCTCCATGTCCAGATACAGCCGGGCGGTCTCCAAAAGCCCCTGGGGCGTTTCCGCCAAATGGCCCCGGCGTCCCGCCAGAGCGTTGGCCAGTTTCAGGGCTTCCTCCATGGTCTGCTTCCAATCGTCGTCTGTGGGAAACATTTCCCGCAGGCTCCAACGGGTCATTTCTTCCATTCTATTCCCTGCCTTTCGGAGTGATTTGAGAAAATTTACCGTATTATGATACCACGGAATGGGCCTTTTTACAAGCCCGGAGGAACTCTGCGCCACCATTGCCGCCGGCCGTTGGATATGGTAGAATTACAGTAACCAATTTTGCTGATAGGCTGCCTATCCAGCATTCAATTTCTGAATGGTAAGTTTCCCCTTGTCCCGTTTGCCAATCTTCAGAAAACTGTGGTATAATACCCCTTAGCAAAAAGGACGGATATGCGGACAATATCCGCCTTAAAAAGGAAAGGAAAGGAAGAAACAACATGGCAAAAATCTATGAAAACGCCGTTCCCGGCCTTGTGATTCGGCAGGCCCAGGAGGAGGACTGCGCCGCAATTCTGGAACTGATTTGGGGAATCGCGAAATATGAAAAACTGGAGCATCAGGTGGTGGCCACTGAGGAAAGCCTGCGGGAATCCATTTTCGTGCGCCGCCGGGCAGACGTGCTTCTGGCTGAATATGAGGGCAAGACCGTGGGCTATGCCCTGTATTTCTACAATTTCTCCACCTTTATCGGCAGAGAGAACCTGTATCTGGAGGACATTTTCGTCCTGCCGGAAATGCGGGGAAAGGGCATCGGCAAAGCCCTGCTCACCTGTGTGGCGGGCATCGCCGTGGAACAGGGATGCAGCCGCATGGATTGGGTCTGCCTGGATTGGAACACCCCGTCCCAGAAATTCTATCAGTCCATGGGCGCCCAGCCCCATCCGGAATGGCTGTTGTTCCGGGCAGAGGGAGACGCCCTGGAAAAGCTGGCGGAAACCAAATAAATAAAGGAGCGTTGGAACATGGAGATCGAGCGCAAATTTAAACTCACGGCTTTCCCGGAACACCTGCCTCTGCTGGAAAGCAGCCGCATAGAGCAGGGATACCTCTCCGTGCGGCCCACTGTGCGCATCCGCAGCCGGGAAACGGACGGCGTGATTTCCTACAAGCTGTGCATTAAGGGCAAGGGTACCCTAGTGCGGGAAGAAGTGGAGCTGGCCCTGGACGAGGACAAATTCCACCGGCTGAAAGCCCTTTTGGCCGGGGAAATGATCCGCAAGGAATTCCGGTTATATCAGCTGCCTGACGGCCACAAGCTGGAATGCAGCCGGGTGGACGGAGGAACGGAAAACGAGTTCCTTTATGCAGAAGTGGAGTTTCCCTCCGTGGAGGAGGCCAACGCCTTTGTGCCTCCGGACTTTTTAGGGGAGGACGTTACGGAAACCCCTGGTTCCAGCATGAGCGCTTATTGGGAACGCACCCGCCTTTCTTAAAAATGAAAAAAGCTATGCCCTGACCGCCTTTGGCCCTCCCACAGGAGCCGCCAGAGGCGGTTCTTTTTGCCGAAAAAGGATAGAACGCCCTCCCTGGGCGCAAACTATTTTCGCGATCCGGCACTGCCGGAAATTTGCCGCGCGCAGGAGGCCCATTATGGAACAAAATCGGGAACCCCATGAAACCCGCCCTGTAAAAAAGCCCTCTCTGGGCAAAAAGCTGCTGACTGTGGGATGCATCCTTTTAGCCTCCCTGGTTATTGCCGTTGGCGTGGGGGCTGTGTATCTCAATTCCCTGCTGGGAAACGTGGAGCGGGAAGAACTGGACGAAAACGACCTGGGGATTTCCTCTTCTGCGGGGGAATCCCTTCCGGAAAACGAGCCCCAGACTGGTGGGACCGGGGAATTTTCCTCCCAGGACGTGACCAATATCGCCCTGTTCGGGGTGGACACCCGCCAGATGGATTCCACCAGCGGGCGCTCTGACGCTATTATGGTCCTGAGCCTGGACCGGGTTCACGGGAAAGTTAAGCTCACCTCCATTGCCCGGGACAGCTATGTGCAGATTGAAGGCCGGGGCTGGGATAAGCTGAACCACGCCTATGCCTATGGCGGGCCCCAGCTTGCGGTAAAAACCCTGAACCAGAATTTCGGCTTGGATATCCGGGATTTTGTCACCGTCAACTTTGCCCAGCTGGCCCAGATTATCGACTATGCCGGGGGCGTTACCGTCAATGTCTCGGAGGCGGAGCGGGACGTAGCCAACACCTACATCGAGGAGCTGAACCGCCTGGGCATCCAGACCGACCCCATTACCGGTACCGGGGATTTGCGCCTTACCGGCGGCCAGGCTGTGGCCTATGCCCGGAACCGCTACACTGGCAGCGACTTGGACCGCACCGACCGGCAGCGGGAAATTTTAGAAGGGCTGTTCCAATCGGCCCTTACCATGAGCCCAGCTAAGCTGCCGGGCTTTGCCGGGCGCATCCTCTCCGGGTGCGTCACCTCCCTCACCGGGGACGAAATGGTGGAAATGGGCCTGTGGGCCCTGAGCGCTCGGCCTGGAATGGAGCAGGCCTCCCTCCCCAACGCCGCCTGCAACGCTTCCGGGGAAACCATCAACGGCGTGTGGTATTTTGTCTATGACCTCTCCAACGCTGGGGAGATCCTCCGGCAATTCGTTTATGAGGACATTTCTCCTGCCTGACCCTCTCCCCTGCCAGGCCGGAAGGCTTGTTTTTACCAGGAATGTTTTGAATTTACCTTGACAAGAGGGGAAAGCATATATTACCCTATAAGAGTCTTTCGTTCTTGTTTTTCCGCTCTATTTTATTTGAAGGAGGGAGCGCCTTGAAGGATTCTTTTTCATCCTTTCATCCGGCCGTCAACTTCACATATTTTACAGCGGTAATCCTTTTCAGTATGTTCTTCCTGCATCCGGTGTTCCTGGGAATTTCTTTGTGCAGCGGGGCCATTTATTCCGTCTATTTAAAAGGAAAGAAGGCCCTCCGGTTTGATCTGCTGTATCTATTGCCGGTTTTCCTGCTGTTTGCCCTAATGAACCCGGTATTCAACCATGCAGGAGCCACCATTCTCCTCTATGTCAACGACAACCCCATCACGTTGGAGTCCATTGTCTACGGCTTTGTGGCCGCCGCCATGTTTGTTTCGGTGATCCTCTGGTTCTCCTGCTGCAATGTGGTCATGACCTCGGATAAATTCCTCTACCTTTTCGGCCGGTTTATCCCGGCTTTATCCCTGGTGCTCTCCATGGTGCTGCGGATGGTGCCCCGGTTCACAGCCCAGGCCCGGGTGATTTCCAATGCCCAAAAATGCGTTGGCCGGGACATCTCCAACGGGAATCTCTTTCAGCGGGCAAAAAACGGCCTGAAAATCCTCTCCATTCTCATTACCTGGGCCCTGGAAAACGCCATTGATACGGCGGATTCCATGAAGTCCCGGGGATACGGCCTCAAAGGGCGCACCAGCTTTTCCAACTACCGCTTTACCCCGCGGGACGGCACCGCCATGGGAATCCTGGCAGCGCTCATTGTGGTGCTGCTGGTGGGAACGGTTCTGGGAGAGACTACCCTGACATATTTTCCATCGATCCTGTGGCATCCCGCCACTGGGGTCAGCTTTTGCGTGTACATTGCCTACGGCGGCCTGTGCCTGCTGCCGATGATTTTTGACATTAGGGAGGAGATCCAATGGGCTCGTTTACAATCCAAGATTTGAGTTTTACCTATCCGGAGCGGGACAAGCCGGCCCTCTCCCATGTGAGCATGACCATTGCGGACGGGGATTTTGTAGTGCTGTGCGGCCGTTCCGGCTGCGGAAAGAGCACCCTGCTCCGTCATTTGAAAACCGTCCTGACCCCCCACGGCCAGCGGGAAGGGGCCATTCTCTTTGACGGAAAGCCTCTGGAAGAAGCGGACCTGCGGACTCAGGCATCCCAGATCGGCTATGTGCTCCAAAACCCGGACAACCAGATTGTCACCGACAAAGTGTGGCACGAGCTGGCCTTTGGGCTGGAAAGCCTGGGCTTTGATACCCCCACCATCCGGCTGCGGGTGGCGGAAATGGCCAGCTTTTTCGGCATTGAGGAATGGTTCCTTCGGGATGTGTCCACCCTGTCCGGCGGGCAGAAACAGCTTTTGAACCTGGCCTCTATTATGGCCATGCAGCCTGGCGTCCTGATTTTGGACGAACCCACCTCCCAGCTGGACCCCATCGCTGCCTCGGAATTTCTAGAGACGGTGAAGAAAATCAACCGGGAGCTGGGCACCACCGTTATTATCTCCGAGCACCGCCTGGACGAAATTTTCCCGGCGGCGGACAAAGCAGCCGTGCTGGACGGTGGCGAGCTCTTGTGCTATGACACGCCGGCCCGGGTGGGCAGCCGCCTGGGAGAGCTCCAACACCCCCTCTTCTCCGCCATGCCGGCGCCAATCCGGATTTTCGGGGCGGTAGAGGGCGGCGGAGACGGCTGCCCCCTGACCGTGCGGGACGGCCGGAAATGGCTGGCCCAGCGGTTCCCGCAGGAGCCAAAAGTCCGGGAACTGCCGGAAGCAGCCCCTGCGTCGGCCCAGGAAGAAGTGCTCCGGATGAAGGAAGTCTGGTTCCGCTATGAAAAAAAATCCCCGGACGTGCTGCAAGGCCTTTCCTTTGCCGTACATAAAGGGGAATGGTTCAGTATTGTGGGCGGAAACGGCGCTGGCAAGACCACGGCCCTGAGCCTGGTGAGCCGGGCCAACCGGCCCTATCGGGGCAAGGTGTTCCTTTTGGGCCGGGAAATCGGCAAATATACCGACAAGGAGCTCTTCTCCCACTGCTTGGGCGTCCTGCCGCAAAACCCCCAGTCCCTGTTTGTGAAAAAGACTGTGGAACTGGATTTGCTGGAAATCCTCTCCGACCAGAAACTCCCGGAAGAGGAAAAGCACCGCCGGGTTCGGGAGATGGCAGAGCTGGTGGAAATCCAGGACCTGCTTTCCAGGCACCCCTATGACATCAGCGGCGGCGAACAGCAGCGGGCCGCTTTGGCCAAGGTGCTGCTGCTGGAGCCCTCTGTGCTGCTTCTGGACGAGCCTACCAAGGGCATTGACAGCTATTTCAAGGCCAAGCTGGCGGGAATCCTGCAAAAGCTCAAGGCCCGTGGGGTAACCATTATCATGGTGTCCCACGACGTTGAATTCTGCGCCCAGTATGCGGATACCTGCGCCATGTTCTTTAACGGAAGCGTGGTTTCCAGCGGCTCTACCAAGGAATTTTTCTCGGGGAACAGTTTCTACACCACCTCTGCTAACCGGATGGCCCGCAAGCTGTTTCCCGGCGCAGTTACCAGTGAGGATGTGATCGAATTATGTCAGAAAAACCTGTAAAGCGTAAGCTGCGCAAGCGCACCTGGGTGGCTGCCTTCTTTATCGTGCTGGTAATCCCTGCTCTGCTGATCATCTTCGGCGGCTCCATGCAGGGAACCAAGTTGGAATTTGACCTTTTTGGAAACCCGGTGGTACTGCGGCTGTTTTACGCGGTGTCTCTGGCGATTATCATTATGGCCATGGTTCCCTTTTTTATGATATTTGAAAAGCGCCGGCCCCAGGCCCGGGAGCTGGTCATCATCGCCACTCTGGCGGCCATTGCGGTGGCTGGCCGGGCCGCCTTCTTTATGATTCCCCAATTTAAGCCGGTATGTGCCATTGTCATTATTGCTGGGGTCTGCTTTGGCGGGGAATCCGGATTTCTGGTGGGGGCCGTCACCGGCCTGGTGTCCAATTTCTTCTATGGCCAAGGGGCCCACACACCCTGGCAGATGTTCTGCTTTGGCGTGGTTGGATTTTTGGCGGGGGTCCTTTTCCAAAAGGGGCTTCTCAGCCGCAGCCGCCTTTCCCTGTGCATCTATGGCTTTTTCGCTACCTTCTTCATTTACGGCGGGGTTATGAATTTCAGCACCATCCTCACCGCCGGCTTGCCCCTGAACCTGGGAACTCTCATCACGGTGTATACCGCCGGCATCCCCATGGATTTGATTCACGCCGGCTCTACGGTGATTTTCCTTTTGGTGCTGGCCAATCCCATGATTGAAAAGCTGGAGCGCATCAAGACCAAATATGGGTTGCTGGAGCCATAGAAACTGTTGGAATAATTTGGCTGGAGAGCTATCGGAAATTATGGGAATTTGACTAAATCCAAAGCGCGGATTTTGGCAGGTAAAATAAAAAAAAGCCATTGACTTTTGTTTTGGGAAAGCATAAAATTGCATTTGAAAATTGAATCTGGATATCCGGTTATGCGAAAGCATATGAAAAGGGAACACAGTGAGAATCTGTGACAGCCCCCGCTACTGTGTAAACGACGAAACCGAGCTCCGTGGAACGAAAGACAGCGAGAAACGGGAAAACCACTGGCCGCTATGGCTGGGAAGGCGCCGGGAGTAGGAAGAATTTGAGCCAGGAGACCTGCCGGAATATCATTTCTTCAATCATCTCGGTGGGAGATGAAGGAAGGCAGGGCGTATCAGCTGCTTTTGCAGGCGCGCCCTTTTCCCTTTCCTCTCGCCGCAAAAAACGGGAGGTTTTTTATTTTATGAGGAAAACCATAAAAAAGCTGTTGGCCGGTGTGCTGGTCGCGGTGTGCATGACGGCCCTTTTTGCAGGCTGCGTCATTGAAACGCCGGAACAGGCCGCCCGGAATGCCGCAGGAAACTCCTATTCTACGGCCTCTTCTTCGGAGAATTCCGCAAACACATCGGATTCTTCCCCGTCGGAAAGCAGTGAATCCTCCGCTTCTTCCACCAGCAGTGAGAAAGCGGACAAAACCACATCGGAAAGCAAGGCGGATACAGAAAAGCAGGAATCCGCTTCCTCCTCTTCCGAAAAGAGCAACGGCTCTTCTTCTGAAAAAGAAAGCGCCTCCTCTGCTAGCTCTTCTTCCAAGCCCAAAGCCACGGCCAAGCCCTCTGGCGGTTCCGGAAGCGGCGGCAATTCCCAGAGCTCGCAGCCCGAAGAGGATACCCTTACCTGTACCCTTTCCGTAACCTGCAAGACCGTTTTGGATAATCTGGAATTTCTGGACCCGACGAGGAAGGACTGTATTGGGGATAACGGCGTAATCTACGCCAAAAAGACCGTTTCCTTTGAAGAAGGCGAGACAGTATTCGACGTCCTCTCCCGGGAAATGAAGAAAAACGGCATCCACATGGACTTTTCCTTCAGCCCCGTTTATAACAGCCGGTATATTAAAGGCATCAACAATCTCTATGAGTTTAACTGCGGGTCAGGAAGCGGCTGGATGTACCGTGTCAACGGCGTATTCCCCAACTATGGATGCAGCCAGTATCAGGTAGAGGACGGCGACACTATCGAGTGGCTGTACACCTGCGATTTGGGCGTAGACCTGGGGCGCAATTATTAAGCAGCGAAAGGGGAATCCCTATGAAATTTGTCCTGTCATACAGCTGTGGGAAAGACAGCACCCTGGCCCTGCATAAAATGCTGGAACAGGGCCATGAACCGGTAGGATTGCTGGTGATGGTCAATCAGGAGGCAGGGCGTTCCTGGTTCCACGGCGTGGACCCGGAGCTGTTGGAGGAGATTTCCCGTTCCCTGGGCATTCCCCTGATTCCCTGCCCCTCCACTGGGGAAGAATACCATCTGGTCATGGAGGAAGGCCTGCGCCGGGCCAAAGAGCTGGGCGCTCAGGCAGCGGTATTCGGGGATATCGACATCGAAGAGCACGCCCAATGGTGCCGCGGCCGCTGTGAAGCCGCCGGGCTGGAAGGGGTCTTCCCTCTGTGGCAGCGGGACCGAAAAGAAAACGCGAGGGAAATCCTCGCGCTTGGGTATCAGTGTGTGATGAAATGTGTGCGCAACGACGCGCTGCCCCAGGAAATGCTGGGAAAGGTTTTGGATGATTCCCTGCTCCGGCAAATGGAATCCCTCGGCATTGATGTGTGCGGGGAAAACGGGGAATACCACACCATTGTGCTGGGCGGCCCCATCTTTCACACACCAGTCCCCTATACCTGCGGGGAAATCCTGGATTTTGGAAATATTTCGGCCATGGACATCCGGTTGGCCAAAGAATAACCTTCACAGCTCTTCCGCAAGCCGGAAAAATTCTTCCCGGCTGATGGTGGCGTTGAGAATTTGCAGCAGCCCATTGGCAGAAAGACGCTCCGGTAATTCCAGCTTCTTTTGCAGCCGCAGGCGCTTCTCCCCGCTGCCTTCCCCGCCGGAAAGCCCTGCTGTAAAAAGGTCCGCCTTGGTAATAGGCGGGCCTTTTTTAATAGGCACTTCCCCTTCCTGGCAGACCACGCCGGCCTTTTCCAGGGCTTGGCGGATTACCTGGGCGGGTACGCCCTCCACCCCCAGCTTCCCTTCTTTGGAGGCCTTGGCCTTGCGCTTCTCCTTGCCGAACAAGTCCGGGATATAGGCGTGTTTGATTTGGCTTTTGGGGATGCAGCCCGACAAATAATTCCGGATTACAAACCCCGCCCCATCACTGTCGGTCAGAATTAGCAGGCCCCGAGCAGCAGCCAGCTTCCGCAGCAGGGCCATCTGCTCCTTGTCTTTAAAAATCTGAAAGCCGTGGGTTTCAATAATCAGGCCGTCGATGATAGAGGACAGCTTGATCTTGTCATATTTCCCTTCGACAATCACCGCTTCTTTCACCTGTATCACGCTGATGACATTCCTTTCGTATAGGAAGGCCTTGCATATCACCGCAAGCCCTTCCCGCTTTTGGCGGTAATAACCATAATCCGGGCAATCATCTCTTCCAGCAATACGCGGCTGCTGGTTTTGGAGCTCTTCAGGGCCAAATCTGTTTGCAGCAGCTCCTCTAAAATCTGGCGGAGCTGGCCGGTAGAAAGGCCCCGGATTGCCTGTTCCGCGTTGCGCAGGCGCCACTCCCGGCCCTTATATTCCCCGGCAAAGCTCTTGGCCAGGCTGGAAGCCGCAGCCCCGCTTTGAATCGCGGAGCGAACCCGGTACATATCCACAAAGGCCGAGGCCAGCACTGCCAGGATCGCCACCGGCTCCTCGTTTTGATAAAACATCTGGTCCAGCAGGTTGTAAGCCCGGCTGTATTCCCCCGCCACCAGGGCGCGGGAAAGCATATACACCGTGGTTTCGGTACGGCGGGAAGCCATGCGCTCCACTATCTCGCCGGTGATCTCCCCTTCTCCCGCAAAGGCGCAGAGCTTTTCCACTTCGTTGTGAAGGGACTGCATATCGCTGCCGCTGAGCTCGATGAGCTTCCGGGCTTCCCGGCGGCCAAGGGTGCACTTTTTCTTGGCGGCCTCCCCGCAAATCCACTTTTCCAGCTCCGCCCCTTCCCGGCGGGCAAAGGAAACGGTGCGGCCATATTTAGACGCCTGCTTGAGAAAGGCGTTCCATTTCGCCGCCTTTTTCTCCGGGGTGGTATTGGGCTGATAGATGACCAGCACCGTGGTTTCCGGGACGTTGGCAATGAGCTCCTGCCACTTGGCAAGATCCCCGGCCCGGAGAAAATCCGGCGCCAAATCCGTGACCGCCACGCACTTGCGCTCCCCCATAAAGGGCAGGGCTGTCACTGCCGCCGCCACTTCATCCGGAGAGGCGCTTCCGTCAAAGCGCTGAAAATTAAAGTCCGGGAAGGGGTCGCCGGCACTGGCCTTGCGGAGCAGCCTTTTGGCATACCGGCGCACCAGGTATTTTTCCTCCCCATACAGCAGGTACAAACCGGAAAGGCCGCCTCCCTCCATATGCTTTTTAAAATCCGTTTCCTTCATTTGCGGCATTTATCCATTCCTCCCTTCCCGGATAGTTCCATCCGGGAAACAATTCACTGCAAAGCGGCCGTATGATTCTGCGTAAAGCTGGCAGGCCCCTCCCACCGTCCCAAGGGATTCATCCAGGACAATTACCGTCTTGGGAGACAGAATCTGTTGATTTTTCGGAACCGCCGCCAGCCACAGAATATCCGGCGAACACCATTCTTCAGGAACATCCTCCATATCGCAATCTTCCCCGCAAAAGAGCATGGACACCCCATATGCGGTAAAAAAGCAGGCAGCATCTGTCTGGCCTTGGATGACCAGGCGATTATCCCACAGCTCCACCGGCTCCTCTTCCAGAGTGCCCGCGTATTCCAGTGTAAAAACCGACTGCTGCACCATAGTATACCGGTCTGGGGCTTCTCCCCACAAGACCGCGCCCCTCCCTCCATGGGAGGCCATCAGGTGAATTTCCCCCTCGCTGTAAAAAGCCCGGACAGAAACACAGTCTCCATACACTGCCCAATGGGAGATCATTCCACACGCCAGCAACAAAACCGAACACACCGCTGCAAGGGGCATCAGCTTCGGGCGTTTCATCGCGACAACGCACCCCACCAAAATCAGGGTGCCGACAATCCAAAGATGCACATAGGTTTCCGAGGTGCTCACTGCCGCCCAGGGAAAGCTTCCTAACCATCCTGCCATCCATTCCTCATACTGGGTCAGAATCCCGGCAGCAAACCCCAAGGGGAGGGCCGCCGAAACCGACAGCATCCCCACTATGACGGTGGCAATGCCCAATGCCAGCAAAATCGACGCCGGATACACTAATAGCAAATTGGCCAAAGGCGACACCAGGGAAATCACGCCAAAATAAAACACGCTGATGGGCACCGAAAACACCGAAGAAGCCAGTGTCACCGCCAGGGAATCCAGGATTGCCTCTACCGGGCGGCGCAGTTTTCCCACTTTTATACGGACAGGCAGCCTGTCTCCCACCCAGACAGAAATCCGGTTTTGAAACAGAAGGATGCCCATGGTAGAGGAAAAGGATAAAAGCAGCCCTATGTCTCCCGCAGAAAAAGGGTTCATCACACAGAGCACCACCGCCGCCACGCCCAGGGAATTGAGGCCATCGGACCGGCGGTTGATGATCTCCGCCAACAGATACAGCAGGTACATAATGCCGCTGCGCAGAACCGCATAGGAAAACCCGGTGAGAGCCATAAAGCCCAGCACTACCGGCATAGAGAGGGCGCACACGCCCCGGCGGGGAATGCGGAAAGTTCCCAGCAGCTTCATCAGCAAGCGCACCAGAATAGACAGGTGCAGGCCGGACACCGACAACAAGTGGGATACGCCCGCCAGCCGGAAGGATTCGGAATCCTCTTCTGAAACCGCGTTTTGATCTCCCAACACAATCCCGCTGAGAAAGCCGGCTTCCCGCTCTGGCAGCAAGGTATAGAACACCTCTTCCAGGGAATCCCGCAGAGTGAAAAAGACATTTTGCCACGGCTTTTCATCGGTGCGGCGGATGGAAACGTCCTCATATTCGTACAGAAAAGAGGAGAGGTAAATTCCCCGGGCCGCATAATGTGGGCGAACTGCATCCCCGGGCAGATAGGCAAAGATTTTTCCTGAAACAATGTCAAAGGCCTCCGCTGCCAGGGCGTTGCGGCAGGTCATCCGCAGTTTGCCGGGAATCTCCACCGTTTTGCCTTCCATATCCTTGGCCTCCAGCACCTCCAGCTCATAGACAAACCGCTCCCCATTCTGCTCCGGAGGTTCCACGATTTGGGCGGTGATGGCGTAGTCCTGTTCCGCCAAAGCCTTTGCTGTGGAAAAGACCGGGTACAGAAGCCCTATTGCCACCCCGGAAAGGGCGGAGACCGCCAAAACCACTGGGGCTACTCTCCCTTTCCGGAGGGTGGGCACGATCATCGCCACAATGAACAGCGCACCTGCCGCTGCCGCCATCCAGATGGAATATTCTTTCAGGACAAAAATGGCAGCCGCCAGCGCACACAGGCAGGTAGTGCCTATCCACGCAAACGGCCGCCTCATCTATCGCTCCGCTTTCCGCCCGTTACCGGGGGAACAGGGGAAGGGGCTCCAAAAAGATAATATCCTTCCGGTTTGCCGCGTCTCCCTCTGCCAAAACGGTTGCTCTGCCCACAATGTTGCCCCCAAAGCGCTCCACCAGGGCCTCCATGGCCTCCAGGGATTCGCCGGTGCTGATGACATCGTCTACAATGAGCACCCGCTTGCCCTCCATGGCCAAGCGGTCTTCCTCCGCCAGATACAGCTTCTGTACATGGTCGGTGGTGATAGACTTCACTTCCACATGGATGGGGTTGCGCATATAAGCCTTGATGCCTTTGCGGGCCACCACATAGCGGCGGCAGCCCTGGCGGGCCATTTCATAGCAGAGGGGGATGCCCTTGCTCTCTGCCGTCACCACCACATCGTGCTCCGGGCAGCGCTTCAGGAGTTCTTCTGCTGCCCGCTCGGTAACTTCCACATCGCCGAACATGACAAAGCCGGCAATATCCGTGGTATCGCTGATAGGACAAAGGGGAAGATCCCGGGTGCAGCCCGCGATCTCCATCCGGTAATATTCCCGGCCGTCCTCTTTCGTAATTCGTTGTGCCATAATCCATTTCCCCTTGCGTTTGATGTGAGATCACAGGTCTGCTTTCCGGGCTGCTATCAGCCGGGAGGCCACTTCATGGAGCGCCCGCCCAGCAGATGGAAATGCAGGTGCTGCACGGTCTGTCCGCCGTCTTCTCCGCAGTTATTGACAATGCGGTAGCCCTTTTCCAAGCCCAGCTCCTTGGCCAGCTTGGCGGCTGTCAGGAAAATGTGGGAAACCACCGCGCTGTTCTCCTCGGTGAGCTCATTGGCCGAAGCAATATGGGCCTTGGGAATCAGCAGGATATGCACCGGCGCCTGGGGGTCCAGGTCGTAAAAAGCCAGGATCTGATCGTCTTCATACGCTTTTTTGCTGGGGATTTCTCCCTTGGCAATTTTGCAGAATACACAATCCATGCTCCTCTTCCTCCTTTCAAAAGCATCCAGAATCTTTCATAGAAAACCGGAATTCCTCCGGCCTTTTCTTTTATTTTACCACATCCGCCAACCAAGGACAACCGGAGAACGCTCACTTTCTCCGGCTATCCCAGCGGATTTTTGGTCGGCTTCTGCCGGCTCAGTCTGCCAGCATGCTGCCCACAATCCCATCGGCGGCCTCCAGAGCGTCGTCCAGCTTGGTCACGTCCTTGGTGCCGGCCATGGCGAAATCGGGCTTTCCGCCGCCCTTGCCGCCGGCCACCTGGGCCACTTCCCGGACAATCTTGCCGGCATTCAGGCCCTTGGCCTGGGCTTCCTTGCCAACGCTGACGGCGATATTGGCCTTATCTTCCTGGGCGGAAATCAAAATCACCACCATATTGGGGCGGGCGTCGCGGAAACGGTCGCACATGGTGCGCAGAGCGCCAGCATCCAGGCCACGGAGAATGGCGGAAACTACCTGCACACTCTTCACGTCCCGGGCGGAACCCAGCAGGCTGTTGGTCTGATAGGAGGCCAGCTTGGCGTTGAGGTTTTCAATGGTGCGGTCCTTCTCCTTGAGCTCCTCGCTGAGCTGACGGGCCTTTTCTGCCAGCTGGGCGGTATTGTTCACCTTCAGGGCCGCCGCGGTCTCGTGGATGCTCCCCAAAGCGGAAGCAAACATAGCCAGCACGCCGTTGCCGGTAACGCCCTCGATGCGGCGCACGCCTGCGGCCACAGAGGACTCGCTGACAATCTTAAACAGGCCCAGACGGGAGGTGTTGTCCATATGGGTACCGCCGCAGAACTCCCGGGAGAAGCCGTCCTCTACGCTGACCACCCGGACAATGTCCCCGTATTTCTCGCCAAACAGGGCCATAGCCCCCAGCTTTTTGGCCTCTTCAATGGGCATTTCCTTCATAGTCACCGGCACGGCCTTGAGGATCTCCTCATTGACCAGGGCCTCCACCTTGGCCATCTCCTCCACCGTCATGGCGGAGAAATGGGTGAAGTCAAAGCGCACATGGGCCTCGTTGACCAGCTGGCCGGCCTGCTCCACATGGGTGCCCAGCACCTGGCGCAGGGCAGCCTGCAGCAGGTGGGCGGCGGTGTGGTTGCGCATAATGGCCAGACGGCGCTGGGTATCCACCTGGGCCTCCACCTCTTCGCCTACCGTAATCGCGCCGGAGGAAATCAGGGCATGGTGCAGGATGATGCCGCCGTGATTCTTGGTGGTGTTCCCCACCTGAATCTGCGCGTCCTTGCCGTTGATTACGCCCATGTCGCCTACCTGGCCGCCGCTTTCCGCATAGAAGGAGGTGGTATCCAGCACCAGCACGGCCTCTTCCCCGGCCACTGCCATTTCGGCGCGGGCCCCGTCCTTGACGATAGCCAGAACCTTGGCCTTCTGGCTCATGGTTTCATAACCGGTAAACTCCGTGGCAGG
Organism: Candidatus Heritagella intestinalis; assembly: GCA_904420555.1. Lineage (GTDB taxonomy): Bacteria > Bacillota > Clostridia > Oscillospirales > Acutalibacteraceae > Heritagella_A > Heritagella_A intestinalis. The sequence goes on along the minus strand of CAJFVO010000004.1, from coordinate 360,238 downwards.
CAGGCCTTCCAGCACGTTGGATTCGCCCTCCCAGGCGTCAGCGCCGGCATTCTTCCGGGCGTCACGGGCGCGCTCCCGCTGCTCCTTCATCAGTTCCTGGAACCGGGCCTCGTCTACAGTGACGTTGCGCTCGGTGAGGATTTCCCGGGTCAGATCCAGGGGGAAGCCGAAGGTGTCGTACAGCTTAAAGGCATCCTCGCCGGAAAGCACCCGGGCCACAGAATGGTCGGAGAGGTCGTCGGCAAAGCTCTCGTCGATCAGGTCGTTGAGCATTTGCAGGCCCTTGTCGATGGTCTTGGCAAAGCTCTCCTCTTCCACCCGGATGAGCTTGAGAATCATATCCCGCTTTTCTTCCAGCTCGGGATACACGTCGCGGTTCTCGGAAATCACAGTTTCCGCCACTTCGGAGAGGAAAGTGCGGTTGATGCCCAAGAGGCGGCCGTGACGGGCAGCCCGGCGAAGCAGGCGGCGGAGGACATAGCCCCGGCCCTCGTTGCTGGGCATAACGCCGTCGCCAATCATAAAGGTGGTGCTGCGGATGTGGTCGGTGATTACCCGCAGGGAGATGTCCTTTTTCTTGTCATCGCCGTAGTTTACATTGGCAATGCGGCAGATGTGCTTCATAATGTTCTGCACGGTGTCCACCAGGAACAGGTTGTCCACGTTCTGCATAATGCAGGCCAGACGCTCCAAGCCCATGCCGGTGTCGATGTTGGGGTGCTCCATGGGCGGATAGTTGCCCTTTCCGTCGCTGTCAAACTGGCTGAACACCACGTTCCAGAATTCCACATACCGGTCGCACTCACAGCCGGGGCCGCAGTCCGGGGAGCCGCAGCCGTGTTCGGGGCCGCGGTCAAAGTAGATTTCGGAGCAGGGGCCGCAGGGGCCGGAGCCATGCTCCCAGAAGTTATCCTCTTTGCCCAGGCGCACAATGTGGGAGGGGTCTACCCCTACGTCCTTTGTCCAGATTTCGTAGGACTCATCGTCGTCCAGATAAATGGTGACCCACAGTTTCTCCACGGGCATTTCCAGCACCTGGGTGCAGAACTCCCAGGCCCACGGAATGGCTTCCTTTTTAAAGTAATCGCCAAAGGAGAAGTTGCCCAGCATCTCAAAATAGGTGCCGTGGCGGTCGGTGACGCCCACGTTTTCAATGTCGCCGGTGCGGATGCACTTCTGGCAGGTGGTGACGCGCTTGCGAGGCGGGGTCACTTCCCCGGTGAAGTACTTCTTCATGGGGGCCATACCGGAGTTAATCAGCAAAAGGCTGTTGTCGTCCTTGGGAATCAGGGAAAAGCTGGGAAGGCGCAGATGGCCCTTGCTCTCAAAAAAGGAAAGGTACTTTTCCCGAAGTTCGTTTAATCCTGTCCACTGCATGGTTGATACGCTCCTTGTTTTCAGTTAAATTTGATTTATATTGATTTCATTCTTACTTTCTTGCTTTCTTTTTCGGTTCCCACGGGCAGTCGCAGCCGTCACAGCAGTCCCCTTCACTGAGGACCAGCAGGATGACCAGCAAAATCAGCCAGTACGCACCGTAACTACATAGGGCCAGCGGCATCCAGGGGGAATCCTCTTCTTCCTGGCTTTTGGAGCCCGGAAAAGCCGCTCCAGCGGCTCCCAACAGGAAAAACAGCGCTGCCACACCCAGATAAAAGGAAAGGCTCCAAGCCGGCCCCCTCTCCATGGACCAGAAAACCACATTGACAATCTGCGCTGCCAGCCACAGCACACCGGCCGTTGCCGGGAGCCATAACCGGGAGGTTCTCTGGGCGGCCAGGCCAAATATCAGCAGAAATGCCGCCCACACCACGAATACTCCTATCAGCCCTCCGAATTCCGGGAAAGGCGGCTGGTAGTGGTAAAATACGCCGACAGCGCTTCCGGCCCCTAAGGAATTCCAAAGGATGCACAAGGCATAACCCGCCGTCCTCTTTTTCCCGCAAACCTGGCTGATGATAGCCAGCACAGTGCAGAGGCCCGAAAGGACAAATCCGCCCCACTGGGGCACATACAGATTCACGGCTTTCGCCGCTGCCAGCATCGCCGCCAAACCAACCAGCGATGCCGCTAAAAGCTGGGAAGCATCCGATTTTTTCATTCTCTCACCGTCCAGCCTTACAGCGTGTACGCTTTCAGGAGTTTCAGGGTGTTCTCCGCCCCCTCCACATGGGAACGCTCGTAGCCGTGGGAGGCGTAAACCCCCGCGCCAATGAGACCGTGGCGCACGTCATAGCCGGCCCGCAGGGCCATTTCCGCATCGGAACCGTAGTGCGGATACACATCCACCGCATAGGCGATGCCGTTATCCCGGGCGGCCTTTACCAGAGCCGTGACCACTGCATCGTTGTAGGGGCCGCCGGAATCCTTAGCACAGATGGAGACCTCCCGCTCGGTGCAGCGCAGGCCGTCGCCTACGCAGCCCATATCCACGCTGAGAATCTCCGTCACGTCTGCCGGCACCGAGGCCGAAGCCCCGTGGCCCACCTCTTCATACACGGTGAAGTGGAGATAAATCTTCCGCTTGGGCACGGCGCCGGATTCCTTCAGCTCTTTGGCATAGGCCAGCAGAATAGCGGCGCTGAGCTTGTCATCCAAAAAGCGGCTCTTAATGTATCCGCTTTTTGTAATGACGGTGCGGGGGTCAAAGCAGACAAAATCCCCGATTTCCATACCCAGGTTCCGGGTCTCCTCCGGAGAGGAAGTGACCTCGTCAATGACCACTTCCATATCCTCGAACTTCCGGGCCTTGGCGCCGTAGTCGCCGTTGACATGGACGGAGGCGTTGTTGAGCTGGAGGGTGCCGGTGTAGTCCCCGTCAAACCGGGTGCGGATGACGCAGTTTTCCGCCTCGCAGTTTTCCGGCTGGAGGCCGCCCACCGGGGAAAGCACCAACCGGCCGTTTTCCTTAATGGAGGCCACCACCGCTCCCAGGGTATCCACATGGGCCATAAGGAGCAGTGGGTCGCCCTCCCCGCCCAGGCACGCCACGACGCCGCCTTTGCGGGTTTTCTCCGGGGCATAGCCCAAGTTCGTCAGCTCCTCCATGAGATACGCTGCCGCCTCGTCGGTTTTCCCCGAGGGGCTGTGAATGGCGCAGAGCTTTTGCAGCTGCTCTACGCAATAGCTCATTTCCTGATGCAAGCTGTTTCCTTCCTTTCTCAATTCCTGTAAAAAATAAAGGCTCCCCCATCCCAATGGGACGGGAAAGCCCGTGGTACCACCCAAATTGCGGTGTTATTGTCGTTCTGACAATAACACCCGCCGCTTTTGCGCCTGTAACGAAGGCATACGCTCCCGCTCCTCGCAGAAGGGCGCTTCCGGCAGCCGGAAAACGAAGGGCCGGCGCAAAGGATACGCTCCCGGCAGCCTCTCAGCCAAATGGGCCGCCTCTCTGTGGGAATCCTCAACGCCTCTGTTCAGCGCCGTATTTACTTTTCAAATTATACTTCCAGCGGATTCCCTTGTCAAGGCATTTTCTATGGGAAGAAAAGGCCTCTCTGGCAAAATCCGGCCCTGTTTTCTCTAGGGCTTCTCCTTATTTAATGCAAACATTGCAGGGGTCATATTTTCCAGCCGCTTTCGCTTCATCCAGAGTGCCGGATAAAATCGTCTTGGAACGCTTCAAAGTCGTACAGTCGCGGGTAGAATGATAAGACTTTCCATTGGGCGTCCAATAATAAGTTCCCGAGATGGAGGGCTTTTCCGTAGGCTTGGGAGTGGGTTTTGGTTTTGTGGTGGGTTTCGGTGTCGGTTTGGCGGTGGGCTTCGCCGTGGCTTTAGCCGTGGGCTTCGCTGTGGCCTTTTGGGCCGGTTTGGAAGTGGCAGAGGGCTTCTGGGTAGCCTTCGCCGTAGGCTTTGCGGTGGGTTTTTCGGTAGCCTTAGGGGTAGTAGTCGGCTTCTCCGTAGGTTTAGGTGTCGGGCTGGCAGTTTCTTGCTCTGAAGAAACGGAAGAAGAACCTGCTATAGACTCTTCCAATTCGCTGGTTTGGCTCTCCTGCATACTTGCAGAAGCTCCAGAGGCCATTGTACCACTTTCATCAGCTTCCGAAACCGCACATCCCGCCGCCGACATGGCCAAAAGGATTGCCAGGGCAATGCTCAAAAACTTTTTCATCTTTTTGTACTCCTTATTCTAAAAATATTCTATAAACAAAGGGAATTTCCCGGACTGGCTTTCATTTTATGATAAAACTCATTCTTTCAGACTTCATTATACATCTGTTCGATTTTATATTCAATAGAATATGAACAAAATTTGAAAATTCGTTCTCACAGTCTCTTTGTGCCGGAAACTGAAAAATCAAAAAGTATATTCCTGCATACATTCCTTCCCTTGCAGATTACCATTTGAATGGTATATAATCGAACAAGAAACTTCCGGCGGGGAATGCCGCCGATAGGGAGGAATCCAGATGCAATTTTCAGGAAAACAGCTGCGGGTATACGCCGTCACCGACCGCCGGTGGCTCCGTTCCGGGGAGACCCTGGCCCAGCAGGTAGAAGCGGCCCTTCAAGGCGGGGCCACTATGGTGCAGCTTCGGGAAAAGGGGCTTTCCCGGAAAGAAATTTTGCGGGAAGCCCGGGAACTGCTGCCCCTGTGTCATCAGTACGGCGCACCTCTGATTGTCAACGACGACCCGGAGCTGGCCCGGGAGGCCGGCGCAGACGGCGTACACATTGGCCAGGAGGACATGGCCTATGAGCAGGCACGGAGGCTGCTGGGGCCGGACAAGATTATCGGCGTCAGCGCCCACAATCCCCGGGAAGCCTTGGCGGCCCAGGATGCCGGCGCGGATTATCTGGGCTGCGGGGCAGTATTCGGCTCCGCCACCAAGGACGGCGTGCAGACCCTGACCCCTGCCGGGCTCCGGGAGATCTGCCGTTCCGTGCGGATTCCCGTAGTGGCCATTGGCGGTATCACAGCGGAAAACCTGCCCCAGCTCCGGGGCACCGGCGCATGGGGAGCCGCCGTGGTTTCAGCGATTTTCGCCCAGCCGGACAAGAAAGCCGCTGCCCAGGCCCTGTCCGCTTTGGCCCGGGAGGCCTTTGAGGGCCAGGGCCATTCCATGAAAACCGCCCTGACCATCGCCGGTTCCGATTCCAGCGGCGGCGCAGGCATCCAGGCGGACATCAAGACCATGATGGCCCACGGGGTCTATGCCATGAGCGCCATTACCGCCCTCACCGCCCAGAATACGACTGGGGTTTTCGGCATCCAGGAAGCCTCCCCGGAATTCTTACAACAGGAGCTGGACTGTGTATTCACGGATATTTTTCCCGACGCCGTGAAAATCGGCATGGTGAGCAGCGCGCCCCTGATTCGCACCATCGCCAAATCTCTGGAGCAATACCGGCCCGCCAATATCGTGCTGGACCCGGTGATGGTCTCCACCAGCGGCAGCCGCCTGCTGGCAGAGGACGCCGCCCAAGCCCTTTTGGAAGAGCTGGCCCCGTTGGCGGACATCCTCACCCCCAACATTCCCGAAGCAGAGGTTCTCAGCGGCCGCTCCATCCGCTCCCGGGAGGAGATGGAACAAGCGGCGGCGGTCATTGGGCAAAAATTCAAAGGGGCCATCCTGCTCAAAGGCGGACATCTGGCCAACACAGCAGACGACCTGCTCTATGTAGACGGAGCCTGCCACTGGTATCCCGGACGCCACATTGACAACCCCAACACCCACGGCACCGGCTGCACCCTTTCCAGCGCCATTGCCAGCAATTTGGCCTTGGGCTATTCCCTGGAAGACAGTGTGGGCCGGGCCAAAGCCTATGTGGCCGGCGCTTTGGAGGACGGCCTGGATTTGGGCCACGGCAGCGGGCCGCTCCCCCACGGCTATCGGATATTCTGATAGAAAAACAAAAAAGCCGCGTCTCCCGGTTCAACGCCGGAAGGCGCGGTTTTCCGTTTTTTATTCTTCTTTCTGCTGGGGCTGGAAGAGCACTGCGCCAAAATACGTGACCGTATCAGGGCCATTGATATACCGCATTCCGGCGGCTTCTGCCAGCTCAGAAACGGCAATGCAATAAGCTTCCAGAGAAGACAGGGCCTGCTCCGGATGGCGGCAGGGCTGATTCTCCCGCTTGGCACACACTGGGCACATCCTGCATCCGCCTGCCCCCAGCTGCAAAGCATCAGGTCCAAAAAGATCTGTCATCTCTTTCCGTACCTGTCGGGTCAGATCGTTCATTTTCTGACCGGCTTCCATCATCCCTTCAAAGTCATAGCTGTCTTCCAGCTCTCCGATGGTCTGATAGACCAGCATATACCGGTATTTCTTCGCTCGTGCGATGAGCTCATCCGGCTCCCCGATATCCGGGGGACACATCCAGCTTTTCCCATACATCCCGCAGGCGTTGCTGGCGCAGAGATTACGGAATTCCTTTTCAAACCGGACGTTTTCCATGGGAACCACGGCGGCGTTTTTCGCCCCCAGTTCCAAAACACGGCGCACTGCCGCTTCCGGGTTAAACATATCGATACACACCCTAACCCTTTTCAGTTTGCTGCGAGTCTACGGACTCAGCCAACCTGCTGGCAGAGCTCCAGGGCAGCGTCGGCAGCGGAAGCAGCGTCAGTGGTATATACGTCGGCGCCGATCTTATCGCAGAACTCCTGGGTAACAGGAGCGCCGCCTACCATGATCTTCACCTGATCGCGGATGCCGGCAGCCTCAGCCTCTTTCACCACGTTTTCCATCATGCCCATGGTGGTAGTCAGCAGGGAGGAGCAAGCAATAATCTGGCAGCCCTGCTCCTTGGCAACCTCTACATACTTCTCGGGAGCCACGTCGGTGCCCAGGTCGATGACTTCCAGGCCCTTGCCCTCCATCATCATCTTCACCAGGTTCTTGCCGATGTCGTGCAGGTCGCCCTTTACGGTGCCCAGCACTACCTTGCCGTGGGATTCCACGCCAGCGGAGCCCAGCAGGGGCTTCAGCAGGGCTACGCCCATGTTCATGGCTCTGGCAGCCACCAGAACTTCCGGTACGAAGACCTCGTTGTTCTTAAACTTCTCGCCCACTACGTCCATACCGGAGAGGAGACCCTCTTCCAGGATCTGCTTGGCGGGGAGCCCCTGGTCGATGGCCTGCTGTACCAGCTCTTTGACCACCTTGGCCTTGCCGCGCTGAAGGTTCTCAGAAATTTCATTCAAAATGCTCATGGGATTGTCTTCCTTTCTGTTATACGATTTCTCTTGAAAGAATCTGTTGGATTCCCGTTTTTCTGTCTATAACTATATCTCAGACCTTCCAAAGGCACTGGTAAAATAACTTTATCTTTTGGATTTTTTTGTTCAATTCATTTTCTTTTTTTTCAATTTCTCTTGACGCAGGCGCTTTTTTGGATTATTACTTAAATGGAAAATTATCACCCTATTCTCTATCTGCATTTATTTGGAAAGGAGGCTGACGCCTTGAAACCCACCGACGCTTTTGATCTCCGCCTGGCCCAGGAGTGCGCCCAGGCCTTTTCCGGCTCCACGGGCCTGGGATGCGTGGTTTCCGACGCAGCCGGCAAAGTATTTTTTGAAAGCGGGTATGGCTGCGCTTCCTGCCGGGTGTGCCAAATTACCCGCCACAAGGCCGAGGACTGCGTCCAAGCCCACATTTACGGCATGACCGAAGCCGAGCGATTCGGCGGAAAATACATTTACTTCTGCCCCATGGGCCTCACCTGTTTTGTTTCCCCAATTTTAGGCTCCGAAGGCAGCGAAGCCAAAATTACCGTGGGGCCCTTTTTAATGGTAGACATCGCCGACTATGCCGCCTGGGAAATGACGGAGCAGATGAAGCTGCCCGATGACGTCCAGGCCCAGGTAATCCGGGAATTACAAAACGTCCCCTTTGTCTCCCCGGATATTGTCACCAATCTTTCCACGCTGCTCTTTATGGCGGTGGGGTTTATGAACAATGTTTCCGCTTCTAAGCGGATGCTGGACCGGCAGGATTCGGATATTATCCAGAAGCAGGTGACGGCTTATATCCATGAATTGAAATCCGGGGAAGAGATGCCGCCTTACCCCTTTGAAACCGAGCGGGACCTGCTCCGGGCCGTGAGGCAGGCGGACAAGCCGGAAGCCCACCGGCTTCTCAACGAACTTTTCGGATATATCTTTTTCTCGGTGGGCAGCGATTTCTCCCAGGCAAAGAGCCGGGTTTATGAGCTTTTGGTGCTCATCTCCCGCAGCGCCATTGAGGCCGGCGCCGATTCGGTGCAGACCCTCCGCTTTACCCATCAATGCCTCAACGACCTGCCCAGCCTCACCGATATGGACTCCCTCTGCCTGTGGCTCACCAAAGTAATGAGCACCCTGATGGACAGCGTGTTTGCGTATCTGGACGCCCGTCACGCCAATGTGATTCACCAAACTATCCAGTATTTGAACACCCATTACGGGGAGCGCATTACCCTGGAGGATATGGCCCGGCGCGTGTACCTCTCCCCCTCCTATTTCAGCCGGATTTTCCGCAAGGAAACCGGCATCACCTTCAGCGCGTATCTGAACCGGGTGCGCATTGAGCGGAGCAAAGAGCTCCTCCGGCACCCCAGCATCCGCCTGACGGATATCGCCTTAATGGTGGGGTTCGAGGACCAGAGCTACTTTACCAAGGTCTTTAAAAAGCTCACCGGCACCACACCCCTCCACTATCGGGAATCTCGGGCAAACCTCAAGCCATAAGCTAAATCCTGAAAATAGAAGCCCTTCCAGCCGCCTGTAAAAAACCTTGCGCCTTTCCAAAAAGCATGGTATACTTGTGAGGATAAAAATTCGGGAGCGGCCGCCGCCGGGTGGCCCTTCTGCGGAGCGTCTGAGCCCATACCGGTAGGCCGTAAGCAGGTATGGAGCCTTGGGCGCTCTTTATTTGTGCCGCAAAGCCGGCGGGAAAGGTTGGTTTGATATGACACAACACAAAGAAATTCAAAAAGATTTTTTTCGCTATGTGAGCCTCAACATTTTGGGCATGATCGGGCTGTCCTGCTATATTTTAGCCGACACCTATTTTGTCGCCAATGGGCTGGGGGCCAATGGCCTCGCCGCCCTGAATCTGGCCATCCCAGTCTATAATTTCATCAACGGCCTGGGGCTCATGATCGGCATGGGGGCCGCTACCCGTTACTCCATTTTAAAGGGCACCGCCTCCCGCCGGGAGACTGACGGGATCTTCTCCCAGGCAGTGATTTTTGCCCTGGGAATCGCCCTGATTCTGATGCTCATCGGGCTGTTTTTCGCCCGGCCTCTGGGAACGCTCCTGGGAGCCGATGAAACGGTTATCGACATGACGGCCCCTTATTTGCAGGTGCTGCTGCTGTTTTCCCCCATGTTCCTGATGAATAACCTGATTCTGTGCTTTGTGCGCAATGACGGCGCGCCCCGGCTGGCCATGGCGGGAATGCTCATCGGCAGCCTCTCCAACATTGTGCTGGACTACGTCTTTATCTTCCCCTGCGGCATGGGGATGTTTGGAGCGGCCCTGGCTACCGGCACCGCGCCGGTGGTCAGCCTGGCCATTCAGTCTTCCCACTTCTTCCGCAAGCGCAACCATTTCCGGTTCCGTTTGTGCCGGCCCAGGTTCCGGGCTTTTGGGGACATTTCCTCTTTGGGCGCCCCTTCCCTGATTACGGAAGTTTCCTCCGGCGTGGTGATGATCTTCTTTAATATGGTGATCTTGTCCCTCAGCGGCAATATCGGCGTGGCCGCTTACGGGGTCGTGGCCAACCTGGCCCTGGTGGTGCTCTCCATCTTCACCGGCATCTCCCAGGGCATCCAGCCCCTGATCAGCCGGAGCTATGGCGCTCAGGATGCTGCCGCGGTGAAAAAGGTCTATCGCTATGCCATTACTACGGCCCTGGTACTGGCGGCGGGGGTTTATGTGGTGTTGTTTCTCTTTGCGCCCCAGGCGGTCTCCCTTTTCAACGGGGAAAACAACCAACAGCTGGCTGCCATTGCGGAGCCCGGCATCCGTCTCTACTTTATCGGCTTCCTCTTTGCCGGGTTCAATGTGGTCACCGCTGTGACCTTCAGCTCTGTGGACCGGCCCCGGCAATCCTTCCTCCTCTCGATTCTCCGGGGTTTCGTCCTGATTATCCCCCTGATTTTCCTGCTCACCGCTCTGCTGGGCATGACCGGTGTTTGGCTGGCCTTCCCGGTCTGCGAATTCCTGACCGCCGGAGTGGCCCTGGTGTTTTGGCTCCGGTATGGCCGGAATCTTTTGCAGGGAGCGGAGGAACTCACACATGAATAAACAGCGTTTTCCCGATGAATTCCGTCTCAAACCGGGAGACCGGGTGGGGCTCATTGCCTGCTCCAACGGCCTCTCTCCTGACCGGCAGGGAGAGATCCAAGCCCTGGTTTCCCTGCTGCGGGAATGGGGCTTGGAGCCGGTATGCAGCCCCTGCCTCTATGCCCGGGAAGGCGGGGCCTTCAGCGGCAGCGGGAAAGAGCGCGCCCAGGCCCTCCTGGATTTCTACCAGGACGACGCCATCCGGGGGATTTTTGACCTTTCCGGCGGCGATTTGGCCAATCAGGTGCTACCCTTTTTGGACTACGGCGTATTGGCCCGGCACCCCAAGCCCTTTTTCGGATACAGCGACCTGACCGCCCTGCTCAACGGCGTTTACGCCCAAACCGGCCTGCCCGGCGGGCTGTATCAGCTTCGGAACCTCCTGGGCCCGGCGGGAGAACCCCAGCGCCGGGCCTTCTTCCAGAGTTTCTTTGACGGCACGGGAGACCTGCTGGACTTCCCCTTTTCCTTTTTGCAGGGAGACGCCATGGAGGGCGTTGTGGCAGGAGGAAACCTCCGCTGCCTGCTGAAACTGGCCGGCACCCCGTACTGGCCCGACCTCACCGGCAAACTCCTGTTTTTGGAAGCCCGCAACGGCCTGGTGCCCCAGCTCTCCACCATGCTGGAACAGCTCTCCCAATTAGGGGCCTTCCGGCAAGTAGCGGGAATCCTGCTGGGCACCTTTACCCAGATGGAGCGGGAAGCCGCCCACCCCAGGGCCGAAGCGTTGCTGCTCCCCTATCTGCCGAAAAATCTCCCTGTGGCAAAAACCCCTGCTATCGGCCACGGCTCCGACTCCAAGTGCCTGCTGATCGGCAAAAGGCTGCTTCTTTCTAAAAAAGAGGGGCTTGCTATTTGTCCCTGACAGGGGTATCATGAAAGAAATTCTGCATGATTTTCAGGCCTTGTTAGGAAATGCTTCACCGTTTCCCCCAGGGCTCAGGAAGGAGCGATTTTTTGTGCATGTGACATTCTCCATGGGAACCTCGGCGGATCGCCAGGATATTCTGGACTTTGGGGATTTGGTGTTCAGCAAAAGCGACCGCCCCCACGACTTTCAGACCCTTTTGCCCCGGCTGTACGGCCCCCAGGCATCCTTTGAGCCCCTGCACTACCTGGTGAAGGAGGACGGAAAAATCCGGGCCATGGTCTGCGTTCTGCCCATGGAATATCAGGTTGGGGAAACCGTCCTCAAAATCAGCGGCGTGGGCACGGTCAGCGTCCATCCCGCCGCCCGGGGCCGGGGCTATATGAAAAAGCTCATGAATTGGGCCCTGCGGGATATGCAGGAGCGCGGGGAGGCCTTCAGCGTCCTGGGCGGACAGCGGCAGCGGTATGAGTATTTCGGCTATACTCCCTCTGGCGTGAAGCTCACCTATACCATTACCCGGGACAACCTGCGCCATCGGTACGCCGGCCGGACCTTTGCGGAAATCACCCTGCGGCCCATGGAGGAAAAGGACTGGGCCGCCTGCCATGCCCTGTATCAGAAGCTGCCTGCGGGAACCCTTCGCAGCCGGGAGGAATTCCCCTCTATTCTCCGCTCCTGGGACGCTGTCCCCTGGACAGTGGAGAAGGACGGTAAGGTCGCAGGCTATTTCTGCCTTGCCGCACAGCGCATACTGGAACTGGTGTTGGACGACCCGGGCCTGCTGCCGGAAGTACTCCAAGGGATTTTCCAGACCACCGGCCTGGCGGAGTGCTTCTTTTCCCTGCCGGATTGGGAGCTGTCCCTGACGCCGGAGCTGGGCCATCTGGCAGAATGGCACCGGCTGGAATGCGACAACAATTACCGCATCTTCGATTTTCCCGCTGCGGCCCGGGCCTTTCTCCAAATGAAAGCCGCTTACACCTTCCTGCCAGATGGGCAGCTCTCCTTGGCCCTCACCGATGGGCAGCAGCTCACCCTAACTGTATCCGGCGGCGTACCCTCTGTGACGGAAACCGCTAACCCGGATGCCTGGCAGCTAACGCCTCTGGAGGCCCAGCGGCTGCTCTTTACCCCGGAAGGCTGGCGGGAAATCCCCCAGGCCGGGAAAAATTCCCTTGCCCGGGCCTGGTTCCCTCTGCCCCTCTTCAACTTTTCGCAGGACAACTGCTGATTTGCCGGGATTGCCGGCCATATATGCTCTTTAAAGAAAGAAAGGACCCTCAGCTATGGATGCAAAAAACACAGATGTACAGAATCAAAAAGACACTCTCCGGGTGGGCCTCATTGGCTACGGCGCTCGGGGAAGTGATCTGCTCCCTAACGCTATTCTGCCCATTCCCCAGGTGCAGGTAACCGCGGTCTGCGACGTATACGAGGACCGGGCCCAGGCAGCCGCCCAAAAGGTGCAGGAGCTCCGGGGCGTATCCCCGGCGGTCTATCTGGACTATCGGGAGCTGCTGGCAGATTCCCAGGTGGATGCCGTCATCATCTCCGCTTCCTGGGAGGCCCACACCCCCATTGCCCTGGCGGCCATGGAGGCTGGAAAAATCGTGGCCTCTGAAGTGGGCGGCGCCTTGACCCTGGAAGAGTGCTGGGAGCTGGTACACACCTATGAAAGAACCCGCACTCCCATTATGTTTCTGGAAAATTGCTGCTATGGCCGCAACGAGCTGATGATCCTGAACATGGTGCGGCAGGGGCTCTTTGGAGAGATTGTCCACTGTCAGGGCGGCTACCGCCACGACCTGCGGGACGAGGTGAGCTATGGCCGGGAGAACCGCCACTACCGGCTGAACCACTACCTCCACCGCTGCTGCGAAAACTATCCCACCCACGAGCTGGGGCCCATTGCCAAAATCCTCAACATTAACCACGGCAACCGGATGCTGACCCTCTCCTCTGTGGCCTCCTGCGCCAAAGGGCTGCACACCTATCTGGCCCGGGAAAAGGGCGACGGCTACGATTTGACCCACGCCGACTGGAAACAGGGGGACGTGGTCACTACCACCATCCGCTGCGCCGGTGGGCAGACCATTGTCCTGACCCTGGACACCACTCTGCCCCGGTACTATTCCCGCGGGTTCCACATTCAGGGCACCCTGGGAATGTATGAGGAGGAAAACCAGTCGATTTTCCTTGACGGCGTCCACAACGAGGACGACTTCAACTGGCGCAAACAGTGGGGGAATCTCGACCAATACCGGGAGCAGTATGAGCACCCCATCTGGAAGGAGTTCCTGAACAGCGGCGTCACTGGCGGCCACGGCGGCATGGACGGCCTGGTAATCGGGGCCTTTGTGCGCTGCGCTCTCTCCGGCGCGTCTATGCCCATTGACGTATACGATATGGCCGCCTGGATGAGCATCACCGCCCTGTCGGAAGCTTCCATTGCAAAGGGCGGCGCACCGGTGGAAATTCCCGACTTTACCAGCGGGCGCTGGGTGCTGCCGGACTGGAAAGCAGCGGAACTGTAATGATACTATGACTGTAAAAGGCCCTTGCCTCCGGAAGGCAGGGGCCTTTTTGCGCAAAAAACAGGGGACACATGGCTGCGTCCCCTGTTTCGGTTTCCATTCTTATTCGCTTTTTTCCTCTTCGGGCGCTTCTTCACTCTTAGGCGCTTCCTCCGGGGAAACCGGCTCCTGGGCGGGTTCTTCCCCGGCCCCTTCTCCAGCCTCCTCTTCTTTGGCCAGCTTGGTGCCGCACTGGCTGCAATAGAAGGAAGTAACGGGGTTCAGCTTGCCGCAGTGCGGGCAGGCCACCTGGCCACGGGCAGCGGCCAGCTCCGCCGTAATCACATCCAGCTGCTCATAAAGCTCGTCGATGTACGCCACGTTTTCGGTAATCAGTTCTTCTGCATCGTGGCCGGATTTCCGGGACTCATAGACCGCGCGGCCCAGCAGCTCCATCCGGTGGTCGATCTCCCGGTTCACATCGGCGGCGCTGATGCGCAGCTTGGAGATGTCCACCAACTGGCCGGCCTTCTTCCCCACAACACCGGCAGCCGATCTGGCATTGACTACAACATCTTCAAAAAGACCCATATAACATTTCTCCTTTACCTGATGGTTTCTTTCTAAACCATATTCGGCAAACAAGCCGCAGCCGTCTGCTTTTCTTTCTACCATTATAGAGCTATCTGTTGAAAAAAACAAGAATCTATCAAAAATTTCCTATGAACAATCTATGAAAACTCTCCTCACTCTATGGAGCTCACAAAATGTTCCGGCTGGGTGGGGCCCAAAAACTCCCGGAGCATGGAATCTGCCGGTACTAACTCCTCGGAAATCGGCTCAAAGCGCATGAGCTTGGCTTCCAGCTCCCGGGCCTTTTGGAAGTGGGGGCTGTCGTGGGCAATGGCCCGCAGAAGCGGGATAGCGTGGGCCCGGAGGACGCAGGGTTCATAGATATGGATGGAATTTACGGTAACGTCGCTGCTGTGGCGGTAGGGACGGATATACTTATTCTCTCCGGCCACCACGTTGGGCCACATGGAGAGGGTCCGCTCCGGGGTGGTGCTGCGGAACTGATGGTCCCGGACAATCCGCCGCACCAGGCGCAAATCCATGGGGGAAATCACCGTGCCGTTGGCGTCCTTGATGCCCTGCTTGACGCTGGTATACATCTTCATCACGTGCTGGGCCGGCAAATGGCTGGTGAACACCGGGTTCAGGGCGTGGATGCCCTCGATAATGGCAATGGCGCCCTCCGGCAGCTCCAAAGGCTGGGTGTAATCTGCCGGGCGGCGGAGGCCGAAATCAAACACCGGCATATCGCACCGGCCCTTTTTCAGCAGATCGCTGAGGCAGGATTTAGCTACCGGGACGTCCAACGCGTCTACGGATTCATAGTCATAGGTGCCGTCGGGCAGAATGGGGGCTTGCCCCGCTCCCAGATAAAAGTTATCCATAGAGACAATGACGCTGTCTACCCCCATTTCCCGCAGCTCCCGCTGAAGCATATGGGCCGTAGTGGTCTTGCCGCTGCTGCTGGGGCCCGAAAGCATCAAAATCCGGCACCGGCGGCGGATGGCCTGCCGGGCTACGTTGTGAAGGTTGTTGTGATAGGCGTCCTCTACCTCCTCAATCATCTGCTGGGGGGCGGAAAGGGCCGCGTCATTGATTTCTTCCAGATGGTTGACATATTTAAAATAACTATTTGCAAAACTGCTCATACAGGGTTTTCACCTCGTCTTTTCGTGCGAGTATTTCCTCATTGCGGCTGCAATATTCATATGAATATTTAAAGTTAAAAATGCGGCGGAGAAAATCCGAGCCCGGGTCCTTGATTTTGGAGACTGCCCCCGCCCCGCAGGCCAGCACCGTGTGGGTTTCGTCCATGGTGATGATGTTGTAGTAACATTCCGTGCCGGGCTTGGCCCAGCCCACATTTTCCAGGTTCCCCACCATGCGGCTTTGACGATAGAGGTAATAGGGAGCATACCCTGCGGCGGTGAGCTTTTCATCGGCATATTCCAGCATGGCGGCGGCGGTGGCCCCGTCGTTGTGGAAGCGTTCCACATCCTCCTGCTGAATCATCCGGGCGGAATGTTTCAGGGCCAGGGAATGCACCGTGATGTTCTCCGGGTCCAGCTCCAAAATCCTGTCCAGGGTGGCGGCAAAGCTCTCTGCCGTGTCGTCAGGCAGGCCGGCAATCAAATCCATGTTGATATTGTCAAAGCCCAACTGCCGGGCCAGCTCATAGGCCTCTATGGTCTGCTGGGCTGAATGGCGGCGGCCAATGACCTCCAGCACATGGTCGTTGAGGGTCTGGGGATTGATGCTGATGCGGCTGATGCCGCAGGCCCGCAGGGCTTCCAGCTTGGGACGGTCAATGGTGTCCGGCCGGCCGACTTCCACGGTAAACTCCCGGCAATGGCTCAAATCCCAGGTCTGCTGCACCGTGGTGATGAGCCGGGTGAGCTGCTCCGGGTTCAGGGTAGTGGGGGTGCCGCCGCCAATGTAGGCGGATTCCAATCGCAAGCCCAGCTCCCGGGCAATAGCCCCGGTATACTCCACCTCCCGGCAAAGCTGGTCCACATACTGGGGAATCAGCCGGGCGGAGCGCTCCACTGTCTGGGAAACAAAGGAGCAATAGGAGCAGCGGGTGGGGCAAAAGGGCACCGACAGGTACAAACTACAGGATTCCGGCCGGTTCTGGGCCAGGAAGGGCAGCTGTGTCTCCATGGTGCGGCGGGCCAGGGCGGTTTTCTCCGGGGAAACCAACAGCGCCCCCTGGAAATATGCTTCCGCCGCTTCCATGCCCTTCTGCTCAAAGAGCTGGCGGAACAGCTTTACCGGGTGGATGCCTGTGAGGATACCCCACTTGGGGCGGCAGTCACACAGCTCTGCGAGAAGGGGGAACAGCAATACCCCCATCCGGCGCTCGTATTCCCGCCGGCGTTCAAAATCGCTGTAGCCGGAAAATTCCCCGGCAGGGGCGCTGCCATGGTCCTGGCGGCGCTCTCCATGAATACTGACCCAGGCAAAAAAGCGGATTTCCTCCGCGCCTTCCTCTACCCCAACGCCGGCCTGGATGGCGTCCTCAGCGGTTTCTTCCGGGCGGCCCAGAACCACCTGAATCTTCTGGTAAGGGAAAAAGATCCGGCAGAGGTTCTCCATTTCGTAGTGGCGGTCATAGCCTTCAATCCATAAAATCATAAATACGTGTCCCCCATATACGGATTGATTTTCCGCTCCCTTGCCAAGGTGGTGGAGGAGCCATGGCCGGGATAGACCTCCCGGTCCCCGGGGATCTGCCGCAGCCGTTCCAGCGAGGCAGACAGCTGGGCCCAATTTCCCGTGGGGAAATCCGTGCGGCCTACGGAGCCCTCCATGAGGGTATCCCCGCTAAAGAGGATTTCCTCTCCCACATAGCAGCAGCCCCCCGCTGTGTGCCCCGGCGTGTGGAGCACCTGAAATTGGCTCTCCCCCAGGAAAATGGTCTCCCCGTCCTGCAGCAGCTTCCCCGCCTCCACTGGCGGAAGGCGCATCCCCATCATAGCCGAGAGGTTCAGATTGACGTCTGTGAGGAAAGATTCCTCGTCTTGATGGAGATACACCGGCGCCCCTGTGGCTTTCTGCACCTGGGCTGCACCGGAAATATGGTCAAAATGGCCGTGGGTCAGCCAAATAGCCCGGACGTTTTTTCCCTCCAAAGCCGTTTCCAGTTGAAAATTCCAAAAGCCGGGATCCACCACCGCCGTCTGGCCGGTGGCCGCATCTGTGACCAGATAGCAGTTGGTCTGGAGCATCCCGCCGCAAATTCTCTGTACCGTGAGCATGTTGTTGTTCCTTTCTGTCTCTATATAGGAGTCAAATCTCCCCATAGCATACAGGCCGCCGCAAATTTTGCAGCGGCCCGATTCCTGCCTGTATCTTTATGCGCGTTCCACGGAGCGGACATTGGCAATGCCCTTCAGTCGCTCCATGACGGTTTTCAAATGGTCCAGCCCGTTTACCGTAAAGGTGGCGTAAATCACCGCCGAGCCGTCCTTCAGCTCCCGGGAATTGAGAGAGTGGATGGACAGCCGCATGGCAAAGAGCTGCTGGGTCACATCGGCCAGCAGGCCGGAGCGGTCTTCGGCCACAATCTCCAGGGTCGTCTGGAAATCCTCCTTGACCTCTCCCGCCCAATGGGCCCGCACCCAGCGTTCCGGCTCCGGTGCATCCTCAATGCGGGCGGGCACGTTGGAGCAGTTCCGCTTATGGATGGAGACGCCGAATCCCCGGGTAATAAAGCCGATAATCTCGTCGCCGGGGAGGGGGTTGCAGCATTTGGAGAACTTAATGAGGCAGTTATCCACCCCTTCCACCAGCACGCCGCCGGCTGTTTTGGCTTTGGTCTGCTGGGCCTGCTTTTGCATCAGGTGGGCGTGCTGGGCAGCGGCCTCCTGGGCGGCGGCTCTGCGGGCCTTGTTGTATTCTTCCCGGATCCGGGGCATAATCTTCCAAAGCTGGATGCCGCCGTAGCCAATAGCCGCATAGAGGTCATCCAGGGTGGCGCAGCTGTTGCGCTTGCCCACCGTATCCATGAGGTTTTGCAGGATCTCGTCGGTGAGCTCAATATTGTTCCGGCGGAATTCCCGTTCCAGCTCGGAACGGCCTTCCACAATATTTTCTTCTCGGCGCTCTTTTTTGAACCACTGGCGAATCTTGTTCCGGGCCTCGCTGGTCTTGACAATTTTCAGCCAGTCGCGGCTGGGGCCGTGGCCCACTTCCTTGGTGGTGAGGATTTCCACAATCTCGCCGGTCTTGACCTTGTAGTCAATGGGGACAATGCGCTTATCCACCTTGGCTCCCACCATGCGGTTGCCCACGGCGCTGTGGATGGCATAGGCAAAGTCAATGACCGTAGAGCCGGCCGGCAGGCTGATAACCTGTCCTTTGGGAGTAAACACAAAGACTTCTTCCGGAGCCAGGTCGCTCTTAATGGCCCGGACAATATCCGTGGCGTCCTCGTTGTCCTTCTGGTTTTCCAGCATCTGGCGAATCCAGGCCAGACGCTCGTCCATAGAGTTGCTGCGGGTCATGCCCAGCTTATACTTCCAGTGGGCGGCAATGCCGTATTCCGCGGTGTAGTGCATTTCCCAGGTGCGAATCTGCACTTCAAAAGGGATGCCGTCCGCGCTGAGCACCGTGGTGTGCAGGGACTGATACATATTGGGCTTTGGGGTGGAGATATAATCCTTAAACCGGTTGGGGATGGGCCGGAACATATCGTGAATCAGGCCCAGCACATTGTAGCAGTCCGTCACCGTATCCACAATCACCCGAACCGCATAGACATCATAGATTTCATCCAGATTCTTCCCTTGGATAAACATCTTGCGGTAGATGCCGTTGATGCTCTTTACCCGGCCTTCCAGATACACATTGGGAATAATGGTAGAGACCCGCTGTTTGATCTCCTTTTTGGTGCGCTCAATAAAGGCGGCCCGGTCCTTGCTCTGCATGGCCAGGGCGTCCTCGATTTCGTGATACGCCACCGGATCCAGGTATTGCAGGGAAAGGTCTTCCAGCTCTTCTTTCACAGCCCGGATACCCAGCCGGTGGGCGATGGGGGCGTATACCTCCATGCTCTCCAAAGCCGTATCCCGCTGCTTTTGCGGCGGCTTAAACTCCAGGGTCCGCATATTGTGGAGCCGGTCCGCCAGCTTGATAATGATGACCCGGATATCCTCCGACATGGCGATGAGCATTTTCCGGATATTCTCCGCCTGCTGCTCCTCCCGGGAAGAATAGGGGATTTTGCCCAGCTTGGTGACGCCGTCAATCAGGTTGGCCACCTGGGGGTTAAAGAGCTTCCGAATATCTTCCAGGGTATAATCCGTGTCCTCCACTACGTCGTGGAGCAGGCCCCCTACCACAGATTCGGAATCCATTCCCAGCTCCACCAGGATGCAGGCTACCGCCAGGGGATGGATGATATAGGGTTCCCCGGAAAGGCGTTTTTGTCCCTGATGCGCGCCATCCGCCAGATGATAGGCCTTGCCGATCATTTCCATATCGAATTCCCGGCCGCTTCCCTGGATCAACTCCAGCAGTTCCTCGTATGTCTGTCCATGCCTGACCGCCATTTTAAAAGCCCTCCTTCTTCCTCTGTTCTTCTAACTTCCTCAAAACAGGCGAAGCCGTCAGATCTGCCTTCTGCTTCACCGGAAGCAGCTCCAGCAGCAAATCTTCCCCCTTTTCCTCTTTCCGCAAAAGCCCCCTTTCCTCCAAAACATCCAATATCACTAGGAGCCTGCCCATAGAAAGTTCCTGCTTTTGCAGGCGCAGCCACAAAAACTCCTCTGGGCCCTTCCAGCCTTGATTCCCTCGCAAAAACCGGTAGACTTCGGCAAAATCTGCCCGGGTGGGAAGCAGCGCCTGTCTCTCCTGGGCGGACAGTTCTTCACCCCGCCGGAAAGCCTCATACACCCGCTGCTGCCGCAGCAGGGCCAGCAAATCCTGATGGGAGGGCCGGCATTCCCGAGCCACAATGCTCAGGGTCGGTTCTCCCCGGTATTCCCGGACGTCCAGCGTCACGGCCAAATCCATCACGTCGCCCGGCTCATAGGGAAACTCCTCCGGGGACACCCCGAACCGCATACACCGGACTACCGCATCTTCTTTGCGCAGGGTGAGCCGCAGATGCCTGCCTTCCCCCACCGGCGTGATTTCCATTAAGGTCATATTGTACAAGCCGAAAAGCGGGGGCGGGTTCCCCTCGCCAAAGGGCTCTAATTGCGCCAGCATATCGCACAGCTTCACCTGCAAAGTCGCCGGATTCAGCCGGCAGTCCAGGGTCAGCTCCGGAACGGGCATTTCCCCCTGCTGGGCCGCAAATGCATTGAGCCTATGCCGGAATTGGGCCACATTTTCCAGGGGCAAGGTCATGCCCGCCGCCATGGGGTGGCCGCCATACCGGGTGAGCAAAGGCGCACAGGCGCTCACCGCTTCAAACAGGGAGAAGCCCTCCACGCTCCGGCCGGAACCCCGGGCCTCCCCTCCCGTCAGGGAAAGGACGATACAGGGCTTGCCGTATTTTTCTACCAGCCGGGCCGCCACAATCCCAATGACCCCGTGATGCCAATCCTCGCCTTCTACCACCAGCACCCGGTCTAAAAGGCGGTCCGGTTCCCGGCTGAGCTGCTCGCCCACTTTCCGGAGGATTTCCATTTCCGCTTTTTTCCGCTGGTCGTTGTATTCGCAAATATCCTGGGCCAAACTCTGCGCCTCTTCCGGGTCCTCGCTGACAAGCAGGGTCACGGCCCGGTCCGCATGGCTCATGCGCCCGGTAGCGTTAATCCGGGGCACCAGGGTAAACGCCACATTCACCGCATTCATGGTGCGCCCCTCCATAGAGGCTTCCCGTATCAGGGCCCGGATGCCTTCCCGCTCCGGCTCCTGCAAAAGCCGCAGGCCCGCTTTTACCAGCGCCCGGTTTTCCCCCACCAGGGGCACCACATCCCCGATGGTACCGATAGCCGCCAAATCCGCATAATTTTCCAAAAGGCTTCGGGGGTCCCCGTCTTCCATTTCCAGGGCGGCCACCAGCTGGAACGCCACCCCCACCCCCGAAAAATTCCGGCAGGGACAGGAAACATCCTGACGCCAGGCGTCCACCACAGCCAGGGCCTCCGGCAGGGTTTCCTGGGGCCGGTGGTGATCCGTCACCACTACATCCATCCCCAATTCCTTGGCTCGGGCGATTTCCTGATGAGAGGCAATGCCGTTATCCACCGTTATAATGAGCTTGACGCCGTTCTCTGCCAGCTGCTCTACGGCAGCCAGATTCATGCCATAGCCTTCCTTTTCCCGGTCGGGAATATAGTACATGGCGTTTGCGCCGCAGGTTTGCAGATAGGAAAAAAGCAGGGCCGTAGCCGTTACGCCATCGGCGTCATAGTCCCCATAAATGGCGATCCTCTCAAAGCTATCAATGGCCCGGCGGAGCCTGGCTGCCGCCTTGTCCATATCCGGGAGCAAAAAAGGATCGGGGAGGGCCTCGTCATTTTGCAGCATGGCTTTTACCGCTTCCGGCGTCCGGAATCCCCGGGCCTCCAGCATCATGGACAAGAAAAGAGGGACCCCGGTTTGTTCCGCGATCCTGGCTGCATTTTCCTTATCTAAATGACGTACTTTCCAATTCTGAATCCGCACAAGCTCACCGCTCTTCCTACACTGTGACAAACGCGTATATTTTTTATATTGTACCATTTCCCCCCGCTCAATTCAATACCATCCTGAGTCCTTCCCGGTGATTTTTCACAAATATCAGGAAGCCCGAAGCACTGTAAAAAAGCAGTAAAAAATAAGAGCCGGAGAAGCCTTCCTTCTGGAAAGCGCTCTCCGGCTTTTGCTTTAACTGTACGGTTTATTGCTTTTCCACCTGGACGCTGACGGTATACTTTCCGTAAGCCCAGCATCCGGAAGCATTGGTAAAGCTGATGGTTACCGGCAGCTCTGCCGCTCCCGTCAAGTTTGCCTGCCCGCTCATATCCAGCCTGGCATATACATTAGCCGCTGTCAGGGCCTCCACCTGGCTCTGGGGACCTACTACCTGGATTTCCAGATTCTCCGTCAGGACGTCCACAGACTGCCCTGCCGCCGCGTTCTGCACCACGATATTCTGTTTGTTGATGGTCAGGGACTTTTGCGAATACCCTTCCAGATTGACGGTGACCTCTGCCTCCCAGGCGTTATTGATGTTTTTAAACCCAGCCGGCAGCGATATGCTCCGCGTAAATGTCGTATGATCCAAATCCACTTCGGAAAAGTCCACGGGCTCCAAGGCAATGGCGTCCAGATTTTGCAGAGCGTCCTCCGGCCCGGCAATGACAATACTGGCCGGGTCCACCGACATCCGGCTCACTGGGAAGCTCTCCGGCATATTGATGCCATTGGGCGACAGGTCGCATTCTTCCCGGGGCAGCACCGACACCGTAGCGTCTACTTCCTGAATACTGTATTCCAAATACTGGTCCTCTACCTGGTTGCCGTTTTCATCATAGGCCACCAGGGTGCAGGTAAAGGCCCGGGTGGATGTCAGCACATCACTGGTCTCATATTCCGCTACCACACGGCTGACTTTATCCACGGAGCTCTTGGGACCGGAAATCGTCACAGACTCCGAAGAAAGGCTGGGTTCATTATAGAAATACTGATTGTCCCTGCCATACTGCAAACTGCTTTCAATGGTAAAGGTCTTTTCCTCATATTGGTCCACCAGCACGGTGACTTCCTGCGGGTTGACATCCACCAGTTGATAGTCTGTCAACTCACTGCCCGCGGCTTTGCGGGGCTCCAGCGGGAGGGTATACTCGGTCAGCCCGTTGGGAATTTCCTCTGCCGACAAGGTCAGGGTGGCTTCTACCGTCAGGTCGGAGCTTTGCAGGCGATTGACAATGACGCCGTTGCCGGTAACCGACACCGTAGCGGTGGTATCCGACTGTTCAAATACCTTCAGATTTGCCTGCTGCGCAGCGTCCGAAAGCACTACATCCACCGCCACGCCGCTGACTTCCCAGGGACGCTCCGTGGTATTGGTCATGGCCATGACAAACCAAAGGATCAGGGCGCACACCAGGGAAAACGCCATGACAAAATGGTTATTATAAAACAGCTCCGAAATCTTCAGGCGCCTTTTCTTCTTCTGGCCATCCGGTTCTTTTTGGGGGCTCTGCTTTTCTGTTTCCTTCGGAGTACTGCTTTTTCCCCACTTTTTCCACTTCATTCTTTTTTCCCCCTCCTTCTTACGCTGAAGATACCGCTTCTCTTTTTCTCCGTTCCGCTCTCCGGAAGCGTCAGACGCTCCAAGGTATTCGCCAGGGTCTCCCGGGTATAATTCCGGGTGAGCACTCCGTTGACGGCAATGGAAATCTGCCCGGTTTCCTCCGAGACCACCACGACTACGGCGTCGGAGTTTTCACTCATACCGATCGCCGCCCGGTGGCGGGTACCCAAATCCACGCTGATGCTGTCATTTTTGGTCAGGGGGAGGATACAGCCCGCCGCATGAACCCGGCCTTCCCGCATCACCATGGCGCCATCGTGGAGGGGGGCCTTGTTAAAAAAGATATTGCCAATCAAAGGCGCGGAGGGGTCGGCGTCCACCACCGTGCCGGTGTCTACGATTTCTTTCAGTTTGGTTTTCCGCTCAAACACAATGAGCGCGCCCATCTTCTGCCGCTGGAGAATGATGCAGGCATCTGCCGCCGCGTTGATTCCCTTGCGCTGGCTTTTGATTTCCTCCTCTACGTCCTTTGGCGCTGAGGCCAGGGAAAGCGGCTTACTGACGCCGTTGCGCCCCATCTGCTCCAAAGCACGGCGAAGCTCCGGCTGAAACACAATGAGCACCGCCACAAAGGCAAACTGGAAAAACAGCATCAGGATTTCCCGAAGCATATAAAGCTGGAGGGTATTGGCCAGGAAAAAGACCACCACTACCAGCAGCAGGCCTTTGACCAGCTGTTCTGCCCGAGATTCCCGCACCAGCTTAATGCCGCTGTAGATAATAAAGGAAACCACCAATACATCAATGGCGTCCCGAAACGTAAATTGGCGGATCAAATTGATAAATAAGTCCCAATACCGCTGTATAAAGCTCATCACTACTTCCATGGCTTTCCGTCCTTCCGTCCCGCCGTGCGGATTGTGTTTCTCTTCTTTCCAGCCAAGGCGAAATCCCCCGGCTGTCCTATGATTCCCTCTGAATTTATTCTACCATATCTGTAACCAGATGCAATCTTTTTGCGGAATTTCTTTACAGGAATTTTAAAAATCGGAAACAGGGCATCCCCTTACCGGCGGCTGCGGACAATATTCCGGAACCCGGCGGCGACCTGCTCAATCTCCTCAAAGCTGCTGAAAGCGGAAGGCGCCATCCGCACCGCCCCCTGCTCCAAGGTCCCCATGGCCTGATGAGCTGCCGGGGCGCAGTGAAGCCCTGCCCGCACGGCGATGCCCTGACGGCCCAGCAGTGCGCCCGCCTCTTCGCTGGGCATTTCCCGGATATTGCAGGAAAGCACCGGGGCAAAATACCGGGGGTCCGGCCGGGGCGTATAGAGGACCACTTGGGGAATCTGCTTCAGCCGGTCGTACAGCATCTGCACATACCGCATCTCGTGGCGGTAAATGTTTTCCCGGCGCGCTTTTACAAATGCAATCCCAGCCCGCAGCCCGGCAATCCCCGGCACATTGAGGGTACCGCTCTCCAGGCGCTCCGGCATTTCCTCCGGCTGGCGCATGGCCAGGGAGTTTGTGCCCGTCCCGCCTTCCAGAATAGTCGCCAGGGGTTTGGACGTCAAGAGAATCCCCGTGCCCATAGGCCCATAAAGCCCTTTATGCCCCGCCGCACACAGGAAATCAATGCCCATGCCCTCCATGTCCAAGGGCAGGATGCCAGCGCTCTGGGCGCAATCCAGACCAAAGGGAATCCCGTATTCCCGGGCCATGGCCGCGATGCGCTCCACCGGCAGGCGGGCGCCCCACACATTGGAGGCATGAGTGCAAAAAATCAGCCGGGTTTTGGCCGTCAGGGCCCGGCGAAAGGCGTCCATGGTTGCGTCGTGGTCGCCAATGGCCACATGGGCCATCGTATAGGAGACGCCCCTTTCCCGCAGGGCTTCCAGGGGCCGCATGACGGCGTTGTGCTCCAAATCCGAAACCACCACATGATCCCCCAGCCGCAGCCAGCCCTTGAGCACCATATTGATGCCCTGGGTGCAGTTCAGGGGAAACACCACTGTTTCCGGCCCGGCGCTGTGAAAGAACTCCGAGGCCGCCTGGCGGCAGGCATACACTTCTTCCGCAGCGGCCATGCTCATGGGATAGCCGCCCCGGCCGGGATTGGCGCCCAGCTTTTGCAGCGCCCGGGCAACGGCTCCCCGGACTGCCGGCGGCTTGGGAAACGTTGTTGCCCCATTGTCCAGATAGATCATCGCATCTCCGACCTTTCTATCCTGCCCAGCACCCGTATATGCGCCCGGCGGAGGATCTGCTCCGCCCGGTCTGTATTTTCCGGCACATATAAGCC
This sequence comes from Candidatus Heritagella intestinalis, assembly GCA_904420555.1. Taxonomy (GTDB): domain Bacteria; phylum Bacillota; class Clostridia; order Oscillospirales; family Acutalibacteraceae; genus Heritagella_A; species Heritagella_A intestinalis. Next base: position 334,501 of record CAJFVO010000004.1, on the reverse strand, counting down.
GTATCCGCAGCCGGCCCTGCTGGAACGGGTGCTTCGCTCCACATAGGCCCTGATCCCATAACGGAACAGCAGGTCGCGGCTTTTTATTGCATATGTGACGGAACTGACCTGTATTACAGGTTTTTCCATCCGAAAGACCACCTCTCTGAAAATTGGGGAACCCTCCGGACCGCCGACGGTCTTCCGCTCCGGCAGCCCTAAAAAGGAAAAGGCCCCCGCTCTTTTCAGAATATGCAGGCCTGTGGAAATCTGCCCCCTTAGAGCAATAAACAGACACAATGGGCGGCAATGCCCTCTCCGGAACCGGTGAAGCCCAAGCCCTCCTCCGTGGTGGCCTTGACGCTGACCCAGTGGGGCGAGATGCCGCAGGCGGCGGCCAGGTTCTTGCGCATCGCGTCAATATGGGGCCGGAGCTTGGGCGCCTGGGCCAGAATCGTAGCGTCCAGGTTCAGGATTTCATGGCCCTGCTCCCGGACTACCCGGCACACCTGCCCCAAAAGGACCAGACTGTCGGCGCCGGCATAGGCCGGGTCTGTATCCGGGAAGAGCTTGCCGATGTCCCCCAAGGCCGCCGCCCCCAGCAGGGAATCCGCCACGGCATGGGCCAGTACATCGGCGTCAGAGTGGCCCAAAAGGCCCTTTTCCCAGGGAATCTCCACGCCGCCTAAAATCAGCCTGCGGTCGGGCACCAGCCGATGCACGTCATAGCCATGGCCCACCCGCAGACGGGGCATGGAAGGGGTCTTCCGGCGCTCCTCCAAAATCGCCCGGGCAAACAACAGGTCTTCCGGGGTGGTGACCTTCAGGTTGCTCCGCTCCCCGGGGCACAAATGCACCTGCCGGCCGGAGAACTCCATGAGCTGGCAGTCATCGGTAAAATCCCGGCCTGCCGCCTGGGCTTTGGCCAAGGCCGTCAAATATTCCTCCCGGAAAAACACCTGGGGCGTCTGCACCGCCCGCAGGGAGGCCCGGTCCGGCGTGTGGGAAACCAGCTCCCCTTCCCCTACTTCTTTGATGGTATCCACTACCGGCACTGCCAGGGAAGAAGCTCCCCAGGCCCGGGCGTCCACCACCACCTGGTCGATCTCCTCAGGGGTTACCAGGGGCCGGGCGCCGTCATGGATGGCCACCAGATCGGCGCCCTCCGCCGCTTTTACCCCTTCCCGCACGGATTCCTGCCGGGTAGCCCCGCCGGGCACCACTGCCCGCACTTTAGCAAAGGGAGCTGTCAGCCGCTCTACCATGTCCTGATCCTCCAAGCGGCACACCACGACAATCTCCTGTATCTGCCGGGCCTGTTCAAACGCCCGGAGGGTGTGGCAAAGCAGCGGCTCCCCCAGCAGCTCTATAAACTGCTTTGGGGTTTCCCCTCCCATCCGGGAGGAACTCCCCGCTGCCACAATAATTCCGCAAACCTGATTTGCCCCCATACCGTCACATCCTCTTTTCATTTTCCAATCTCCAAAATCGGTATCTTTTCAATCTTTATCTTTTCTATTATACCCGCTTCTCTTCCAAGGGGCAACCATCAATTCCGGGAGACGCCCCTCCCTGCTGTTCCTGATAAAAGGCCCGGTTCTGCCGGCAGGCCAAGTCGCCGGGACGGAAAGTTTCCGCCCTTTCGTTGCACTGGACGGCCTTTTCCAGGTCTCCCAGCCAGTACCAGCACACGCTCATTTGCAGCCAGGGGATATAGCCGTAGCAGTCCGGCTGGACAAACCCGCCGGTTTGGATGTCGGGGCTCTGCCGGGCAGCGGCGTCATACCAAAACAGCGCCGTCTCATAGTCCTTTTTCTCAAAAAAGGCGCCCCCTATGTCGCAGCAAAACTCTCCCCTTGGCGGGCCGTATTCCAAACCCCGGAGCAGGGCTGCCAAAGCGGCTTCCGGTTCCCCCATGGCCCGGCGGCATTGGGAGAGCACCCGGCAGGCTTCCAGGCAGTTTTCCTTCCAGCCCTCCCCGGTATCCAAAAAGCCTTCCAGCACCCGGCAGGCCTCCCCATACTGCTGGTGATAAAACAGCTCCCGGCCATAATAGAATTGGTCCCGTGGAGAAAGAGTCTCCCCCCGGGCCAAAAGCCCCTGATAGATCCGCAGGTTCCGCCCGGAATCCCCCGAATGGAGCTTCCGATGGGTAATTGCCGCATCGCTGTACAGAATATTTCCCTGAGGGGGAATGGATTCATGGACCGCTCCCTGCCACCGGAACCCTTTTTCCCGCCGGAGCAGCCTCTCCCGGTAATAGGTGAGGGTGGGCCGCCCTTGTTCATCCACCGCCCCGTGATAGGGAAGCATCACCACATCCACGTCTGGGGAAAGGGACTCTTTCAGCGCCAGGAACCGGGCCCTATCCTCCTCTTCCATCACATCGTCCGCATCCAGCCACAGGCAGTAATCCATTCTGGCCCGGGCAAAGGATGCATTCCGCGCTGCGGAAAAGTCGTCCTGCCAGGGAAAGAAAAACACCAAGGGCGTATACTGCCGGGCGATTTCCGCTGTCCGGTCGCTGCTGCCGGTATCGGCAATGAGGATTTCCTCCACCAGGTCCCTGACAGAATCCAAGCAGCGGGCCAGAACCGCTTCCTCATTTTTGACGATCATACAAAGGCTGACGGTGACCATGTACACCCCTCCTAAAACAAAAGGAAGGGGAGCCGCAGACCCTTTGGCTTCCCTTCCTCAATGATTTTCTATCGGTTCTTTTTTAAGACGGAATGTCCCCTAAGCGGTACAATGTCAGGGAAATGGTGCTGTAGAAATAGGAGCCTGCCGAACCTACGACTTCCAGAGAAGAAGGCGCGGAGGAAACGGTAACCGGCGCGGTAAACGCTACCGTAGCGGTGTCCGAAGAGGTGTGGAAGGTGTGCTGGGAGGATGCTCCCGGAATGGCAGTCCCGCCCTGGGTCAGGGAAACCCCCACATTCATGGGGAAGGTAACGCCGGACGCAGGGCCGATGGAACCGTTAAAAGAAGCTAAATAAACCCCCGGCTGCTGAATCGAAAAACTTCCACTTCCATTGGTATGCGTAATGGCATTCCCGTATGACGCGGCATTCCGGTCGAACAGAAATACCGTTCCCGTTGCCCCGGTCTGCGGCGGCGTAGAATAAGCGGAAAGCAGCTGAACCGGCGCATTGCCGCCATCGCTGCCTCGAGGAATGGTGAAATCCAACACGGCATTCTGCTCGGTTCCGGAGTTGGTCACAGCTGCTTGGGTATTGGGATCACCGGTAGTAACGGTTCCCACCCGCACGGTAGCCGCTGTGCCGGTTGTTCCTGCGGATCCAGTGGGGCCGGTTGGGCCGGTAACGCCAGTTACACCAGTGGGGCCGGTCGGGCCAGTAACACCAGTTGCACCGGTGGGGCCGGTTGGGCCGGTAACGCCAGTCACACCAGTGGGGCCGGTCGGGCCAGTAACACCAGTTGCACCGGTGGGGCCGGTCGGGCCAGTGACGCCAGTTACACCAGTGGGGCCGGTCGGGCCAGTGACGCCAGTTACACCAGTGGGGCCGGTCGGGCCGGTAACACCAGTTGCACCAGTGGGGCCGGTCGGGCCAGTGACGCCAGTTGCACCGGTGGGGCCGGTCGGGCCGGTGACGCCAGTTGCACCAGTGGGGCCAGTCGGGCCAGTGACGCCAGTTACACCAGCGGGGCCGGTCGGGCCGGTAACACCAGTTGCACCAGTGGGGCCGGTCGGGCCGGTGACGCCAGTGACACCAGTGGGGCCGGTCGGGCCGGTGACGCCAGTTACACCAGTGGGGCCGGTCGGGCCAGTAACGCCAGTTACACCAGTGGGGCCGGTCGGGCCAGTAACGCCAGTTACACCAGTGGGGCCGGTCGGGCCGGTGACGCCAGTTACACCAGTGGGGCCGGTGGGGCCCTCAATCCCCTGCATCCCCTGCACGCCCTGTGGGCCGGTTGGGCCTATGGGGCCTCTGGGGCCAGGCACACAACAGGTAGACGGTGGGCAGCAGGGAGAGCAGGAGGGATTACTGGGCCAGCGCTGGCAATTGCATCCGCAGGTTTCAGACGGCCTGTAAATATTCATCTGAAACTCTCCTTTCAGTCTTTATCAATCGGACGATGAATCGCCCTGTACATTGTATGTGCATTGCCGTCAAAAGGTGAGGGGCTGTCCCAGTTGGGCTGTACATTTGCCCCGGTCTCTGCTAAGATAAAGGTAATCGCCTGAAAAATCTGTGCTTCATCATATGGAAAGGAGCCATTCTTTATGAAAAATCATCCCTCGGCGCCGCTCTTTCCGGCGGAACAGGCCGACGGCGAGCTGTTTCATAGTCTTCAGGAACTCTTGGAGTTGCAGCATCTCTATAACGCAGCTATGAAAGAAATCCAGACAAAGCTGGAAATCCTCAATGAAGATTTTAATGTCCGGTTTTCCCGCAATCCCATCCACCACATTGAGAGCCGGCTTAAATCCTCCCACAGCATTCTGCGGAAGCTGAAGCGAAAGGGCCTGGATGTCAGCGCGGACTCCGCCAAAAAGAACCTCAACGATATTGCCGGCATCCGGGTGGTGTGCTGCTACATTGACGATGTGTACGATGTGGCGGACATGCTCCTGCGCCAATGGGACATCCAACTGGTGAAACGCCAGGACTACATCCAGCACCCCAATTATAATGGATACCGGAGCCTGCATCTGGACCTCTCTGTTCCCGTTTTCCTCTCGGAAAGCACGGAATATGTGACGGTAGAGGTGCAAATCCGCACGGTAGCCATGGATTTCTGGGCCAGCCTGGAACACGACCTGCGCTACAAATCGGACAAGACCATTCCCCAGTCTATCTCCGACGCCATGCTGGAAAGCGCGGACGCCATTGCCGCCATTGACGTGCGGATGCAGGAAATCTATCGGGAAATTCAAAAACTGGACTAAACCAAAAAAGTCTCTGCCCCACGCGCTTGACTGTGGGACAGAGACTTCTTTTCTATATTTTTCAGCCGAACAGCGGGCTGGGATAGACCCCTTCTTCCGCCATCCGGGCCAGGGCCGCCTGGACTACCGGCTTATCCTCCCGATAGGTAACCCCGTACCACTTATCGTGGGAGCGCAGCACCTCTACCTGAACCTTGCCCTCTTCCAGCAGCTGGTTGACAACGCTGGGCAAGTAATACTCCCCTTTTAACGGGTTTTCCTGCAGGGTCTTTTCCAAAAAGGAGGCAAAGCGCTGTTCCATTTCCCCGATCATGGAGGCCGGGAAGCCCCACAGGTTCATGGAAACCACAGATTCCGGGTCCAGCGACGTCCAGGTCTCCCCGTCGTCCTCGCTGAACCGCGCGCCTCCCTCGGGGGCCTTTTCAATGCGGGTGCGCTCGGTAATGCCCTGCAAGCTGCTGCCGCTGAGAGAACACACCCCCCGGGAGACATACCCGTTGTCCGTCAGGGTATTTTTCAGGGTATAGCCCACCATGGCAAAACGGTTTTCCTCCTCCTGGGGCAACTCCTTCAGGAACCGGTAAATCTTTGCAAAGCCTTCCCGTCCGTAAAAATCATCGGCATTGATGACGGCAAAAGGCGCGTCAATGAGCTTCCGGCAGGCCAAAACCGCTTGGCCAGTGCCCCAGGGCTTTTGGCGGCCTTCCGGCACGGAATACCCCTGTGGCAGGTCCTCCAGCTCCTGGAAAGCATACTGGACCTCCATCTTCCCGGAAATACGGTCGCCCACCATTTGCCGGAAATCCTCTTCGTTTTTCTTTTGGATAATAAAAATCACCCGGTGAAACCCTGCCTCCATGGCGTCATACAGGGAATAGTCAATGATGATCTCCCCATTTTTCCCAACCGGGTCGATCTGCTTCATGCCGCCGTACCGGCTGCCCATTCCCGCAGCCATAATTACCAGAATCGGTTCGCGATTCATAAAAACTCCTGCCTTTCTCAATTTTCATCATAATATACGGGGAGCCGCCCCGCTCCAGATTCCTTATTCCGCAGAGGAACTGCTGCTCCCGGTGTCACCGTCTTCGTAAATAATCCGGTGGATGTGCTCGCCGGCAGCCTCCAAGTCATACTGCCAGACCCAAGCGCCGTCGTCAATGCCGCCCCAAGCGTCCTCTTCCTCGCCGGGGATTACATAGGTTTCCAGCTTCGGGTCATTGGGGAGGATACTGGCCAGGGCAATCATCTCCCCATAATCCAGGGAGGTGGTCACCAAGGGGGCCATCTGCTTAATAAAGCCCGGGTAATCCGTCAGGCCCATGCCCTTGACTTTATCGAAAATCGCCATGAGCACCTCCTGCTGCCGGCCGGCCCGGGCGGTATCGGTGCCAATATCCCGGATACGGGCATAGGACACTGCCTGGTCGCCGTTGAGGGTAATCAGGCCCGTTTCCGTCACATCGTTGCCGTAAATGCCCAGGCCCTGCATATGCTTATTGAGCTCTGCCGCCTCTTCTGCTGTGACATCGATCTCCACGCCGCCTACCGCATTGACCACATCCGCCATCTGGTCAAAGTTTACGCTGACATAATCCCGGACATTCAGGTTAAAATTCTGATTCATGGTCTTAATGGCCAAAGGCGCGCCGCCCCACCAATAGGAAGTGGTAATCTTGGCCTTGCCATAGCCCTCTACCTGCACCTGGGTATCCCGGAGGATCGAGATGAGCTTGAGCTTATTGTGTACCCGGTCCACCGAGAGAATCATGGTGGCGTCAGCGTGGCCTTGATCGTCATGGGTGCGGGAATCAATGCCATAGAGGGCGATATTGGTGACGTCATCCACCTCTGCGGCGCCTTCAATGCCCAATTCTTCATCGGACTTGGGGAAATTCAGGTCAATGTTCAGGTCTCCTACAAAATACCAGGCAGCGCAAAACAATGCCCCCGCCAAAATCAGCACAATGGAAAAAACGGAAATCAAAACTTTCTTCCACCGGGATTTTTTCTTTTTAGGGGGCTTCCTTCTTCCGCCTCCCCGCTGAGAGGGAGGGGTCGAATAACTGTAAATATCCACATACTCCTGGTTAGCCATGGAGTTCACGTCCTTTCTTTACACTCTCATTCTGAATCATACGGGGGCGGTGGCCGTCTTTCAGCCGCTTCCTAAGAACCCGCGGCCTGCCAAAATCCCGGCTCCCTCCGGGAATTAGGAACCGTCTCCTTTTTTTTGATACTCCTTGTAGTATAACGTTAAAATGCATCGAATTTGTATCTTTTTTATGACGAATCATGTTTTTTCTTGCAACAACCCACTTGAACCCCTTGTTTTTCAGGCGTAAAAATACTCTTGATAAAACTTTCACAGTTTTTTTACATCAACACCGGAGCAAATATTTTTTTGAAATATTGGGTATTCAATAAATATCTCCCCATTTTGTCGCAATATCTGCACAAAGAAACCTTTTCGATTTTACTTTCCCAAACAGAGACCCTCCAAAAAATTCCTCCGCGTCCGAAACAGTGGAAGAGAGTCTTGCAAGTTTGCAGAAAACAGGATACAATGTTTTTTAAATTCCCCTCTCCGGGACAGCCGGGGCCCTACGAAATTTTAATGAGACAGGTGATACCATGAAGAAAAACCGTAAGTTCCTGCAGCCCATCCTGCATTTTGTTCAGGGCGCTTTGGTGGGCACCGGAGCCATTCTCCCGGGAATCAGCGGCGGCGTGCTCTGCGTGGCCTTTGGATTTTATGAAACCTTAATGGAGTTGTTCTCCCACCCCATCCGCACCTTTCGGAAGCACTACCGCCTGTTCCTGCCCCTGCTGGCAGGCGGCGCCGTGGGATTTGTCCTGCTGGCAAAGGTGGTGGAGCTCTTCTTTGCCGCGGCAGCTGCGGCGGCCATTGCCCTGTTTGCCGGCCTGATTTGCGGCACGGTGCCGGGAATGATGCAGAAAACCACCGGCGGGGAAGAAGGCAAAAAAGGCTGGGGCCCCTTTATTATCACCCTGGCGGCTGCCTTTGTTCTCTTTAATGTATTGGAGAGCAGCATGGGCGGCACGGTAACCCCCAACTTTGGCTGGTATATTTTCTGCGGGGCCATTTGGGGCCTGAGCCTGGTGGTGCCCGGCCTGAGCTCCTCCTCCCTGCTGATCTTCATGGGCCTCTATGAGCCTATGGCCGGCGGCATCGGCAATCTGGACCCCATGGTAATTATTCCCCTGCTGCTGGGCTTTTTGGCGGTGCTGCTCCTCTGCTCCCGGATTATGGTCCGGCTGCTGAAGAACCACTATGTGGTCACCTCCCGGGTCATCATGGGCTTTATGATTGCTTCCGTGCTGATGATCCTCCCCACCTCCTTTACGGATATTTGGCAGCTTCTCCTGAGCATTGTGTGCTTTGCCGCAGGATTCCTGGTGGCTGTATGGATGGACCGCGTCCAGGCCAAGCAGGAAAACGAGGAATCCCAGGCCGACGGGGAATAACCGCCGGGCAACTGCGGAAAGGAGAGGTTTCATGCAGCCTATCCCAGATCCCAATCAGGTTTTCCCAAACGAATACGGGACTTCCTGTTTCCTCAAAAACGTAGTCACCGCCCCCAATATCTCGGTTGGCGACTACACCTATTACGACGACCCCATAGACCCCACCGCCTTTGAAAAGAACAACGTCCTGTTCAACTGGCCGGAATTCGGCGACCGCTTGATCATCGGGAAGTTCTGCTCCATTGCCAGCGGCGTCAAATTCATCATGGGGCCGGCCAACCACCGGATCAGCAGCGTAACGGCTTACCCCTTTGCCGTCATGGGCGGCGCCTGGACAGAGAATGCCCCGCCCCACCTCTCACAGCTCCCCTTTAAAGGGGACATCGTCATCGGCAATGATGTGTGGATTGGCCGGGAAAGTACCGTGATGCCCGGCGTCCACCTGGGGGACGGCTGCATCGTAGCGGCGCAATCGGTGGTAACCAAAAGCTTTGAACCCTACAGTGTCATCGGCGGCAACCCGGCCCGGCTCATCAAAAAGCGCTTTGACGACGAGCTCATCGGGCTTCTCTTAAAGCTGCGCTGGTGGGACTTGCCTCCCGAGGAAGTCACCTATCTGGTTCCCCTGCTGTGTAATTCTGATTTGGCGGCTGTAAAAAAGGATATTCGCAACATACTCACTGGAAATTGACATGTATACTATAAAATATATACCCCTTTTTTCAAATGAATCTTTTCCCAGAGGAGTGATTTATTATGAAAAATTTAATCCGTGAAAAACTTCTCCCCGCCGTCAAGGGCGGAGGCTTTTTTCGGGATGACCTGATGATCTGGTGCGGCAGCGTTATCAAAGGGGAGGACGGCCGCTTTCATATGTTCGCCTCCTGCTGGGAGCGGGAACTGGGCTTTGGAGCCAACTGGCTCTTTCACAGCCGGGTGGTGCGGGCGGCCAGCGATACCCCGGAGGGGCCTTTCCGTCTGGAAGAAACCGTCCTTCCCCGCCGGGGTCGGGAATATTTTGACGGGATGAACACCCACAACCCCTATATCCGCTTTTGGAACGGAAAATACTATCTTTACTACATCGGCACCACCTACGGCGGCCCGATCCCCATCCATGCCAGCCAGATTTCCGACCAGCGGTTTATCGAGGTGTGGAACCAAAAGCGCATTGGACTGGCGGTTTCGGACTCAGTTTTTGGCCCATGGCAGCGGCGGGACACCCCGCTGCTGGAACCCCGGGACTGCTCCCACTGGGACTGCACCATCACCAGCAACCCGGCAGTGGCTATCTTGCCGGACGGCACCACCTATCTGCTCTATAAATCCCGCAGCTATGCCAATGCCACCCTGCAAATCGGGGCAGCCATGGCGCCCCGGCCCGAGGGGCCCTTCCGGCGGATTTCGGACCAACCTATCTTTTCCTTTTCCAATCCGGATTTCCATTTGGAGGACCCCTATCTCTGGTATGAGGACGGGAAATTCCGGCTGCTCATTAAAGACGACTTCAAAAATGGCAGCGGCGGCATCTGCGGCGAATGGGGCGCGGGCCTCTATGGGGAGAGCGACGACTGCATTCACTGGCAGTTTGCCGATACACCAAAAGCCTACAGCCGCACGGTGCAATGGGATGACGGCAGCGTGACCACCCAGTGCAATCTGGAACGCCCCTTCCTGCTGCTGCAGGACGGAAAACCCACTCATCTTTATCTGGCAACCGGCGATGGAAACGAGCCCTATTCCTTTGCCCACACCTGGAATATGGTGATTCCCTTACGAAAGAATCTGTAAAAATGGTGTAAAACCGCCCGGAAAAATTCGTGAAAATTCCCCGGGAAAAGAGTCTTTACAAACGGGAATCCAGGTGATAGGATAGAGGCGTAAATGGAATCATTCTGCATAGTATGTTCCAACCTCTCCCCTGGAGAGGGCGGATGAAAAGGGAAGCAGGTGCAAATCCTGCGCGGGGCCGCCGCTGTAACGGAAGAGTCGATGCAAACAACGCCACTGGGGAACCGGGAAGGCTGCATGGACGAGGACGCCGGAGCCAGAAGACCTGCATATTATGCGCGGTGCGTTGACGGTAATCAGCAGCGCCGTATATTTGTGTTGCGTAAAAACGGCTTGCAGCAAGGTCTGCGAGCCGTTTTTTGCATGTTTTTGCATATCTGTGCAGAGTGAAAACCGCAAAATTCGGAAGGGGGAGGCCGGCCAAGAAGCCCAACTGCACATTTTATCAAACTGTTTTTTTAGAAAGGAATCAGCACTATGAACCGAACAAGCAAAGCGCTCCGGCGCTGGACCAGCCTGCTGCTGGTTGTGGTGATGACGGTGTGCGCCATCCTGCCCGCCGCCGCCCAAAGCACCGCGAAGAGTGCCGGGACCGTTTCCGTCACCATTGAATATGTGGACGAGGACGGACAGGCCACCTACTATCTGCCGCCCACCCAGGTGGAACGCACCGAAGGCATGACCGCCCTGGACGCCCTGAACGCCGGCTATGAAGGCAAGGGCACCGTTACTTACGATTCCCTGTGGTGGTCTGTTACCGTTGCACCCAGCGACGGGGACCCGGTGGAGGACAGCCTTTTAGGCGACAACGCCTGGTGGACTTTTGTAAACTCCACCCAGCAGGGCATTAAAAAGGATTTGCAGGATGGAGACGTTGTCCGTCTGATTTACAATTATAATTACGGCAGCAATCTGAAGGACTACACGGATTCTTCCAGCTCCCAGGAAACCGGAACGCTGTCTGTTGACAAAAACGCTCTGATCCAGACCCTGGCTGCCATGAGCGAAGAAGCTATCCAGGAAAATCAGGAGCTGTATAACAAGGCCCTGGAAATCGCCCTGACCCAGGGAACCTCCCAAAGGGATGTCAACAGCGTTGCTGAGGAACTGGAGTCTGTTGCTTTCCCGGAAAAGAGCGCCACGGACATGACGGTTACCCCTGAATCCGTCACCCTGGATGTCGGGGAATCCCAGCAGCTGACCGCCACACTGGTTCCCGAAGATGCTACCGACACCGTTACCTGGTCTTCTGACGACACCAGCGTGGTACAGGTGACGCCGGACGGGATGCTCTATGCAGTGGGCGCCGGCCAGGCCACCATCACCGCCCAGGCCAACGAGCAGGTCCAGACCTCCATCCCGGTAACGGTAAACGCTGTTTCCGCGGAAAGCATTACCCTGGACCGCACTTCCGCCCAGCTGGAAGAAGGGGAAGGACTGCGCCTGAACGCCACCGTTTCCCCTGCCGGCTCTACGGACTCCATCACTTTCTCCAGCAGTGACCCGGAGGTCGCTTCTGTGGATGCTTACGGCATGGTCGTGGCTAAAAGCGCTGGCTCTGCCGTTATTACCGCCTCGGTTGGGGCATTGCAGGCCTCCTGCACCATTACGGTCACCCCCAGAGAGGAAGCCACTTCTCCCAGGGTGATTTTCCGCCATGACGACGGACACATTACGGAAGCAGATGAGAACAACACCATCACCCTCTCCTCTCTGGATGTGGGTTCTTTTGAGCTGGAAGGCGCCCAGGGGATTTCCCCGTACTGGTCCTGCAATGAAAAAGACCAGGATGGAAACTCCATCATTCACATTTCTTCCGGCGGCATTTTCTATCCCCATTTGGGAGAGCGGGAAGCCACCGTGTATTCCTCCAATCCCCTGTTTGGCGATGCAGAGGAAATTGCCACGTTTACTTTAAAAGTAGTGGAGAGCGGCATTACCGACCTGAAGCTGTATCAGGACGGCCGGGAAGTGAGCGCTTCCAGCTCTGTCTATCTCAGCGGCACCGAAACCAAAACCGTCACCGCTATGGGGAAAATCCCCGGCTCTTCCCAGTATGTTCCCATCCCGGTGCAGGCCCTGGAAGTCCAGGCTGACGATGGCGCATACATCTGGCTGGATTCCAGCAACAATACCATTGCTTTCTATGCAGAGACTACCGGCCAGCACACCTTCACCGTATCCGTCGGCGATGCGCCCGATGTAACGGCCTCCTTTACCGCCACTTCCCAGCGGATAGAAGTCACGGGGATCTCGGTGGAATACCCGGAAACCTTTTCTATCAGCAGCTGGAACGGCCTGGGGGATCAGTATACCGGTATCACCTCTACCGGCCTGACGCCGGACAGCCGCTATACCGTAACCATTGAACCCTCTAACGCTACGGTCAAAGATGTGATCTGGACCTCCCATGATCCGGAAATTGCCGAGTATCAGGAAACCTATGGAAACGGCATTGTTCCCAAAAAGTCCGGCACGGCCCGGTTCACTGTCACCAGCGTGGATAATCCTTCCGTCAGCCAGAACCTGACCATCACCTTCCAATATCAAACCCCCTTGGAGGGCGTCAGCCTGGAGCAGACCTCTTACACTATGAAGCAATACGATTCCATTGATTTGGACATCGTGGCCAACCCCGCAAACGCCACCGAGCAGCGTTTTACCTGGACCTATGACAAGGAAGGGATTGTCTCGGTAAAAGACCAGGTCAGCAACGAGCTCTCCTCTTCCGGCGGTTATGTAACGAAGACCACCCACACCCTTTCCGCTTTGCAGCCCGGCACCGTCACTGTGACCGGCACTCCTCTGGATGAAACCAACTCTCTGGAACCCATTACCTTCACGGTTACCGTCACCGAATCCCAGGAAACCGTGGAGCTGGACTTTGACCGCTATGTGACCCAGAACATCCAGCACGCCCAGGAATATCTGGAGGGCACCCTGGAAGGCAACTATATCTATGGGGCAGAGTGGAGCATCTTCGCTATTCTCCGTTCCGGCGGCACCCTGCGCCAGACAGACCTGAACGATTATGTCAGCAGCGTGGTGGAAGAGCTGAAAAGCGGCTCCCGCATCCTGCCCACAGACTATTTCCGCATTGTCACTACCCTGGAAGTCATGGGGCTGGACCCCACCGATCTCGAGGGCATCAACATTATCGAGCGGATGTACAACTACTCCAATCTGGACCGTCTCTCTTCCAACATGACGGCCTTTACTCTGCTGGCTCTGGACAGCAAGGGATATGAAATTCCCGATGACGCTCTGTGGAACCGGGAGACGCTGATTGAAAGACTCCTTACCTACCAGAACCCCGACAACGGCGGCTTCGGCCTTTCTGACAGCGGAACCGTCAGCATTGACATCACCGCCATGACCCTTCAGGCCCTGGCCCCCTACAACAACAGCCAGTACCCCCAGGTGCAGGCGGCTGTGGAAAAGGCCCTGACTTACCTGCAGGACCAGATGCGCAATGATTGCGGCTACTGGGCCGAGGGCGCTGACAACGGCTGTTCCGCCGCTCAGGTGCTCACCGCCCTGGTTTCTCTGGGCATTGACCCTCTGGATCCGGACAGCGGCTTCACCCGCGGCAGCAACAACCTGGTAGCCAAGCTGGACGACTTCCGGCTGGAAAATGGCTTTACCACCTTCGGCGGCAGCAACACCCCCGACGGCATGGCCACTTCCCAGATCGCCTATGCCCTGGAAGCCTACCGGCGCTTTGCCAATGGGGAAAACGGCATCTATGACCTGACGGACGTGGGCGAAAAGAGCCAGGAAGAAATCGACCAGGCCGCCGCCCAGGAGGCCATGGATTTGATTGACGCCATCGGCACGGTCACCGCTGACAGCGGCGAGGCCATTCAGTCGGCCCGGGAGGCCTATGACAGCCTCACCAACGCCCAGAAGGAACTGGTTTCCAACTATGACGTCCTGCTGGCCGCAGAACAAGCCTTTGCCCTGCTGGGCGGCAACAACGGCGGCAACGGGGACACCCCCTCTTCTCCGGACGATACCCAGCCAGGCGAGAACCCCCAGACCGGAGACAGCACCGCGATCCTTCCCGCTGCGCTGGCCCTCACTGTGAGCTTTGCGCTGGTTGCAGGCCGTGCAGGGAAGCGCCGCAAGCAGCACTCCTAACTGGATTCATTCTCTCTGATAAAATGAGCGCCGCCCTTCGATACTTGGTGTCGGAGGGCGGCGCTTTTTCATCATTCACACAGCAAAAGCCCTCTTGGCCCGGGACTCCGAACCAAGAGGGCTCTATTCTTTTCAAAGGCGGGATTCCAGCAGGGCAATGAGGCAGGCCGGGGTGTTTTCTTCCAGCTCCAACACCGGCCCTGGGTCCGGCATATTCTCCAGATAGTGGGAATCGCTGTCCTGAAGCAGCCGCATAGAGCGGAGCTCCGGATACAGGGCCAGCACCTTTTCCCGGTGAGCCCGGGGGCTCAGTTCCGCTGTGGTAAAGCCGATTTCCTCCGGGATGCCGCCCAGGCTGGCGGTGATACTGTAGGCCTCCTTGTCCACATGGGCCGGGAACGCCGTGCCGCCATACTGGCGCACCAATTCCGGTACCTGATAAACACCCACATCCGCCGCCGCAATCAGGAGATTTTCCTGGGTGCCAATGGGCTGGTCGTCTGCGTCCAGAATGAGCTGCTCCCCGAAAATATCCGGCCGGTTGGGGATGTTGGGAGAATGGGCCTCCACCCACTCCCCAAAGGCCAGGGCGGCTTCCGCTGTGGGAAACAGGCACACAATGTGGGCCTCCTCCCGGGTACACAGCTCCATGCCCGGCACCACCACCAGCCCCTGACGCTCCCCCGCCTGTACTGCTGCCGGGGTATTGCGGCAGGTATTGTGGTCGGTCAGGGCGATGATGTCGTATCCCAGGAGCTTTGCCATGCCCACTATATTGTTGGGGGTCATATCCATATCGCCGCAGGGGGAAAGGCAGGAATGCAGGTGCAAATCATACCGCAGCTTCATGACAACGCCCCGGATTGCAGGAGCTGCGCCACCTGCACCGCCGTTTCATAGGTATTCTTCTCGGTGGTGAGCACCGGAATCCCCTGCTGCTCTGCCCGGGCCTTGGCGTTTTCATCCAGGGCGGCGGATTCCGTCAGCAGGATACAGGCGCAGTCTGTCAGGGAGGCCACGGCAATGGCGTTGATATTCCCCATGACCGTGAGCCACACATCCCCGCTCTGTGCCCGGGCCATGACCCAGCTCAGCAGGTCGCCGGCATAGCAGCCCTCCACTTCCCGGTCCAGGCCGTCTTCCCCGGCCAACACCTTCCAGGCGCACGTTTCGGCCATTTCCTGTACGGTCATACGCTCTCACTCCTCTCGTTGGATTTCTCTTCTCATTTTCGGTCTTCGCCGGAAATATTCTTGAAAATGTCCGCCATCTGCCGGATTTCCTCCCGGAGGACGAACACGCAGTCGCTTTCCTTGGCCTGGCCCTTGACCACATCCTCCGCCAACGAGCGGCAGGAAGGCGCCCCGCAGGCGCCGCAGTCCAGCCCCGGGAACTTTTCGCAAATATTGTCGATTTCCATCATCATCTCCATGGCCTCGCTCAAATCATCGGACAGGGTGAGTACCGGCGCAAACTCCAAAGGCTCCTGCCAGTTCATGCCCTGGGGGATGTCCGCCCGAAGATGGTTTTGGGAAACCGGCAAATATTTGCGCAGCCTTTGCAGCCGCGCCTTGGCCACATAGGCGTTTTCCACACAGAGCACGCCCCCAACGCAGCCGCCGGAGCAGGCGTTGAGCTCAATAAAGTCCAGCTCCCGGATGCGCTCATCTTCCAGCTCCTCCAATACACGGATGACATTTTCAATGCCGTCCGCCGCCAGGTATTTGTCGTTGAGGAGGGCGGCGGACTCCCCGCCGCTGGAAGCCCAGCTCACGCCGATAATCCCCGACTTGGCCAAAGGCTCCACTGTCTCCAGCTTATCCATTTTGGAGGAGAGGATGGGGAAAATTTCGCTGATGGCCAAAGCCCCGTCCACCATGGATTTTTCCACGCCGATGGGGCACTGGATATCCGTCACCTTGGCGGGGCAGGGCGTGATGAAGAAACAGCCGATTTTCTCTTTGGGTAAGCCTGTGCGGGCTGCGGCCTCCGCCTTGGCCATGCCTGCCGCCGTCTCCATGGGAGAGCGCAGGGGCAGCACATGGGGGCACAAATCCGGGAAGCGCACCCGGATGAGCCGCACCACCGCCGGGCAGGCAGAGCTGATAAGGGGCCGGGGCAGGGAACCCTGGGCCATGAGCCGCCGGGTGGCCTCGGACACCAGCTCCGCGGCCCGGGAGACCTCAAACACATGGTCAAAGCCCAGGGCCTTCAGGCCGGTGAGGACAAAATCAATGTCGTCCAGATTGTTGAACTGGCCATAGAGGGACGGCGCCGGCAGGGCGATGGTGTATTCAAAATCCTGCAATTTGTCCAGGTGGTCGAATCGGGTCTTTTTGGCGTGGTGGGGGCACACGCGGATACACTCCCCGCAGTCAATGCACCGCTCGGAGATAATCTGCGCTTTCCCGTCCCGGACCCGGATGGCTTCCGTGGGACATCGCTTGATGCAGTTGGTACAGCCGACACACTGATCCTTTTCCAGTGTGACGGAATGGAAAAACAAGTCCAAGCCCTCGCCCCCATTCACTTTTGATGGTTTACCAGCACCGTCATTTTCAGGGTGGTGCCCTTCCCTACCTCGGTGTCAATGGTCATTTCATCGGTATATTTTTTCATATTGGGCAGGCCCATGCCCGCGCCAAAGCCCAGAGAACGCACCTGGTCCGGGGCGGTGGAATATCCGGCCTGCATGGCCTTTTCCACATCGGCAATGCCGGGGCCGTGATCTTCCAGCACAATGTCCACCCGCTCGGGGGAAATATCCACAAAGGCCTCCCCGCCCCCGGCGTGGATGACCATATTGATTTCCCCCTCATACATGGCGATGGCTACCCGGCGGATGGCGTCGGGGTTATAGCCCAGCTTTTTCAGCTTCTGCTTCACGTTTCCGGAAGCCTCGCCGGCCCGGGTAAAATCGTCCCCCGGGACCACATAATGCAACGAAAGCCCGCTCATTCCTGCTCACATCCTCCCCGCAGCCCCGCTTCATAGAGCTTCCCGCAGGCGGTAAACATCCGGTAGCGGG
Source organism: Candidatus Heritagella intestinalis (assembly GCA_904420555.1). Taxonomy (GTDB): domain Bacteria; phylum Bacillota; class Clostridia; order Oscillospirales; family Acutalibacteraceae; genus Heritagella_A; species Heritagella_A intestinalis. The sequence continues at coordinate 317,159 of CAJFVO010000004.1, read as the reverse complement.
TCTGCAAAATTGTCATGTCCCTTTGGTCAGCCAGATGCAGCACCGTGGGATCGGCTTCTTTCCCCCGGACAAACACAATGCAGTGCATATCCATCATCTCGGCGGTGCGCACCACCTGGGGATTCATCAGGCCGGTGAGCAGGACCGACTGGTCTTTGACAAAGGCCAGCACATCGCTCATCATGTCGCTGCCGCAGGCGGTTTTTACTTCGGTGTCCATGTTTCCCTCCACCAGCACCTGCGCCTCCAGGACTGCCGCCACATCTCTGATCTTCATTGAGAAATCCTCCTTATGTTATTTCAGTCAGACGCCTTTTTCAGCCGGCTGCCTCCCTGGCAAACACAACTGAAACTTTTTGCACTAAGTATACCATTTCTTATGAAAATAGTCCAGACGCCCTCTGGAAACTTTTCAAAGCTTTTTGCCTCAGACTTGGAAACCCCTGATCCTTATTGGTGGTTTTGCCTTAAATTTTCAACATATAAAACGGGCTTGTCCCATTTATTATGCATATCCTCCGAATTTCGTCATAAATTTTCTACAGTAAGGATTGAAAATTGATTGACTTCATCAAGCTAAAGCGGTATAATGAGAGAAAACCGCACTCGACTGCATTTTTGCAATCTGCTGCACAGGAGGTATCTTACCATGAAACGTGTATACAATTTCTCTGCCGGCCCCTCCATCCTGCCGGAGCCGGTGCTTCGCCGCGCCGCCGATGAAATGCTGGATTACCAGGGCTCCGGCCAGTCCGTGATGGAAATGTCCCACCGTTCTAAAGTGTATGGCGGCATTATCCAGACGGCGGAGAGCCTGCTGCGCGAAGTGATGGGCATCCCGGACAACTATAAGGTGCTGTTCCTTCAGGGCGGCGCTTCTTCCCAGTTTGCCATGGTGCCCCTGAACCTGATGACTGGTTCCGGCAAGGCCGACTATGTGCTCACCGGTCAGTGGGCCACCAAGGCCTATAAGGAAGCGGCCCGCTACGGCAACGTCAATGTCGTGGCTTCTTCCAAGGATAAGACCTTCTCCTACATCCCCAAGCTGGACCCCGCTGCCTTTACCCCGGACGCGGATTATTTCCATATTTGCATGAACAACACCATCTACGGCACGAAGTACCACACCCTGCCCGATACCGGCAATGTGCCTCTGGTGGCTGACGTCTCCTCCTGCATCCTCAGCGAGCCCATCGACGTCTCCAAGTTCGGCGTGCTCTATGCCGGCGCCCAGAAGAACATGGGCCCCGCCGGCCTGACAGTGGTGATTATCCGGGAGGACCTCATCGGCCACGCCATGGAGAAAACCCCCACCATGTTCAACTATCAGACCCACGCCGACAACGGCTCCATGTTCAACACCCCGCCCTGCTATGCCATCTACATCACCATGCTGGTGCTGGATTGGCTGAAAAATGAGATCGGCGGCCTGGAAGAAATGAAGAAGATCAACGAGAAAAAGGCCGGCCTGCTCTATGATTTCCTGGACCGCTCCAAGCTGTTCAAGGGCACCGTGGTGCCGGAGGACCGCTCCATTATGAACGTGCCCTTTGTCACCGGCAACGAGGAACTGGACGCCAAGTTCGTCAAGGAAGCCGCCGCTGCCGACTTTGTGAACCTGAAGGGCCATCGGAGCGTGGGCGGTATGCGCGCCTCCATCTACAACGCCATGCCTATGGAGGGCGTGGAGAAGCTGGTGGCCTTCATGGAGCAATTTGAAAAGGAGAATCTGTAATCATGTATCAAATCCATTGCCTGAATAAAATCAGCCCTGCCGGCACCGACCGGTTGGGTGAAAACTATACCATCGGGGCCGACCTGGCCCAGGCGGACGCCGTACTGGTGCGCTCCGCCGCCATGCACGACATGGAGCTGCCCCAGCAGCTGCTGGCCATTGCCCGGGCTGGCGCAGGCGTCAACAACATCCCCCTGGAGAAGTGCAGCGAACAGGGCATCGTGGTGTTCAACACCCCCGGCGCCAACGCCAACGCCGTAAAAGAGCTGGTGCTCTGCGGCCTGCTGCTGGCTTCCCGGAAGGTGGCCGCCGGCATGGACTGGGCCAAGACCCTCAAGGGCCAGGGCGATCAAGTTGGCAAGCTGGTGGAGAAAGGCAAATCCGCCTTTGTGGGCCCTGAAATTCTGGGCAAATCCCTGGGCGTTGTGGGCTTGGGCGCCATCGGCGTGCTGGTGGCCAACGCCGCCCAAAAGCTGGGCATGACCGTTTACGGCTATGACCCCTTCCTGTCCGTTGACGCGGCCTGGGGCCTTTCCAGCCACATCTGCCACGCCCGTTCCCTGGACGAAATTTACGCCAACTGCGACTACATCACCCTGCATCTGCCCCAGAATAACGAAACCAAGGGCATGATCTGCGCCGAGAGCCTTGCCAAAATGAAGGACGGCGTGCGTATCCTGAACTTTGCCCGGGGCGGCCTGGTGAACTCCGCCGACATGATTGCAGCCCTGGAAAGCGGCAAAGCCGCCGCCTATGTGACGGACTTCCCTGACGACGCCCTGCTGTGCACCGAAGGCGTCACGGCCATCCCCCACCTGGGCGCTTCCACGCCGGAATCCGAGGACAACTGCGCCAGCATGGCCGCTGACGAGCTGAAGGACTATCTGGAAAACGGCAACATCCGCAATTCCGTGAATATGCCCGCTGTGAGCATGGCCCGGCAGCCCGGCCTCACCCGCATCTGCATCCTCCACCGGAATATGCCCAACACCATCAGCCTGTTTGCCGGTGCTGTGGGCGCTGCCGGCGTGAACATCGAGAACATGCAGAGCATGTCCCGGGGCGAATACGCCTACACCCTCTTCGACGTTTCCGGTGAGTTTGCCGATTCCGCCGTTACCAGCCTGGAGGCCATGGAGCCCATTATTCGGGTGCGGGTCATCCGCTGAGACTCTCTTTACATCCATCGAAAAAGGGAACCCCCGGGTTCCCTTTTTTATTAAGGTGGTGCGAGCCCCTTCCCGTTTACAAAATTATCTTATAACAAAAATCTTTCAGTTAAAAATTCTCTTCCCGATTTTTAACTTTCACTCTGTTTCTATGGTATATTTTCTCTCTACACCCACCACTTTCCAGAAAATACATAGAGCTGCATGAAAAAAATAATAAATTTCTTGTATTTCATGGTTGACTTTCCTTTTCATAAGGAGTATAATCAAGCCATCGGATAGAAATCCCTGACAGAAGGGGATGCATTATTCGTTTTTTATACAAATTGTGTAAATACAACGGGTCTTAGCTTGTCTTTACATGATTTTGATTTTTGATTTTACATACAGAAGGTGTATATATGGCGATGTCGAAACCCCTGAGAAGGATTTGGAGCGTTTTCACTACCATCATAGTGGCGTTTGTGGTGATTATGGCGCTGCTGCTGGTAGGCTGCCGGGTGTTTGGCCTGCAGAGCTTCACCATCCTCTCGGGCAGTATGGAACCCACCTACCCCACCGGCTCCCTGATTTATGTGGAATCGGTGAAGCCCAGCGAGATTGAAGTGGGCGACCCAATCACCTATGTGCTGGACGAGAGCCTTACGGTTGTCACCCACCGGGTGGTGGAAATCGACAGTGAAGAGCAGAACTTCTACACAAAGGGCGACGCAGTGGAAAACGCTGACCCCGCACCGGTTTACTTTGAGAATTTGATTGGCCGGCCGGTGTTCTGCATCCCGTATTTGGGCTATGTGGCCAACTTTATTCAGAATCCTCCGGGAATGTACATTTGTATCGTGTGCGCAGTGGTGCTTGTGGCCCTGCTGCTGGTTCCCGATATTGTACAGGGCATCCGGAACCGCAAAAAAGGGGACGATTCCCCTGCAGCTCCCGCCGACCAGCAATAAGGCGGGCATTTCCCCAGGCGATAACCGGTTTGTGAACAAGGCCGGTTTACATATCGCAATTCTAGAAATTGAAAGGAAGTATTGTTCATGAACGCTAAGAAGAAGATTCTGGCTGTGGCACTGGCCGCTTCCATGGCAGTGCTGGCAGTGGGCGGCTCCTCTCTGGCTTACTTCACGGACACCGACTCTGCCGACAACGTGTTTACCGTTGGTAACGTCAAAATCGATTTGACCGAACCGAAATGGGATGAAGAGGGCGAAGCCGAAGCTGAGGATATGTATCCTGGCGAGGCTGTTGCAAAGGATCCTACTGTTACCAATGTGGGCGATAACCCCGCTGTTGTTCGTATTAAGGTTGAATGGCCCGGCGATGTGGATATGATTTATCGTACTGATTACGTCGATAATAAACTGGGCGAGGGTTGGGAGTTGAAAGAGGACGGTTATTTCTATTACAATAAGCCCCTCAAACCCACCGAGACGACTGACGCTCTCTTTGACCAGGTTGTGTTGAGCACTGCTACCACTAACGGTACTGACGAAGAGAAAAATATTAAGGTAACTGCTCAGGCTATCCAGGCTCAGGGTATTTTCTCTAAATATGATGAGACTATCGGTGATGGAATCAACACCGAGGAAGAGTGGGATGCAGTTATTTCTTTCTTCAACAACGCAACTGAGCTGCTTTGATTTAGTCGCGTAGTTAATTAGTTCTGGCTCTTCGAAGGGCACCGCTTGCGCGGTGCCCTTTTTGTTTTGCTATAAAGCTCAGCTTTCTTAGTATTTTGAAAGCCAGTCCCCCAGGGCCTCAGGCTGTGCTGGGGCCATATTGCGCAAAAGAAAAACGCGCTGTCCCCTATCAAACAGGGAACAGCGCGTTTTTGGCTTCTCTATGCCTCTCAGAGGGCCTTTACGCCAAAGGCGAAGGTTGCAGCCTTGCCGGGCTTCAAAAGGGTCAGGGCGCGCTTGTGGAGGAATTCATCGTCCTCGTCGGTGCCGGTAGCGCAGCCAGCCCAAGGCTCCAGGGCCACAAAGGGCGCATCGTTCTTGGCGGACCAGACGCCCAGATAGCAGAAGTCGTCAAAGTCCATTTCCACGCCGTGGCCGGTTTTCAGGCTCTTCAGGCGCACCACCCGGGAACGGGGGGTATCGAAAATCAAGGCGTCGGTGTGGAACAGCTCGTGGCGCATGGGGATGGTGGTCTCATACTCCAGCACCGTGGTGCGGTGGTTGAAGTTGATGAGGGCGCCTTCAATGGCCGGGCAGCGGGCGGTTTCCGGCTTCTCGAACTCCACCACATAATCCTCGAAGGTCTCCCCCTCTACCATGGGGCAATTAAAGGCCGGATGGCCGCCCAGAGCAAAGGGCATCACTTCGTCGCCGGTGTTCTCCACCTTGAATTCCGTCACCATGCGGGGGCCTTCAAAGCGGTAGGTCATGTGCAGGGCAAAGTCATAGGGATACTGCTTTTTGGTCTCCTCGGTGGAGCGCAGGGTCAGGGTGACAGAATCCTCCTTCTGCTCCGTCACCTCAAAAGCCAGGTGCCGGGCAATGCCGTGCTGCTTCATCTCGTATTCCCCGTCTTTGATATGGGCGCGGCCGTTACGCAGAGCGCCTACAATGGGGAACAGCACCGGGGCCTGTCCGCTCCAATAGGCGGCGTCCCCCTGCCACAGGTGCTCCAGGCCCTGAGCGTCCTTAAAAGACACCCACTGGGCTCCCTGGGTATCCACATAGGCGCTGCCGTATTCGTTGCGAATGGTCAAAATCATGGAAACTTCTCCTTTCCTGGCGGAATTTCTCCGCTGTCATATTCTGTTTCCCAGTATACCACATTTGCATAAAAAAAGGAAAGGGAAAATGCAAAAATTGCATTTCTCTTTCCTCTCTGTCCTCCGCCGAACCTCTGAACCCCTCTTGCGCTCCGATAAAGCCGCCACCATTCCCAAGAGAATAGCCGGATTGCTGTCTGTCCCAAACGTCACAGCGGAAGAAATCACGCAGCGGGAAAGGGAGCCTTCCCCACCCATTACAGTATACTCCAAGCAATGGCTGCATACAAGGTGTGACAAAAAGTGTGACAGACTTTTTTTCGAAAGCTATCCCAGGGGCGGGAGGCTCTCTGCCGGCTGCCCCAGGCTTCGCAGAAAGCGCTGGAAATACGGGGGCAGCTCGCTGGTAAATTCCAGGTATTTCCCGGTGCGGGGATGGATAAACCCGATTTTCCGGGCGTGGAGGCACTGGCCCTCCAGGGAAGCGATGACTTTCCGGGGCCCATACACCGGGTCGCCGGCCACGGGGTGGCCCAGATAGGCCATGTGTACCCGAATCTGGTGGGTACGGCCGGTTTCCAGCCGCAGGCGGAGATGGGTGAAACCTCCATAGCGGGCCAGCACCCAAAAGTGGGTCACCGCCCGGCGGGAAGCCTTCTCCGTAACCGCCATGCGCTTGCGCTCCACCGGATGGCGGCCAATGGGGGCGTCTACGGTGCCGGAATCCTCCCGGAAGCTGCCGTAAACCACCGCCTCATATTCCCGGGTGAAGCTGTGGGCCTGAATCTGCTCCGCCAGGCCCTGATGGGCAAAATCATTTTTGGCCACAATGAGCAGGCCGCTGGTGTCCTTGTCAATGCGGTGGACGATGCCGGGACGGATCACCCCGTTAATGCCGGAAAGGGAATCGCCGCAATGGGCCAGCAGGGCGTTCACCAGGGTCCCACAGGGGTTCCCCGGGGCGGGATGCACCACCATGCCCTTGGGCTTATTCACCACCAGCAAGTCCGCGTCCTCATAGACGATATCTAGGGGGATGTCCTCCGGCTCCACTGCCAGCTCTTCCGGCTGGGGCAGTTCCCCTTCCACCCGCCAGCCGGCCTGGAGCTTCAGGCTCTTGGCGGCAGGCTTCCCCTCTACCAGCACACAACCGCTCTCTATGAGCTTTTGCGCCGCCGACCGGGTTAAACCCTGCTCCCCGGCTAAAAAGCCGTCCAGGCGCTTGCCAGCGGCTTCTGCCGGCACTTCCAGGCAGAAGGTGTTCTCTTCCATGCCACTCACCGCCGGCTGCGGATAATCTTTTCCCGTCCCTTGTCCTTGTTGGTAAAGAAGAAGAAATGGATCAGGAAGAGAATCACGCCAATGACCACAAAGCAGTCTGCCAAGTTGAACACCGGCGGGAAAAAGGATACGCTGATATAATCAATGACATACCCATGCCAAAAACGGTCGATGAGATTGCCGATGCCGCCGCCCACAATAAGGATGCCGGCAACCCGGGAAAAGAAGCTGTGCTTCTGATAAAAAATCATGGCGGCCAGCACCACCACCACGCAAACCGCTGTGATAATGGAGAGGATCAGGGTGTAGTCCCCGAGCAAGCCGAAAGCTGCCCCGGTATTTTCCACATACCGGAATTCCAGCAGGCCGGGAATCACAGTCATGGGGCCGTCCGGCTGCAAATAAGTCACCGCCAGGTATTTGACGGCTTGATCCCCCGCCACAAACAGGAGTATCAGGATCAACGAAAGAATAAGCAATAGAATTCCTCCTTTCCAGAGGTCACTGGGGCTGGTGCTTGTCAAAAATATCAATGGGGGATTCCGGGTTCTGGGAAGGGGCATTGCCCTCGCCGAAGTCCATGGCCTCATACCGGACGTCCCGGGTGGGAAGGGCTTCCTCGGCCGGGGGCTCAAAGCTGGTGACGTCCAGGGTGAAGGGCTCTTCCTCTGCCGGAGCGGCCTCCTGGGGCGCCTCCACCGGCGCTTCTTCCGTCTGGGCCGGAGCCTCTTCCGGGGCGGCAGCCGCCTCTTCTGCCGGAGCAGCGGCCTCCGCCGGCTCCTCCTGGCTGGCCTCCGGCTCGGGAGCCGGCTTCTGCTTGACGGTGGGCAGGGCGCTGATGAGAGTCAAGTGCTGGCGGTAGATTTCCATGAGCTGGGCGCGGAAATCCGACACCTGGCGCTTCATTTCCTCCAGCTGCTGCTCATACTCCCCAATCTGGCTCTGGGCTGTGCCGATAATCCGGTCCGCCTTGATGTTGGCGTCCTTGATGATGATCTCGGCCTTATGCCGGGCCTCCCGCACGGAAGCGTCTCCCAGCTTCTGGGCGCTGATCAGGGCATTCTTGATGTCGTCCTCTTCGCTGCGGTAGGTCTCTACCCGCTCGGCCAACACCTCGATTTTCTTCTGCAGCTCCTCATTCTCGGCCTGAAGCGCTGTCAGGCGCTCCTTCTGCTCAATATTCTTTTTAATGAGCTGCTCGTAGGAATCCTTCACCAAATCCAAAAACGCATCCACGTCTTCCGACTTGTAGCCGGAAAAGTTGGATTTTCTAAAATTCGCATTGATAATATCGTTTAACGTGAGCATCCAAAAACCCCCTTACTTGTTTTCTGCGGCACGATATTTATAAACACTTACGCCCGGCAATGGACAGGCGGCCCTTTTTGGTCACAGGGCCCAGCCGGTCAATGAGATACCGGCCTTTGCCCCGGATAGAGAGGACGTCCCCCTCTTCCACCGATGCCGATGGTGACTCCAACGGCTCGTGGTTTTTCATCACCAGCCCCGCCGCAATCATGCGGGAAGCCTTTTCCCGGCTCTGGCCGGTAGCGGCGGCCACCACGCAGTCCAGCCGGGGCGAGGCGATGACCCCTTGGAACGGCGCAAACCCCTTTCCCTGGGGAAGGGGTTCTGCAAACCCAGGCTGGAGCTTCACCCCAACCCGTCCAATCCGGGTAATCTGGGACAGCAGGAAAGCGGCGGCTTCCTCCCGGGCAAAGCACACGCAGCGCCCTTCCTCCGGCAGGATGTCGCCCAAGGTGTTCCGCTGAAGGCCCGCCCCCAGAAACGCCCCCAGGAAATCCCGATGGTTCAGGGAATCACAGGGGCGAAACCGCAGGGTAATGGCTTGCAGGGGAAACAGGGCCGGGTCCGGCTCCAAATAATCGGGAAAGGCGCCGAACATGACCCGTTCACTGTCTTCATAGCCGCCCCAAAAACAGCCGTTTACAAAGCCTTCGCTGCGCACCAGCCGTCTGGCCAGGGCGGCCTCCCGTTCATCCAGAAAGCCCACAAAGCAGGGCCTGTGGGCACTCTGGCGCATGGCGTCCCGCAGGCGGGCTTCCAGCCATTGGTCTTCCGGCTGATTATACATAGAGGCCGTTGTTTTCCAGCTCGTCCATCACTTCGTCACCGGAAAGGTCCACATTGTCGGGGGTGATGATGTAGGTGCAGCTGGAAACCCGCTTGATTTTTCCTCCCTGGGAGTAGGCCACGCCGCTGAGGAAATCGATAATCCGGCGGGAAACATCCTTCTGGGTGTCTTCCAGATTCAGCACCGCCGTATGCCGTTTCAGCAGTTCATCGGCGATGGCCCGGGTTTCTTCGCCAAAGTTCTCGGGCTTAAAGAGCACCACCTGCAAATCCCGGGAAGCGGAGGGCATGGGAACTACATTGCCGCCCTGGGCAGCTCTTCCACGGCGGGGAGCAGGCTCTTCCCGAACCGTCTCTTCCTCCATCTCCGCCTCTTCGTCATACACGTAATCCACCTCGTCATCGGGGGGATTCCACATCTTATGAAACTTATCGACAAAACCAGACATTACAAATTCCTCCTTAATGATAGATCGTTATGCATTGTTCAGCGGGCGGGATATTGCCGCCGGCCAAACAGGGACGAACCGACCCGGACCATATTGGCGCCGCACAGAATGGCCTCCTCAAAGTCCCCGGACATCCCCATGGATAAATACTCCATGGCTACATTATCACTTTTTTTACGCTTTATGTCAACAAAATATTCAGCCATCAAAGAAAAATAATTCCGCAAACGCTCGGTTTCCTCGCAAATTGGCGGAATCGCCATCAACCCGCACACGGAAATTGCCGGCATCCCGGTGATTTCCCCCAGCAGGTCCTCCAGCGCTTCCGGCAGAACCCCGGATTTATTTTCCTCCCGGCCGATGTTCACTTCCAGCAAAACCCGGGTATTGACCCCCCGCTGCACGGAAAGGCGGGAAATTTCCTTGGCCAGCCGGACGCTGTCCACTGACTGAATCATATCCACCCGGCCCACCAGGTTTTTCACCTTGTTGGTCTGCAAATGGCCGATAAAGTGAACCCGGCACTTGTCCCGCTCCAAACGGTCGTATTTCTCTTCCAGCTCCTGGACCCGGTTTTCCCCGATAAAATCCACCCCCAGGCGGATGGCGTGGTTAATAACCTCCACCGGCACGGTCTTGGTGGCCGCCAGCAGGGTAATGTCCTCCGCCTTCCGGCCGGAAGCCTCCGCCGCCCGGGCAATCCGGGCGCGGATGTCCGCCAGGTTTTCCTCCACCGCCCGGCACCGGGCCATGCGTTCCTCAGACAACTTTTCCGTCATATAGATCCTTCCCTTCTACGGCAACTTCGTCATTCAGCTGGATGGTCTCGTCTGTCACCAGCTGCTCCAAAAGGTATTCTTTCCCCGGTTCCTGCAGATTGGTATAGCACACCGCATAGCCGTTTACCGAAATATCAGAGAACACCTGGACAAAATGGAGCTGGCCCCCGCTGCGCACATAGACTCCCATGACATTTTCGTGGGTCACCGTGCGCTCTTTGCCGTTGGCATCGGTAACGGTTTCCTCCACCGTCTCAAAGTGAATGGCCTGCTGGCTCACCAAAACCCCGGAATAAGAGCGGATATCCACCTGCACGGTTTCCTGCCGGATGTTGGCCAGCATAGAATTCATGGTGCGGCATTCCAGGATTACGGCGGCGTCCCCTTCCAGATCCGGCTGGTTAATGGCCGCAATGGTGGCGCTGATTTTTTCCGTAGTGGCAAAGGGCAGGGAGAGTTCCACCTCCTGGGACTCCTGGAGCTTCAGGGCCGTGCCGGCATCCACCACGCAGGCAAAGTACCAGTTGAATTCCCCGGTGATTTTCCCCACCACATTTTCCGGCGTCTCCTGGGGTTCATACTCCTTTTGCAGGTCCTCCGGCGTCAGTTCCAGGGCGCTGTCATAATCAAACACCTGCTCCCAGCCGTCTGTGATGCTGGAAAAATAGCCGGAGGTGGGGGCGGCAATTTGTCCGGAAACCGCCGAGGCCTGCTGGTCCAGCTCCTGCTTTTGGGCCTTCAGGGATTCCAATCGGGACGTGTAATCCACGTTCTCCCCGGTGGCAATCTGGCGCTGGCTGATCTGATAGGCGGCCTCTTCCCGGGCCTGGGAGATGGCCCCGGCGTCCCGGCTTTGCACGGCCTCCATGAGCTCCTCCATAGCCTGGTCCAGCCGCTCGTCAATCTGCTGAATATCCTGGGCGTAGGTGTTGCCCCGGTCGTCCAGGCTCTCCAAGCGCTGAATCTCCGCTTCCAGCTGCTCCGACTGCTGCACAGCTGCCGCGGCGTCCTCACTGGAAAAAATATCCGCCACCGCGCCGCCCTGGGAGACCTTTTCCCCGTCTTCCAGCCGGTATCCCACTACGCCCTGGATGTTGCCCTGGGTAATCAGGGTCTCCTGCCGGATGGCATAGCCGGTGGTCTGGAAGGAATCCGACACCGTGGCCCAGTTGGCAGTTTCAAAGCGGATGCTCTGATAATTGGCCGACCAGATCTGGTAGCCGATGTAAAACAGAATCAGAAACGCGACAACCGCGGAAGCAATCCTGCGGATCATAGGGGCTTTTCTCCCCACTTCTACCTGTTTTCGGGCCATGTTCCATCCTCCTTTACCCAGGGCAGGATTCCCTCCTGCCGGAAAATTGCTTCTGCCTGGGCCAGCAATCGCTCCATTCCCCCAGGCTCGTCCACATAGAGCCAGTGCAGCCCCTCCTCCCGGCGGAACCAGGTGAGCTGCCGCTTGGCGTACCGGCGGGTTTCCCGGCGGATATTCTCCGCCGCCGCTTCCAGGGGAATCTCCCCCCGGAAATAGGGGGCCAGCTCTTTATAGCCGATGGCCTGGACCGCCGTGGCCCCGGGGCCCTTTTGGAAAAAGCCCTGGGCTTCTTCCAGCAGGCCCTTTTCCAGCATCACATCCACCCGCCGGTTAATGCGGCCATACAGGGCTTCCCGGTCGTGAAAGCCCAGGCCCACGATGGCCCAGCGGTAAGGGGAGTCCTCCGGCACCGCCTGCCGAGACTGAACGGAAAAGGGGACGCCGGTGAGGCGGTAGACCTCCAAAGCCCGAACCACCCGCTTCCGGTTGTTGGGGTGGATGGCTGCCGCCGCTTCCGGGTCTGCCTGCCGGAGCTCCTCCCACAGGGCCTGGGGCGATTCCTCCGCCCGGCGGCTCAGCTCCTGGCGCAGGGCCGAGTCCTCCGGCATCTGGGCAAACCGGACGCCGTGGAGCAGGGAGCGGATATACAGCCCCGTGCCTCCGGCCACCACCGGGAGCTTCCCCCGGCGGTGAATGTCCGCGATGCAGGCCCCGGCAGCCTCCACATAGTCCGCCACGCTGAAGGCCCGCTCCGGAGAGAGAAACCCAATGAGATGGTGGGGCACCCCCAGCTTTTCCGATTCCTCCGGCTGGGCCGTGCCGATGGGCATCCCCGCATACACCTGCATGGAATCCGCCGACACCACCTCGCCGTTGTGGGCCTTGGCAAAGGCCGCCGCCAAAGCGGTCTTTCCCGAGGCGGTGGGGCCTGCCACCACTGCCACGGGGATTTTCTTCTCTTCCTGTTCCATCCCGCTCCTCCTTTCCTCGCCCTTTTCCGGGCCATGATAGCAGATTCTGCCCGGGAAAAAGGCCGAACCCTGCCGGTTTACACCCGGCCAAACTGCTTCTCCAATTCCCGGCGGGTGATGACCACCGAAACCGGCCTGCCGTGGGGGCAATACCGCACATCGGGGTTTTCCCGAAGCTGCCGGGCCAGAGCCTCCAACTCTTGGGGAGAGCTGAAATCCCCGGCTTTCACCGCCGCCCGGCAGGCAATATTGTGATAGAGCCAATCCAGATGCTCGGTGGTCAGGTCCCGGCGGGAGGAAAGCAGATACCCCGCCATTTCCATCACCGCCGAGGCTGCGTCCTCTCGGTCCAGGGAGAGGGGCGCGCTGCGCACCAGCACCGTGCCGCCGCCAAAGTCCTCCACCTCAAAGCCCGCCTGGGCGAAGAGCTCCTTGGCCCCCAGGACCGCGGCGTATTCGTTTTTGTCCAGAGTCACCGCCGCCGGCTCCAGGAGCATCTGGGCCTGGGCGCCGCCGCCCTCTTTCCGGAGCTTTTCATAGAGCAATCGCTCGTGGGCGGCGTGCTTGTCGATGACCACCAGCTGATCGTCTCCCTGCTGCAGGAGAAGATAGGTGCCAAAGGCCTCCCCGATAAGCCGGGCCGGTGGAGTCGGCGAGGCCGAAGGGGCCTTTTCCGGCTCCGGGGCAGCTGGTGCTTCTTCCGGAACCGGCGGGACGGCGGCTTCTGCCAGCTGGGGCCCCGCCAGGGGTTCCTCCTGGGGAGGGACTGTTGGCTGCTCCGCCGGGAAGTATTCCGGAGCAGGGGCGGTTTCCGAAGAAGCCGGCGACGTAAGCGGCACAGCCCGATAGGGGGAGCGGCTGCTGTCCTGCAGCATCTCCGAGGAAAACACCGGCTTTGCCTTGATTTCCGGCTTGGGGGCCGAAGGGGTCAGGGAGGGCATAGTCATGGGCCGCAGGGCCTCTTTGGCGGCCACGGGATGGGCTGGGGCTTCCTGTCGGGGGCTTTCGCCCAGAGAAATCTGCTCCCCCCGAATCTCCGGCGATGCAGGCCGGAGCAGCTCCCTCTGCCCTTGGAGGGTCACTTCCTTGGGCCGGTCCTCCTTTTGCAGGGCGGATTTCACCCCGTGATACACCGCGTCAAACACCGGGCGTTCATTGACAAAGCGCACTTCCAGCTTGGCCGGATGGACGTTGACGTCCACCGCCTGGAAGGACATTTCCAGATGCAGGACACAGGCGGGGAACTTCCCCACCATGACGCTGCCCTTAAAGGCCTCCTCCAAGGCCGCCATAGCGGTGCGGCTCTTTACATACCGGCCGTTGATAAAGAACTGCTGCATACTCCGGTTGGGTCGGCTGTTGGCCGGGCGGCTGACAAATCCCCACACCCGCACATGGTTCAGGGTGTAGTCCACGGGCATGAGGCCCCGGGTGAACTCCCGGCCATACACCGCATAGATGGCCGATTGGAGCTTCCCGTCCCCGGGGGTGTGGAGCTGCTCCTTGCCCTCCCGGATAAACCGCAGGGAGATTTCCGGGTGAGACAGGGCGATTTTGTCCAGCACACCGGCCACGGCATTGGCCTCGGTGACGTCCTTTTTCAGGAACTTCATCCGGGCCGGGGTGTTGTAAAACAGGTCCCGGATGAGGAAGGTGCTTCCCTGGGGACAGCCGGCGTCGTCCAGGAGCTTTTCCTCGCCCCCTTCCACCACATACCGGGTGCCGACAGCTTCCTCCTGGGTGCGGGTCAGCAGCTCCACCCGGGCCACCGCCGCAATGGAGGCCAGCGCCTCTCCCCGGAAGCCCAGGGTGCCGATGGCCTCCAAATCCGACTGGCCGGACACCTTGCTGGTAGCGTGGCGCAGAAAGGCCACCGGCACATCCTCCCGGGCAATGCCCGAGCCGTTGTCCGCCACCCGCATATAGGAAACGCCGCCATTTTTGATTTCCACCGTCACCGCCGTGGCCCCGGCGTCAATGGCGTTCTCCACCATCTCTTTGATGACGGAGGCCGGCCGCTCTACCACCTCGCCGGCGGCGATGAGTTCCGCCACATGGGCGTCCAGCACGTTGATTTTTCCCATGGTTTTCACTCCTTTCCCGCAGTTTTCGGGCTTCTTACAGCGTAAATTCATACCGGGCGTTGCACAGGTGCTCTCCCGGCACGTCCGCTTCCACCAAATCCACAAACCGGAACCCCCAGGCTTCGTACACCTGACGCAGCTTTTGCCGGTCGGCCTTGCAGTCCAGCCGCAAAAGGGGGATTCCCAGCTTTCGGGCGTAGGATGCGGCGAAATCCAGCACCCCATGGGCCAGGCCCCGGCCCTCAAAGCCCTTGGCCACCGCCAGCCGGTGAATGTACAGGGCCTTTTCCCCGGCCTTGTCCGGCCAGAAAATGGGGTCCTCCTGCACCAGGAGCACCACTGCCGCCGGAACGCCCTCTTCCAGGAGCATCCAGGGCTCCACGCCCTCACCGAACACAGCCTCCGCCGTCAAATGGCAGGGCAGCCACTGGGCTTCCCCTTTCTCCGCGGTGCGCTGGTTGGCGCTTTCCAGCACCTGCAAAAACCGGGCCTTATCCTTCTCGGTGTCTGCTTTTACAAATTCTCGGTTCATGTGGATTCCTCCCGGGCCAGCTTGGCCAGCGCAAACAATTCATTCATACACTCAATGGGGGTCAGGGTGTTCACATCCAGCTGCCGCAGCCGCCGGAGCACCTCCCCCTGGGGAGCGGTTTCCAGCATGACCATCTGGGCCGGGGATTCCTCTGCCATCTCCTGCTTTCCCTTTTTCCCAGCCGGAGATACCGCAGCACCGGATTCCAGCTCTTTTAAAATCTGCCGGGCCCGGCGGATAATCTTATCGGGTACCCCGGCCAGCTTGGCCACTTCCACGCCGAAGCTGTCATCCGCCCCGCCCCGGACAATGCGCCGCAGGAAGGTGATGTCGTCTCCCCGCTTTTTCACGGCGATGCTGAAGTTCTTCACCCCGGTGAGCTGGTCTTCCAGCTCCGTCAGCTCGTGGTAGTGGGTGGCGAACAGGGTCTTGGCCCCCAGCTGCTTGGGGTCGGCCACATATTCCAGCACAGCCCTGGCAATGCTCATGCCGTCAAAGGTGGAGGTGCCCCGGCCGATTTCATCCAACACCAGCAAGCTGTTGGCGGTGGCGTGGCGGAGAATCTCCGCTACCTCTGTCATCTCCACCATAAAGGTGGACTGGCCTGCCGCCAGGTCGTCGGAGGCCCCCACCCGGGTGTAGATGCCGTCTACAATGCCGATTTCCGCCGAGGCCGCCGGCACAAAGCAGCCAATCTGGGCCATGAGGACAATCAGGGCAATCTGGCGCATATAGGTGGATTTGCCCGCCATGTTGGGGCCGGTGATAATGGCCACCCGGTTCTGGTTCATGTCCATTTCCACGTCGTTGGGCACAAAGGGCGCCCCGTTGAGCAGCGCCTCCACCACGGGATGGCGGCTGTCCTTGAGATAAAGCCGGCCGCTGACATTCACTGTAGGCCGCACATAGTCCCGCTGGATGGACACCTGGGCAAAGGAGACGATGACGTCCAGGGCCGCCACGGCCCGGGCCGTCTGCTGGATGCGGCCGGTTTCCCCGGCGATTTTTTGGCGCAGCTCCTCAAAGAGCCGGCTTTCCATCTGCACCGCCCGGTCGCTGGCCCCCAGAATGCGGCTTTCCAGCTCTTTGAGCTCCGGGGTGATATAGCGCTCGCAGTTGGCCAGGGTCTGCTTGCGTATGTATTCCTCGGGCACCTGGTCCTTGTAGGAGTTGGTCACCTCGATATAATAGCCGAACACCCGGTTATAGCCCACCTTCAGCTTAGGGATGCCGGTGCGCTCCCGCTCCCGGGATTCCACCGAGGCCAGCAAGTCCTTGCCGCCGGTCATATCGTCGCGGATTTGGTCCAGCTCCTGGGAATACCCCGGCCGGATAATACCCCCTTCCCGGATGGAAAAGGGCGGTTCCTCCACCACGGCCCGGTCAATGAGGCTGCACACGTCCTCCATGGGGTCTATCTGGCGGAACACCTTCTGCAAAAATTCCGACTGGGCCTGGCCCACCTGCTCCTTCAGCGCCGGCAGCCGGCACAGGGCAGACCACAGGGCCCGGAGCTCCCGGCCATTGGCGGAGCCGTAGACAATGCGGCTCATAATCCGCTCCAAGTCCTGCATCCCGCTGAGCTGCTCCCCGATGTCATCCAGAAGCATGGGGGCCTGGGTCAGCTCCTCTACGGCGTTGAGCCGGCGGCTGATGAGCCCCGGGCTCAAAAGGGGCCGTTCCAGCCAGGAGCGGAGCTGCCGCTTGCCCATGGCGGTGCGGGTCTTGTCCAGCACCCACAAAAGGGAGCCCCTCTTTTCCTTGGTGCGCATGGTCTCCGTCAATTCCAAGTTCCGCCGGGCGTTTAAGTCCAGCCGCAGGAATTTCCCCTTCTCATAGTATTCGATTTTTTCCAGCCGTTCCAGGCCGCCCCGCTGGGTCCTTTGCAGGTAGTACAAAAGCTGTCCCACAGCCCCCAGCACCAGGGCGTCTCCCGCCTTGCCCAGGGATTTTTCGCTGCTCACATGGAACTGCTCCAACACCCGGCTGCGGCAGGCGTCCCAGTCGCACTCCTGCTGGGAAAGGCACTCCAATGAAGCGGAAAGCCGCTCCCGGATAAAGTTCGGCAGGTCTTTGCAGTCCAGGGCCGGGGGATTCAGCAGAATCTCCCGGGGAGAGAACCGGGAAAACTCCTCCTCAATGAGCTGTTCCAGCTCCCGGTCGGCGTCGGTGAGGAGGGTGGCCTGGAGGCTGCCGGTGGAAACGTCGGCAAAGCAGATGCCCGCCTGGCCGTTTTGCAGGTAAACGGAGGCCAGATAGTTGTTCTTTCCCTCGTCCAGCATACTGTTTTCCAGGATGGTCCCCGGGGTCACCACCCGGATGACATCCCGCTTCACCAGGCCCTTGGCGGTGGCCGGGTCCTCCATCTGCTCGCAAATGGCCACTTTATAGCCCTTAGCCACCAGCCGGGCCAGGTAATTTTCATAGCTGTGGAAGGGCACGCCGCACATGGGCGCCCGCTCTTCCAGGCCGCAGTCCCGGCCGGTAAGGGTTAAATCCAGCTCCCGGGACGCAATCTTCGCATCTTCAAAAAACATCTCGTAAAAGTCTCCCAGACGGAAGAACAGCAGGGTATCCGGGTTCTGCTCTTTTATCTGGAAATACTGTTTCATCATAGGGGAAAGGTCAGCCATTCACTCGCACTCCATCTATAAACTCTGCCAGCCCTGCGCTGCCGCAGTCAAGGCATTTTGCCCGAAAAAAACGCGCGCCGGCCCCAAGGACCGGTCAAGGGATGCCCCCGCCGCAGCCCCCGAAAGCCGGCGCGCAGTTTGTGGTTCTTAAAATTAGTGGCAGCCGGCGCAGGAAGCGCAGCTCCCGGAGCAGGACTCCTCATAGTCCGCAGTGTCGGGGTCCTCGCCCTCCACAGACTTAGTGATGATAGCGGTAACCCGGCGCATGAGGCCGTCCATTTCCTCTTTAGCCACATTGTAAGCGGTCATGTTGGGGTTCTGCATAATCTGGGCGTAGATGTGGCGCAGCTCCTCGTTGAGGGCGTGGAGTTTCTCCTCGTCGGGGTTCTCGCCGGAAGCCTCGTTGTTGATGGCCAGGCGCTTCAGGTTAAAATCCCCGATCAGGTCCTGGAGCTGCTGGTCGTCCTCGCAGTTCTGGCTGGCCAGATGCATATTCAGATAGCGGTCGTCCTTTTGAATTTCCTTGCCCAGCTGGCGGGTGAGTTCGATGATATCCATGTTGAAATTCCTCCGTTTTGTTTTTTTATTTCTCTGGGAGTAATTCTCCCTGCAAAATCCAGTTTTTCGCGGCGGTAATGCGCACATTGGCAAACTCCCCTACCTGGGAAGCCTCCCCGGGGAACTCCACAATGACGCTGCCCTCGGTGCGCCCGGCCAACAAGCCGGTGCGGGGGTTCATTTCCTCCACCAGCACCCGCTCTTCCCGGCCCACCATGGCGGCGCAGCGCCGGGCGGCGATGGCCTCCTGGGCTTTGAGCAGCTCGGTAAACCACCGGGATTTCTCCTCATAGGGGACCGGGTCCGGCATTTTGGCCGCCACGGTGCCCACCCGGGGAGAGTAGATAAAGGTGAACAGGGAGGTGAACTCCACTTCCTCGATGAGGGAGACCGTATCCCGGAACTCCTCATAGGTTTCCCCAGGGAAGCCCACAATAATATCCGAGGTCAGGGAAACATCGGGCATTTTCTCCTTGCAATAGGCGATGAGCTCCAAATATTTCTTCCGGTCATACCGGCGGTTCATCTCTTTTAAGATCCGGTCGTTGCCGGACTGGAAGGGCAAATGCAGGTGGCGGCAGATATGCCGGCTCCCGGCGATGACATCGATCATCTCCTGGGTGGCGTCCTTGGGGTGGGAGGTCATAAACCGGATGCGGTAATCCCCCTCCACCGCGTCCAGGCGGCGGAGCAGCTCCGCAAAGGAAATGGGGTGCTCCAGCCCCTTGCCATAGGAGTTGACGTTCTGCCCTAAAAGGGTAATCTCCTTGTAACCGGCGGCCACCAGCTCCCGGAATTCCCGTTCGATGGCTTCCGGCTCCCGGCTGCGCTCCCGGCCCCGGACATAGGGCACCACGCAATAAGAACAGAAATTATCGCAGCCGTACATCACCGTGAGCCAGGCCCGGAAATTCCCGTCCCGGTGTACCGGGATGCCCTCGATAATCTTTTTGTCCTCACTGTCGTCCCCCCGGGCGAACACCCGATGGCTGTCCACCAGCACCTCCCGGAGAAGCTGGGGGAACCGGTGAATCACATGGGTACCGAACACCAGGTTTACAAAGGGGAAGCTCTTGCGGATACGCTCCGCCACGTGTTCCTGCTCCATCATGCAGCCGCACAGGGCGATAATCAGAGAGGGGTGCCGGCGCTTGACGTTCTTCAAAGCCCCCACATTGCCGTAAATCCGGTCCTCGGCGTGCTCCCGCACGGCACAGGTATTGAAGAGGATGAAGTCGGCCTCCTCCTCCTTGTCGGTAAAGCCGAAGCCCATCTGCTCCAGCATTCCCTTGATTTTCTCCCCGTCCGCCACATTCTGCTGGCAGCCGTAGGTGCGCACCAAGGCCAGGGGCATCTCCCCTCTGGCCCGCACCTGCATCATCTGGGCCACATCGGCCATATAGCGGGCCTGCTCCTGCCGGTCCCACTGGGTCTGTTCTGTCAAATCGGGTCCTCCCTTCGCGGATTTCCGTGCTTTTTCCTCTTTGAAGCGGATTTTATCAGTATACCACAGGCGCTGTTTTTCCGCAAGTCAGGCCTTAGTGGCGCATGGGAAGGCGGCGGACCCGATCCTCCATATCCGAATGCCTTCCTTCCTTTTTCAGATAAATCTGACGGGTGACCACCACCGCGATAATCATAAGCCCCAGGGCAATGGCCGAAACCATCCAAAGGGGCGACAGGGCGCCGTTGTTTCCCAGGGACAGCACCAGCCGCTGGAGGAAAAAGGCCCCCAGGGCAACGGCGGCCCACCACCGGGGCAGTCGGGAGGACATGGCCATCCACAAAAGCACGGCCAGGCAGCCATACAGAAACATCATGGAAAGCTGGTTCACGCCGTCCAGATAGAAGGGCAAAAAGTCCCCCTGGACATAGTCCAGCATACTGTTCATAGAGTCCAGCTCCGCTCCGGAAAGGCCCTGGGTCATGAACTCCCTTCCCTGAGTGCTCACCATGTTGGCCACGGTGAAATAGGTGATATTGCTCAGGCCGGAGGAGAGAACGGCATTGGAAAAGCTGTGGCCCGCCGCAAACTGCAACGGCCGGGACCCTCGGACGATATTCTCCCGGAAAATATGGAGGATCAGGGCAAATTCCCCGCCCTCAAATACCAGAACGAAGAGCGCTTCCAAAAAGCTGCGCAAAACCGGGTCCTGGGCAATCCCCGGCGCCGACGCCAGGAGCAAATCCAGAAAAAACCGCTCCGCCACCATCACGAACAGCAGGTGCATGACAACGCCGATGACAAAATAAAGGATCGGCGCACGCTTGCGGGACTTGAGAAACGCCAGTGTCAAAAGCGGGGCAACCGTACACACCAGCATGGTGAAGACCATCCCCATTACGGTAACTGTTGAAACCATTGACTGCAAATACCTCCCGGTTTGGCCGGACAGGCCGGCACAAAAAATTCAGGCGGCTCCCCGGCCTGCCTGGCCTGGGAACACTGAACTTTATTATACCATAGAGGACGGGGGTTTGTCGAATAAAAGGCGGGAAAAAAGTATTTTCTCCTTTTCGGGAATTCCGGGGTTTCACTATGAGCGTTTTTTTGCTATAATGGAACCAAAAACTACATAGGAGGAGCCCCTTATGTCCATTTTTTCGCAAAAGCTGTGCGGATATGTGGAGAATGCCAGCATGAAAGTCGCAACCCTCTCACGGCTCAGCGGCGTGGAGAGAAGTTACATCCAAAAAATGCTCAGCGGCGAGCGCCTGCCCAAAGAGTATTCCATCCTCCTCCGCCTGGCGGAGGCCCTGATGCTGACCCCCGCAGAGAGCAGTTCTTTGCGGGACGCTTATGAAATCTCCAAAATGGGGGAATCCGTCTATTCCCGCCACATGGCCGTGAAGGACTTGCTGGAGGAAGCCGACCGGTATCTGCCGCCGGCCATCCCCTCCAAGCCTTCCCCTCCCCGGCCCCCTCACAAAGAGCTGCCGGACCTCATGCCTCTGGAAGGGCGGATTGCCATTTCCGATGCTTTGCAGTCCTTTCTGGCGGAAGAAACCTCTGCTCCCGAGGCCCATCTCTGCGCTGTCATCCAGCCGGACTGCATGGCCATTTCCCAGATCCAAATCTACTGCCTGATGAACCCCAAGCTGCGGCTGGAGCACATTGTCTGTTTCGACCGGGATCAGCCCTCCCAGGAAAATCAGCACTATAACCTGCGGTGTATGCGGGCCCTGCTCCCCTTCCTGCTGGGCTCCTATCAGTATTCCGGATGGTTCTATTACGATTCCATCAGCGCCCAATCCAGCCGCACCTCTGTTTTCCCCTGGTTTATCCTGGGGAAAAACGCGGTGTTTTCCCTCTCCCGGGACTGTGAAAAGGCCATCCTCTACACCCAGCCCCAGGCGGTGGCCCTTTTCCGCCGGATATTCGAGGAATTCCGCGGGGCCTGCTCCCCCTTGTTTGAGCTGGAAAACACCACCCAGTCCCGGTTCTGGAATTCCAGCCGCTGGACGGAGATTCAGAAGCAGATGACCTACTCCATCCAGTTTGAGCCCTGCTGGGGGTTCTTCTACACCATGGATATGATTGAACAGAATATGCTCCCGGACCTGCCCAACCGGGATCAAATCCTTTCCTTTTTTGCGGACCGGCAAAAGCAGATTACCCTCTTGGAGGACAGCCAGCGGAAAAACACCTCTTTCTTTACCCCGGAAGGGATAGACCGCTTTTTAACCACCGGGAAAACCTCGGAAATCCCCGAGGCCCTCTATACGCCCCTGCCGGTTTCCGCCCGGGCAGAGCTGCTCCGGCGGATGCTCCGCTGCGTGGAACAGGGGAACTACACCCCCTATCTGGTGCGCAGCCAGAAGCTGACCCTGCCCCGGCTCCTCTCCCTGTTCATCACCGATGAGCAGCGGCTCTCCTGTTCCTCGGCCCACCCGGTGTTTGGCCTTTATTCGGTGATTTTCCGGGAAAAGAGCATTGTCTATTCCATCCGCGACTTTTTGGAATACCTGAAGGACACGGATATGGTGTATTCCCGGGAGGAATCTGTAACCATCTTACAGAATAAGCTGAAAGAACTGGAACGCCTGGAAGCCGAACCGGCCCCCTCTGCCTCCTAATCTTCCCAGCAAAAAGCCTGGCGCCTCCAAAAGCGCCAGGCTTTCTTTATGGACGAATCCGCAGCCTTTGCCCCGGATACAATTTCTGCCCGGGGGCCATCCCGTTGAGCCAGAATAAAAAGCCCTCGCTGATGCCGGCCCGGCGCGCCGCTTCCCCGGCGGTCTCCCCGGGAAGCAGCACCAGCCAGGGGCCTGGTTCCGGCGAAGGGGCCGGGGCAGGCTTTGGCGGCCTGTGCCGCACCGGCTCCTTGACGGGAATCCGGAGCTGCTGGCCCTCTTCCAGAAACCGGACGCCTTCCAGCCGGTTCAGCCGCACCAGAACCTCTTCCTCTACGCCGTAGCGGCGGGCAATCTGGCTCAGGCTCTCGCCGGCCTTTACCCGGTAATATACGCTGATCATGGCGGTACCTTCCTTTCGCGGGGCAAAACCCGGAACAGGGAGTTTTGCCCGAAGCTCGCCTCTTTGTAAGAGGCCTGTTCCACTATATGCGCCGGCCCGGATTTTTGCCGCCTACACCAGCAGCATATCCAGCACCACCAGTAAGGTGACCCCGGGAATGCCCGCCGCGCCGGAAACCCCAATGCTCAAAGGGCTCACCGGCAGGGTAACGCCAGTGAAAATCCCGGTGACATTGACGGCCACCAGGGCCAGCCAGCCCAAAAGGGCCGCGCCGATGGCGCCCCGCACCGGCTTTTTGCTCCCGGCACACAGCTGTAAAATCACCAGCAGGACCAATACGCCTCCTGCCGCCCACAAAACTTCCCCATCCGGCATACGCTTCCTCCTTTATCCCGACCGGGCGTTTTCCTCCGGAAAGGCAGCTGACGGCGCGCAGACCCGCTCCCGCCTGGCCCGCCGCAATAAATGCCGGTATCGGGCCTGGAGAGCCTGCCCTTCATAAATGCAGGCTTCCACCAGGTCTTCATCCCGCTCTGCGGCAAACCACTTTTCATTGCAGGCAATCTGCCACCGGATCTCCGCGATCTCCTTGAGAAGCTGTGCCGCGGCCTTTTCTTCCCGGCCCTGCTCTGCTTTCTGGAGTACCGACCTTTGCAGGGACTGTGTCAGCTTTATGGTGAGTTCCATCCCTTTCCCGCCTTTCTGTATTATTATGGATATGCTTAGCTTGGACAAATATTCCAGAATTATACAGCGGCAAAGGCCCAAAACAAAACGCGCCTTCTGCAGGGAACCCCGCAAAAAGCGCGCATAGACGTGAAAAACGCCGTTTATTCTTCTTCCGCCGGCAGGAAATCAATGCGGCCGCTGGCTACATCTGCCGCCGCCACCCGGATGGCCAGCTCCTGGCCAATGGTGAGCTTCCGGTGGCTCAACTCGTCATACTGGGTAATCATGCCGTCAAAGGTAAACCGGCAGCCCTCAAAGCTGTCGATGGGCACAAAGCCCTCCACACTGCTGGGAAGCTGCACGAACACCCCTCGCTGGGTCACGCCGCTGATAATCCCCACAAAGCGCTCCCCAATGTGGCCGCGGATATACTCCGCCATATAGCAGTCCTCGGCAGAGCGCTCCGCCGTCATGGCCCGCACTTCCAGCCGGGAGGATTCCTCCGCAGCCGTCTGGGCAAAGGCCGCATAGTGCCGGGTAATCTCTTCCGGCTTCTCCCCTGCTGCCAGGGCGGACAGGATGCGGTGAATGGCGGTGTCCGGATACCGACGGATGGGGGAAGTAAAGTGGCTGTAATCCGCCAGGGCCAGGCCAAAATGGCCAATGGGCTCTGTGGAATACCGGGCCTTGTCCATGGTGCGCAGCAGCTGGTGGGAAACCACCCGCTGGGCAGGGGTATCCTTTACCCGGTCCAGGATGACGGCGAAATCCTTGGCCTGGGGCTCTCCCTTGCGGATTTCCTTGGCGCTGATGCCCAGCGCGTCCAGCAGCTCCACCAGGCTGTCCACCCGGCGCTGCTCCGGCTGGCCGTGGATGCGGTAGACAAAGGGGACGCCCTTATCCTGGGCCAGCTTGGCGGCGGCCTGGTTGGCGCAGACCATAAGCTGCTCAATCATCTGCTCCGCCTCCCCGCTGACACGGGGCTGCACATCAATACAGACCCCATTTTCGTCCAGGGTGAAATAGGGCTCCACGCTCTCCAAATCCATGTTGCCCCGCTCCTTGGCCCGCTCTTTGAGAAGGTTCGCCAGCTCCCGGGCGGCGTTGAGGCCCCGGATCACCGGCGCATATTTTTCCCGCAGCTCCTTGGAAGCGGTCTTGTCGAAAATCTCGTTGACTTCGCTGTAAACCCCTCGGACCTTGGAGCGGATAATGCTCTTGCGGAACTCGTATTTCTCCATGTTGCCCTCGCCGTCCAAGTGGATAATGGCGGAGAAGGTCAGCTTATCCTCCCCGGCGTTCAGGGAGCACACCCCGTTAGAAAGGGCCTCCGGCAGCATGGGAACCACCCGGTCGGCAAAATACACCGAGGTGCCTCTGGAAATGGCCTCCTCATCCAGGGCGGTGCCCTCCTTAATATAGTGGGACACATCGGCAATATGAACCCCCAGCTTATAGCCGCCGGAACGGGTGCGGCTTACAGAAATGGCGTCGTCCAAATCCTTGGCGGAGGCGCTGTCAATGGTGAAGATGGCAATATCCCGCAAATCCAGCCGGCCTTTCAAGTCCTCCTCGGAAATGGGGGTGCTGCCGATTTTTTCCGCTTCCGCCAGCACCTCTTCCGGGAACCGGGCGGGGATATTGTTCTGTTCCAAAATCGCGTCGGCGCACACCTTGGCGCTGGAACCCTTGCCGTAAATTTTCACCACCTTGGCGTAGAGGCGGTCCCGGCCAGGGCGGGTATACAGCTCGGCCATGACCTTATCGCCCTCTTTGGCCCCCAGCAGCTCCCGGTCCATAATGGAGATGTCATACCGGATGGCGCAGTCCGCCCGCAGGGCAAAATAAACGCCGTCCCGGACCACGGTGCCGGTGGTGCGCTGCTCCTTCTTTTCCAGGATTTTCAGCACCCGGCCGCTGGGGCCCCGGGGGTCGTCCATCACCGGGAGCACCTCTACCCGGTCTCCCAGCAGGGCGCCGTTGAGATTGCTGCCGTGAATAAACAAATCCTGTGTCTCCTCGCTGTCTTCCAGCCGGGCGAAGGCAAAGCCCCGGGACAAAGACACAATCACAGCGGTCTGCTTCTCACTGGCGTCCACCAGCTTTACCCGGTGGTCCCGCTCCAAAATTACCATGCCCTCGGCCTTCATGTCATCCAAAATCTGATAAAACTTTCTCTTATCCCGGATGCCCGCAATCTGCTGCAGGTCCCGGTCGCGCATATTGCCGCCAAAACGGCGCAGGAGTTCTTCCATTTCCTTTGCAAACTGTTGATTTCTATTCATTATTACACTCTTTCCCTTTTCTCCTGATACGATACCATTTTGTCAAAACTCTTATTTCTATCCTGTCATGTTTCTTTTTCCCTGCAAAGCCCCCAATATCCGGGCAAAAGGGCAGAAAAAGACCCCGCCATGCTTTGCTGCCAGCGGGGCTTGTCTTTACTTGTGAATCAAGCGCTGAAATACATGATGATGTTAATCACAATCACCAGCACAAAGAATCCAACAGCGATTACCTTGGTCCATCTTTCCAGGAAAGCGTCGATAGAGCGGGCCTTGTTCTTGGAGAAGAACGTATCCGCACCGCCGGTGACCACACCGACGTTCTTCTGATGGCCTTCCTGCAGCAGAACAATCACGATAATGCCAATGGAGAACAAAAGCAAAACAACGCCGAACACGATTTCAAGTGCACTCATAACCTGCTGCCTCCTGTTTAGACTACTTTTCGTATCATACCACAAAGCGGCGAATTGCGCAAGTATTTCCTTGCGCAGAAAGGGCAATTCCCGGGAAAAAATCTAAAATTGACGCATATCTCCCCAAAAAGCGGGGAGCATAACCACCAGGAGCCTCTGTGAAAAGGCGTTTGCAACCAAGGCTCCCGCGGCCCCTTTCGGGAAATATCCCGGAAGGGGCCTGCCTTTTTTATTCCAGCTTCATCTGCTCTCCCTGGGTATCCTCCGGGGCGGGCATGGCCCCCAGGGCCGGCAGGGCCTTGCGGTAGCGGTCGGGCTTTTGGAGCATCCCTTCCTCATAGGGCTGCACCCGCACCACCTTCTGCCCCCGTTTCAGGGTCATAGCCGCCACGCCCTGGGTGGTGCGGCTGGACTTGCTCTGGATGGCCCCTGTATGGAGCAGGAGCATCCGGCCGGCAGAGGAGGTAAGGAGCACTTCCCCGTCCTCGGGCAGATAGAGGGCCGCCGCCAGAGGCGCTTTGTCGCTGTAGGCCCCCACCAGCTTTTTCCGGTTGGTCTTGGTGGCGTAGGCGGACATCTCCACCTTGGCAATCTTGCCGTTCTCAAAGACAAAGAGCATAAAGCCCTGGTATTCCTTGGTCACCGCCATATACACCGGCGCTTCCCCTTCGTCCATGCCCAGCTTGGCCGGGAGGTATTCCCCCAGCACGCTGGCCTTGGTGTCCGGGAAGTCGCTGGCCCGGGTCTTGTACACCCGGCACTGGTTGGTGAAGAACAGCAGCTCCGCACTGTTGGTGGATTCCACGTGCTGGAAAACGCGGTCGTTCTCCTTGAGCTTCTGTTCCCCGCTCATGCGCAGGGACAGGGGCGTGATTTTTTTGAAGTAGCCCTCCTCTGTAAAGAACAGGTTCACCGGATAGTCGGGAACATCCTCCTCCGGGGAATACTCCTCAATCTCGTCGGCGTAGAGGAGCAGGCTCTTCCGGGGCTGGCCATACTTTTTGGCCACTGCTTCCAGCTCCCGGATAATAATGGTCTTTACCCGGGTTTTGGATTCCAGGATGGCCTTCAGGTCGGCAATGTCCTTTTCCAGGGTGGCGATTTCTTCGGTGCGCTTGAGGATGTACTCCCGGTTCAGATGGCGCAGGCGGATTTCCGCCACATACTCCGCCTGGGTCTGGTCGATGCCAAAGCCAATCATCAGGTTGGGCACCACTTCCTGTTCTTCCTCGGTGCTGCGGACAATGGCGATGGCCTTGTCGATGTCCAGCAAAATGGCCTGCAGGCCCCGGAGCAAGTGGAGCTTATCCTGCTTCTGCTGCAAATCGTAGTGGGTGCGGCGGCGGACGCACTCCACCCGGAAGGCCACCCATTCGTCCAACAGCTCGCCCACTCCCAGCACCCGGGGGGTGCCGGCAATGAGCACGTTGAAGTTACAGGAGAAGGTGTCTTCCAGGGAAGTCATCTTAAACAGCCGCTGCATGAGCTTGTCCGGGTCCACGCCCCGCTTTAAGTCAATGGTAATTTTCAGGCCTGCCAGGCCGCTTTCGTCCCGGACGTCCGCGATTTCCTTGACTTTCCCCTGCTTCACCAGCTCCACAATCTTCTCCACAATGGCTTCGATAGTGGTGGTCGGGGGAATCTGAGTCACGTCAATGCAGTTGGCAGACTTATCATAGGTATACCGGGAGCGCACCCGGATGCCGCCCCGGCCGGTGCGGTAGATTTCCTCCATGGCCTTGCGGTCAAAGATAATCTGGCCGCCCCCGGGGAAGTCCGGCCCCTGCAGGGTGGAGAGCAAATCGTGCTCCGGGTCCCGGATCCGGGCAATGGTGGTCTGGCACACCTCCGCCAGATTAAAGGGGCAGATAGAGCTGGCCATGCCTACGGCAATGCCCGTGTTGGCGTTGACCAGCACCGAGGGGAAGGTGGCCGGGAGCAAGGTGGGCTCCTTCATGGTGTTGTCGTAGTTGTCCACAAAGTCCACGGTGTCCTTATCGATGTCCCGGAACAGCTCCTGGCAGATGGAATCCAGCCGGGCCTCGGTGTATCGGGAGGCCGCCCAGGCCATATCCCGGGAATAGTACTTGCCGAAGTTGCCCTTGGAGTCTACATAGGGGTGCAATAGGGCCTCATAGCCCCGGGAAAGCCGCACCATGGTGTCGTAAATGGCCGCGTCGCCGTGGGGGTTTAGCTTCATGGTCTGGCCCACAATGTTGGCGCTCTTCACCCGGCCGGAATTCAGCAATCCCATTTTATACATGGTATAGAGCAGCTTCCGGTGAGAGGGCTTAAAGCCGTCAATCTCCGGGATGGCCCGGGACATAATGACGCTCATGGCGTAGGGCATAAAGTTCTTTTCCAGGGTATCGGTAATGAGCTGCTCCACAATTTCACCGGCCCCGGCAATATAGCCCTTGGCTTTGGCAGGGCCCTTGGCCGTCTGGCCGCCGCTTCGTTTTCTCGCCATTTTCTCCTCCTCCTTTCTCAGGAAATATCCAGGTCATCCAGATACAGATGGCCGGTTTCCGCAATATGGTTCCTGCGGCCCACCAGGTTGTCCCCTTCCAGCAAATCGAACATAGCCGCCATTTCCTCTGCATCCGTGGGCATCACCTTAATGAGCCGGCGGGTGGCCGGGTTCATAGTGGTGAGGTTCATCATATCCGGCTCGTTTTCGCCCAGTCCCTTGGACCGCTGGATGGTGAACTTCTTCCCTTCCAGCTTTTTCAAAAACTCGTCCTTTTCCCGCTCGTTATAGGCAAAATAGGTGTCGTCCTTACAGGTGATTTCATAGAGGGGGGACTCTGCGATGAACACCTTGCCGGCCTGAATCAAATCGGGGGTCAGGCGGTAGAGCATAGTGAGAAGCAGGGTGCGAATCTGGAAGCCGTCCACGTCGGCATCGGTGCAGAGGATAACCTTGTTCCACCGCAGGGCGTTGATGTCAAAGGAGGAAAGCTCCTTGTTGGCTTTGGATTTCACCTGAACGCCGCAGCCCAGCACCTTAATCAAATCGGTGATGATTTCACTCTTAAAAATCTTGTCGTAGCTGGCCTTGAGGCAGTTGAGAATCTTCCCTCGGATGGGCATAATGGCCTGGAAATCCGGGTCCCGGGCCTGCTTACAGGCGCCCAGGGCGGAGTCGCCCTCCACGATGAAGATTTCCCGCTCTTCCGGGTTTTTGCTCCGGCAGTCCACAAACTTGGCCACCCGGCTGGTGACGTCCATGTTGCTGGTGAGCTTCTTCTTCAGGTTCAGACGGGTTTTTTCCGCGTCCTCCCGGCTGCGCTTGTTGATGAGCACCTGGTTGGCGATTTTATCCGCGTCCAGGGGATTTTCGATAAAGTAGATTTCCAGCTGATGGCGGAGCATCTCCACCATGGCGTCCTGGATGCCCTTATTGGTAATGGCCTTTTTGGTCTGGTTCTCATAGGAGGTCACGTTGGAGAAAGAGGAAATCACAATAATCAGGCAGTCCTCCACGTCCTGGAAGGTGATTTTGCTTTCGTTTTTATTGTATTTCCCCGTCTGCTTGAGATATGCGTCAATCTGATAGACAAAGGCGTTGCGCACAGCCTTATCCGGAGCGCCGCCGTGCTCCAGCCAGCTGGAATTGTGGTAGTACTCCGAAGCGTGGGTCTTATTGGAAAAGGCCACCGCCACGTTGATTTTGGTCTTGTACTCCGGCTTGTCCGCCCGGTCCCGGACCTTGCGCTCGGTCTGCCAGAACTGCACCGGGGTCAGGCTGTCCTCCCCGGCCAGCTCCTTGGCGTGGTCTACAATGCCGTTTTCATAGGCGAATTCCGTTTCCTCAAACTTGCCGTTATTCTGGTTCCGGAACACAAAGGTCACGCCGTCATTGACAATGGCCTGCCGCTTGATAATGTCCAGATAGTATTCCGCCGGTACATTGATGTCGGTGAACACTTCCAGGTCCGGCTTCCAGCGGATGCGGGTGCCGGTATCCTTCTTTTTGTAGTCCTCCCGGTGGAGGCCCCCTACGTTTTCGCCCTTTTCAAAGTGCAGGGTATACCGGCTGCCGCCGCTGCGAATGTCTACGTCCATGTATTCCGAAGCATACTGGGTGGCGCAGAGCCCCAAGCCGTTGAGGCCCAGGGAATACTCATAGCTGCCCCCCTGGGCGTTGTTGTACTTGCCGCCGGCGTACATCTCGCAGAACACCAGCTCCCAGTTGTAGCGCTGCTCCTTCTGGTTAAAATCCACGGGAATGCCCCGGCCGAAATCCTCCACTTCCACCGAGTGGTCCTCATAGCGGGTGACAATAATCTTTTTGCCAAAGCCCTCCCGGGCCTCGTCGATGGAGTTGGAGAGAATCTCAAAAATGGAGTGCTCGCAGCCCTCCAAGCCGTCGGAGCCGAAGATGACGGCCGGGCGGCGGCGAACCCGGTCCGCCCCCTTCAGCGCGGAAATACTGTCGTTACCGTAAGCCGGTTTTTTTGCCATAGACTGGCCTCCTTCATCAAAAACACAAAGCTGCTGTGCTGGAAATCAATTCTTCTGGCCCGGGGCTTATCCCGCCAAAGGCCAAGCGCACGAAAAAGGGAAGGGCTTTTTTGGAAAAGCCTTCCCCTTTTCGGATTTTCCGATACCCAAAATGCCGGGCAGCGGTAATTTTTATTCTTGTTCTGCCCCGGAATCCGTCTTACTGGTTTCCGCGCCGTCTACCTTCCAGTACTCGCCGGCTTCCTGCTCCAAGGGCTCCACAGGGGGAACCCCAGGGGTTTCCATCATCTGGGCGAATTCCTCGCCGCTCATCTTCTCGTGGTCAAAGAGGAACTGGGCCACCTGGTGGAGCTTATCCATATGCTCGGTGAGGATGGTCTCTGTCTGATGGTAGGCGTTGGTAATCATGCGCTTGACTTCCCCGTCAATCTGGGAAGCGGTTTCCTCGGAATAGTTGCGGATGTGGCCCATATCCCGGCCCAGGAAGGGCTCGGAGTTGTCGGAGCCGTATTTGATGGGGCCCAGGGTCTCGCTCATGCCGTATTTGGTCACCATGGCATGGGCGGTCTGGGTAGCCCGCTCAATATCGTTGGAAGCGCCGGTGGAAATATCGTCCAGCACCAAAGCCTCGGCCACCCGGCCGCCCAGCAGGACAATGAGGCTTTCCAGCATCTCCTTGCGGCTCTGGTAGGAGCGGTCCTCGGTGGGCAGGTGCATGGTGTAGCCGCCGGCCATACCCCGAGGAATAATGGAAATCTGATGCACCGGGTCCTGATGCTCGCAGAAGTAGGTGGCCACTGCATGGCCGCCCTCGTGATAGGCGGTGAGCTTCTTTTCCTTGTCTGTCATGACGCGGCTCTTCTTCTCGGCGCCCACCACCACCTTAATGGTGGCTTCCTCGATTTCGTTCATGGTAATGGCCTTCAGGTTCCGGCGGGCAGCCAGCAGGGCCGCCTCGTTGAGGAGGTTCTCCAAATCCGCGCCGGTAAAGCCCGCCGTAGACTTGGCGATGGTGCCCAAATCCACATCCGGAGCCACCGGCTTGCCCTTGGCGTGAACCTTCAGGATGGCCTCACGGCCCTTGATGTCCGGATAGCCCACAATGACCTGACGGTCAAAACGGCCGGGACGCATGAGGGCGGGGTCCAGGATGTCGGGACGGTTGGTAGCGGCGATCATGATGACGCCCTCGTTGGCGCCAAAGCCGTCCATTTCCACCAGCAACTGGTTCAGGGTCTGCTCGCGCTCATCGTGGCCGCCGCCCAAACCGGCGCCGCGCTGACGGCCCACGGCATCAATCTCATCGATGAAGATGATGCAGGGGGAGTTCTTCTTGGCCTGCTCAAACAGGTCGCGGACACGGGAAGCGCCCACGCCCACGAACATTTCCACGAAGTCAGAGCCGGAGATGGAGAAGAAAGGTACCCCGGCCTCGCCGGCCACAGCCCGGGCCAGCAGGGTTTTACCGGTACCGGGAGGGCCCACCAACAGCACGCCCTTGGGAATCCGGGCGCCCAGTTCGTTGTACTTCTTGGGGTTCTTCAGGAACTCTACAATCTCCTGGAGCTCCTCTTTTTCCTCGTCCGCGCCGGCCACATCGGCAAAAGTGGTCTTGCGCTTCTCGTCGTTCATGTTCTTGATCTTGGCTTTGCCAAAATTCATCTGCTTGCCGGCATCGCCCATGGTGGCGCTCATCCGGCGGTACATGAACCACCAGAAGATAATCAGCGCGGCAAAGAGAAGAATCGTAGGAAGCAGGCTCAAAAACCAGCTGGTTTCCTGGGGCCGGCGGATGTCCTGCTCCATTTTATCATCGGGGTGGTTCTCGTTATAGAGCTGGATGTATTCCCGCACGTCATTGTCAAACTTGGTGACGCTGGGCACAACAAAGGTGATGGCCCGGGTTTTCACTGCCTGCTGCCCGCCGCTCTGGGAGGAAGTGCTGCTCTCGGAAGAGGCGGAGCTCTCCGAGTCGGAAGACGCGCTGCTCTCGGAAGAGGCGGAGCTCTCCGAGTCGGAAGACGCGCTGCTCTCAGAGGAAGCAGAGCTCTCCGAACCGGAAGAGGAGCTGCTCTCAGAAGAGGCGGAACTCTCCGAATCAGAGGACGCACTGCTCTCGGAAGAAGCGGAGCTCTCCGAACCGGAAGAGGCGCTGCTCTCAGAGGAAGCGGAGCTCTCCGAATCAGAGGACGCGCTGCTTTCAGAAGATGCGGAACTCTCCGAACCGGAGGACGCGTTGCGGTCTGCTGCCTTTTCCTGCAGAGCCGCTTCATCCACCTGGAGAATCAGTTCACCGGTACCCCAGTCCAGCTGATAGCCTGTTACCTGCTGCTCCTCAAAGAAAGACAGAATATCGGAGTAGCGGTAGGTGGGTTCTACCTGCCGGTTGCTCAGCAGCATAAAAATGATGATGAACAACAGGATGGGGATGCCCAGATAGATTGCAATATTGCGGATTGCCTTTTTATTATCCAAAGTAAAAATCACTCCTTCACAGAACTTCTGCTTGGGCGGAAGGCTGGCTTCAGCCGCCGTATACCTGGGGCTTCAGAACGCCCACATAGGGAAGATTGCGGTATTTTTCATCGTAATCCAGGCCATAGCCTACGATAAAGGCATCGGGCACCTGGGTTCCCACATATGTCGCATCCACTTCGGCCTGACGCCGCTCCGGCTTATCAAAGAGGGTGCAGATCCGGATGCTCCGGGGGCCTCTGGACTGCAAAATCTCCATTATGTAACTGAGGGTCATGCCGCTGTCCAGAATATCCTCCACCAGCAGCAGGTCATACCCTTCCAGAGGGATGTCCAAATCCTTGATGATCTTTACCACCCCGCTGGTTTTGGTGCCAGAGCCATAGCTGGAAACTGCCATGAAATCAATCCGGCAGGGGATGGTAATGGCCCGCATCAAATCTGCCATAAAGACCACCGAGCCCTTGAGGATGCTCACCATCAGGAGCTTTTTATCCCGGTAGTCCTCGCTGATCTGCCGGCCAATGCGCTCCACGATCTCCTGGAGCTGCTCTTCGCTGAACAGGACTTCCTGAATGTCTTTTTCCATCATGTTTTCTGTTTTCTGCGCCAATTCCCTCACGCCTTTCCCGGAGGCGGAATGCCTCCTCTATTATGATTATACAAAATACAAAGCTTTTTTGAAAGTCAATCCTTCTCTTTTCCTGCGCCATCTTCCAGCCACAAAAGCAACACCTGGCGGGTCTGAGGGCCGGGGCGGCATCGCTGGCATACCCCAAAGCCTTCCAGCCAGAGGATTTCCTCTCCGGCGGTGAGCATCGCCAACCGCTCCCGCTGGGAAGGAGGCACCCGTGCCTCGTTGAGGAGCTTTTTCAAGGATTTGGCCACGCCCCGGCCTGCCGGGACAAAACGGTCTCCCGGCCTGCGGGTGCGCACCGCCCAAAACGCCTGGCTACGAGATATTGTATCATAGTCAAAGAGAATAGGAAATAACAAATTATGAAAATTTATACGGTTTTTCATTTCAGAAACCGGGAAAACCTCCAGAAACAGCCTCCTGCCATCCCCCAAACGGGTCTCCGGCAGGGAAACCGGCACCTCCCAGCCCCCGGAACTCTCCGGGATTTGGGCCAAACAGAGGCGGTCTGTCCAGACACTGAGCTCCCAGCCTCCCGGAAAATGCATCCGGCCCCCGCCGGCCTTTAAAAAGCCCAGGGCGGTTTCCAAATGCACCGTTTCCGGCCGGGGACAGCCCCGCTCCCGGAAATAGAGCTCCATTGCCCGCAGGGCAAGGCTGTCCGGCAGGGATTGCAGGGGCGCCGTCTTTAAAAAAGGGCTCCTCTCTTCCCCGTCCCCCTGGGGCCGGGCTTTCTCCAAAGCCTGCCGGGCCAGGGTTTCCAAACAATCATCATCCCGGCGAAACCCCCGGGCAGTGCGCACCAGGGTCTCCTCTACATTGGGGTTTAGCTCCCGAAGCAGGGGCAGCACCTCTAAACGCAAACGGTTGCGGGTGTATTCCACAGAGGAATTGGTGCTGTCTGTGCGGAACAGAAGCCCCTTTTCCCGGCAGAAGGCTTCCGTCTCCTGCCGGCTCAGGTACAGCACTGGCCGGACGATTTTCCCCCGAACGGGCCGGATGCCGGAAAGCCCCCGCAGCCCAGCCCCTTGCAACAGGTGCAGCAGGACGGTTTCCGCCTGGTCGCTGCGGGTGTGAGCTGTAGCGATGCGGTCATTTTCCCCAGAGGCCAGCTTTTCCAAAAAAGCATACCGCACCCGCCGGCCGCAGGCTTCCAGCCCTTCCCCGGAACGCCGGGCTTCCCCAGGCACATCCGCGTGGAGTACTTCCAGGGCCAAGCCCTGCTCCCGGCACCACTGGACCACAAAGGCTTCGTCCGCCTGGGCTTCCTCTCCCCGGATGCCGTGGTTCACATGGGCGCAGAGAATCCGCTCTTTGGGAAACAACGACGCCAGCATGGCTGTCATGGCCAGGGAATCCGCCCCGCCGGAAAGGGCCGCTACAATCCGGCCGGTTTGGGGGAACAACCCCTCTTCCTCTATCCAGCGGCGCACTTTTTGCAGGAGGGCCGCTGCCTGTCCCTTACTCATGGCGGAACAGCTCCTGAGAAGTAAAGCGCATGAACTCGCCCTGCCAATGGAGGGAGACGGTTTTCAATTCGCCGTGGCGGTTTTTGGCCACGATACACTCGCCGCTGTTCCGGTCGCTGTCTTCCCCTGGAGGATTCTCATTCTGATAGTAGTCCTCCCGATACAAAAACAGCACAATGTCCGCGTCCTGCTCGATAGAGCCGGAATCCCGCAAATCCGAAAGCACCGGCCGGTGCTCGGTGCGCTTTTCACTGGCACGGGCCAGCTGGGAAAGGGCGATTACCGGGACATTCAGCTCTTTGGCCATAATTTTCAGGTTCCGGGTGATTTCCGAGATTTCCTGCACCCGGTTGTCAATACGCTTGGCGCTGTTCATCAGCTGCAAATAGTCGATAATCACCAGGTCCACCCCGCCCAGACGGCGGATTTTGGCTTTCATCTCCGGCACCGTGATGCTGGAGTTATCGTCCAGATAAATGGGGGCTTTGGCGAGAATGTCGCCGCCCTCAATGAGCCGGGCCCACTCCCCTTCCTCCAATTCGCCGGTGCGCAGCTTAGTGCCGCCCACCAGGGCCTCTGTGGAGAGAAGGCGGGAGGCCAACTGCTCCCGGCCCATTTCCAGGGAGAAAAAGGCCACCTTTTTCCGGACCGTCACCGCCGCATGGCGGGCGATGTTCAAAGCAAAGCTGGTTTTACCCATACCGGGACGGGCCGCCAGGATAATCAAATCCGAGCGGTTCAGGCCGGTAATGGTGGAATCCAGCTCCCCAATGCCCGTGGGAATGCCGCGGTACAGGTCCTTATCCGGGGAATTGAGCCGGTCCAGCCGGTCAAAGGTGTCGATGATGACCTCTCCCAACGGCTGCAGGCCCTGCATATTTTTCCCCCGGCGAATATCGAATATCCGCTGTTCCGCCGAATCCAGCAGCGTGGAGGCGTCGGCGGCCCCTGCGGTGGCATCTTCCAGAATCTCCCGAGCCGCTAAAATCAGGGTGCGGACATCGTATTTTTCCCGGACGATTTTGGCATAGGAGTCCACATTGGAAATAGCGGGGACTAACTGGGCAAGCTGCATTAAGTACACCTTGCCGGAGGACTCATCAAAATTCTCGTTTTCCTTCAGGCGTTCCAGCACGGTGATAAAGTCCACCGGCCGCCCCAAGGCGAAGAGCTCCAGCATGGCTTCGTAAATTAGGGCGTTGTTCACCTGGTAAAAATACTCCGACCGGGGCAGAATCTCCGTCACCTGGTCCAGGCAGGAGGCGTCCAGCAAAATGGCGCCCAGCACTGACTGCTCTGCCTCTGGGCTGAAAGGCATGGCCATCCCCGGCACCGCCTGGGAGCGCAGCCTATCTTCTCGCTCTTCCGCCATACAATCCCTCCTTCTGCGCCTGGCCTGCGCTGTATTTTGCCCGGTATCGGCCATAGAGCCGAATAAACCGGAAAAACCTGACAGCTAAAAAACTGTCAGGCACGGCTGCTGCAAACAGCCAACCGGCGGGAATCCCCGCAGCAATCATACAAGCTGTAATTTGAGTAGTCAAAAATACAATCTGTATTGCAAATAGAAATCCTTAGTTGTCTTCGCCCACCATGACATACACCTTCGCGGTGATGCCGGCATAGAGCTTTACCTCGCAGGAATAGGAGCCAAAGGCCTTGATTTCCCCGTCAATGGAAATCTTCCGCTTGTCCACGTCCACCTGATACTGGGCCTTCAGGGCCTCGGCGATTTCCTTGGCGGTGACGGAGCCGAAAAGACGGCCGCCCTGGCCGGCCTTAGCCGTTACCTTCACGGTCTTGCCTTCCAGCAGGGCTGCGGCCTTCTGGGCAGCCTCGGTTTCTGTCTTAATCTTATATGCCTTGGCTTCCTCAGCATTCTTCAGCTCGTTCATGGCCTGGGCATTGGCCTCTTTGGCCAGCTTTTTGGGAAACAGGAAATTCCGGGCATAGCCGTCGGACACATTGACCAGCTGGCCCTTTTTGCCGCTTCCCTTGACATCTGCAAGCAATACCACTTTCATATCGTTATACCTCCTGTATACTTTTCTGTTTTTTATACAAATCAGCGAAGATCTCAGGAATGATCCCGCTGGGTTGCGGACTCTAATTGTTCATTCAAAACGGAAATCAGCTTCTGACGGGCTTCCCGCATATTGCAGTTTTCCAGTTGGGCCCCGGCCATGGTCAAATGGCCGCCGCCGCCCAGTGCCTCCATAAGGATCTGCACATTCACATCCCCCAAGGACCGGGCGGAAATATTCACCGTATTTCCAGATTGGAACAGGACAAAGGACGCCGTGACCCCCTGGATAGACAGAAGCTCATCCGCCGCCTGGGCCGAAGCTACCCGGATATCGGGGATATTCTCTTCCGAACAGGCAATGGCGCAGTTGTTGTAAATCTCCGCGCTGGAAACCAGCTGGGATTTGGCCTTGTATGTATCGATGCTGTTGGAGAACAGCCGCTTGACCTCCACGGTATCGGCCCCTCGCCGCCGCAGATATGCGGAAGCCTCAAAGGTGCGCACGCCGGTTTTCAGCACAAAGCTCTTGGTATCCAGCATAATGCCGGCCATGAGGGCCTCGGCCTCCACCCGGCCCAAACAGTTGCCGCTGATATACTGCACCAGCTCGGCCACCATCTCCGAAGCGGAGCTGGCATAGGGCTCGTGGTAGAACACCAGGGCATTGTCGATGTGCTTCACCATCATCCGATGGTGGTCGATGACCACTACCCGGGCCGCAGCCCGGAGCACATCTTCACTCTCCACAAAGGTGGGGGAATGGGTATCCACCACAATGAGCAGGGAGCGGGCGGTTACCATAGGCAGGGCCTCCCGGGGGTCAATAAAGACCCGGCGGTCCTGGACCACCTTTTCCATACTGAGGATCACCTGCTTTGCCAGGGATTGCTCCCGGTCAATGACGATATACGCATCGTGGCCCAGGCCCTTGGTCACAGCGCTCCACATGCCCACGGCAGCGCCTACGGAATCCAAATCGCTGAACTTGTGGCCCATAATGAGCACCGCATCGCTGGCGTTTACATGGTCGGACAAAGTGGCGGCAATAACCCGGGTGCGCACTTTATCCCGCTTCTCCACGCCCTTGGAAAGGCCGCCGAAGAATTCGTAGGTGTCGTCCTTCTGCTTCACTGCCACCTGGTCGCCGCCCCGTCCCAAAGCCATATCCAATGCCTGGCGGGCCCAATGCTCGCTTTCCTGCAGGGTAGCGGCGCCTCTGCCCACGCCAATGGACACTGTAGCCCGGCGGTTTTCCCGGGTCTTGATTTCCCGGACCTTATCCAGAATCTCAAAGCGCTTTTCCTTGGCGGCGGCAATATGGGCCTCGTCGGTCATCATCAAAAACCGGCTGCCGGAGAGCTTCTTCAAAAAGCCCCCCATCTCCTGGGCCCAGTTGCTCAGGACATTCTCCACCTCGGAGGCAATGAGGGCGTCCTCCATGCCGGAGGAATCCCGGGCCAGCTCTTCCCGGTTGTCAAAGGCCATAATGGCCACCACCGGGCGGCGCTCGTTGTACTGCCGGTTGATATTTTTATAATAGGTATCGTCTACGAAATAAAGGACATAGCCCCGGAAGGTTTTCAGAGCGTGGACCGTGTACTCCCGCTCCTGAATGGTCACATCTGTGCCGTTGTCCGTCAGGAGCTGATGGAGGGTCTTGGGATAGATAAATCGCAGGATGTTATCCCCCCGGATGTCCTTGCGGCCGCTGATGGCCTGCAAAAACACCTTGTTGGCCCACACAATATCCCCTTCCTCCGCCACAGCGGCCACCGGGATGGAGAAGGAATCCAACGCCTGGTAGTCCTGGGCGGTGAGCACGTTTTTCGCCGCCCGTACGGCAGTGGAAATATGGAGTTGGAAGCGCTTTTCCCCAAAAAAGACGGCAAAGAAGGCCGCCAGGGCCAAAACCAGCTCGATGGCAAAGGCCACCTGGCTCCAAAACAGGCTCACCACTGCCATCAAAAGGATAGCAGCCACCAGTATATAATAAATTGGGGATGAAATCCAAATCCTGCGACGTTTCAATTCCCTCGACTCCTTTACAGCTCAGCCGAAAAGGCTCTTATATAATAAACGGTTATACTTCCATAATAATGGGAAGAATCATGGGGCTTCTGCGGGTGCGTTCATACAGCAGCCGGGACAGGCCATCTTTGATGCGGGTTTTCAGGGTGCCCCAGTCGTGGACATCCCCCTGGGCGCTGGTTTCCAGAATATTGTACACCAGCTTTTTGGCCTCGTCGATGAGGAGCTCGGATTCCCGCACATAGACAAATCCCCGGGAGACCACATCCGGGCCGGAAATCACCCGGCCGGAACCCGCCGCCAGGGTGCAGACCACCACAATGAGGCCGTCCTCGCCCAAGTGCTTGCGGTCCCGCAGGACAATGCTTCCCACATCGCCCACGCCCAAGCCGTCCACCATGACCCGTCCAGCCGGGACCGGCGGCAGGGCCTTCATGTAGTCCTCGTTGAGCTCTACTACGCTGCCCACATCGCCAATAAAGATATTCTTGCTGTCCATGCCCATGGCACGGGCCACATCCGCATGCTTGCGCAGATGCTTCTGCTCTCCGTGGACAGGGATAAAGTATTTGGGCCGCACAATGCCCTGCATGAGCTTCAGCTCTTCCTGGCAGGCATGGCCGGAAACGTGAACCTCATACATGGACTCATACACCACCCTGCATCCCCGCTTGAGGAGCTCATCCACCACGGTGCCCACGGTCTTTTCATTGCCGGGAATGGGCCGGGCGGAAATAATAATGGTATCCCCGGGGCCCACCTCCACCTTCCGGTGGTCGGCAAAGGCCATGCGGGTCAGGGCGCTCATGGGCTCGCCCTGGCTGCCGGTGGTTACCAGCACAATCTGCTCCTTGGGATAGCGGCTGATCATATCAATATCAATGAGAACCCCATCGGGAATCTCCAAATAGCCCAGCTCGGCGGCAATGCCCATGACATTGAGCATACTCCGGCCGGAGAGGGCCACTTTGCGGCCGTATTTCACCGCGCAGTTGATAATCTGCTGCACGCGGCTGATATTGGAGGCGAAGGTGGCGATAATCAGCCGGTCCTTCTCCGCCTGACGG
The DNA here is from genome assembly GCA_904420555.1 of Candidatus Heritagella intestinalis. GTDB lineage: Bacteria > Bacillota > Clostridia > Oscillospirales > Acutalibacteraceae > Heritagella_A > Heritagella_A intestinalis. The sequence continues at coordinate 276,821 of CAJFVO010000004.1, read as the reverse complement.
AACAAACTCTCAAAGGTGGCGAACACCTTCTGTTCCGTCTGGGTATAGCCCGGACGCTCCGCATTGGTGGAGTCTGCCATCAGGGCCAGCACGCCCTCCCGGCCCAGCTGGGCAAAGCGGCCCAGATCAATCATGCCGCCCTGGGTGGGGGTGCAGTCGATTTTAAAGTCGCCGGTGTGTACCACGGTGCCGGCGGGGCTGTGGATAGCCAGTCCCACGGCGTCGGAAATGGAGTGGTTCACGTGAATCAGCTCCACATCCATGCAGCCCATCTTCACCGTTTCGCCGGGGTTGGTCACATACATCTTCACCTTGTTGTGGAGGCCGTGCTCCCGGAGCTTGCCTTCCACCAGGCCCAGGGTCAGGGCCGTGCCGTAAACGGGCAGGTTCATCTTTTTCAGAAGATAGGGCAGCGCGCCGATGTGGTCCTCGTGGCCGTGGGTGAGGACAATGCCCCGGATTTTATCCGCGTTGCGCTCGGCAAAGGTGAAGTCCGGGAGCACCAGGTCGATGCCCAGCATATCGTCGGTGGGGAAGGCCAGGCCGCAGTCTACGATGACCATATCGCCTTCACATTCAAACAGGGTAAAATTCTTTCCGATCTCATTGAGTCCGCCCAGGAAATACACCCGCATCGAGGGCTTGTGGGCTGCCTGACGGCCCCGGCCTTTTTTACTGGAAGGCCGCTTTACCTGGCGGGAAAAGGAATCGCTCTTTTTGGCCCGGGCAGGCGCTTCCTCCTGACGGGCTTCCATCCCCTGGCCTCCCTTGGAACGCTTGGGAGGCGTTACTTTCTGATACAGGGGGACGTCTGCCGGCTTCGCCGGTCTCCTGGCCCCGCCTGCACGACGGGGCCGGTTCTCCGTTTCCTGGGCAGTGTTAGCCATATTCTTTTTTGTTGTCACGTAATGTACCTCCAATTCCGGCAGGGCGGCCCAGACGCCTCCGCAACGGGCGGCAGACGTCTGGCAGGCCCGCGCCTGCCGCATAATAAATTTATTAACAAAACAGCCCCTTACTCCGTATGCCGAACCAATAGAGCGGGCTGCTGAGTCCGCAGAAACCGGCACGCGCCGGAAATATATGGAACCGAATCCCCAAACGCAGGCACTGCGCTGTTTGAAAAAGCAACCGAGGCCTTGCAGCCCACTCTTTGGGCAAGGTGCAAACAAGGCCTCACAAAATCCGGACACAAATATTCTTATATATTTTACTCTAACCAGCCTTTGGTGTCAAGGGATTTGGCCGTCCCGGGGGGATACGGCTTCCCCAGGGTTTCCTGTTTTTATAGTATTTCCCCAATCCAAAAGATTATCAATTCCGGTCTTGCGGCAGCTATGGGGCCGTGGTATAGTAAGCTTGTTTAGAATTCCACGGCTTTCTTTTGGAAAGGATGACCTTTTATGAAACCCATCTATGTGGACAACGCCGCTACCACCCCCCTCTCTTCCAGGGTTCTGGAAGCCATGCTGCCCTTCTTCCAGGAAACCTACGGCAACCCCTCCTCCCCCTATTCCCTGGGCCGGCGGGCAAAAGGCCCTTTAGAGGAAGCCCGGGAAAAGATCGCCCGGTGCTTGGGGGCGGAGAACAACGAAATTTTCTTCACCTCCGGCGGCACGGAATCCGACAACTGGGCCATCAAATCCGCTGCCCGGGTCATGGCGTGCCAGGGCAAGCGCCACCTGATTACCACGGCTTTTGAGCATCCCGCCGTGCTCCGCCCTATGGAGGAACTGGAACGGGAGGGCTTTTCCGTCACCTATCTGCCGGTGCATGAAGACGGCATTGTGCGCCCGGAAGACCTGGAATCCGCCCTGCGTCCAGATACGGCTTTGGTCAGCATCATGTACGCCAACAATGAGGTAGGCACGGTGCAGCCCATTGCCCAACTGGGGGCCATCTGCCGCAGCCATAAGGTTTGGTTCCACACCGACGCCGTGCAGGCAGTGGGGAGCGTTCCCATTGATGTGAAAAGCGCCTCTATTGACCTGCTCTCCCTGTCCGGCCACAAGCTCTACGGCCCCAAAGGGGTAGGGGTCCTCTACGTCCGCCAGGGGCTCCGGCTGCCGGGGCTGCTGGAAGGGGGCCATCAGGAAATGAGCCGCCGGGCCGGCACGGAAAACGTCCCGGGGATTGTGGGGCTGGGGGCCGCCATGGAAGAGGCCCGAGAATCCATGGAAACGGAAAGCCAGCGCATTGCTGCCCTGCGGGACCGCCTCATTGACGGGGTGCTGGCCATCCCTGGCGCCCGCCTCAACGGCCACCGGGAGCGCCGCCTGCCCGGTATCGCCAACTTCTCCTTTGCCGGGGTGGAGGGCAGCTCCCTGGTGCTGATGCTGGATATGCAGGGAGTCTGTGCCGCTGCCGGCCCGGCCTGCTCCGGCGGCAAAGCGGAAGCCAGCCATGTGCTCCTGGCCATGGGCCGCTCCCACGCAGAGGCCCGGGGCGCTCTGCGGTTCTCCCTGGGACGGCAAAACACCCAGGAAGATGTGGACGCGATTATTAAAATCCTGCCGGAAGCCCTCCAGCGGCTGCGCCAGCTGCGGGGGAACCTATAAACTATGATAAAAAATAAACCGTCTGGAGGAATTTCATCCTGCCAGACGGTTTTTGCAGCATTTACATCTCGTTGAGGTTCCGGGCCACGATCTTCTTGAATTTCTTTTTCTTTTCCGGCTTGATCTTCTTGCCCTTGAGGCCCCGGCTGAACTTATACACCTTGGCCAAATCGTCGCTGAGCTTCTCCTTGACCACCGTATAGGACGCGTCGTCCATAGAGTTGAGGATGGCGGCGGTAATCACCGAACGGGCATCCATATCCCCGTTGCCGTACACATCGTTGAGGATGGTACACATTTTCGTCACCGCGTCGCTCTCCGGCTGGGACTTGGCCAGGGCTTCCGCCTTGGGGGCGATGTTCTCCTTGGCAAAGGTAAAGTAACGGATGCGGCCGTAGCGGACCCGCTCCTGGGCCATTTCCTCCCGGAGCTCCGGGAACACTGCCATCAGGCGGTTAAACAGGAACTGGGGATCAGCGTCCAGGGTGCCGTCATCCTTCTTGTTGCGCTTCTTTTTATTCTGGCGCACCATCTCAATGCGCTTGGGGCCCTCCACGGTCTCCAAAAAATCATTGGCAATGGATTCCGCATCGGAAATATCCTCGCCCTCCGGCTCGAACATCCAGGTGGAAAGGCTCTTCCACTGAATGTCCTTCCCTTCCTGAAGGGTGGCGCTCTTCAAATCAAAGCGCTTGGTTTTGGCATCGTAGAACACACCGTATGCCAGGTCTCCGGCCGTAAACACTTTTGCCTTGCCGTTTTCCACTTCATAGTCTTCCGGCGCGGAAAACTCCTGGGCCAGAAGGGCCGGCGTCAACTTTTCCACAATCAGGTCAAAGGCCTTTAATTCCAAATGAATCACTCCATCTTTTACTTTTCCAAAGCCTGTTCTTAAAAAACAGGGCCTGTTTTCTTCAATTCCTGCTTATTATACAACACTTTGCGCCCTTTGTCACTATGCCTTTGCCCGAAAATCGCCCGCACCGCCCATGGGAAAGGGCTTCTCCGGGGCGAAACCATCAGAGCTTCCCGCCCAGTTTCCGGGCAATCACCATCAAATGCTCTGCCCAGCTCCAGTACGCCTCCTTCTCACAGAGGGCCTCGCATAAATCCAGCACCGCTTCCTGCACCTGCCGGGGCTTTTCCAGAAGGCGGTCCTCGTTATGGGCGGCGATCCCCTCCTGGCCGAAAAAGTGCAGAATCTCCAAGGGGAATTCCTCCATAAAGGAGCGAATGCTCTCCGGCTGGGTAAAATAGGCCCAGGTGAAGGCCTGGCCCTGGTAGTCCTCCCCCTCCCGGAGGTTTTGGAGATACCGAAGGTCATCGGGCTTCTGCCACAAAAGCTGTTCCGGTTCCTCCCGCAGGGCATAAATCAATCCGGAAGGCAGGTTGATAAAGGACATGGACAGGGTGCCGCCTTCCCGGAGCAGGGAAAGGGCCTCCCGAAGGCATTGTTCCCGGTCCGCCTTTTCCGTCAGGTGGTAGAGGGGGCCCATGAGAAGCACATGGTCAAAGGTTCCCTCCACCAGCCGACTGGCTTCCCGGGCGTCCCCGGTGACCACCGACAAGGAAAGCCCCTGCTCCCGGGCCTTTTGGGCGGCAAAAGCCGTATTGCCGGAAGAAAGGTCCAACAAAGTCACCTGGCAGCCCCGCTGCGCCAAATGGAGGGAATACCGGCCCGGCCCGCCGCCAATGTCCAGCACCCGGTCCCCGGGATGGAGATACCGGTCCAGGAAGCGGCAGGTCAGGGCAAACTCAAAGGGGTGGCGTTCCAGCCGTTCCCACTCCCGCTCCACGTCTTCGTCATAGTAGTCCTGCACGATTTTTACAGATTCCATGAAAACCTCTCCTTCTTTCCCGGCCGGCAAAAAGAGAAGGTTCCCGCCGGCACAGGGGATATAAAACAAAAAAACGGTGAAAAGCAGCTGCTTTCCACCGTTCTCTGTTTTCCTGCCAGCGGGGAGCGGGAATGGAATTCCCTGTTAAATTCCCCGGGATTTGCTGAAAAAGAGATTGCCGACGGAAGCCTGCCGTTGCCCCACTGGGGTAAAAGCAGGCATAGGGTTCCGATGCAGTTTCGCAGCGATTCCCTTCATGCCGGGGTTCTCCTTTCCAAAAGTTTTTCCTATCATAACACCGGAGGCCGGGGCTGTCAAGATTTTTCTTTCTCTTCTTTACCCTCTTTGTTTTCTTCCTCGGGTTTCTTCTCCTTAAAGGCAAACAGCCGCTGGCCCAGGTAGTTCAGGGCCACAAACAGACACATGCCCACCAGCATGGCGACATTATCCTGCACCTGCTTTCCAAATCCGCTGAGGGCCAGGGACGTCAGAGGCTGCGCGATGCCGTAGGCCAGCAGGTAACACACGGCAATGTTGATAATAAACCGCACCACCTGGGCCACAGACTTCTCTTTATTCTGGAAGGTGAAGTACTTATTGAGGAAATAGCTGAGGATACTGGTGAGGATATAGTTGGCGGCGGTAGAAATCCAGTAACCCAGGCTTCCCCAAGTGTGGAGTCCTGCCAAATTGTACAGGCCAAACATAATCGCCGTGCCCACCAGGGTATTGACAATGCCCACCAGGATAAACCGCAGCAGCTTTTGATCAATCAACGAAGTAATTTTCTTAAACATGGAATCCTTCTTTCTGTGTTTCCAGAGCCTTTACGGCTGTACCTTACGGCTCTTGCGTACCTTCCGGCAGACCAGCAGCACGATAAAGGCGGCAAAGCCCACGCCGGTGAGGAGCAGCCCAACTTTCAGATAAGGCGTAGCATACCGGAGCTCAATCTGGTGCTCCCCGGCTGTCAGGGACACGCCCATATACATGACATTGGTTTGCAGCAGCTCGGTTTCCTCCCCGTCTACCAGCAGGGTCCAGCCCTGGGAATAGGGAATGGAGAAGCACAGGAGCTTATCCGCATCCAGGGAAATATTGCCGGTAATCCGGTTGGTGGAAATCTCCACATTCTCCAGGGTGTCCTCCTTCATGGCGGCCACCTGCTCTTCCAGGCCCGTCATGGGCTGGCTGATCACAGAAAGGCTGTCAAAGGTGTATTCCCCGGGCTGGGAGAAGGTGATGGTCAGCTCTGTGCGGCCCTGGTCGGCATAGCAGAGGTTAAACAGGTACTCTGTCCGCCCGTTGGCATAGATGCTGCGGGGAGTATAGTGGGTAATATCCGAACTGACGCCGTTACAAGTTACCTTAATATTGGCGTTGTCCGGCTTTTCCCACATTCTCCGGGAAAGGTCGATTTTATTTCGGGAATACGTATTGATGTTTTCCCAATCCTCTTCCGTATAGTAATCGTACTGATTGCGGGCGTCAAAGGCCAGGCCCGTAAACTCCAGGTACAGCTCGCAGTCCGCCGGGGCCTCAAAGGTCAGGGTCACTTCTGCCTGGGTATCCTTCACCCGCAGCAGGCCGTCGCTGTATTCCGCGTATTCATTGCATTTTACCTGGTACGGCAAAGACGCATCCGTAAAGGTTGGAGACGCCTCCTCCAGGAAAGCCGGGGCCTGCTCTTCTTCCAGCACCGCTCCCTGAAGCATAGCCTGCTGGCGTTGGGTCAGGGTCATGGACTCATAATCCGCAAAGGAAACATAAGAATCCACCGTATAACCTAAAGGCAGCACGTTATCCGTCTTATAGAGCAGCACCGTGTCATTGCGATGGGTTTTGGTCTCCCCTACCTTTTCATAGCCATAGGGAACATAGGACTCCTGGCCCTTATCACAGACAAAATACTTTGCACTGGCAAAAGGCATCAGGAAGGTTCGGCTCAAAAGTCCCCGAATGTTGCTGGTCGTGCGCATCAGGGCAGAATTCATCTCCAAATAGGTGACGACATTGGAATTATTGATACTCCAATAAGAACGGGTCGTACTCTGGCCCAAGGTCAGGGCATGGTTATTCTCAAAGGAACGGCCCTGATAGGTCTCGTCTATCCGGTAAAAGCCGTCATCCTCAATTAGATTCCAGGCGCTTTCCCGCTGGTCGGTCAAATCCTTCATAGAGACCCCCAGACTCTGATAGTCTTCCTGATAGTCCCATTCCCGGATGGAATATTTATAAAAGCTGTTCACCAAAATGCCGCACACCGCCAGGAGCAGGATGCCGCTCTGGGCGGCCTGTTTGGCCGGAACCACCAGCCGCCCCAAGCGGAAGCCCTTGACCTTCTCCAGGCCAAAGAGAAACACCATGGTAATGAGCAGCAGGGAAATTCCCGCAAAGGTGGCCTCGGTGCGGGACTGGTTCAGCGCAAAGCAGAGGACGCTGTAGCCGGCCACACACCCGAAGGTAATGGCCTTCTGCCGGTCTGTCAGGGTAAAGAAATCCGGAATCGTGCGCACCAGGATAAAAGCCAGGCAGAAAGCATAGCCGAATTCCCAGCGGTTGCTCACATAGCCAAAGCCGTTAAATACGTATCCCGCCACGGGAACCAACAGCAATAAGGTCATCAGCAGGAATTGCAGCTTCCAGAAAGTGTCCTTCCCTTTTTTCAAAAACAGGGTAATGAGTCCCAGCAGGACTATGGGGCTCATACCAATCTGGGTCCAGAAGCCCGGAGATTCCATCGTAACGAAGGAGCCGGGGAACCGGGTGTAGTACCGCAGGGAATACAGCAGGTCAAAGGTGTAGTGATTGCTGGCCCGAGAGTCCGACAAAAAGGCCATGCAGATAGGTAGGAACAGCACGGCCGCCATGAGCACCCCAATCAGGGCATAGCCCACAAACCGCGCAAGGAACCGCCACAGGTTTTTCAGCCGATGCTCCCGAACCACAAAGAAAAACCGAAAAACCGTATACAGCACGGTGAGGAGCACCAGCATATAGAAAAAGTAAAAATTGCTCACTGCCGAAACGAAAACCATCAGCACATAGAGCACCGGACTTTCCTTCCGGAAAATCTTTTCCACCCCCAAAAGCAGCAGGGGCAGATAAATCATGGGATTAGCGAAATAGGGGTGACGGATAGCCGCCAGAATGGCAAAACCGCAGAAAGCATACACTACAGCCCCTACCAAGGAGGGAAAACGCTCGCAGTCCATTTTCCGGCAGAAAGCACAAAAGGCCGCTCCCGCGCAGAACAGCCGCAACACGATACAGAGCATATACATGTACTCTGAGAGGGATTCCGGTGTCACCACAGAAAACAGGGCAAAGGGGTCCCCTAGGACATAATAGGCCAACGTAGTCACCACGTCGCCGCCGTAGCCGATGCCGAATTCCCACAGAGGGATTTCCAACCGGTGCTCCACAAACAGCGTCCGGAGAATTTCACGGACATATTCCCCCAGATAGACAAAGGCGTTGTAATGCTGGGTCAGGCCGTCGGGAACCGTGACAAAGGACTTATGGGACAGGAGGAACGGCAAGTATACCAAGATGGCTGTGACACCAAACAGAAGGGTGTATTTCAGATAAAACCGCAGCCGCTCCCGGCCCGGTTCCGAAATTCTCTGCTTCATTCCTTCTCTCCCTTCGGCAGGTTGGTCTCCTTAGCAATATAAATGGGGCGTTTCTTCACTTCCAGGTAAGCCTTGGAAAGATACGTGCCCAGAATGCCAATACAGATGAGCTGCACGCCGCCGATGAGCAAAATCAGGCAGGCCAACGTAGGCCAACCGGCCACCGGATCGCCAAAAATCAGGGTGCGGACTACGATAAAGATCACCATGATAAAGGCCAGGCAAGCAAACAGGATACCGATGACCATGGCAATGGCCAGGGGCGCTGTGGAAAAGGCCACGATGCCGTCAATGCTGTATTTCAGCAGGTTCCAGAAGCTCCACTTGGTCTCACCGGCCACCCGCTCGGTATTTTCGTGGGGCAGCCACTTGGTTTTATACCCCACCCAGCCAAACAGGCCCTTGGAAAAGCGGTTGTACTCGCTGAGCTCCAACAGGGAATCCACAAACTGCCGGGTCATCATCCGGTAGTCCTGGGCGCCGTCCACCAGCTCGGTCTGGGAAATCTTATTCATGAGCTTATAGAACTGCCGGGCAAAGAAGGAGCGAATAGGCGGCTCCCCCTGCCGGTCCACCCGGCGGGTGGCCACGGAATCATAGCCCTCTTCCTTGATGCCCTTGAGCATTTCCGGCAGCAGGGCCGGCGGGTGCTGCAAATCCGCATCCATGAGCACCACATAGTCGCCGGAAGCGTTTTTCAGGCCGGCATACATGGCGGATTCCTTGCCGAAGTTCCGGGAGAAGGAAAGATAGCGGATTTCCTCGTCCTTCTCCGCCAGCTCCCGCATAATCTCCACGGTGCGGTCCTTGGAGCCGTCGTCTACCAGGATATACTCAAAAGCGTATTCCGGCAGGGTATCCCGTACCTTTTTGATTTCCGGGTAAAATAACGGTAAAGATTCTTCCTCGTTATAACAGGGAACGATCACTGAGATTTTTTCCATTGCCTGCATCTCCTCTTCAGTATTTCACTTCTTGATTTTTGACTGCCAACAAAGCTCCCATACTTGTTAGAAGCGCAAATTTTCGCACTGCACTTTCGGCATCTGCGGGATGGCAAAACTACGGTTATTATACCACCCTATCCCTTTTCTGAAAACACTCCAAGGGGAAAAAGCCGGATTTTCTTTATTTTTCGTCATTTTTTCTCTTTTGCGCCAAGTTAAAAAGATTATTTTATGGATTTATTCTTCTTTTCCATCAAAAAAATTCATAATTATAAATTTATACATTTATCGCTTTTGAAATCGAAAATTAGAATTTACAAACTTCCAAAATATTATTTGCTTATCTCTAATAGTAAAAAAAGTTCCTTTCATTTCCTTTCATATAAAAGTACCTTTCAAACTTCCCTCTCTCCGGCCATGTAAAATTTATGCAAAGTTTAGAACGGGCGATTCTTCTCTCTTTTTCTGGGAGAACTCACTTACAAAAAAGGCATTGCGGCAAATATTGAAAAAAGTGATACTTTTAAAAAATAGTATTGCATATTTTCTGCCTATAAAACAATTTCGATTTCCAACTGCCCATACAAAACAAAAGCAGGAAGAAAAGCCGCAAAGCCTCTCTTCCTGCCAAACTCGCTGTATTAGGATGTCATTTCTACTTTTTCCGCCTGCTGGGCTTCTTCTCTGGCCAGAGCGTCGTTTTTCTCCGCATGGCCGGAATAGGTAGGCACCAGCTGATGGATAATCTCCATCATCCGGACATTATCCACACCAGCGCATCCCCGGAGCTCTTCCAGCTCCTTGAGGAAGGTTTCCTCATTAAAAGCGATGGGGCTGCCAATATAGATCAAATCATGAGCCGTTTTCTCGCATTTGCCCTCGCTGTCCAGAAGCAGCTCTTCATAAAGCTTTTCCCCGGGACGCAGGCCAATATACTCGATTTTAATATCCACATCCGGCTCAAACCCCGACAGGCGAATCATATTCCGGGCCAAATCCAGAATCTTCACCGGCTCGCCCATATCCAGAACGAAAATCTCCCCGCCTTTGGCCATGCCGCCAGCCTGGATTACCAGCCGGGCTGCCTCGGGGATGGTCATGAAGTAGCGGATGATCTCCGGGTGGGTGATGGTCACCGGGCCGCCGGCGGCAATCTGCTTTTTAAACAGAGGAATCACGCTGCCGTTGCTGCCCAGCACATTGCCAAACCGCACCGCCGCATACTCCGTGCGGGTGCTCCGCCGGCTGAAATACTGGATAATCAGCTCACAAATGCGCTTGGTGGCCCCCATGACGTTGGTGGGATTCACCGCCTTATCCGTGGAGATGAGCACCATGCGCCGGGTACCGAACTCGTTGGCGGCCTGGGCCACATTGAGGGTGCCGAACACATTGTTCTTCACGGCTTCCCCGGGGCTCAGCTCCATGAGGGGCACATGCTTATGGGCCGCTGCGTGGAACACCACATCCGGGCGGCACACCTGGAAGATGTGGTTCACACGGCCCTTGTCCCGGACAGAACCAATGAGCACTTCTAAATTCAAGTCCTTGTGGCGCATGAGCAGCTCATTCTGCACGTCATAAGCGTTATTTTCGTAAATATCGAAGATAATGAGCTTTTTGGGGTGGAACAAGGCAATCTGCCGGCACAGCTCCGAGCCAATGGAACCGCCGCCGCCGGTAACCAGCACGGTTTTCCCTTCCAGATAACCGCTGATTTCCTCCACATTGAGCTGCACCTCGTCCCGGCCCAGCAAGTCCAGGATGTCAATATCCCGGATGGGGTAGGAGGCGTGCTCTCCCTGCTCCATAATCTCATATAAAGCCGGCACCGTCTTCAGCTGGCAGCCGGTTTTGGCACAAATACTGAGGATTTCCTGCTTTTCGCTGTTCTTCACCGATGGGATGGCAAACACAATCTGGTCGATGTTATACCGTACCACCATGCGGGGGATACTATCCCTTCCCCCCACCACTTTTACCCCGTGGATGCGGATACCTTTTTTGCCGGGGTCGTCGTCGATAGCGCACACAGGCACTGACCGGCTCTCCAGGGCGTTATGCATTTCCTTGATGACCATAGAGCCCATTTCCCCGGCCCCTATTACCATAACCCGGGTTTTTTCTTCCTTGGGAACCTCCCGCTGCCCCTTCCGCCGGGCCTTGTGAATCACCCGGTAGACAAGGCGCCAGCCGCCAATGAGCACCATGGCCAGCAGCCAAGCGCTGAGGTATACGCTGTTGGGGAAACGCCGGTTATCGCCCAACAGGGAATAGCCCATCAGGGTGACGAGGACACAGGCCACCGTCACCCCCAACACAATCTGCATGAGTTCATCCACACTGGCAAATTCCCACATAATCCGGTAAAACCGGAATAGGAGAAAGACAATGGCGCAAATCAGCAGGGACCAGGGTATAATGGTATGGAAAGCCTCCATATACACAATCCGGCTCCAAGGGGTCTCGCTCCGGTCGGAGATGCGGATGACCAGGGTCATATAGTAGCTGATATAGACGCAGAAAATATCCAGGAGGATTTGGGGAAGAACATAAAAAAAGGATGATCGTTTTTTCTTTTTCATACTCGATAACTCCCGCCTCTGGGCCGGAAAAGGCCCGCCGAAACAAACGGCCCCTCCGGTGTGTAGTGTTTCTCTTCCGGCGGCAAGGCCGGGAATCTTCCTGTAAGGTTTGCGAAGAGGCCCTGCTTATTCCGCTGAACAAGCAGGGCCCCTTTTTTCGAAACGGAATTATTCGACGCTGGGATTTTCTGCCTCCACGTCGTCCATATCAAACTCCAGAGTCTCACCGCAGTTGGGGCAGTCGATCTTCCCCTCAGCGATCAGGTCCTCAGACAGGCAAATGGTCTCGTTGCAGGAAGGGCAGGTGACCTCATAATAGCAGTCGTCCATATCCTCCTCGTCAAAATCAAAGTCGTCTTCGTCGCCGCAGCAATCGCAGCCGCAGTCACATTCGTCGTCGTCCTCACAGCCGCAGCCGTAGAACTCTTCTTCCAGATCGCCCAGATCAGCGTCCACTTCGTCCAGCTGGTCGGCCATATCCTGATAGCCCTCTTCCAGCTCGGAAACGGTGGCAGCCATATCGTCCAGAACGTCGATAACGGCTTCGATGATCTTGACTTCCTTCTTGTCCTTGTCCAGATCCATGCCCTCCAGCAGGCCGCGGAGATAGGCAACTTTTTCTGTCATGCTCATCCTGAATAACCTCCCTTTACGGAAATTGAAAATAGTGTCTATGCAAAATGCAGAAATATTCGAAAAACTTATGCGCGCTCCATGTACTCGCCGGTGCGGGTATCGATGCGGATCATTTCGCCCTCATCGATGAACAGGGGAACCTTAATCTCAGCGCCGGTCTCCAGAGTAGCGGGCTTGGTAGCGTTGGTAGCGGTGTTGCCCTTGAAGCCGGGATCAGTCTTGGTAACCTGCAGCTCCACAAAGTTCGGGGGCTCCACGCCAAAGACATTGCCCTTGTAGGAAAGGACGGTGCACTCCATGTTCTCCTTCACGAACTTGAAGTTATCCCCCAGGATGGACTCGCTGATGGGGATCTGCTCAAAGGTCTCCATGTCCATGAAGTAGTACAGGGAGCTGTCCTCATACAGGTACTGCATGGTCTTTCTCTCAATGAAAGCGGTGGGGTACTTGTCGTTGGGGTTGAAGGTCTTTTCCGTCACGGCGCCGGAGATCACGTTGCGGATCTTGGTGCGGACAAAAGCCGCGCCCTTGCCGGGCTTCACGTGCTGAAACTCGATAATAGAATAGACATTGCCGTCCATTTCAAAGGTGACGCCATTTCTGAAATCGCCTGCTGTAATCATAAACAGTCCTCCAAAATCAAAATTACTTGCTGTATCTTGCTCTATATAGTCTATAATATTTCCGGCTTTTTTTCAAGCATATTCTTGCTGAAAACCCAAGAAACCCCCGGCCTGATGGGGAAACCCCCAGCAGCCGGCTTATTCCATCAGGTTTTTCAGCGCAGCCAGGGCCAAAAAATAGCTGTTTTTGCCAAAGCCGCAGATCTGGCCGGCGCACACCGGCGCAATCACGGAAGTATGCCGGAATTCCTCCCGGGCGTGGATGTTGCTCATGTGGACTTCCACAAAGGGGATGGGCACCGAGGCGATGGCGTCCCGCAGGGCATAGCTGTAATGGGTCAGGGCCCCTGCGTTGAGGATAACGCCCTGATAGCTTTCCCGGACCTCGTGGATCTTATCAATGAGGGCCCCCTCCCAGTTGGACTGGAAGATTTCGCAATGATAGCCCAGCTTCTCGGCTTCCTCCCGGATCTGCCGCTCGATGCTCTCTTCGGACTCATTGCCATACACGCCCTTTTCCCGGATGCCCACCATGTTCAGGTTGGGCCCCAGGAGAACCAACACATTTTTCTTTGCCATCATTCCTGACCTCCCTTTGTGCCTTCTCTGCGCGCCTTTGTCCTTTCACGGGCCACGATTTCCCGGCGGATAGACTGCTCCCACCGGCGCCGATGGGGGAACCGCTCCGGGTTATCGTCAATGGGGTCCAGCAGGATGGACTGCATCCCGCACAAGCCAGCCCCCAGAATATCCGTGAATACCTGATCCCCTACGGCGGCGCACTGGCAAAGAGGAAGCCCCAGCCGCCGCGCCCCCCGGAGATAGCCCACCGGCAGGGGCTTTGCCGCCCGGGAGAGCCATGGCAGGCCGAACTGCGCGGCAAAGGGCGCTACCCGCTTTCCAGTGTTATTGGAGAGGATCAGCAGCCGGAACCCCTTCTGCGTCATCTCCGCCGCCCATTCCACAGCGCCGGGCCAGGGCGTTTGGGAGCCATGGCTGGACAAAGTGTCGTCTACATCCAGCAGCAGGCCCCGGACTCCCATGGCTTCCAGCAGCTCCGGGGTAATCTCCGTTACCCGGTGCAGGGCCTTGGTGGGATACAATCGCTTCATAGAGGCTCCTTCCATCATCTGCACAGTAAAAAAGCGGGCCGGCAGCCCGCTTTTTCATCATCCCATTGTCCGCAAAACCAAAGCTTAGCGATACTTACGCTTGCGCGCAGCTTCGGACTTCTTCTTGCGTCTGACAGAGGGCTTCTCATAAGCCTCTCTCTTACGCACTTCAGCGATTACGCCGGAACGGGCGCACTGCTTCTTGAAGCGTCTCAGAGCACTGTCAAGAGACTCGTTGTCCTTGATTCTGATTTCAGCCATTTATTTCCCTCCCATCCGCCACCAGGCAGGGGTTATCAGTAATCTTTGTAAAGAATCACACAGGTTATTATACCGATTTCCCCCTCCCCTGTCAAGCCCCTGCCTATGAAAAACTGTAAAAAAACCGCTTTTTCGCCCTGCAGCGCCTCAACCCATTTCCTGGAGGAGCATATAGACGGCGCCGAACACATTGACCATCCCACCAAAAGCGCAGAGCCAGCGCTCCCACTGGCTGGGCGGCGGCTGCCGGACCAGGCACAGCCCCAGCAGGCAGGCGGGGAGCAAATCCACCGTATACCGGGCGCCGAACTGCCAGCCGCCCATGGTCTTGTGGAGGCACAGCGCCGCCAGCACCGCCAAAAACGACCCCAGGGAGAACACCAGGGCCAGGCGGCCGTTTTCCGCCCGCCGCTGCCGGAAAAGCCGCACCGCCCACACAATAAACACCGGGTTCACGGCAAAAAAGAGGAAGCCATTGAACAGGGGGAATTCCACGGCCAGGGACGGGGTGAGGCTGGGCAATCGGAACAGCTGCAAAAGGTTGGGCAGAAAATAGGAAAAATGGAACTGCCCATACTGGCTTTGGGTAAACTCCGGCAGATAGTTGTGGCCAAACTCCAGGGGATTCCCAAACCGGGCCTGATTATAGGCCATCATGGCCCCGGCAACGGCCAGCACCGCCAGAATCCCCGGGCAAAGGCCCCGGAGGGTCTGCCAAAAGCGCGCCCCTTGCCGCTTCCCCTGCCACAGGAAATAGACGCCTGCCGCCAGCAGATACACAGCGGCAAAGGGGCGGCACCCCACCGCCAGGGCGAAAAGGGCCAGACAGAGGTTCCTGCGCCCCGCGCACAGGGCCCACAGGGCTCCCATGCACAAGAAGAAGTGCAGGGCCTGGGCCTGGAACCACACCCCGCCGCTCCGGGAGAACTCCGCCAGGTTGGTAGCATAGGTGAAGAAAAAGCCCCAGAAGGCGCAGAGATGCGGCGGGTAACCCTTGGCATGGAAGCAGCCAAACACGCAGACAAATCCTCCCATGGCCCACAGGGCGATGAGAAGGTTAGAAGGGGAACTTCCAAAGAGCCAGACAAAAGGAAGGCTGCAAAGGCTGGGAAGGGGCGGAAACGAGAGATAATAGCGCCCCTGGTAAATCGCCAGCTCCAGCCAGGTGTAGGAAACGCCGTTTTCGATGTCGATTCGGCCGTGGAGCCAGTTTTGGGCCTGCAGGGCATAACTGTCATACACATTCTGTGTAAGGAGCGTGCCGCCGGCCAGGGTGTGATAGAGCAGATAGCCCACAGCCAGCAGGGAGAGGACAAACACCAGGGACTTTCCGTAGTCCCTGCGGGAAAATACAGGATTCATAGGCTTCCTCCCAAAAACCACCGGATATGCAAAAAAAGATGCAGGTTTTTGCAAACCTGCATCTTTTTTGGAGCTGCTAACCAGATTCGAACTGGTGACCTCATCCTTACCAAGGATGTGCTCTGCCTACTGAGCCATAGCAGCATAATGGCGACCCGGAACGGGCTCGAACCGTCGACCTCTAGCGTGACAGGCTAGCGTTCTAACCAGCTGAACTACCGGGCCATCTGGCAGGGGCAGAAGGGCTCGAACCCTCGGCACGCGGTTTTGGAGACCGCTGCTCTACCAACTGAGCTATGCCCCTATGTCCTTGACTCGTTTTCGCCGTGACTCACAGCGCGAGTATTATATTACCACTCGAATCACCATCTGTCAATACCTTTTTTCGATTTTTTTTGAATTTTTTCAAAAAAGTTTTTCAGGCCGTTTCCTTCCCCCCCTTTGGCCGCCAAAAGAGGGCGGCGGTTTTGGCCCGCCGCAAGGGCTTATAAGGAGGCCTCCCCGCTGCCTGTGTTCTGCAATTCATGGGCAATCTCCAAATACTGCACCGGCACCGCCTTGATGAGCCACACCCCGTTCACCGAGCGGTAAAACCGATAGCCTGCCCGGGCCATCTCCCCGCTGAGAACCCGGAAGATCACCGGCCGGCCGTGACGGGCCCCCACCTTCCGGGCGGTTTCCGTATCCCCGGACAAGTGGACATACAGCCGGGACTTGGGCAAAAGGCCTTTCTCCTCAATAGAGGCCACATACTTTTCTCCGGTGCCGTGCCAGAGGATTTCCGGCGGCTCCGCTTCTTCCAGATCCACATCCACCGGGATGGAATGGCCCTGGTTGGCCCGGATTTTGCTGTGGTCCGCATTAAAAGAATACCGCTGCTTATTGTCTGTGCGGACGATTTCCTCCAACAGCGCCCGGTCTAAGGGATGCGTGGGGTTCACTTTGGCAATGAGCTCCTCCACATCCGCCCAGCCGTGGGCGTCCAGGGTAATGCCGGCTGCCTCCGGATGGTGGCGCAAAAGCCTGCAGAGATACCGGCTGGTTCGCGTATGATTCATACCTTCCCTCCCTTGGCCCTAAAGGGCCCTATCAAAACACAAAACGCCCATACCCCAAGAGGCACAGGCGTTTTTTGCAAGAAATTTTTTAGATGGAAATGCGCAGGGCTACATCGTACAGGTCCTTATCAAAGACGCGCTTCATTTCCAGAGCCTCCGTGATGTCAAAGTCTACCACTTTGCTCTCGCGGAACGCCACAACCCGGTTGCCGATGCCCTGGTCCAGGAGCTCTACTGCATGGAAGCCCATGCGGCTGGCCATGACGCGGTCCCGCAGGGTGGGAGAACCGCCGCGCTGCACGTGGCCCAGAATAGTGGCCCGGGACTCGATGCCCGTAGCCTCCTCGATCTTCTTGGCCAGCTCTGCCGTATGGCCAACGCCTTCTGCCACAATAATGATAAAGTGCCGCTTGCCGGTCTTCTGGGTAAACTTCATGCGCTGGATGACGTCCCGGTCAAAATCATAGGGGACTTCCGGCACCAGGATAGCAGTAGCGCCCACTGCAATACCGGTGTTCAGGGCAATGTCGCCGCAGCGGCGGCCCATGACCTCTACCACAGAACAGCGGTCGTGGGACTCAGTGGTATCGCGCAGGCGGTCCACCATCTCCATAGCGGTATTCATAGCCGTATCAAAGCCCACGGTATACTCCGTGCAGGCAATATCGTTGTCAATGGTCCCGGGGACGCCGATACAGGGGATACCCGCATGAGTCAGGTCCCGGGCGCCGCGGAAGGAACCGTCGCCGCCAATGACCACCACGCCGTCGATGCCCAGGGCGCGACACTGATTGGCGGCCTTCTGCACGCCTTCCGGGGTATTGAATTCAGGGCTGCGCGCGGTATAGAGAGTCGTGCCGCCATGATGGATGATATCCGACACGCTCCGCAGGTTCATCTGGACAACATCTCCATTGAGCAGGCCGTTGTACCCTCTGCGTACCCCATACACCTGCATCCCGTAGGAAATGCCTCCGCGAACCACCGCACGCACGGCGGCATTCATTCCGGGAGCGTCTCCTCCGCTGGTCAACACGGCAATTGTTTTGGTACTCATATATACCGTCCTCCTAATTCATAAGTATTCTTAAATTCACGTAGAAAAGCAAGCCCTCCGGCCCGCAGTAAATCCTTTTCCCTTATTATAATAAATACAGGGGGAATAATCAAGTATCCCGAATGTAAAAAAATCTCTGAACCCTGGATATTTTGTCCTGTTTTGCCAATGATTTTTTTCGGAAGCTTAGAAACATGCGCAAAGCGCTCCCTTTATTCCACCACAGCTACCCCATCCTCCCCCAGCAGCCGGCGCAGCTCCCGCAGCAGAACCGGGTTGACGTCCACCCGCAGGGAGGCCGGGGCCCGCACCAGTTTCCCCGTATCCGTAAAGTACACATAGAGCTGTACGGGGCCGTCGAAAATCGCGATATATTGCAGGGCCTTCTGATAGAGGGGGGAATCCTTGCCTTCCACCCTAAGATACAGCCCCGGACGGGAAGCGTGCTTTTTCTCTTTGGCCGGTGCGGCAGGTGGGACGGCAGGCAAACCGTTTTGCGCTGCCTGGGGGGCTGGGGGCGGATAAGCGGCGTCGCACACCAGCTTGGTATCCTTCTCCTCGGTGAGGCTCACCCGCCCTTCCGCCAATACCACAGCGCCCTCCCGGAACAGGCTGTGATACCGGGTGTATACATTGGGGAATACCAGCAGCTCCATAGAACCGTATGGGTCTTCCAGGGTAATAAAGGCCATGGATTCCCCCTTGCGGGTGGCCTTCTGCCGCACTGCCTGGACGACCCCCAGCACCCGGACACGCTGGCCGTCCTGATAGCGCCCGCCGTTTTCCTTGGCGTCCTGCTGCATTTCCCCCAGGGACACCACTGCCTTTTTCCGGAACAGGGGCAGGTATTCCGCCACGGGATGGCCGGACAGGTACATCCCGGTGACTTCCTTTTCCATGGCCAGCTTTTCCTGAGGGGAAAAATCCGGCTGGGCGGGAATGGACACCTCTTTTTCCTCCGAGGCCCCGGGCAAATCGAAAAAGCCCATTTGCCCGTCAATATTCCGGCGCTTGTCCGCGTCCAGGGAATCCATGACCCTATCCAGCGAGGATAGCATCTCTTTCCGGTTGTTCCCCAGGCCGTCCAGGGCACCGCACTTAATCAGGCTCTCCAAGGCCCGGCGGTTGAGCTCCAAGCTGTACATCCGCTTACAGAAGTCATAAAAGGAGGCAAAGGGGCCGTTCTGTTCCCGCTCCCGCACCAGGGACTGCAAAAAGCCCCGGCCCAGGTTCTTCACCGCCAGCAATCCAAAGCGGATGGCGTTTTCCCCCACCACGGTGAACCCCCGGCGGCTTTCGTTGACGTGGGGCGGCAGCACCCGGATGTGCAGCCGGGCGCATTCCTCCATATACTCCGCCACCTTGCCGGAGGAGTCCAGCACGCTGGTGAGAAGGGAGGCCATATACTCCCGGGGATAGTGGCACTTGAGCCAGGCCGTCTGATAGGCCACCAGGGCATAGGCCGCCGCGTGGGATTTATTGAAGGCGTAGGAGGCAAAGCTCTCCATTTCCCGGAAGATTTCTTCGGCCACTTCCCGGGGCACCCCCCGGTTGACGCAGCCCTCTACCTCCCAGGTGCCGTCCTCCCGCCGCAGGCCCTGGATGAAAATCTGCCGCTCCCGCTCCATGACATCGGCCTTTTTCTTGGACATGGCCCGGCGCACCACGTCGGCCCGGCCCAGGGAATACCCTGCCAGCTCCCGGAAAATCTGCATGACCTGCTCCTGATACACAATGCAGCCATAGGTCACGTCCAGGATTTTAGCCAGCCGGGGGTGCCGGTAGGTCACCTTCTCCGGATGGTGGCGGTTCTCCACATAGGTGGAGATGAACTTCATGGGGCCGGGCCGGTAGAGGGCAATCACGGCGATAAGGTCCTCTAAATATTCCGGCTTCAGGCTCATGACCACCCGGCGCATCCCCGCCGATTCAAACTGGAACACCCCTTCCGTCTCCCCCCGGGAAAACAGCCGGAACACCGCCGGGTCCTCTAAAGAAATATTCTCAATGGAAAAGCCGGGCTGCTGCCGGGCCGCCAGCTTTTCAGTATTGTGAATCACCGACAGGTTCCGCAGGCCCAGGAAGTCCATTTTCAAAAGGCCCAGCTCTTCCAGGGCCGTCATGGTGTACTGGGTGACGATAGACTCGTCGTTTTTTGCCAGGGGCACATAGGCGCTCACCGGCTGGTCGGTGATGACCACCCCGGCGGCGTGGGTGGAGGTGTGCCGGGGCATCCCCTCGATTTTCCGGGCCATGTCGATGAGCTCGTGAACCTGGGGGTCCGTGTCGTAGCGGTCTTTCAGGTCCCGGGAAATTTCCAACGCGTGGTCCAGGGTCATATTCAGCTCCATGGGCACCATTTTGGCCACGGTATCCACAGCGGCATAGGGGATAGCCAAAGCCCTGCCCACATCCCGGATGGCGCCACGGGCCGCCATGGTGCCGAAAGTGACAATCTGGGCCACGTGGTCCGCCCCGTATTTGCGGATGACGTAGTCGATGATTTCCTGGCGGCGCTCATCGCTGAAATCGATATCAAAGTCCGGCATGCTCACCCGCTCGGGGTTCAGAAACCGTTCGAACAGCAGGTCATACCGGATGGGGTCCACGCCGGTGATGCCCATGCAGTAGGCGGCCAAACTGCCGGCGCCGGAGCCTCTTCCCGGCCCCACAGGGATGTCCTGGGACTTGGCATAGCGGACAAAATCGTGGACAATCAAATAGTAATTCACATAGCCCATGCGCTGAATCATGTCCATTTCATAATCCAGCCGCCGGCGCACCTTCTCCGGGGGATTCTCCCCATACCGGCGCTGAAGGCCCGTTTCACACAAATCCCGGAAATAGGACACATTGTCCTGGCCGTTAGGGGTATCGAACCGGGGGAGCTTGGTTTGGCCGAAAGTGAACTCCACCTGGCAGCGCTGGGCGATTTGGGCCGTATTGTCCACGGCTTGCGGACACTCGGGGAACAGGGCCCGCATCTCCTCCTCGGACTTCACATAGAATTCCTCGGAGCCGAACTCCATGGTATCCGGGTCCTCCACAGTGTGGTTGGTCTGGATGCACAGGAGGATTTGGTGCATCCGGCTGTCCTCCTTCCGGAGATAGTGGCAGTCGTTGGTGGCCGCCAAAGGGATGCCCGTTTCCCGGGAAAGCCGGAGAAGCTGGGGGAGGATTTCCGCCTGCTCCCGAAGGCCGTGATTTTGTATTTCCAAAAAGAAATTCCCGTGGCCGAAAATCCGTTCACAGTCCAGGGCGGCATCCCGGGCACGAGGATAATCCCGGGCGGAAAGGGCCCGGGGGATTTCCCCGGCCAAGCAGGCGGACAGGGCGATAAGCCCTTCATGGTACTGCTGGAGCAGCTCCTTGTCCACCCGGGGCTTGCCGTAAAAGCCCTCGGTCCAGGCCCGGGAAACCATGGCGATGAGGTTCTGATAGCCCTGCTGGTTTTCGCAGAGAAGCACCAAGTGGCGGTTCTCGCTGTCCAGGCCGTGGACCTTATCAAAGCGGGAACGGGGCGCCACATAGACCTCACAGCCGATAATGGGGTGAATCCCCCGCTTCTTGGCAGCTTTATAGAAGTCAATGACCCCATACATGGCCCCGTGGTCGGTGATGGCCACCGCCTTTTGGCCCAGCTCTTCCACCCGATCCATGAGCTGCTGGGTGCGGCAGGCGCCGTCCAGCAGGCTGTATTCCGTATGCAGATGAAGATGGGCAAAGGCCATGAACAAAACCCTCCTGTTTTCAATTTTGATTGCGGTATCCGTTTGTATCCTCCCGGCTCCCCCTGCTTATTGTCTGCGATCCCGCCGGTTTTTTCTCCCCTGTTTCCCCTTTTGCCCCTGCGGCCTTTGTCAAGGGAAGGGGAAGAAGCCGTGTGTGGGGAGCCTTTGACCCCACACACTTCTTTCCCCCTTGACCTTGCGGGAAACTGGAAGGGTTATATTTATAAAATATAAGGGGTTTCCTTCCCTGGGAAAAAGTCGATAAAAAAATCGAGTTTTTCCGTATAGGACGAAAGGGAAAATCAATCGGGAATTTCCCTTCCCCCGGCCCCGGCCTTCCTGCCTCAGGGGAGAGAGCAAAAGCAAGGGCCCCGCCGGAAAACCACAACAGATCAGGGCAACAGAGTAAAAAGTGCAACACTTGCCGTGCAACAGTACAACACTTTCGCAAAATAAAGTGTTGCGCTGAAAAACCCCATCAGACCGGGGAAAACTGGCTTTTACAACACTGCAACACTTGCTGTTATCAAAAAATATTCAGGGCATATACAGGCCCTGTTCCCCCTGATGCGCAGAATGTATACGCGCAGGGGAAGAAGTGTTGCGCTAAACCGCAGACAAAAGGGGTTACAGATTAAAAAAAGGTTACACTTGAAAGGTTACAGAACAACACTTTACCGAGTAAAAGTGTAACCGCAAAAAATGGCGTAAAACCGGGAAAAACAAGCCCTGGTTACAGAGTTACACTTATTATTATCAAAAAATATTTAGGGTATATATTGGCCCTGTTCCCCCTGATACGCAGAATGTATACGCGCAGGGGAAGAAGTGTTGCCCATAACAAGGGGGAGAGAAAAACAGCGGGACCTGGTAAAATACCCGTGTGGATACTTCCCTCTGCTATCCCCCGCAGCAGGGCGCTCCCGGACGCTATCCGCCCGCCATTTCCAGCAATCGTTTCAGCCGGTGGTTCACCCCAGAACGGGAAATTCCCAGGGTTTCCCCCATCTCCCGCAGGCTCATTTCCGGATTTTCCAGCCGCAGCCGGGCCACCTCCCGCAAATCCTCCGGGAGTTTTTCCAGGCCGGGGTTCTTCTCCAGCGCATGGATGGCCGCAATCTGCCGGGCCGCCGCAGAAGCGGTCTTGTCGATGTTGGCCGTCTCAAAATTGGTGGTGCGGTTCACATAGTTCCGGACTTCCTTGACCATCTTGGCCTGCATCAGCTCCATAGCGGCGTTCTGGGCCCCCATATAGGTGAGCAGATCCGCAATCTGTTCGCTGTCCTTGCAATACACCACGCAGCTCCCTTTCCGGCGGGTCAGGGAGGGCTGGATGCGCAGGCCCTCGATTTCTTCCAGCAGGGTCACCAAATCCTGGGCCAGCCGGAATCGGTTACCGGTGAATTCCAGGTGGTAGTCCTTCTGGGGGTTGGTCACGGTGCCGCAGGAAAGAAACGCCCCCCGGACAAAAGCCCCCAGGCAGCATTCATTTTCCAGGTTCGCCCGGTTGATGCGCAGATGCAGCTCCTGGCCCGTGTGGCCAAAGGCCTCCAACAGCTGCCGGCGCTGGTCCTCCCCGGGAACCGTGAGGGTATAGCTTCCTTCCCCCTGGCGGTGCATGGAAACCTGCACTTCCACCACCACCCCGGCAACCTCGGCGGCCCGCTGGGCCATGCGCCGGGCTACCGGGCCGTTCTCTGTGACAAAAGAACACTTTTGCAGGGAAAACCCCCGGGCAAACAGCCACAAGCCATAGGCCTCGGCTTTGCGGCAGCAGTCCCGGGTTGGCTCCCAGTGGCAGATTTCCTTTTTCGTGTCCGATGCAAAGGACATACCGGCCCTCCTTATCCTTTCTTAATGTCCCGATGGGTGACGCTGGCCCGCTTCCCCTGCACCAGGAAGTGGTCACAGAGATGCTGGGCCAAGGCCACCGAACGGTGGTGCCCGCCGGTGCAGCCCACGGCAATTACCAGCTGGCTCTTCCCCTCCGCGCAGTAGAGGGGAACCATATAGTCGATGAGGTCAATCCAGCGGCGGATAAACCCCTGGGTCTGCTCCCACTTCATCACATACTCCCGCACCGGGGCATCCAGGCCGGTCTGGTGCTTCAGTTCTTCGATGTAGAAGGGATTGGGCAGGCAGCGCACGTCAAACACCAAATCCGCCTCGGCGGGAATCCCGTATTTAAAGCCAAAGCTGACGCACTGGAGCATCATGGCGTCCCCGGAATCCTCCAGAAACAGCCCGGAAATCCGGGCCTTCATCTGGGCGGTAGTCAACAGAGAGGTGTCGATGATGTAGTCCGCCCGCTCCCGCACCGGCAGGAGCATTTCCCGCTCCAGGCGCACAGCCTGTTCCAGGGAACCGTGGTACACCTGGGCCAAGGGATGGCGGCGGCGGTTTTCCTGATAGCGGTTCATGAGCACCCCGTCCCCGGCGTCCAGGAACAGGATGCGGTAATTCCGGCCGCTGGCCTTCATGCCGTCCAGCACGTCAAACAGGGAGGCGAACATCTCCCCGCCCCGGGTATCGGTGACCACTGCCACCCGCTGGCGCTCTTCCCGGGAGGACAAGCACAAATCGTAAAAAATGGGGATCAGCTTTGCCGGCAGGTTATCTACACAGAAAAAGCCGATATCCTCCATGGCGTGGAGCGCGCCGGTTTTTCCGGCCCCCGAAAGGCCCGTAACAATCACAAAATCCATCTGTATCCCTCTTTCTTTTCCCTTTGTATGAAACGCTCACTGACCAGTATTCAACGGCCGCCCGCCGCTGATAGGCTGTTTATGCGGGCGGACAGGGGTCCGCCCCCAATTCGCGGGGAAGAAGCAGCAAGCAACAGCCCTATTCTCTCGCGAAGGTAGTTACGCGTGAAGAAAGGGGAAGCGCTGTGTGATGAAAGAACCATCCCCACGCGGAACAAATAAAATTTGCACCCAAGCTGTTTACGCGGGAGAAAAGGTTGCTCCTTGATGATGCTACCTCGCGGCTTGCCTGCGAGGGCTCCCCGCCGCGGCTTGGAACCGGGCACTGCCCGGCGCGGGAAGCAAGCCCGCTCATAGATGCCGCTATCTCGCGGTTTGCGTCAAGGCTCAGCCTTGCGGACTTCACATTCCAGGGTGACGCCGGTTTCCCGGAGCACGGTTTCCTGAATCTTCTCAATCAGGGCCTCCACGTCCCGGCAGGTGGCCCCGCCGGTATTGACGATAAAGCCCGCATGCTTGGGGCTCACCTGAGCGCCCCCGATCTGGCAGCCCTTCAGGCCGCACTGCTCAATGAGGGTGCCGGCATAATACCCCTCCGGGCGCTTGAACACGCTGCCGGCGCTGGGCATTTCATAGGGCTGGCGGTCCTTGCGCCGGGTCATGAGCTCCTCCATTTTGTGGCCGATGTCCACCGGGTTCCCCGGGGTGAGGGCCAAATGAAGAAATAGGATGATTTTATCCCCGCCGGAATAGGCGCTGCGCCGGTACCCCAAGGCCAGCTCCTCTCCCTGCAGGCTCCCGGTCTCCCCGGTAAGGGTCATGTGGTCGCAGGAAACCAGCACCTCCTTCATTTCGCCGCCATAAGCCCCGGCGTTCATATAGGCCGCGCCGCCGGCGCTTCCGGGGATGCCCCAGGCGAATTCCAGCCCAGACAGGCGGTTTTCCCGGGCAAACACGCACACCGACGCCAGGGAGGCCCCGGCGCCGCACCGGATGCCGTTTTCCCCTTCCCGGGAAACCGAGGTAAACTCCCCGCCCAGGGAAATCACCACGCCCCGGATGCCTTCATCCGACACCAGCAGGTTGGAGCCCTTCCCCAGCAAATACACCGGGGTTTCCGTCTCCCGGCACAGCCGCACAAGCCCCCGAAGCTGGCCCATGGTCCCCGCCGTGACCAGCAGGTCCGCCGGCCCTCCAATGCGGAAGGTGGTGTGCTTCGACATGGGCTCCTGCACCAGGCAGGTACAGCCCATCAAAGAGGCTTCCCGTTGTATTCTTTCCAGCGTATCCATATTGCCACGACCTTTCTCTGGTTTGTTTTCAAAATGATGTTTTATCCATAGAAGGCACTTCCAGTGCCCGCTTCTCAGACGCCCTCCATCTGAAACCGGGTATGTTCCCGGAGATAGGCGCAGAACCGCTCTTTTGAGGAATTGACAATCAGCTCTTCCGGAAAGCCCATCTCCTCCAGCATGGCCAGGGCCGCGCGGAAATCCCCAATGGAAGCGGAAAAGTGGGCGTCGGAGTTGACCACCACCGGCACCCGGTATTCCATGCAGAGCTGGGCAATCCGGCGGCAGTTGGGAATGTAGTCCGGCCGGGCCTCAAAAGAGTGGGAGTTGATCTCCACCAGCTTGCCCTGGCGGCCAAACTCCGGAATCACCCGCTCGTAATTATAGGCATACGCCGGGCTGCCGCTGTGGCCGATAACATTCACATAGGGGTTCTGGGCGATTTGCAGCCAAAGCTGGGTACACAGCTCCCGGGTGGGCGTCACCCCCTGGGGCATACAGCAGCTGTGAATGGAAGCCACTACCCAATCCAGACGCTGCAAATCCTTTTCCGGAATATCCAGACGGCCCTCATAATCCATCACGTTGACTTCGGCCCCCCGAAGCACCCAAACCCCTTCCATCCGGTTGGGAACCGTGTGGAGATTGGTAAAATACCAGGTTCCCGGGCCCCCGGGCATTTCATAGCCGTGGTCGGTGATGCCGATGGCAAAAAGCCCCTTCTCCGCCGCCCCGTGAACCATTTCCTGAAGGGTGCTGTAGGCGTGGGTCGAAGCCACGGTATGGGTGTGGGTATCTGCAATGAGTTTCATGAATCTGCCGTCCTTTCCTGCATAGCGGTCCATTCCCCAAGGGCCTTAAATGTCCAGTTCTTTCTTGGTCTCCGTTTCCGCTATGGCAGAGACGTCCATGCCCAGGCTGGCCATCAGCTCCTGGGCGGCATTATAGCCCATTTTCTTCTGGCGGTTGTTCATAGCGGCCACTTCGATAATAATGGCCAGGTTCCGGCCGGGCTTCACGGGAATGGTCATCACCGGAACTTTATTGCCCAAAATTTCGGTATACTCATTATCCAAGCCCATGCGGTCATACATCTTGGTGTTATCCCAGATTTCCAGATTGATGCACATATCAATCCGCTCGCTGATCTTCACAGCGCCCATACCGAAGATCCGCCGGGCGTTGATGATGCCGATGCCCCGCAGCTCGATAAAGTGGCGGATATTTTCCGGGGCAGAACCCACCAACGTCTTGGCGGACACCCGGCGAATCTCCACAGCGTCATCGGCAATGAGCCGGTGGCCCCGCTTAATCAGCTCAATGGCGGTTTCGCTCTTGCCCACGCCGCTGTCGCCTACCAAGAGGATTCCTTCGCCGTAGACCTCCACCAGCACCCCGTGGCGGGTAATGCGGGGGGCCAGCTCGGTGTTCATATAGGCTACCAGGGACGCCACCAGGCTGGAAGTGGTATCAGCGGTTTTCAGCAGGGCCACCTGGCACTTTTGGGCTGCCTCCACCATTTCCGGAGCGGGGGTGATGTTCCGGGCCACAATCACGGCCGGGGGCTTCCGGGAGAAGAGCCCTTCCAGCACTTTCCGACGCTTTTCCCGGCTGAAGGAGGCCAAAAAGGCGGTTTCCGCGTTGCCGAAAATCAAAATTCTGTTTTTGTCAAAATAGTCGTAGAAGCCGCTGAGCTCCAATCCCGGACGGTTCACGTCCCGGGAAGAGAGGAGAATTTCATCGGCGCTCATAGGCAGATAAACGGTTGTCAGGCCCAGCTCCTTCATGACCTTGGAGAGAGGCACGGTAAAGGTCGCCACCATAGTGAATCTTCCTTCCTGTTCCAAATTTCCGATTTTCCGCAGGGTGCCCTGCTTCAAATTCCCAATACGAATTTATTATATCGCATTCCGCTAAAAGATAAAAGAGAATTGTCCCGTTTCCGACGAAAAATCTATTGAAGGCCGTCCGGATTGTGATATAATGGAAACACGAGACGGAGCTGGGAATCCCCTGAGCGGGCCGGCAGGCACAAAAGGGCGCGGCTTCTCTCTTTCCCTTTACCTATTATCGCTATGCGGCCCTATGCACAGCCCCATAGCCTTCGATACCTGAAAATCTCCCAATGGGAGCAGTTTGGAGGAGATTCACTTGAAAATCGCACTGATTACCGATTCTTACGCCTCTATGGATACAGACGTGGCGGTCCATGTGGGCGTTTTAGCGGAGGGCCTGCTCCGCATGGGCCATCGGGTCCTCATCGCCATGCCGGAGCTGGGTTGTGACGAAGCCATCCAGGAAGGAAACCTTCTGCGCTGCGACGGCAAGCGGTCCTCTACCGCCGAGGGCGTCCAGGTCTCCCGGGCAGGCGGCCGCCAGCTGGAAGAAAAACTCCGGACTTTCCGGCCGGAGCTCCTGCATATCCACACCCTTTCGGCAACGGGGAAGGCCGCCCTGCAATATGCGGCGGACAGCGAAATCCCGGCCCTGCTCACCGTCCACAGCCTGCGGGACCTGGACAAGTCCGGCGGCGGCTTTTCGCCCTGGGCCCTCTGGCGGGAGAAAAAGCGCTTGGAAACCGCCGAAACCGTAGTGGAGCAGGCCTCCGGCATTGCCGTCCTCTCTGACGCCATGGCCCAAAGCCTGTATCAGGAGGGGGTTCAGGTGATTGGCCAGCGGTTCCCCACCGCCATTGACACCGAGCTGTTCTATCCCGGCTCCGCCAGCCAATCCCAGCAGCAGTCCCTGGCCCGTTCCCTCTCCCTGGAGGGCAAAACCGTTGTGGTCTGCAGCGGCTGCGAGGACGGCTCCATCTATCACTTCCTGGAAGCCTGGGGCCGGGCCTTTTCGGAATCCGGCTCTATGCGCCTGCTGCTGCTGAACCGGGAGGAACAGGAGGACGATCTGCTCTCCATGATTCACTCCCTGCACCTGTCCCGGCAGGTAATCCTCACCGGCCACCTCTCCCGGGAGGAAATGGCGGCCTGCTACGCCCTGAGCTGCTGCTATGTGTGCTGTGCCCAAACCGAGGAGCTGCGCCTTTCCGCTGTGGAAGCCGCCGCCTGCGGTACGCCCCTGCTCATCCGCGCTGGAAGCGGCACCGCTACGGTGGTAGAGAACAAAATCAACGGTTTCCTCTGGTCCTCGGAAACGGAAGCCCTTGACCTGGTGCGGAAATTCGCCAAAGTCCAGGGTCCTGGGCGGGAATCCCTGATGAAAATGGTCAGCGGCACCGTGCGCACCCTGACGCCTCAGAACCAGGCCCGGGCCGCAGAGGTGTTCTACCAGTCCCTGTTCGCTTGATTGATTCCTGTTCTGTACAAAAAACGGCGCTCTCGGGAGCCATTCCCAGGAACGCCGTTTTTTTGTTTGCAAACTCGTGTTACTCTAAGGGTAAGTCAATCCGGCGATCCCGGAAATAAAACTCCCTGTCCTTTTCCCCAATGGGGCGGAGCACCCGGCAGGGGTTCCCCACGGCCACCACATTGGCCGGGATGTCCTTGGTGACCACGCTGCCCCCGCCGATGACGGTATTCTCCCCGATGGTCACGCCGGGGAGGATGACTGCTCCTGCGCCAATCCACACGTTGGCCCCGATATGGACGTCGGCATTGTACTGGATAGCCTGCCGCCGCAGGGAAGGCTCCACCGGGTGGCCCGCTGTGGCGATAGTCACGTTGGGGCCGATCATCACAGAATCCCCGATATAGATGTGGCCGTCATCCACGGCGGTAAAATGAAAGTTGGCATACACATGGTTGCCGAAATGCACATGGCTGCCGCCCCAGTTGGAGTAGAAGGGGGCCTCGATATAGCAGCCCTCCCCCACCTCGGCCAGCATTTCCTGAAGCAGGGCCTGGCGCTTTTCCTGCTCCATAGCGTGGGTGGCGTTATAGGCGTACATTTTTTCCATACAGGCGAACTGCCTTTGGGTAATCTCCTCGTCGTTGGGCTGATACAGCCGGCCTTCCTCCATGCGCTGGCGCATTTCTTCCTTTTCGTTTCTCTGCATTCTTCCGGCCTCCTTAGAAATTCCCGCCATTCCAGCCCCAATCCGGGACAGCGGCATAAGCCACATACACGTCCGCAGGGTCGATGCCCAGCTCAGTTTGCAGCAGGCTGCAAATACGCCCGGTCATTTTCTCAGCGGCGGCGGAATCCACAGACGAACCGTAAATTTTCACCTCTACCATAGCCATGGGCCGGCCGGTTTCTCCCCGGAACCAAATGCGGCAATCGTCCTCCAGGGTCACCATAAGCCACTGCTCCGACTTGCCGGGGAACAGGGAAATTTCCTGGCCCAGCTGGCTCTTAATGGCCTGGGCGGCTTCTTCATTGACTTTGACATTGGTTTTCATCTGAATACAAGGCATTGTGATTCTCTCCTTTACTTACTTTGCTCTATGATTCATTGATTTTTTGCATCTCTTCCATCCCCGGCGGTTTCGATTTCCCCTACCGGGGAAACGAAGGAGAACTGCATCAGGGAAGCGGCTTTTTATATCTCTTCCGTCCTCGGTGGTTTCGGTTCCCCCTTCCGGGGAACGAAGGGAAGCACCATTAGGAGCCAGGCAGAAAAACTTTTTTTCTTGCAAAAAGTTTTTCTCTTTGCTTTGGAATCCGCCAGTCTTCGCTACCGCTTCGGTCGGCGCCTTGGTTGTGTGCCACCGGCACACGGCGCCCTTTTATAAAAGGTGGACGAAAATTTTATATTCGCGTTTATAGCAGGTGCGAACAACGGCCTAATTCCACGCGCAGGCAGCTCCCAGCTCTCGCCGCGAGAGAACAGGTTGCTCATTACTGTGCGCTCCCCTGCGAATTACGTCAAGGCTTAGCCCGGGGGGTGAAACGGCTCCAGCGGTGGATGCCGTAGTTTTCCTCTTCCTCCACGCACCGCACCAGGCGGCAGGGATAGGGAAACCGCTGGGCAAACCGGGCGGAGAGTTCCTCCTGAATGGCTGGGTCCGCTACCCGTTTCCAGCTCTCCATACTCTCCCACACAAACACCACGTGGACTTCCCCCGGCCGGTTGTCGTTGAGCCAGACCTCCTTGCTCAGGAAGGGGATGCGCCCTTCTTCCCCGCAGGCGGCCTCCCCCAAAGTCCAAACCTCATGGTCTGCCTGAAGGAATTCCTCCAAATGCTCCGGCTCTACCTGGAAAATCAGGTGCTCCACCGGGCAGTGCTGCCCTTTTTCATAGCAATAGCTCTCCATAGCCCGTTCCTTTCTTCTCTATGCGGTGTGTTTGGTTTCCGCAGCCGTCTGTTCTTCCGGAGGCAGCTGGTCAGCCGGCGTTTTGGGCGCGGGAAAACAAGTCCCCTTCGCTGCCAGGAAGGCCCCGACCAGCAGGTAGACGATTCCAAACACCACCCCCACCGGGGAAAACAGGGAGACGCTCTCTGCGTGAATCATCCCGATAAAGGAGCTCACCGCCAAGGCCCCGGCAAAGGCCGCTGCCCGAAAATAGCGCTTGTCCACCACATAGGCCAAAAGCCCCGCCAAAAGCAGGCTGGAAAGAAACGCCCCATTGCCCAAATACTGGATGCCCATCATGTAGACGGACGCCTCCGAAAAGGCCGCTGTCCCCAAGGCCTCCACCGAGGTGCCCGCCGCCTGCAAAGCGGAATCCAGCAGGGTCTGGATATACTGGAACAGGATGGGGATCAGGGACAGAAGCACCACTCCGGCATGGCTGCGGTCCAGCTCCTGGAAGGTGCTGGCCGTGACGGAGAACCCCACGAACACCAGAAGAATCATCACCGCCTCTGTGGGAATCAGGGACATGAGAACCCCTATAAGGCCGGTGAAGCACAGGAGCAGGTAAGCCCCCGCATTCACCAGGGGGAACCCGGCCCGAGCATCCAAAGCCTTCCATCCCGGATGGCCGAAATACACCGTCGTGGGGAAGGGATTGCCGAACAGGGAGCCCAGCAGGGTGGTACAGCCGTCCACAATCATGGTGCGGCGCTCCGGATACACATCCCCCGCTGCCCGGGCAGACTCCACCCCCTGAAGGGTGGAAAGGAAATTGTTGATTTGCAGGGGCAGGATAATGGGCAGGAATTCCACCACCCGGCTCAACCCGGCCCACAAATCCCCGCCGCAGAAGGTAGGCGGATAAAATCCCACCTGGGAAAAGGAATCCACCAGGCCCTGGGGCGTCAGATAGCCAAACCCCCAGGCCAGTGCCGCCCCCAGCACCACCGCCGCCGCCCCGGTGGGAATCCGGGGAAACCGCTTATCCGCCTTGCCCAGATAGTCGATGAGCACCAGCAGAAGAGGCAGCAGGGCATACACCGGCCGGTCAAAGACCATGGCAATGCCCGCCACCGTGAGCCACACCAGGGCCGAAGAGGCCATATTGCCCATGAGGGCGCTGTGGGGCACTACCCGGACAATCCACCGGCCCAAAAAGCCCCCCAGCACTTCCACGACGCCCCCAATAAAGGACGATGCCAGCCCTACCTGAAAGGCCAGCTCTGCGTCCCCGGTCTGCCAATACACCGGCCCCATAATCAAATAGAGCCAGCCGCTCATTTGGGAGGAGCCTATGCCAAAGGGCAGGGCGGTCACATTGTGGCGCTTTTCCCGGTGGGCCAGCTCCCGGGCTTCATAGAAATACCACAGGTTCCCGGCAAACACCGCCAGGCCAATCCCCGGCACCACCTTCCCCAGGACAATTTCCGCCGGCATCCCAAACACCAGCAGCAGAATCCCCGAGGCGGTGAGCACTTTGGAAAACCCGTCGAAAAACACCCCAAAGCAGGCGTCAATATCCCCTTTGCCCCACCATTTGTAGCGAAAACCCATTTTCTTCTCCTTCTTTTTCTCCCTTTTCTTCTCCGTATTACTTCTTTTAAGAATACTATCCCAGGGGCCGCCTTGTCAACCAGATTCCAAAAGGAAAGGCCCGCACTCCCCGGGGAGATGCGGGCCAAATGCCGGCGAGACTGATACGCTTTTTATGCATCGGCAGGCTCCCAGGCCTCCGGGAAATCCTCCTCTTCCAGGGGGAAGCGGAGGGTCACGGAAAACAAGTCCCCGTTGACTTCTATCTGGAAATCGCCGCCGCAGAGTTCCGTGTAACTTTTGGCAATGGAGAGCCCCAGGCCGCTGCCCTCGGTGGAGCGGCTGGCGTCCCCTCGAACAAACCGCTCGGTCAATGCCTGGGTGTCCTCCGGCAGCTCGAACCGGGAGACGTTTTTCAGGGAAAACACCGCTTGGCTCCCCTCTTTTTCCAATTTCAGATACACCCGGGTGTTCTCCATGGCGTATTGCAGGGTGTTTTTCAAAAGGTTTTGGAACACCCGGTAGAGGCGCTGGCCGTCGGCCTGTATGGGGAAGGGCTCCTCGGGGACCCGCACCTTCCAGATGTAGGGAGACTCCTGAATGGCGTCATCCATATCCGCCAGGGTCTGGTGCAGGAGCCGGGACAAATCCAAGGTCTCCAAATAGAGGGGCAGGTTGCCGGAAGTGGCCTTGGAAAGGTCAAAGACATCCTGTACCATGGTTTTCAGCCGGTCCGCCTTCGCGGCCACCACCGACAGATATTCCTGCACCTGGGAGGAAAGCCCCGGCTCCTGGCGAAGCAGCTCCACATAGCTGATAATGGAGGTCAGGGGGGTTTTCAAATCGTGGGACACATTGGTGATGAGCTCCAGTTTCATCCGCTCCGAGCGCACCCCCTCTTCCACTGCCTTTTGCACCAGGCTCTGCACCTGCTGCAGCTGCTGGGAAGGCTCATAACAGCTGCTTTGGGGGTCCTCCACCGTTATGGCAGAACCTTCCGCACTACCCAGGGCATTCTCCCCCAGCTCTGCAATCTGCGTCATCAGGCGCTGCACCTGGAAAAGTTCCCGGCGGGTCCAGCGGAAAATCTCTATTAGCAGCACCACCGCTGCCACGCCCAGGCAAATAGAAGCCGCCAGCGGGTACCACCAGCCCACCATCAGGCCAATGACCAACAGCACCGCAAACAGCAGCCCGGAGCGCAGGCACAATACGCCCAGCCGCCGGGTTGGGGGCGTAGCTGGGGTAAAACGGTAAAAGGGCAGATCCAGCTTCCAGAGCTTCACCAGCAGGGAGCTGCCTTTCCCGTGAAAATAAAGAGGAAGATTGAAAAAGAGGTCGGTCAGCAGCAGGAAAAATACCAGGAACCAAATGACCAGTTCCCACCAAACGGGCAGGGCATTGGCCAAGGCGCACTGCACCACCCGAACTACCAGGCCGGCCGCTGCGGCCAGCTTCAGCTCCACCCAAATGGGCAGCAGCTTGGAAGCCCATTTTCGCCCCGCAATCCGCAGGGTTTTCCGCAAAAACAGCAGCAGCAGCAGCCCCAAAACGATTAACAGTACCATGCCGCTGAAAACCGCCAGCAGCTGCCGGTCCTCTATGCATTGGGCCTGTACCTCTTCCAAAGCAGGCGTGGAAACCCAGTTATCCACCACAATGCGCATGGAAAATGTTTCTTCCCAGTCCAAAGAGGGCTGCCAATTAAAGGGGTCCTTTTCCGGTTCCTGCCCCTGTGTCTCCGGCAAATAGGCCACGGAGGTTTCCCCGTCCCAGTGGTAATTCACCACCGTCTGCCCGTGATTGGACAGCACAATTTCCTCCTGGGTGTTGCCGCCGCTCCACTCCCCGCAAACCCACTGATAGGAGACGTTTTCCGGCACTACGGCGGTCTCCCGGTGGATATTGTGGGTGGTTTGGTTGGCGTACTCCACCCGCTTCTGAACGGATTCGGCCACTTGGTCGGCAATCTCGTCCAGCATCTGGTGATAGGCCGCTGTGCGGCGGATGTCCGTCTGCACCGCGTTGGCGATCCGGTCCGAAACCATTTCAATACCGCTGGAGGATTTCCAGAAAATCACCGTCAGCAGCAGGCCGAAAATCAGAACCATGGCCAGCAGGAATCCCGCCATCACCGCGATTTCCTTCCAGATTTCAGTGTTTTTCCATTTTGTAGCCAATGCCCCACACCACCTTTACATATTCGGGCTCCCGTGGATTGATTTCGATTTTTTCCCGGATGCGGCGGATATGGACCATGACGGTTTTGTCGGCGGCATAGGCCGGCTCTTTCCACACCCGCTCATAAATCTCTTCGGTGGAAAACACCCGCCCGGGATTCCCCATCAACAATTCCATAATCCGGCACTCCGTTGCCGTGAGATGCACCGGCTGGCCATCCACCCAAAGCTGGCGGCCTTTCGGGGAATACCGCAGCCGCCCGTTGACAATCTCCCCTTGTTCCGTGGGGGCGTTCATGCCGCCCAAAGAGGTGTAGCGGCGCAGGTGGGAGCGCACCCGGGCTACCAGCTCCATGGGGGCAAAGGGCTTGGTGACGTAGTCGTCCGCCCCCAGGGAAAGCCCCAAAATCTTATCCGTCTCTTCGGTTTTGGCGGAGAGGACAATCACCGGGATGTTTTTCTGCTCCCGCAGCCGCACCAGGGCGGTGAGGCCGTCCATATGGGGCATCATCACATCCAGAATCATCAGCCGGACGTCCCGGGAAAGGGCCTGGTCCAGGGCCTGCTGCCCGTCATAAGCCGCCAGGGTTTGGTACCCCTCTTTTTCCAGCAAAAGGGAAATCGCCCGCACTATTTCCCGGTCGTCGTCCGCTATCAAAATCCACTCGTCTGCCATACAAAAACACTCCTTCTTCCCGCCTTTTAAGGCACACTTTTAAGGCGCCCTTTTTCAAAAGGTTCCCTTCCCAAAATCGGATTTCCTGTTTTCATTATACAATATTTTTTCAAAAAAAGGGCGGCGGATTCCTTACAAGTTTCTTACAAATACAGAAATCCCCGGCTTCCCTGCAAAAGCCGGGAAACCGGGGAGAATCGAAAAAATTTAGGCGGAAGCCTTTTTCCGGGAGGGGAGAATCTTCTTCATCCCCGCCAGCAGGCCGCTGAGGTTCAGCAGCACCATGGCCGCCGTCAGGAAGATTTCCACCGGAATCCAATAGGTAATCTCGTAAATCATCACAAAGGCCTGGGCCAGCAGCAGCAGGGTGTTCACCGTAATCCGGAACCCGCCAATGCGCATATGGATAAACCGTTTGGTGTCGTGGGCACGGAGGAGGAACACCACAAAATAGCTGGCAAACATGGCAAAGGCCGCGCCGTTGATTCCAAAATAGGAAATGAGGAAGAAGCTCAAAACCACATTGACAATGGCGCCGGCGGCGGTGGTGGCCAGGGATAGGGTGCTCTTCTTATTGACCACATACACCGTCCCCAGGAAGGTGACCATGCAGGAATACACCGTGGCCACCGAGAGCAGGGGAATGTACTGCCAGGATTCATAGTAGGAATCCGCCACCATAATCCGGGTGATGACTTTCGAGAAGAGGATGAGGAAAGAGCCCACAATAAACACCAGGGAGCTCAGCCCGTGGAACACATGGGTGAAGAACTGGGCCCGGCCCTTTTCCTCGGAAATGGCCGACATCTGCCAGGCATTCATGAAGATGGTGGAGATGAGGATAATGGCCGATGGCCACTTATAGGCGGCGGCATACAGGCCGTTGGCCCCCTCCCCCATAATGGCGGTGATGATGTAGCGGGAGGACACCGTGGTCACCCACCAGAACACCGTATTGGGAATCATGGGGATGGAGTAGCGGAGCATATCCTTCATGGTCCGCTTTCCCCGGAGATAGGAGGGATGGAAATAGCCCAGAATCTGGCCGTTGAACATCAAAAACAGGCAGGAACAGCCGTCCGCGCAGATAATGGCCGCCAGATAGCCCTCCACGCCCCAGTGGAACCCCACCAGGAACAGGATGGTGAACAGCAAAGTCAGGGCTGTGCTCAAAATGCCGTCCACCGCATAGAGCTTCACCTGCCCCTTTGCCCGGACAAACTGCTGGAACAGCTGCCGGGTAGACGAAGTAATCACAAAAATCAATAGAATATGGGTGTAACCGTCCAGGCCGGGGATCAGCTCCAGCAGGGGGAAGCACAAAAATAGCAGGCAGAAGCCTGCCAGCATGGTGAGGATGCCCGTAGTGAGCACCTCGGAATTCCGCACCTTCCGGTCCAGGCCAAAGCGGATAACCGCGTCGGTAATGCCAAAAGTTACCAGAGGTACCAACAAGTTGGCGCTCTGCTGCAGCAGGTCCGAGGTACCGTACTGGGCGTCGGTAAGGACATTAGTATACAGCGGCATCAGGAAAAACGCCAGCAGCTTGGAGCCAAAAGTGCCAATGGCAAAAATCAGCGTATTGGAAAACAGTCTTTTATATTTATCCATGGAATCATCCCTTATCCTCCGCAGGGACAAGCCCTGCGGATTTTTCATTCCCTGGTTTTGCCGCTGTTATTGGGGAACAACTTGCAGCACGTCACAGAAAAACAGTACCAGGATGACCGCACCCAAAGCGATGCGGTACCAGCCGAAGGGGCGGAAATCGTGCTTCTTGATAAAGCCCATAAACAGCCGGATAACCAGCACCGATACCAGGAAGGCCACTGCCATACCGGTGAGCAGGATGATCAGCTCTGTGCTGGTAAAGCCAAAGCCGTAGTCGCTGAAATACTTGAGGATTTTAATGCCGCTGGCCCCCAGCATGGTGGGGATAGCCAGGAAGAAGGAAAACTCTGCGGCCACGCTCCGGGAGCAGCCCAGCAGCACCGCGCCCAAAATGGTGGCGCCGGAGCGGGAGGTGCCGGGAATCAGGGCCAGCATCTGGAACACGCCGATGAGGAGCAGGGTCTTGCCGTGGAGCTGGTTATAGGCCCGGATTTTCGGCTGGCGGCCACGGCCCTCCACCAGCAGGAAGAACACGCCGTAGGCAATGAGCATAATAGCCACTACCACGGCATTATAGAAGTATTCGTTAATCAGGTCGTCAAAGAGCAGGCCCACAATGCCTGCGGGGATGGTGGCAATGAGCACCTTGCCCCAGAGGGAGAGGGTCTGCCGCTTCTCCACCGGGGTCTTTTTGGGAGAGAAGGGGTTCAGCTTGTGGAAATACAGCACCAGCACCGCCAAAATGGAGCCGAACTGGATCACCACCAAAAACAGGTCGATAAAGGCCCGGCCTCCGGAAAACTGGGAGGCGTCCATGGGCCAAAAGGAATCGAACAGGATCATATGGCCGGTGCTGCTCACCGGCAGCCACTCGGTAATGCCCTGAATGATTCCCAGGATGATTGCTTTTATGAGTTCTACAATTTCCAAGAATCCATCTCCTTTACGATGGGGCCATGAAGCCGCCGGTTTTGGGGCCTACAGCGCCAGTTTATGATCATAACGACTCTATTATAACAGACCCGCCGCCATTTTCCAATTGGTTCCAGGGCTTTCACGGGAATTGAAACAAAATGTTTACAAAATCCCCCGCCATAGAGGGAGGCAGCCCCTGGGCCTTCGCCTCAAAAGCGGCGCAAAAAGCCCCGGGAAAGGGCCTCTCCCCTTCCCGGAGCCTGTAAACTCCCCTTTTTCTTTTTTGTGAAGCCCTTTTTATGCCTTCACCGGAACCCGGCGCATCATGCCCCAGGCTAGGCCGGCGGCGATCAGGGCCACTGCCAGGAACACGCCTACCGGCGCCAGAATGTTGATGCCGCTGTCAAAAAAGCCGAACATCTGGGGACCCACCCACCCGAAAAACCGGGTAAGGGCGCCCTGGACCAGGCCGTCGATGGCCGGAAGCCCCAAAAGCAGTGACGCCGGTACCAACACCGAGACCAACACTTTGGTGGTTTTCCCCATGCGGTAATAGAGGAGGGTAATGGCAAAGCCCGCCCCCGCCTCGCCGAGAAACAGGGCAGCATTCCACAGCATCTCCTGGAAAACCAGGGAAGCCCCGGCCCCGGACGCAAACAGCGGGGCATACATCTGCTGGAAAATAGAGCGGTAATTGAAAAATTGGTTCATCCCGTAAGTAATGGCCACGCTGAGCACCGCCAGGAACAGGGACATAGCCACAGCGGTAATCCCCCAGGCGGCAAACTGGCTCTTCCGGCTGATTCCGTTCTGCTGGAAAAAGCGGAACTGAACCCGGAAAGCACAGAGAGACCAGACAAATACGAACACTGCGTAAGCCATATCGAAGCCGGAAAAAGTGCTGTTTTCCCGGAGGGACGCCACATTGTCCGGCGTCCCGGCCTCGCCGATATGGATGGTGACTCCTAACACCAGGAACACCCCCACCAACACCCCAAAGGTAATGAGGATCGAGGTGGCTGCATTGCGGACATAATACGCTACTGCGTGTTTCATACCATTACGCCCCTTTCTCTTCTTCCAGGAAGGACTCCTGGGTCATGGCCACAAAGAGCTTCTGCAAATCCATGCGGCTGATTTCCAAGGTATCGGGCACCGGGCCGGGCTTGCCCCGGACCACTGCCGTTTCCAGGCCGCCGATGGCCTGGCGGGAGAGGACTTCCTTCCCCTGGAGGAAGCCCTCCACCTCCTGCCGCCGGCCGGAAACCGTATAGCCGGTTTGGAGCAGCTCCTCGCAGGAAGCCTTGGCCATAATGCGGCCGTTGTGGAGGATGACCACCTCCTCCAGCAGGCTGGCGGCCTCCTCAATCAGGTGGGTGGAGAGGACAATGGTCCGGGGGTTCCGGGTGTAATTTTCCAGGAGCTCCTTGTAGAACATCTCCCGGTGGCCGGCGTCCAACCCCAGCACCGGCTCATCCAGAAGCAGGTAGGGGGTCTCCACCGCCAGGGCTGTAATGAGCTTGTAAATAGAGCGGTAGCCTGTAGAGAGCTTCCCCACCCGCTTTTTGGGGTCCAGGCCGAACTCCCGGCACAGGCCCAGGGCGTATTCTTTGTCAAAGCCCCCATAAAAGCGTCCCGTCCAGTAAAAGACCTTTTCCACGGTCATCTCCTCGGGGTAATACTCCTGCTGGCCCATGTAAAACACCTTGCGCAGGGCCTTTTCGTTTTCCAGCACCGGCGCCCCGTCCAGGGTCACCGCCCCTTCTGTGGGGAACAGGCGGTTGGTGATGCAGTTGAGCAGGGTGGTTTTCCCCGCGCCGTTGCGCCCCAAAAGGCCGTAAATCTTCCCCTCCTCAAACCGGACGTCCACCTGGTTTAGGGCCTTCAGGCCGCCAAAATCCATGGTCAGCCCCCTGCATTCAATGGCATTCATTCTTCATAACCCCTTTCCAATAACTTTTCCAGCTTTTCCTGGCTCAGGCCCAGCTTTTTCGCCTCGCTGACCAGAGGCCGGATGTAACTTTCAAAAAAGGCGTCCTGCCTTTTTTCCCGGATTTTCTCCTGCGCGCCTTGACTGACAAACATACCCACTCCCCTTTTCTTATACAGGATGCCTTCCTCCACCAGGCGGTTGATGCCCTTGAGCACCGTGGCCGGATTGATTTGCAGGGCAACGGAAAGCTCGGTGGTGGAGGGCACCTGGGTCTCTTCCGGATAGGCCCCGATGAAAATCCCGTCCTCCAGGCCTGCGGCAATTTGCAGGTAGATGGGGATTTCGCTTTGTGTGTTGAGCTGCATGGCCTTCCCTCCTTTGTTAAGTGGTTAACTACTTCTGTAACTAACTATACAGCATACCTCCCCTGCTGTCAAGAGGGAAATCAAAATTCCCGGAAATTTTTTTGGATACGCTCCATGGCCTATGCACAGAAAAATCCCCTGGCCAAAGGCACCTTTCGGGTGCATTTAGCCAGGGGATTCCCCAACAGATTCAGGGGCAGGGCCGGCAGCCGGTCACCGTCCACTCCTGAAAGAAGGTCTTTTCCATATCGAGGCGCCATAGGTCCCCGCCAATCTCCACAAGGGATTGGAGCTCTCCTTTTTCTAACCACAAAAACCGCAGGAGCTGGGCCGAGCTTTTCAGATACCGCAC
The DNA here is from genome assembly GCA_904420555.1 of Candidatus Heritagella intestinalis. Classification (GTDB taxonomy): domain Bacteria; phylum Bacillota; class Clostridia; order Oscillospirales; family Acutalibacteraceae; genus Heritagella_A; species Heritagella_A intestinalis. The sequence continues at coordinate 236,600 of CAJFVO010000004.1, read as the reverse complement.
GGCGAACTGCTCCCCATACCGCTTTTGGAAGCTGTCATTTTCCTCTAAATACTGGTAAATCGCTTCCTTGACCTCTGGAGAAGCGGAACGGTAACACACGGATTCCCGGCAAAGGCCCCGGGCGTCGGCGGCCTGTGCCGAAGGGGGCGCCCCGCAGCCGGTGAGCAGCAGCAGCACTGCCAAAACTGCCAGCAATCTGATTTTCATTCCGCTTCCCCCTTTCTGAAAACGCGCCGGTTATGATGCGCTTGCCAGCTCCCGGAGATAGTCGATGACCTGTGTCATTTCCGGGGAAATATACAAGCTTGCCGTAGAACCGGCATATTCAAAGCTCTGCCGCACAATTTCGCCTACATGATTCTCCGCCAACGCATACCAGGGGCTGTCTTCCGTCAAACGGAAGAAGCCGGAAACATCCAGATGCAGATAGAAGCCCGATTCCTCCTGCCAGCCGGTATCCCACTCCATTTCGGTGGGAATGTCATATTCTGCAATGGCTTCCTGAAGCAGCTCCAGGAGCTTTTTGGCCTGGTCGTCCTCCAGCAGGACTTCCACTGTGCCGTCGTACCCAACCCCTTCAGCGGTCTCCACATCCGCGGAACCAAAGGCGTCTACACCATAGGTGTCGATGGAAATGGAATCCACGCCCCGGTAGTCCAGAAGATAGGGCAGGGTCTGCTCCTTCTTTTCCTGGGAGTTCGTCAGTTCCTTCAGCATCTCCTTGGCCTCCATGACCTGGCTGGTCTGTGCATAGGGCAGGGTAAAGGAACGGTTCACGGTTCCGGAAGGCGTATCCCAGCTGAACACCACGGTATTCCCCTCGGGAGGGAGAATGGGATACAGCCAGCCATCCCCCTTGCGGCACTGGACGCAGGCCTGCTGAAATTCCTTGGCCAGCTGGATGTTGCTTTCTTCCCGGAAGTAAGTGCCATCGCGGGACGCCAGGATATTGCGGCTGCTGCTTTCCAGAGACAGGGGATCTACATTCAAGTCCCAGCTGTCGAATTCCCCGAAGGAATCATCCACAGAAACCGCGTCTACCTCAGCGGGAACCCAGGTGTCATAGCCGAAAAAGCCCGTCGCCGCGCTGAGATACAGCCCCAAAGCGCAGACCACCATGACCACATAGGCCGGCAGGGTGCGGACAACCCGCCGCAATCCCCGGGAATACAGGGCCTCTGTTACCAGATGGGCCATCAGAGAGAACAGGAAGAAGCCCAGGAAGAAGAACTCCTGCTGCCGGGTAATCAGCAGGAACAGCACCCCGGCAATCATGCCCACACCGGCGGACGCCAGGAACCGGAGCATGACTTTGGGCACCGGGAAGGCCAAATCGCTTTCAGCGCTCTCGCTCTTGCGGCGGGTGTAGAGCCACAGGGAAGCCGCCAGCATGACCACCAGCAGCGCTGCCCACCAGCCCCAGAAAACCGCCTGGTTCTCCATAGGGGCGTCGCCGCCGAACAGCGCGGTCTGGAAGGAAATATCCATGGAGTAGAACTGCCCCACCAGCATGGCCGGGAACGGCGACAGGGCTGTGGCCAGAATCGGCGAATAGTTGCCCATATAGCCGGGGATCATCCAGGAGCCCAGCATCGTGCCCAGCAAAATCACCACCGGATAAAACAGGTTGGTGAGCACAATAGAGACCACCATATTCATGGTGGAGCCGCTGCACACGGCCATGAGCATACAGAAGGTCAGGGTCACCACTGCCAGAAAAGCCTGGGCCCCGTATGCCGCCAGATACCCGGGAAGGATATTCCCCAGGCTCCAGGCCCCCACCGCCAATGCGGAGAAGCCCGTCAGCAGGACGTTGAGGAACAGGGGAACCACCAGCCCTGTGACGGCGGCGCTCCACGCCCCCAGCAGCATGGGAATCCGGCGCACCGGCAGGGAATGGTACAAATCCACGCTGCGGCGGCCGTGAAGATAGCCGAACCGCTGCAAGGAGAATACCAGCACGAAAATCATGGTCACCGGCAGGGTAACAAAGCCGCTGACTGTCCGCATTTCGCTCATCACGGCCACTCTGGCTCCATATTCTGGGGAGCTGCTGACGCCGCCTACCACCAGGCAGAGCACCGGCCCCAACAGCACCAGGAGCCCCAGATACAGGATGCACACGCCTTTGCTCTGGCGCAGGTTCCAGGTATACATGGCGCCCCATTCCCGGAAAAAGTTACGAAAGGATGTTGTCGATGTCATAGCCTGCCGCCTCCATTTCACTGATAAATACTTCCTCCAAGGTCAGGGGAAGAGATTCCGCAAATACCGGCTCCCAGGGCTGCAGCGCTTGCAGCACCGCCTCTTCGTCCCCACGGACCACCATGTTCACCAGGGAGCCCCGGACCTCCCAACGGACAATGTCCAAGCCGGAAAGCTGGCTGCGCTCCGGCAGATTCCGGAACACCGCCTGGATTTTGTGGATGCCCAAACGCAAACTGTCCAGCTCCTGCTCCATGAGCACGCCGCCCCGATGCAGGAAGCCCACATGGTCGCAGACGTCCTCCAGCTCCCGCAGGTTGTGGGAAGCGATAACCACGGTCATGGCCCGGTCGCTGACCTCCTGGGCCAGGAGCTTTTTCAGAAGCTGGCGCACCACCGGGTCCAGGCCGTCGAAGATTTCATCCAGCAGGAGCAGGTCCGGCTGGCAGGAAAGGGCCAGCACCAAGGCTGCCTGCCGCTGCATCCCCTTGGAGAAGTTGTGGAGCCGGCCTTTGGCGTCCAGGGCGAAGATGCGGCACAGCTCCCCATACCGCTCCTGGTTCCACCGGCGATAGGTCCGCCGGTAGAGAAGGGCCATTTCCTCCAAGGAAGCCTTGGGCAGGAAATAGGGGTAATCCGGCACAAAGAAGATTCGCCCCTTCACTTCGCTGTTTTCATAGGGGGAGACCCCGTCCACCCGAATCTGCCCGCCGTCGGGCCGGTAGACCCCGGCCAACGTCCGCAGCAGGGTGGATTTCCCCGCCCCGTTGGAGCCCACCAGGCCGAACACCGAACCGGTCTCCACCTGCAAGCTGATGCCGTCCAGGGCGGCTTTCTCCCCAAACCGTTTGACAAGCTGTTGTACTGCGATCATACGCTCCCGCCACCTTTCTCCGGGCCTCCCCGGCCCAATCTTGCCCCTTCCCGGGCACAGTCCAGAATCTCCTCTTCCGGCACGCCGCACTCCGAAGCCTGCCGGGCCGCCTCCCGCAGGGAGGTCTTTGCGGTGTCCTGCCGCCGGTGCAGCGCCTGCTCCCCGGAAGCCAAAAACGAGCCCTTCCCCGCATAGGAGACGATGACCCCGTCCCGCTCCAGCATTTGATAGGCCTTCTGCACGGTGTTCACGTTGACGCCCAGCTCCTGGGCCACGCTGCGCACTGAGGGGAGCTGCTCATTTTCGGCCAGCACGCCCAGAGCCGCCATCTTTACCACCGACTGATAGAGCTGCTCATAAATGGGCTGCCTTCCCGCCGGATTCAAAGTAAAAATCCCCATCCTGCCACTCCTTTCTTTGGGCTATTGACCCTTTTTCCGTGTTTCCGGCAAAGGGATGTGGAACCCCTTTTCCAACTGTATGATGTGTAGTATTACAGTTATATCTTACCCTATAACTGTATGAATGTCAATAGTACAGTTATCAAAATTTTGCAAAAAAAGCCCCGGAGAGGGGGATTGCTCCCGCCCTCCAGGGCTGATTTTCGTTTCCGTCAGGGCGTCGGGATTTCTCCCGGGGCGCCGATACGGCGGAACCGGTTATAACGATTGTCCAAAAGGGTTTCGATTGGCAGGCTGCTGTTCTTTGCCAGCATCTTGGCCAGCTTCTCCTTGAGCTCCTCATACACGGGGACAAAATCGCCGTCATGCTCGGAGATCACCTGCTCAATGACCCCGAAGGAATACAGGTCGTCTGCCGTCAGCTTCAGGCAGGCGGCGGCTTCCTTCATTTTGCCGCTGTCTTTCCAGAGGATGCTGGCGCAGCCCTCCGGGGAAATCACGGAATACCAGGCGTTTTCCAGCATCCAGACCTCGTCGGCCACAGCCAGGCCGATAGCGCCGCCGCTGCCGCCTTCGCCAATGAGAACGGAGATCACCGGGGTTTTCAGGGCCATCATCTCCATGAGGTTCTCGGCAATAGCCTGGGCCTGGCCCCGCTCCTCGGCGGAGATGCCGCAGTAAGCGCCGGAGGTATCCACAAAGCACACCACCGGGCGGTGGAACTTCTCCGCCTGCTTCATCAGGCGCAGGGCCTTGCGGTAGCCTTCCGGGTGGGGGGAACCGAAGTTCCGGGACACCTTCTCCTTGGTGTCCGCGCCCTTCTCCATGCCGATAACCGTCACCGGCATTTCGCCCAGCCGGGCAATCCCGGCTACAATGGCTTTATCGTCGCCAAAACGGCGGTCGCCGTGGAGCTCGGTGAAATCCGTGAAGATATTTTCAATAAACCGCATGGTGGTGGGCCGGCCTTTGGCACGGGCCGCCATGACGCGCTCATATGCTTCAGCCATTTGCAGACGCCTCCTTCTTCTTGGCAACCTCTTCCGCCGGGGCGTGGAAGGAAAGCAGCCGGGTCAGGTATTCCTTCTGTTCCCCTCTGGGGACCACAGCGTCCACAAAGCCCTTTTCCAGCTGGAACTCCGCCCGCTGGAAGCCTGCCGGCAGCTTCTGCCGGATGGTCTGCTCAATGACCCGGGGGCCGGCAAAGCCAATGAGGGCCTTGGGCTCCGCCAGGGTGATGTCCGCATCCATGGCAAAGCTGGCGGTGACGCCGCCGGTGGTGGGGTCTGTGAGGACGGTGATATACAAACCGCCGGCTTCACTGTGGCGCTTCACCGCGCCGCTGGTCTTGGCCATCTGCATCAGGGAGAGGATGCCCTCCTGCATCCGGGCGCCGCCGGAAACAGTGAATCCAATCACCGGCAGGTGGTGGACAGTGGCGTATTCAAAAATCCGGGTAATCTTTTCCCCGGCCACAGTGCCCATGCTGCCCATCATGAAATAGGGCTCCATGACAAACAGGCAGCAGGGCCAGCCGCCCACCTCCGCAGTGCCGCAGACCACGCTTTCCCTTTCGGCACTGTCCAGATAGGCATGCTTGAGCTTTTTATCGTAATTGGGGAAGCCGATGACATTCTTGGAGCGCAGTTCCCCATAGAGCTCCTGGAAGGTGCCTTCATCGGCAATCATGCTGATGCGCTGCCGGGCGTTAATGCGGAAATGGTGGCCGCACTTGGGGCAGACGTTGTTGTTTTCGCTGAGGTCGCTGGAGAACAGCATAGCGCGGCACTCCGGGCAGGAGGTGCACATTTCGCTGGGCACATCCGGCGCGGCAGTTTTGGTGAGCTTTTCATAAGCGTTCTCCAAGGTATTCATGGGTTTTTTGAATAAATTCTTGGGAAGCATCAGGAGACCTCCTTATCCCGGGCTTTCTCCCGTTTTTCCATGTAATTGGTGTAGTAGTCGCCGCCGGCAAATTCCGGGTCGCTCAAAATCTCCATGTGGAGCTCGGCGTTATGTTCCACACCCTCCACGATCAGCTCGCACAGGGCGGCCTGCATCTTGCGGATGGCCTCCTCCCGGGTCTGGGCGCAGACAATGAGCTTGCCCACCATGGAATCATAGAAGGGCGGTATCATGTAGTCCTGATACAGGGCGGTGTCAAACCGCACAAAGGGCCCGCCGGGGACGTGGAGCAGAGTAATCCGGCCGCAGCTGGGACGGAAATCCTTGTCCGGGTTCTCGGCGTTAATGCGGCACTCAATGGCGTGGCCGGTAAGGCGCACATCCTCCTGTTTGAAAGAGAGGGGCACCCCGGCGGCAATACGGATCTGCCACTTGACAATGTCGATGTTGCTGACCATCTCGGTGACAGAGTGCTCCACCTGGAGGCGGGTGTTCATCTCCATAAAGTAGAAGCTCCCGTCCTTGTCCATGAGGAACTCAATGGTGCCCACGCTGGTATAGTGGGCGGCCTTAGCGGCACGCACCGCCACGTCAATCATCTTTTTCCGGTTCTCCGGGGTCAGGGTGTTGGCGGGGCTCTCCTCAATGAGCTTCTGGTTCTTCCGCTGGACCGAGCATTCCCGCTCGCCCAGGGCCACCACGTTCCCCTGCTGGTCGCAGAGGAGCTGCATCTCAATGTGCTTGGCGGGATAGAGGAACTTCTCCATATACACGCCGCCGTCGCCGAAGGCCTTCTCCGCCTCGCTGGAAGCGGTGAGGAAAGCGCTCTCGAAATCCTCGCTGCGCTCCACCTTGCGGATACCGCGGCCGCCGCCGCCGCTGCGGGCCTTCACCAGCAGGGGGTAGCCGATTTCGTCGGCCTTCTTGTGGGCCTCGTGGACGTCCTCGATAACGTCGCAGCCGGGGATAACCGGCACGCCGGCAGCCATCATGGTCTTGCGGGCAATGTCCTTATCCCCCATTTTGGAGATAACCTCCGGGCTGGGGCCGATAAAGGCGATATGGCACTGCTGGCACAGCTCGGCGAACCGGGCGTTTTCAGAAAGCAGGCCATAGCCGGGATGGATGGCCTCCGCCCGAGTGGCCACAGCCGCGGAAATAATGGCGGTCATGTTCAGATAGCTTTCCTGCACAGGGGCCGGGCCGATGCAGACGCTCTCGTCCGCCATGCTCACATGCAGGGCCTCCCGGTCCGCCTCGGAAAACACCGCCACCGTGGAGATGCCCATCTCCTTGCAGGCGCGGATAATCCGCACGGCGATTTCGCCCCGGTTGGCAATCAGAATTTTGGAAAACATCAGGGCTGCCCTCCTTTACAGAAGCGCAAAGGAAAGCTCCGCGCTGACGGCCAGCTTGCCGTTGACATAGCCCTTTCCCTTGGCAAAATAGAAGGGCGGGCGGCTCTTCACCAGGCTGCAGTGCATTTCCAGGGTGTCCCCGGGCAGCACCTTATTCTTAAACCGGGCCTTGTCAATGCCGGTATAGAAGGTATTCTTCCCCTTGACCTCGTCCTGCATGAGGACGCAGCAGGTCTGGGCCATAATTTCCAGCTGGATGACGCCGGGCATCACCGGCATCCCGGGGAAGTGGCCCTGGAGGAAATACTCATCGCCCTTGACGGTGTATTTTCCCACCGCTTCTTCGCCTACCCGCTCCGCCTCATCCAGCAGGAGCATGGGCTCCCGGTGGGGCAGGATTCCTTTCAACTCTTCTCGATTCATGAAAGCATCCTCCTCGTCTCTTAAAAAATCTTAAACAGGGTCTGGCCGTATTCCACCACGTCGCCGTTATGGGCGCAGATGTCCACGATTTCCCCATCGGATTCCGCCGTGATTTCGTTGAGGAGCTTCATGGCCTCAATGATGCACAGCACATCGCCCTTCTTGACCTTGTCGCCCACCTTCACATAGGGGTCGGCCTCCGGGGAGGGGGAATCATAGAACACGCCCACCATGGGGGACTTGACCTCCTGGAGGTTGCTGAAGTCGCCGGAGGGAGCGGCCGGGGCCGGGGCGGCTTCCTGCGCAGGGACGGCAGCGGCGGCCGGGGCAGCCGGCACAGCGGCGGGGGCGGCGGAGATGCACATGGGAGCGGGAGCCGGCAGGGGCTGTTCCTTTTCCAGGCGGATGTTGGTCTCCCCTTCGGTAATCTCAATGGCGGTCAGGCCGTTTTGGCTCATAATCTCCGCCAGCGTGCGAATTTCTTCCAAATTCATAGGGATAAGCCCTCCTTTAGATTTTTTTCAGCACCAGGCAGGCGTTGTGGCCGCCAAAGCCCAGGTTGGTGGTAATGGCATATTCAATATCGGCCTTCCGGGCCTCGTTGGGAACATAATCCAAATCGCACTCCGGGTCGGGCTCCCGATAGTTGATGGTGGGGGGCACCACGCCGTCCCGCAGGGCATAAGCGCAGGCCATGGCTTCCAGTGCGCCGGTAGCGCCCAGCATATGGCCGGTCATGCTCTTGGTGGAGCTGACCATGGCCTTGTGGGCCGCTTCCTCGCCCAGGGCCTTCTTGATGGCCAGGGTCTCGGTCTTGTCGTTGAGGGGGGTGCTGGTGCCGTGGGCGTTGATATACAGCACGGCGTCTGCGGGCATCCCGGCTTCCTGCACGGCCAGCTCAATGCTCTTGGCGGAACCCTCTGCGTTGGGTTCGGGAGCGGTCATGTGGTAAGCGTCGTTGGTGTTGCCATAGCCCACGATTTCCGCATAGATTTTCGCGCCCCGGGCCTTGGCGTGCTCATACTCTTCCAGCACCAGAACTGCGCCGCCCTCGCCCATCACAAAACCGCTGCGCTCCTTGTCAAAGGGGATGGAAGCACGGTTGGGGTCCTCTTCGGTGGTCAGGGCCTTACAGTTGGTAAAGCCGGCTACGGCCAGCTTATTGATGGTGGCTTCCGCGCCGCCGGCAATCATGGCGTCGGCATAGCCGTGGGCCACGGTGTGGAAGGCCTCGCCAATGGCGTGGGCCGAGGTGGCGCAGGCAGTGGTCACGCACATGGAGGGGCCCTTGGCCTTAAAGCGGATGGCGATGTTGCCGGCCGCCATATTGGAAATCATCATGGGGATAAAGAAGGGGGAGATCCGCTTCATGCCCTTCTGCTCCAGGGTGTTGCACTGGTCCACAAAGGTGTCCATGCCGCCGATGCCGGAGCCTACATACACGCCCAGGCGCTGGGAATCAATGTTCCCCTCCAGCCCGCTGTCCTGCATGGCCTGCACAGCGGCGGCCATGGCATACTGGGAATAGAGGTCGGACTTGCGGATGTCGCCCTTTTCCATATACAGGGAGGGGTCAAAATCCTTCACTTCCGCAGCCAGCTTGACCTTGCAGGCGGGGTCGCTGGTGTCAAAGTGGGTAATAGGGCCGATGCCGCTTTTTCCTGCAATCAGGCTGCTCCAGGTCTCTTCCGCAGTATTGCCGACAGGGGAAACGGCGCCTACTCCGGTAATCACAACTCGTCTCATTGAGATACCTCCGATATTTCCGAAATAATGGGATTTCTTCTGAATGAAAAGATTACATGCACATGCCGCCGTCTACCCGGATGACTTCACCGGTGACATAGGAGGACAGGTCGCTGGCCAGATACAGGGCGGTCTTGGCGATGTCCTCGGGCTGGCCCATGCGCTTCATGGGGACGGCGTCCAGCATAGCCTTCTTGGCCTTGTCGCTGAGGACGTCGGTCATGGCAGTCTGGATAAAGCCGGGGGCGATGGCGTTGCAGGTAACGCCCCGGGAAGCCAGCTCCTTGGCGGTGGTCTTGGTCAGGCCGATAATGCCCGCCTTGGCGGCGGTGTAGTTGGCCTGGCCCGGGTTGCCCATGAGGCCGGTAACGGAAGAGATGTTGATAATCCGGCCGCTGCGCTTGCGCATAAAGTGGTGATAGCAGGCGTGGATGGTGTTGAACACGCCCTTGAGGTTGATGGCGATGACGGCGTCAAAGTCGGCCTCCTTCATGGACACCAGCAGGGCGTCCCGGGTGATGCCGGCGTTGTTGACCAGGATGTCCACGCCGCCCAAATCGGCAATGACCTGCTTGATGGTGCTGTCCACCAGCTCAAAGTTGGAAACGTCGCAGTGATAGAACTTCACCGCAGCGCCGGTCTCCCCGATGAGGGCGCAGGCCTCCTGGGCGGTCTCGGGCTTGCACACGTCCAGAATGGCGATATTGGCGCCCTCTTTTGCCATGGTCAGGGCAATGGAACGGCCGATACCGGCAGCGCCGCCGGTGACGACGGCCACCTTATTTTCGAGCATCATGATGATAATCCCCTTCCTTACTGGATATTCTCCGCGCCGGCAGCCTCGGCCTTCAGCGCGTCCACAACGGCTTTCAGGCCGTCATCATCTTCTACGTTATAAATGTTCACGCCCTTGAGGGTCTTCTTCACCAGGCCGGCCAGGGTCTTGCCTGCGCCGCACTCAATAAAGGTGTCAAAGCCATCGGCGTGGAGTTTTTCCAAAATGGCCTGCCACTGGACCGGGTGGTTCACCTGGGTGGCAATGGCGGCCCGGATACCCTGGGCATCATCGGGATACAGCTCTGCGCTGGCATTGGAGTACACAGGCACCACGGCCTTCTGCACCGGGATGCTCTTCAGCTCCTCTGCCAAAGCGGCGGCGGCTTCATCCATAAAGGGAGAATGGAACGCGCCGCTGACAGCCAGGGGCACTACCCGAGCGCCGGCTGCCTTGCAGTCCCCGCAAAAAGCGTCCAGCTGCTCTTTTTCCCCGGCCACGGAAACCTGCCCGGGGCAGTTGTAGTTCACGGGGAACACTTTGTCATAGGGGGCGGCCAGCTCGTTGACCTTCTCGTTGGTGAGCTTGAGCACTGCGGCCATGCTGCCGCCGGTTTTCTGGGTGGCGTCGCTCATGTGCTGGCCGCGCTTGCACACAAAGGAAAAGCCGTCCTGGCGGGTGAACACCCCGGCAAAGGTCAGGGCTGCAATCTCCCCCAGGGAGAAGCCCGCCACGGCGTCGGGGACAATGCCCTCGTCCCGCAGGGCCTCGGCTGCGGCCAAATCCACGCAGTAGAGGCAGGGCTGGGTGTTGACGGTCTGGCTCAGCTCCTCCTTGGTGCCTGCAAAGCACTGGGCGGAGGTGCCGGGGCGGATGGCGTCCGCCTGCTCAAAAGTATATTTCGCAGCGGTGTTCTTCTCATAGAGGGACTTGCCCATACCGGGATACTGGGCCCCCTGGCCGCTGAACAAAAAGGCTATCTTACCCATTTCGCAGCCCCCTTCAGGATTTCTTCTGCTTCTGCAAACATCTCGGTGATGATTTCAGCGGCAGGCTGCTCCTTCTTCACCATGGAAGCCACCTGGCCTGCCAGGAAGGTGCCGCCCTTGGCGTCGCCCTCGCGAGCAGCCCGGCGCAGGGCGCCCAGGCCCATCTTCTCCAGCTCCTCGGCGGTGACGGAGGTGTCGTATTCCAGCTTGGCGAACTCCTTGGAGAAGGGGTTCTTCAGGGAACGCATGGGATGACCCAGGCGCTTGCCGGTGACGATGGTGTCCGTATCACGGGCCTTGAGGACCTTATCCTTATACACCTGGCTGATGGTGCACTCGTTGGCTACCAGGAAGCGGGTGCCCACCTGGACGCCCACTGCGCCCAGCATAAAGGAAGCCGCAATGCCCCGGCCGTCGGCAATACCGCCGGCTGCCAGCACCGGAATGGAGACTGCGTCGCACACCTGGGGCACCAGGGCCATGGTGGTCAGCTCGCCGATATGGCCGCCGCTCTCGCCGCCCTCGGCAATGACTGCCGCTGCGCCGTGCTTTTCCACCATCCGGGCCACGCCGGTGGAGGGAACCACGGGGATGACCTTAATGCCGGCTGCCAGCCAAGCTTCCATATAGCGGCTGGGGTTGCCTGCGCCGGTGGTGATCACGGGGACCTTCTCCTCTATCACAACCTTGGCGGTCTCCTCCACAAAGGGGCTCATGAGCATGATGTTCACGCCAAAGGGCTTGTCCGTCATTTCACGGCACTTGCGGATTTCTTCCCGGAGCTGCTCGCCGTTGGAATTCATGGCGGCAATGAGCCCTAAGCCGCCCCCGTTGGAAACAGCGGAAGCCAGGCTGGCATCGGCCACCCAGGCCATGCCCCCCTGGAAAATGGGGTATTCAATCCCCAGCAGGTCGCAGATTGGTGTACGAATCATAATGGTAGAACACTCCTTCGAATAATTTCTCGGTTTTCATTTGACATTCAAAGTATTATAGGTTCCATATCTAATTAGCATACTGTTTTTTTGCGGTTTTTTCAAGTTTTTCCAAGGAAAAAACTCGAATTTGCCAAAAACATTCCGCCTGAACCCGGCCCTTTTACCAGCGCAGCACCATAGCGCCGTTGGTCAGGCCGCCGCCAAAGGCCGTCAATGCCAGAATCTGCCCCCGCTCCAATTTGCCGGCCTGGTTCAGCTCGTCCAGGAGCACCGGGATGCAGGCGGAGGAGGTATTGCCGTAGCGGTTGATGTTGATGCGGTAGCGGTCGTGAGGGATGCTGAGCTTCTTCATGGCCGACTGGATAATGCGCATATTGGCCTGGTGGGGCAGCACATGGTCAATCTGGGACTGCTCCAAGCCTGCCGCCTGGATGGTCTCCGCCAGGCCCGTGGCCATGGCGTTTACAGCGAACTTATAGACCTCGTGGCCGTCCATGTGGAGGTAAGAGGGCTGGGCGTCGTCGTGGCTGAAGGGGGAATTGCCGTAGACATGGGGAATGTTCAGGGCGTCCACATTGCCGTTGGAGCTCAGCTGGGAAGCCAGCACATTGTCGCCCAGTTCCAGCACGGCGGCGCCGGCGGCGTCGCCGAACAAAACGCAGGTGGCCCGGTCCTGCCAGTCCACCATTTTGGACATGGCTTCTGCGGAAACAATCAGGCCCTTTTTGGCGCGGCCCCGCTCAAAGTAGCCGGCGGCGCAGTCCAGGGCATAAATAAAACCGGAGCAGGCGGCGTTCAAATCAAAGGCCATGCAGCGCACCCCCAAATCCCGGGCCACAATGCAGGCCATAGAGGGGGTGATGTAGTCGCCCCGGATGGTGGAGCAGATGACAAAGTCCAGCTCCGAAGGGTCGGTTTCTGCGTTTTCCAGGGCAGCCCGCGCCGCCTGGACAGCCAGCTGGGAGATGCTTTCGCCGTCCTGCATCACATGGCGCTCCTCAATGCCGGTACGGGTGCGGATCCACTCGTCCGAGGTATCCAGGAACTCCGTCAGGTCGTCGTTGGTTTTCACGCAGGCGGGGCAGGCTCTCCCGGTCCCGATGATTTTAAAATTCATAATCAATACCTCCTGAAGGTTTTTATGATACAACATACAGGCGGGCCTGTATAAGGGAACGGCAAACGGGGAAGGATAGGCCAGAGAGGGAAGCGCCCTCTCTGCCCTGTTCGTATTTTGGTCTGTGATTTGTCAGAAAGGATGAGTGCAAATGACCCATTTGGAATGTAAAGTAACCTCCTGCGCCCACTATCAGGCGGGCCGCTGCGCCCTGCCCGGCATCCATGTGAGCGGGAACAACGCCGACACCAGCAGCCAGACCTGCTGCGCTTCCTATGAAGAGAAGCGGGGCCAGGCGCCCATGAACCAGGCCGGCGGCCATGCCGGCAGTTCTTCCAGCATCCGGTGTGAAGCCGGCCGGTGCCAGTATAACTGCCAGGGCAGCTGCGAAGCCTCCAATGTCTGCGTGGACTGCTGCTGCGGCAACGTCACCAACAAAAGCGAGACCGAGTGCAGCACCTTCAGCTGCCGCTGACCTGACAGCCTGGGAGGGGCGCCGGACACCGGCGTCCCTCTTTTTCTCTGAAAACAGGCGGTCTCCTTTTAGTATACCATATTTTGCCCGGGTTGTCTCCGGTTTTATGCAAATTCCGGTGAAAAGTCCCGGAAAGCTGTCCTTCCTTTTGGGACTGTGGTATAATAAAACCCCCGGCAGACCTGCGCGGCAATATGCGCGGCAATATGCCGGGAACCACGGAATCTGCTGAAAAGGGGCGTTTTTTATGAAAAGCTGTCAACTGCTGGCCTTTGACCTGGACGGGACCCTGCTGCAAAAAGGCGGGGTGCTCTCCCCTCTTGGGGCCAAAGCCCTGGAAGAAGCCGCCAAAGCCGGGATTTTCCCTGTGCCCGCCACCGGCCGTATGCGGGATTTCCTGCCGCCGGCCCTGACGGCCCTCCCCTGCATCCGCTATGCCGTCACCTGCAACGGGGCTTCTGTGTGGGATTTGCAGGAGGGGAAGGTGCTCTTCTCCCGGCTGATTCCCTGGGAAACCGCGGAGAAGGTCCTGGCGATTTTGGAGGAATATCCGGTCTATAAGGAATTCTACGCCGGGGGCGGGGCGGTCACCGAAACCGGCAGCCGCCGCAAAGCCCTGGAAGCCTGGGGCTTCCCCCAGGAAAAACGCCTCTTCCTGGAAAAGCCCTACCGCCTCACCGGCAGCCTGCGGGAAACCCTGGTGCGGGAGAAGATTTGCCCGGAAAAAATCAACCTGCCCTGGCTGCCGGACCCCCTGCGCCGGGAGATTTCCCAGCGGCTCCAAGCCTTTGGCGGCCTGGAGCTGGCGTCCTCCTTCCCGGACAACCTGGAAATCAACGCGGCGGGGTGCAGCAAAGCCCTGGGGCTCCAGGCCCTGGGGGCGCACCTGGGGATTGGCCGGGAGGCCATGGCCGCTATGGGGGACAGCGGAAACGACCGGGCCATGCTGGAATACGCCGGCTTCCCCATCGCTATGGGGAACGCTTCCCCGGAACTGAAAAAAATCGCCCGGGCGGTGGCCCCTCCCTGTGAGGAGGACGGCGCCGCGCTGGCGATTTTCCAATACATACTTCCAGGCGGGCCGCTCAGGGGATAATCCGCCGCAGGGCGTCTGCGGCCAGCTCCCGGCTTCCGGTGACGGCGGCCAGCACCGCCCGGTAGACCATGCCCGGTTCCCGGTGAAAATTCTTCTTGATGAGCCGGGCCTGATACAGGTCCGGGGCATACAGGGTGAAAGTGAGCAAATCCATTTCCCGGTCGGACACATGGCAGGTAACGGAATAGCCCCGCTCGTTTTTCTTGATCTCCACCCGGTTTTCCTGCTCCCGGCGGGCCCGGGCCAGCAGGTTTACCGCCGCTGCCACGGTCTTTTCCCGCACAGAAAGGGGCAGCGTCATATCCAGCTGAGCAGCCACCTCTTTCCCCGCAGGGGCTGCCTGCACGCAATCCGGCTGGCCCTGGGGCCGGACAATCAGGCCCTTTTTCAGCAGGTCGGACAAAACGTCCATGATTTCAAAGTAATTGGCCAGGTCATATCCCTGGAGGATGGATAAAATGTCCGCCTCGGAAAGCGGCGCATCCACACTGGAAAGCAGATAGCACACCAAAACCCGAATGTCGTTTTTGGTGCGCAGGCCGCCGGGCCCTACCCCAGCGGTAAAGGTTTCCTGACCCACAAGCATCCCCTCCCTTGGCGTCCCGGGTCTTTTTTCAGTATAGCACAATTTCCGGCTCTTTAAAAGGGATTCGTCCTCTTTTTTGGACAAAAAAACTCCCTCCGGCGGCTGAACCAGAGGGAACCTTTGGGTTGATTTTTCTCCAGGCTGGACGGCGGGAAACACGGGGTTACGCTTCCCCAGAGCCCTCCTGGAACATTTCTTTCAGCTGGGCAAGCATTCTGCTGCGCAGCTCCGGGTCCGCCGCCCGATACAGGGCCAGCAGGGCGTGCTCGTCCTTGGAGAGGTCAAAGACCTGCTCCCCTGCCCCGGGATCGTATGCATTCCCGCCCCCATACGCCCCATGGCTGGGCGAAAACTTCACCGCGTCCTGCACATACACGCGGATCAACTCGTCATCCAGCAAGTTTTCCATGGCGGTGTTGAAGATTTTAGAAAGCTGCAGCAGGGTGGCGGGGCTGGGCTGGCTCCGCCCAATCTCATAAGAAGCATAGGTGGAGCGGTCGATTTTCAGCGCGTCGGCAACCTGTTTCTGCGTAAAACCGGCGCGAACCCGAATATCCTGCAGCTTTTCCCCGGGTTTTTGATAGCGCATAGACATCCCCCTTTACCAAAACAAAAATTCCCCCCCATTTTTTACTATTATATCGCTCTTTTTCGTTTGCAGGGTGATATGTGAATATTTTGCACACGCCCCGAGAAAGGGCCTTGGCGGTGCAAATTTCCGGGAAGCGCCGTCCCTTTTCTTCCTGCATAACCGGGGAAAAAGAAAAAAACTTGAAAAAAAGCCTTGACATTTGTCAAAGCCTGCCGTATAATAGTCATCGTTCCGCTTGCGGACGTAGCTCATCTGGTAGAGCGCCACCTTGCCAAGGTGGAGGTAGCGAGTTCGAGCCTCGTCGTCCGCTCCAGATTGAAAAGCCCTGACAGGTCATCTGTCAGGGCTTTTTGTTTGCCGCGGGCGGGTTTTCCCAGGGGCGCTTCCCTTCTTCCCCCATTCCGGCGCAGAATCGACAAAAGAGCCGGGAGAGGAACCGCCTTTTTTCGTCGGGTTTTCTCCGGCCCAGCCAGAGGGGGAACCTTCACAAAAACAAGAAAAAGTGGTATACTATTTCCGCTTCTGTCTTGCAGGAACTGGATGCAGGACGGAAAAACGCCCTGCCCCGTCCCCGGCAGGCCGTGATGATTCGGAAATCCAGGGCTGGCCTGGACCCAAAAGAGAGCAAAAAGAGAGCAACGAAAGAACAGAACCGCAGGGAGGCCCTTCCCCTGCCAATCCCCGAAGTGAGGTAAGAGAAAATGGATACAAGAAATGATTTGCGCAACATTGCCATTATCGCCCATGTTGACCACGGCAAAACCACCCTGGTGGACCAGCTGCTCCGGCAAAGCGGCATCTTCCGCCAGAACGAGGCAGTGGCCGAGCGGGTAATGGACTCCAATGACCTGGAAAGGGAGCGGGGTATTACCATTCTTTCCAAAAACACCGCCGTCATGTACCAGGGGACCAAGATCAACATTGTGGACACCCCCGGCCACGCGGATTTCGGCGGCGAAGTGGAGCGTATCCTGATGATGGTGGACGGCGTGCTCCTGCTGGTGGACGCCTTTGAGGGATGTATGCCCCAAACCCGGTTTGTGCTGAAAAAGGCCTTGGGCCTGGGCAAAAAGCCCGTGGTGGTGGTCAACAAAATCGACCGCCCCGGCGCCCGCCCGGAAGAAGTGGTGGACGAAGTCCTGGATTTGTTCATTGAGCTGGGAGCCAACGACGACCAGCTGGAATTCCCGGTGGTGTACGCTTCCGGCCGGGACGGCTATGCCAGCCTGGACCCCCACACCCCGGGCACCGACATGGTCCCCCTCTTTGAGATGATTCTCAAGGAAGTCCCCGCCCCCACCGGCGATTTGAGCGGCCCGGCCCAGGTGCTGTTCTCCAACATCGACTATGACGAGTATGTGGGCCGCATCGGCATTGGCCGTGTAGAGAGAGGCTCCATTAAGGTCAACGAGAATATGGTGCTCTGCCATCGGGACGGCACCACCCAGAATGTGAAGATTTCCAAGCTCTATCAGTTTGAGGGCCTGAAGCGGGTGGAATCCCAAAGCGCCGCCCTGGGGGACATTGTGGCGGTTTCCGGCCTGGCAGACCTGAACATCGGCGAGACCGCCTGCGACCCTGCCTGTGTGGAGCCCCTGCCCTTTGTGAAAATCGACGAGCCCACCGTCTCCATGATGTTCATGGTGAACAACAGCCCCTTTGCCGGCCGGGAAGGCAAGTACGTCACCTCCCGGAACCTCCGGGACCGGCTCTTTAAGGAAGTGGAGACCAACGTGGCCATGCGGGTGGAGGAGACCGAATCCGCCGATACCTTTAAGGTTTCCGGCCGCGGCGAGCTGCACCTGTCCATCCTCATCGAGCAGATGCGCCGCCAGAACTACGAGTTCCAGGTTTCCCGCCCCAGCGTGATTTACAAGGAAATCGACGGCAAAAAGTGCGAGCCCATTGAGCTTTTGATGATCGAAGTGCCGGACAGCTATGTGGGCGCCGTTATGGAAAAGCTGGGCACCCGCAAGGCGGAAATGGTGAACATGGGCACCCGGGAAACGGGCATGACCCATCTGGAATTCAAAATCCCCGCCCGGGGCCTCATGGGCTACCGTTCGGAGTTCCTCACCGACACCAACGGCAACGGCATTATGAACCACGTGTTTGACGGCTACGAGCCCTACAAGGGGGACATTGTCCAGCGCCAGCAGGGCTCCCTCATTGCCCACGAAACCGGCGAGGCCACCGGCTACGGCCTCTTTGCCGCCCAGGACCGGGGCAAGCTGTTTATTGGGCCCGGCGTGGAAGTATACGAGGGCATGATTGTGGGCGCCAGCCCCAAAAACGAGGATATTGTGGTCAACGTCTGCAAAAAGAAGCACGTGACCAACACCCGGGCCGCCGGCTCTGACGAAGCCCTGAAGCTGACGCCCCCCACCATCCTGAGCCTGGAGCAGTCCCTGGAGTTCATCGCCGACGACGAGCTGGTGGAGGTCACCCCCAAGAGCATCCGGATGCGCAAGCAGATTCTCAGCAAGGAGCTGCGGATGAAAAAGGCAAGCCGCAAAAAATAACCCATAGTTTGGAGTCCTACCATGAAGTATGTCATTCTCGATTTGGAATGGAACGGCACCTACAGCCGTAAGAAAAAGGGGTTTCTCAACGAGATCATCGAGTTTGGCGCGGTAAAATTTGATGACTCGCTGGAAATCATAGACACCTTTTCCGCACTGGTCAGGCCCCAGGTGGGGAAAAAGCTCAGCGGGAAGGTGAAAACCCTGACCAGCATTACCAACGAGGAGCTGGCCCAGGGCCGGCAGTTTATGCAGGTACAGAGCCGCTTCTGCAAATGGGCGGGAGAATCGGTGCTGCTGACCTGGGGCACCTCCGACATTTTGACCCTCATCGAAAATTACCGGTACTTCTGCGGCAGCGAGAAGATTCCCTTCCTCACTGCGTATGTGGATTTGCAGCGGTACTGTGAAGACGAACTGGGGCGGGAAAGCGCCCAGCAGATGGGGCTTTCCACCGCCGCCCAGCTTCTGGGCATTGACGAGGACGGGGTGGAGCATCACCGGGCCCTGGACGACAGCCTGCTGGCACTGAAGTGCCTGCAGAAGCTCTACCGGCCGGAAGACCTGGCCGCTCATATGCAGGACGCCTGCCAGCAGGAATTCTATGACCGGATGCTCTTCAAGACCGTGATTATCAGCGACTTGAACAACCCCAATATCCGCCGGTCCGACCTGCTGTTCCGCTGTGAGCACTGCGGCCAGACCGCCCGGCGCCTGGAACCCTGGAGCCTGCGGAACAAGAGCTTCCGGGCCCCCTTTGAGTGCCGGAGCTGCCATCACCGCTTTATTGGCCGGGTGCAGTTCAAGCTCAAATACGAGGGGATGATTGTCCGGAAGAAGGTCCTTCCCTGGCCCGCCCCCAAAAAAGAGGAAGCCGTATCGGAGGTACCGGAAGTATCAGGAGTACCGGAAGAAGAAGTGGTTTCGGCAGAAGGGTGAAGATTCCTCTACGAGAAAAAGCCGCTGCACAAGCGAGTAAGCTGTGCAGCGGCTTTTCGTTGTTTCTCTTCTTATTCGCCCCGCTCGTCCGCCGGGAAACGGATGCCGCAGAGGGCCCGGACCTTGTCCAGAACCCGCAGCTCGGTCATGGTGTCGTCCTGGACCCGGAAGAGCTCCCGGTCCGGGCCCCTGGTAATCCACTGGGCCCAGCGCCGGGCCTCATAGACCATATTGTTGGCACAGGGCGTTACCGGCAGCGCCTCCGGCGTCTGTCCCCGCAGGCAAAGGGTCAGCTTCTGGGGCTGGGACACGGTATCCATGAGCAGGGAGCCGTTTTCCCCCTGGATTTCGCTGGGGGTGTGGCCGTCACAGATTTTGGAATAGAGCAGCTGCACCTGCATGTCCGGATATGTCCCGATAATGGCTCCGGCGCCGTCCACGCCGTTTTCCAGGAAAATCGGGGAAGCCTGCAAGCTCTCCGGCATCCCGAACAGCCGGACCATCCAGTGGATACAGTAAACGCCGATGTCCATCAAAGAGCCGTTGGACAGCTCGGGCCGGAACGCGTTTTCGATCATGCCGTTTTTGAAATTGTCATACCGGGAGGAATACTGGCAGAAGGAAAAAGACGCCTGCCGAATCTTGCCCAGCCGGGGAAGGGTTTCCTCTACCATGGCCATCTCCGGGGTGAAGGCCGGGCGCATGGCCTCAAAGAATACCACCCCATTGCGCCGGGCGGCTTCCAGCATCCGCTGGTACTCCTCCTGGTTGGAAGCGGCGGGCTTTTCGCAGAGCACATGCTTGCCCGCGTCCATCATCCGGATGGCCTGCTCACAGTGGCAGCAGTTGGGGCTGGCAATGTACACCGCCTGCACGTCCCGGTCCGCCGCCAGATCTTCCAGGGAATCAGTAAAGACCTTTGCACCGTATTCCTCCCCAAAAGATTGGGCCTTTTCCAGGCTGCGGGAATACACCGCCCGCAGCGTCAGCTCCGGCACTGACTGCACCGCCTCTAAAAATGTCCGGGTAATTTTCCCCGTCCCGATAATTCCAAAGGGGATCATCCCAATTTCTCCTTTCTGTTTTCTCAATTATTGCAGAGAATGAAAAATATCCAGTAAGGTCCCCGCTGTCCCCACATTATAATTGGCAAAGGCAAAGAGGCCCTTCCCGTTTTCATCCACGGCCACCGCCAAAGGCAAGCGGGCATCCCCTACTCGGAGGGCCCGGCGCAGCCCATTGACCGCCGCTTTTTCCTGGCAAAGGAACAGGGCCGCTTCCGGCAGAGCTTCCAAAGTCTGGCGGAGCTTGGCATTGTGAGACGCCTCCTGGGAAAACACGGCCAGACCCACCGGGATCCCTGCCTTGCGGTATTCCTCCCGGCGCTCCATAAATTCGTTAAGCAGATGCTCTGTGGGTTCCTTTCCCGGCTCTAAAAAGGCCAATACATGGGCCTGACCCCGAAAATGTCTTCCAGTCCCCCCCAAGTGCGAAAGGGGAACCTCCGGAAGTTCTGCGAACAGCAGCTTTTCCCGAGTCTGGTCCGGCCGCAGGGAAAGGGTCACCTGGGCCTCCTGCCCTGCCTTTGCCTTGACATAGTAGGCCCGGGCCAACACGGAGCCGTCAATCTGCCGGGCAGCGGTGAGAATGCGGTACTCCCCAGGGATCACCGCCAACCGCTGGGTTTCACGCAGTTCCTCTCCCCACAGGGAAAGGGATTGATACACGCCCTTTTCCAGCCGGGCCACGGAATACTGCTGGAAGTAGTGCAGGGGGCGGCTTCCCCCGTTGCGGAGCAGCAAAACGGCGCTCTTCTCCTGGGTTTCTCCGGGAGCTTCCCCTGCCTGCTCTCCCTCCTGTCCCAGCGCGTATTCCGGGGGAAGGGGCCAAAATGCCCCTCGGATACTGTATTCCGGCGCGCCGTCGACAGGATTCAGCCGAGCGGGAAAGTCCAAGGCCCGGCACACCGCCACAAAGAGGGTCTTTAGAGAAAGGGAAGAGCACACCCCGCACCGGAGTGCCCACAGAGGGTCCGCCACCAGGGTACCGTACTCGTAATCGTCCAAGACCCGGACATGGTCCCGGAGAGCGGCCGCCACTGCCAAAGGGCTTTCCGGCGCGCCTCCGTGCCAGGCAAAAAAGGAGCGGATAGCCAGCCGCCGGGGCAGAATTTCCTCGTTGCCAATGCGGGGAGACAGAAGCCCTTCCCGATAGACCTCCTCCGGCCAGCAGTCCCGGTAGGGTTGGGCGGAGAGCAGATATTCCGTCAGGGTGTCTGCGGTGATATCCGCCAAGTCCTTTTCCCGAAGGGTGGAGAGGAGGGCCTCCTTCTCTGCCGCTGTCATGGCGGGATTTTTGATAAATTTCCAAATTTCCTCACGATTTCCCCGGGCACAGGCCAAGGCCCAGGCAAATACCGGGCTGCGATGGGGCACCTTTTCCAGGGCGGAAGCCTGGGTCTCCCAGTCCCTCTGCCCTTCCATCCGGACAGCTTCCGCCTGGGCCAGCCGGGCCTGCCACCGGCCCTCCTCCTCTGGGGAAAGAGCGGGCGTATCCGGCAGGCCGCCTGCCGGGGGAATCATATCGAATTCCTCCACCCCTTCTCCCCCCTCCTTGGCAGGGCACATCTCCACGCACACCTGCGCCTGTTCCCGGAGGTTCACCAAACAAGTACGGTATTTGCCCTGATAGCTCACATGAAGGTGCAGAGAGCCCAGGCCGGCCACCAGGGATGCTGTACCCTCCGGACCGGTGACGGCTGTGTGGATGGCAGTGAGTTCAGCGGCGTTTACCAGTTCAAACCGGACCTGGGCCCCGGCCAAGGGCCCCCCTTCCCAGGTCACCAGCACCTGGAACCGGCGGCAGGAGGCATACGCGGCGGTGTGGTTGACGGTGGTGTATACCGGGGTTTCCTCCAGTACTTCTTCCCCCTGCACCTGGTGGGAAAAGACCCGGGAATGGACCAGCATGGCCCGGGAGGCCGCCGAGGTAAACCAGCCCCGGTCCAGCGCCGGCTCCGGCTCACAGGCCCCCAGATAGTGCCATCCGTCTCCGGTCCAGACCTCCACCCAGGCATGGTTGTCGTCGCAATGGGCCCAGCGTGGGGTATAGCACTGGCGGGCAGGGATGCCTACGCTTCGCATGGCTTCCACCGTCAGGACAGACTCCTCCCCGCACCGGCCGCAGCCCCGGCGAATCACCGTCATTGGGGAGGCGGTGCGGTCATCGGAAGCCTGGTAGGTGGCCTTTTCATAGCACCAGAGGTTTACCTCCAAGGCAGCCTGCTCCATGGATTTCCCCCGGATGCGGGGAAGCAGCTCCCCATAGAAGGCCTGCCGGTGATGGTCAATATTCTCATTGTTCACCCGGTAAAAGAGCACGTAATTCCGATACAGCCCCCGGGGAACCTTGGCCGCATAGGGAACTTCCCGGCGCACCCGCAGGCTGTGGAGGACCGCCTTCCCTACCTCCTCCGGGGAAAGGCTCACCAAATCGCTCAGGGGCATCCCTCCGGCGGCAAAGCGCATGGCGTCCTGCTCCTGGAGGGTCAGGGACTGCAAATAGCTCTCCCACTGGGCCCGGCGGGCCGGACAGCGCTCCATGGCCTTCTGGTAGTTCTCCGCCGCCCGGCGGCTTTCTTCCTGGGTAAACAATGGCTCCATAAAATTTCTACACTCCTTATACAGGGGATTGTCTGCCTCCCGGGGAGGATCTGCCCCCGTCAGTCCCTTGGGAATCCGTATGGTTTACTCCGCCAGCTCCACTTCCAGCACCGTATCCACCGGGTCGGGCAGGATGGGGTTGGTGCCCAAATCCGCAAACACCAATCCCGGATAATCGCTGTGCATCCAGGCGTGGGAAACCGGCACCTCCTGGCCTGTGGCCAAGAGCCGAATCTTCTTGACCTGCCCCTGGGAAAGCCCCGGCAGGTGCAGGGGGCCGATGCTGTTTTCATACACGTGATAGTACAGCAGGCTGCCCTTCCGGGTAATGCGCCCGCAGTCCGGCTTGTCCATCTCCGCCCGGCCGCAGCCGTAAATAGAAGCGCTGTTTTTCCGCATCCAGCGGCCCATCTCCTGAAGGATTTCCAAAGACTGCTCCGGGATATTCCCCCGGGCGTCCGGCCCCACGTTGAGAAGCAGATTGCCGCCCTTGGATACGCACTCCACTAACTTCTTAATGAGCATGGAGGCGGGCTTGAACTCCGTATCTGTGCCGCAGAAGCCCCAATGGTTGTTCATGGTGACGCAGGCCTCCCAGGGAATGGGCCGGCCGTTGACGTCCCGGATGCCCTCCGGGGGAATCATCTGCTCCGGGCTGACGAAATCCCCGTGGTAGGGGGTGGGGTTCCCGGAAGCCAGAGAGCCATAGCCCTCGCCGCTGACTTCCAGCCGGTTGTCGATGATGACCTCCGGCTGCAAAGAGCGCACCATCTCTACCAGCTGGGTGGCCTTCCAGGCCTCCCCCCGTAGGTTATCGTAGGAGAAGTCGAACCACAGAATATCCAGCTTGCCGTAGTTGGAGCACAATTCCCGAACCTGCTCGTGCATATAGGCCAGATACCGGTTGAAATCCCGGTGCTCGTTGCCGCACTCCGGGTGGTTGCGCATGGGGTGGTTCCGGTCCCCATAGTGGGGAAAATCCTCATGATACCAGTCGATAATGGAGTAGTACAGCCCCACCTTCAGGCCCTCGGCCCGGACAGCGTCCACGTATTCCCGAATCAAATCCCGGCCCGCCGGGGTGTTGGGGGCCTTGAAATCCGTTGTCTGGGTGTCCCACAGGCAGAAACCATCGTGGTGCTTGGCCGTGAGGACCACATACTTCATGCCGGCCTCTTTGGCGGCTCTGGCCCACTTTTTCGGGTCATAATCCACGGGGTTGAATTCTCGAAAATAGCGCATATAGTCTTCCTTGGGAATTTCCTCGGTGCTGCGCACCCACTCCCCTCTGGCGGGGATGGCGTACAGGCCCCAATGGATGAACATCCCAAAGCGGTCATGGACATACCAGGCCATGCGCTTTTCATAAGCATTCCAGTCGAACATCTCTGCTTCCTCCCATTATAATAAAAATCTGAGCCGTGCCCGGAACTCTTTTCCATCAAAAGTCTTTCTGGTCAAAGGCAATATCATAGCGCTTTCCGTGAGACAGCAGGCAGCCCTGCCGCAGCGCAATGCGGAGAATATGGGTATTCACGTCCTGAAAATCATTGTGCCCGTTGTCAATCCACGCGGCAAAGGCCTGCCGTAGCTTTTGGGCCATTTCCCGGTTTTCCTCTCTCCCGAAATACCCCATGTCCACCCCGCGGCCCTGGGCGGTAAACCAGTCGCCGGCAATGGCGGCCTCCGGGTTTTTCGCCAGCTGCCGCATTTTATTGGAAAGCCCATAGGTAATCACGTAAAAAGCGCCGTCCTCATAAAAGGCATTGACGTTCCGCACCCAGGGCTTCCCGTCCTCGATAGTTGCCAGCGCAATGACAGAATCTTTCCCAAAGCGTTCCTGCAGGATGGTTTCTGCTTCCTGTGTCCATTTGCCCATCGTTCTCTCTCCTCTCCCCCCTGCTTTCCACAAGATGCCTGAAGCCGGGGCTTTTTTGTCAATAAAATCAAATGCAGGCTTCCCCTTGGAGAATGGCATAGCAAAAGGCGTCGAGATAGCCGCCGCCTTTCCAATACTTCTCCCGGCTGACCCCTTCACAGGTCATGCCGCACTTCTCCAACACCCGCTTGGAAGCCTCATTTCCGGCAAAACAATCCGCTTCCACCTGATGCAGGCCCACTTCTTCAAAGGCGAACCGCAGAACCTCCCGGAGCACCTCTGTCATGATGCCTCTCCCCCAATATGCGGGCGACAGGATATAGGAGGTTTCCGCCGAGTGGTTGGCTTCGTCCACACCATGGAGATTCACCACACCGATGAGCTGGCCGCTCTCTTTCTCCACGATAGCCCATTGGTAATAGGAACCCTCCGGATACCGCTCCACCCAGCCCTTGACCTTCTCTTGGGCAAAATCCGGGCTGGGCATAGGCCCCCAGGGGAAATACCGGCTGCATTCCTCTAATTTTCCCCAGCCCTGGTACACCGCCGGGCTGTCCTCTATCCGGAACCGTCTCAGCTGCGTCCGCTGGGTTTCCAGAGGCAGAGTTCCCAAACACTGCATCACAATACCCCCTGATAGGCCTCCACCGCAGCCAAATCGGTGGTGGAATACCGGTCCTCCGGGGGATACAGGGCTCCGCCGAAGAAGATGCCCCGGCTGTTTTCCGTGGAGCGGTCATAGGCGATGCCGGAAGCAGAACAGTGAAACTGGCTGCATCCGGTGCCCGATAAAATCTGCCGGACATTCCCGGGCCGGATGCCCGCTCCCGGTAAAATCTCAATACGCCCGGCAGCATACGCTACCATGTCCCGCACCGTCTCCATCCCATAGAGCACGCTGGGGGCCTGGCCGCTGGTGAGCACCCGGGTAACCCCCAGCTCTATGAGGGTATCCAGGGCCTCCTTCCAGTCCGGGGTCACGTCAATGGCCCGGTGGAACACAGATTCCTTATCCCCGATGGCTTCCAGGAGCTTCCGGCAGCGGGCCGCATCAATGCGGCCATCCTCCTGTAAACAGCCAAAGACAATGCCGTCCGCGCCGTTTTCCAGCAGGAGCCGGGCGTCCTCCAGCATGGTCTCAAACTCCATTTCCGTATAACAGAAGCCGCCCTGCCGGGGACGCACCATGGCCATAATGGGGATATGGGTGACTTTTTTGGCCATGCGCAGGGTCCCAATACTGGGGGTCAGGCCCCCATGGAACAAATCGGAATTCAGTTCTGCCCGGTGGGCCCCGCCTGCCTCTGCTTTGATGACGTCATCAACGGAACCGCAGCAAATTTCCATAAGAATCTTCTGATTTTCCATCAGGCTGCTCCTTTCATAATGGAAAAAGCGCCGCGGAAACCTCCGCAGCGCCCGTTTCGCTTTTATTATAGGGATTTCTTCTGAAAATGTCAATGAAAAAGGAGATTTTACAGGAACCATTCCCCAACTCCCAGCAGGAGCATGAGCAGCCCGGAAACTGCCTGGGCCCCTCTGCCGGAACCCCTGCGCTTTTTCTTCCTGCCCAGGAAATTCCCGGCGTACAGCAGCCCAAAGCTCATGAAAAACACCGCCGCCCCGGCAGCCAGAACCGGCATTCCTGCCGCACCGGCCCCCAGGCCAAGGCCCAGGTTGTTCAGGGCCAACGCCCCGCCCAGAGCCAGGGCTTCCCGCCACTCAATCTGCCGGGAAGCGTCCCGGTCAAAGCGCTCCGGGTGCTTTTGGGGCCACTGCTCCTCTTCCGCTCCGGCTTGCCTGCCTCTTTTGCCTTTCCACACGCCCCAGAGGCAGGAGAGCCCCAATCCTGCCATAACCAGGCTTCCCAAAAGCCTCGCCAGCACAGGGGGCAGCAGGAACTGCAAGCCCTGCCCGGCCCACAGGGAAAGGAGGGTTCCCGCCAGCACCAAACCGCTGACCAGCAGCCCGGATTCCAGCCGAACCCGAATGCCCCGCAGGCCATAGGACAGGCCGATGACCAGGTTATCCAGGTTGGTGGAAAGCGCAAACAGCACCCAGGATAGCACCGCCACTGGGGTCCCCCCTTCCAGAAAGCTCTGCTGTCAGCATATGCACTTCCAAAAGAATAGGTTCCCACCGCACAGTGTGCGGTTCCAATCCGCGAGATAGCGGCATCGAGGAGCAACTTTTCTTCCCGCGTAAGCTGTCCGGGTGGAAAAGCCGGGTTGTCGGGCTGGGTTCTCCCAAACTACCT
Organism: Candidatus Heritagella intestinalis; assembly: GCA_904420555.1. GTDB lineage: Bacteria > Bacillota > Clostridia > Oscillospirales > Acutalibacteraceae > Heritagella_A > Heritagella_A intestinalis. Next base: position 209,861 of record CAJFVO010000004.1, on the reverse strand, counting down.
TTCTTGTGAGACGGTTCCCACATCCCCTCTTTTGCCGCTCATGCCGCGGCAGGGCACCATCTTTTCTCCTTGGATGAGAAAAGATGGAAAAAGAATCAGATTGGCTGACAGGTTGACACGCCAAGCGAAATCATCCTGCAAGCACGCTTGCGGATGAATTTCGAAGGCGGTCAGGGTAGTTTTTTAACGCGTGGCAGCGGCATCGAGAAACAACCCGTTCCCTCGCGTCACTATTATTTTCCCATTCAGGTAGCTTCTTTTTCATTCAGTAGCGGAGCTATCTGCCTGATAGGAGGAAGCCTGATAAGTTGGAGGGCTGATGCAGGTTGGTGCGTTGGAGAAAGTTTGCTAAACGGGGGCGACTGCTTAGGTTGTTGTTTCCAGAGCCGGAGCCCCCGTTTCACAAAGCTTGCTTGCGTCGGACTTTTCGCGCTCAAGCCGCGTAGGCTTGCGAATCTTTTGCTTCCTTTTCTTTTCGGAAGAAAAGGAAGTGCCCTCCGCATAGGAGTCGGGGGGGAATTCGGGGGCGCGCCCTGAAAAAAGGCTGTTTGGGAGAATCCAGCCTGGAAACCCATTCCCGCTATGTTTTCTACAGATATACCCCCATGACAGGGGGACAAAAATGACAAAATAGCTTCAGGAGAGCGCCGCAGGGGGACAATGAGTTGCAGCTGGGGGTTACAGCGCCGCCTTGCGGAACCGGAGGAACCCGGCTCCCACCACCAAGGACGCCAGCAGGCCCCAAATCAGCAGGGAGATTCCTTCAAAGTGGGGCAGCAAAAACGAGAAGGGGAAGTCGCTGCCCAAAAGGCGGCTGGAACCGGTAAACAGCCCGATGGGGCTGCCCATGAGGAACAGGGAGGTCTGGACGGCGGGCAGGAACAGAATCACTGCCGCCAACACCAGGGAAACCCCCACGCATAGGGCCGACCCGCCGAAAAAGTTCTTGGCCCCTATCATAAACCCGCAGAACAGCAGGCACATAACCACCGTGCAGCCAAGCCCTACGCCTATCAGAAACAGCAGGTATCCCCCAACGGTAGTGGGGAAGCGGATGATTCCCGCCCCGGCGATGACGGGGACATCCCAATACAGGTCTACCCGGAAGGCCGGCACCATCACCGCCAGGAAAATGGCGGTGAGAAGCAGGTACAGCACTGAAACCGCCAGCAGTGAGGCCGCCAGCTTGGAAAATACCAGCTTCCGGCCGGACTTGGTGGAATAGAGCAGATTTTCCCGGCCCTCCAAAAAGCTGCCGCCCAGGCTCCGTGCTGCCACCATGCCGGCAAGCACCATGCCCACGGCCATTAAAAACCCCATGCCGTAATTGCTGTTGGTCAGGGAATTCAGCCATTCAAAGCCGCTGGAAATCTGGAAGGCAGGCACCAGCCAGTTCCGCTCTTTTTCCAAATCCACGTCCGCATACCGGGCTTCCAGCTGCTCCCCGCCCCAGAAAAGCAAATCCTTCTTCCACTGGGGCAGTTTGGCCGTTTCCGTACTCCCGTAATTTTCCAGGCGGTAGATTCCGTTCTCGGCGGCTTGTTGGCCGTCCACCCTGGGGACAATATCGGAAAAATATTCATGAAACACCATTCCAAACTGTTGCAGCACCACCTGCAACTCCCAAAAGGTCTCTTCCCCCAGCTTGGCAATACACGCTTCATAATTGGTATTAAACATTTCATAAACTTCCAGAAAATCCGCTTCCGTGGGCTGGGAATACCCCAGCTCCTTCATGATTTCCACCGCCCGGCGGCCCTCCTCCGTCTCCCGCAGGTAGTATTCCTCATAAATCCGGCCATCGGAGCGGTCGTAGACGGCGCCGTGTTCTTCCACATAGCGGTTGGTCAGGGCCGAATTCTCCATCACCCATTGCTGGTTCATCATGGAGATGCCCAGGGGATACAGCAATCCCAGAGCCAGGACGGCCCACAGGAATCTCCCCCGGAAAATGTATTTGCACTCTTCCCAAATCACTCTCATGGGATTCCCTCCTTTCCTCTCCTTTTTTATGTTCTGCTCCCCTTTTGCTCCTCGTCCCGATACAGGTACAGGAACACGTCTTCCAGACGGGGCTCCACCAAATTGCCGGTTTCTCCGGGCTGGCCGGCATACCGCACCAGCACCTCCCCGTGATCGGGCTTCTCCCCCAGCACCATGTGGTTTTTCTGGAATTCCTCCCATTCCCTTTCGGGCACCCGGGCCTCATACACCCGGCCTTCCATGGTGCTGCACACCGCCTCCACGGTATCGCAGCCGATAATCTGGTGATCCTTAATGAGAATCACCAGGTCGGCAATGCTCTCAATGTCCGAAACAATGTGGGTGGAGAGAATCACCGTCTTTTCCCGGCCCAGGGAGGAGAGCATATTCCGGAACCGCACCCGCTCCTTGGGGTCCAAGCCGGCGGTGGGCTCGTCTAAAATCAAGAGCCTGGGGTCGTTGAGGAGTGCCTGGGCCACCCCTACCCGCTGAATCATGCCGCCGGAAAATTTGCGCATCCGCTTCTTGGCGTCCTGTTCCAGGGCCACTGCCTCCAGGACACGGTCTACTTCCTTCCGGGCGGCGGCCCGGCTCATGCCCTTGAGGGCGGCCAGATATTGCAGGTAGGCCCGGGGAGAATAGCTCTTATAATAGCCGAACTGCTGGGGCAGGTAGCCCAGAATCTCCCGGTAGGCGGCCCCCAGGCGGTTGATTTCCGTGCCATCCCAGAGGATTTCCCCCTCTGTGGGGAAGAGCAGGGTGGCCATCATCTTCATGAGGGTGGTTTTTCCCGCCCCGTTGGGGGCCAGCAGGGCATAAACGCCGCTGCCGAATTCCAGGGAGACATCCGACAAAGCGGTAAAGCTGCCGTATTTTTTGGTGACGTGACGAACCGTTAACATTTCCAAAAACCTCCTATTGGCCGAAAAGCCAGTTGTTTTGTCTGCCAGAGATACAAGAGCCCGGCGCCTGCCGCAGCCAGGGCCAGCAAGGGAAGGGGAATCGAGGGGACCCATAAAGGCGTGAGAACCTGGAAATACGCGGCCAGAAAGCCCCCCAGAAGCATCCAAAAGGCCAGGGCCGCCCAGAACCAGCTCTCCCGGAGGAACCGCAGGGCAGCCAGCAGGAAATTCCCGCAGAGGAAGAGGGAAACCGCCGCCAGCAGGAACCGCTCCATGCCGTTTCCACCGGCAGCCGCGGCAATGCCCACAGCCGTCAGGCCCAAAAGCCCCAGGAACAGCATCCGCAGGGCCAGCAGGTATTTTCCGTTATACCGGCAGGTTTCCTTCAGCTCCCAGACCTCCTGCTTTTTCTCTATTACACACACCAGGGTGTTCACCCCGGTGAGGGCCAGGGGCAGCAGGATGGATATTGGGACCCAGTTTCCTGCATCCGTGTTGGGCAACAAGCTGAAGAACCACCCTGCCAGCAGGCACAAAGGCGGCGCCCAGCCCACCCCTCGGAAGGTATTGATAAGGCCCACATTCCGCAGCATCCGGAATACCAAAGGGAAAAACCGGCGCTCGGTCAGCTGGGCCCGGCTGAGAATTTGGTCAACTTCCCGGCGCACCTCCTGCCGGGTAGGGGGCTCAATGGGTTTCATGGGCAAGCTCCTTTCTGATTCGTTCCACTGCCCGGTAATACCGGGTTTTGACAGTAGAGGTGGGCAGGGAGAGCATCTCCCCAATGGCGTCGAAGGTCTGCTCCGCAAAAATGTGCAGCCGCAGAATCTCCTGGGTTTCGGCGGGGAATCCATCCAGCATCCGGAGAATCTCTTCCGCCTGCTCCCGGTCCTCCAAGGCCTCGGAAAGGCACCGGTCATCGGAGAGGGCGTCCTCCTCCAGGGGAAGGCTGTCCCGGCTCCGGCGGTAGGCAAGGGAGCGGTACCGGTCCACCACCTTATTGGCGGCGATACGGTAGAGCCAGGTGCGAAAAGCGGCCTTTTCCCCATCGTAATTCGGCAGGGAAACCAGCATACTGACAAAAATGTCCTGGGTCAAATCAAAGGCAGCTTCCCGGCCGCCGGTCTGGCGGGCCACAAAAGCGAAGATTTCCCGATAATAGGCCTCTACCAGCTCGCCGGCGGCTTTGCGGTCGCCTCTGCGCACAATTTTTCGGATGAGCCGTTGCTCTTTTTTCCCCTCCATGGTTTCCCTCCCTTCCCTGTCATGGATAGATTCGTATTCCAAAGGCGGATAGTTTCATGTTTTTGGTAAAATGATAAAAAAAAGCGCCAGGCTGAGCCTGGCACCTTGGTTTCGGGATAGCAATATTCGTCAATCCCCTATTTTTCTCGCGGAGAGAGCTAGCTGGATTCTCCCAAACTGCCTTTTTCAGGGCGCGGCCCTAAATTCCCTCAGCCTCCTATGGGTCGGGCATTCTCGCCTGCCGGCTCGGGCGCTGTCTGCCAGTGGCAGACAACCAAAGCGCCGACCGAAGCGGACAGCGTAGAACGGTGCTATTCGTGTGCCACTGGCACACCGCACCATTTTCTTGCGAAAAGAAAATGGTGGAAAAGATTCGCAAGCCTACGCGGCTTGAGCGCGAAAAGTCCGACGCAAGCAAGCCTTGTGAAACGGGGGCTCCGGCTCTGGAAACAACAACCTAAGCAGTCGCCCCTGTTTAATTAGGTATCTCCAACGCACCAACCTGCATCAGCCCTCCAACTTATTGGGCTTCCTCCTATCAGGCAGGTTTCTCCACTACTGAATCGATGCATTTACCCTTTTCGTCAGCGGGCGCATAGTATGCGCTCCCAAGCCGCGAGATAGCATCATCTAGGAGTAACCTTTCCTCCCGCGTAAGCTGCCTGAGTGGGAAAATAATAGCAACGCGAGGAAACAGGTTGTTTCTTGATACCACTGCCCCGCGTCTAAAAAACTACCCTGACCGCCGTCGAAATGCATCCGCAAGCTTGCTTGCAGGATGATTTCGCTTGGCGTGTCAACCTGCCAGCCCTTCTGATTCTTTTTCCATCTTTTCTCATCCAAGGAGAAAAGATGGCGTCGTGTGCCAGTGGCACACAATCAAGGCGCCGACCGGAGCGGTAGTGGAGAATGCCAGTCGCGGCATGAGCGACAAGGTAGCTAATAGATGAATAATAGACAAGTGAACTTAGCAAAAAAATCAAGAAAGCCCTTCTCCGGAAATGCATTTTTCCAGAAAGGCCCCTGTGACATGGGGGCAAAATGCCAAAATAGCTTCAGGCGAGCATTCACTGATTGCTGCGAGTTACTCCGCAGGTTGGGTGCGCCGCTTCGCGCTCAGGGCCACCCAACCCTTTTCCTCTTTCCGGTCCACTACCGCAAAATGCGGTGCAATGGCCGCCAGCACATCCTGCTCCCGGGTGTCGATAATCCCGCTCATGAGATAGAGGGTCTCCGGCTTCATGAACTGCTCCACGTCTTTGGTCAGCTGGATAATCACATCCGCCACAATGTTGGCCACCACAATGTCGTATTTCCCAGTGATCTTGTCCGTCAGGTTGCCGCAGATGCCGGTGAACCGGTCCGCCACATGGTTGATCTCCGCATTTTCATCGGCGGTCTTTACTGCCAGCTCGTCAATGTCCACGCCCACGGCTTTTTCGGCTCCCAGCAGCAGCGCCGCCACCGACAGGATACCGCTGCCGCAGCCCACGTCCAGCACCTCCATGCCGGGGGTCACATACCGCTCCAGGAGCTCCATGCACAGGCGGGTGGTCTCGTGGGTGCCGGTGCCAAAGGCCAGGCCCGGGTCCAGATCCAGCACCGTGCGACCCCCGGCGTCCTCCACTTCCTCCCAGGTGGGGCGGATGAGGAGCTTCTCCCCCACGGGAATGGGCTTGAAGTACTGCTTCCAGTTGTTGATCCAGTCCTCCTCCACACAGGGGTCCAGGTGGATTTCATTGGCAATGCCCTCGGCGGTGTAGCGCTCCCGGAGAAAAGCCACTGCCTCGGTGGGGCTCTCTTCCGGGCTGATGTAAATGTGTACCTTGGCCTTGGTGCGGTCCTTTTCCAGCAGCTCCTCGTCAATGAGGTCAATATGGGCGATTTCCCAGGCCTCCTCCTCCAAATGGGAGTAGTCCTCAATATAGATGCCGTAGGGCACCACCATATTGGCGATGTCCCCGGCCTTGTCCACGTCTTTGGCGTTTACGGTAATCGTCACTTCTGTCCAATCCATTTGCCATGCATCCTTTCCCTTTCGTTTCCCCTATTATACAGGATTCCCCCAAAGGAGAACAAGCCCCGGGGAAGGTTTTCCGGGGGAATGTTCCCTTTCTTTCCCTCATATAGTGGTTTGAAAGGGGGAACATACGGTGAAAAAGAAGCGTTTCCTGCGCAATGCCCTGATCCTCACCCTGTCCTCCCTGGCCGGAAGGTTCCTGGGCATGGGCTTCCGGGTGTGGCTCTCCCAGCTGCTGGGGCCTCAGGGCATGGGGGCCTACCAGCTGATTCTTTCGGTATTCCTGCCGGCAGTGTCCATCTCTACTGCCGGGGTGAGCCTCACCGTCACTCGTCTGGTAACCCGGGCCCTGGGGAAAAAACAACCGGGAGCCATTCCCTCTGCTGTGGCCCGGTGCAGCCTTTTCAGCCTGGCCATGAGCCTGGCGGCGGGCACCGCCCTGTGGCTGGGAGCGGACTTCCTCTCGGGGAAATTCCTGGGAGGCAATTCCGCCGACGCCCTGGGTCTGCTGGCCCTGGGGCTGCCCTTTATGGCCCTGAGTTCCTGTATGCGGGGCTATTTTCTGGCGGTGCGGGGAGCCCTGCGCTCTGCCGCCAGCGAGTTTGCCGAACAGCTGGCCACCATCTCCCTGACGGTTGCCGCTTTCCTGGCCCTTTCCCCCAAAACCACTGCCGACGCCTGCCTGCTGGCCATGCTGGGGGCCACCGTGGGGGAGGCCGTTTCCTGTGGCTGCTCCTTTGTCCTGTACCGCCTGCACCTGCGCCGGTTCCAAAAGGGAAAGACCTTCCCCTGCCCGGGGACGGGGAAAGCCATTCTCCACATCACCCTGCCCAGCACCCTGAGCCATGCCGCCCGGAGCGTTCTCTCCGCCGCGGAAAACCTGCTCATCCCCTCGGGGCTGCGGCGGTGCGGGGCCACAGCCTCCGCCGCCCTGGCGCAATACGGGGTCATTCAGGGGATGGTCATGCCCATGCTGTTTTTCCCCTCCTGCTTTTTGGGGGCCTTTTCCTCTCTGCTCATCCCGGAAATGTCCGAATCCCTGGCCGCCGGGCACCGGCGCTCCATTGCCTCGGTGACAGAACGCTCCCTGGGGCTGACATTGGCCTTCTCCCTGTTTATCGCCTGCTTTTTCCTGGCCTTTGGGGAAGAACTGGGGCTGCTCTTTTACAACAGCCGGGAAGCCGGCGGGTTTCTCCGGATGCTGGCTCCCCTGGTACCCCTGCTCTATCTGGACACGGTCACCGACGGGCTTTTAAAGGGCCTGGACCAGCAAATCGCCTCCCTGGCCTTCAACACCCTGGACGCCTCCCTCCGGGTGGCCCTCATGGCCTCGGTGCTGCCGGTGTTCGGCCTGCGGGGATATTTCTGCATCCTCTACGCCTGCGGCATCCTGAACATTTCTCTAAGCCTGTCCCGGCTGCTAAAAACCGCCCGGGTGCGTCTCTCCCTGTCCCGGTGGATTCTCCGGCCTCTGGGGGCTTCCCTGCTCTGCGTGGGGATTTGGCGCTGTCTGCCTGCACCGCCGGTTTCCACCCCCATAGGCCTGGCATTGGCGGCAGGGGCTGCTGGGGGACTGTATGGAATTTTGCTCTCACTTCCTATTCTCCTGAAAAAGTGAACAAATCTATTGCCAATTTATTGACATTGACAAATCTCGCTCAATCCTTTACACTGGAATAAAAATTAGGAAACGGATTTGGGAAAGCTCCGTTTCCGGACCCTCCCGCATTTTGAGAAGTCCGGTTGCGGCCGATTTCCCCGCTGTCCCGCAAATGCCACGCCGGAGGTTTTCTATGCTCCTTCCCACCCCTTATTTCAACCCCACCTTACTGCGATGCAGTCATTTTAACGGCTACGCTGCTCCTCTGGAGCCGTATACCTCGCGCACGGTGTATGAATATGAATTGGAATATTTTCTCCGCAGTGAAGGCGGTATTGTAGTAGACGGGAATTTTCTGCCTTTTTCCGCCGGGGATATCAGCATCCGCAAACCCGGCCAAGTGGTTCAGGGGATTCCCCCTTATGAGGGTTACATTCTTCTGGTGGATGTGGTGGGAAACGAAAGCCGGGCCAACCAGTTGGCGTTTGGCTCTCCGGAGGAGGCCCAGGAACGCTATGAGAATCCCCTGCTGGACTCGCTCCCCAACAAGCTCTCCCCTAACAAAAAAGACCTCATTGCCGGGCTTTTTGAAACCATCCTGCAAAATCAAAATTCCTCCGGCGACCTGCACTTTTTCCAGGTGCGCTCCAACCTGTACTTCCTGTTTTCCGAAATGTTCCAGGAAGCGGCCGACCAGAACCTGACAGGGAATACCGGGGCCATACGCGGGGCCATACGCTATATCCACCAGCATTTTTTGGAGCCCCTCCCTATCAACCAGCTCATTGCGGAGTCAGGTCTGAGCCCTTCCTGCTTTCACCGGCGATTTTTGGAGGAAACCGGTATGACGCCTCGGCAGCTGGTAGCCGCCCTGCGTGTGGAACAGGCAAAAAATCTCCTGAGCTTTACCCACACTCCCATTGGGGAAATCGGCTCCCTCTGCGGTTACCAGGACCACGTGTACTTTTCCCGTGTTTTCCATCAATTTACCGGTATGTCCCCGTCGGCTTACCGCCGTCTGACGAAAAAATAAAAATAAAAGGAGTTTTGTACTAATGCCGGTATTTTTGTACTAACTCTTTTTGATTTTATGCCTTATACTGGAAGAAAAAACTTTTGGAAAGAGGCGACATTATTTATGACCGGTAAAGAACGTATCCAGCGGATTCTACAGCATCAGCCGGTAGACCGAGCGGGCCTTTTCGAGCACTTTTGGGTAGATACCCATAAGGGCTGGGAAGCAGCAGGCTACCTGAAAGAAGACGAATCCTTTGAAGACCACTTCGGTTATGATATGCAGGAGTATTGGGCCTTTAATATGATGGCGGACCTGGATTTTGAACAGGAAGTGGTGGCGGAGACCGAGGATACCATTACTTTTCTGGACGGCAACGGCGCGGTACTGCGCCGGCACAAGTTCCACGACAGCACCCCTGAACACGTGGATTTCCGGGTAAAGGACCGGGAGAGCTGGGAAAAGGTAAAGCCGATGCTCCTGGAGCCGGACCCCCGGCGAATCAATTTTGAGGCCTATCGCAAAGCCAAAAAGGAAGCAGAAGAGGCCGGACGCTTTTTTGTCTGGAGCGGCCTCAATGTGTTTGAATGTATGCACCCTCTCTGCGGCCATGAAAATCTGTTGATGAACATGATTCTGGACCCGGACTGGATTTCGGATATGTCCAACACCTACGCAAAACTCATCGTCGGGCTGCAGGAAATCCTCTTTGAACAGGAAGGGTATCCCGATGGCATTTGGTACTATGAGGACATGGGCTACAAGGGCAGTCCCTTTATGTCTCCGGATATGTACTGCGAATTCATTCAGCCGGCCCACAAATACACCATTGGTTATGCTAAAAGCCACAACCTGCCCGTTATCATGCACTCCTGCGGTTTCGTGGAGCCCCTGCTTCCCCATATGATTGAATCGGGAATTGACTGCCTCCAGGCCATTGAGGTCAAGGCCGGCATGGATCTGCTCAAGCTGCACAAGCTCTATGGCGACCGTATCAGCTTTATGGGCGGCATTGATGTGCGCGCCCTCTATTCCAATGACCGGGAAACTATTGACCGGGAACTGGAAGCCAAACTGCCCATTGTAAAGCAGGGATACAATTATGTAATTCACAGCGACCACTCCATCCCTGTGACCGTAAATTACGACACGTATTGCTATTTTATCCAGCGCGCTTTGGAGTTGGGACGATACGAATAAGCACTTTTGCGCGGTTCCCTGTATCTTACAAAAACGAAAGGAAATGTTTCCAGAGGATTCATTGACAACGGGGCTTCTATCCTTTACACTGAAAACAAGAAAAAGGATGTTGGGAATGGATTTGGACCTCTCACAAAAGAAAGGGATTGTCTATGTTTCTGCTGGAACAGCTCTGCTTTTTATTTACTATCTACAGCTTTTTAGGGTGGCTATGCGAGAGCATTTTCTGCTCGATCCTCTTTAAAAAATGGACAAACCGGGGTTTCCTCAACGGCCCCTTCTGCCCGGTCTACGGGATAGGGGGACTGCTGATTACCAGCCTGCTGCGGCCCTTTACCGGCTTTCCCTTTTACATAGAAATCCCTTTGGTATTCGTGGCCGGAACTCTTCTGACGACCCTGCTGGAATACTTTACCGGCTGGCTTCTGGAAACCCTGTTCCACACCACCTGGTGGGATTACTCCAAAAACCGGTTTAACTATAAGGGCCGTATTTGCTTATTGAATTCGATTCTCTTTGGAATCCTGTGCCTGGTGACCATGCTGGTGCTTCATCCCCTGCTGCTTCGGCTCCTTGGGATGCTTCCCCCTTTCCTGCGGCCCTGGCTGCTGCTGGCCGTGCTGGCCTACTTCCTCACAGACAGCCTGCTGACCCTGCGGACTATCCTCACCCTCAACGGAAAGCTCCAACAGATGCAGGAACTCCTGGACGAATTCAAAGCCACAGCCGGGCAGTGCCCGAACCCAACCCGCGAGATAGCGGCATCAAGAAGTAACCTTTCTTCCCGCGTAAACAGCCTGGCCGGAAAAGTGAAGCTGCCTACCCGCGGACAGGAGGAATTGCCTAACGCCCGCCATAAACCCGGAGAGGTGCTGCATACTGTGCAGCGTGCGGCCCTCCAAAATCTGCGGGAAAAATTCTCCCGGCTGGAAAAGGGCACGCCCTCCCAGCGGCGGCTGCTCCGGGCCTTTCCCACCATGAAGAATCTACGCAACGCCGAGCCCCTCCAATGGCTCCAACGCCGGGCAGTGCCCGGACCCAATCCGCGAGACAACGGCATCTGTGAGCGGGCTTATCCCCCGCGTAAACAGCCTGAGCGGAAAAACAAAACTGCCAAGCCGCGCCAGGCTGAGCCTGGACCCAAGCCGCGAGATAGCGACATCAAGAAATAGCCTTTCTTCCCGCGTAAACAGCCTGAGCGGAAAAACAAAGCTGCCAATCCGCGGCGCATAGTATGCGCTTCCAAGCCGCAGGAGAGCATCATCTATGAGCGGGCTTATCCCCCGCGTAAACAGCCTGAGCGAAAAAACAAAGCAGCCAACCCGCGCCGGGCAGTGGTCTTCGCTGCCGCTTCGGGTGCGGCATGCCGGTGGCATGCAAATAGCACCGACCGAGCCGGCAGGCGAGAACGGTGCCCTGATTGTGTGCCACTGGCACACAGCACCCGGTTCCAATCCGCGGGAGAACATCATCTATGAGCGGGCTTATCCCCCGCGTAAACAGCCTGGGAGCGAATTTTATTTGTTTTCCCCTATCGGCTGCAAACCGAAAATAACGGCAAAAGGCCCCGGAACCGTCTCGGATTCCGGGGCCTTGTTTATGCAGAAAAAAGTTTTACATCATGGAGCGGTACAGGTTCTCCACATCCTCCAAAGTGGGGTCCTTGGGGTTGCCGGGGGTGCAGGCGTCGGCCATAGCGGACTCTGCCAGGAAGTGAATATCCTCTTCCTTGACGCCCACTTCGCTGACCTTCTGGGGGATGCCCACATCCTGGCCCAGCTGGCGCACGGCCTGGACAGCCGCCTTGCGGTATTCTTCCTGGGTCATGGTGTCCACGCCTTCCACGCCCATGGCCCGGGCAATCTCCCGGTACTTCTCGCCGGTGGCCTCTGCGTTGTATTCCAGCACCGTGGGCAGAATGGTGGCACAGGCTACGCCGTGGGGGGTGTCATACAGGGCGCTGAGGGGATGGGCCATGGAGTGGACAATGCCCAGGCCCACGTTGGAGAAGCCCATGCCGGCAATATACTGGCCAATGGCCATTTCTTCCCGACCGTCCATATCCCCAGCCACAGACTTGCGCAGGAAGCGGGCGATAATCTCAATGGCCTTCAGGTGGAGCATATCCGTCAGCTCCCAGGCGCCCTTGGTGATGTAGCCCTCGATAGCATGGGTCAAGGCGTCCATACCGGTAGCAGCGCACAGGCCCTTGGGCATAGAAGCGGACATCTCCGGGTCTACAATGGCCACTACGGGGATGTCGTGGGGGTCCACGCAGACAAACTTCCGGTGCTTCTCCACGTCGGTGATGACGTAGTTGATGGTGACCTCAGCGGCGGTGCCGGAGGTGGTGGAAATGGCGATAATGGGCAGGCAGGGGTTCTTAGTGTCCGCCGTGCCTTCCAAGGAGCGCACATCGGCAAACTCCGGGTTGGTCATGATGATGCCAATGGCCTTGCTGGTGTCGATGACGCTGCCGCCGCCCACTGCCACGATGCAGTCAGCGCCCTCTTTCTTGCAGAGCTCCACACCTTCCTGGACGTTCTGGATGGTGGGGTTGGCCTTAATATCATCGTAAACCGTATAGGGGATACCGGCGTCGTCCATTACCTTCATGACCTTGGTGGCCACGTTGAACTTGACCAAATCCTTGTCCGTCACCAGCAGGACCTTTTGCAGGCCCCGGGCCTTGACTTCGGCAGCCACATTGGAAATCGCGCCTTTGCCAAAATAAGAAGTTTCATTGAGAATCATTCTTGCCATGGGAATCCACGCTCCTTGTTATAAAATTCAAAATCCATTCCGTATACGCCGCCGGGGTTTCCCAGCGGCCTCTTCTATTATAGCACTTTTGCAGACAAAAAGCAGTAGTTTCCCCTATATTTTATTGAAAAAATCGTTTTTTAGGACAACAAACTCCGCTCCAGATAGGCCAGCACCTTTTGGGAAACTTCTCCCACGCACCCCTTTTCAAAGGGCAGCTTCAGCCCCGCGCCGTGCACCAGGCCCCGGAAGGTCTTTTCCCCAGCGCTGCCCACAAAGTCCAGATACCGCTGGAAGGCCCCTTTCCAGTCCTTTTCCGAGAGCTCCCAGAATTCCAGGGCCACCACCTGGGCCAGGCAGTAGTCGATATAGTACATGGGGCTGGAATAGATGTGGTGCTTCCACTGGTAATAGCCGCCGGCGGCAAAATAGGGCAGCCCCTCAAAGCTGAGCCAGGGCCGGTATTTTTTCTCCAGCTGGGCCCAAACCTCTTTCCGCTGCAGGGGCGTCATCTCCGGGTGCTCATAGACCCGGGTCTGGAATTCGTCCACCATAGTGCCGTAGGGGATGAAGTCCAGGCAGTTTTCCAGCTGGTAGGAGCGGAACTCCTCCGCCTTTTCTCCAAAGAAGCTCTCGTCCCAGGGGCGGGAAAACAGCTCCATGGCCATGGAGTGGACTTCCGCGCTCTCCATGGTGGGGGTGGTGTTTTCCAGATACCGCAGGTTCCGGGCCCGATAGGCGGCAAAAGCGTGGCCGGCCTCGTGGGTCAGCACTTCCACGTCGTCTACGGTGCCGTTAAAGTTGGCGAAGATAAAGGGGCTCTGATAGCTGGGCAGCTCCGTGCAGTAACCGCCGCCGGCCTTGCCCTTTTTGCTCTGCAAATCGAAGAGCTGGTTCTCCACCATAAAATCGAAGAACTCCCCGGTCTGGGGGCTCATCTCCCGGTACATCTGCTGGGCGGCCTCCACCAGGGCCTCCTGGCCCCCTATAGGCGCCGGGTTTCCCTGGGGCAGCAGGGTGTCCTCGTCCCAGAACCGCAGCTCCGACAGCCCCAACCGGGCGGCCTGACCCTCCTTGAGCTGCTCCGCCACCGGCACCAAATCCGCCGCCACCTGGTCCCGGAAGGCCGCCACATCCGCCGGGGTATAGCAGTTGCGCCCCAGCCGGTCATAGCCCAGCTGGACAAAATTCTCATACCCCAGCTTGTGGGCCTGCTGGGTGCGGCACTTCACCAATGCGTCATAGAGTGCATCCAGCCGTTCCCCGTGCTCCGCAAAAAAGGCGTCGGTTTTTTCCCAGGCCTCCCGGCGGAGGGCCCGGTCCGGGGCGGTCTGGCAGCGGATGATTTCCGAGAGGTTGCACTCCTCCCCCTGGATGGCAATCCGGGCCGAGGCCAGCAGATGCTCATACTCGGTGGCCAGCCGGTTTTCCTCCTGCATCAGGGGGATGATTTCCGGGGAGAAGGTCTTTTTGGCGATTTCCTGGTTCCGGAAAAACAGCTCCCCTGTGGCCTTTTCCAGCTCCCCACGGAAGGGGGAAGCCAGCACCTGGTCCATAAACTTCTGGATATCCTCCTGGAGCACCGGCAGGGACTCGTCAAAAAACTGCTGTTCCTCCCGGTAAAAGGGGTCGGTGGTATCGATGCTGCTGCGGATATAGGCCAGGTTCCCCATGGTGCGCAAGTCCTTCAGGAAGGCTTCGTGCTGGTCCAACAGGGCCAGCTGCTCCTCTGGGGAATCACACAGGGGAAACCGCTGGGCCATATCCCGATAGGCCATCTGGATGGCGACCACATCCGGCCGGGTATACTTCATTTCACTGAATTTCATAGTACTCTCTCCTTTCCCCGCCTCCATTTGCCGGCAGGGGCGTTTTCTTTATTGTGCGCCTTTTTTATAAAGAAACCATCACCCGGATGTAAACTTTCCCCGAATCCCTAAAATCATGTCCCGTCTCCAGGTTCCCCTCGTTAAACTGTCTTGATTTCCCACTGTTTCCCTGTCTATTCTGTCTAAACTTTGTCTGCTTTTGGAAAAACCACTTGCTTTTTCCAGGGGGATATGGTATTGTTTTATCAATTTAAACCATACATGCTTTAAATGAGTAAACCAAGGAGAGAAACATCATGGACAAACAACTCACTCTATGGCTGGTCATTGCCGTATACGGCGTTTTCATGCTGGCGGTGGGGATTCTCAGCTCCCGGAGCGCCCGCAAGGGTTCCGGGGGCGTGGAGAGCTTCACCGTAGGGGGGCGCAATGCCGGCGGCTGGCTCTCGGCCTTTTCCTACGGCACCGCCTATTTTTCCGCAGTCATGTTCATCGGCTACTCTGGGGGTTCCGGCTGGGATTTCGGCCTGTGGGGGGTGCTGGTGGGCATCGGAAACGCCCTCATCGGCTCCCTGCTGGCCTGGCTGGTTTTGGCCAAGCGCACCCGCCGGGTGACCCGGAAGCTGAGCATCAGCTCCATGCCCCAGTTTTTTGAGAAGCGCTTTGGCAGCCGGCGGATGAAGCTGTTTTCCTGTATTGTGATTTTTGTATTCCTGCTCCCCTATTCCGCTTCCGTGTACAAGGGCCTCACCAGCGTCTGCTCGGTGCTCCTGGACTTGGATGAACAGGTGTGCATGGTGATGATTGCCCTGGCCTCGGCCATTGTGCTGGTACTGGGGGGCTACATGGCCACCCTAAAGGCGGATTTTGTCCAGGGTTTCATTATGATTTTCGGCATCTGCGCCCTGCTGGTGCTGGTAGTGGCGGGCCCCAAGGTAGGGGGCCTGACCCAGGGAATCCAGCGCATGGCCGACTACATGCAGGCCCATGAAATGGCGCCCCTGAGCACATCGGCGGCTGTCTCCTTGGTCTCCACCATTTTGATGACCAGCCTGGGCACCTGGGGCCTGCCCCAGATGATCCACAAATACTACGGCATTCGGGACGACCGGGAAGTCCGGCGGGGCACGGTGGTGTCCACCCTGTTTGCCCTGCTGATTTCCGGCGGCGGCTACTTTATCGGCTCCCTCTCTCACCTGTTCTTTGGGGAGACCATGCCCGAAGGCGGCAAAGATTATCTGGTGCCCTTGATGCTCAACCAGGCCGCCCTGCCCAACATTCTCCTGGGCGTAGTGCTGGTGCTGCTCATCTCGGCTTCCGTCTCCACCCTTTCCAGCATTACCCTCACCGCCTGCTCCACCGCTTCCATGGATTTGGTAAAGGAAGCCATCGCCCCCAAAATGAAGGAGAGCAGCCTTTCCGCCCTGACCCGGGGGTTATGCCTGCTCTTTGTGGTGGGCTCCTATCTCATCGCCAACTACCCCACCCCCATTCTGGAAATGATGAGCTATTCCTGGGGCATTCTGTCCGGCTCTTTCCTGGCCCCCTATCTCCTATCCCTATACTGGAAGGGCATTAACCGCGCCGGGGCTTGGGCTGGCATGGCCGGCGGCTTCCTCATTGCCTTTTTGCCGGCGGCCCTTTCCGGATTCACCACCCCCAATGGGCCTCTGTACGCCTGCATTGCCATGGCGGCCAGCTGTCTGCTGTGCTGGGCGGTGAGCCTGATTGCCAAGCGGGCCGGCTGGAAGAGCGCCGCCTCTAACCCGGAATTCTATCAATCTGTCATTACTGAATAAACAGAAAGCAACTTCGAGGCTCCCTCCTTTGAGGGGGCCTTTATTTGCCGTTGGCAGGCGATTTGTGATAGCTTTCTTCTCCAAAATGCCTTTCTTCAGGGGCGCCCCCCGAATTCCCCCCGACTCCTATGGGTCGGGCTTCTCTTTCTCGTGGAGAAGGGCTTCCTTGATTCTTTTTGCTAAGTTCGCTTATCTATGATTCATCTATTAGCTACCTTGTCGCTCATGCCGCGGCCGAGAGCCTCGACAGGCGATTTGTTATAGCTGAGCTTTCCCAAACGTCCTTCTCATAGGGGAATATCCCCCATGCCCCTCAGTCTCCTATGGGTCGGGCACTCCATTTTCTTATCGAAAAGAAAATGGAGGAAAAGATTCGCAAGCCTGCGCGGCTTGAGCGCGAAAAGTCCGACGCAAGCAAGCTCTGTGAAACGGGGGCTCCGGCTCTGGAAACAACAACCTAAGCAGTCGCCCCCGTTTAGCAAACTTTCTCCAACGCACCAACCTGCATCAACCCTCCAACTTATCGGGCTTTCTCCTATCAGGCAGATTGCTCCGCTACTAAATTATCGGGAAAGGGCCGTTCCCTATGCGAAAATAATGACGCGAGGGAACGGGTTGTTTCTCGATGCCGCTGCCACGCGTTAAAAAACTACCCTGACCGCCGTCGAAATGCATCCGCAAGCTTGCTTGCAGGATGATTTCGCTTGGCGTGTCAAGATGACGCCCCATATGATTCTTTTCCCCCCCTTTTCTCATCCAAGGAGAAAAGGGGGGGCCCGTCGCGGCATGAGCGACAATGAGGGAATGTGGGAACCCTCCCACAAAAAAGGCGGTTTGGGAGAAGAAGGGGTGCTCTCTTACTCCCTCCGTCTGCATTCGCAGACACCTCCCTCAGTGAGGGAGGCTCCCCACCCAGGCAGCTTACGCGGGAAGCAAGCCCGCTCATAGATGCCAGCTATCCCGCGGGTTGGGAGCGGACCCTGTCCGCCGGCATGAGCGACAGAGTAGACAATAGATGAATATATAGATAAGTGAGCTTATCAAAAAAGAATCGAGGAAACTCTTCTCCACAAAAAAAGGGCCCGTGGTCCCTCTAAATTCCCTCCACACAACAAAACCCCCTCCCTGTTGCCAGGGAGGGGGTTTTTCATGCAATTGCGATTGCCAAAAGATTAGGCGTTGTCAACCTCGGCCATGTGCTCGATGAGCATGAGGACCTTGTTGCTGTAGCCCCACTCGTTGTCATACCAGGAAACCAGCTTGACAAAGTGGTCGTTCAGCATGATGCCGGCCTTCTCGTCGAAGATGGAGGTGTGGGGATCGCCCAGGAAGTCAGAAGAAACAACCATGTCGGCGGTGTAGCCCAGGATGCCCTTCAGCTCGCCCTCGGAAGCTTCCTTGATAGCAGCGCAGATAGCCTCGTAGGTGGTGGGGGTCTCCAGGGTGACGGTCAGGTCAACCACGGAAACATCCAGGGTGGGAACGCGCATGGACATACCGGTCAGCTTGCCCTTCATCTCAGGCAGAACCAGGGCGCAGGCCTTGGCGGCGCCAGTGGTGGAGGGGATGATGTTGCCAGCAGCAGCGCGGCCGCCTCTCCAGTCCTTCTTGGAGGGGCCGTCAACGGTCTTCTGGGTGCCGGTGGTGGAGTGAACCGTGGTCATGAGGCCTTCCTTGATGCCGAACTTCTCATGAACAACCTTCACCAGCGGAGCCAGGCAGTTGGTGGTGCAGGAAGCGTTGGAAACAACGGTCATGTCCTTGGTGTACTTGTCCAGGTTTACGCCGCACACGAAGGTGGGGGTATCCTTATCCTTTGCAGGAGCGGAGATAACAACCTTCTTGGCGCCAGCCTTGATGTGAGCGGAAGCCTTCTCGGTGGTGCAGAACACACCGGTGGACTCTACGACGTAATCAGCGCCGCACTCGCCCCACGGAATCTCAGCGGGATCCATCTTGGCGTAGAACTTGATCTCCTTGCCGTTGACGATGATAGCGTCGTCGGTGTAGGAGATGTCGCCCTTATACTGGCCATGAACGGTGTCATAGCGCAGCATGTAAGCGCAGTAATCGGGAGTCATGAAGGGATCGTTGATACCGACAAAGTCGATGTTCGGGTTGTCCAGACCAGCGCGGAATACCAGGCGGCCGATGCGGCCGAAACCATTGATGCCTACTTTAATAGCCATAGAACAAAAACCTCCTAGAAGATTTGATTGAGAATCACTCTGTCCTTATTGTATAGCATTTGAGCCCGAATTACAAGAGTTTGACAGAAATTTCACAGGGTTTTTCTTTGAATTTCTTATTTTATTTCCAAATTCTTCATTTTAGACAAATTTAAAGAAAAGATTTTGTACAAGTATTCCCGGCTTTTTGACAGGTATTTTCCGCTGAAAATTTTTCTTCCCCCAGCCTTCTCCCCGTTGATTGTGATATAATGAGAAACAAAGAAAAAATACTGCCGATTCTATTTCGAAAGGGGCTCTGCCTGATGAAAACCATGAAAGCCCTGGTGTGGGACGGCGCCCGCGCCGCCCTCACCGACCGCCCTGTCCCCGCCCTCCAGGAGGGTACCGACGCCATTGTCCGGGTGACCCTCTCCACCATCTGCACCAGCGACCTGCACATCCTCCGGGGAGCCGTGCCCCGGGCCAAGCCGGGTATTGTTTTGGGCCACGAGTTTGTGGGGGAGGTTGTGGAAACCGGAAGCCAGGTGAAGGGCCTGGCCCCGGGAGACCGGGTGGCCGCCAACTGCATCACCTTCTGCGGGGACTGCTGGTTCTGCCGCCGGGGGTTTATCAATAACTGTGAAAAGGGCGGCTGGGAGCTGGGCTGCCGCATTGACGGCTGCCAGGCGGAATACGTCCGGGTGCCCTTTGCCGATACCGGCCTCACCAAAATCCCGGAAAACGTCTCCGATGAAAACGCCCTCTTTACCGGGGACATCCTCTCCAGCGGCTATTTTGGTGCGGAGCTGTGCCAGCTTCACCCGGGGGACACCCTGGCCGTCATTGGGGCCGGGCCGGTGGGCCTGTGCACCCTGGCCTGCGCCCGGCTCTTCGGCGCGGCCCAGACCATCGCCATTGATACGGACGCTTCCCGCCTGGCCTTGGCCAAAAGCCTGGGCCTGGCCGACCGGGTGATCCATACGCCGGAGGAAAACCCGGAAGAACGGGTTCTGGCCTGGACGGGAGGCCGGGGCGCTGACGGCGTTGTGGAGGCCGCCGGAAGCGGGGACTCCTTCACCACCGCCTGGAAAATCG
This sequence comes from Candidatus Heritagella intestinalis, assembly GCA_904420555.1. Taxonomy (GTDB): domain Bacteria; phylum Bacillota; class Clostridia; order Oscillospirales; family Acutalibacteraceae; genus Heritagella_A; species Heritagella_A intestinalis. The sequence continues at coordinate 190,239 of CAJFVO010000004.1, read as the reverse complement.
CCCGGCCCAACGGGGTGGTGGCTCTGGTGGCCATGTATGAGGAATCCCAAACCCTCCCCCTGCCGGAAATGTACGGGAAAAACCTGATTTTCAAAACCGGCGGTGTGGACGCCACCCACTGCGCCGCCCTGCTGGATTTGATGGCCGCCGGCCGCTTGTCCGATGATTTCCTCATTACCCACCGGGCTCCCCTCAACGACATCCTGGAAGGCTACCGGGTATTTTCCCAGCGGCTGGACCACTGCCTGAAATGGGCGGTAACGCCCTGGGAAAGCCGCTGATCCCCCTTTTGGTGATTTTTTGGGGCACAATCCTTTTCTGCGGCAAAAACGCCTGAGAAAAGCCATTAAGGGCGGAAATTCTTCCCGTTCTGTCCAATTCTTACAATTTTGCAATATTTTTAGAAACGCTTCTGGGCTTCATTTACTTTTCAGATTAAATATGATACCATATAGATACTGCGTATCTCGGTATGAGAAAAGGCCGGCTGGCTGCTTCTGCAACGAGAAGGAGGGAATGGAATGAAGGCGATGAAAACGACGAAAGCAGTTGCGTTTTTGCTGGCGTTGGCAATGGCTTTTCTGGCTCCCGGCTGTTCCAGTCCCACCCTTGCGGGCAAAGGGGAACAGGTGGCCGACTACCGCTGGGCCTGCCCCATCCGGGACCTCTATTGGGGCATCGGTCAGGAGGAAGCTCTACGGAAAATGGGCCTATCCGAAACGGAATATACGGTGTTGGAGCCCCAGGGCGAAGAAGTGGAAAAAGGGATTGTCTATTTGGAGCTGAAATCCCCCATTGCCATGTTCGGCGCTGTGCCGGAATACACCCGCCTGGTGTTTTATGAGGATTTCGGCCTGACGGACATTATCCTCTTGTATCGCCGGGAACAGACCCAGCAGGTGGCCCAAAGGGCCCAGCAATTCCTGGGCAAGCCCCAGCACCGGCCCACGGACTATCGGAAAAAGGGCAAAAAGGTGCGCTATCAGATTTCCCGCTGGGATGGCACCCGGGTGCGGGAACTGGAAAAACCCTTGCAGGAAAAGCTCTCCTGGCAATACCAGGAAGCCGTCCGGGGCCTCCACAAAGATGACCTGGAAAAGAGCGGCGCCAATCTGGACGACCACCCCCTGACCACGGTTTCCCTCAGCGCCGACGAAAAGCACGCCCCTACCGACGTGCTCTCCTCTGACACCACCGCCTATGGCTTCTGCCGCATCAGCGGCCTCTATGCCGCCCTGCTGGAACGCTCCGCCCGGGGGCTGTGAGGCTTCGGTTCTACTATGTAAATAAAGAAAGGTGATCCCTTTGTTTGGAAAAAATAAAAAGAAAAACAAGCTCTTTGGCGGCTCCGTGACCCCGGACTGCCGCTACTGCCAGCACAACAGCGCCGAGGACGGGGAGGCCGTCTGCTGCGCCGTGAACCAGGACCCCGGGGAGGACTGCGCCTGCCGGGAATTCTCCTATGACCCCCTGCGCCGCACCCCGGAAAACCTGCCGCCCCTGCCCAAATTTGACCCGGAGGACTTCTCCTTATGACGGGGGAATTCTATCGGGCCTGCGCCGCCTGGCTTGGCAAAACGCCCCGCCGGGCGTCTTTTTTTCGCTGTCTGTTCCGGCTTCTCCCCCTGGTGGACGCCGCCGCCTATTTGGGCACTGCCGCTTTCCTGGTCATCACCAGCTGGCCCGGGCGGTGGAAGTTCCTCCTGATTCCGGCAGTGACGTTCCTGCTGGTCTCCCTGCTGCGCCGGGCCCTGAACCGCCCCCGCCCCTATGACCGGCTGGGCTACACCCCCTTCCTGCCGGCGGAGCCCGGAAAAGGCAAGAGCTTTCCCAGCCGGCACACTGCCAGCGCCGCCGCCATTGCCTGTGCTTTTGGATTCCTCTCCCCGGCGGCGGGAGCGGCAGCCGGCCTGCTGGCTCTGGCCATTGGAGCTTCCCGGGTAATCGGGGGCGCTCACTATCTCGGGGATGTGCTGGGCGGGCTGCTCTTTCCCCTGCCCTTCGCACTGCTCTATCTGCTGTGAACTGCGGCCAGAAAAAAGCCCTGTCTTGACAGTCTGCCCCTTTAGTGATACGATTCACTTATGAGTATTTTCCCGTAGAAAGGAGTCGGCGCCATGAGCCCCCGGAAAAAGAATGTCACTGCCAAGGATATTGCCCGGGCCTGCGGGCTCTCTCAGGCAACGGTCTCCTATGTGATGAACAATAAAGAAGGGAAAAAAATCAGCGAAGCCACCCGCCGCCTGGTGCTGCAAACCGCCCGGGAGCTGAACTATATCCCCAACTCCACCGCCCGGAGTATGCGCACCAACCGCTCCATGTCCATCGGCGTGGTCACCGGCTGGAACAACCTGAGCATGGGATTCAGCCTGGTGCTCCGGGGGGTCAAGGAATATCTGGACGCTGCCGGGTATTCCATCACCCTGCTCCACGACGATGTCAACGCCAAAAACGACCACGAATATGTGCGCTATTACCGCAGCGCCCGGATTGACGGGCTGCTGTTCCTGTTTTACGAAATGGAGCCGGAGACCATGGCCCTGCTTCAACGGGAGCGGATCCCCTTTTTCCTGGTGGACGAAAGCGGCGTATGGCACACGGCGGACCAAAGCCACACCCTCTTAGAGGACGGCATCCGGCAGGCGGTATCCCTTTGCCGGGAACGGGGCTTCCGGCGTCTCAAGTTTTTCTCCCTGCAGCGGGGGGATTCCCTGTTTTCAAAGAAATGGAACCTATTCTCCCGGGCCATCCAGGAGGAATTCCCCCAGGCAGAGCTCCAGCGGCTGGTGTTCCCGGCCCATGGGAAAAAAAACGAAAGCCTGCGGGAAGAGTTCTATCAGGCTCTGTGCCAGGACCCGCCGGACGCGGCTATTTCTTCCAACCCCCGCACCGGCTGGCTGGTACAGGGGGCCATCCTCCGGCGGGAATTCTCCCTGCCCCCCTCCGTGCGCCACATCTGCCTGGCCGCCTCCGGCATTTTCGAACTGGTTTACCCCACCATCACCTGCCTGGATATGCCCCTGGAGGAAATGGGCAAATACGCTGCCCGGCAAATTGTCCGGGGCCTCTCGGGCCTGCCCGTGGAGGAGCACACCTTTGCCTGCACCCTGAAAGAGGGACATTCCACCCAATAAAACACCCGTAAACGCAGAAATCCCGGCGGACAATGTCCACCGGGATTTTTTAGCGCAATAGATTGTGCCGGGATTATTCCTCAACGCTGAAGGAATCCTTGCCCAGGCCGCACAGGGGGCACACCCAATCCTCCGGGAGATCTTCAAAAGCGGTGCCAGGGGCAATGCCGTTGTCCGGATCCCCTACTGCAGGGTCATACACATATCCGCAAGCGTCACATACATACTTTGCCATGGAACATCCTCCTTTAATTTTCCCTTTCCCTTCCTGCAGGAAGGGGGTTTTCTTTTAGAAAGCCCGCAGGGAGATGGTGCTTTCAGTATAGCAGTCCCGGCTGTTCTTGTCAATGGAAAAATACAGCCCCTGTTCTTCCAAAAGCGGCTCCAAAAGGCGGTCCCGCAGAAGGTCCGAAAGATGGATGGGATGGACGTCTGCCCGGGCCAATTCCCGCGCCCATTGCCGGGCTTCTTCCCGGCTCGGGAACACCAGAGGCGTGCGTCCGCATTCAGACCTGTTGGAAGTGTGCCACAGAATCTCCACGCCGAAACCGTGCTTTTGACTGCCAACCACCCGGTAGCTTTTCCAGCAGCGGGCCCTTTTAATCATCACGATTGCTTTCCCCATTTCACTGCACCTCGTTTTTGTGTAAATTTTGCACACCGTTTACCTTTATGATAGCACCGAATCCCCAAAGAATCAAGAACCTTTTTCCGTTTTTTCTCATAAAAATATAGAAAATCAGGTTATTTTCTTTGATTTTTTTATAAAGCCCTGGATTTTCCAGCTTTTTGACGTCGGAAAAGCCTTTTTTCCAGCTCCACCCAAAGCACCGGCGAAAGGCTCAAAGATGCCGTAATGGCCCATTGGGCCCCTGTCAGGGGAACCGCCCGGAACAAAGCCGCCGCCGCCGGGATGGCAATCACAGACACTTGCAGCAGGATGCAGACCGCCGCCGCCAGGTTGAGCTTGGGGTTGGAGAAGAAGCCGATGGAAAACAGGGAGTGTTCCGAGCGCATATTAAAGGCGTGGGCCACCTGAGAGAGGCTGAGGACGGCAAAGGCCATGGTCCGCCCCACCTGGGGCGCCTGGGCAGGGCCGTCAAAAAACACCCGGCCAATGGTGTAGGCCAGCAGGGCCAAAGCGCCGATGAGGCAGCCCTCCACCACAATGGAGGCCCCCAGCCCGCCGGAAAACACCCCGGAATCCCGGGGCGCGGGCTTTCGGTGCATAACGTCCTTTTCCGCCGGTTCCGCCCCCAGGGCCAGGGCCGGCAGGGAATCCGTCACCAGGTTCACCCACAAAAGCTGGATGGCCAGGAGCGGGGTAGGCAGGTTCAAAAGGAACGCAGCCAGCACCAGGAGGATTTCCCCGATATTGCAGGACAGAAGGAAGTGGATGGTCTTGCGGATATTGCTGTAAATGCCCCGGCCCTCCCGGACGGCGGAGACAATGGTGGAAAAGTTGTCGTCAGTGAGGACCATATCCGCGGCGGCCCGGGCCACATCCGTGCCCCCCTTGCCCATGGCGCAGCCAATATCTGCGGCCCGGAGGGCTGGGGCGTCGTTGACCCCGTCGCCGGTCATGGCCACCACCTGGCCCTGGGCCTGCAAGGCCCGGACAATGCGCACCTTATGCTCCGGGGAGACCCGGGCAAAGACGTCGCAGGCGGAGACCTCCCCCTCTAAGGTGCGGCTGTCCATGGCGTCTAACTGGCGGCCGGTGAGGAGCTTCCCGTTTTTCCGCAGGATGCCCAGCTGTTTGGCAATGGCCGCCGCTGTGGCCCCGTGGTCCCCGGTAATCATCACCGGCCGGATGCCCGCTCCCCGGCACAGCTTCACTGCCCGGGCGGCTTCTGTCCGAGGCGGGTCCATCATCCCCACCAGGCCGCAGAAGGTCAAGCCCGTTTCCGCCTCTTCCCCCTTGGGCAGGGTATCGGTATCCCGGAAGGCCACCCCCAGCACCCGGAGGGCCTCCCCGGCCATGGACTCGTTCATCCGGCGGAGCTTCTCCCGCCAGGCCGGCGTCAGGGGGAATTCCCCGGCGGCAGTGCGCAGGCGGCTGCACCGCTCCACCAGCAGATCCGGCGCGCCCTTGACAATCACCCGGTATCCGCCCCCGGGCCGGCGGTGGAAGGTAGCCATCCGCTTTCGGGCGGAGGAGAAGGGGATTTCCCCTTCCCGGGGCCAGCGGGCTTCCAGGGCTTCCTTGGGAACCTGGCAGGCAGTGCAGAGGGCCGCTTCTGTGGGCTCCCCTACCACACGGCCCTCCTCTGTGCGGCAGTTGGTACACAGAGACGCCAGCTCCAGCAGCTCCTGGGCCTGCTTCCCCGAAAGGGGCAAAAAGGCGCTGCCGTCTCCCAGCTTGGTTACGGTCATCCGGTTTTGGGTCAGGGTGCCGGTTTTATCGGAACAGATGACGCTGGCGCTGCCCAAGGTCTCCACTGCTGGCAGCCTGCGGACAATGGCCCGCCGGGCCGCCATCCGCCGCACCCCCATGGCCAGAACAATGGTCACCACCGCCGGCAGCCCCTCGGGAATGGCCGCCACTGCCAGGCTCACGGAAATCATGAACATCTCCAGGGGCTCAATGGACTGGAACAGGCCCAGGGCAAAAATCACGCCGCAGATGCCCAACGCCGCCAGGCCCAGGACTTTCCCGGTGCGGGCCAGCTTTTTCTGCAAAGGGGTTTGAGGGGCTTCCTCGTGGGCAATCATCCCGGCAATGCGGCCCATTTGGGTCTGCATCCCGGTGGCCACCACCACGCCAAAGGCCCGGCCATCCACCACGCTGGAACCGGAGAACAGCATATTTTTCCGGTCCCCTACCGTGGCCTCCTCGGGAACCACCGCTCCTCCATCCTTGGCGGCGGGAAGGGATTCCCCTGTCAGGGCGGACTCCTCGGCCCGGCAGCTCTGGGAGCGGAGAATCCGGATGTCCGCCGGTACCAGGTCGCCGGTTTCCAGCTGCACCAAATCCCCGGGCACCAGCCGGTCGCTCTCCACCCGGCGCAGCTTTCCGCCGCGGACCACGTGGGCGTGGGGGGTGGAGAGCTTTTCCAGAGCTTCAATGGCCTTTTCCGCCCGGCTCTCCTGAATCATGCCCACCAGGGCGTTGACAAACACAATGGCCAGGATGATAATAGAGTCAATAAAATCCCCATCCCCCCGGATGCGGGAAATCACAAAGGAAACCCCTGCCGCCGCCAGAAGCACCAGCACCATAAAATCCTGGAACTGGGCCAAAAAACGCCGGAGAAGCCCCTTGGGCTTTTTGGCGGCCAGCCGGTTGGGGCCATACCGGGCCAGGCGCTCCTTTGCCTGGGCTTCCGAAAGCCCCTGCCTGCCGTCGCTGTGCAGGCGGCGAAGGGCTTCCTCCCCTGTAAGATTGTGCCACGTCATGGACTTCACCAAGCCTTTCTTTTCCGGTTTGCACTATTCCAAACCTATGCCCGGCCTGCCGCCGGTATGCCCCGGGGAATGGGCAGGGCTTTTTTCTTCCCCGGGCGCATAAGAAGGGCCAAAGAAGCGCAACTTGATAAAGATACCCGATTGCAGAAAGAAGGCTGTCTGTTGGAAATCTCTTTTTTACTCTGGATTCAGGAAAACCTGCGTTCCCCCTTTCTCGACTGGCTGTTTCCCCTCATCACCTTTTTGGGGAACCGGGGAATTGTGTGGCTTGGCATCGGCGCCCTGCTGCTGATTTCCCCCAAATACCGCCGGTGGGGCTATGCCTTTCTGGCCTCCCTGGCCGTCACCGCCCTTCTGGGGGAGTGGGTGCTCAAGCCCCTGGTGGCCCGGCCCCGTCCCTTTGTGGAAAACGCCGGCATGGAACTCCTCATTCCGCCCCCCGCCTCCTTTTCCTTCCCCTCGGGGCACAGCGCTTCTTCCTTTGCGGCGGCCACGGTGCTGGCCAAATGCCGCCGGGGCTGGGCTTTCCCGGCCTTCCTGCTGGCCGCCCTCATGGCCTTTTCCCGGCTGTATCTCTTTGTCCACTACCCCACAGACGTTTTATCTGGGGCCAGCCTGGGGATTCTCTTCGCCCTGCTGGTGTGCTGGCTGTTCCGGCGGTTCGGGGAGCTTGCACCGGTAAAGCCCGCCCGGAAAAAGGCCCCCTGACGCAAAAAACGGCCGGGACACAGCGCACTGCATCCCGGCCGAAAGCCGTATTGCTAATTTATGCTTCCACATGGGGTTGGGGCTGGCTTCCCTGGTCCAGCCGGCGGTTTTTCAGGTAGTTGACAAAATACTGCACCAGCCCGCCCAGGGCCAGGCCCAGAAGGAGATAGTCAAAAATAAAATCCAGAAGGAGAATGCCAACGCCTTCATTGCCGCAAAAGAGCAGCTCAAACCCATTGGCTTTCGGGTAGTGGGAATAGACTTCCAGCCAGCTTCCCAGGCCGATATAGTAGAGATCTCCAACTTCTGCTGCGCCTACTTCCCGGAACCCCGTGATGAAAAACAAACTGCCCACCCAATAGGCAATGGCCACCAGCCAGCCGGGGGCCTTCAGGAAGTGAACCAGCTTGCCCATGACCTTCCAGAAGCCCTCTTTTTCCGGCTTCGGGTCTTCCTTTGGGTTTTTGGAGCGAATCCAGTTTGCCAGCAGCTGCACCAGGACGCCTATCGCCAGGCTCAGCAGCACCTGGACCAGCAGCCCCGGCCAATGGATGACAATCCCAGCATTCCCGCTAAAGAGCAGATCCAAAGCGCTTGTATCCCGCAGCAGCGACTCCGTCGAATCGGCAATCCCCGGGGTATACACATTCATCCAGAAAACAGGCCAGCCGATTTCGTGGCCGATAAGGCCCCCCACAGTTCCCTCCGCAGGCAAAATCGGCTCCGAGACAAAGGCCAGACTCCCCAGGAAGGCCAGCAGGGCGGCTAAAATTCCCGGGGTTTTGGAATATTTCCGCTTGTTTTGATTGCGCATAGGGTTCCCTCCTTTACAGAGGCTCTCCCGGTCGGTCAGCGGCCAGAAAAGCCGTTTTACCGTTGAAAAATTCTATTTCCTCTGCTTTCATTATACCAGAAAAAGAACCCGGGCACAACAAAAATAACCAACAAAAAACACTCGTTATTAGAAAACCTATATGCGTTTTGCTTTATTTTCGGGATTTTTCGCCGCTTTCCGTTTTTCCCGGAGCTTCTGGAAAAATCCCCGGAGCAAAGCCGCGGCTTCCTCCTCCAGAAACCCCGCCGTCACCTGGGGACGGTGGTTATAGGGCAGGGCGAAAAGATCCACCACCGAGCCGCAGGAGCCCGCTTTCGGGTCGGACGCGCCGTAGATGACCTGGGGAATCCGGGCGTTGATAATGGCTCCGGCACACATGGGGCAGGGCTCCAAGGTGACATAGAGCTGGCACTTCCACAGCCGCCAGCCCCCCAAGGCCCGACAGGCCCCGTCAATGGCTTCCAGCTCCGCGTGGCACAGGGCGTTTTTATCTTTCTCCCGGCGGTTGCGGCCTTCGGAGATAATCTTCCCCTCACAGACCACCACCGCCCCCACAGGCACCTCCCCTTCCTGGGCGGCCTCCCGGGCCAGCTCCAAGGCCCGGCGCATGGGCTCCGGAGACGGGACGAAGGCTGCCCCGGTCACCATGTGAGCAGGCTCTCCACGGAGCTCAGGAAGAACAGGGCGAAAAACGCCACAAAGCCCGGATTGGTGATAAAGGCCATGAGCCGGGTGGAAAGGGGCAGCAGCATGGGCGCGTTGTAATTGGTCTGGAAAAACTCCCGCTTCTTTATGAGCAGGATCACCAGGGAGACCACGCCCAGGAGCATCAGCCCTACAAACAGAATGCTGTTCAGGGCGGTGTAGGCCTCCTCGGAAAGATAGCTGCTGACCATGCTAAACAGCACGGAGATCCCGTTATTCACCGCGTGGATGATTACGGTAATCCACAGGTTGTTGGTGCGGATCATAATAAAGCCCAGCACCAGCCCCACCAGGAAGGTGAAGGTGAATTGCAGGAAATTCCCGTGATAGAAGGCAAAGAGCAGGGCCGAGCCGAACACCGCCAGGCCGTTGCCAAACCGCCGGAGCTGGGAGAGGATCACGCCCCGGAAGGCCAGCTCCTCTACCAGGGCCGGGATAATCGCAATCTGAATCACGGACAGGGCCATAGAGAGGGCGTTATCCCCCTGCACCGACTCGGGCATGGTGCCGCTGAAGCCCGCTCCCTCAAAGAACATGGCCACAATATTGGAGGGGATATTGCTGAACATACAGGCGCCTACGCCCATGAAAATGCACAGGATTCCCGTGCCCACCCCTACCTTTTCAAAGGGCAGGGCCTGGTTCACGGGAAGGCGCATGAAGAGCATGCACAGGATAAAGGGCAGGGCCACGGCGATGATATACACCAGGCTGATGAGCAGATAATAGGTAGTGGGGCTCATGCCGCTGCTGGCGGTCCACTCCATGGAGAAGGGGTAGCCGATGAGATATAAAAACTGCACCAGCAGGAGGGCGAGACCGGACATCAGCGCCTGCACGGCAAAGCACGCCCAACCCATCACATTGGTGGTGTGGCGAATCTTCCGTTTCTCCTGCCACTGGGGGGTCTGCCAATAGGCCCCCTGGGAGGGAAAGGGCCCTCCCTGCCCATTCTGCCAGGGGCCGCCCTGGTCATATGGGGAAAATCCGTTCATTTGATACACGACCTTTCTGCCTGACGGCGACAAAATTTGCTGCAAGGGCAAAGGACTCCAAGCCCGGATTTGCTGCGTTATTATTATGTATTATGCATCATTTCCTGCGGCCCTGTCAATGGCCCTGCGCCAAACCGGCAAACAGGCCGGCTCCCTTCCCGCAGAAAGAAGCCGGCCTGCTCTAAGATTTCTTCTGAATTTGGCGCTTTAGGAGAGCAAAAAGTCCAAGGCCCCCTGCAAAACCGTGCCCAACGCATGGGAAAGGCTGTCGGTGCGCAGGACAAACGCCCCGCCCTCTATGTAGGCCTCCTGCAGGCCCACGGAAACCTGCACCCCATACTCCTCCAGGGAGAACCGGGGCGTTCCCAGAGAGAGGGTATCCTCCCCTGTCCGCTGCAGGGAATCCGGCAGCCTGGGCTCCGCCAAAGAGAGCACCGTGGAAACCGGCAGGGACAGCAGCCCGGCCTTGGCTTCCAGCAGCCGGAAGGTGAGGGTGTCCTCCTGGAAAGCGATCTCCCCCCGGCAATAGGCGGTGATGTGCAGGCCGTTCCAGGTGACTGGCAGCCACAGTTCCACTTGTTCCTCTTGGGCGCTGAGGCGGACTTCCCGGAGCAGCTCATTGTCAGACTGCTCCCCCAGATAGGCCAGATAGCCGCCCAACTCCTGGGGAGAAACCCGGAGCTCTTCCCCGGTGAGGGCCCCCTGGACGACCTTCTCCAACAGGGCCGGCGAGGGCTGCACTTCCTGCCGGGCCTCCTCTGGCATAGTGTCCCAGGTGGCCCCCACAAACAGGCCCACCCCGGCCAGAAGCAGGACGCCTACGATACAGGCCGCGATCATCGCCGCTTTCTTGGTTCCTCTCATCCTCCGCCTCCTTTTGGTTTATTTCAGTTCCGCTATGGTGACGCCGCTTTCCCCTTCGCCGAACACCCCCAGCCGGAAGGAACCGATAGAGGGGTGATGGCGCAGGTGCTCCTGCACGGCCTTGCGCAGGGCGCCGGTTCCCTTGCCGTGGATAATGGTGATTTGGTGAACCCCTGTAAGCAGGGCGTGGTCAATGTACTGGTCCAGGGTCATCAGGGCCTCTTCTGTGGTCTGGCCCCGTAAATCCACTTCATTGATAGAACGGCCTGCGGGGGTCTCCTGGCCCTGGGCCCCCCGGGCCACGGAACGGGTCACCCGGCGCTGGCGGCGGTTGGGGCCGGAAGCCGCCTCCTTGGGGGGCTCCTTCACCAGCCGCAGGTTTGACATGGGCACCCGGGTCTTGATAATCCCCGCCTGCACCAGCACCTGGTCCCCGTCTTTCGGCAGCTCCAGCACGGTGGCCTTTTTGTCGATGTCGAAAATCAGCACCGTATCCCCCACCTGCAGGGGCCGGGGCAGCACATAGCCCTCGTCCTTCTTCCTGCCGTGGATGGGGTCGGCGGTATCCTCCAGCCGGCGCATCCCGGAGCGCAGCCGGGCTTTCTGCTCGGCGGAAAGGGCCTTGTTCTGCTGGCGGCGCAGCTCCTCCATTTCTGTGAGCATGGCGTCAATCTGGGCCCGGGTACGGGCCACCAGCTGGGAAGCCTGCTGCCGGGCTCTGTCCAGTTCCCGGCTGGATTCCTCCTCCACCTTGCGGCGCTGCTCTTCCGCTTCTTTTTTTGCCTGGGCGGCTTCCCGCCGGAGCTGGTCCAGCTTCTTCCGCTCGAATTCCAGCTTCTGGCGGCTGGTTTCCAGGTTCTCCACCACGTTTTCAAACTGGGAGTTTTCCTCCGAAACCAGTCCGCGAGCCCGGTCTACAATCTCCGGGGCCATGCCCAGGCGCAGGGAAATGGCAAAGGCGTTGGAGCGGCCCGGCACCCCGATGAGCAGCCGGTACGTGGGCCGCAGGGTGGCCACGTCAAACTCGCAGCAGCCGTTCTCCACCCCGGGCGTTTGCAGCGCGTAGGCTTTCAGCTCCGCATAGTGGGTGGTGGCGGCCATGCGCACGCCCTTTTCCCGGAGGGCTTCCAAAATGGAGATGGCCAGGGCCGCGCCCTCTACCGGGTCGGTGCCGGAGCTCAGCTCATCCAGAAGCACCAGGCTGCGGTTGTCCGCCTGGGCGATAATCCGGATAATATTGGTCATGTGGGCCGAAAAAGTGGAGAGGGACTGCTCAATGCTCTGCTCGTCTCCGATATCCACCAACACCTGGTCAAAGACGGAAATCTCGCTCTCATCCGCCACCGGGAGCATGAGGCCGCACATGGCCATGAGGCTCAGCAGGCCGATGGTTTTCAGGGAGACGGTTTTGCCGCCGGTGTTGGGGCCGGTAATCACCAGGGTGTCGAAGGTTTCCCCCAGTGTGATGTCCGTGGGCACCACTTTTTCTTTGTCGATAAGGGGATGCCGGGCCTTTTTCAGGGAAATGCGTCCCTGGTCGTTGACCTGGGGCAGGGAGGCCTTCATCTTATAGGCCAGGCTGGCTTTTGCAAAAATCACGTTGAGCTCCACTGCGATTTGATAGCTCTGGACAATGCTGTCGGCAAAGGAGCCCACCTCCCCGGAGAGTTCCAGGAGGATGCGCTCAATCTCCGCCTGCTCCCGGGAAAGGAGCACCCGAATCTCGTTGTTGGCCTCCACTACGCCCATGGGTTCCACAAACACCGTGGCGCCGCTGGAGGAGGTGTCGTGAACCAGGCCGGGAATCTCCCCCCGGCACTCGGCCTTCACCGGCACCACATACCGGCCGGAGCGCTGGGTGACAATGGGGTCCTGTAAGTACTTCTGATAAGCGGGGGAGCGGATCATCTTGTCCAGCTGCTCCCGCACCCGGGAAGAGGCCCCCCGGATTTTCCGCCGGATGGAAGCCAGCTCGGTGGAAGCGGTATCCGCCACCTCTTCCTCCGAGAGAACCACACCGCCAATGCGGTCTTCCAGGTATTTATTGGGGGAAAGCCCCTCAAACCGCCAGTCCAGGGCGGTTTTCATGCCCTCGCTCTTGCTCCGCCACTGGGTAATCCCCCGGATGGTGCGCAGCACCCCGCCGATGCGCAGCAGCTCCGTGAGATTCAGGGCGCCGCCTGCCTCGGCCCGGCGCAGGGCGTTGGTGACATTTTTCAATCCTCCAAAGGACGGCGCGCCAAAACGGGCCATCATCACATAGGCGTCGTCGGTTTCGGCCAGCATCCGCCGCACCTCCTCCAAAGAGGAAGAGGGGGTGATTTCCCTGGCCAGCACTGCGGCGTCTTCGCAGGCCGTCTCTTCGGCCAGCATCCGGAGCACCTTATCCAGCTCCACTGCCCGCCAGTGCCGTCCGGCTGTTTGGTTATTCATACTCTTTTATTTCCCTCCTGTGGGTTTCCGTTTCTTCTATGGTAACTGTTTTCTGCTTTTCATCCGAAATGGATTTCTATGTTCTTACGGTTCTTCTATTTTATACGCTTCCCTCTCCGGGAGTATGCCCGAGGCTGGTGTCCGCAACCTGGCGGTAAAATTCTAGGGTGGGGAAAGTGCGCTGCAAAGTGTGGAGCAGGTAGCGCTCCGAGGCCCGGTTGATTTGGGCCAGCCCCTGGGGGGGCAGCCGGAAGGAAAACAGCTTGTCAAAATCCGCATACACGGTATAGCGCAGGGCCGTGAGCATCCCCCGGTCCAGAGGGATGCCCCGCTTTTGGCCCCCGCAGGCGCTGCACAGCAATGTTCCCGAATCCGGCAGGAAGAACATGGTGTCCGCCTCATAGCAGCCGCAGCCCTGGCAATAGAGCAAGTCCGGCATATACCCGGCCAGGGACAACATCCGCATTTCCACCGCCGTTTTCAGCAGCAGCGGGTGCCGCTGCCCTTTCGAGAGGAAATACAGCCCGTTGAGAAGCAGCCGCAGGCAGTCCTCCGCCGGCTGCCCTTCCGGGGCCAGGGCCCCCGCCAGCTCACAGAAATACTGGGCCAGGGCCAGCCGGCCAATATCCTCCCGCAGGCCGAAGAACATCTCCTTGGGCCGGGCGTTGTCGATGATCATCCGGGAGCGCCCCTGGTAAAGGGAAAACTGGGAATAGCTCAGCAGGCTGGTTCCCGAGCTCTTAGGATTCCGGACGGTTTTGATGCCCTTGGCAAAGCCCCGGACAATGCCCGCTTTGCGGGTTAAGAGGGTCACCAGCCGGTCGTTCTCCCCCACCGGCTGTTCCCGGATGACCAGCCCGTCCGTTTCGATATGCATTCCCCTGCGCCTCCTGCCCGCCGGCCCGCAGCCGGTGCAGGCGGCTGTAGTGCAGATACGCCTCCACGCTGCCGGTTCGGCAAAAAGATTCCCATGCGGTCTGTTCGTCCATTTTCCACGCCTCCTTTTGCTGGTTACAAAAAGAGTATTTGTCAAAGCCCCGCTGGCTATGAGTGGAAAATAATTGTTTGTTCGCCTGTTTCCGGCAAAATTCCCGGCTGTTTTGTGTTACAGGTTAAAATCCGTCTTGTCATAGCCCAGGCTGTGGAGCACCGCTTCCCGGTTCCTCCAATCCTCCTTGACCTTGACCCATAATTTCAGGTTAATCTTGCAGCCAAAGAACTGCTCCATATCCTGCCGGGCATAGGTGCCCACCTTTTTCAGCATGGAGCCGCCCTTGCCGATGATAATCCCCTTGTGGCTCTCCTTTTCGCAGAAGATCACCGCGTCGATGTCCGTGGCGCTGCCGTCGGGACGCTCCCGCATCCGCTCCACGGCCACAGCGGCCCCGTGGGGGATTTCCCGGTCCAGCAGCCGCAGCAGCTTTTCCCGGACAATCTCCGCCGCCAGCACCCGCTCGGGCTGGTCGGTGAGGGTGTCCTCCTCAAAGAAGTGGCCTCCCGGCTGGCAGAGCTTTTCCAGCTCGCAGATAAGCTCCTCCACGCCGCTGCCGTCCTGGGCGGATACCGGCACCACTGCCTCAAAGGGGAACAGGGATGACAGCTGGGCAATCTGCTCCATGAGGGGGGATTTGTCCTCTAACATATCGATTTTGTTAATGGCCAGCACCGCCGGCATTTTGGATTTTTTGAACCGCTCCATGAGGTCCCGGTCCGCCGGGGAAATCTTCTCCCCTGCCTCCACCACCAGCAGGCCGGCGTCCACCCCGGCCACGGATTCGGTGACGGATTTGACCATGTAGTCTCCCAGACGGCTCCGGGGCTTGTGCAGGCCGGGGGTATCCAGGAACACCAGCTGGTTCTCCCCCCGGGTGAGCACCCCCATAATCCGGGTGCGGGTGGTCTGGGGCTTGCTGGACACAATGGCCACCTTCTGGCCCAGCATCCGGTTTAACAGGGAGGATTTCCCCACATTGGGTCTCCCTACAATGGCGATAAACGCCGCTTTATCTTCCTGACGGTATTCCATTGAAAACTCCTTTTATTTCTTAAAATTCAATCATTTGAACCAAGTCTATTGATACACTGTATACGAACAGGGAACCTTTATTTTTTCCGCAGCAAACCCAGCGGTACAAAAACCACCACACACACCGCCGCTGCTGCTGCGGCAAAAAGCATCCCCAAGCAGACCCCGAACGGAGCCTTTGCCAGCCATAACCCGGCCATCAACAGCCAGACAAGCACGCCGCATAATAGGGACAGTTTTCCGGCCACCCGGTTGGCGCGCTTCCAATCTTCCGGGCTCTCGGCCGCATCTTTTACATGGTATCCCACCTGGGTGGAGGGATAGGCGGAATGTTTTTTCCACACACCCCACCCGGTTATCAGGAGAATCAACCCCAGAGCGGCATATACCGCCAACAGTCCCGGTTTCATCCGCTATCACCTTTCCCTATCAATCACTGCTTTTATCACGACAGATTCTCGCCGCTGTTTGCTTGTATGACTGCCCGCTTTAAATCGGAAACAAACCGCGCCTGCTGCTTTTTCAGATACCATTTTACAAAAGGCCTGAAAAAGAACTTTTTCGCCGTTACCTCTTCGGTAAAACAAATTTCCGTTTCCTTCCCCCGGGAGGTAAAGACCCCCGTCCAGTGCCCTTTCATGTTGGCGTTCTCCATATCAAACTCCCAGCGCCGACAGGGCTCCAAAAGGGTGGTTGTCAAAGTGGTGGGAAAGCCCTCTTTGGTGTATTCGATAAACGCCTTTTCATGGATTCTTTCAGTTTTGCTCAAATCCGTGCGCCAGGTATACTTCTCCACCGACAGGACCACGTCCCACACCTGGTGAATGTCACCCGGTATTATCGCCTTGATACGGGAAACCGCCATCGCCAACACCCCCCGCAGATTCCAACAACCTTATTGTAATCCACCGCCGCCCTCCTGTCAAACTTTCCGGGGCTTTCCGGGAAAATTCCCTCTACGCCAGGCGGGATGCCCTCTGTGGGGCAAAAAGCGCCCAAAAAGGCCTTGTATTTTTTCGGAAACCGTGATAAAATATAAAACTGCAAAATGAGGAAAAGGAGGCTTTTTGCTATGGAAAAGAAATCACTGCGCACCATCGCCCAAAACAAAAAGGCCTTCCACGACTATTTTGTAGAGGAAAGCATGGAGGCCGGCATTGAGTTGACCGGCACCGAGGTGAAATCCCTCCGCCAGGGCCGGGCCAACCTGAAGGACGCCTGGTGCTCCATCGTAGACGGCGAGCTGCTCCTCAACGGCGTGCACATCAGCCCCTATGAACAGGGGAATATTTTCAACCGGGACCCTGTGCGGGTGCGCCGGCTGCTGATGCATCACCGGGAGATTATGCGGCTGCTGGGCCTGGTCAAGCAGGACGGCTATTCCCTGATCCCCCTCTCCCTCTATTTTAAGGGGTCCCGGGTGAAGGTGCAGGTGGGCCTGTGCAAGGGCAAAAAGAACTACGACAAGCGCGCAGATCTGGCGGCCAAGGCTGCCAAGCGCGACATCCAGCGGGCCCTGAAAGAGCGGAACCGCTGAAAAATTTTATATGGGGATGCAATGGTTTCGACGGGGGTTGTGAGCCTTCGTAAGCGAGTAGCGGTGCGGGGCCGCTATAAAATCCGCAACCTTAAAATTAAACGACAACAATACTGTTGCTGTTGCTGCCTAATTAAGGCGGCCGTCTTTACCGGGAGTACCGCGGCCCGGATAAAGGCGTCGATTAGCGGTGCACGTGAACCGGGTTACGCCCTTACCCCGGTCACGGTTTAAGGGCTGCCAAAGGCCAGAGCCTGCCGATAGGCGCTGTCCTGCGGGAGATGCAAAATACCGGCTACACTCGTAGAAAGCGCTGGCAAGTGACTTTCGGACAGGGGTTCGACTCCCCTCATCTCCACCAGGCTGAGCCTGGACGCGATTCGCGTTCTAGGCTCGGCTTTTTCTTTTGCCTTGTCGCTCGCGTTTTTAGCAGGTATCTTTTTTGTCAAGGCTTCCCAAACCTGCGGTGAGCAATTCGCGCACCGCAGGTTTTTCCTTATTCTGAAGTTTTGTGCCCGCGCTTGTAGCGGGCATCTTTTTTGTCAACACTTCCCAGACTGAGCCTGGACGCGATTCGCGTTCTAGGCTCGGCTTTTTCTTTTACCTTGCCGCTCGCGTTTATAGCAGGTATCTTTTTTGTCAACGCTTCCCAGCGGCAAGCTGCCGCACCCAATTCGCGCACCTCACGTTGTGGGGTGCGTTTTCTTTTGCGCCCGCGCTTGTAGCAAGCATCTTTTTTCAACGCTTCCCAGACCTGCGGTCAGCAATTCGTGGCCGCAGGTCTTTTCTATTTTGAAGTTCTGTGCCTGCGCCCAAACGGTATCTATATAGTTCAGTGGCCCCCTCTATTAGGAAAGCCCAGAGGGCTTGCCTCCGGGCCTTTCGTTTTTTAGCTCTGGATTTCCGTTACCGGCAGTTTCGTGGGCAGGTATACCCGAATCTCCGTACCCTTCCCCTCCTCGCTGGAAAGGCGGAGCTCCCCGTGATGCCGCTCCACAATATGCTTGACAATGGACAGCCCCAGGCCAGTGCCGCCGGTCTCCTTGGAACGGCTCTTGTCCACTCGATAGAACCGCTCGAAAATCCGGGCATGATGCTCCTTGGGGATGCCGATGCCCGTATCCTTGACGCACAGGCACACCTTGTCCCCGTAAGCTTCCTCCAGGGTCAGGAACACCTTGCCCCCCTCCACGTTATACTTCACCGCGTTCTCACACAGGTTCCGCACCATTTCATAGAGCATGGTGGCGTTGCCGGGAACCGGGGTCACCTCGCCGGACACCGAAATGGTAATGTTCCGCTTTTCCGCCTCCGGCTCCAGCAGAGCCGCCACTTCTTCGGCGGTCTGCCGCAAATCCACCGGCTCGCCCCATTCCTCGTGACCCTCCTCAATCCGGGAAAGCCGGATAATGTCGTCGATAAGGGCCAGCAGCCGCCGGGCTTCAATGTAGATCATAGACGAAAAGTCCTTGATCTCCTCCTCTTCCCGGACCATGCCGCTCTTCATCATTTCCGCAAACCCCGAAATCGTGGTGAGAGGGGTTTTCAGCTCATGGGAAACATTGGCCGAAAATTCCTCCCGGGATTTCTGGGCTTTATACTGCTCCGTAATATCCATCAGAAGCACGATCACTCCCCCCACTGCCTGCCCGGCCAAAACCGGGTTGACAAAATACCGGAGTTTCCGGTCCCCCTGGTCCAGAATCCCCGAAACAGACTCCCCTCCATGAGCCTTGTCCACAGCGCTGAGCAAATCCATATTCCGGGAAAGGGCCACCAACGGCTTTCCCAAAGGCTCCGGCTCCGCGGGATGCAGGTATCCCAGGGCGCTGCGGTTCACAGAAAGCACCTTCTTCTCCGAATTGAGAAGCACCAAGCCCTCCTGCATGTTCTCCAAAATCATGGTAATGGTGTCCCGGTCCTCCTCAATCTCCGTGAGCTGCCGGCGGATGGTCCGGTTCTGTCCCCGAATCTTGATGAGGAAGGGCTCCAGCTCGTCATACTGCCAGTTTTCCGGAAGAACCTCCAGGTTGTCCGCCGCCTGGGTCAGGGGCGTCACAATCCGCCGGGTTACCATCCGGGCCACAAAAATACTCACCACAAACAGGGCCGCGCAGGTGAGCAGCTCCAAGGGAAAGATTTGGAAGAATACCCCCAGCATATTCCGGTTATCCCGGGCCAGGCGCAGCACCATGTCCTCCCCGCAGCGCACCGCATAATAGAAGGTGGAGATGCCCATGGTGTCCGACACCCGGGAAGCCTCCCCGCTGCCGGTTTGCAGGGCCTGCTGGAATTCCGGGCGGTCCCGGTGGTTTTCCATGCTATCCTCGGCGGCGGCGGAGTCAAAGAGCACCTGGCCGGTGTCGCTGAGCAGGGTAATGCGCTCCCCGCTGTCGTCCAGGGAATACCCCTGCAAAAACCCCTCCGGGTCTCCGGAAGCCACCGCGCCGGCAGAAAGGGCCTGGCACTGCCGTGCCAGGTCCGCTTGGTTCTGTTCCTGATAAAAATAGTAATAGACAAACAGGGAGGCCACGGTGCTCACCAGCAGAGCTGCCAGGGAAACTAAGCACAAAGTCCAATAAATCCTTCGCTTCATGCGGATTTCCCCCTGCCTTCCAGTTTATAGCCCACGCCCCGGACGGTGTGAATCAGTTCGCCGCAGCGCCCCAGCTTCTGGCGCAGGGTCTTGATGTGCATATCCACCGTGCGGCTTTCCCCCTCATAGTCAAAGCCCCAGACCTTCTGCATCAGCTGTTCCCGGCTCAGGACAATACCCTTGTTCTGCAAAAAGTAGTGGAGCAGCTCAAACTCCTTATAAGCCAGGCTCACTTCCTCACCGTCTACCCGCACCATCCGGCGGCGGGTATCCAGCTCCACGCCGTCCTCCGAGAGCACCGCCCCCTCTTCGCTGGCCTCTTCCCCAACAGGGGCCACCCGCCGCAGCAGGGCCCGTACCCGGGAGAGCATCTCCATAACCCCAAAGGGCTTGGTCATATAGTCGTCGGCGCCGCTGTCCAGGGCATTGACCTTGTCAAACTCCGTGCCCATGGCGGTAATCATCATCACCGGGGTACGGGCAGTGGGGCCGGCCTCCCGCAAACGGCGGAGAATCTCCACCCCGTCCATGTCCGGAAGCATAATATCCAGCAGCACAAGATCCGGCGACTGGGTGGTCAGGGCCTGGAAAAAGTCCGCCCCACAGCCAAACCCACAGGTCTCATACCCATTATTTTTCAAAGCATACAAAATCAACTTCCGAATGCTGGCGTCATCCTCCACCACTGCAATCAGACTCATGTATCGGTTCATTCCTTTCCTGGCAAACAGCATGCCGCCGGAAGGCGGATTCCCCCCGGCGGCTGGATTATCCCTTATGCGTGCTGCGCCTGCTTTTTCCCTTCATCGGACTTGTGCTCGCCGGTAATGGAGTACACCACCCACTCGGAGATATTCACCGCGTGGTCGCCGATGCGCTCAAAGTACTTGGCCACCATCAGCATATCAATGGCAGCGGCCGCGTCGCCGGAATCGTTGCGGATAATGGCGATGAGGTCGTCCCGCACCTGCTCAAAGAGGCGGTCCACCTCGTCGTCGGCAGCGGTGATGCTCTGGGCCAGGGAGAGGTTGCGGCCCACAAAAGCGTCGATAGCGTCGGTGACCATCTTGGAAGCGGCCTTAGCCATGGCGCGGATATGCTCCAAATGACGGAAATCCACGTTGGCGGGCAGCCGCAGGGAGATCTCTGCAATATCCCCGGCCTGGTCGCCGATGCGCTCCATATCGGTAATCATCTTCAGGGCCGCGGAAACCACCCGCAGGTCCCTTGCCACCGGCTGCTGCTGGAGAATCAGGTGCAGGCAGCGGGTCTCAATGGTCTGCTCCATGTGGTCCACTTCCCGGTCATAATCCAGGGTAGCCCGGGCCATTTCTTCACTGCGCTGAAACAGGGCGTTCACCGCGTGGTCAATAGCGGTCTCAATGAGGCCGCCCATTTCTGTCAGTTCCGTGTTCAGGAGCTCCAGCTCCCGGTCAAATCTGTTTCTCATTTTACACACATCCTTTCCCAAATACAAGCATTAGCCGAAACGTCCCGTGATGTAATCCTCGGTCTGCTTTTCCTTGGGCATGGAGAAGATCTGTTCCGTCTCGCCAAACTCAATGAGCTTGCCCAGCAGGAAGAAGGCGGTCATGTCGGAGACACGGGCGGCCTGCTGCATATTATGCGTTACCATAATCACAGTATACTTGCTTTTGAGCTCGATGGCAAGGTCTTCGATCTTAGAAGTGGAAATGGGGTCCAAAGCGGAGGTGGATTCGTCCATGAGCAGCACCCGGGGCTCCACTGCCAGAGCGCGGGCAATGCACAGGCGCTGCTGCTGGCCGCCGGAGAGGCCCAGGGCGCTCTTCTTCAGGCGGTCCTTCACCTCGTCCCAGATAGCGGCGTCCCGCAGGGACTTCTCCACGATTTCGTCCAGTTTGGCCCGGGAGCGGATGCCGTGGGTCCGGGGGCCATAGGCGATGTTGTCGTAAATGGACATGGGGAACGGATTGGCCTTCTGGAACACCATGCCGATTTCCTTACGCAGCCAGGTGGTGTCCACATTAGGGTCATAGATATTCTGGCCGCCGTAGTTGACTTCGCCTTCAATGCGGATACCCGGCACCAGGTCGTTCATCCGGTTCAGGGTCTTGAGAAAGGTGGACTTGCCGCAGCCGGAAGGCCCGATGAGGGCGGTGATCTTATTTGCAGGAATTGCTACATTGACACTATGGAGAGCCTGATTGCTCCCATACCAGAGATCCAGCTTCTTTGCTTCAATAATCGTAGACATAACATTCTCCCATCATTTCTTCAGTTTCCGGCCGACCAGGTTGGCGGACAGGTTGATAATCAGCGTGAGGACCATCAAAATCGCAGCAATGGCAAAGGCTACGCCCACCTCGCCGCGCTCGCTGGCATACACATACAGGGCCACTGTCAGGGTTGCCGAGGAGGACTGCATGGAGGTAACAAAGTCGTTGAGCACCAGGCCGAAACCGGCGGTGAACAGCAGGGCGGCGGATTCGCCTACAATACGGCCGATGGCCAGGATACAGCCGGTGACAATGCCGTCCACAGCGTTGGGCAGCACCACCGTGCGCACCATGTGCCACTTGCCGGCGCCCAGGGCCAAAGCGCCCTCCCGGTAGGAATTGGGCACCGTCTTCAGGGATTCCTGGGTAGTGCGGATAATGGTGGGCAGGATCATAATCACCAGGGTCAGGCCGCCGGCCAGGATGCCCTGCTTCAGGCCCAGGAGCTGGATGAAGAACAGCATGCCCACCAGGCCGAAGATAATGGAGGGGATACCCGTCAGGGTTTCGGAGGCAAACTCGATAATGGCTACCAGCCGGCGGGAGGCGGCATACTCCGTCAGGTAAATGGCGGCGCCTACGCCCAGGGGCAGCACAATGACCATGGAGATGAGGATAATATACAAAGTGTTGAGAATATTGGGAAGAATACCAATGGTATCATTACGGTAGCTGGTCTGGGTGCTCAGCAGCTCCCAGGAAATATTGCCCAGGCCCCGATAGAAAATGTATCCAATGAGGAACAGCAGCAGGGCGCAGGTGAGGCCGGCACAGAAATACAGCACGGCTTTCAGGCCCTTGTCGTAAAAGCGGCGGCGGAATGAGAGTTTTTCCATAGCTTATTCCCCCTCCTTCTTTCTTTTGATAACCACGTTCAGGATAATGTTGATGAGCATAATGAACAGGAACAGCACCAGGCCAATGGAGAACAGGGCGTTTCGCTGGAGGGAGCCCACGGAAGCGTAGGACATCTCCGAAGCAATGGCCGTGGTGAGGAAGCGCACAGAGCTGAAGAGCCCAGGCATATTGGCCACATTACCGGACACCATGATAATGGCCATGGCCTCGCCGATAGCGCGGCCCACGCCCAGCACAATGGAGGTTGCAATGCCGCTCTTGGCGGCGGGGATGCTCACACGGAAAATCGTCTCGATTTTTGTCGCCCCCAAAGCCAGGGAAGCCTCTTCATACTCTTTGGGAACTGCTTTCAGGGCAGTGGTGGAAACATTGACAATAGAGGGCAGGATCATAATGGCCAGCACGATAATGGCGGCCAGCAGGGTAGCGCCGGAGGGCAGGCTGAAGAGATTCTGGATCAGGGGAACCAGCACCGTCATACCTACCAGGCCGTATACCACCGAGGGGATGCCTGCCAGCAGCTCCACTGCCGTCTGGATCACCGCAGCCACCTTGGGCGGGGCGATCTTGGCCAGGAACACCGCAGTCATCAGGCCCACAGGGACGCCGATAATCACTGCGCCGGCAGTGCCGTAAATCGAGGTGAGGATAAAGGGCAGGATGCCATATTGGGGGTCCGTGCTATTGGTCGGGGCCCAAGTCTGGCCGAAGAGGAAGTCGATGATGCCGATTTCCTGGATGGCCGGGATACCGGAAATAATCAGGTAGATGCTGATAAACAGCACAAAGGCCACCGCCACCACGCCGCAGATCAGGAAGATGATGTGCATCACCATCTCCATAGCGTCTTTCACGCCCCGGAAATGGGCTTTCACCTTAGCGGTGCTTTCCTCGGAAGCGCCTTCCGCCCCGGGAGCCTCCCCGGCGGGCTGGCCCATCTGGACCTGCTGCTCCTGGGGGGCTGTTCCCGCAGCCGCGTTCTGTTCAAAGGGTACGTTTCGTTCCATAAAAGCAGCTCCTTATATTCACAGGAATAGCCCCCGCCTTTGCGGGCGGAGGCCGTTTTCCTAAAATCAGACTGTTTTTCTCTTATTCAGCGTCAGGGGCGGGCACAGCACCGGCGCCTTCGATAAGGCTGGCAGCGTCGTCAGACAGAGCGAAGTCAAAGAATGCCTGGGCAGCGGGGCTGAGCTCTGCGCCTTCCTTGGTTACCAGGACGAAGGGACGCTGGATCTCATAGGTGCCGTTGGAGATGTTCTCCTCGGTGCACTCCACACCGCCAACAGTGATGGCCTTAATGCCGTCTTTGCCTTCCACAGCGGACAGGGAAGCGTAGCCAATAGCGCCGGCATTGTTCTTCACAGCCTCGATAACAGCGCCGGTGGAGGTCAGCTCCTGGTTGAGCTTGCACTTGTCTTCGGTGCCGGTGATGGACTCGAAGCCATCGCGGGTGCCGGAACCAGCTTCACGGCCGATGCAGGCGATGGTGCCGGCGTCGCCGCCCACGTCGCTCCAGTCGGTGATTTCGCCGGTGAAGATCTGTGCGATCTGGTCAACCGTCAGGTCAGCAACTTTGCTGTTGGCATTCACGATAATGGCGATGCCGTCCAGAGCCACGGTGGTGCCTACCAGGCCGTCTTCGGTGCCGTCCGTCTTCAGAGCACGGGAGGACAGGCCAATATCACAGGTACCGTTCTTGGCAGCCTCGATGCCCGTACCGGAACCGGTGGGGTCATAGGAAACGGTCACGCCGGAGTTGTCAGCCATAAACTGCTCGGACAGGGCGCCGATGACTTCTTCCATAGAGGTGGAGCCGTTGGTGGAAACGGAGCCGCTCAGCTCGGTGGCAGCGCTGCTGTCAGTGGAGCTCTGGGAGGAGCCGGAGCCAGTGGAGCTGGAGTCGGTAGAAGCGCTCTGGCAGCCGGTCATTACGGCGGCGGTCATAGCCAGGGCCAAGAAAGCGGTAAGAATCTTTTTGATCTTCATGATGTCTTCTTCCTTTCAATTCACATTGATTGGTTTTCTTTTTTTCCTCAGGTCTGGCATTAGTATATCGCGGGTTTGTAAAGTCAGAAAGAGAAGTATTGTAAAATCCACGTAAAATCCCAGACTTTTTTCGCGGGTTTCGCCTCTTGTGTTTCTGACGGATTTCCCCCTTTTCCCTCCTGTGAGAACTGGGGCAAATGCGGATTGCCCTTTGCCTTCCCCTGTGGTATGATACTGTTTTGAAATTATTCTTTCCAACAGGAAAGGGAGGTATTCCACAATGACAAAGGATATGACCAGCGGCTCGCCTACCCGGCTGATCCTGCGATTTACCATTCCGCTGATTTTCGGCAATCTGTTCCAGCAGTTCTACTCCATGGTGGACACTATTATTGTAGGGCGCTTCCTGGGAAGCCAGTCCCTGGCGGCAGTGGGCTCCACCGGTTCCCTGAACTTCCTGATTCTCGGGTTCTGCTTAGGCCTGTGCAGCGGCTTTGCCATCCCGGTGTCCCAGCAGTTCGGGGCCAAGGATATGGCGTCCATGCGCCGCTATGTGGGAAACACCATCTGGCTCAGCGCCGGGGCCTCGGTGATCTTCACGGTGCTCACCGTACTCCTGTGCCGGCCCATGCTCCAATGGATGAACACCCCGGCGGATATTATTGACGAGGCCTATCTTTATATTGTGGTGATCTTCGCCGGCATCCCCACGACCTTTTTATATAATGTACAGGCCGCCCTGCTCCGGGCCCTGGGGGACAGCCGCACCCCGGTGATTTTCCTGGTCATTGCCTCCTTCCTGAACATCGGCCTGGACCTGCTGCTGATACTGGTGATCCCCATGGGAGTCATGGGGGCCGCCGTGGCCACAGTGTTCTCCCAGCTCCTGTCCGGCATCGCCTGCTTTCTCTTTATTGTAAAGAAATTCCCCACCCTCCACGTGTCCCGGGACGACATGCGCCCCCGGCGGGAGTATATGTCCAAGCTCTGCGGCGTGGGGGTTCCCATGGGGCTGCAATCCTCCATCACCGCCATTGGCAGCATCCTGCTGCAAACCTCTGTCAACGCCCTGGGTTCCATGATTGTGGCTGCTGTCACCGCCGCCAACCGGCTCTACTCCTTCTTTGCCTGCGCCTTTGACGCCATGGCCATTGCCATGTCCACCTATGGCGGCCAGAACATGGGCGCCAGAAAGTTTGAACGTCTGACTCCCGGCCTGCGCTCGGGCATGATCATCGGCACGGTTTATTCCGCCCTGGCCCTGGTGATCATGTTCCTCTTTGGCCGGCCCCTGATTACCCTGTTTGTGGACGGTTCTGAGACCCAGATCATCGACAACGCTTACTTATTTATGATTATCAACGCCGCCTGCTTTGTGGCCCTGGCCGCGGTGAATATTTTCCGGCTGCTGATCCAGGGCATGGGCTACAGCAAAATGGCCATCTGCGCCGGTGTCATGGAGATGTTCGCCCGGGGCATTGCAGGCCTGGTGCTGGTACCGGTTTTCGGCTACATCGCCGCCTGCTTTGCCAACCCCTTCGCCTGGGTCATGGCGGACGTGTTCCTGGTGCCGGCCTACTTCTTCATCATCCGGCACGTACGCCAGTGGGGCGTGTAACGCTGCCTTTCTTTCTGTTTCCAACGGCCTTCTTTCCCCAAAAATGGGGCGAGGAGGCCGTTTTTGTATTTTCTCCCCTTTTTATTTTTTCATTCCGTGAATCCAAGATGCGATCTGGCCCTTAAAGAGGCAGATACTTCTCGCAGAAATTAAAATCTTATACCAACAAAATCACCCTATAAAAATATTTATATTATTGCTCGAATTTTGTGATTTTAGACGGAAATCTGTTGTGTTTCTTTCCCTAAGATGCTATAATATGTATGATATTGATAAACGGGCGATTTGACCCGACTGGTATTCCCCCGAACACCCCTGGGAGCATTCCCTGCCGCTTCCTGGGGCTGGGGATGCTGGTTGTCCGGCGCGTCTTCGGACGGAGCGGCCCGATTCCGCGCAGGCTGTAAGCAAGGGGGCGTTTATCAATGGGTAGGATACATTTCTTGATTTTATCAGAGAAAGGATGAAAACAATGAAAACAAAGTGGACGAAACGGTTGCTCAGCGGATTTTTGTCGCTGATGATGCTGGTTTGTTTGATTCCTACCAGCGCGCTGGCGGTGGAACTTCCCGCTGATGGAAAAACCATCACGGTTACATCTGCTGACGGTGTAGACGGCATTCAGGAAGCTATTAACTTGATTAACAAGCAAGAAGAGAAAACCGGCTGGACCATTGAAGTCGATACTGGTACGTACAACCGCTTTGTTGTTCTGAGCGGTCTGGACGACCTCACTGTAAAAGCGGCTGAGGGTGCAGATGTAACTGTTGAGACGCTAAACGGTTCTACACCTCCGGATATTACATTTGGCGGTGGAACGCCAGATCTTGGTGGCATTCAAATTTGGAACGCTAATAGGGTCACAATTGAAGACATCCATATTACTATTGATAGCAACAGCGGTTTGACTCATCATATGCGCGCTGGCATCTCTAACCACAGTGAATCCACTGAACAAGCCGATAATTTTACTATTCGGAATTGTATTTTTACCGGTAATGGCAATATGAGCGGTCAGGCCAATGGTAATGTTGGCATTTCAATTGGTACCTTTAGTACCTTTACTATTGAAGGCTGTATTTTCGAAAATCTGGAAGAAGCCATCCGCGGACAATCTGATAACGCGAATGTTCAAACCGTTTCTATTAACAATAATCAGTTTATCAACTGTGATTTCGCCATTCATGAGTATGCCGGTGACAGCATAAAAGAAAATGCAGGTACCTATTCCTTCACTAATAACACCGTAACTGGTACTTCTGAACTCTACAACAAAGCCTATTTTGAAGATCTTTATGTTGATGCTAACAACGCTGAATCTAACGGTTATACCATTGACATTTCCAATAACACCTTTACCAACGCTATTGTCGGACTGGTTAACCTGGAAGATAATAATGGTAGTGTAGAAACCGTTTATGCTGCATCTGCAAACAATACCTTCAATGATAACAGCTTTGTAGTTTCTGGTGAAAAAGCCGCCAACCAAGTGGAGGTTCACGCTAACTATCAGGCCCCTGGAGATGGCAAAAAAGGCTATTGGCTGCTTACTGACAAAGATTCCGGATTTGCAGAAAAAAATCCTGCTACTTATCAAAAAATCGTTGATGCTGTGGCTAATGCCAATGCAACAGGTAGTACTACTTTGAGCTTTACCACTACTGATGAGGAATTCTATTACACCTTTACTTGGTTCAAAAACGCTATTTATTGGGTAACTGGCGAACCTAAGATCAGCGAGCCCGGTATTGATAAGAAAGTGCAGACCGGTACGGATGAAGAAGGTAATCCCATTTGGGGCGATGTCGACACCGCCGCCGCTGGTACTGATGTGAACTTCAAGCTGGAATCCACTGTGCCGGAAAATCTGAAGGATTACATCACCTATACTGCGGACGAACCTACAATTGAAACTTACGCCGCCGGTACTGCTTCTGGAACCTACAATCTGACCTTCCATGATGACATGGTTCCTGCGCTTGTCAATCCTGACAATTATGAAGTTAAAATTGGTGATAAGGTTTTGACCAATGACCAATACACTTTGACTTCTGCTGAATTAGGAGATGATTGTGACTTCCACATTACGTTAGACTTGATTAAACTGTATAATGATGATGTCATTTCTGAGGAAAACTTTGGTGTCACTCCCATCACTGTGACTTACACTGCTACTCTGGCAGAAGGCACCACAGCAGGTAATTATATCAATACCGCTTGGGTTTCTTACCTGGACAAGACTTCTGAAAAGGACACTGTCACTGTGAAAACCTTTGACATCACGGTCTTCAAGTATGACCAGGCGACTGCAACCGGAGAAGGCGATAGCTGGACTGCGAAGGGGCTGCCCGGCGCTATCTTTACCCTATATTCCGATGAAGATTGCACAGTAGTTGTTGATACTGCAACATCAGATAATGACGGCTACGCAACTTTCACTGGCTTGGACGCTGGCACCTACTATTTGAAGGAAACTGCAGCTCCTGAGGGCTATGTAAAGAGCGATAAGGCTTTGGAAGTCACCATTACCGAAGATGTAGCAGACAATACCGTCAGCGTCAGCTTCGCCAACAGCCCCATCCCCCACACCGGCGGCATGGGCACTACTCTGTTCTCCATCGTGGGCGGCGTGCTCATCGCTATGGCTGGCACGATCTTTGTGATCTCCCGCAGAAAGCGCAGAGCCTAAACCTAAAAACGCAAGCTTGCGTAACCCCTGCTAATTGAATTTCGAACCCCCCAGAGGAGCCGCTCCTTCATTCCTCTGGGGGGTTCTTTTTGCCCCTCTTCCTTTCCGGGAGAGGGGATTTTTCCGCGCAAAAAAGCCTCCCGGCGGCTTGCCGGAAGGCTGGTTTTCTTTTGATGGTTACCGCACGGAGAAGCGGTATACCGTCTGGCTGTGGAATTTCTCCCCGGGCTTCAGGTTCTCATAGGGGAAATTGGCGTGGTGTACGGAATCCGGGTAAAACTGGGTTTCCAGACAGAAGGAATTGTGGTCCTTCATGGGCACGCCGCCCTTGCCCTTTTCCTCCCCGGACATCCGGTTGGCCGTATAGAGCTGCATCCCCGGCAGGTCGGTGAAGCACTCCATAACCCGGCCGCTGGCAGGCTCCCAGGCCTCCGCCGCCTTGCGCATCCCGGAGCCGTGAATCACATAATTGTGGTCGTAGCCCCCGCAGACCTGCATCAGGTGGTCCTTGCAGAAAATATCCTGGCCAATGGGCTTGGGGGTGCGGAAATCCAAGTGGGTGCCGGTGACGTCCAGCAGCTCCCCGGTGGGAATCAGATCGTCGGTCACTGCCGTCACCTGGTCGGCATTGATTTGCAGCACCGTATTGAAGATATTTTGAGAGGGGTCGCCGCTGAGGTTGAAATAGGAGTGATTGGTCAGGTTCAACGGGGTTTCCCGGTCGCTCTCCGCCTGGTAATCCAGCAGCAGGGAGCCGTTTTCCGCCAACACATAGGTTACCTGCAAACGCACCTCCCCGGGAAACCCGCTCTCCCCGTGGGGGCTGGTATAGGTAAAGGTAATGGAGGGGTCGTCCTCATCCCGGAAGGATCCCACCTCCCAGAGCACATTGGCAAAGCCCACGCTGCCCCCGTGGAGGCAGTTGGCCCCATCGTTTTGCAGCAGGGGATATTCCTGGCCGTCAATGGTAAAGGCAGCCCCGCCAATACGGTTGGCAAACCGGCCAATGAGGGCCCCCTGGAAATCAGAGAAATACTCTTCCAGGGTGTCGTGGCCCAGGATCACATCCCCCAGCTGGCCGTTCCGGCCGGGCACCAGGAGCCGCACCATCCGGCAGCCATAGGGGATCACTTCCAGAATCATCCCGCCCCTATTTTGAATGGTATACAGTTCCACGGCTCTTCCATCCGGCAGCACGCCGAAGGTCTTTTTTTCGATACTCATATTTTTTGACCATTCCTTTCGCAGCATCCACAGCCCGCGGCTCCCGAGCGCAGGCGCAACCAAGCCGCCCCGTTTTTTCCTCTCATAAGCATTTGCCCCGGGGCAGCTGGAAATTCCCTCAAATGGAAGGAAAAATATTGCTTTTGAAATCCCATTTCCTGTTTTCTCGGGCAATTCTCCAAGGAAATCCGCCCTTTAAAAGAGAGAACGGGCCCCTCCGGAGGAGGTCCGCCGGCGGCCCGTTCACGCAAATTCATCCGATAAAATTATTTCCCCAGCAGGGCAGCGCCGATGATGCCGGCGTCATTGCCCAGCTTTGCCCGGCAGACCACAGTCTTCTTGGCAGAGTTCATGGAATACTGCTCCCGGTCCACATAGGCGCGCAGGGGAGCCAGCAGGGTCTCGCCCTCGTTGCAAATACCGCCGCCGATGCAGAGGATATCCGGCTGGAAGGTGTTGATAACATTGACCACGCCGCAGCCCAGATATGCGATATACTCGTCCACAACCTTCTTGCCCACAGGGTCGCCGGCACGCATGGCGTCAAAGGCGGTGCGGCCGCTGACGCGGTTGATATCGCCGTCCACCAGCTTCCAGATGGGGGACTCCTTGTCGGCGTCCTGCATAGCTTCCTGGGTGGTGATAATCAGGCCCGTAGCGGAAGCATAGCGCTCCCAGCAGCCCTTACGGCCGCAGTTGCACTGACGGCCATCAAACACAATGACATGGTGGCCCATCTCGCCGCCGGCAAAGTTGCTGCCGGAATAGATCTTATGGTCGATGATAATGCCGCTGCCCACGCCGGTGCCCAGGGTGATGGCCACGGCATTGTCAGCCCCCTTCAGGGCGCCGGCCTGATACTCGCCGTAAGCTGCTGCGTTGGCGTCATTCTCAATGATAACCTCTTTGCCGTGGAGGCGCTCTTCCAGCATCTTCTTCACGGGGAAATTGGAGTAGCCCAGGTTATTGGAGAACTCCACAATACCGGTAGCGCGGTTGATGGTGCCGGGGCAGCCCAGGCCGATCCAGGGGAGCTCCTCCAGGGTCACGCCGGCCTTTTCCATGGCCTCATAGGCAGTCTTTACAATGCAGTCGCAAAATACTTCTTCGCTGCAGGGAGTAGGGGTCTTGTTAGAGGCCTTGGCGATAATCTGATCGTCCTCGCCCACAATTCCCACGGCAATGTTGGTGCCGCCCACGTCGATTCCCAAATACTTCATGATGAATCCTGCTCCTTTTCTTTGTATAAAATCAGGCGCCGCCGTAACCGAAAATCCGTTTTGGGCAGGCCCAAAGTTTCTATTCTCAGTATACCACATCCTGTTAAAAAAAGTAAATCACTATTCTCTGGTTTTTGGTTTTTTTTATTGCAAAACCCGTATTTTTCCGCCTTTCCCTACTTCCTCCCCCACTTTGGCGGGCAGCCGGCCCCCGGGCTCCTCAAAAGGCCCCTTTTGCAAAAAGAATCCCCCGCCCTCCGGAGAAACCGGAAAGCGGGGGAAACAAAGACTTACAAAATTTTATGGGAGAAACTCACGGGGAAATCCCGGAAAACCGCAGCTTATTTTGCAGAAGCCTTTTCCTTCTTGCGAGCAATCATTAGCACCGCAGCGGAGAGAGCCATGCCGCTCACAGCCAGCGCTGCCAGGGCGTTGCTGTCGCCGGTAGCGGGGTTCTTATTGCCATCCATGGGGCCCTTGTTGGGGTCCTTGTTGGTGGTATCCTTCCCGTCGTCCTTATCGGTATCGCCGGGTTTGGTGTTGTCGTCCTTATTGCCATCGTCCTTGTTGTCGTCAGAGGGCTTGGGATCTTCCGCAGAAGTCTCTACCAGGTTGTCCATAGCGCTGCGCAGGGCGGCTGCGGCTTCGTCCACGGTGGCCTGCTCGTCTACGGACAGGGACTCGTCCTCCAGCACCAGGTTGGCGCTGCGCAGGGCGGCGGTAAAGGCCTGCACGCTCTCTGCGGTGTACAGGGAGGTGTCAATGGCGTTGGCCTGGTTGATGAGCTCTTCCAGAATGGACTTCTCCGCCTTATACCGCTGGGCCAGAATGGCGTCCAGCAGAGCCTGGGCTACAGGCTGGATGTCCTCGTCCATGGCATCGCCGTCTTCATAAACGGCCTTGGCTTCGGCCAGGGCGTCTACCAGCTGCTGCCAGTTGTCCGCCACATACTTGTCGGCGTCCATCCCTTCCGCAGTCTCAATGAGGGTCCCCAGCAGGGTCTTATCGCCCTGGGTGAAGTCCAGGCTCCAAACGGCCTCAAAGAGCTGGTCAATGGCGTTCCAAACTTCCTCGGTAGTGGCGTCCTCCTTGGCCAGGATGGCCTCGGCGTTGGCCAGAGCCGCATCGTACTGCACCTTCAGGCTTTCCAGCAGCTTGCTGGTATCCTGGGCAACGGCGTAGTCATAAGCGGTCTGCAGCAGGCTCTTATCCACACCGGGTTCCGGCTCTGGCTCTTCCGCAGGCTCCAAGCCGATTACAGCCGCTTCCAGGGCAGACAGGGCACTGTCCACCGCTTCCTGAGTGGCTTCTTCGTCAGCCAGAACGGCATTGGCCTGGGCCAGGGCAGCTTCCAGAACCGCCCAGGTGTCGGGGGTGTAGTCCTCTTCCACCAGTTCTGCCGCCTGGTTGACGGCGTTCTGCAGGGCTTCCTTGTCCGCGGGGGCGGGAGGCGTTTCCGTCAGGGCATCTATGGCGGCGCGCAGGGCTTCCTGGGCAGCCTGGGTGTCCTGGCTGTTCACTGCATAGAGCTTCTGGGCCTCGATAAGGGCGTCGATCATGGCGTTGACCAGAGCGGGTTCCTTACCGGTGATGTCCAGCCCTTCGGCCTCGGCAATCAAATCCCGCAGGGCGGTATCTTCGGCGATCTGCTCATAGGTGAAGGAGACCTCGGCGATCTGATACCAGTTGTCTTTGCTTTGGGTAATCAGGATGCGGACTGCCTTCACCGGGGTGCTTTCAAAGGTAAAGGTGTCGTCCTGGCTGGCAGGGGTAATGCTGCCCACGGTCTGCCAGGCAGAACCATCGTCGGAAATCTGCACTTCAGCGCCGTCCAGAATGTCAGCGCCGGCATCTGCGGCCTGCAGCACCTGCACCTGGCTCATATTGACGGCCTGGGGGAAGGTAAAGACCACGCTTTCGCCCGCCACCTGGTTGCCGTTAAACCAGCACTTGGTGTTGGGGTTCCCGTCCAGCATGTTGGTGTAGTAATAATAGGAATAGTATTCCTTCGAGGCGGTGACTGTGGGGGTATTGCCGTCGGGGCGCATGAGGCCGGCCTTGGCTTCCTCAATGGATTCCAGGGCAGCCGCCACGGCCTGGGCGTCGTCGCCCTGGCTGTAGAGCACTTCTTCCGCAGCGCTCACGGCCTGCTGATAGGCGCTGTAACCGGACTGATAGCCGGTATCCTCCAGGGGATACTGGGTCTCCACATAGAGGGCGTAGTTGGTGAGCAGGACGGCCTGCCCCTTGGCCTCCTGGAGAGCGGCCAGAGCGTCGTCCACTTCGGTCTGCTCGCTGTCGGCACGGTCATAGACCTCCTGGGCAGCGGCCAGGGCCTGGGCATAGGCGGTGAAGGTGGCGGGGATATAGTCGTCTTCTGCCAGAGCGTTCTCCAGCTCAGCGGCCAGCTCGGACTTATCGCAGTCCAGGGTATAGGTGAAGGTATAGGTGTCGCCTTCCTCGGAGAAGGTGCCGCTGACAGTGCCTTCGGAAATCAGCTTGTAGCCGTAAATGTCCTCGGCCTCAAAGGTGTAGTCGTTGCCGATGGTGCCGTACTTGACGACATCATTCTGCAGCACCTTGCCGGTGTCGCTGACATAGCGCAGGGTCACTTTGCCCAAGTTCTCGGCGTCCTGAATTTCGCCGGCATCGGGAAGCTGGGAGCCCTTTTCATAACCGGCCGCATGACCCAGCACCGTATACTTCTCTTTGAATTCCTCAAAGTCCATGGTAGCGTTGCTGCCGGCGTTCCAGGTCCGGGTGGCCATGGAGCGCAGTTCATCGGCAATATCGTCGGTGACCACGTCTTCCGTCACCAGGTCGGGCTTATCGCACCAGATGCCCAGGGCGGCGCCGGCGATAAACTCGGAGTCATCGGACACGGTGGCGTTGGCGTACTTGCCGGGGCTCCACTCTTCAAAGATCCGGCGGTCCTGGTCAATGTAGTCGAAGGAGTTCTGGGGACGGCCGTCGGTGGGCGCATCCCGGTCGTTGCGGAGCACATAGTAGAAGAAGGTGGAGTTGAAGTTATAAATCACGTCGTGGCCCTTGTCGATGAAGGTCTGCAAACCGGCCACGTCCCGGTTCCACTGCATATTGTTCCAGAAGTCGATGCCGATATAGTCGTGCATCTCGATAATCTGGGGCGCTTCGGACCAGGAGTTTTCCCCATAGTAGATACCGTCGTTAAAAATACGGGGAGTAAAGCCCTTGGAATGTACATACTCTGCCAAATCGTTGATATACTTGGCCAGAACGTCCTTCCACTGGGCGTTTTCGCCGATGGTCTCTTTGGCGTACTCGTTGAGCACGGACTTATACTGGGTGGTAAAGGGGGCGCGGTCGAATTCCATGTATTCGTCGCCGCCGATATGGAAGTCGGTGCAGCCCTCAAAGAGCTCCATATACTCGTCGTACAGGCTGTAGATATACTCCACGGCCTCGGGGTTGGTCACGTCCAGGCCGGAAGCGTAGTGATCGCCGGTGTTGCTGATCTGGCCGTATTCCGGGTGGGCCTTGAGGATCTGGTCCACATGGCCAGGACTGTCGAAGGAGGGGATGACCTTAACGCCGTATTTCCGGGCTTCCTCAATAATTTCACGAACCTCTTCGTGGGTCAGATATTCATCGGAAACAATGGAGGGGTCGGTCTTGCACTCAATGCGGAAGCCCAGGTTCTCGGAGAAGTGCATTTCCAGGGTGTTCAGCTTCAGGAAGGACATTTCCCGAATCTGGCGGAAAAACCATTCCTTGGAGAAGTACTTTCTGCCGCAGTCTACAAAGAGACGGCGCTCGGCCAAGTCAGGATAATCGATGATGGTGCCATAGGGCAGGCCTTCGTTGGCCACCATGTAATTCTGGATGGTGCGCAGGGCATACATCACGGCGTTTTCGCTGGCGCCGGTAACCTTCACGCCATCCTCGCTGATGTCAATGCGATAGGCTTCCTCGCTGTCGGATTCCTCGCAGATGGGGTTCTCCGTGTCCACCGTGACCAGCACATCCGCCGGGGTCACATCCTCTTCGTTGGCATACACCATGGTAAAGGGGTTGGAGGACACAATGGCCTTGTCCGCAAACTCGGAATTGACCAGCTTCACCACTTCGGCCAGGCGCTCATTTTCAATGTTGGCCTGGTTGGCCAGGATCGCCAGCCGGCTGTCCGCCGCCATCGCCCAAGTGCCCTGGGTCTCCGCCAGGGTGTACTGCTGGACCACCGGGTTCACCAAGGTGGCCAGCTCTTCCCCGGTCACCGCGTCTCCGGCTGCCTGGGTGGCCACAGAAGCCAGGTAATCGCTGGAATAGGGCGCCGCCTGGGCGGCCTGTACGCCGGGAAACGCCGCACCCGCCAGCATCATGGCAGAAAGCGCTGCTGCCAGAACTTTTGTGGCCCGCTTTTTGAATTTCTTCATGTTTTTCATTCCTTTCCCTTTCTAAATTTGCAGGAAGCTCCCTGCCTGCCGCTGCCAAAAGTTCCAACGAATAAAGCAGATTGGGATAAACTTCTGCAAAAGGCCCTTACTATTATTATAAAAGGATGATTTTTCCAAAACAATCACACAAACCTTAGTTTCAGCACCAAAAATGCAACATTCCTTTCTGTAAATCCCTCCAAGAAGATTTCAGTATCCTTGGAACCCTCTATCGGTAATACACAAAAACCCCCGGAGCTGGTTTTGCCAGCCCCGGGGGTTGAAAGGAAGTGAACCCTACTGTCAGATTCTGCTCTTTCTGCGGGCCGCCGCAAAGGCGCCGGCAGAGGCCAGCAGTACGGCCGTCATGGCAATCGCCAGCAGGCCGCTGTCGCCGGTAGCAGGATTCTTGTTATTGTCCATGGGCCCCTTATTGGGATCCTTGTTGGTGGTATCCTTCCCGCCGTCCTTATCGGTATCGCCGGGTTTGGTATTGTCGTCCTTGTTGCCGTCAGAGGGCTTGGGATCTTCTGCGGAAGTCTCTGCCAGATTGTCCATGGCGCTGCGCAGGGATTCCACAGCGTCGTCCACGATCATCTGGTCCTCGTTCGTGAGGTTGTCGTCCTTCAGCACTACATTGGCAGTGCGCAGGGCGGCGGTAAATGCCTGGACGCTCTCGGCAGTGTACAGGCTCAGGTCAAGGGCATTGGCCTGGTTGATCAGGCTTTCCAGAATGGACTTCTCCGCCTTATACCGCTGGATCAGGATAGCATTGAGCAGGTTCTCCGCCACCGGCTGGATATCCTCGTCCATGGCGTCCCCGTCCTCATAGACGTCCTTGGCAGCGGCCAGGGCGTCCACCAGGGTCTGCCAATCCGCCTGGACATACTTATCGGCGTTGGCCATCATCTCGTCGGCCCGGGCGATGAGGGCGTTCAGCAGGGTCTTGTCCCCCTGGGTAAAGCTCAGGCTCCAAACCGCCTCAAAGAGCTGGTCAATAGCGTCCCAAACTTCCTCGGTGGTGGCGTCCTCCTTGGCCAGGATAGCCTCGGCGTTGGCCAGAGCCGCGTCATACTGTACCTTCAGGCTTTCCAGCAGCTTGCTGGTATCCTGGGCGGCGGCGTAGTCATAGGCCATTTGCAGCACACTCTTGTCTGCGCCGGGTTCCGGCTCCGGCTCTTCCGCAGGCTCCAAGCCGATTACAGCCGCTTCCAGGGCAGACAGGGCACTGTCCACAGCTTCCTGGGTGGCTTCTTCGTCAGCCAGAACGGCATTGGCCTGGGCCAGGGCTTCTTCCAGAGCGGCCCAGGTGTCGGGGGTATAATCCTCTTCTGCCAGTTTCGCCGCATCATTGACGGCGTTCTGCAGGGCTTCCTTGTCTGCGGGGGTGGGCGCGGCGGGCTCCAGGCCCTCCACAGCCGCCTCCAGGGCAGACAGGGCACTGTCCACAGCCTCCTGGGTGGCTTCTTCATCGGCCAGAACGGTGTTGGCGTTGGCCAGGGCTTCTTCCAGAGCGGCCCAGGTGTCGGGGGTATAATCCGCTTCCACCAGTTTCGCCGCATCATTGACAGCGTTCTGCAGGGCTTCCTTGTCTACAGGGATGGGCTCGGTGCCGGTGTCCTCTTCAAACACGGCGGTGATGACCACGTCCTCAGCGGGCATCAGGAAGCTGGTGCCTTCCATGGGGGTGCCGTTATAGCACAGGCTGCCTTCCTGGAGGCGATAGCCCTCAGCAGGCCGCACATACACATTGACCTTGGCGCCTTCCTCATAGTTCGAAGCGTCGGTGGTCACAGAGCCGTTCACGATATTGGCGTCAACGGTCAGGCTGTGGGTGCGGGCCACTGTGGCGGTATCCACGCCAAAGAGGCGGCACTCATAGATACGGGTAGCGGGGTACATGACGTTAGGCTGGCAGCCGTCGGCCACATACAGCCGGTAGTACCGGGCGGTTACCGGCTCTTCAAATTCATAGTTGCTGATATCCTCGGTATTGCCCTGGAACTCGGCCACAGTGACCCAGTTGCTGGCATTCCCCAAATAGGAATTGCTGTGGAGCTGTTCTTCCGTCACATTCTCCGGGTCCTTGAGCACCTGCAGGGAGAAGTTGGAGGAGATGTCCAGGGGATCTTCCACGCCGGCATGAACCGTTTGCCAGGTGGAGATGGTCTTGTCAGCGCCCAAATCAAAGGCCACCCACTGGTTGTAGCGGGTATTGTCGCCGGGGCACCACTTGGAGCCATCCTGGCTCTCATCAAAGAGGTTCTCCGGTTCGCCGCCCACACCGTGGTTGCCGGAATAACCCAGCACCGCAGCGCCAAAGGCCTGGTTGGTGGGGATAGTGGGGTCTACATAAATGCGGTCCAACACAGTGACTTCCACGGTGTCATACACCTCGGCGTCATAAGCGGAAACCGCCTTTACGGTTACGGTGGGAGAAAGCTCGTTGGTGTCCAAAGTCAGCACGCCGTTGCGGGAAATAACGGTGTTCTGACCGGTAGCGCCCTCCACCGACCAAATCACATCGTCCAGGTTCTCCTGGCCGGCAGCCACTGCGGCGGCAAACTGGAAGCTCTCGCCCTGGCGCACTTCCACGCCCTCCTTGGGCGAAATGGCCACGCTCTCAATCTCAGCGGCGCTGGTATCCAGCTGGCTCACGTCAAAGTCCGCAATGGCGTTCATAGCGGTGGTCACAAAGGGACGCATCCGCCCATCGGAGGGGACGGCATAGAGGGTGCTGTAGTAGATGTCCTCGCCGGAGCCTTCCAGGGCGATAATCTGGTAGCGGGGGTTGCGCTCAATGCTCAGGCGCTCGTTGGCGGCCTGGGACAGGTAATAGCCGTGGACCTGCTCCAGGGGGTCTTCCGAGGAGACCACGGCCATGGCGCCGCCAATGGCAGCCGCCATATCATAGAGCTTGTTAATGGAGGTCTGGGCCTCTTCCACAATGAGACGCTTCACCGGGTCGTCGCTGTCCTTGAGGGTTTCCAGCAGCTCCACGGCGTCCAGAATCTCATACATCTTGTCTTTCAGTTCGGCGGCAGCGGTCTCGTTCCCGCTCTGATACTGGCCGTAGAGGCGGGTCAGCTCTGTGGGCTCATAGGAATTATTCAGGCTGCCGTAAACCGTTTTCAGGGCCTGGGCCATTTCCGGGTCGTCGGGAAGAATGGCGTCAAAGCAGTTCTCCCAGTTCTCCTGGGCGTCAAAGGCGCCGGGGTTCCAGGTGTAGTCTGCCAGGCCAAAGAAAGCCACCTTAGAGGCTTCCGAGAAGTTCATGGGATTGGACAGCACGCCCTTCAAATTACTGGGGTTGGAGTCCAGGCTGTAGAAATGATCAATGGGGTTGGTGTAGTAGACACTGTCCACGTTGTCGTTTACGGGATAGTTCCACCACATCACCGGGTCGCGGCCAATCCAATTCTTAAAGGTAGCGGCGCTTACATTGCTGATATCGGAGAACACGTTGTTCCCGGTAAAGCAGATCTCAATGTCCTCATGGACGTTCTTAAACCGGGGCATATAGGTGGATGCGCCGCTGGTAATGGTGGTGTACCAGGCCGGGGTGAAGAACAGGGGCTTTACCTGGTCTTCCGGCGCGGCGCCCTCGGTGTTATAGGTATCATAGAGCTTTTCCTGCACCTGGTTGAGCATATAAATCTGCATATCGCAGGAGCTGGCTGCGGCAGAGGGGGTAATGTCGTCCACAAAGATGCCGAACTGGCGCACGCCCAGGTCATACATATGGTCAAACTTGGCCATCAGGCGCTCTACGCCCTCATCCACAGTCTCCTCATTGGTAAAGTCAATGGGCTTCTTCATGGCAGGGTGAGCCACCCACACAAAGTCCACGTTGCACTGGGCGGCCTTCTCCGCAAACTGGCGCATTTCGTCCTGGGTGCGGATGCCGATTTCCGCTTCCTCTTCGGTGACTTCGGTGGGATAGTCCTCATCCCACTGGCCCAGGTGATAGGGGTCGGTCTTGGGGCCGTAGAGGAAGATGTTCATCTTATAGCGCTTGGCAAAGTCAAACCAGCTGAGAGTGCCTTCCACGCTCCAGGGATAGCCGTAGTAGCCCTCCACCGCGCCGCGGTACTTCTGGAATGCGTAGTCCTCAAAGGTGGAAATCTTCAAAGTTCCCGTCTCGGACTGGTCCAGCATCTGCTCCAGGGTGGCCAGGCCGTAATAGGCGGCGTCGCTGTCCTTGCCCAGGATGACGATATCCCCATCGGCAAAGACCTTGACCACGTGCATATCGTATTTGTTCTCTCCTTCGGCGAACACCTCCCGGGGAATCCCCTCATGGGAATCCGCCAGGCCGCCGGAGCCATTGACGCCGATATACAGGTTGGTGGTGTCCTCGTTGGGGGACTCGCTGTAAACCGGGGTCAAATCATTTTCGGTAAGCACTTCGTCCACGCGGCTGCGGGTCACCTGGTCGATGCCCTCTTCCGCGATAACTGTCACTGTGTCCGTCACCGGGGCGGTTCCCTCTTCATCGGTGACCTTCTGGGGGATGGGATAAATCTGGTAGTTGCCCTGGGGCTCCACCGGCACTTCGCCGGTGCTGTCGTAGACCTCTACCTCATAAATGGAAACCGAGTGCCAGCTGACGTTGTAGTCGTAGCCGGTGACATAGACCCGCAGATAGCGGCCAATGGCCGGGGCCGTCAGGGTCACGCTCTCATAGGTGGAGACCGGCGGGGAATTGCGCTCATAGACCGTCTCCCATTCACTGGCGTCGGTGGACACCTGGAGCTGATAGGCGTCGATGTTCTGCTGCTCCCAGTAAATGTCCACGGTATCAAAGGTGGTGGTGGCGCCGAAATCAATTTGCAGCCAGCGGGGCTGCTGGGCGCCGGTGCTGTCCTGATTGGAGGCCCAGCGGGTATTGGCCATGCCGTCCACCGCCAGGTTGGCGGTAAAGGATGTGCCGGATTCCACATCGCTGGCGGTGGCGGCCTTATTCAGGGCCAGGTTCCCCGAGGCCCGGGCAGAGACTGCCGCGTTTTGGCTGGGAGCGGCAGCGGGTTCAGCGGCAAAGGCCGTAACACCCGTCAGCAGCATACAGGCAGCCAGAACAGCGCCCACAGCCCGTTTGAAAAATCGTTTCAAGTTTTTTCCTCCTTTGCTTTATAGTACTTTCTCTTTCCCTTTCATCCCGGCCGTTTTTTCCGGCCTGCTTCACCTCCTTGTTTCCGACGAAAAATGAAAATTTTGCTATTTTTATTATACGGCTACCATTTGGAAAAATCAACTATTTTATTTTTTAACAATCTAAAGTATTATATATTTTATATAACGGTTTTGATACATTGCAATACGAGGCATTGTGCTTTTGGGCGCAAAAAACGGCCCTGCCAAAAGACAGAGCCGTTGCGCCGAAAACTATGCGGATTAAAGCTGCTCCCGGAGCTGGAAGCCTTCCTTGCGCAATTCCTTTTTCAGGGTCTCCACATGGTTGTGGTCCCGGGTCTCCACGCTGATGCGCAGATAGCAGGCGGTGATGTCCGCGTCCTCTCCGGCGTGGTCGTGGTGGACCGCCACCACATTGGCCCCCAGGCCGGCGATAATGGAGGAAACTTTCTGGAGCTGGCCGGGCTTGTCGGGGAGCTCGATGGTGAAGTCAGCGCTGCGGCCGGCCTTGAGAAGGCCGCGGTTGATAACCCGGGAGAGGATGGTCACGTCAATATTGCCGCCGGACACCAGGCACACCACCTTTTTGCCTTTGATATCCACCTTATTGAACATGGCGGCGGCCACAGACACCGCGCCGGCCCCTTCCGCGATGAGCTTCTGCTGCTCGATGAGGGCCAGGATGGCAGTGGAAATCTCGTCATCAGTGACGGTGACCACTTCATCCACATACTTGCTGCAAATGTCAAAGGTCAGATTGCCCGGCTCCTTGACGGCGATACCGTCGGCAATGGTGGACACCGAGGGCAGGCACTCCATTTTGTGGTCGTGAAGGGACTGGACCATAGAGGGGGCGCCGCTGGCCTGGACGCCATAGACCTTGACATTGGGATTCAGGCTCTTAATGGCAAAGGCCACGCCGGAAATCAGGCCGCCGCCGCCCACGGGCACAATGACGGCGTCCACGTCGGGAATCTGGTTTAAAATTTCCAGGCCGATGGTGCCCTGTCCGGCAATGACGTTTTCATCGTTAAAGGGGTGGATAAAGGTGGCCCCGCTCTTCTCCTGCATTTCCACTGCCTTGTTATAGGCGTCGTCATAGACCCCCTGCACTAAGGTCACCTGAGCGCCGTAGCGCTTGGTGGCCTCCACCTTGGAGATGGGCGCGCCGTCGGGGATGCAGATCATGGACTGAATGCCGTTGCGGGAAGCCGCCAGGGCTACCCCCTGGGCATGGTTGCCGGCGGAGCAGGCGATGACGCCCCGCTGCTTTTCCTCCTCGCTGAGCTGGGAAATCTTATAATAAGCGCCCCGCACTTTAAAAGAACCGGTAACCTGGAGGTTTTCAGTTTTCAGATACAGCTCGCAGCCCGGGTTAATGGCGGGGGCGGCGATCATATCGGTGGTGCGGATAACGTCTTTGAGGACATAAGCGGCGTGATAGACCTTATCGAGAGTGAGCATAGCGGCATTTCCTTTCTTTTTGGGATGGGTTTGGGTTTAGGCTTCGTCTTCTTCCACCTGGATGGCCATGGTGCCGGTGCGCAGGACTTTCAGAATCCCATAGGGCTGGTACAGCTCCACAAAGGAGTCCAACGTCCGGGGCTCGCCGGTGAGCTCCACCAGCATGGAGTGGTCGGTAACCGAGAGGATTCCCGCGTGGAAGGTGTTGGCCACCGCCACCAGGGATTCGCTGTTTTCTTTGGTGCGGGCCACCTTCAGGAGCACATGCTCCCGCACTACGGACTTTTCCCGGTCCAGCACGGTGACCCGCTCCACGTCCACCAGCTTTTCCAGCTGGCGCTTTACCTGTTTGACAATGCGGCCGTCGCCGGTGACCACAATGAGGACCTCCGACAAGCCGGCGTCTGCCGTCTGGGCGGCAACGATGCTCTTAATGTTGTAGCAGCGGCGGCTGAACAGGCCAGAGATCCGCTGGAGCACTCCGGTGTGGTTCTGGGCCAGCACCGAGAGGATATGATCTTTTTCCTGATATACGGTTTCCATCTATTTTTCCCCTCCTGTTATATCTCCAAAATGGGCTCTTCCGCCGAGGCCCCTGCGGGCACCATGGGCAGCACGTTGCAATCCGGGTCAATGTGGCAGTTGATGAGCACCGGGCCTTCGGTTTCCAGGGCGCGGCGCAGCACCGGCTCGATCTCCTCCGGGCTGCTGATGGTCATGGCCGTGACCCCAAAGGCCTGGGCCAGCATTTCGTAATTGGTCTGCTTTTCCAGGGTGGTCTGGGAGAAGCGGCCGCCATAAAAGAGCTTCTGCCACTGGCGCACCATGCCCAGCACCTGGTTGTTGAATATCAGCTCAATGACCGGGATGCCGTATTTGGAGAGGGTGGAGAGCTCGCTGCAATTCATGTGGAAGCTGCCGTCGCCGGCAATGTTGATGACCTGCTTTTCCGGTATTCCCACCTGGGCCCCAATGGCGGCCCCCAGGCCGAAGCCCATGGTCCCCAATCCCCCGGAGGACAAAAACTGCCGGGGCTGACGGAACCGGTAGAACTGGGCGGCCCACATCTGGTGCTGGCCCACTTCCGTGGTGAGGATGGCCTCCCCGCCTGTGAGGCGGTCCAGGGTTTCCAGCACCTGCTGGGGCGTTACGGTGCCCTCCCGGCCCGGGGCCTGGCGCAGGGGGAATTCCGCCTGCCAACAGGCCACCTGCTCCATCCAATCCTGGTGGTGCTGCTGAGGCAGCCGCCGGAGCAGCTCTGTGAGGATAGCTTTAGCGTCCCCCTTGAGCTTCACGTCCACCTGGACATTCTTGTTGAACTCCGCCGGATCAATGTCAATCTGGATGATCGGGCAGTTCCGGGCAAAGAGGTTGGCGTTGCAGGTGACGCGGTCGGAAAACCGGGTGCCCACTGCCACAAACAAATCGCAGTGCTGCAGGGCCAGGGCGGAGGTCTTAGTGCCGTGCATTCCCAGCAGGCCCATATAGCGGGAATCCGTCTGGTCAAAGCCGCCCTGGCACATGAGGGAGGAGGCCACCGGGGCGTCCAGCCGCCGGGCCAGCTCCGCCACCTCTGCCGAAGCGCCGGAGGAAATCACGCCGCCGCCGGTGTAGAGGAAGGGGCGCTTCGCTTTGGCCAGCAGCTCCGCAGCCTGGGCAAAGCGGAATTCCTGGGGCAGGGGGAACTCTTTGGCCGGGGCCGGCTGTGCGGGGGTATACTCGCACTCCTGGGCGGTAATGTCCTTGGGGATGTCCACCAGCACCGGGCCCTTGCGGCCCTCATTGGCCAGGCGGAAGGCCTCCCGGAGGGTATCGGCCAGCTGATGGATGTCCTTGACAATGTAGTTGTGCTTGGTAATGGGCATGGTGACGCCGGTGATGTCCACCTCCTGGAAGCTGTCCAGACCCAGGAGATCCCGGGTCACGTTGCCGGTAATGGCCACCATGGGTACAGAATCCATATAGGCCGTGGCGATGCCTGTCACCAGGTTGGTGGCG
This sequence comes from Candidatus Heritagella intestinalis, assembly GCA_904420555.1. GTDB lineage: Bacteria > Bacillota > Clostridia > Oscillospirales > Acutalibacteraceae > Heritagella_A > Heritagella_A intestinalis. The sequence continues at coordinate 146,138 of CAJFVO010000004.1, read as the reverse complement.
CCGGGGCCGGAGGTGGCGATGCACACCCCTACCCGGCCGGTAGCCCGGGCATAACCGTCTGCCGCGTGGGCCGCGGCCTGCTCGTGGGACGTTTCAATATGGCGGATTTTGTCGCTGTACTTATAGAGGGCGTCATAAATATTCAGCACTGCCCCGCCGGGGTAGCCGAACACGGTATCTACGCCCTGCTCCAGCAGGCATTCCATGATAATATCCGAACCGTTGCGCTGCATAATGAAAACTCCTTTTTAAAATTGCTCCCGAGAAACAAAAAGGCCTTCGTCCCCGGTCTTACTGACCAGAGACGAAGGCCGGAAATCCGGTTTCTCCGCGGTACCACTCTGCTTGCCGCCTAAGCGGCCTCTCACGGCATCCAACAATGCCTGCCCCGATAACGGCGGGCCAGCCGGGACAGCCTACTTCCAAAGTTTCAGCCTCCTGCTCCGGGGCGATCTCCTGCCGGCGCCGCACTGCCTCACACCACCCGGCAGCTCTCTGAAACGGGAACCCGACATTCCTTCCCCTTCGACACATTTGTCTGTTTGGTTTGTATCTGTGTTTATCATACGCCCCCAGCCCGTCTTTGTCAAGAATTTTTTGCGGCGGCAAGTTGCCGCACCCAATCCGCGGAGAAGCGGTATTAAGAAACTGCCTATTCTGTCGCGTCCACCTTTTATAAAAGGGCGCCGTGTGCCGGTGGCACACAACCAAGGCGCCGACCGAAGCGGTAGCGAAGACTGGCGGATTCCAAAGGCAGAGCCTTTAGAATCCGCGATTTTTTGAAAAAAATCAAGTAAAACTTTTATGTTCACGTTTAAGGCAAGTGAAAACCATTCTCTTTCTCCACGCGCAACTATCTCCATCGGTCTATTCCTTATCCTGGAGTTCCTGCCATGCTCCCAGCAGGTCGGAAACAATCTGGGGATAGGTTAAATTCTCCGGCATCTGCTCCCAGGCCCGCACCTCCGCCATTTCACTGGGCGGCAGAGGTCCCAGCTCTTCAATTTCCACTGCGAACACCATGCCGGCATCCATATTTCCCGGCTCCCCAGCCACATAATCGAACAGGGGGCGCAGCCGGTACGCTACCGCCCCGGACTCCTCATACAGCTCCCGCCGGGCCGCTTCCTCAGGGGTCTCCCCCGCTTCCACATGGCCGCCCTGAGTCTCCCAAGTAGAGCGGCTGCGGTGGCGGCTCAGAAGCCATTTTCCCTGATAGCGGGAAAGCATCAATACATACTGATACGGCCCCTTGGTTCCCAGGGGGCACACCTGGCCGAAAAACGACATCTTGCTCCCTCCTTTTTTCTCCATTGTACCCCCCAGGGTTCTTTCCTGTCAACGCGCTGGGATTACGGGGAAACTTGTAGAATTCCCAGGAAAGAAGTATAATAAATACACTCACAAAATCCGGTAGGAGCTGACTCTTTTGAAAAACGATTTTTCCAAAGGGAGTGTGGCCAAAAACATCCTCAATCTGGCCCTCCCCATGACCCTGGCCCAGATTATCAACGTCCTCTACAATGTGGTAGACCGAATCTACATCGGCCACCTGCCCAACGCCTCCACCCTGGCCCTCACCGGCCTGGGGCTGACCTTCCCGGTGATTACCATCATCTCCGCCTTTGCCAACCTCTTCGGCATGGGCGGCGCGCCCCTGTGCTCCATTGCCCGGGGCAAGGGGGAGCATGACCGGGCCCAAAAAATCATGGGCAACTCCTTTTCTACCTTGGTGATTTCCGGCGTGGTGCTCACGGTGGTGTGTCTCCTCTTTAAGGAGCCTATTCTCTATGCCTTCGGGGCCAGCAGCGACACCTTCCCCTATGCTGACGATTACCTGAGTATCTACCTCTTGGGCTCCGTGTTCGTCATGGTGAGCCTTGGCATGAACAGCTTTATCAACTCCCAGGGCTTTGCCAAAATGGGGATGCTCACCGTGCTCCTGGGGGCGGTGATGAACATCGTCCTGGACCCTATTTTCATCTTTCTCTTTAATATGGGGGTGCGGGGGGCGGCCCTGGCCACTATCATTTCCCAGGGCTGCTCGGCCCTGTGGGTGCTCCGGTTCCTCACCGGCAAAAAGACTATCTACCGGCTGAGCCTCTCCTCCATGCGGCTGGACTTTCCCCTGATTCGGGAAATCACCGGCCTGGGAATGTCGGGATTTATTATGTCGGTGACCAACGGCGCGGTGCAGGTGGTGTGCAACGCCACCCTCTCCCTTTATGGCGGCGACCTGTATTTGGGGATTATGACCGTTATCAACTCCGTCCGGGAAATCCTCACCCTGCCGGTAAACGGCGTTACCAATGCCGCCCAGCCGGTGATGGGCTTTAACTACGGCGCTGGCAAATATACCCGGGTGCGCCAGGGCATCAAGTTCACTGCCATTGTGTGCATTGCCTACACCCTGGCGGCCTGGGCCCTGACCCTCTTTTTCCCCGCCCAGTTTATCCACCTGTTCAACAGCGACCCCGCCCTCATCGAAAAGGGTATCCCCGCCATGCACCTGTATTTCTTCGGCTTCTTTATGATGTCCCTGCAATTTGCCGGCCAGTCGGTGTTCTTGGCTTTGGGGCGCTCCAGACAGGCGGTGTTCTTCTCCCTGTTCCGGAAGGCCATTATCGTCATCCCCCTGACCCTCTTCCTGCCCAGGCTCTGGGGCCTGGGGGTCAACGGCGTGTTTTTGGCGGAACCCGTGTCCAACTTTATCGGCGGCGGCGCCTGCTTCCTCACCATGATGTGCACGGTCTGGCCCCAGTTGAAGCACGACCTGCCGGATTCCCACTCTGCATAAAAAACACCGCTTCCTCCAAAACCAATAGAGGAAGCGGTGTTTTTTTACCTAATGGAAAACCCGCCGGTACCTTACAGCCGCTTGGTCAGAAAATAATGCTTTCCTGTAGCGGGGTGTTCTTCCAAAACAAACAGCGTCTCATACCCGTATTTTTGATAAAATCCCGGGGCCTGGAATTCAAAGGTATCCAGCATACTGTGGGTGCAGCCTCTATCCCGGGCCGTGGCCTCTGCCTGCTGTAGAATCTTGCTGCCCACGCCCTCTCCCCGGAACGACGCATCTACCCACAGCCACTTGATAAACAGCCATTTTCCATGGGTATATCCAATTAGCCCCCCAGCTTTCTTTCCGTCTTCACCCTCCAGAAAGATACCCAAATCCCGGCATTCCGCCCGCTCCATAGCCTCCCGGTTGTACTCCAAAAGCCCGTTGCGGATTGCTTTTTCATCCTCTGGGCAAATCTTCTCTGTAATCAAGAATTCCATTTGTATGCCTGCTTTCTATCGAATATATACCGATCCCTTATTCCGTTTTCTCAAAAATCAGCGTCAAGTCCTCCTCCTGCTGGAGCAGCAGGCTCTCCTCCTCCACTTCCAGGGTGATGGTCTCACTATTGCTCAGGTACAGGGTGATCTGGTTTTCCAGCTGGGCCCAGGTGCCGTCCATAGAGGCGTTGTTGATCTGCCCATAGGCACTCCCATCACTGCGCAAGGTCAGGATAATATTCCCGCCAATTTCTTCCAACACCGGCTCCACATCTACAGCAATCCCATTGCGCTTGGCCCCGGTAATCTCCCAAGTTCCCGCACAGGTAAACACTTGGCTCTGGCTGGAAACCGAAGAATCATGAACTGAAACCACAATCTCCGGCTCCCCCTGCCCGCATCCCGAAAACGCGATACATGTGATCCCCATCCAAAGAGCCAGCAAAATCGCCTGCTTTTTCATACAACGTCCTCCCTCATTTTTCCTGTCTACTTCTATCATATCCCATTCTCCCCGGCTTGGCAACCGTCCTCAGGCCTTCTCTTTGGATTTCTCCTGGAGAAAATGCAGGGTTTTTCTTGAACCCGCTCTTCGCCTGTGTTATAATAAATACAGTTTATACAGATTTGACGACTCAAGTGTGCATTTTATTATTTTCTTTGTAAAGGAGCGAAGTTCCAAAATGGTTGTCTTTTCCATGCTGCAATATCCCACCATTCCCGCAAAAGAGCTGCTCTCACTGGCTAAGGAAGCAGGCGCTTCCGGAGTGGAATGGGATGACATTTCCCACCTTCATGCCGGCCACACCCACGAAGCTTCCAGCGCTTATTGGGATGCGGTCCACGCTGATTTGACGCCGGTTTCCCTGCTGTCCCACTATACCCTGGGCACCAAGAGGGATATCCAGGAGCTCTTTATGCCGGTGATGGATTGCGCGTTTGCCCTGCACACCCGGGTGGTCCGGATTTCCCCTACCCCAACGCCCCCCGACAAGGCCGCCTATGCAGTGTTCAGCAGCGCCGCCCAAGAGCTTCGCACCATCTGCGACATGGCCAACATTTTTGATATGGAAATCCATATTATCTGCCGCCCCGGTACTCTGACGGACACTCCGGAAAGCACCAAGCGGCTCATTAAAATGGCCAACTGCCGCAACTGCAAGTGCTCCTGGCAGCCGGATTCCGCCCTTTCAGACCAGGAAAACCTGAAAAACCTGCAAAGCCTGCGGGAATTCCTGGGCAGCGTCGTGGAAAACGTAAGCTGGAAAAAGGAGTACACCTCTTATCTGGAAAGCAATCTGCCCCAGATTCCCATTATTTTGGAAAACGGACGGGTTTCCTGAAAACCGCTGTTAAGGGCGCTGTGAAAAATTCACGGCGCCCTTTTTTGTCGAAAACATAAAAAGGAGGCGGTCCCATGGGCCGGTGGAAGCGTTGGGCCGTGGGGGTTCTGGCCGCTCTGTTTTCGGAATGTGCTCACGAAGCCCAGTCTCTCTGACGGCCGCGGCTGGACTTTTTGGCAGTATACCAACCGGGCCCGGCTGGAGGGATATTCTGGTAAGGAAACTTTTATCGACTGCAACGTTTTTTCTGGAAGCCCTGAGGCCTTCGCCCAATATGGATACGCATAATAAAAAGAGTCCCTTTCCCGACGGGAAAAGGGACTTATTTTTTCTCGTTAATTTTCTTCATAAGAGTCATAATGGCTTGGAAAGAACTGCGGTCCAGCTTCCGGGCCTCCTGGAGAAAGCCCCGCATATCCTCGGGAAAAGAATTTCCTTCATCGAAAAATTCCTGGGGTGTGATATCTAAGTATTCACAAATATAGAAAAACCCCCGCATAGAAGGAAGGGTTTTCCGATTCTCAATACTGTTAATATAGTTGTTGGACTGTCCTATCGAAAGTGACATATCCCGAGCAGATACGCCCTTCTGCATCCGGAGTTGGGCAATGCGTTCCGCGACAAAGCCCTCGTCAATAAAAATCATGGCCCTTTCCTCTTTTCCTGCTTCCGGTTCAAATCCTTAATGACTTCCAGGACATGCCGGAGGACGCTGGGCTCTAACTTCTGGCCTTCGGCTAAAAATTCCCGCAGCCGCTCCGGACAGGTGTTGCCCTCGTCAAAGAACTCCTGGGGAGTTACTCCTAAATATTCGCAAATATAGAAAAAGCCTTGCATAGACGGCAGCGCTTTTTTATTTTCAATCTTGTTAATGTAACTAACGTTTTGTCCTAAAGAAAGTGACATATCTCGTGCAGAAGAGCCTTTTTGCATCCGTAATTGGGCGATACGTTCCTGTGTAAAATCTTCATACATCTTTTATCACCTTCCTTTATAATAGATTATATGCTCTATTTTAGGAAAAACACTGGCTTTTATCCGTATTTTCTATAGGCAAGCAGTATTTAATACTCTATAATATTGAATATGTAGTAATCTTCGCTTTGCAAGGAGGCTTTTTAATGGAAATAGAAAAATCTTGCTGTATCACCGGGAGACGAAAAATTCCTCTGGCCTGTCAGGAACATGTCCTTCATCTCCTGAAAAAGAAAGTTCAAGAGGCCCTCTGCGACGGCTTCCGTTGCTTTCTCTCGGGTTTTGCCGACGGCGCAGACCTGTATTTTGCCAAGCTTGTGGCAGAGAAAAAAGAGGAATACCCGGACATTCAGCTGGTGGCGGCTATCCCCTACCGCCAGAGTCTGAACAAACTGCAGCAGGACCCGGAAATTCTGAAAATCCTGAACGAGGACTGGTGCCACATAGAAGTGTGCAATGAATCGTATCACCGAGGCGTCTTTGCCAAGCGGAACCGCTACCTGGTGGAGCACGCCCGGCGGGTCATTGCCGTGTATGACGACATCCCTTCCAGAGGCACCTATTCTACCATCCAGACGGCCGAAAAATTAAACCGAGACATCCATTACATTCCCTTTTCTGCGGAAACTGACTCCACACCCCAATAAAAATGGCGCTCCAGGCATCTGCCTGAAGCGCCATGATTTTTTGCCGGTCAGTGATCGTTATCCTCTGCCAGGGCCCGGGACAGCCAGGCCGAAGCAATATCCAAAGCCAGATACAGGCCCTTCTGCTCGCTGGAGCGGACGATTTGCTTGCGGTTACGCACAGCGGCGTCGGTGTACATCAGATGCACGGCCACCCGGTCAGCGACCTCCAAATCCTTGACCTTTTTCTTGCTCTTGATATCCATTTTAATGACGTATTTGTCCTTCATGCTTCCATAATAAATGGTGTCCCCACAGCGGACCAGGGGCTTTCCCTTATAAGTGGGGAACTTTTCAGCTTTTTTTTCGCTCATACCGAGTCCTCCTTCTTGTAAAATCGAACCTGCCGGGTGGGCAAATCTGCTCCCTGTCAACATTGTACTCTTTATAGTATACCATAAACCACTGGCAAGTGCAAACCCGCAGAGAAAGGAATCGGCACTTTGTGAAAGATTACAAAAAAAGGCCTGCTGTCTCCACAAAATAACAGCAGGCCTTTCCAATGCGTAGAAAACCGGCAAATCACTCTCCGAGATACGATTTGACCAGCACCTGTAGCAGCTCATCCCGGTCAATCCGGCGGATCAGGCTGCGTGCATTATTATAGGTGGTGATATACGTAGGGTCCTCCGAGAGGATATAACCGACAATCTGGTTAATGGGATTATAACCTTTTTCCTTCAGTGCGTCGTAAACGGTTGTCAGGATGCGGCGGATATCGCCTTCCCGATCCCGTTCCAACGAGAATGTCATGGTTGAGTCAAGCATGAAAACACCTCCGATATTGCTAATCATACACTGATTTTGCGAAAAATACAAGGGATTTCCATTAAAAATATAATACAATCCCCTTTTTCGGATAAAATGACCGCAAAATCAGGGTGTTTTCCCCCACTTTGCTGTCAGGAGCGCAGGACTGCCCCCGCTTTTTCCAGCTCTTTCATCACTTTTTTCAGCACGCCGGAAATCTGTTCATCGGTGAGGGTGCTCTCAGCGGAACGCAGGGAGATGCTGAAAGCCACGCTCTTTTTGCCGGCCTCGATCTGGGCGCCCTGATACACGTCAAAGAGCTGGATGTTTTCCAGCAGGGAGCCGCCGCCCCGGACAATGGCCTTCTCCAAATCGCCCACGGGGATGGATTCATCGCAGAGCAGGGCCAGATCGCGGGTAACTGCCGGGAACTTGGGCAGGGGCTCATAGGTTTTCTCCGGGGTGGCCAGCTCCATGAGGGCCTCGGCGTCCAGGGAAAAGGTGTAAACCCGGCAGTCCATGCCGTAATTTTCCGTCACGTCAGGGTGAATTTCTCCCATGACGCCAAAGACGCGGCCATCCTTGAGGAGGTTGGCGCAGCGGCCGGGATGGTAGCTGGGGTTGTCCGTGCAGGCTTCCACATCGTAGCCGTAGACGGAAATGTTGTGGAGCAGTTCCTCCACAATGCCCTTCATCCGGAAGAAGTCCATGCCGTCGCCGTACAGGCCGCCGATGAGGGTGACTTTCTCCACGGGAAGCTGGTCGGGGGTGGTGGGGATATACTCGCTGGCCAGCTCATACAGGGCGGCGGAAGGGTTGCGGTTGTTGTAGTTCCGGGCCAGGGTCTCCATCATAGAAGGCAGGGCAATGGTGCGCATAATGCTGGTATCCTCGCCCAGAGGGTTGGAGATGGTCACGGAATTCCGCAGGGGGCTGTCAGCCGGCAGCTTGATTTTATCGTAATACCGGGGGCTGATAAAGGAGTAAGTCATAATCTCGCTGAGGCCCTGAGCCAGCATGATGTCCCCGATTCTGGCCATGAATTTCTGGCGGGGAGAGTACTTACCCTGTGCGCCGCCGCTGAGGGAGGTGCTGGGGATATTGTTGTAGCCGTAGAACCGGGCGATTTCCTCGGCAATGTCGGCCTTGTGCTCCAAATCCGGGCGGAAGGTGGGCACCAGTACGTCGTCCCCGTCAAACTCGCAGCCCAGGGGGGTCAGGATGGCCTTCATATCGTCGGCGGAGAGGTTCAGGTCCAGGAACCGGTTAATCCAGTCATGCTCCAGGGGGATGCGGCGGCGCTGGGAGGAGGAGTGGTCGTCCTTGAGAATGCCGTCCAGCACGTCGCCGGCGTCCAGCAGCTCCACCAGCTCGCAGGCGCGCTCCAGGGCGGGCAGGCAGTTGTTGGGGTCCAGGCCCTTCTCATACCGGGAGGAGGCATCGGTGCGCATGCCCTGGTCTCGGGCGGTGACCCGGACGGAAGCGCCGTTGAAGCAGGCGGACTCAAAGACGATGGTAGTGGTGTCGTCCATAATGCCGCTGTATTCGCCGCCCATGACGCCGGCAATGGCCACGGGCTTCTTGGCGTCGGCAATGACCAGCTGCTTGCTGGTAAGAGTGCGGTCTACGCCGTCCAGGGTGGTGATGGTCTCGCCGTCCTTGGCCAGACGCACACGGATTTTGCCCTCTTCGATGTAGCGCAGGTCAAAGGCGTGCATGGGCTGGCCGTATTCCAGCATCACATAGTTGGTGATGTCCACGATGTTGTTGATAGGACGCACACCCAGAGCGCGCAGACGCTCCCGCATCCAGCGGGGGGAGGGCTTCACCCGGACATTTTTCACAATCCGGGCGCTGTAGATGGAGCACAGGGAGGGCTCTTCCACCTTTACATCCAGCATCCCTTCGCAGGAGCCGTGGCCGGCTTTCACCTGGGGGGTGTGGAGCTGCAGGGGCTTATGGAAGGTGGCGGCTGCCTCCCGGGCCAGGCCGATGACAGAGAAGCAGTCCGGGCGGTTGGAGGTAATCTCGAACTCCACACTGGTGTCGTCCAGGCCGATGGCCTCGCAGATGGGTTTGCCCAGGGTCAGGTCGCAGCCGTCTTCCTCGGTGAGGACAAAAATGCCGTCCTCCACCGCAGAGGGGAAGTCATGGGTGGTGAGGTTCAGCTCGCCCAAGGAGCAGAGCATACCGTTGCTCTCCACGCCGCGGAGCTTGCCCTTTTTAATCTTCACGCCGCCGGGCAGAGTGGAATTGTGCAGGGCTGCCGGCACCACATCGCCGGGCTTCAGGTTCTGGGCGCCGGTGACAATCTGGATATTCTCGCCGCTGCCCACGTTCACCTGGCAGATCCACAGGTGGTCGGAGTTGGGATGGCGCTCCATGGATTCCACCCGGGCCACCACCACATTGCTGATTTCGCTGCCTTCTACTTCATATCCTTCCACCTTGGAACCGCTCATGGTAATCGCTTCAGTAAAGCTGCGCATGGGCATTTCATCCAGGGTGACAAAGTCTTTCAGCCATTTCATAGAAAGATTCATTTGATGATTCACCAAGCCTTTTTATTTTAGATGATTATAGAGAATTACAAATAAGAGTTGTATTAAGTATAGATTTTATTGGGCGCTATTCGTTCTGCTTTTTCCTGCCGGAAAAACAGAAGGGAACGGCATCAGGGACAAGGCAGAAAAACTTTTTTTCTTGCAAAAAGTTTTTCTCTTTGCAATCTCCCACCGGGAGATTGCAAATTCACTTTTCAAAAATGCGCCCTACGGAAAGAGAGTTCCGCCCATTGCGATGGGCGGCCAAAGGAGCGTTGCCCCTTTGGAATCCCTACCAGAGAGACTAAGTCTCTCTGGACTCTGTAAATCGCTCCGCGCGTATTGGTACACTGTCCGTCAGCCCTGGAACTGCTTCAGGAAGCGGACATCGTTCTCGTAGAACAGGCGCAGGTCGTCGATGTTGTACTGGCGCATGACCACGCGCTCCAGGCCCATGCCCAGAGCGAAACCGCTGTAGACCTCCGGATCAATGCCGCAGTTGCTCAGTACCTTGGGATGCACCATGCCGCAACCCAGAATTTCAATCCAGCCCTCGCCCTTGCACAGGCGGCAGCCCTCGCCGTGGCAGTTAAAGCACTGCACGTCTACTTCTGCGGAAGGCTCAGTGAAGGGGAAGTGGTGGGGACGGAACCGCACCACGCTGTCCTCACCGTAGAGACGCTTGACGAAGGTTTCCAGCGTGCCCTTCAGGTCAGCGAAGGTGATGCCCTTATCCACGACCAGGCCCTCAATCTGATGGAACAGCGGGGAGTGGGTGGCGTCCAGAGCGTCACTGCGGTACACACGGCCGGGGGAAATCACCCGGATGGGGGGCTTCTGCTTCTCCATGGTGCGAATTTGTACCGGGGAGGTCTGGGTGCGCAGCAGGATGTTTTCGTTGATATAGAAGGTGTCCTGGGTGTCCCGGGCCGGATGGTTCTTGGGGATGTTCAGGGCCTCAAAGTTGTAGTAGTCGGTTTCCACCTCGGGGCCCTCCACGATTTCAAAGCCCATGCCGATGAAAATTTCTTTAATCTCGTCCAGGCCAATGGAAAGAGGATGCTTGGCGCCCATTTCCCGGTGGGTACCGGGCAGGGTCACGTCCAGCTTTTCCGATTCCAGACGGCGCTGCCGGTCTGCCGCCTTCAGTTCGGCGGTACGCTTGGTCAGCTCGGCCTCAATGTCGGCGCGAACCTGGTTGGCCAGCTGGCCGATTACCGGGCGCTCTTCCGGGGAAAGCTTGCCCATCTGCTTCAAAATGCCAGTGAGGGCGCCTTTTTTGCCCAGATACTTAATGCGCAGTTCCTCCAACGCCTGCTGGCTGCCAGCGGCCTCCAGTTCTGCTTCCGCTTGGGCGCGGATTGCTTCCAATTGTTCCTTCATGGTTTGGAATCCATCCTTTCAAAAATAAATCTGAATTTTATAGGTAGAAGGCAGTCCGGGAAAAAGAAAAGCCCCCGCCCCGTCAAAGGGGCGAAGGCATTTATACTTCGCGGTACCACCCTTATTTTCTGTAAGAACAGAAGCCCTTACTCTCCTGCGGCGGATAACGGCGCCTTCCGTCAGCCCCTACAGACCAAAAAGTGTTCAGGGCTGCCGCTCCAAAGGGAACTTCCCCCTATCCCGTGCGCAGGCGTGCTTTCAGCCGGGGACACGCCCTCTCTTTTCGCCGTGGATAAGGCTACTTTCCTTTTTCCTCGCGTTGTCTTTTTCCAAATAGTTTTTAAAATCTGCCGGCCCGGAACCCTTATCGGGCCTTTTCCGTTACCGGCGGGTACTTACTTTCAAAGGCCGTCAGAATCTGCGTCAGCCGCGCATCTAAAAACGTCAGCGCCCGCTCCCTGATGGCATCGGGAACACCGTAATAGGCTTCCGCAATGCCGCCGCAAATAGCAGCGATAGTGTCGCTGTCCCCGCCAATGGAAATGGCGTTGCGGATAGCGTCCTCAAAGCTCGTGGACGCAAAGAAGGCCATAAATGCCTGGGGAACCGAGCCCTGGCAGGTCACGTCAAAGCGGTAGCTGTCCCGGATTTCGTCCAGGGTAAAATCCATGGGATAGTAGTTTTCATGAATAAACTTCCGGAGTTCCGAAAGGCTCTTCCCTGTCCGAGCCAGATAAATGGCCGAGGCCGTGGCCTCTGCGGCCTTGATGCCTTCCGGATGGTTGTGGGTGACTTCCGTCACTTTCCGAGCAAGCTCCTTAGCCTCTTCCAGGCTGGACGCCGCAAAACCGGCGGGACTGACCCGCATAGCGGCGCCATTACCAAAGCTTTTGTAGGGCTGAGGAGCTGGAGAAAATATCCACCGGCGAAATCTGCCTCCATATCCGGCGTAGGGATAGCTACGGCCCAAAACCTGCATCCAGGTCACAACGTTTTGCGATAAGTCACTGCCATCCGGCTGGCTCTTCAAAATCGCCTGTGCAAGGGCCAAAGTCATGATACTGTCATCCGTCGGACGACATTCCGGGGTAAAAAGCTCGAAGTCTTTGGTTTTTATGTTGTGCCATTCAAACCGGGACCCCACAATGTCTCCAACAATCGCGCCTATCATAAAAGCGCCTCCCCTGCAATCAGAAATTTGAAAGCTACGGTTTTGTGCCGCTTTTTCAGTGCTTCGGCTTTTCTATTTTATCACGGCCCCGCGGCTTTTACAAGCCCCTTGCCGACTCAAAAGCGGATTTTCCCCCAATTTCCCCGCAGAGACGATTCCGGGAAGCTGCCGGCCCACCAGGAGAAAATATCCGTTGTAAACTCACTCTAATTGTGCTATAATCACAAAAGAATCTCAAAAATATTCGGATTCCCCCGACCAAAATAGCTACCTGAACGGGAATACGGTATTTTGAACAGCGATTTTAATAGGAGGCTTATTTGCATGGATATTTTTACAGAACAAATTATTAAAAGAAAACGCTCCACGACGGATATTGCGATTTCTATCGGGGCCAGCTTGGCTGTTTTCATACTGATTTTTATAAGCTTTTTCTTTCTGCTCCCCATGACTATGATTCCTCTGATTCCCATTGCTGTCACAGCTGCCGCAATTTATGGGGGCTATTGGGTCATCACTTCCCGGAATCTGGAATTTGAATACAGCGTCACCAACGGCGACCTGACCGTGGACAAGATTATCAACAAGCGGAGAAGAAAGCGCCTGCTCTCCTTTGATGTAAAGGAAGCGGAAGAAATGGGAAAATATGACCCCCGCCGCATGGAACAGCGTCCGGTAGACCAGCGGATTATGGCCACGGAAACGGAAACCGGTGAGGACGCCTGGTATATCCTGGCCCGTACCCCCAAATATGGCCGCACCATGCTGGTTTTCAACCCCAATGAGAATGTGCTGGACGGCATTAAGGCCGGCATGACCCGCCAGATGAGAATCAATGTTTTCGGTCGGTCTTGATATGACCTCCTGCCAGCGCATGGAGGCAGCTGCTCGGCGGCCCCGTTTTTTTGAAAGGGTTTTCGGCCCGGAGGAACAGGCGCTCCTCTGGAAACGTGGCTACCCTCAGGAAGGCGGCGCCCGCTGGGTGGAAACCGCCGCGGCCTCTTTCTGTGCGAAAGAGGCTTTTGGAAAGCTCTTTGGCACCGGTGTGCGGGGATTCCGCCTGTCGGAAGTGGAGCTTCTCCGGGAAGAAAGCGGCCGCCCCTTTCTGCGCCTGCATGGAGCCGCAGCAGAGATGGCAAAAGGCTGGGAATTTTCTGTCAGCGTCACCCACGTAGAGGAGTACGCCGCTGTAGTCATTATGGGACAGCAGAAAGATTCCCACTGACAAACAAGCCCGGCCCCTTTAGAATCTGTCCATGAAAACTCTCTTTATCAAAAAATCCCCTTTGCAGCAGATGAACAGCACTGCAAAGGGGATTTCGTTTATCCAGAAAAATTTACCGGGTACGGCCGATATCCTTCCGGTAATGGGCGCCGTCAAAGTGGATTTTCTCCACCGCGGCATAGGCCTTGTTCAACGCTTCGTCCAGTGTCTTGCCCAGGGCCGTGACGCCCAGCACACGACCGCCGCTGGTCACCAGCTTGCCGTCCTTCAAAGCCGTGCCGGCATGGTACACCGTGACGCCTTCCGCACCGGGAAGCTGGCCGTTTTCGTCCAGGCCGGTGATCTCCAGGCCCTTGGGATAGGAAGCCGGGTAGCCGCCGGAGGCCATGACCACGCAGGCCGCCGCCTCGTCGCTCCACTCCACCGGCTGGTCTGCCAGACGCTCCTCGGCAACCGCCAGGATAATGTCGGCAAAGTCGCTCTTGAGCCGGGGCAGCACCACCTGGGTCTCCGGGTCGCCGAAACGGGAGTTGTACTCAATGACCTTGGGGCCGTCGGGGGTGAGCATCAGGCCGAAATACAGGCAGCCCTTAAAGGGCCGGCCCTCAGCGTTCATAGCCGCCACGGTAGGCAGGAAGATTTCCTCCATGCACCGCTGGGCCATGGCGTCATCGTAATAGGGGTTGGGGCTCACGGTGCCCATGCCCCCGGTATTCTTGCCCTTGTCGCCGTCCAGGGCCCGCTTGTGGTCCTTGGAGGAAACCATGGGCTTCAGGGTCTTGCCATCGGTAAAGGCCAGCACCGAAACCTCCGGGCCGGTGAGGAACTCCTCAATAACCACCTGGTTGCCGGACGCGCCGAACACCTTATCCTCCATAATGGAGTGGACGGCTTCCTTGGCCATGTCGTAATTTTCGGCAATGATAACGCCCTTGCCCAGGGCCAGGCCGTCCGCCTTGACCACTACCGGGTATTTGCCCTGGGACTCGATGTAAGCCAGAGCCTTGGCCGGGTCGTCAAACACCTCGTAACCGGCCGTGGGGATGCCGTATTTCTTCATCAGGTCTTTGGAAAAGACCTTGCTGCTCTCGATAATCGCCGCGCTGGCCCGGGGGCCGAAAGCCTTGAAGCCGGCCTCCTCCATAGCGTCCACCATGCCGGCGGCCAGAGGGTCGTCCGGAGCCACAAAGACCAGATCGACAGCTTTCTCTTTGGCCAGGGCCTTCATGCCCTCAATGTCCATGGCGTTCACCGGGAAGCACTCGGCATCTGCGGCAATGCCGCCGTTGCCGGGGGCGCAGTAAATGGCTTCCACCTTGGGGCTTTCTTTCAGCTTGCGGATAATGGCGTGCTCACGGCCGCCGCCGCCAACTACCAGAATTTTCATGCTGCTTTCCTCCAAAAATCAATGATGGAACAGGCGGATGCCGGTAAAGGCCATGGCCATGTGGTACTTGTTGCAGGTCTCGATAACGTGGTCGTCACGGATGGAGCCGCCGGGCTGGGCGATGTACTCCACGCCGCTGCGGTGGGCCCGCTCGATGTTGTCGCCAAAGGGGAAGAACGCATCGGAACCCAGGGCCACACCGGAGAGCTCCTTGAGCCATGCGGCCTTCTCTTCCCGGGTGAGCACTTCCGGCTTCTCGGTGAAGAACTGCTCCCAGATGCCATCGGCCAGCACGTCCATGTAGTCGTCGGAGATATACACGTCGATGGTGTTGTCCCGGTCGGGGCGGCGGATGTCGGCCTTAAAGGGCAGGGAGAGCACCTTGGGATGCTGGCGCAGGAACCAGATGTCGGCCTTGTTGCCAGCCAGGCGGGTGCAGTGGATGCGGGACTGCTGGCCTGCGCCGATGCCGATGGCCTGGCCGTCCTTCACATAACACACGGAGTTGGACTGGGTGTATTTCAGGGCAATCAGGGAGATGAGCAGGTCCCGCTTGGCGGCTTCCGGCATCTCCTTGTTGTCGGTAACGATGTTATTCAGCAGCTCGTTGTCGATTTTCAGCTCGTTGCGGCCCTGCTCGAAGGTCACGCCGAACACGTCCTTGTGCTCCACGGGAGCGGGACGGTAGTCGGGGTCGATCTGCACGATGTTGTAGGTGCCGCGGCGCTTGCTCTTGAGGATTTCCAGTGCTTCATCGGTGTAGCCGGGGGCGATAACGCCGTCGGAGACCTCACGCTTGAGCATGAGAGCCGTTTCCTTGTCGCACACGTCGGAGAGGGCCGCCCAGTCGCCGTAGGAGGACATGCGGTCAGCGCCTCTTGCACGGGCATAGGCGCAGGCCAGGGGGGACAGCTCCAAGTCGTCCACAAAGTAAATCTTCTTCAGGGTGTCGGAGAGGGGCAGGCCCACAGCTGCGCCGGCGGGGCTCACGTGCTTAAAGGAAGCGGCGGCGGGCAGGCCGGTGGCCTCTTTCAGTTCCTTGACCAGCTGCCAGCTATTGAAGGCGTCCAGGAAGTTGATGTAGCCCGGCTTGCCGTTGAGCACCGTAATAGGCAGGTCGCTGCCGTCCTGCATGAAGATCCGGGAAGGCTTCTGGTTGGGGTTGCATCCGTATTTCAGCATCAGTTCATTTGCCATTTCAATTTCCTCCTTGTATCATGCCTTCTGCCGGGGGTTCTTGGGGCTCTGCCCCAAACCCCGCTTAAGGACCTTCTTGAAAGAAGGTCTCTTAAGAATCCCCAAGAACTTTTATACTATGCTCTCCCATACCCCCATATGGGGGTATGGGAGAGCATAACGTAAAGTTTTTTGAAGGTCCTCAGGGAATCTTTTTTTCAAAAAAGTTCCCTGAGCAGGGTCCGGGACAGCGTCCCGGGAATTCCCGTCAGAAAGATGGGATTACTGGTTTTTGTTGACGATGCGCTCGGTGCGCTCGCCGGTTTCGAGATTGATGAAGCAGGTGTAGAGGGAGACCTTGTTGTCCTCGTTCAGGCTGTCCCAAAGGGTATTGGTAAAGCAGTTAATGCAGGCGAAATCCAGGGAAACGGACTTGGGCTCGCCTTTAAAGGACGGGATGGGGTTGCCGTCGTGCTCATAGGTGTGGATGAAGTGTCCCTCGCCGGCCCGGGGCGCGGTGTACTCGAAGAAATAGCGGCGGGTAGAGTGCTCATCGCCGTCAGCGCTCTTGAGGATGGACAGGCGGTAGTCGCCGTTCTTCTCCACCATGCCGGAGATGCGGGGCGTCCAGTTGGGGCCGTCCGGCTCAAAGGTGCGGGTGCGCAGGGCCTCCTCGAAGGTCTTGCCCTCCCCCAGGAAATCCGCCACGGTGTCGGTCTGGTCGCCGTTGGTGACCACGGTGGTGTCCCCCACCACCCGGACGGGATGATAGATAATCAGGCTGGGGTCCGTGAGCTTGGCGGGGTCAAACGCCTCGGTGCGGATGCCGTCCGGCTCCTGCACAAAGACCCGATTGCGGCTGTTCTCGCTGCGGCCCATAATGAAGTAGCCGATGACAGCGCTCTTGCCGTCCTTGCTGCGGCCGATGACAATGCCCCGGCCGGGGTAGCTGTTCTGCTGCAAATCCTTTGCCAAATCCAACATGAAAAAGTCCTCCTTTTATATCTGTTCGCGTGGAAACACAAAAATCGAATCATAAAGAAAATGGGCAACCTTAATACAAGGCTGCCCAGACGGTCGGCTATTGATTTTTCCGCGCTCCCCTGCAGTAAACCCTGCCTGTCCGTCAGTTACGCGGAAATTGAACTTTCTACTAATTTTAGTATACCAGACCCGTGGGAAACCTGTCAATACAGAAACCGCGGCGGCGTTACGCCCCTTCTTCTAAAACGGCCCGGGCTTTGGCGTATTTTTCTTCCAGCCTGGCCCGCACCGCCGGGGGAAGCACCCGGAGCCGGCCCTCGTCGGAATTGTGGGCCAAATCCGCCAGCTTCACGGCTCGGGCCGCCGGATTGGACTTCACTTTCCGGACATACTCCAAATAGTCTGTTCCCGGAGCCCGAGTGAGGAGCTTTAGAGCCTCTGTCACCTCTTTGGGGAATTCCCGTTCCAGCTCTGCCAGCGTCACGGAGGTGTCCTCCAAAACATCGTGGAGTAGGGCAATACAAGTGGTGGTCTCGTCCTCCATCTGCTCCGCCACATGGATGGGGTGAAAAATATAGGGCGCCCCGGCTTTATCCTTCTGGCCGTGATGGGCGTTGTAGGCCACGTTCATGGCCTTTACCGTCAGTGGTGTGTAAATCATTCCTCTTCCACCCGGGCAATGCCGTTCTCCACCTTGATTTTCCCGGCGCAGAACAGGGCCGCCGCTTTGGGAAGGAGCTTCCACTCCACTTCTTCCATGACCCGCTTTTGCAGGGTCTCGGGGGTGTCGTCATTGCGCACCGGCACGGCTCCCTGGAGAATAATGGGGCCGCCGTCGCAGACCTCGCTGACGAAATGGACCGTTGCGCCGGTGAGCTTTACCCCGGCGGCCAGGGCCGCCTCGTGAACCTTCAGCCCGTAGAACCCCGGCCCGCAGAAAGAGGGAATCAGGGCGGGATGGACGTTCAAAATCCGGTTGGGGTAGGCCTTGGGCACCATCTCGTCCAGAATCACCATAAAGCCCGCCAGAATCACCAAATCGGCCTTTTCTTCGTTGAGGGCCTCCAAAATCGCCTGGGAATAGCTCTTCCGGTCCGGATAGGCTTTCCGCTCCACCACCCGGGAGGGAATTCCTGCCTTGGCCGCCCGCTCCAGGGCGTAGACCCCCGGCTTCGAGGCAATGACGCAGGAAATTTTCCCGCCGGGAATCTGCCCGGCCTGCTCTGCGTCAATCAGCGCCTGCAAATTGGTGCCCCCGCCGGATACCAGCACCACTATGTTCAGCACAGGACGACCTCCTTGTCGCCTTCCACAATCTCGCCCACCACAACAGCGTTTTCGCCGGCTTCGCGCAGGGCGTTGAGGGCCTTGTCCACGTCTTCCTTGGCCACGGCCATGCACATACCCATGCCCATGTTGAAGGTGTTGTACATATCCCGGGTGGGGATGTTACCGGTCTTCTGAATCAAATCGAAAATGGGCAGGTGGGGCACCTTGTCCAGCTCAATCTTAGCGGAGCAGCCGTCCTTGAGCATCCGCGGAATATTCTCATAGAAACCGCCGCCGGTAATGTGGGAAACGGCCTTCACCTTGGCCTGAGCCATGGCGGCCAGCACAGGCTTCACGTAAATCTTGGTGGGGGTCAGCAGGGTCTCGCCCAGGGTGGCGCCCAGCTCGGGAACATACGTAGAGAGGTTCTCCTTGTTCACATCAAAAATTTTGCGCACCAGGGAGAAGCCGTTGCTGTGAACGCCGGAGGAGGGCAGGCCGATGAGCACGTCGCCGGGCTCCATGGAGGAACCGTCCACGATAGCCCCCTTATCCACAATGCCCACAGAGAAGCCTGCCAAATCGTATTCGTCCTCGGGATAGAAACCGGGCATCTCGGCGGTCTCGCCGCCTACCAGAGCGCAGCCCGCCTGAACGCAGCCCTCGGCCACGCCGGAAACAATAGTGGCCACCTTCTCGGGGACGTTCTTGCCCACAGCCAGGTAGTCCAGGAAAAACAGGGGCTTTGCGCCGCCGCAGACCACGTCGTTGACGCACATGGCCACGCAATCAATGCCCACGGTGTCGTGCTTGTCCATGAGGAAAGCCAGGCGCAGCTTGGTGCCCACGCCGTCGGTACCGGAAACCAGCACCGGCTCCTTCATGCCGGTGAGGTCCGGCTGGAACAGGCCGCCGAAGCCGCCGATTCCGGAAACCACGCCGGGGATGGTGGTGCGGGCCACATGCTGCTTCATCAGCTCCACGGATTGATAACCGGCAGTGACGTCCACGCCGGCAGCCTTATAGCTCTCGCTGAAACTCTTCATATGATAACGTTCCTTTCTCGCTGATTGCGCCGGAATTTTGGATTTTCAAATAGGATTTACAGCTCTGCGACCTTCTCCTGAAGGGCGGCGTCCTTCTTGGCCACGCCTTCCTGCATCTGCACCTTCATGGCAGCCAGCTTGTCTGCCAGAGCGTCGTCGGAGAGGGCCAGCATCTGGGCGGCCAGGATAGCGGCGTTGTCCGCGCCATCGATGGCAACGGTAGCCACCGGAATCCCGCTGGGCATCTGCACCGTAGCCAGCAGGGCGTCCAGGCCGTCCAGGGTGGAGGACTTCACCGGGATGCCAATCACCGGCAGGGTGGTGTGGGCGGCCAGCACGCCGGCCAGATGGGCGGCCTTACCGGCTGCTGCGATAATCACACCGAAGCCGTTCTCTTTCGCGCCGGCGGAAAAAGCTGCCGCCTGCTCCGGGGTGCGGTGGGCGGACATCACGTGAACCTCCACGGGGATGTCCCAGCCCTTCAGACGCTTCACCGCTGCGGATACCACGGGAAAATCGCTGTCACTGCCCATAATCACTGCTACTTTTTTCATAGGATGACCATTCCTTTCTCTCTGCCGGCCCAAAAGGGGCGGATTCCTGTTTGGTAAACCAAAAGGGCTGCGGCAAAAAATGACGCAGCCCGGCACTATGGGACGCTACAAAATGCCGTCTTCCCCCATTACACCGCCAAAAACATCATATGCACCTGGCACGAGGGAAGTCATCTTCATAGCATCTACCTCCGAAAATCTATCTCTATTGTATGTGATTTCCAAAACAAATGCAAGCGCCCGCTCCAGCTTTCTCCCTACTTTGTGGGGAACACAAAACCCAACGGCCCTGTTCCGGGCGCTTTTGGGCACAATGGATAGGGAGCTGCCGGCATGGAAAAGACCCAGGAGCCAAAACTTCTCCTCTTTGGGGCCATTGTAACAGAAATCCAAAAAAAGGGCAAGCCTGCCCACCAGCCTCTTCCCGGCAATATTGGGAAAGGATTTCCCAGAGATTTTTCAAAAATTTTCAAAAAACAGCGGAATACTACCAGCAGGCCGTGGCCTTACCGGCTATACTGGACGTAAACCTACTGACTTTTATGAATTCTACATTCACATTAAACAAAAGGAGCGATCTCTTTATGAACGTACAAAAATGGCTGGAAGACATCCGCACTTCCCCGGTGAAAAAGCCCATGCCCATCCTTTCCTTCCCCTCTATTCAGCTTTTGGGCTGCACAGTTAACGAGCTGGTAATGGACAGCGCCCTGCAGGCCAAAGGCATGAAAGCCGTTGCTGACCGGGTGGACTCCTGCGCTTCCGTGAGCATGATGGACCTCTCCGTGGAAGCCGAGGCTTTCGGCGCACAGGCCCGCATCACGGACGACGAAGTTCCCACCATTGTGGGCCACATTGTGGAAACCCAGGAAGAAGCTGACGCCCTGCAGGTTCCTGCTGTAGGCGCTGGCCGCACGGGCATTTATGTAGAGGCCATCCGGCAGGCTGTGGGCCTCATCACCGACCGTCCGGTACTGGCCGGCGTTATCGGGCCTTTCTCTCTGGCTGGCCGTCTCATGGGCGTTTCCGATGCTATGATCTACTGCTATGACGACCCGGACATGGTACACACTGTGCTGAAAAAGGCCACGGCTTTCCTCATTGAGTACATCAAGGCCTATAAGGCTGTAGGCGCTTCCGGCGTGCTCATGGCCGAACCTCTGGCTGGCCTGCTGCCCCCCGCTATGAACGATGAATTCTCCATTCCCTATGTGAAGGAGATTCGCGAAGCAGTAGAGGATGATTCCTTCCTCTTCGGCTACCACAACTGCGGCGACGCCGTGCCCCGTCAGATGGAGAGCCTGGCCGAGCTGAAGCTCTCTGTCTATCATATGGGCAACGCCACTCCCATGAAGGTGGCTCTGGAAAACCTGCCTGCTGACTCCCTGGTCATGGGCAACATCGACCCGGCCGGCCAGTTCTGCAACGGCACCCCGGATTCCATCCGTGAGGCCACCCGCACCCTGCTGGAAGAGTGCAGCAGCTATCCCAACTTCGTCATCTCCTCCGGCTGCGATATTCCCCCTGCCTCCCGCTGGGACAACATCGACGCCTTCTTCCAGGAGACTGCTGACTTCTATCAAAAATAAGAGTTCCCTTCTCATTGGATAACCTCAAAGAGGCTGCTGCACGGCTTTTGGTCTGTGCAGCAGCCTCTTTTTTCATTTGCCGTATAATAAGCCTGCATTGGGAAAGACTTTTTTATCATGAACCCGACAAGGAGGCTTTTGCATGAACCGCAGAGGAAAAATCCGGGTGGGGACCTTTGCCCTGGCAGCGGCCCTGGTGCTGGGCGCCAGTTTTGCCCTCCAAGTTATGGAGAAATCCCAGGCAGAAACCACCCTCTCTTACGTATACCAGCGGGCTGTCAACGACCTTTCCGGCTATGTGTCCGGCATGGAGGACGCTTTAGAAAAGGCCCGCTACGCCAACACTGCCACCGCGCAGACCGGCCTGGCCGCCCAGCTCCTGGAGGAATCCTCCGGGGCCAAGGCCGCCCTGGCCGCGCTGCCCACCTCCGGGGAGAACTCCAACAACATTAACCGCTTTCTCTCCCAGGCTGGGGACTATGCTTCCTATCTTTCCCGGCGGCTGGCGGCTGGCTCCACTTTAGGGGAAGAAGAATTCAACAACCTCTCTTCCCTGCGGCAATACGCCCAGACCCTAAACCAGGAGCTGCAAAAGTTGGAAGAGCGCTTCCGCTATGGGCGAGTCACCATGACAGAGGCCAAAAACACCCTGCAAAACGTCACAGAAGCCCTCCCCACCTTCAGCGACCAGCTGGAAGAGAGCGCTTCGGCCTTTGGGGAATACCCCACCCTTATCTATGACGGCCCCTTCAGCGACCACATCAGCCAGCGCACTGCCAAGGCCACCAGCCAGCTGGAGCGTCTGCCCCAGGGCAACGCGGAGCAGGCCGCGGCTAAATTCCTGGGAGTAGAGTCCGACGGTCTCGAGCACACCACCGATACCGGCGGCGGCCTGCCCTGCTATAACTTCACCCACGGGGATACCCGGATTTCCGTCTCCAAGGACGGCGGGCTGCTGTGCTCTATTTCCAATCCCCGGGAAGTCAGAGAAAACAAACTCTCCCAGGAGGAGGCCCTGGAAAAGGCCAAAGAATTCCTTTCCCAGACAGCAGGCGTGGAATCCGTCAAGGAAAGCTACTACGTCACCGCCGACGGCGTGTGTACCTTTAACTTTGCCTGGCTGGAAGAGGACAGCGCCGGAAATGCCGTTACCTGCTATCCAGACCTGATTAAAGTGGGGGTTGCCCTGGACAACGGGGAGATCGTCTCCTACAACGCTACTGGTTATCTCATGAACCACACCCAACGGGAAATCCCTGAGATTGCTGTTTCCGCCCAGAAGGCCCGGGAATCGGTGAGCCCCCGGCTGGAAATCCAGCAGGACCCCTCCCTGGCCATGATCCCCACCCCGGGGCTGGACGAGACCCTCTGCTGGGAGTTCGTCTGCAAGGGGGAGGATGGGGAGAACATCCTGGTGTATATCAACACGGAAACCGGCATGGAAGACCGAATCTACGAACTCATTGAAAGCGACCAAGGCGTTTTGGCCATCTAAGGACGCCAATCCGTATTTGAGGGAAGCGAGGGCAAACCTTCCGCTTTGTCCACGCGTAACTGCCTAAGCAAAAAATTGGACTGAAAAAACATCTGTCTATAAAGGCGCAAAAAGCCCCCGGAACCAAATTCCGGGGGCTAAATTTCGTAATTGCAGGATTACTTGCGCTTGCGGCTGATACGGCCGGCCTTTTCCGCCAGGTTCTTTTCCATCCGGCGGGAAATCTGCCGGACAAAGGTCAAATCCATGGCAGGCACATAGCTGGTATGGTTCACCACGTGCTTCATGCGGTAAATCAGGAAAGACATTCCGGAAACCAGGAACACCAGCAGCACCAGCACAAAAGCGGTAGCGCCGGCATTTACCGGGGCCTGCTCCCGAATCTCCGGGACAACAGCGGCCTTCACCGTAGGCATCACCTTCTCTTCCAGGGGAACGGTCTCTGTTGCCAAGGAGCGGGCCAGCTCCTGTCCCTGCTGGGAAGCGGCTTCCTCCGCAGCTTTCTTGGCGGCGGCTTCTTCCTCGGCCTTCTTCCGGGCAGCTTCTTCCGCAGCCTTCTTTTCTTCCTCCGCCTTCTTTCTGGCGGCCTCTTCTTCCTTGGCCTTCTTCTCAGCGGCAGCCTTTTCGGCAGCGGCCTTTTCCGCCGCTTCCTGCTGCGCTGCCTTTTCAGCGGCGGCGGCTTCCGCAGCAGCCTTTTCGGCCGCCTCCGCCTGACCCGCAGCAGCCAATTCCTCCGGGGTGGCGATGGAGCCGCCGCCGGCAATGCCGTTGCTGTCGAAGGTATAAGTCTTGCCGTCAATTACGCGGGTGCAGTTGACCACATATTGACCGTCTTCATAATAGTACCGGTTGCCCTCAAAGGTCTGCCAGCCGGTGTCGGGATAGTTGACCCCCGCCACCTTGAACCACTTCTGCCACTTCTTCGAGGAAACCGCGTGATACACAATATCGCTGGCCTCGTTCCGGGCGTCCACCGCCATGCCACTGCCTACATAGACGCCCACATGGCCGGGCTGCCACAGCCCCAGGCCGTGGATGCGGGGGATGCCGTCGCTGACGTTGCCGGATTCCGAGGAGGAGCCCAACAGGTTGGTGCGCACACCGCCCACGCCCTTATAGGTGACGATAAGGCCGGAGCAGTCCACGCTTCCGGGGCTGGTGCCGCCGTATACATAGGACCAATTCTCACGCTCCGCCGTCATCACATGCTCTGCCAGGCCCACGCCCGTAGCGCCGCTGACAGCGGAAACCGTCAGGCCGCCCATGGAAATACTGCTTGCCGCAATCACAACGCTGGCCACAACTGCCAGCACTTTCTTTATCATCGGAAAAACCGCCCTTCCTGCAACTTTATCGTTCCTGTTCCCTCATCTGGAGAACGCTA
This sequence comes from Candidatus Heritagella intestinalis, assembly GCA_904420555.1. Lineage (GTDB taxonomy): Bacteria > Bacillota > Clostridia > Oscillospirales > Acutalibacteraceae > Heritagella_A > Heritagella_A intestinalis. The sequence continues at coordinate 121,896 of CAJFVO010000004.1, read as the reverse complement.
ATAGACATTTGAAAGATTACAAATCCATTACAAAAGGTAACAAATTGGTTACAGTCTATCACAGAACGAAGGAAGATGCAAGGGCTAATCCTGATTTTTCCCGGATTTTCTTAGAAAAAATCCCGTTTTCTGCGGCCTGTTCATGAATTCAGCTTTATTTATTCATGTTTCATTCATAAAGCTGTTACCGAATCCGGATATCCCCTTTCAGCAGGCCGTGGACGATCTCATCGGTGTGCATCCCCCGGGAGCCCTTCACCAGCACGGCATCTCCCGGGCGCAGGACTTCCCGCAGGGCGGCCAGGGCCGAATCGTTGTCCATAAACTCCCGGCAGTCCATTTCCGGGGAAACCTCCCGGGCCCCGGCGGCAATCTGCCGGGCCTCCTCCCCTACAGTAAAGAGGAAATCCAGCTTCTTCTCCCCGCAGTAGCGCCCCACTTTCCGGTGGGCCTCCTGGGACAGCTCTCCCAGTTCCAGCATATCCGCCAGCACAGCGGCCCGGCGGCCGGAAACCTCCAGGGAGCACAGCACGTCCACGCCCCCCATCATGGAATCCGGGCTGGCGTTGTAGGTGTCGTCGATGACCAAAATGCCTCCCGCCTCATACTGCTGCTGGCGCATGGCCAGGGGGCGGTATCCAGCCAGGGCCTTGGCGGCCTTTTCCGGGGCAATCCCCGCCCAGCGGGCGGCGGCAATGGCGGCGGCGGCGTTGTAGGCCATGTGCAGGCCAAAGGCCGGCACAAACACCGGCAGCACCTGCCCCGCAAAGGCCAGCTGGAAGGCGGTGCCGTCCTTCCGGGATTCCACGTTGGTGATGCGGTACTCACAGGTTTCCCCCATGCCGTAGGCAATCACCGGGAAGGGCAGGCCCTGGCGCAGGGTGGCCAGATAGGGGTCGTCCCCATTGACAAACAGCACGTTGTCCGGGCCAAAGCCGTCGGTAATGTGGAGCTTCTCCCGGAGGATATTCTCCTGGGTTTTCAGCTGGCCGATATGGGAAAGGCCGATGTTGGTCATAATGGCCGCGTCGGGCCGGGCAATGGCGGCCAGCCGGGACATCTCCCCGAACTCGCTCATGCCCATTTCGATGACCGCCGCTTCATGCTCCGGCTCCAGCTGGAAAAGGGTCAGGGGCAGGCCAATCTGGCTGTTCTGGTTCCCCTGGGTGCGCATGGTGTGAAACCCGGCGGAAAAGGCCAGGGCCACCATTTCCTTGGTAGTGGTTTTTCCTACACTGCCGGTAATACCCACCACCGGGATGGAGAAGCGGCTGCGGTACCAGGCCGCAGTCTGCTGCAGGGCCTTGGCGCAGTCCCGGACATAAATCCAGGGGTGGCTGTCGTTCTCCGGGGCCTTCTCATACTGGGTGAAGGTGCCGGCGGCCCCGGCGGCCAGGGTGGCTTCAATATAAATGTGGGCGTCGGTGCGCTCCCCTTTCAGGGGCACGAAAAAGCACCCCGGGCGGATGTCCCGGCTGTCGGTGCTAAAGGAGGTCACTGGGGTTTCCGGATCGCCGCAAAGGAGCTTTCCCCCGCAGGCCGCCGCGATTTCTCTTGCTGTGAGTTTCATAGCCTGTCATCCTTTCTGGCTGTTTTCCTTTTCCTGTTTGATTTCTTCCAAAAGCTCCCGGATTACCACCCGCTCGTCAAAGGGATGCTTTACCCCCTGGATTTCCTGGTAATCCTCGTGACCCTTGCCGGCCAGCACCACAATGTCTCCATCCTGGGCGTTTTCCAAGCACCAGCGAATGGCTTCCCGGCGGTCGGGAATCTCGATATACTTGCCGTCGGTTTTGGCAAGGCCCACCTTGATGTCCGCCAAAATGTCCAGCACATCCTCATAGCGGGAATTGTCTGCGGTAATCACCGAAAGGTCCGCCATACAGCCGCTGACCTCCCCCATTTCATACCGGCGGATCTTGGGCCGGTTTCCCCCTGCGCCGAACAGGCAGATGAGCCGGGCCGGGTGGTATTCCCGGAGGGTGGAGAGGATGCTCTCCATGCTCACGGCGTTGTGTGCGTAATCGATGAGCAGGGTGTAGTGGCCGGGCACCGGCACCGGCTCCACCCGGCCCTTGACCTTCACCACGTCCAGACCCTTCTGCATGGCCTCCTGGGGAATGCCCAGGTGATGGCACACGGCAATGGCCCCCAGGGCGTTATAAGCGTTGAACTTGCCGGGAATATCCACGTCCACCGGGAAGTCCATAGCCCCCTTCACGTCAAAGTGGACCCCCAAATAGCCGGGCCGGGAAACCAGGTGCTCATTCTCCCCCCGGAGCTCCGCCTCCTGGGAAAAGCCGTAGGTCCGCACGGCGCAGGTGTGGTTTTCCAGAATCCCCTGCCAGCTGGGGTCGTCGATATTGACGATTCCCGTGCGGCACTGGCGGAACAGCATGCTCTTGCACCGGCGGTACTCGTCCATGTCCGCGTGCTCGTCGCCACCAATGTGGTCCGGGGAGAAGTTGGTGAACAGGCCCACTTCAAAGGTAAAGCCCGACACCCGGTGGGCTTTCAAACCAATGGAGGAGGCCTCGATGACGCAGTATTCACAGCCGGCGTCAACCATTTGGCGGAACAGCCGCTGCACCTCCCAGGATTCCGGGGTGGTGTTCTCTGTGGGGATCATCTCCTCCCCAATCACCGCGCCGATGGTGCCAATCAGGCCGGTCTTGTGGCCCGCCGCCTCCAAAATGGAGCGAATCATATAAGAAGAGGTGGTCTTGCCCTTGGTGCCGGTAATGCCGATAACCTTCATTTCCCGGGCCGGATGGCCGAACCAGGCGGCGCTCATCACCGCCAAGGCATAGCGGGTGTCGGGCACGATTACCACCGGGACATTGCAGTCCACCGGCTCCTCGGCGACAATCACCGCAGCGCCGGCCTGGGCCGCCTTGGGGGCAAACTGGTGGCCGTCCGCCCGGGCGCCCCGCAGGCAGACAAAAGCGCAGCCCGGGGCTGCTTTTCGGGAATCATACACCACGCCGGTAATCTCCGTATCCGGGGAAAGCCCTTCCGGCAGAGGGCAGGAAAGTTCTTTCAGCAGAGTTTCAATACGCATCTCTGTGCCTCCTATCCATTCTATCCATAGCGCCATAGGCGCAGTCGTCCTGCTTTGATGATACCCTTTCCCGGGGGTAGTTGTCAATTCTGATTTCCCTGTTTTTGGGAGTTCCCCTCCCCCATTTTCGGCTATCCACTGCTTTTTGGAAAAATCTATGCTATAATAATAACAGCTATGAACGGCCCCTGCGGGCCTCTGCTTATAAAGAATGTAGAAAGGAACGATTCCCATGAATGCCCGAGAATTTTCCTCCTTACTCCGAAAGGGCTTGCTGTGCCTGCTTTGCCTGGTATTCCTGCTGCCTTTGGGATGTTCCCCCAATGGGGAGGAATCCAGCCTGCCCTCCCCCACGCCGGAAGCCACCCCTTCGCCTACCCCGGCCCCGGACGGCACTCTTTCCGGAATTGTGCTCTCCTATGACGGCTCCACTTTAACGATACAGGCCCAGGACGGCCAGGAATACCAGCTGGACGCCTCCAACACCCAATGGAGCGGCCTGCCCAATCCCGGAGAAGGGGATGCGGTGACCGTGCAATACCAGGGCAAACTGGAAAGCGGCGAAAACCTGGTGGCCCTCCAGGCGGAAAAAACCGGGGAACCGGGAGACTCCATCCCCGCCAGCTGGAAGGACGGCGGCGTATTTTCCGACAGCTATTCCAAAGCCTATGTGGCGTTGCAGTCCATGAGCACCGAGGAAAAAGTGGGTCAGCTCCTATTGGGCCGGGTGCCGGAAACAGGGGCCGGGGACGACGTGGTGACCTATCATCTGGGAGGGTACGTGACCTTCGGCCGGGATTATGAGGAAAAAACCCGCTGGCAGGTGCAGAACATGATTCAGGGCTGGCAGTCCGTAGCGGAAATCCCCCTGCTGGTAGCGGTGGACGAAGAGGGAGGGGAAGTGGTGCGCGTCAGCAGCAACCCCAACCTGCGCTCCACCCCTTTCCGTTCCCCCCAGCTGCTCTACGCCATGGGCGGCCTGGACCGAGTCCAGGAGGACGCCGAGGAAAAGGCCCAGCTGCTGCTGGATTTGGGTATTAACGTGAACCTGGCTCCCGTGGCGGATGTGTCCACCAACCCGGAGGACTTTATTTACAGCCGGACTCTGGGCCAGGGCCCGGAGGAAACCGCGGAATACGTCACCACCGTCATGGAGGCCTTCCATAAGGAGGGGCTTTCCTCGGTGCTCAAGCACTTCCCGGGCTACGGTTCCAACGACGACACCCACGCCGGGGCCTCCCTGGACGAGCGCTCCCTCTACGCTCTGGAAAACCGGGATTTGGTGCCCTTCCAGGCGGGCATTGACGCAGGGGCCTACGCCATTATGGTGTCCCACAACACCGTGGCCTGTATGGACGACACCCTGCCCGCCTCCCTGTCCCCCAAGGTTCACCGATATCTCCGGGAGGAAATGGGCTTTACCGGCGTGATTCTCACCGACGACCTGTCCATGGAGGCCATTGCCGGCCAGGACTTCGGGCTGGAACACAGCGCTTACGTCCAGGCGTTCCTGGCGGGGAACGATATTCTCCTGTGCAGCGACTACCAGGCCGCCTACCAAGACCTGCTGGAAGCCGTGGAGGCCGGCGTGATTCCCCAGGAGATGCTGGACCACGCGGTGTTCCGGATTCTGGCCTGGAAGGGCACCCTGGGGCTCATGTAAGCCCGTTACATCCGTCACAAAGGAGTTTTGCCAATATGAACCAAACCATTCTTGTGCTTTTACCCGTGGAAGAACGCCACCAAAAATTACTGGAGAGCTGCGCCCCCGGATGCAGCTTCCTCTACCGTCTGCCGGACACGGTCCTGCCCCGGGAAGTTATGGAGGCCAACATCATTATCGGCTGCCCCCCGGCCCGGTATCTCCGGGATTCCGATGAGCTGGAATGGCTTCAATGCAGCAGCGCCGGGGTAGAGGCCTATCTGGCCCCGGGGGTGCTGCCGCCCAAGGCCCTGCTCACCAACGCCACCGGCGCTTACGGCCTGGCCATCTCCGAGCACATGCTGGGGATGCTGCTGGAAATCTTCAAGCGGCTCCACACCTATCGGGACGCCCAGCATCAGCATCAGTGGAAGAGCCAGGGCCAGGTGCGCTCCATTTACGGCTCCACTATACTGGTCCTGGGCATGGGGGACATCGGCGGAGAATTCGCCAAGCGGGTCAAGGCCCTGGGGGCCTACGTTATCGGCGTGCGGCGCAGGGACGCCAGCCGGCCGGACTACGCCGATGAAGTGCACCTGACGGACAAGCTGGACGAGCTGCTTCCTCGGGCAGACGTAGTGGCGGCCTCCCTCCCCGGCACCCGGGAAACCTTCCATCTTCTGGACGCCCGCCGCCTGAACCTGATGAAGGAAGGGGCGGTATTCCTCAATGTAGGCCGGGGCAATCTGGTGGACACCCAGGCCCTGTGCGACGCACTGGAAAGGGGCCGCCTCTCCGGCGCCGGGCTGGATGTCACGGACCCGGAGCCCCTTCCTCCAGACCATCCCCTCTGGGATTTGCCCAGCGCCGTCATTACGCCCCACGTTTCCGGATTTTACCATCTGCCGGAAACCCTAGAGCGCATTGTCCGGATTTCCGCAGACAACCTGAGGGCCTATCTGGCCGGAGAACCCCTGCGCAACCTCATCGACTTCCAAACCGGCTATAGGCGGGTAGTACCCGCTGCCAGTCCGCGCAAGGCTGAGCCTTGACGCAATCCGCGGGAAAACTCGCATCAAATCGCAAGCTGCGTTGTCGCGGAGTAGGCTTTGCCAAATCCGCGGGAAAACTCGCATCAAATCGCAAGCTGCGTTGTCGCGGAGTAGGCTTTGCCAAAATTCGAAAACTTGCAAAGTTAGGCTGAGCCTTGACGCAACCCGCGGGAAAACTCGCATCAAGGCGAAAGTGAAGTTGTCGCGGAGTAGCCCTTGCCGGAATGCGAAAATTTGCAACAAAAATCGCTGTGCCTTCCTTTTGGAAAGGACACAGCGATTCTTTTATTTTATGCCATATAATAAGGCATGCCATTAAACTTACACGTTCCGCAGGGGCAGCCGGTAGGTGACCTTCAATTCCCCGTTTTCCACATCCACCACCAGCACTGTGCCGGGAAGCAGGTCGCTGCGGAGAATGGTCTTGGCGATGAGGGTTTCCACTGTCCGCTGGATAAACCGCTTGAGAGGACGGGCGCCGTACACCGGGTCGTAGCCGTTGTCGATGATATACGCCTTGGCGGCCTCGGTGATTTCGCAGGAAAGCTGCTTCTCTTCCAGACGGCGGTTGAGGTCCTCGATCTGCAAATCCGCAATGTGGGAGATGTTGTCCCGGGTCAGGGGCTTGTAGAAGACAATCTCGTCCAGCCGGTTCAGGAACTCCGGGCGGAAACTGCGCTTCAGAAGCTCTTCTACCTGGTTCCGGGCCTCCTGGGTGATATTGCCGTCCTGGTCGATGCCCTCCAGCAGATACTGGGAGCCCAGGTTGGAGGTCAGGATAATGATGGTGTTCTTAAAGTCCACGGTGCGGCCCTGGGAATCGGTAATCCGGCCGTCGTCCAGCACCTGAAGCAGAATATTGAACACATCCGGATGGGCCTTCTCCACTTCATCGAAGAGCACCACGGAATAGGGCTTGCGGCGCACGGCCTCGGTCAGCTGGCCGCCCTCCTCATAGCCCACATATCCGGGAGGCGCGCCAATGAGCCGGGACACGGAGAATTTCTCCATATATTCCGTCATGTCGATACGGACCATATTCTTTTCGTCGTCGAAGAGGTTGGCGGCCAGGGCCTTGGCCAGCTCCGTCTTGCCCACGCCGGTGGGGCCCAGGAACAGGAAGGAGCCAATGGGGCGGTTGGGGTTCTGGATGCCGGCGCGGCTGCGCAGGATGGCCTCCGTGACCTTGGTGACGGCTTCGTCCTGGCCGATAACCCGCCGATGCAGGATGTCTTCCAGGTGCAGGAGCTTCTCCCGCTCCCCTTCCATGAGGCGGGAAACCGGGATGCCCGTCCAGCGCTCTACGATCCGGGCGATCTCCTCGTCGGTGACTTTATCCCGGAGCAGGCTGTGTTCCTGCTGGCCGTTTTCCGCTTTGGCCTCTTCCTCCTGGAGCTCTTTCTGGAGCTGGGGCAGGCGGCCGTATTTCAGTTCTGCGGCCCGGTTCAGGTCATACTGCTCCTGGGCCTTTTCAATCTCGGCGTTGAGGGCTTCCAGCTCTTCCCGGAGCTTCTGCACCTTGCCGATGGAAGCCTTTTCGTTTTCCCACTTGGCCTTCAGGGAGTTAAACTCCGCCCGCATCTCCGCCAGCTCTTTCTGGATCTCCGCCAGGTGCTCCTTGGAGAGGGTGTCGCTCTCCTTTTTCAGGGCGGCTTCCTCAATTTCGTGCTGGATAATCTTCCGCTGAATCACGTCCAGCTCCGTGGGCATGGAGTCGATTTCCGTACGGATGGTAGCGCAGGCCTCATCCACCAGGTCGATGGCCTTGTCCGGCAGGAACCGGTCGGAAATATAGCGGTCGGACAGGGTAGCGGCGGCAATCAGGGCGTTGTCGGTGATTTTCACGCCGTGATACACCTCATAGCGCTCTTTCAGGCCACGGAGAATGGCGATGGTGTCCTCCACGCTGGGCTCGTTGACCATGACCGGCTGGAAACGGCGTTCCAAAGCGGCGTCCTTTTCGATGTACTGGCGGTACTCGTCCAGGGTGGTGGCGCCGATGCAGTGGAGCTCACCTCTGGCCAGCATGGGCTTGAGCAGGTTGCCGGCGTCCATGGAGCCTTCCGTTTTGCCGGCGCCCACAATGGTGTGCAGCTCATCGATAAAGAGGATAATCTTGCCCTCGCTCTTCTTCACCTCGTTGAGGACGGACTTCAGCCGCTCCTCAAACTCGCCCCGGAACTTTGCGCCGGCAATGAGGGCGCCCATATCCAGGGAGAATATGGTCTTGTCCTGAAGGGTGTTGGGCACATCCCCCCGGACAATCCGCTGGGCCAGGCCTTCGGCAATGGCGGTTTTGCCCACGCCGGGCTCGCCGATGAGAACCGGGTTGTTCTTGGTTTTCCGGGAAAGAATCCGGATGACATTCCGGATTTCGTCGTCACGGCCGATGACCGGGTCCATCTTTTTGCTCCGGGCCCGCTCCACCAGGTCCGTGCCATAGCGCTTCAAAGCGTCGTAAGTGGCCTCGGGGGTGTCGCTGGTGACCCGGGTGTTGCCCCGGACAGAGACCAGGACATTGAGGAAATTGTTCTTATCAATGCCGAAGGTCTGAAACAGGTTTTGCAGAGCGGAATTGGGGTGTTCCAGCAAAGCCAGGAACAGGTGCTCCACGGACACATACTCGTCCTTCATGGTATCGGCAATCTTCTCCGCCTGGTTGAGAACCTGGTCCACATCGCCGGAGACGTAGATTTTCCCCGCCTCCCGGCCGGGGCCGGACACATGGGGATACTTGTCCAGAAGCTTTTCGGTTTCCTTTTGGAGGGCTTCCAGATTACAGTTCATCTTTTTCAAAAGCTGGGGAATCAGGCCCTCCTCCTGGGTGAGCAGCGCGTAAAACAGGTGCTCTTCCTCCAGCTGCATATTCTGGCGCTCAATGGTCAAATTCTGCGCCGACTGAATGGCTTCCAGGGATTTCTGTGTAAATTTCTGAGCATTCATGATAACCCCTCCTTGCAGTGCATTTGGGTCTTGGGACTATCTGTAGTATACCGGCCTGTTATGTCTAAATTATGAATTATCAATAGCTTATTTGTTAATTTTAGCACTCGATAGATTTGAGTGCTAAAGTCTACGCCCTTCCAGTCTCTTCTTTCGCTTTTGCTTTTTCCGCCGATGCCTCCCCTTCTCCCGTCATCCATGCCCTGGACTTCACAGCGAAGCGGTTTTTTCTGGCAGTCAGCAGCCCTTCCTTCTGCATTTTGCCGATTTCGTGGGAAAGGGCGCTGCGATCCACCCCCAGGTATTCGGCCAACTGCTGCCGGTTAAAGGGGATTTCCACTTCCCGGGTACCCTGGCGCAGCATCTGAGAGGACAAATAAGCGGTGAGCCGGCCCCGGATGGTTTTGGGGGCCGTTTGGAGCATCCGTCGGGACAGGTGGAGGTTCTTCCGGGCTAGGATGCCCATGAGGTTCAGGAGCAGCTGCTGATGATAGCCGCAGGCCTGCCGGCAGGGATGGAGCACCCGCCGGGCGTCCAACAGCAGCAGCCGGCAGGGGGCCGCCGCCGTCACCCGGACCATCAGCGGCTCTTCCGGCACACAGGCATAGGCTTCCCCAAAGAGTCCCCCCGGCCCCACCTGGTCCAGAATGCTCCGGTTGCCCCAGAAATCCTCCATTTCAATCTGCACGCGGCCCTCCAGCACCAGGCCAAAGGCGTGCAGCCGCTCCCCGGCGGAAAACACGGTTTCTCCCCGGGCATAGTCCCCCTGCCGGGCCCCCAGGCATTCCAGCAGGGAGGTCAATTCCGCCGGCGCAATCCCCCGGAACAAGGGGCCGTCAGGCAAACGGATGGTTTCCATACGCTTCTCCCCGTTAAGCCCGTTTTTCCAGGCGGATAACGTTCCAGCTCTGCTTGGGCAGCACCGCCGTCAGCCGGCCTCCCTCTATGGCGGCGTTCCCGCCGGAGACCGGGCGCACCTGGAAGGGGTCCTGCTCTGTGTTCACAGCTTTGAGATTCTCGTGGGTCAGGAGGCTCTGCTCCGCTACCTGATAGCCGGCAAACTGGCGCAAATCGCAGGAAATCTCCATGCCCTCTTCCAGGGACTTGTTCACGGCAAACAGGGTCAGGCCCCCTTCCTCCTCATTTTCCACCAGCACCGCGTCCAGATAGGGGGCGTCGCCGTAGCTGCTTTCGTACACCGGGGATTTCACCAGGGTTTGGAGCACGGTTCCCCGGCCGTACCGGCTGGCCTGGGCAAAGGGATAGAAAATGGTCTGCCGCCAGGCCCCGGTATCCGAAGTCATAATGGGGGCGATGACGTTGACCAGCTGGGCCAGGCAGGCAATCTTCACCCGGTCGGCGTGGCGCAGGAGGGTAATCAGCAGGCTGCCCACCAGCAAAGCGTCCTCAAAGTTGTACACGTCCTCCAGCTGATGGGGGGCCTGCACCCACTTTTCCAGGGTCTTGTCCGCCTCGTTGGAGTGGTACCACACATTCCACTCGTCAAAGGACAGGTGGATTTTCTTCTTCCCGTGCTTCTTGGCCTGGATATAGTCGCAGATGGAGGCCACCGAGGAGATGAACTGGTCCATTTTCACGCTGCCCGCCAAAAACTCCGGGGTATTATCGGCGCTGTTCTCAAAATACTGGTGCAGGGAAATGTAGTCCACCTCATCATAGCAGGCGTCCAGCACATCGGCTTCCCACTGGGCAAAGGTGGGCATGGTCATGTTGGAGCTGCCGCAGGCCACCAGCTCAATGGAGGGGTCCAGCATTTTCATGAGCCGGCCGGTTTCCGCCGCCGCCCGGCCATACTCCGCCGCGGTCTTGTGGCCCATCTGCCAGGGGCCGTCCATCTCGTTGCCAAGGCACCACAGCTTGATGTTGTGGGGCGCTTCCACCCCGTGGCTCCGGCGCAAATCGCTGTAATAGCTTCCCTTGGGAAAGTTACAGTATTCCAGCAGGTTCCGGGCGTCCTCCGGGCCTCGGGTGCCCAGGTTCACCGCCATCATCACCTGGGAGCGGGCCTCCTTGGCCCAGGCAGCAAACTCGTTGAGGCCGAACTGGTTGGTCTCGATGACGCTCCAGGCCGGCTCCACCCGGGCTGGGCGCTGGTCTTTGGGGCCTACGCCGTCCTCCCAGTGATAGCCGGAGACGAAATTCCCCCCGGGATACCGGACCACCGGCACTCCCAGCTCCTGGACCAGGCCCAGCACGTCCTTCCGGAACCCCTCTTCATTGGCAAAGGGGCTGCCGGGCTGGTAAATGCCCTCATACACGGCCCGTCCCAAATGCTCAATAAAAGAGCCGAAAATCCGGGGGTCGGTCTCTCCCAGGATAAAATCACGATCTGCGATAATGGTTGCTTGCTTCATGGACAGTTCCTCCGTTTCTTTTCCGGGCTGGATTCCCGGGGTACTTCCCCTTCATCATACGCAAAAATCCACCGTCTGCCAAGGGCTATAGAAGAAAATTTCCTTTTCCAGCCGGGAATTTTCTACGGCCCGAAGCCGGCGGCCTTCGGCTTATTCACACAAAATTTTCATTATTATCACAAAATTAACATTACCACTCTCCTCTTCCCTGTTATAATAAACGAGATGGACTGGATACCTGGAAAAACGCAAAAGGGGTGGTGGATTTGTGATTGCACAAAAGATTGTAGCGGCAATTCTGCCGGTGTTGCTCTGTCTCACAACCTCCGGCTGCACCTCCCGGGAAGAAGCACGGCAGGCAGCGGCACAGCGCTTTGACACCTACCAGACTGCCATGAGCGAAGCCCTGCGCCCCTATCTTTTCGTCCTGCAGGACGAGACCTCCCCAGACGACAACTACGAAGGCTCCAATTATTATGTCCGCAATTATACGGTTACCCTGGATGACGATACGGATATCTCCATTATCCTGAAAAGCCGTCTCAGCAGCGGAGCCTCTGGCACCGCTTCCATTACCCTGAACCACATTTATGCCGGGGCGGAGACCACTGCCGCCCAAACCTATACCCCGGTATTTTCCGCTTTGGTACAGGCCACCGGCAATGCCGATGTGACAGATTCCCTGTGCCAGGAATTTTTGGAGGAGCTCCCGGAATCTCAGGAAATTACCGGCAGCGGGCGCACCGACGAGTGCTCCGTTTCCGATACTTCCTCCCTATACTATTACGATGACGGGGAATACTCCTGGTCCCTTTCCTACGAGGGTGAGCTGGCCTCTGCCTCCGGCGGCTGAGCCCGTATTGATACAATAAAGTGCCCCTGCAAACAATGGCCGTTTGCAGGGGCACTTTTCATGTCAATTTATTGGGGGCTTCGCCTTTCATCAGTTTCCGGCTCGCTTTCTGCGGAACACCGGCAGCATCACGCCGGCGGCCAGGAGGGTGATTCCCGCTGCGGCCAAAGCGGCAGGGGTGTTATCGCCGGTTCCCGGCTGGTGGCCGGGCTGCTGGTTCTCATCGTCAGAACCGCCGGGCTGGCTGGGATTCTCCGGATTAGAGGTACCGGGATCCTCGGGGGCAGAGGGGTCAGTGGGCTCTGTGGGCTCCGTGGTCGGAACCACCGGCGGGGTCATATCCGCAGGGGTCTCGGTCTGGGGCACATCCCCGGTATAATCCGTGTAGGAAGGCGCCCAATTCCCCATGCCGGAACCAAAGCCCATCTGGGCCAGCAGGCTGTCGGTGAGGGCGGCGGCATCCTCGGTGCGCTCCATGGCGCCCAGCACCACATCGGGATAATCAGCCGGGTCCAGATACACATTATCGGTGCTCCGGCTATTGTACTCCACAAAGCGGACATTGGGGTGATAGGTCACGTCCACGGTGTTGCCCTCGCTGTCCTTGCGGGTCCACACATTCCAGCGCTCACTCTTAATGGCGGAATCCATGGTGCACTCCACGAAGGTCACCGCAGAGGAGGTATTCTCATAGGCGGGGTTCACCCGGTTCTGGTCGTACTCGATAAGGTAGCTGCTGCCGTCGGGGTTGCGGCCAGTGACGGTGTAGATTTCCGTCTGCCAGGGACGGCCCAGGCTGATTTCGCTGTCGCTCATAGCCTTATATTCGTCGGCCACCGTCAAATCGCAGTCATAGAACACCAGGCCCACGTCGCCCTTCTTGGTGTTGGCGGCGGTAAAGTAACCGGTGTCGCGGCCTGCATAATAGGCCATGTGGAGTTCGCTGTTGAGGAAATACGCATTGGCGTCGCCAAAGACAAAGTCCACAGTGCCCTCGATGTAGCAGTCCTCTACAAAGACCCGTGCGCCTTCCCCGTGGAGATACAGGGTATCCTGGCGGCCAATAAAGCGGCAGTCCTTGAGATAGACCTTATCGGCGGCGGAGCCAAAAGCCACAGCAGGGGTTTGCTCCCCTTCGCCGGTGTGGTCCACCACGTTATAGCTGTTCTGGAAGGTAATGCCGCAGGCGCTGAAGCCCGTGGCGTTGGAGGTCAGCAGCACGGTGCCGCTCTGGTCGGTGCCCACATCGTAGTCGTCCTGGGGCACAAAGGTGCCGTCCTCGGTAAAGGTATTGGAGGAGTAATAGCTCTCTTCAATGACCACGGCCTCGCCTGTGCTGGAAGGCATGGCCTGGAAGGAAACCCAGGGCTTGCTGACGGTGACTTTTTCCGTATAGGTGCCCGGGGCGATGAGAAGCACCAGGGGCCGGTTGGCGGAAGAAGTGTTGGCGTCCAGAGCGCTCTGAATGGTGTTGTATTCATAGCCGGCGCCATGGCCCACCGTCACCACCGTGGGAATCACTTCGTTGTCGCTGTAATAGTCCACGGTAATGGAGGTCAGGTAGCAGCTTCCGGTGCCGTCGGCGCTTTCAAAGGACAGGGGGATATAGGTGTTTTCCTCCACGCTGGGCAGGGCCACCTCTTCCCCGGTCTGGATGACCGTGTCCTCGTTGAGGGTCAGGGTCAGGTTGTTGTAGTTGTTGCCGGCCACGGTGATGGTGGCTCCCTGGGAATCCGGGGCTACGGGGATATACAGGACGGTTCCGGCATTGACCTGGGTATCGGTGTCTCTGGGAGAGAACTTGCCCACGTTGGCGTCCACCTGGATGCCGTCAAACTCTGCGCGGGCCCCCTGCACGTCCGGGCGCTCTACCGGGCTGGATGCGGTGAAATCCCACACCTTGTCCTTGGCTTCCACTTCGGGCGTGCCGAAATCGCTGTCGCTGGCGTAATTCAGGGAAATGGAGGTCACATAGGCGATGGTGTCAAACTCCACCTGCACATACTGGGGATACGCGCTGCTGTCGCTCATATCCAGGCTGATGGGCTGGTTGGTGGTCTGGCTCTCACCGTTGACCCGGATATTAGCGGGGGTGCTGCCGTCCTGGGTGCCGGAAATCAGCAGCACAGCGCCCTGCTCGTCATAGGCGGCGGGGAGATACAGCACCGTACCGGCGTTCACCTGCACTCGGGACTGCTCCGGCTGCACATAGAACTTGCCGGCAGTGGCGTCCACCTTCATGTTCTGGTACTGGCCCTTTTCTCCTTCCAGGGTGCCGTCTGCCGGGGTTGCGCCAGTGGCATCCGTCAGGCCGTCCAGACTGGTAAAGGCATAGGTCACATCCTCTGCCGCAACGTTCTCCGGCGTACCGGGGAACTCTTCCTCCGGGGCCGTATAGGTCAGAGCAATGCCGGCCAGATAAGACTGGCTGGTAAAGGTCAACACCGCCTGGGTATCGGTTTCCGAGGCGGTCAGGGGGATAGTCACTGTTTTTCCTTCGCTGGAATAGGTAGTTTCGCCCACCTGGATGGTAGAACTGCCGCCGGAAAGGGTGACGGTCAACACTGCGCCGTTTTCGTTAGCGGACACAGGCACTGTAAAGACCGTACCGGCATTCACCTGGGTGTCGGTCTCACGAGGGGAGAACTTGCTTCCAGCCGCCGAGGCGTCAATCTGGATTCCCAGATATTCCCCGGTTTCGGTGCCGCCAGCCTGGAGTTCTCCGGGCAGGCCCTGGGCTTCGGCGGGGTTAAAGCTCCAGGAAGCGGATTCGGGGGTTTCCGCAGTCTGTACTACTGCCGGGCCTTCGTCAACCGCCTGCATCTGGGCGGCCAGCGGGAACGCCCCAAAGGCCAGGGCCAGGGTCAGAACGCCGGCCAGTAATTTTTTTACCATACTCTTTGCTCCTTTCGATTTTAGAAATACCCCTTCCCTGCAAAGGGAAGTCACGGGAAAGGTTTTTCCAAAAACATCCTCTTCTGTAAAAAATTCCCTACCCAAAGTATAACACGGCCCACCCCAAAGTCAACGGGAATTCCATGGCTTTTCCTCGGTTTTCCAAAGATTTTTCCTCTTCGACACGTTTCCTATATTGTATTTTGACAATCGGATGCTATAATTAGGAAAAACGCGTCCGGCCCAGCATGGGGCCCGGCCCTTTGGCATATAATAGGAGAAGTTTTCAAAAGGCCCTTGAGACGCACACAGGAGGTTACCCATTATGTCATTTCATGAAACTACTGTCGAAGCCCTTACTGTCAATCCCTTTACCCTCATCAATAAGGGCTGGATGCTGATTACCGCCGGCACCGAGCAGAAGCACAACACCATGACTGCCAGTTGGGGCAGCGTAGGCGAGCTGTGGGGGAAATATGTATCCACCATTTACATCCGCCCCCAGCGGTACACCCTGGAATTCGTGGAGAAACAGGATTTTTACTCCCTTTGCTTTTTCGACGAGGAATACCGGGACGCCCTGAAGCTCTGCGGCTCCAAATCCGGCCGGAACTGCGACAAGGACGCGGAGACCGGCCTGACCCCGGCCTTTGACCAGGCGGCCCCCTACTATCAGGAAGCAAAGCTGGTGTTCATCTGCCGGAAGCTCTACAAGCAGGATATGCAGGAAAGCTGTTTCCTGGACCGCCGGATTCTGGACCAGAACTATCCCGGCCACGACCTGCACCGGGTCTTTATCGGTGAGATTGTCAAGGTACTGGAAAAAGACTAATCTAAACAGAAAAAGAAGCATCCACGCTCCCAAAACGGGGCATGGATGCTCTTTTTTGCAAATTTTAGAGGGTATCGGCCAGGTTGCGGACTTCCACTCCCTTTTTCTCCGCATATTGCACGGTATAGGCTGTACCGCCGGTAGCTTGGGTGCAATAAGCCACACAGAGTTCGCTGTCATCCACCAGACGGCGGTTCCGCTGCTGCATACAGCCCCGGTGATAACTTTGGGAAACATAGAAAATGTTTTCTTCCCCCACCTGCCGCAAGATTTCCTTATAGCGGACTAAATCCTGCATCTTCCAGCTTTTGGCCTGCTGGAGGTATGGAAGCACCAGCACCAACTGGATTTCCGGAAATTCTTTTTGCAGGCTCAGGACTGTACTTTCTGCCAGCGTATCGAACCCCAAGGCGCCGCCGGCTTCAAATCGAGTAAAGCCCTGGGAAACAAGTTCCCGAATGGTTTCTTCTAATTTTTTCTGCAAGGCCGGCAAATGGGATTGCGGGATTTCCCGATGGCCGGTAAAGCAGCAGGTTCTCTCTTCCATAGCAGGACAACATCTCCTTATTCAAAAATTTGGCTTAGCAATGGGATTCTCCAAACAACTTTTTATGGAAAACTATCTTCAATTACAATTTTCCCATCAATGCTCTACCTTGTCGCTCGTGCCGCGACGGGCACCCCCTTTTCTTGCCGAAAAGAAAAGGGGGGGAAAAGATTCGCAAGCCTACGCGGCTTGAGCGCGAAAAAGTTCGACGCAAAAAAACATAGTGGAACGGGGGCTCCGGCTGTGGAAACAACAACCTAAGCAGTCGCCCCCGTTCAGAAAACTTTCTCCAACGCACCAACAGGCTGCTGCCCTCCAACTTATCGGGCTTACTCCTATCAGGTA
The DNA here is from genome assembly GCA_904420555.1 of Candidatus Heritagella intestinalis. Taxonomy (GTDB): domain Bacteria; phylum Bacillota; class Clostridia; order Oscillospirales; family Acutalibacteraceae; genus Heritagella_A; species Heritagella_A intestinalis. The sequence goes on along the minus strand of CAJFVO010000004.1, from coordinate 105,351 downwards.
GATTCTTCCACTACTAATTTTCCTAACTAGGCTATGCATAGCCTAATAGTAGCACACATAGCCTATATTGTCTACTGAATTTTTCTATGATAAGGGCAAATCCATAGAAAATAGAGGGAATTTATAGTGGATACTATTACGGCAGTACGAAATCGAATTTTACAACTATGTGGGGAACGCAACATTACTATTAACTATTTGGCTAATCTATGCGGTCTCCCGCCATCCAGTGTTAAAAATATTTTATACGGGAGAAGTACAAATCCTAAACTTCTGACCATCAAAAAAATTTGCGACGGATTGGAAATCACGTTGGGAGAATTCTTTTCGACCCCGGAATTTGACGCCTTAGAGCAGGAAATCTTGTAAGGAAATAGGTCTTTTTTGATGCTGCCTTTCCTAAAATTTGCAACAGGGTTTGCACGCAGCCCGCCCGGCCGCCGTCGAAACCATTCGCAAGCTTGCTTGCAGGATGGTTCTCGCTGGCGGCCGACCTGTCAGCCCCTTCTGATTCTTTTCCCCCCTTTTCTCATTCCAGGAGAAAAGGGGGTGCCCTCCGCATAGGAGACTGAGGGAGTTCAGGGCCACGCCCTGATGAAAGTCGTTTGGGAAAGCACAGCCATAACAAATTGAGGTGAATCAGTATGACGGTAAAGGACGCAGTCGCTAATCGCTTTCTCCAACTATGCCAGGCCCGGAATATCCGCCCTAATGAGCTGGCCACCCGCTCTGGCGTTACCCCTTCCACAGTTTACAGTATGCTGGATTCCCGGCGGCGGGATGTTTCCATTGTCACTATCAAAAAGCTGTGCGACGGATTGGAAATCACGTTGGGAAAATTCTTCTCCACCCCGGAATTTGATGCTTTGGAGCAGGAAATTTTGTAAGGCACGTGATATTTCCCCACCACATAAAAACAACCCCATGGTGTAGTCCTGTTGTCCTACATCATGGGGTTGTTCATCTTAAGAGGGGGTCAGACTTTTACTGAATTTCGATGCGGTGGGTTTCCGGCACCGTGGGCTGCTCCTTGGGCAGAGTCAGCTTCAGCACGCCATTTTCATAAGCGCCCTGGATGTTCTTGGCGTCCACGCCGTTCAGATTGAAGCTCCGCTGATAAGAGCCGTACCGGCGCTCACGGCGCACATACTTGCCGGACTTCTCGTCCTTTTCGTCCTGCTTCTCTTCGTGCTTAGCGGAGATGGTCAGCACGCCGTCCTGAACATCCACGTGGATGTCCTCTTTATTGAACCCCGGCAGCTCGGCTTCCAGCACATATTCCTTGCCGGTATCCTGAATGTCGGTGTTGAAGCCGCTGAAAGAGCGGCCCATCTCGCCAAAGAACTTCTTTTCAAAATCAGCAAACGAATTCAGCAGGTCATTGCTATAACCAAAAGGCATCATTTCAAACATACTTCATTCCTCCATTCTTTAATACTTCTTCTGTATGTCCAGCAGATGCAAAAGGCGGGTGATTATTTGATTTCAATCCGGTGGGTTTCCGGCACCGTGGGCTGCTCCTTGGGCAAGGTCAACTTCAGCACGCCATTTTCATAGGCCGCCTGGATGCTCTTGGGGTCTACACCGTCCAGCGTAAAGCTCCGCTGATAAGAGCCGTACCGGCGTTCGCGGCGCACATACTTGCCGGACTTCTCGTCCTGTTCGTCCTGCTTCTCTTCGTGCTTGGCGGAAATCGTCAGCACGCCATCCTGGACTTCTACGTGGATATCTTCCTTCTTGAATCCCGGCAGCTCTGCTTCCAGGACGTACTCCTTACCGGTATCCTTGATATCCGTGCTGAAAGAACGCCCGGCGCTGCCAAAGAAGTTTCTTTCAAAATCCGCGAAAGAATTCAACAAATCGTTGGTGTGGTTCCATTCAAAAGGCATCATTTCAAACATACTCAATTCCTCCATTCAGATGAATCAATTGCTTTCTTGAGGCCTCAGGCGGGTGGCTCATTGGCCATCCCCTGGCGTCTGCCGGTTCCCAAAGGCGCCGCCCGTTTGGGGGCTTTTCCGTTTCCCTTTTGGGAACATCTTTATTGTATGCTCGGATTATGTCTTTTCTATATTTATTATATGAACTAAATGTTAATTTTAGCACTCTGTGTCTTTAAGTGCTAAAATTGATTTTTCTCACTTTCTCTGCTATAGTGGAAGAAGCAACCATACAGGGAGGCTAACACTATGACCATTGCCGAAAAACAAGAACGCCTGCGCCCTATCCGGTGCTTTGTGCTGGATATGGACGGCACCATTTATCTGGGGAACCGGCTGTTCCCCTATACGCCGGACTTTTTGCGCGCGGTAACTTCCAGCGGCCGGGATTACTGCTATTTTACCAATAACAGCTCGAAAAACGCCCAGGCCTATCTGGAAAAGCTGTCGGCCATGGGCATCCCCGTCCCGCCGGAAAAAATGCTGGTGTCCAACGGGGTCCTCCTCCGCTGGCTGAATCAAAACCGTCCGGGGATTTCCGTCTATGTAGTGGGGACCCCGGCCCTGGAAGCGGATTTCCGCCAGGCAGGCCTCTCTCTCAACGACCGAAACCCCGATGCAGTGGTGCTGGGCTTCGACACCACCCTTACTTATGAAAAGCTGGAAAAAGCCTGCCGGTTTATCCGGGAGGGCTGCGCCTTCTATGGGGTCAACCCGGACTGGAACTGTCCGACAGAAAACGGATTTCTTCCAGACTGCGGCTCTATCGCGGCCCTGATTACCGCCTCCACTGGCGTTTCCCCGGAGTTTTTCGGCAAACCCTCCCGCCATACCCTGGAATATCTGCTGGCCAAAACCGGCTGCCGGGAAGAGGAGCTGGCCATTGTGGGGGATCGGCTGTACACGGACATTCAAATCGCCCAGGGGACAAAAGTGACTTCTATCCTGGTGCTCAGCGGGGAAACCCAGCCGGAAGACCTGAAAACCAGCGAAATCCAGCCGGACCTGGTGTGCCGGGACTTAGAAGAACTGTCCAGCCTGCTGTAACTGACTAACCTATAGCCGCCAAACAAAAACTCCGCCGGAACAGCTCTCGGCGGAGTTTTTTTATCTATTAAATTTCACCGGCGCTTTCCCAAATCCCGGGGCGAAACCCCATTGTTCTGGGCGCGCTTTTTCCACTGGGCTTCTGCTGCCTGCCGATAGACGAACCGGGGCAGGTCGCAGTTTACAAACAGGGTCTTTCCTGATTCCAGGGCGGAAACGCTCTGGCCCATGACTGCCAGGGCTTTGCCGATTTCCCGCTTGGGGAACTGGCCCACCGGGCTCTCCCCTGTAGCGGAGAGGACACCCCCGCCGCCGATGCCCAGGCCCCGGCCCCACAAAAAGCCTGTCTGGCTGCACCAGTTTTCCATGACCTGCAGGGCAATGTGCGCCTGCTGCCCCTCATAAAAGCCGCAGTTGACCACTGCATACACCGTGGGCTTTTCGGCAATCTCCCGGAACAGCTCCGTCAGGGATTCCAGCGCCCGAATCACATGGGAAGGCAGGCTGTCCACATACAAAGGAAAAGCGAACACCAGGGCCTGGCAATCCGCAAGGCAGGAAAGCCGGAAATCCTCCTGGGGCCGCAGGGGCAGGTGAACCTTTGGCAGCAGGGCGTCCGCCGGCAGATAGGGCCGCAGCCCCTCCAACAGAATCTCCGAGGCGCTGCCCCGGCCTTTGGGGCTGCCGTTTAACAGGGCTATTTTCATAGGATCCCCTCCAGTTCTTCCGGGGTCTCCCGGAATTCCACCCGCCGCACAGTGCAGCCAAAATTCACAGCCACTGCATGAACCCAATCCGAAGCTGTCTCCATCTCCTCTTCCGAAAGGCCCTTGCCATAAAACAGGGCGGAAAGGGCAAAGTGGTGGTCATACCGCAGGCGGTGGTGCATTTCGTTGTTCCGGATGGTGAAGAAGGGGTGCAGGTAAGGCAGGCTCCGGTCCAGCACATTCTTCACAAAAGGCCCGGGCGCTCCCCAACAGCACCGGGAAACCAGCACCACTTCCTCGCTTTGGGAGAGGAGCCGGCCCATTTCGCTGTAGGAATCCCGGAGGATACAGGCCCCCGGCGTCCTGACCCAGCAGCCAAAGCAGCCGGTGCAGGGGCGGATGGAGCCGTTGTCGGAAATGACATACCAGCCGTTTTTGCCCGTACATTCCTGAAACAGGCGCTCTGAACGGGGCGGCCGGAGGTCGTGAATCAACAGCTTCACGAAATCAACTCCTTTAAGCGGCACAACCATGCCGCCAAAAAATCAACACAGAACCATCTATTTTTATTATACCATAACTGCCAGGGAAAAGGCAAAACCTTTCCTTTCTTTTTACCGGATAAAACAGCCCCCGGCTGCCAAAGAAACAGCCGGGGGCAAAATTATGGAAACGATCAGCTCTGGGGCTGTTCCGGCTCCTGAGAGGCCGGAGGCGTCTGGGCTTCGGGCAGTCCTTCCACATGGAGGTTGTGGGTAGTTTTGGCCTCCAAGGTCTGGGCGCGCATCACGTCCGTCAGGTCAAAGCCAATGGTATCCTTCAAAGCCTCGTTGACGGCCTTCAAGGAACCGGTCATATACCGGGCCACATCTGCGGCGCCGCCGCCGGACTCCCCGCCGCCGGAGCCGTCGATAATGGTGATATTGCCAATCTTGGACATGGGCTCGGCAATGGCCCGGGCGATTTCCGGCAGCTTTTCAATGACCATTTGCAGCTTACCGGCGTCGTCCATTTTGGCCAGAGCTTCCGCTTTCTTTTCCAGGGCTTCGGCTTCTGCCAGGCCCTGGCGGCGGATGGCCTCTGCCTGAGCGGCGCCCTGCTTGGCGGTAATCTCCGCCTGGGCCTCGCCTTCCTGCTTGATGCGCTCGGCCTGGGCCTGGGCGTCCAGCTTCTGGGCTTCTGCCTGGGCCTCGGCCTGCTTAATCATGGCGATTTTCTCGGCTTCGGCCTTGAGCTCTGCCCGGCGCTTCTCCGCCTCCGAGGGCTTAATCACGGTTTCTTCCAGCTCGGCTTCCTTGCGTTCTGCCTTGCGCTTGGCCAGTTCAATATTCTTTTGTTCCGCTGCAATCTCAATCTGGATAGCCGCTTCCCGGACTTCCCGGGCGCGCTGCTCCTTCAGGACGCTGGCGTCCATTTCGGTGTTGGTGATGTCCTTCTGGGTCACATTCTGCTGGATGCTGTAAGCGGCGTCGGAGATGGCCTGGGTGGTCTGGCGCTCCCGCTCAAAATTCAGCTTCTTAATGTCGGCTTCCTTTTTGGCTTCCGCCATGCGGGCCTCGGATTCCAGCCGGGCCTGCTCGCCGGCACGCCGGGCTTCGGAGGTCTTAATCATGCTCTCCTTCATGGCCTCGGCTTCGGCGATTTCCGCATCCCGCTTCACAGCGGCAATCTGGGGCTTGCTCAGGGCTTCAAAGTACCCGTTCTGGTCGCCAATGCCCTTGATGGTAAAGGACTTCAGCTCCAAGCCCAGCTCGCTGAGCTGTTCTTCGGCCACTTCCTTCACCCGCTCGGAAAAAGTCTTGCGGTCCTTATAGAGCTGCTCGGCGGTCATGTCCGCGATAATTTCACGGAGACGGCCTTCGCACACGTCCCGGGACGTCTCCATAATGTGGCGCTTGGTTTCCTCTTCCCTTGCGCACTTAAACTGCTCCACAGCGGAACGGATCATGGCGGCGTCGTTCTTAATCTTCACCACCACGGTGCCGTTGGCCTCAATGGGCACAGCGTCGGCGGTGAGGGTGCCCTGCATATTCACATCAAAGCTGATGTTTTCCAGGGTGATGTAGTCGATGCGTTGGAGCACCGGCAGCACCATGACGCCGCCGCCGGTAATGACCTTGGCTTTTCCAAGGCCCGTGACAATGGCCGCCTTATCGGCGGGGACTTTCTTCCAGGTGGAGAAAATGGCGGCCAGCACAATAATCAGGCCCACCACAATGACGCCCACCAGGATTGCGGTTGATGTAATTTCCGGCATAGTTTAAAAACCTCCTTTTTGTTTCTGCCGTTCCAGCTCCTTCCGATAGGACTCGAAAGGGCAGACCGTGCAGATGTTTGCTTCTTCGTCTACCTCCACAATGAGGACCCGGGTCCCCACGGGAATTTCCTCCTCCACCCAGGAGGCGGGCCGGGCACTGTAGGTGACATAGCTTCCGGAAGCGCCAAGCACCCGGACTGTCCCGGTAAAGTCCTTTCTGGGAGCCAGTTTGATGACCCCTTCCTTCCAGCGCAAATCGCCGATGCTCTGGACTGGGGGCGGCGCGCTTTGCTTCAGAGGGCGGATGACATAGTAGGTCAAGGCCAGGAAGGCCAGCACCCCCAGGAGCAGGCCCAGCCCCAGGCTGAGCAGCCAGTGGCCGCCCAGCACCAGGACAATCTGTCCCACCGCTCCCAATACCAGCACCCCAAAGGACAGGGCGGTAAAGCTGAAAGGCAGCGGGAAATCCCCGCTCCCAAAATCCAAATTGAGAAAATCCAGCACCAGCTGGAGCAGGGGAAACAGAAGCCCCGCCCCCATGCAGCACCAGTAAACAGTGGATAAAACGGAATCATCCACGCTGGCAAACCTCCCTTCGTGGTGTGGAATCCGGAACGGCATTCCTTCCCCGGAAAAGGGGTTGCCGCCCTTTTCCGGGGTAACAGCTGTTGGAGCCATTATATCGGAACCCCCGTGAAAACACAAACACTGCCCCAGCCGGTTTTAGGCGGATTTTCGTCGGAAAAGGCGATTTTTCCAAAGCGCCCCTTCCGCTCCTATCCCGGCTGCTCCGGACAATGCCTAGCCTTCTCGCGTTTTATAAACATCCGGTTTCTCTCTGTCTTTTATTGTACCGTTTTCCCAAAGAAAAAGCAATAAGTGCCTATCAATATCATTATCTCCGCGTGAAACCAGGCTGCTGTTCCCGCCCAGCCTTAAACGCGAATTGCCAGCGGAGGCTCTCTGCCGCGTGGAATCGGGCTGCTGCTCCCACCAGGCCAAAAACGCGAATCGCCCGCGGAGGCTCTCCGCCGCGTGGAATCGGGCTGCTGCTCCCACCAGGCCAAAAACGCGAATCGCCCGCGGAGGCTCTCCGCCGCGAATTGCCTGGGTCGGCTCTCCGCGGGAAATTGCATTTCCGGGCGGCCTGTGCTATGATAGAAAAACCAAAACAGGAAAGGGATGGGAAGCACATGGAACAACCGGGAAAACAGGCTATGGAAAAGGCCCTGAAGCAGGTGTTTGGATACGACTCCTTCCGTCCGGGGCAGGCAACCCTGGCGGAAAGCCTGCTCCAGGGCCGGGACGCCCTGGGGGTCATGCCCACCGGCGCGGGAAAATCCATCTGCTTCCAGATTCCCGGCATCCTGCTCCCGGGGATTACCCTGGTAGTCTCCCCGCTCATCTCCCTCATGCGGGACCAGGTCAACGCTTTGGTGCAGGCCGGCGTCCGGGGCGCGTATCTCAACAGCTCCCTGACGCCCCGGCAGTACCAAAAGGCCCTGTACAACGCCCGGCAAGGGGTGTATAAAATCATCTATGTGGCCCCGGAGCGGCTCTTGACCCCGGATTTCCTGGACTTCGCCCTGCATACAGAGATTTCCCTCCTTTGTGTGGACGAGGCCCACTGCGTTTCCCAGTGGGGCCAGGACTTCCGGCCCAGTTATCTGAAAATCCGGCAGTTTATCGAAACCCTCCCCCATCGTCCGGTGGTGGGGGCCTTTACTGCCACGGCCACCCAGCAGGTCCGGCAGGACATCCTGCGCCTTTTAAACTTGCAGCATCCCCGCATTGTGGTGACGGGATTTAACCGGGAGAACCTCTATTTTGGGGTGCGCCGCCCCCGGGATAAATTTTCAGAGCTCCTCCACATCCTCCGGGAAGAAAAGGGGAAAAGCGGCATTATCTACTGCGCCACCCGAAAGACCGTGGAGCAGGTGTGCCAGAATCTCCAGGAAGCCGGGTTCCCAGCGGCCCGGTATCACGCCGGCCTGCCGGATGAGGAGCGCCAGCAGAGCCAGGAGGATTTCCTCTATGACCGCAAACCCATTATGGTGGCCACCAACGCTTTCGGCATGGGCATCGACAAATCCAATGTTTCCTTTGTCGTCCATTATCATATGCCCAAAGATTTGGAAAGCTATTACCAGGAAGCGGGCCGGGCTGGCCGAGACGGCTCTCCTGCCCGGTGCATCCTCCTTTACAGCGGCGCGGATGTGCGCTTAAACCAGTTCATGATTGAGAAAGAGCAGGAAAACGAGGAGCTGGACGCGGAAACCGCCCGGCAGGTCCGGGAAAACGAGCTGGAACGGCTCAAGCAGATGACCTTCTATGCCACCAACCACCGCTGCCTGCGCCGTTTCCTCCTCCGGTATTTCGGGGAAAATCCCCCGGACCACTGCGGAAACTGCTCGGTCTGCCTGAAAGAGGCCCCCAGCCGGGCAGCCCAGGAACTGCGGCCTGTTCAAAAGCCCGCGCCTCTCCCCAAGGGTGCGGAGGACCCGGAGCTGTTCCAGCGGCTGCGGCAGCTGCGCCTCACCCTGGCCCGGAGCGCCGGCATCCCGCCCTATGCGGTGTTCACCGACGCCACCCTCTGGGAAATGAGCGCCCGGAAGCCCCGGAATGAAGCGGAACTCCTCTCTGTTTCCGGCGTGGGAGAGCAGAAGCTCCGCCGCTATGGCCGCCTCTTTTTGGAAGAAATTCGGAAATAAGGCCCTCTCTCTGGCGGAAACGGACGGGAAACGGTAACAAATTGTAACCAAACAGGGTATTTGGGTACAAATTCTAACAATTTGATTACAATGCTGTAAGATTTATTGTAATCGCATCAAAAGTGTGGTAGAGTATAGTCATCAAAAGAAACCCATCCACCCGAGACTTACTACAGAGAGGAGTTATGGTCCGATATGATGACTTTGATGCTGTCTTCTTTCCCCTATCCCTTTGCCGCTTTTATTCTCTCTGCGATTGTCGGAGTGGCCGCCATTGTTCTTCGCGACCATCTCCGTGACAGCCGCAAGAAAGCAACCCATCCCGGCCGGCCTTTCCAGCCCCTGGATGAATTCTATAACGAATAAGGCCCCCCTTCTCTTTTTGGAAGCGCCTTTACGATAAAAGCCGCAAACACCAAGGAAAACCAGAGGGAGACACTTCGCAAAGAAGCTGTCTCCCTTTGGTTTTTGTAATGCAGTTATTTGGAGGTTCCATGTTAGGATTAAAACGAGAAGCTGTCAAGCTGTGTGAACATCAGAAAGAATGGGAGGTCGAGGCCCAGAATACCATCGCCCGTTTAAAGGCCATCTTGGGGGATGTTGCGAAAGACATCCAGCACGTGGGAAGCACCTCGGTCCTCTCGATCAAGGCGAAGCCCATTATTGATATTGCCGTTGCGGTGGATGATTTTGCCGAGATTCTCGCCTTGGAAAAAGAACTGAAAGACGGCGGCTTTTACAATCGGTCAAAGCCGGATTTTGGAGAGCAGCTGTTATTTGCGTCGGGCAGCCTTTATGATGGTACGGGCGACCTGCAAACCCATTTTATCCATGTCGTCCTTACCAACAGCATGGATTGGGTCAACTACATCAATTTCCGGGATTACCTCAACCACACCCCTGCCGCCGCAAAAGCGTATGAAGCCCTGAAGGTATCCCTAACCCGGCAAGTCCCTGGTGATACCGGCCGGGAAACGTACCGCAAGGGGAAACACAACTTCATCGTCTATACTTTGCGAAAAGCCCTGGTAAAATCCTATCTGGGGAAAACGGTCACCATCAAAATCGACCGGCCCAGGGGAAGCACGCACCCTGCATACCCCAACCTCACCTATCCTGTCCATTACGGGCACATCCCGGGGGTATTGGGCGGCGACGGCGAAGAACTGGATGTGTATCTGCTGGGGGTAGAGGCCCCGGTGGAGGAATACACCGCCAGCATGATCGGCATCGTCCACCGCCATAATGATGTGGAGGACAAGCTTGTGGCCGCCCCCCAGGGGCTCCATTTTGATAAAAAGGAAATTTGGAAAGCCGTGGAGTTTCAAGAGCAGTATTACGAAATCGAAATAGAGACTATCCACTGACTAAAAGATTGGGGCGCCCTCTTTACAGAGAGCGCCCCAAATTTTTGTTTGCCTTATTCTTCAGCAGAGGTGTCATAGGGGACCAGCACCCGGTCCAACGCCTGCAAGTCCTCCTGATTGACCACATAGGAACCCTGGCTTTCCTCTAATCGGACGGTCAGGGCCACTGGCTCCTGACAAGCGGCGTCCTTCAGCTCCCCTTCCAGGAACTGCAAAAGGAAATCACAGTATTCCCGATCAATCTCCTCCTGGGTTTTCCCGTCAAAGGCGCCGTCGGCGGCCCGCTGGGAGAAGGCCAGCACCCGGTTTTCAATACCTTCCCCGCCGCTGACAAACAGCTCCAACGGGGACACCTCTACATGGATGAGGAACCCGGTGTCTGTGCGCTCCGCCTCCCCCACCTCATAGCGGCTGTGCTGGTACACCTCCCGGTAAAAGGCCATGGTGCGGTAAATGGTTTCATTGGATTGTTCAAAGCCAAAGTATCCGGCAAAATACAGGGATTCGGTTTTCAAATGCTCCCGATAGGCCGCCTCTGCTTCCTCCTCTGTGATGCCAGTAAATTCCCGATACTGCTCATGCTCCCCGCAATAGAGGGAATCCAGCACCGAGTGGACATACGAGGCGGCGTCAAACTCCTCCTGGGCGCAGGAGGGCAGAAGCAGCAAGCATAAGGCCAGCAGCAGGCAAACCCAGCGGCTTTTTTTCATCTCGTTCCCCTCCTTGTATGGTCACAGAACCTGCATCCGCTGCACGCTGACAGCGCGCCCGGTCTTATCGTCAATCTCAAACAGGCAGCAATCCATCCGGCATTCCCCGCCGGCCAGCTCGTGGCGCACAGGCATCCGGGTGCGCAGCTTTTCAATGATAATCTCCGGCTTGACCCCCAGCACCGACTGCACCGGCCCGGTCATGCCCAAATCAGTGATATAGCCCGTCCCCTTGGGCAGGATGGTCTCGTCCGCTGTGGGCACGTGGGTGTGGGTGCCGAACACCGCCGACACCTTCCCGTCCAGGAAAAAGCCCATGGCCCGCTTTTCCCCGGTGGCCTCCGCGTGGAAATCCACCAGCACAATGGGAGGCAGGTCCGGGGTGGCCAGCAGCCGCTCCACGGTTTTAAAGGGGCAGTCCATACTCTCCATATATGCGGTGCCCATGAGGTTGATCACCGCCACCTGCCGCCGGCCCATATCGTAAATGCACAGGCCCCGGCCGGGGGTGCTGCTGCTGGGGAAATTGGCGGGGCGCAGCAGGGTCTCATCGGAATCATAGAGCTCATAGCTCTCCCGGCGGCGGAACGAGTGGTTCCCGGTGGTAATCACATCCACGCCGCTGTCATAGAGATACCGGGCCGAGGTGGGCAAAATCCCGTTGCCATCGGCGGAATTCTCCCCGTTGGCGATGACCAGCTCGATCCCATACTGCTTTTTGATAGCCGGCAGCCGCTGCCGCAAAAATTGGCAGCCCACGCTCCCCACTACATCTCCGATTGCCAGAATATTCATGCCATCATCCTTTTCTATGCCCCTGCCGGGCGGCTCTTTTACAAAGTCGTGTCCTTATTATAAAACAAAACGCCGGAAAAGGGAATCCCTTTTCCGGCGCTGCCGGCCGCATCCTGTGCAAGCCGGAGATGTACTTATCAATCTGCCTTATCTGGGGGCGGCGAACCTGGCGGCCTGGAGGATAATCTCCACAGCCTGCTCCGGGGTAAACCGGGAGCTGTCCAGGGTCAGGTCATAGTTTTGCAGGGCGTCCCACTTTTTGTTGGTGTAGAAATTATAGTAGTTGGCCCGCTGCTTATCCTTCTTGGTGAGGAAATCCGACACCTTATCCGGCTCCACGCCATATTTCTCCACAGCCCGGCGCAAACGGCTCTCCCGGTTAGCGTGGATGAAAACATGGAGACAGTCTTTCCGCTCCCGCAGGACATAATCGGCGCAGCGGCCCACGATGACGCAGGAACCCCGTTCCGCCGCCTTCCGGATAATATCTGCCTGAATCAGGAACAGCTTGTCGTTAATGGGCATTTCATTCATGGTGGAAAAACCGCTGCCAAAGCCATAGTTTCCCATGACCAGGGAATACAGCAGGCTGCTGGCGGCTCTCTCATCTGCCCGGCGGAACATTTCCTCGCTGAACCCGCTCTCTTTGGCTGCCAAAGCAATAAGCTCTTTGTCGTAATAGGGGACGTCCAGTTTCTTGGCCAGCATCTCGCCGATCTCCCGGCCACCGCTGCCATACTGGCGCGCAATGGTAATGATAGTGCGGATATGTTCACTCATGATTTTCACCCTTTCCTCGGTTCGGAAAACCAAAATTTCCGGCAAATCCGGTTTCTATCTTTATCATACACCAAACTTTATATAAAGTCAATATTTGTTATTTTATATAACAGTTTGTTTTGTATAAAAACGAAAATATCAAGTGAACGCGCCCTCGCCCGCTTTTTCAAAGAGCTGCCGGACTTCCCCACGCAGGCCCCGATGGTCCTGGGCCGCCAGTTCCGGATCCCGGCGCAGGAGTTCCCGGGCCTCTTCCTGGGCGTCGTGAAGCAGTGCTACATCCTGGGCCATGTCGGCAATGGAGAGCTGAGGCAAACCGTGCTGCCGGGAGCCAAAAAAGTCGCCGGGCCCCCGGAGCTTCAAGTCCTCGTCGGCAATGCGGAACCCATCTGTGGTCTGGCACATGACCCGCAGCCGGGCCAGGGCTTCCTCGTTCTGGGCGTCGGACACCAAAATACAGGTGGACTTCTCCTGGCCACGGCCCACCCGGCCCCGGAGCTGGTGGAGCTGGGAAAGGCCATAGCGCTCGGCGTTTTCAATGAGAATCATCACCGCGTTGGGCACGTCCACCCCCACCTCCACCACCGTGGTGGAAACCAGCAAATCCAATTCCCCGGCGGAAAAGGCCGCCATCACCGCGTCCTTTTCCCGGGGCTTCATGCGCCCGTGAAGGGAACCGATGCGGTAGCCGGCAAAGGGGCCCTTTTCCAGCATGGCCCGGTATTGGGCCACGCTGGCCATATCGCTTTGGCCCTCCTCCACCAGAGGACAGATGATGTACCCCTGCAAGCCCCGGTCCAGGTGCTTGCGGATATACCCAAAAGCCCGCTGGCGCTTGTCGCTGGTAATGGCGAAGGTCTCAATTTTCTGCCGGCCGGGGGGAAGCTCGTCCAAAACGGAGATGTCCAGGTCGCCGAAAATCATCAAGGCCAGGGTCCGGGGAATGGGGGTGGCGCTCATCACCAGCAGGTGGGGGTTCTCCCCCTTCTGGGCCAGGGCCGCCCGCTGGGCCACGCCGAACCGGTGCTGTTCATCGGTAATCACCAGCCCCAGCTTCCGGAAGGCCACCCCGTCCGTCAAAAGGGCGTGGGTGCCTACTGCCAGCTGAAACTCCCCAGAGGCCAGCCCCTCTACGGCCTCCCGCTTCTGCTTGGGGGTCATGGAGCCCACCAACAGGGCCGTGCGGATGCCCGCCGGCTCCAACAGGGCGGACAGAGTCTTGTGGTGCTGCCGGGCCAGCACTTCTGTAGGGGCCATGAGGGCGGCCTGCATCCCGTCCTGAATGACGCAGTAGCACAAAGCCGCCGCCACGGCAGTTTTGCCGCTGCCCACGTCCCCCTGAATCAGGCGGTTCATAGGGGAATCCCCCATCATATCCCGGAGGCACTCCCGAACGGCCCGGCGCTGGGCCCCGGTGGGGGTAAAGGGCAGCAGCCGGAAAAAGCCCTCGCTGTCGTCCCGGGTCAGGCGCAGCTTGTTCTCCACCCGGGCCCGGCTTTTCAAAGAGAGCAGCCCCAGCTGCAGCACCAGCAATTCCTCGAACACCAGCCGCCGCCGGGCAATGTCCAAGAGCTCCATGGAGCCGGGAAAGTGGATATTCTCCAAGGCGAACCGCAGCTCGCACAGGGCGTATTTCTGCCGCATTTCCGGGGGCAGGGGGTCCCGGAGGATTTCCGGCAGCAGGGCAAAGGCCGCCTTGACCGCATTGCCGATTTGCCGGGAGGTAAGCCCTTCCGTCTGGGGGAACACCGGCACCACCGGGGCCGCCCCCTGGGCCGGGGCAAACTCCGGGGCGGTCATCTCCCGGCGGGTAAAATTCCCCTGAACCTTCCCCCGGAACAGGTAGGTTTCCCCCTCCCGGAGCATGGTCTGGACATAGGGGTTGTTGAAGTAGGTCAGGGTCATATCCCGCTTGCCGTCGGTGACTTCCGTTTTATAGAGGGTCATGCCCTTGCGGATGCGCTGCTCCCGGGGCCGGGCCAGCACCGTGGCCTGAATGACGGCCACCTCTCCCAAAATGGCCTGGTCAATGGGAACCGGCTGGCTCCAATCCTCATAGACCCGGGGATACAGCCGCAGCAGGGCTCCCACCGTGGGCGCGCCGATTTTCCGGAAGAGGGCCGCGCGCTTTTCCCCCACTCCCTTTAGGGTCTGGATGTCCATGTGGAACAGGGAGGCCAAGGCGCTCCCTCCTTTCTGCAAAAATACAGGGACTGCCGCCGGACAAAGGCCCGGCAATAGTCCCTGCTGCAATTAAAATCGTAAAATTATTCGATAGAAATGATGAAGTAATACACCGGCTGGCCGCCGTTGATGAGGGTGACTTCAATGTCGTCGCTGATCTTAGAGCGGATGCGCTGGCAGGCGTCCTCGGCCTGGGCCTCGGTGATGTCGCTGCCGTAAATCAGGGTGATAAAGGAGGTGTTCCGGTTCACCATGGCCCGGGTGAGCTTGCTGCAGGTGTGGACCGGGTCTTTCTCAATATATTCCAGCTTGCCGTTGCGCAGGCCCATAATCTCTCCCTGACGGATTTTGTGCCCGCCAAACTCGGAGTCCCGGGCGGCAAAGGTCACGGTGCCGGTGGCCACAGCCCCGGCGGCATCCATCATCCGCTGCTGGTTTTCCTCGGGGGAAACATCCGGGTCTACCGCCAGCATGGCGGAAAGGCCCTGGGGAATGGTGCGGGTGGGCAGCACCACGACTTCCCGGTCGGTGACCAGGGGGATGGTCTGCTCCGCAGCCATAATGATATTCTTATTGTTGGGAAGGACAAACACCTTCTTGGCCGGGGTTGCCAGCACAGCCGCCAGAATATCCTGGGTGCTGGGGTTCATGGTCTGGCCGCCGCTGACCACCTGGCTGCATCCCAAATCGCTGAAAAGGGTATGCAGGCCGTCGCCGGCAGCCACCGCTACAAAGCCCAGCTCTTCGGTGGGCTCTGCCGGCTCCAAGAGGGCCGGAGCGGGCTTTTCGGCAGCCTTGGCCGCTTCATTGGCTTCGGCGGCCTGGCGATGCTGTTCCTTCATATTCTCTACTTTCACCGTGAGGAGCTGGCCAAAGGAGAGGCCCTCCTGCAACGCCTTGCCCGGGTCCTCGGTGTGGACGTGGACCTTGATAATCTCCTCGTCGTCCACTACCACCACGCAGTCGCCGATGGTTTCCAGATAGGCCCGCAGCTCGGCGGGATTCCGGGTGCAGCTTTCCTCCCGGCCTACCACAAACTCCGTGCAGTAGGTGAAGTGGATTTCCTGGTCAAATTCCGCCGCCGCATTCCGGAAGAATTCCGCGGTTTCCTCGGCCTTTTCCTCCTGGCTCTTCTCCGCCTGGATGACCACGCCGTCCTGGATAACGCTGCGCATTCCCTCAAAAATCAGGCACAGGCCCTTGCCGCCGGCATCCACCACGCCGGCCTTTTTCAGCACCGGCAGCAGCTCCGGAGTCTCCTCCAACGCGGCGCCCGCTCCCATGCACACCGCAGCCCACACATAGGCCGGGTCATTGTCAATGGCAGCGGCGGCGCGGCCCTTCTCATAGGCCACCCGGGCCACTGTCAGGATGGTGCCCTCGGTGGGGGTCATCACGGCCTTATAGGCGGCGTCCACGCCCAGGCCCAGAGCATTGACCAAATCCTCGCCGGAAGCCTCAACGGTTTCCCCCAGCCCCTTGGAAAATCCCCGGAACAAAAGGGAAAGGATTACGCCGGAATTGCCCCGGGCGCCCCGGAGCATGGCCGAAGCCGCCTGGCGGGCTACAGAACCTGCCGCCGTGTCCTGGCTTTTTTCCAGCTCCCGGACGGCGGCGGTGATGGTCATGGACATATTGGTGCCGGTATCCCCATCGGGCACAGGGAAAATGTTCAGCTCATCCACGGCCTTTTTGTTTTTGCAGATATTATTGGCGCCGGATAGAATGGCGTCGCGCAACGTGATTCCGTTAATCACAGCTCACACACTTCCTCATTTCAGTAAATTTCCGGGTTAATGCAGAGGATTTTCCGCCGCTGCTTCCCAGCAGGCCGGCTCCCGGAGGCCTCCGGCTGCTTTCAGAATATAAAGTGTTGAAATTTTTCTTAATTATAACACAGTCTTTCGTATAATTCAATGAAAATACGCGGCTCCGTGGGATTTCTTCTGAGAAGCAGCAATTTGCACAAAACCATCCTGGAAAACCTCGGTAATTTCACAACACTCTCACAAGATTTCTCAGACCAGGCACAGAACCCACCGGCAATACAGCCGAACCGGCGGGGACATTTTCGCCAGCAGGGCCCCTTCCAGCTCCAGCCGCCACGCGGCCAAAAAGGCGCGGTCGGATTCCGCCGGGGCCTGCCGGGCAAACCGGGCTTTTTCCCCGATTTCATAAGCTTTTTGCAGCTTTTCCAAATCCAGCCCCGGACACTTTTCACACAGGGCCTGCAAGTATTCCCCCGACGTTTGCTCCTCGTCGGGCAGGGGAAGCCCGGCGCAGCGCAGCATCCGGAAGGCCCATTTCCAGTATGCCCGAACAGCCTCCCGGGCATCCGGCTGCCCCCAGGCTTTCTGCCGGCGGCCCATGAGCCATTTCCGCCGGCCCACAACCAACGCCGCCGCCAGCAAGACCGTTGCCAGCAAACTCAAGGCCGGCCAAATCCACTGGGGAATGCCCTGGCCCTGGACGCTGTCCGGCCCGTCAACCCCTCCCCCCGGGGTGGGCGTGGGGGTAGTATCCGGGCTTTCCGAAGGCGCGGGGGTCTCGCTGGGCGCCGGGGTTTCCGAGGGCTCCGGCGTGGGAGACGGCGAGGGGGAAGCCGCCGTGCCGCTGGGGGAATCCCAGAACTGCTGGGAAGAGAAGCCCGGGGTCATTTCCACGGGAATCCACGCGCCGGTATCCGGGTCATAGACCTCCGTCCAGGCGTGGGCGTTGCTGTCCGGAATCTGCAAATAGCCGTCCTCCAACCACTGGCCCCCGGCGTAGTCGTCCTGGGTGACAATATACCCCTCGGCATACCGGGCCGGAATGCCCAAAGCCCGGAGCAGCAGGGTGCCGGCCGTGGCGTAGTGGACGCAGTAACCCTCCTGGGCGTCCTGCAAAAACCACTCCAAAAAGTTCTCCCCGTTGGGGAAAACCGGGGGCGTGTAGGAATACCGGAACTCACTTTGGAAAATAGATTGGAGCTGGCGGCACACTTCCCCCACATCCAGAATCTCCATACTTTCCAACATAGAGATGGGAGTAAAGCCCCGCTCTGCCAGCCAGTTTTCCGCCGCCGCCCGGATGTCGTCGGGCAGGGCCGTATAGGGCTCATAGAGATAATTCCCATAGCGGTTCACCAGACCCGGAATTCCTTCGTTCCCCTCTTCGGAGATTTGGAACTCCCGAGGGACCTCCGAAGCCGAGGCGGTTAACATCGAACCGGGCAGGTCGGGCAGCAAAGCTGCCGACAGGGTATAGGTATCCGATCCTCCAGCCTTTTCCACATACAGATCCTGCCGGGCCAGGCCATCGGCCATAGAGGCCAAATCTGTGGAAACGCCCCCGGGCACAAAGACGGAATCCCGGGCCGGGTTCACATTGCGCACCGTCACATCATAGAGCTGGGCCCCTTCCCCCTGCATCCGGGCGTACAGGTTCATGGGGTTCAGGAGATTGCCGTCATACCAGGTGAAATCCGCCGAAGCCCTTTCATAATTGCTGTCCGAGGTCACCTCCCAGGCGTCATTCTGGAACACCCCGGCGGCATAGCCCCGGAGATACATGGGGGTCAGGGTGCTGCACTGGATTTCCAGAGCCGTTTCCCCGGTAAAGTGCAGGGAAGAAAGGCTGTGCAGGCCCACTTCCTCCTGAGGGGTGGACTGGAACCACCCGCCAATGCCGGAATTTTGGAGCTGCTGGAGAAATTCCTCCGCGCTCTGGGGCCGGCGATAGCCCTCCTGGGGCAGCAGCACCGAGGCCGTCCCCACAGAGAGCAGGGAGCAGGCCAGCAGCACCAGGGCCAGCTGCCGCCGCACATTCTTTTGAAACAGGAACCGTCCCTGCTTCACGGCCCGCTTGCGCCAGAAGCCCGTCTGCACCATGCCCAGCAGCAGCCAGGAAGCAGCCAGGGCAAAGAAGGCCCGCAAATCCGGCGCCAGGGTGAAGAACAGGGGCAGGATCAAAAAGGGCGCGGTACACACCAAAAACACCGGCAGATTGGGCCGGCGCACCACAAAATAGCCCGCCACCAAAGTCATCAGGCAGGACGCCAGCAGCAGGAAATTCTGTTCCAGGCCGGGCAGATCCCGCAGCCACACAAAGCTGGGCAGCTCATACTGGACAAACACCCAGGGGGAATTTTCCGTCATCACCTGAAGCACCTGGTTTAACAGGCTCACAAAGCCGGTGCTCAGGGAATCCAGGGAGAAAAAGCCCCAGGCCGCCAGGGGCAGCCCTGGAATCAACACCAGCAGGGGCCAAGCGGAAAAAGAATACACCACCACCGCCAACAGCACATACAGCCCCAGCCACGCCGGCAGGGCCGAGGAAGCATAGGAAATGCCGAAGGCCGTCAAAAAGGAATAGAGGCATCCGTACATTCCCAGGCCCAAAATGAGAACTTGCAGCAAGATCCGGAAAAAAGGGCTCTCCCGCTCCTGGGGCAGAGAAGCCGGGGACAGGGTAAAGCTCCCCTGTTCCAGGGAGGCTTCCCGTTGTTTTTCGTTTTGATTGGGATTTCTTGAGGACTTTTTCACAGCAGCAGCTCCTCCAAATCGATGCTCCCCTCTCCCAGGGGCATTACCCGGCAGAACGCCGGGGCTTTGGAAAAAGCGTCCTCCGGGCCCGCAAAGAGGATGGTAACCCGGCGGCAGCCTTTTTCCCGTTTCAGCATTTCCAGCCCCGCAAAGGCCGAATCCTGGTCCCCGGGGGTGGTGCAGTACAGCAGATGGGAACCGGTGCGCACCGGGCCCTCCTCCATACAGCGGCTAAGGGCGGGCCTGCCGGCAAACCGCCGCAAAGCCAGCGCCCGGGCCAGCACCGCGCCCAGGTCTTCCAGGTCCTCCACCTCTTCCCAGTGCAGGACCGACTCCTCCATCCAGCCCACATGGTGGACGCAGCCCTCCTGGGCCAGGGCGGAGGACAGGGAGGCAAAGCCTTCCAGCATCCGGTCCAGCTCCTGGGGCTGGGCATCGGCGCCCGGTTCCAGCAGGAAGCACAGGCCGTGGTCTGCCGGCAGGGAGAAATCCCGGACCATGAGCTGTCCCATCCGGCGACTCAGCTTCCAGTGAATCCGGCGCAGGTTGTCCCCTTCCCGGAATTCCCGAATCTGGAACACCTCTCCCGGGTCGTCCCCGGGGCGGTAGGGGGAATACTTCCCGGAATCCTCCGCCATGCCGGTGTCCTGCTCCAAGTGTACCGCCAAAAGCTGGATGGCCGGCAGCACATTGAGCTCTGCCTGCTGCCGGCTTCCCCGCACTGGCAGGGAGAAAATCCCCAGCACATCGGTGACCCGGACTTTTTTTAGGGTCAATTCTGTTTTGCCGCACCAATTCCCCGTCAGGGTCTGGCGCAGGGCCGTCTCTGACCGTGGCCCTGTCTCCACCGCCAGGCGGAAGGGGAGCTTCTCAAAGGCGTCGCCCTTTTCCCCCGCCCCCAGCAGGTTGCGGCATTCCAGCCAAAAGCGCACTGCCGGGCAGGGCAGTACGCTCCGATTTTGAATATGCAGAAAAAAAGGCACCGGCTCCCCCTTGCCTGCTGCGGTTTTCGCCAATTCCAGCCGCACCCGCACCAAAAAACAGCTGGGCAGGGCCGCCAGCAGAGAAAACACCGGCAGCAGCAGCACCACAAACAGTACCAGATGGGAGAGGTACCCCCGATAAAATATAAAAAACAGCAGGCTTCCCGCCAGGGCCAGCCCATACAAGATCCTCCGCCTTGCCATATATGACCATTCCTTTCCCGCGCCCGCAGGCGGCCGTTGGCCGGCGCCCCGCCATTTGACGCGGCGCTCTGCATTTTGAAACTCCCAGCCGTCAGCCCACGCCGGGGGCAGGAACCTCCCGCAGGGCAGAGGTGAGGACGGCACGGGCATTGAGGCCGGCCACCCGCCCCTTGGAGCTGAGGAGCACACGGTGGGCGCACACGTCCAGGAAAATGGACTGGATATTTTCGGGGACCACATAGTCCTTGCCGCTGAGATAGGCCGCCGCCTTGGCCATGCGCACCAAAGCCAGGGTGCCCCGGGGGCTGATCCCCAGCCGGAGCTGCTCATTGGAGCGGGTCCAGGCCGCCAGGGTGGCCGCATATTCACACACCGCCTCGGAAGCGAACACACTGCCCGCCTCCTGCTGCATGGCCAGGAACTCCTGAGGCCCAGCCACCCGGCGCACAGACTCCAAGGGGTTGCTCTCCTGGCGGCTCTGGAGAATCTTCACTTCCTCCCGGATATCCGGATACCCCATGCTCAGGCAGATCATAAAGCGGTCCATCTGGGATTCCGGCAGCAGCTGGGTGCCGGCGGAGCCCACCGGGTTCTGGGTGGCGATAACCCAGAAGGGCCGGGGCACCTGACGGGTCACGCCGTCTACGGTGATGTTCCCCTCCTCCATCACTTCCAGCAGGGCGGACTGGGTCTTGCTGGAAGTGCGGTTGATTTCATCGGCCAAAAACAAATTGCACATGGCCGCACCAGGCACATATTCCGACTCCCCCTTCTGCCGGTTAAACACCGAATAGCCCGTCACGTCCGAGGGCATCACATCCGGGGTAAACTGCATCCGCTTAAAGGAAAGGTCCATGGCCCGGGCAAAGGCCAGGGCCATGGTGGTTTTGCCCACGCCGGGAATGTCCTCCAATAAAATATGGCCCCCTGCCAGCATAGCGCACATGACGCTGGCAATGGCCCGCTCCTTTCCCACAACAACCTTCTGGACTTCTCTCATAATCTCTACTGCTTTTTGCACCGGCTTTTCCTCCTACGTATCGTCAACCCCCAGGCGCTGCCCGGGAGCACATCCTGCATTTTCACCATGGTATTCTATAGAGGTACGCAGGCCCCCTTCTGGGAATGGGGGCATACGCTCACAAATTTCATTTTATCGTATTTATCCAGGCTTTTCAATCAATTCCGGCAGATATTCCTTTTTTGTAAGAATCCTTTCCCCGAACCCTTCCAGCCCGGGGGCCGGCCGCCCTGGTTTTTTGAAAATGTTTTGGGAATTTCCCCAGAATTTCGCCGGTTTACCTTGCTGTTTTCCCATTTTTGTTGTATTATAGAGGCAAAGAGCATCGGCCCGGGGAAGAAGCCTTCTCCCCTGCCGGCTGTGGAAAGGAAGGTATGCATACCATGAATATGATGAAGCTGGAACCCGCGTTTAAAGACTACCTCTGGGGCGGCACGCGCCTGAAGACCGAATACAACAAGAAGAGCGACTTGGACATCGTGGCCGAGAGCTGGGAGCTCTCCACCCATCCCGCCGGACAGAGCGTGATCCGGGGCGGGGAATACGACGGCCTGACCCTCAGCGACTACATTGAGAAGGCCGGCCGCCAGGTTCTGGGCAAGAACGGGGAGGCCTTTGAGAATTTCCCCGTGCTCATTAAGTTCATCGACGCCAAAAACCCCCTGTCCATCCAGGTACACCCCAGCGATGAATACGCCCTGCGGGTGGAGCACGAATACGGCAAAACCGAGATGTGGTACATCTTGGACTGCGATGAGGGCGCTTCCCTGTACTTCGGCGTGAACCGGGACATTTCCAAAGAGGAATTCCGGGCCAAGATTGAGGACAACACCCTTCTGGACGTGCTGAACAAGGTGCCTGTCCACAAGGGCGACGTGTTCTTCATTGAGGCCGGCACCATCCACGCCATCGGCGCAGGCATCATCATCTGCGAAATCCAGCAGAACTCCAACACCACCTACCGGGTGTACGACTACGGCCGCCGGGACAAGGACGGCAATCTCCGGGAACTCCATGTGGACAAGGCCATCGATGTTTCCAAGCTGAGCCCCTCCGATACCTCCGCCCATCAGTTCCCCACTGAGGAGCTGGAAGGCGCTGCCAAGACCCGTCTGGCCACCTGTAAGTACTTCACCACCGACAAGTATGTAGTGAACGGCTCCCACACCTTCACCATTGACGAGAGCAGCTTCCGCTCCTTTGTCATTGTGGAAGGCCAGGGCACCATGGAGAGCGACGGCGAGACCCTGCCGGTGCAGAAGGGCGACAGCGTGTTTGTGCCCGCCGGCAACGGCACCGTGACGGTTTCCGGCAACTGCACCGTCATCCTCACCACCGTCTGAGTTCGGCGTGTTTGCACTTGCTTCCCATTAGAAAATTCATGTTTTTATCCCGCTGGGGTTTCCCCGGCGGGATTTTTTTGCGGCTGGGGCAGAAAGAGCCATGAAAATTTTTTGAAAATGTTGTAATAACAACAGACATCTCCCGGACAAGCTGGTATACTCTTGGCAGTAACACCAGGAGGTAGTGAGATGATTCGAAAAATTATCAAAATCAATGAAGAAGCATGCAACGGCTGCGGCGCCTGCGCCACTGCCTGTCACGAAGGGGCCATCGCCATGGTGGACGGCAAGGCCCGGCTCATTAAAGAGGAATACTGCGACGGCCTGGGGGACTGTCTGCCTGCCTGCCCCACTGGGGCCATTAGTTTTGAGGAGCGGGAGGCCCCTGCCTATGACCAGCAGGCGGTGGAGGAGCACCTGCACAGCCGGGCCCCGGCCCACAGCCATCCCCACGGCCAGGGCTGCCCCGGCAGCCAGATGCGCTCCATGGCCCCCCGGGAGGCAGCGCCCCAGGCCAGCGCCGCCGCGCCGGCTGTCTCCCAGCTGGGGCAGTGGCCGGTGCAGATTCAGCTGGCGCCGGTGAAAGCGCCCTTCTTCCAGGGGGCCAAGCTCCTGGTGGCGGCGGACTGCACTGCCTATGCCTACGGCAGCTTCCACCAGGACTTTATTCGCGGCCGGGTGACCCTCATCGGCTGCCCCAAGCTGGACAACGTGGACTACGCGGAAAAGCTCACGGAAATCCTCAAGCAGAACGACATCCAGAGCGTCACCGTGGTGCGCATGGAGGTGCCCTGCTGCGGGGGCATTGAAAACGCCGTAAAGCGGGCCATGCAGGCCAGCGGCAAGTGGATTCCCTGGAATGTGGTGACCGTCCGGATTGACGGGACTTTGATGGAATAAGGGCAGCGCCCCCTTTCATTGGCGCGCGAAAAGGCCGGAGACAGTTTCGTCTCCGGCCTTTTCGTATGGTATCATCTTTTGAAAAGCCGATCCCACAAGGGCTTTGGCCCCCAGACCACAAAGGCCCCGGCCAGCCCCAAAGACGCCAGCAGCAGGGGGATGCGCCACCATCGGGCGGTGTAATACTGCCAGATGCCCCAAAGGGATTCCGGCTGCCAGAACAGGCACACCCCTACCCCAACGGCAAACAGGGCACACACCAGTACGGCCCCGGCGGCCACGTCCTTGATGACCTTCACCCACTGGCTGAAGCCCTGGGCGTCCCGGTCGCACAGGCGCTCCAGGGCCGTGTTGACCATCTCCGCCCCCAAGACCAGGGCGAAAGTCAAAAACAGCACGGCATAGTCGGTGGGGGAAACCTCAAAAAAGAAGGAAAAAGCGAATACATACAGCACTGCGACCATATGTATCCGCATATTCCGCTCATAGGCAAGGCAATAGCCAATCCCCCGGAATGCTGCCAGCAGGCTCCTGGAAAAGGGCCGTTTTTTAGTCATTGCCAAAGGTATAGGCCGTGGAGGCGGGAAGCCCCAGCATGCTCATGACCATCTCTTCTTTTTCACGCATGCGCACCCGCTCGATGCCGCCGTTTTCGTGGTCATAGCCCAGCAGGTGGAGCATGGAATGAGCGGTGAGATAGCCCACTTCCCGCTCGAAGGTGTGGCCATAGCGCTTGGCCTGCTCCAGGGCACGGGGGATGGAAATCACAATGTCCCCCAGAATCTTGGCGCCGGTGTTGTGGTTCTCGTCATAGACGCCGTTTTCCCCCATGGGGAAGGAGAGGACGTCGGTGGAGATGTCCTTACCCCGGTATTCCCGGTTCAACTCGCGAATCTGGTCGTTATCCACAAAGGTCACGCTGATTTCTGCGGAATAGGGGAACTCCTCCATGCGCAGCACCGCGTTGCAGCAGCGGCGCACCAGCATCCGCATCCCGGTGGGAATTTTGACAGCCTTTTGCTTATTGGTGATAATTACTCTTATTTTTTCCATTTCTTGCGCCAGCCTCCTCGTATTTCTCATATGCTTTAATAATATCCTGTACCAGCTTATGGCGGACCACATCCCTCTCGGTAAAGCGGAAAATGGAGATGTCCTCCACATTTTTCAGGATTCGCATGGCATCCTTCAGTCCGGACCGCCGCCCGTCAGGCAGGTCGATCTGGGTAATGTCGCCGGTGATGACCATCTTGGAGTTAAATCCCAAGCGGGTTAGGAACATCTTCATCTGCTCCGGCGTGGTATTTTGGGCTTCATCCAGGATGATGAAGCTGTCATCCAAGGTGCGCCCGCGCATATAGGCCAAAGGCGCCACCTCGATATTGCCCCGTTCCATGTGCTTTTGGAAGCTCTCCGCTCCCAGCATATCGAACAGCGCGTCATACAGGGGCCGCAGATAAGGGTCTACCTTCTGCTGCAGGTCCCCAGGCAGAAAGCCCAGCTTTTCGCCGGCTTCCACCGCCGGCCGGGTGAGGATAATGCGGTTGACTTCCTGGGCCCGGAAGGCCGTGACCGCCATGGCCACCGCCAGATAGGTTTTGCCGGTACCGGCAGGCCCCACTCCCAGGGTGATGGTGTGGGAGCGGATGTCGGAACAATACTGTTTTTGCCCAATGGTTTTGGGCTTCACGGGTTTGCCTTTGCTGGTAATGCAGATACAGTCCCCGGCCAGGGCTTGCAGCTTCTGCTCGGACCCTTCATTGACCATGGAAATGCAGTACCGGATATTCTGCTCCGTCAGGGCCTCGCCCTTGTTGATGAGCTGCAGCAGGCTCTCAATGGCCCGCACCGCCCGATACACACACTCCGCATCCCCGGACACCTTAATCTCGGAATCCCGGTTTACGATGCTGACGCCGTACTCCTTTTCCAGCAGCCGGACATTACTGTCAAAGCTGCCGAACAGGGCCGCCGCCTGCTCCATCCTGTCAATATTGATCCTCTGTTCAAACATAGCATCACCTTGATTATGGGAATTTTGGCATCCTTTTGTATAATTTGGGTCTTTCGTATTTATTATACCACATCCTGCCCCAGCCGTCACTAAATAATCCATAAAAAATTTCACAAATTTTATCTCATTTATACAGTATTTAGCACATATCCCCAGCGGGAGTTTTACAAGAAACGTGCGATTTTTTGTATATTATTTCCATATCTGTTCACTCAAAAATAATCTCCCGGGTAACGCCGATTTCCTCCCGGCACTGGGCCCGGACTGTGAGCCGGAGCACGCCGTTTTCCACTTTGCTGGAGGATTCTTCTTCCAGAACCCGGCCCCGGGCCCCCAGCAGCTCCCGCTGCTGCAAGCTCACCGCGTCCCAGGCCAGAGCCTCGGCTTCTTCCCGGGTGAGCTGCCGTTTTTCCTGGCGGCAGGCCAGCCAGGTTTCCTCCTGCACCCACAGGGGCAGAGGCGTCCCCAGCAGGCTGGCGGTGTACAGGTTGTCTTCCCGGCGCCACAGGCCCTCTGGCTCCCGCCGCAAAGTCAGGGGGAAGGTCAGGCCAAAAGCCGTCAGGCTCCGCCGGGTGAGGGTCTCGCCGGTTTCCACGGTTTCCGTGTATTCCAGGGGGATTTCCGCCGTAAAACTCCGGCGGGTGCGGGCCTCCACCTGGCCCCGGGCGTGAATGGCGTGGTTGACCCCCAACTGGTCCTCTCGGATGCCGGAAATCAGCACCTGGCCCTCCACCACCGTATCCCCGGCCTTCACCATGGCCACCCCGTCAAAGGCGTCAATGGAGAGAATCTGCCCGTCAGCGGCGGCCAGGATATTGGCCGGGATCTCCCCGGCCTGGTCCTCCGGTTTGGGGACGCCCTCCTCCAGGCAGATTTCCGCCTGACAGTTCCGGGTGTTAACGCTGACCCAGCCAATCTCCGGGAACCGCTCCATCAGGGCGGCGGCCAGGACCTTTTCATCAATGGAATCCCGGGCCACACCGGAAAACAGCCCCTCTTCCTGGGCGGCGGAAAGCAGGAGGCTCTGAGGCAGCTCCTCGTTGCCGGAAACGGTGATAATCCAAAACCGGCCCGAGAGGAACCACAAAAGCAGGCAGAATACCGCCCCGCCCAAAGCCAGCCCCTTGCGCCGGCAGAGCTTTTGCTGCCAAAAGGGCAGGCCCCGCCGCCGGAGCACCCGCAGCCGTACCCGGCACCGCCTGGCCCCGCTGCGCAGCTCCGGGTATTCCACCGCCCGAACCCGGCACCGGAACCCCTCCCCCTCTGGCTCCATGCCCCAAAAGCAAAAGCCGGAACGGGCCGAAAGGGTGAGGAACCGCTCTGCCTGCCCCTTTTTCTTTCCCTGAATGGAGAACTCCACCCAGCCGGTGAGCCACCGCGTCAATCCTATCATGCCGACCATTCCCTTTCCCCAAGCCGGGCCCTTGCGGCCCCCCCGGCTACAGCAGATATTCCACCCCGAACAGATACCCTTCCAGCACCATAGAGCTGCCGCTCATGGAGCGGATGCGCAGGTTCCGGCCGGTAAACCGCACGCTGAGCTTTCCAAGCCGGATGCGCACCACCTCCGGGCCGTATTCCAGCACGCCGCCGCTGCCCTCGATAATAGCCCGGCGGTTCCCGCAAAGCTCAATATTCCCGTTGCCTGCCGCCGGGTCTCCCGCTGCTGCGGAAATCGAAAATCCCGGCCGTTTCTTCCCAGAGGCCCCCTGTTTCCCCTTCACCCTTTCCTTTTCCCAGCTCATAAGCTTCCCTCCCGCGGCCTTTCTCCCTCAGATATATGCGCTGGGACGAGCTTCCCATGCCCGGAAACCGCTATATGGGGGTATGTTTTGGCCTTTTCTTCGATACATTGTACTGTGAGACGGCTTTTGCCGCCAGGCTGATAGTCTCGCCTGCCGGCTCGGGTGCGGTATGCCAACGACATACAAATAGCACCGACCGAAGCGGTAGCGTAGAACGGCGCTCAACCTCTGCCACTGGCAGACAGCGCCCTGGAAGCAATCCGCGTTGATAGCGAACGTGAATCACAACCTGATTCCACGCGTAATCAGCCCTGTGGCTGAACAGGCAATTCCTTTTTTGCCGTGTTTGGGAGGTGCGCTTTTCATGAAAGATTCATCTGTTTCCAAAAACCCGGCCCTTCACCGGCTGGGAAGCCGGCTTCGGGCCCTGGCCTTGGCAGGAGCCGTGTGCGTTGCCGCAGCCGCGCTGCTCTGCGCCCCGGACGCCGCCGGCCAAGGGGCGGCCGAGGGGATTTCCACCTGCCTCTACACCCTGATTCCCTCCCTGTTCCCCTTTATGGTACTGTGTACCTATGTTACCGAAAGCGGCCTGGCCACCCGGATAGGCCGCTTTACCGGGCCGGTGATGCGGGCCCTGTTCCGGCTGCCGGGAGCGGCGGCACCAGTGGTGCTCCTGGGCTTTATCGGGGGCTATCCAGCCGGGGCCCGCGGGGTTTCCCGGCTCCTGGCCCGGGGGGAAATCACCCGGGAAGAAGCCGGGCGGATGCTCTGCTTCTGCGTGGGGGCAGGGCCGCCCTTTGTCCTGACGGCGGTGGGCTCCCTGCTCCTGGGAAGCGCTCAGGCCGGGCCGGTGCTGCTCCTGGCTGTGACGGCTTCTGGGCTGCTGCTGGGGCTGATTCTCCGGTTTGCTGCGCCCAAATCCGCCCCCAAGGCTGCTCCCAAACCCCAGTCTCCCTCCCCTTCGCCCTTTGTGGATTCGGTGACGGGGGCCGGCCGGGCCATGGCGGTGCTGTGCGCCTTTGTCCTTGTGTTTTCCGTGCTTCTCTCCCTGTGCCGGGACGCTGGGCTGTTCCGACCCCTGACCCGCTTCCTCCTACTCCGGGGCATGGGCCCGGGAAACGCCGCCGCCCTGCCCTCTTTTCTGGCGGAGGTCACTGCCGGCTGCCGGGACGGCGCCCAGTTTGGAGCCTCCTTGCCCCTGTTTGCCTTTGGCCTGGGATGGGGCGGCCTGTGCGTCCACTTGCAGATTTTCTCGTTTTTTCCACAGCTTCCCCTGTCCCGGTGGAAATTCTGGCTGTTCCGGCTTCTCCACGGGCTGGGAGCCGCCGGGCTCGCCTGGGTGCTGCTGCCCTTTTTCCCGGAAGCCGCCGCAGCTTCCGCCCTGTGGCCGGAGGGCGTCACTGGGAAAACGGCCGCTTCCATTCCCGCGGCGGCGGCCTTATTCCTCCTGCTGCTGATTATGGCCCTGGACGGCGCCCAGCTTTTGCCCCTGGCAAAGGGGAAACAAAACCAGGCAAAAAACCCCCGATAAGCGCGCAAAAATGCCCCCCGGCAGGAAAGCCGGAGGGCATTTTTCGTTAGGGTTTAGGCACGGGGAAGAACCATAACGGCTCTATCTTATGCGTGCTTGCGGGATTTGCGGAGCACCACAACTGCCAGCGCGGACAGGGAAGCGGCTGCCAGGAGGAACCACACCATCAGGTTGGTGTTGTCGCCGGTGGCCGGGTTCTTGTTGTCGTCCATGGGTCCCTTGTTGGGATCCTGGGTGCTGGTGTTGTCGTCCTTGTTGTCATCGGAAGGCTTGGGATCCTCTGCGGAGGTCTCTACCAGGTTATCCATGGCGCTGCGCAGGGTTGCCTCTGCCTCGTCCACAGTAGCCTGCTCGTCCTCGGACAGGGATTCGTCTTCCATCACCAGGTTTGCAGCCTTCAGGGCGGCAGTAAATGCCTGCACGCTCTCTGCGGTGTACTTGGTGGTGTCGATAGCGTTGGCCTGGTTCAGGAGCTCTTCCAGGATGGACTTGTCAGCCTTATACCGCTGGGCCAGAATGGCCTGCAGGAGGGCTTCCTGGGCAGCGTCCACATCGCCCTGCATGGCGTCGCCGTCTTCATAGACTGCCTGGGCATCAGCCAGAGCGTCTACCAACAGCTGCCAGTTGTCGGCAACATACTTGTCAGCATCCATTCCTTCGGCCACAGTAATCAGGTCTTCCAGTTCAGACTTATCGCCCTTGATGAAGCCAAGGCTCCAGCAAGCTTCCATAAGCTGGTCGATGGCGTCCCAAACCTCTTCCTCGCTGGCTGTGTTGTTGGCGAGGACTGCCTGGGCGTTGGCCATAGCAGCGTCGTACATAGCCTTCACGCTGTCAATCACATCGGTGGTATCCTGAGCGGCGGCGTAGTCGATAGCTGCCTGGAGCAGGACCTTCTGGGCGGATACGGCCACCTGCATGGTGTTCAGCTGGGTGCCGTTCTTAATGAAGTTCACAGTGTAGAGGCCGGGGTTATCCAGCTCCAGGATGCCTTCATAATCTCTGGGGGTGGGGTCTGCGCGATACAGTTCCAGCTCCTGGAGACGGACAGCCTGATACTGGTCGCCGTTAATGGAGCGGTTGATCTTCAGACGGTAGACCTGGGCCTCGGTGGTTTCCTCAATGTTGCGGTCCACGGTGCCGGCGGTGTTGTCGGTGACATGGTCAACAGTAATCCAGTTGGCATCGTTGCTGAGGATGGCGGAATTGGTGGCGCTGTCAGAGGCCAGGAATTCTTCCTCGGTCATGCCCACAGCCTCGGTGTTGAGAACCTGGAGCTCAAAGTCTTCGGTGTTGTAAGCCTGGGGTTCGCCGTTAGCCTGGGCATGCATGGATACCCATCTGCCAATCTCTTCGGGCTGATCCAGGGCAAAGGCTGCCCAGCCGCTCCAGGCGCCGACGCACCACTTGGTTTGGACGGAACCGTCAAACATCATCGCATAGGTTTCGGCCTCGCCGGTGATGCCGGAGCCGCCCAGGATTCTGGCGTTGAGGGCCACGTTGGTTTCGGTATCTACTTCGGGAACATCGGACATATCGGGCTCGTTGACCATATTGCCCTCAGAATCGAAGATCTCAGCATAGACCTTGGTGGGAACAGAAGCGTCGCCCTGGATATCGTAATCCTCGGCAACCCAGTCAAGGTCGGTCATATCCGCGATCACGGTGCCGCGAACGGTCTCAGCGTCGTTGTAATACGCCTCGAAGTAATCCATGGTGCGCAGGGTCGCGCCGGCCTTCTTGGTGACGTCAACCACCTCGGGCAGTTCGGCAAAGTAGATCACCGGGCGCTGGCCGCTGTAGTCCACGGAAGCAGCCTCTGCCAAAGCTCTGGCAAAGTCGCCTTCGGGAGTGCCGGCGGTCATGTCAAAGCGGCTGCCGCTCAGATTGAAGTCGGCGGCGTTGGCATAATCGGCGGCGTCAGCGGTGGTCAGGGTTTCCAGTGCGCTGTCGTTTGCATAGAAGTTCACCAGGCTGGTGAGAGCGCTGATGTCAAAGGTGGTCTTTTCGGTGCCGGTAAGGGCCAGGGTCTCCAGAGCCGTGCAGCCCGTGAGGTCTACAGCCAAATCGGCGGGGGTATTGTCCAGATACAGGGTGGTCAGGCCGGTGCAGCCGGACAGGTTCAGGTCGTCCAGAGCGGTAAGGGCGGAAATCGCGCCTTCTGCAATGGTGGTCAGGCTCTCGCAGCCGGACAGGTTCAGATAGGTGATGCCGCTGGGAATCTCGGCCCGCTCGATAGAGGTGATGCTGGTGCCGGAGAGGTTCAGGCCAGTGAGGCCGGAAACCAGGTTCAGGCCTGTCAGGTCGCTGATGTCCAGGCCGGACAGATCCAGTTCGCCAAGGTAAGAAGTCAGGTCGCTGTAGGTGGGGCCAATCTTCTCCTGAAGGGCTGCGCGCAGAGCGTCATCGGGAACAAATTCCTCGGTGTACTCGCTATCATCGCCCACAGGCTCGCCGTTGATGAAGATAAAGGTGGTGGGTGCGGATACGTTGCCGTTGCGGTCCGTCAGGGTAATCACCGCAGTCTGCATCCCATCCTGCGGGATATTGATGCCAATGGCGGAACTGCCGTTAAACCGGGTGTACTCTCTCACGCTGCCGTTGATCTCCATAGTCATGGAATCCCAATCCTCGGGGATAGGCGTGGTGAGGATGTAAGTGCTGCTGCTGCCCTCATGGCGGAACTCGCCCTCGAAGGGTGCGCAGTAGTTGTCGGCCAGCTCGCCGAAGTAGTTCACAGGTGCGTTCTCGCTGCCATCGCTGTTAATGGTGGTCAGGGTGATGAGGTACTTGCTGCCGTCCTCCAGGGGAACGTCAAAGGCAGCCTCGCCAACGCCCTTCTCCACGGTAACGGCCTCGGGGTTCTCCTTGTCGCTGTACCAGTAGGACAGCTCGGCCTTGACGCTCTGATAGTCGTCGGCGGAATCGTCCCAGGTCACGGTCACAGCGTTGTTGCCGCTGGCGGCCAGGACGTTGGAAACCTGCTTGCCGGTGTTGGCGGCAACAGAAGCGGCCTCGCTCATGGAGCCGTCGATGCCCACTGCATACAGGTTGAAGGCAGTGATTTCATCGGGGTTCTCCAGGGTCTGCACATAGTAGTTGTCGGTGTAAGCGCCGCCGATGAAGCGCTCGCTGCCGTCTGCATATTCTGCATACAGGCGATAGAGCTGGACTTCGTCGTAGTTTTCATTGATATCCCAGGAGAACTGATACTCGCCGGTGGTATCAAACTGCTTCTCCACGGCAAAGCCGGTGGGAGCGGCGGGGGTATAGGACTGGCCGTCGCTGACTTTCAGGCCGCCCAGGTTCATCTGGTAGCCGTCTACCTGCTCCTCGGCGGAAATCTCCACGCCGATAGCGGCGATGGTATCGCCGGCGAAGGTGTCGTCCAGCTGGAAGGTAGCAGTCTGCCAGCCGCTGGTCTGCTTGCCGGAGTCTGCAATGGGCAGATACACGATCTGCTCGGGATTGCTTTCAAAAATCAGGCCGATCTGCATGGTGGAAGAATCATCTGCAGAGGGCTTGTTATAGGTCAGGGAAACGGTGGTGTCGGCGGTGACATCCAGAGCCGTCTTATAGAGGCTGATGTACTGGCTGCCGGCTACAGAGCCGTAGATTGCCAGGGAGGAGCCGCCGTTATAAGCGCCGATCTGCTCATAATCGAAGGAAGACTCGGTGCCGTCGGCCAGGACCTTGCCCTGCTCGGGGCCGTAGTCCCAATCCAGCTCCAGCTGGTTGTCATCGGTGCTCTCTACCCACCACTGCCAGGTGGGGAGGATGTCCTGGAGGTTGACATTGGTCCACTCTACATTGCGGGAGACCTCGCCGTCCTCAAAGTACTGCATACCGTGGCCGTTGTTGAAGTCGGTGGTAAATACAGAACCATCGATGACAGAACGCTCGGCAACATACTTGGAGAAGCCCTTAAAGGCAGTGCCGGTGACCTCCACGTCGGGGCGGTCTACGCTCTCATAATCGCCCACATTCTCAGAAGGAGCGGTGAAATACATACGCTCGCGTTCTTCGTTGGCCCACTGGTAGTCAGCCTGATACCGCAGGTTGTCGTTCTGGCCGTACTGCTCGCGGTAGAAGTCGCTGCCCCAAATGGCGAAGCTCAGGCGGGAGTTGCCGGTGCTGTCCAGCAGACGGTCCAGATCCTGGCTCCATCTCCACTGGCCGCCCTCTACGCCGTAGTAAATGACCTCATGGGCGTCCAGGTTCGCTTCGGGATGGGCCTCGTTGATGCTTTCCAGATAATCCACATCTGCCTGCATATCGGTATTGGGATCTCCGTAGCTAGGCAAATTCCAGTAGTTCAGGAAAATGGAGTCGGAAACCCGACCGTTCTCTGCGTTCCAAACCCAGTTGCTGTTGGTGGAATTAAAGTGGTTCTGATAGGAGATGTAGCCCTGATCCGTAATGGAATCGTACCACTGGATGTAGCAGCCCTGGTCCCGCATCCACTTGAGCATCTCTTTAAACAGGGGCACATAGGAAGCATCGATGCCTTCTTCCTGGTTGATGAAGTAGCCGTCGAAGCCGTAGTCGTTCATAATGTCGATAAGCTTCTGGGCATAGGGGAAGTTGCCCTCTTCATCCTTGTACAGCCACTCTTCGGTGTACTGGGGGGTTCTGGGAACGAAGTACTCGCCCAGGGCCTTGACGCCGTTCTTATGGGCGGCGTTGATGGTGGAAACGGTGGGCAGGGCCACAGTGCCGTATTCCTTGTTGTCGGACCCTCTGATAATGCCAGCCGTGGGACGTCCGCCAGCGCCGATAAGGTCGGTATACTGCCAGAACTTATAGGCATTGAAAGAGAAGTCGTCATAGGAGTGGTTGCCGTTCCAGGGGGCGTTGGTCACGTCGGTGGAGCGGTAGTTGCCGGACGAAATAGCGTACAGGGAGACGCCTTCATCCAAATTGGGATTGGCCTGGGTCGCCGCAAACTGCTCGTTGCGCTCCTGCAGGGGCACATAGGCTTTCAGTTCATCCGAATAGTCGTCCGTTGCCGGGTCATAATTCAGGATGTCCACAAACCGGAAGCCGTGGGCCCAGGGTTCATAGGTTGTGCTGCTCTTGGCCTCTGCCTGGGCAGCCTCATCCTCCTGAGGCTCTGCGGCAAAGACTGCGGTGGTGGAAAATGCCGACGTGGAAAGCGCCAGCGCCAGGAACAGGGCAATTGCCCGTTTTCCATTTTTCCGCTTCATAAGGTTCCTCCTTCTCGTATGTTTTTACGTCGTTTTGATTGATTTCCCTTCCTAATCGAGGCCTTTCACCCCTCCTCTTCTCACCTTCTTCCTCTTCCAAAATCGGCAGTTTTTGCTGATACCGAGAGCTTTTTGCCTTTGTGTTCAAAAGGCACAAACTGCCCATGAATTAAAACAAAATTCTATATTGATTTTACACCTGCTCTGTTTTCAAATAATAGCATAATCTTTAAATAAAACTGGTATAAAATTGTAAAAATGCAGAAAAACCTCCCCAAAACCCTTGACAGATATCCAAAAAAAATTAAAAATATACACAGAAACCGCTTTTTATCCTATGATAGAGAGGTAAAGTGCGAATCACACAAAAAGGAGAAGGGGATTCAATGGATATTTGTTACTGGCAGGTTCCCATGCCGGAATGGGATTTTCCCGTGCGGATTGTAGAGCGCACCAACGAACCGGAGGATATTGGAACCAGCGACTGGTCCCTGCACTGGCACGAGGATTTGGAATTTCAATATGTCAAGGCCGGGGCCGTACAGCTCAGCTGCCAGGAGGGCGTCCAGTGGGTCCGCCCCCAGGAAATCTTTTTTGCCAACTGGTGCGAGCCCCACCATGCGGTGGGGTTTGAGAGCCATTCCCGGTATTATGTCATCCAAGTGGATTTGGAGTGGATTTTGGGGGAATCCTGGAACACCCGGCTGGCCCAATACCGGGACGCCTTTGTCCTCCACGCCCAGAGCTTCCATGCCTTTATCATGAATGACTCTGTCCTGTGCGGCTTTTTCGACGAAATCATCCAGGAATACGCCCTGCGGGAATCCGGGTATGAGCTGCGGGTCAAGGGCGTTTTCCTCAGCGTCATCTGCCATCTCTACCGCCACCACTTCCACCCGGAGCAAATCCGCCCCAACGATGCTTGCTACGATGCTTCCTTTCAATACACCCGGCGAATCCTCAACTACATCAACCACCACTTTGACAGCCCCATTACCCTAAAAAACCTGGCTGCCGAAACCGGCATCACCACCAGCTACATCTGCCAGCTTTTCAAGCGGCACACCGGCTGCACCGTTACCCAATACATCAACCGCCTGCGGTGTTACCGGGCCATCTCCCTCATTGAAACCGGCATGTCTGTGACCCAGGCCTCCCTGGCGGTGGGCTATAACGATTACAACTATTTCTCCCGGGTGTTCAAGCGGTTTGTGGGCATTCGGCCCACGGACTCCATGAAGCGGATTCAGGAAGATTTGAAAAAATAAAAACAGCCCCGCCGGTTCTTCCCCGGCGGGGCTGCTTATGTTGGCAATCTGCTTTAGGCTTTGGGTCTTGTGTCGATATTCCCGTCCGTGACCATCTCTTTCAGAGAGGCAGCCAGGCCGGCCAGGCCCTGGATTTCGGAGGGGATAATCAGCTTGGTAGCGCGGCCGTCGGCGGCCTTTTCAAAGGCTTCCAGGCTGCGGATGGCAATCATGCCCTGAGAAGGCTCTGCCTCGTTAATCATCCGGATACCGTCAGCCACGGCCTTCTGCACGGCGATAATGGCCTCGGCTTCGCCCTGGGCCTCCCGGATCTTGCTCTCCTTGATGGCTTCGGCGTTGAGGATGGCGGATTCCTTCTTGCCCTCGGCAATGAGGATAGCGCTGCGCTTTTCACCCTCAGCGTCCAGAATCCGGGCGCGGCGTTCCCGCTCGGCCTTCATCTGCTTCTCCATGGCGTCCTGAATCTCCCTGGGCGGGATAATGTTCTTCAGCTCCACCCGGTTGACCTTGATGCCCCAGGGGTCGGTGGCCTCGTCCAGGATGACCCGGATTTTGCTGTTGATGACGTCACGGGAAGTCAGGGTGTGGTCCAGCTCCATTTCGCCGATGATGTTCCGCAGGGTGGTAGCGGTGAGGTTCTCAATGGCGGCAATGGGGCGCTCCACGCCGTAGGTGTACATTTTGGGGTCCGTGATTTCAAAGTAAATCACCGTGTCAATCTGCATGGTCACGTTGTCCTTGGTAATCACCGGCTGGGGCGGGAAATCGATGACCTGCTCCTTCAGGGAGACTTTCTTGGAAATCTTATCCATAAAGGGCACCTTGAAATGCAGGCCCGTGCCCCAGGTGCACTTATACGCGCCCAGGCGCTCGATAACATAGGCATATGCCTGGGGAACCACCTTGATATTGCAGATGGCGATGAGGATTATCAAAATCAAGAGTACGACGACGACAAAAATGCCGAAATTAAAATCACCCATATACATTTCCTCCTAGTTTACAATCAAAAATCTCCGTTTTTCTTCTGCTTACAGGGGCTTCACAATGAGCTTCACGCCTTCAATGCGCACCACGGAAACCTCCTGGCCCTGGGGGATCCCCTCCCCGCCCTGCGAACGGGCAGACCAGACATTTCCCTGGATTTTCACCTGCCCCACTGCCGCCACATTATCGATGGATTCCACCACGGTGCCGGTTTGGCCTACCAGGCGGCCGGCGTTGGTGTCTTCCTTTCGAAATTTCATCACCCGCTTTACCAGGGGACGAGTGGCGATGAGGCAGACCAGCGTGACTGCCGCGCCGATGAGCACCTGTATCCAATCCCCCGCGCCGCAGAAACCGGCAATCAGTCCTGCCAGACCTCCGGGCACGAACCAGATGGAAACCAGCTGGGCCGTCAAGCCCTCGATGACCACCGCGGCCAGAATCACCCCAAGCCAAATGTAAATCATGTATTCAGCCATCACCCATCACCTCCTATCAGGCTGCCAATCCAAATGGCTTGGCTTTATCATACCATAAATCCGGAAGAATGCAAAAGGCCGAATCTCCCCAAAAAAGCCGGTTTTTTTCTGAAAAAGCAGGGATTTTCAGAAGGGCTCCTCCCCGCCTATTCCCAGCCCTTCCCGCTGTTCCGGGGTCGCGCTCTGTTGATTTTTGTATAATTATTACAATATTGTAACCTTCTTCACCAGGGCCGTCCGGTCACCATTCCTTCTTTTGATAAATCCTGGCGGAGAGGAAATAGGAACCTACAAACAGCGCCAGGCACACACTTGCCAGCAGTACCGCCGCCAGGACATAGGAGCCTTCCAGCCAGGCCAGCACCCCGCTCCAATCAACGGGGAGGTACTGGGACGCCCAGGCCACCGCCATGGCCGCCAGCAGCAGCCCCAAAAATACGAACCGGCTGGCGTTGCTCCCAAAGCGGTACTGCAGGGGAATCTGCACGGCGGTGAGGAACACCCCAGCGCAGAGCAACGCCCCGCCCATGGTCAAAATCAGGAAAGCCCCTTCCCCGCCCTGGGCCAGCTCCCGGACGCCCAGGAGCAGATAGACGGCCATTCCCACCAGGATACACAGCAGGCTTACCAGATATTTGCTCAGTACCACCTGCCTCGGCCCCAGGGGCAGGGACTTTTCCATCCGGAGCCACCGGCTCTGTTCATCTGCCGAAACCGTGTACACCTGCATAATCACAACCATAATAAACAGATACGCCCCGATGGCGCTGCCCACGCCCTCGTTGTCCTGCTGCAGCAGGGCCATGGCGGCAAAAAGCACCGCCACCACGGCAAATATCCGCAAACTCCGGGACAGCAGCAATAAATCCTTGCGAATCAAACCCAACATGAAAGCTCTCCCCTTTCAACACTCTTGCTTTTCATAAATTTTCACCGTGAGCCACCAGGAGCCCACCATCACCAACACCGGCAGGAGGAGCCACAGGCACAGGGCCCAGGGTTCTCCCCAAAGGAAGCCCATCCAGCGGCTGACTTCCCAGCCCCACCACCGAACGCCGGCAATGCACAGGATCAGCACCGCCCCGGCGGCCAGCAGGACAATGCGGCTTTTCACCACGCCAAACCGGTAGAGGAGCGGAAACCGCAGGCAGGCCGCCAGCACGCCCCCGGCCAGGAAGATTCCCGCCAGGGAGAGAAGATACGGCAGATCCGCCGTGCCCAGGAAAATCTCCGGCAGGCTGGCCAACAGGAACAGAACCGCCCCTGCCAGGGTATAGACCACCGCCGCTACATACCGGGCCAGCACCACCCGGAAGCCTCCCACCGGCAGCACCTTTTCCATCCGGAACCACCGGGCTTTTTCGTCCAGCTCAAAGGAATTGTCCTGAAGCAGGAGCACCATCATAAACAGATAGCTTCCCGCCACCAATACGCCCCGGCCGTGGCGAAAGGCCGGAATCAGGGCTATCAGGAGAACGCCCAGCCATTTCCAGTTCCGCCGGGCCGTCAGCAGGAATTCTTTCCGGAGAAGCCCCTTCATGGCCGCTCCCTCCCCCTGCCCTGGGTTCCCTTGGAATACAGGAGCATAATGTCCTCCAACCCCGCCGGGTCGATGACGCAGTCCGGATATTTCCGCTGGGCGCTCCGGCGGTTCTCTGTCAGGGCCTGGACTTCAAAGGCGTTTTCCCGCCAGGCCAGAAAGTCCCCTGTATCCATTTTCGCAAACTCCTTTTTCCCGCACTTGACTACCCCGAACTCATAGAGCAGCGTATCTTTTGGCCGGACAAATTGCAGCTTCCCCTGGTGGAGATAGGCCACATAGTCCGCGATTTTTTCCAAATCCTCGGTGATATGGCTGGAAAACAGCACCGAGTGTTCCTCATCGGAGACGAACTCCTGCAAAAGTTCCAGCACGTCGTCCCGGACCACCGGGTCCAGACCGCTGGTGGCTTCGTCCAGGAGGAGAAGCCGGGGGCGGTGGGCCATGGCCACGGCAATGGAGAGCTTCATTTTCATGCCCCGGGAAAATTCCTTGATTTTCCGCTTCATGGGAAGCTGCAAGGTGCGGCAGAGCCGCTGGAATTCCTTTGGACTCCAATTTTGATAAATGCCGCTGAAAATGAAATCCAGGTTATGGGGAGTCATGGACTCGTGGAAACAGCACTCGTCGAATACTACGCCCACGTCCTCCCGGATATGCGGGGCTTCCCGGTCCAGGTCCCGGCCAAACACCGTCACCTTCCCGCCATCCCGGCGCAGGGCGCCCAGAATCAGCCGCAGGGTGGTGGTCTTGCCCGCCCCGTTTTCCCCGATAAGGCCCAGAATGGCCCCGCCGGGCACCTGCAAATCCACAGGCCCCAGGCTAAACCCGGAAAAGCTGCGGGTCACGTTTTGTAAGCTGAGAATGGTATCCATACAGGTTCATCCTTTCCGCCGGTCTCCTCCCGGCATGGGGGCGGTTCCTTTGGGAGGGGCTATCCCTCCCAAACGGCCTCCAGCATTTCTTTGAGCTCCTCCAGGCCCAGCCCGCAGGGGATGGCGGCGTTCACCGCCTCCTGCAAACGGGCTTCCACCTGCCGGAGCTGCTCTTCCCGGAGGAATTCCATATTTTTCTCCGAGACGAAACAGCCCTTGCCTGGGACTGTTTCCAAAAATCCATCCTTTTCCAAATCCTCATACGCCCGCTTGGTGGTGATGAGGCTGATGCGCAGCTCCTTTGCCAGCATCCGCATGGAAGGCAGGGCGTCCCCCGCCTTCAGCTCTCCCTGCAAAATCTGGTCTTTGATCTGCCGGGAAATCTGCTCGTAGATGGGGCTGGTGCTGCTGTTGCTGATAATGATATCCATGGAGCACCTCGCAGTTAACTGTTACTATCATCTATACACAGTATATACAGTATATATACAGTTGTCAATGGGGAAAGCGGAAATTTTCCAAAAAAATTTGCCGGGAAGGGGGTCCTTCCCGGCAAGAGCTCCTGCTAAACTATTACGTCAGCGTAAAATATACCGCCAGCGGCTCCGCGCTGATCTCCTTAATCAAGCGGTATTCCCCCGCCGCCAGCCGGCCCACGTCCTCTTTGGGGATTTCCACCGTTTCCTGATTCGTCTGCCCCGGCTGTAAGAGAATCCCGATGGCCTCCACCTCTCCATGAAGCATCAACATTTGCCAACCGCTATCCTCTTTGACTTCCAGGATGTAATCCTTCCCATACGCCAATTCTTCCTTTGACAAATTCTCTATGGCCAGGCCAATTTCCAAGGGAGCCTGCCGGGAATAGGTCTCGGCGTCGGCCGTCATGGAAGCCGCCTCTCCCGTCCCTGTCAGGGAATCGGGATAGCGGGAAGGCTGCGTTTCCAGGGGCTCTGGCCCGCAGCCGCCGCAAAACAACAGCGCGGCTATGAGAAACACGCCCACAATGGTTTGGCGGATACATACGCTTTTCATCATGACGCCCTTCTTTCCGCATTGATTTTTAGGGTTCCGCTTCCTAACAAAAAAGAGCAAAACAACTGTATCATCATCACAATCACAGCCGTTTTGCTCCTTGGGGACCTGCAATACGGCTGACATCACACAACCTGCATTGTACTCCGCGAAGAAATGGGTATAGGAAACTATCTTTATCCTATATATAGCACGAATTTCCTGATTTGTCAATCAATTTGACAATTATTTTTATAAAAATTGAAAAACCGCTCTGCCGGGAGATGGCAGGGCGGTTCTTTCAGAAAATCAGTCTTCCATGAGCTGGCAGACCTGATTGCAAAAGGCCACCGGGTCTTCCACGGGGAAGCCCTCGATCATCATGGCCTGGGTGTACAGAATCTGGGTGTAGGTCTTGAGCTTCTCCTGGTCGCCGTTATACAGCTGGGTGAGCTTCTGGAAAATGGGGTGGTTGGCATTGAGTTCCAGCACCCGCTGGGCCTGGACCTTGTCTGTAGCGGGCATGGCGTTGAGAACCTTCTCCATTTCCAGGGTGATGGCGCCCTCGGAGGTGATGCATACCGGGTGGCTCTTCAGCCGCTGGGACAGCCGCACAGCCTTGACCTTGCCGTCCAGGGCGTCCTTCATGAAGTCCAGCAGCTCCTTGTTGTCCTCCACCTGCTTTTCGGCTTCCTTCTTCTCCTCTTCGGTTTCCAGACCCAGGTCGTCAGAGGAGATATTCTTGAAGTCCTTGTCGTCGTACTTGTCCAGCATCTTCAAGGCGAACTCGTCCACGTTGTCGGTGAGGTATAGGATTTCATAGCCCTTATCCCGGAGCATTTCCGTCTGGGGCAGCTGGGCAATGCGCTCGATGGCGTCGCCGCAGGCATAATAGATGCTGGTCTGGCCCTCCTTCATGCGGCTGACGTACTCCTTCAGGGTGACCAGCTTCTCCTCGCTGGAAGAGTAGAACAGCACCAAATCCTTGAGCACGTCCTTGTGCATGCCGTAATCGGAATACATCCCGTATTTCAGCTGGAGGCCGAAGCTCTTATAGAACTCCTCGTACTTCTCCCGGTCGTTGTTGAGCATGGATTCCAGCTCGGACTTGATTTTCTTTTCCAGACGGCCGGCAATCACCTTCAGCTGGCGGTCGTGCTGGAGCATTTCACGGCTGATGTTCAGGGACAGGTCCTGGGAATCCACCAGGCCCTTGACAAAGCTGAAATAATCGGGGAGCAGGTCGGCGCACTTCTCCATAATCATCACGCCGTTGGAGTAGAGCTGGAGGCCCTTTTCATACTCCCGGGTGTAGAAATCCATGGGGGCCTTGGCGGGGATGAACAGCAGGGCGTCATAAGTGGCCACGCCTTCTGCGTGGGTGCGAATCACCCGGGCGGGGTCCTGCCAATCCATGAACTTATCCTTATAGAAGTTGTTGTACTCCTCGTCGGTGACCTCGCTCTTGTTTTTCCGCCAGATGGGCACCATGCTGTTGAGGGTCTCGGTCTCGGTGTAGGTCTCAAACTCCACCGGGGTATCCTCGCCGGCGCCTTCGGGCTTCTCCATGGGGCGGCTCTTCTCCATGTCCATGCGGATGGGATAGCGGATATAATCGGAATACTTCTTTACAATGGAGCGCAGGCGGTACTGATCCAGATATTCCTCGTAATTTTCGTCGTCGGTGCTGGGCTTGATGTGCAGGGTGATGACCGTGCCGTGGCCCTCTTTTTCGCAGGGCTCGATGGTGTAGCCCTCTGCGCCGGTGGAGTGCCAACGCCAGGCTTCGCTGCTGTTATAGGCCCGGCTTTCTACGGTGACGTCGTCGCTGACCATAAAGGCGGAGTAGAAGCCCACGCCGAACTGGCCGATAATGTCGATGTCCTCTTTCTTCTCGTTCTCCTGCTTAAAGTTCAGGGAGCCGCTCTTGGCGATGACGCCCAGGTTATTGTCCAGCTCGTCCCGGGTCATGCCGATGCCGTTATCGGAAATCGTCAGGGTGCGCTTGTCCTGATCCACCGCCAGGGTAATGGAAAAATCATCCCGGTTCAGGCCGGTGTCGCCGTTCTGAAGGGCCTGGTAATAGAGCTTATCAATGGCG
This sequence comes from Candidatus Heritagella intestinalis, assembly GCA_904420555.1. Lineage (GTDB taxonomy): Bacteria > Bacillota > Clostridia > Oscillospirales > Acutalibacteraceae > Heritagella_A > Heritagella_A intestinalis. The sequence goes on along the minus strand of CAJFVO010000004.1, from coordinate 63,121 downwards.
TCGCTGGCGTTGGAGATCAGCTCCCGGAGGAAAATCTCCTTGTGGGTATAAATCGAATTGATCATCATGTCCAGCAGGCGTTTGGATTCTGCCTGAAACTGCTTCATCTCCATAAGTATCAACCTCTTATCTCTATTTTTAGCACTCATCGTGCTTTAGTGCTAAAGCTATTGTAACGCAGCCGGCAAAAAATTTCTTGTCTAAATTGTAAACTTTGCTTTTTCCTGACTTTTGGCAGGAAATCCCTTCCTTTGGAGACAAAACGCACTCTTTTTTCTTTAGACTAATTCCCCAAAAAAACTGCAAAATCTATTGAATTTCTCTCATTGGCATGGTAAAATATTAACGAAACGCTGATTGGCTTTGCCCTTTAAAACAAAGTATGCTTTCCTGACAGTTTCTTGGAGCGGATTACTGTATCAGGAAAAACTTCCATATTGGGCGGCTTACTCAAAATACAAATCAGCAAAAATCGTAAGAAGGGAGACCTGCAATATGAAAAAAAAGTTCGCAAAGCGGCTCTTGTCGTGGATGATGGCTGCGGCGCTGGTCATCTCCATGCTGCCCTTCAGCGCCATGGCGGCACAGCCGAATGACTGGGAGGTAAACGAGACGGATAAAACCGTATCCATTTACACTGCCACCGGCCTGCGCGAGTGGGCGGATTCGGCTACTGCCACCAATAACACTTACGACGGTTACACCATCTCCATTGAGAATGACATTGACCTGAGCGGCAAAAACTGGGAGCCTATTATTAACTTGGGCGGTACTGTCATCATTGATGGCAAGAATCACACCATTTCCAACATGACAATCCAGGATAGCTATAACGCTGATTACGGCGGAACTATTACGGCATTGGGCTTTATTGGAACAACTACTCATTATTCGGAATTGACTGTGAAAGATTTGGCATTTGAAAATGCGCATGTATCTACTCCTGATGGCGATGAAACTCGTAGTCTCACCTATTGTGGTGTTGTCGTAGGACACGGACCCGGTAGTTTATATTCTGATGGAGCCAATGGTAAATTTACATTTAATAATGTTTCTGTACGCAACAGCGTAGTGACCGGCGGTTTTAACAATGGTGCGATTCTGGGTTATGCCAATGGTATTGGACACGGAGAGTCAAATGCAACGGCTGACTTTGAAACTACAATTACATTTGATGGCTGTACGGTAGAAAACACTTTTGTTGGCGGCTATAATTCCACATCTGGTTCTCTGTTTGGCATGGGTATAACCTCCGTTGCAGTAAAAAATTGTTCTACAAAGGGTGTCCGGTTGTATTCAGACGGACTGAGATATGGTCCTGTTGAACAATCAAAGGGCCATCTGTTTGTAGGATCGATTTATGATCAACGCGGTTATAACACTGAAGCAACATACGAAAATTGTACGGAAGAAGATAGTTACATCGTTTATCCTGTTCTGTATCATTATACTGATAGCACTGTACAGGAATATGTAGAGGTCAATAATCCTGATGCCCTTGCTGTTGATACTACTTGGTACAACGATGCGAATTACACAACTGAGGTAAAAGAGATTCTTGCAAATATGGAAGGTACTGATATGTACCCTAGTAGTCAATCTACATCCATCAAAAACACTCAGACCTACGACACCCAGGATACCGAAAAGGTAGCTAACCCGCTGACCCACGGGGCTATTGAGCTTTATACCAACGAAAAGAACCCCGGAAAAACCAGCTACCCCGGCCTGGACAAGAAAATTGTGGCCGGCGACAAAGAGGTTACGGAAGACGATGTGGCCGCTGGCGATGAAATCAACTTCAAGCTGACCTCCAATGTACCGGATGATTTGCTCAACTACCTCAACCCCAAGGATGTCTACCCGCCGGTTGTCGGCGACGATGAGCCGGGTAACCCTGAACCCGGTACTCCCGCAGATTCTAACAGAGGCCACTATGCCCTGACTTTCCACGATCAGATGGACGATGGGCTTTCTTTGGTAGAACCCACTGATTTCAAGGTGATTCTCGACCGTCCGGAAGGGCAGACTGATACGGTGATTCCATTAAAAGATGCCGTGAATGAAGGTTATGTCCTCGTTACAGAAACTACTGACGGTTGCGACTTCGAAATCACTTTGGATTTGGTTGCCCTGTATGAAGACGGCATCATCACAGATGATGATATCACCAACGCTACGCCCATTGTCATTACCTACACCGGCCAGCTGGATGAGTCCGTTACCAACGGCACTTTCCACAACACCGCGTGGGTAAGCTATCCGAGTGATGAGTCTCAGCCCGTGAGCGTAGATGTAAACACTTACCAAATCAAGATTTTCAAGTATGACCAGAACAAGGGCATCGATGGCGAGGGCACTGCTTTGCCCGGCGCAGAGTTTACCCTGTATTCTGACAAAGCAGCAACTACGCCTGTAGAGGGGGTTTCCCCCGTTCTTACAGGCGACGATGGTTTTGCTACCTTCGACGGCCTGGATGCCGGTACCTACTACCTGAAAGAGACGAAAGCCCCTGAAGGCTATGTGTGCAGCAACGAAGTTGTAACTATCGAAATTCCGGATGATGCGGATGCTGACAAGATTGTCAACGTCAGCTTCGCCAACTCCCTCATCCCCCACACCGGCGGCATGGGCACCACCCTGTTCTCCATTGTGGGCGGCGCGCTCATCGCTACCGCTGGCGTCGTCTTTGTGATTTCCCGCCGCCGTAAGGCCCGGGCTTAATCTCCGCCAAACGCAAACCTTGCGTAAAAGCTAACAGTTGAATTCAGGACACCCCAGAGGAGCCGCTCCTTCATTCCTCTGGGGTGTCCCTTCTTTTTGTCCAAAACAAAGGCCCGGCTTGCGCGTCAGCCGGGCCTGCTGCTTTTATTCTTCTCTTCTCACTCCCGCCGGGCGTACAAATAGGAAAACACCTTGCCCCGATATTCCTCCGACCACTCCCCCAGCAGGGCCAGGGCGCTGTCCCTGGCCTCGCTTTCCGGCAGTCCCAGAGCTTTTTCCAGACATCGGGAGAGGGCCTGCACCTGCAGCCGGTATTCCTCCGCTGTGCGCAGCCCCTCCTCCGTCATGTGAACAGGGGCATAGCGCTGCTTTTCAATGAGCCCCAGCCGGACAAACTGCTCTTCCATGCCATGAACGCTGGGCTTGCTCACTCCCAGGGCCTGGGCCACATCCCGGAGCCGCACCGGCCCCTCCTCCATCATTTCATCCATAATCAACAGGTATTCAATCTGCGTCCTGGAGAGCTTCATGAAACCAGCCCCTTTCCAAAGCGCGAATAAGGGAGGCACAGCTTTCGCCGTACCCCCCTTTCCGCTTTCTTTTTACTCCCTTTTTGGTGAATGGCATCCGCCGCCACAGCCGCTGCATCCGCCGCAGCTGCCGGAGCAGGTGTGTTTCCCCTGCCGTTTATCCCGGATCAGCTTGGCAATAATCAGCAGGACAACCGCAAGCAGCGCCGCCTCCACCAGGATGGTGCCAATATTTGCAGCAAGAAAAGCCAGCATGGGAAAACCTCCTTTGTGTTTGCAGAACTCTTATACGCGGACCTTGGTGCGCAGGGTGTTGCTCTCACGATAGGGCCGCACCAGCAGATAAATCATGCCGATTACCAGCAGGAAAGCAATCACCGTAAACACCCCGAAGGAGCCGGTAGTAATCAGGTTGCCGATCTGATAAATGCACAGGGAGACCACATACGCGAAGCCGCACTGATAGCCAATAGCGAACCAAGTCCACTTGGCGTTGTTCATCTCCCGCTTGATGGCGCCGATGGCTGCAAAGCAGGGGGCGCACAGCAGGTTGAACACCAGGAAGGAGTAGGCGGAAATCTGGGTGAAGGACTCCCGCATGGCGGCCCAGACCTGCCAGCCGTTTTCGGCCACCTCGTCAAAGCCGCCGAAGAGCACGCCGAAGGTGCCCACCACGTTTTCCTTGGCAATCAGGCCGGTGATGGCAGCCACAGCCGAACGCCAATCGCCCCAGCCCAGAGGAATGAAAATCCAGGCAATGGCGTTGCCGATGACAGCCAGCAGGCTCTGCTCCATCTCCACCGGGCCAAAGCCGTTCTCGCCAAAGCCATAACCGGAAAGGAACCACACCAGAATGGTGGCCAGAAGGATGACGGTACCGGCCTTCTTGATAAAGGACCAGCCCCGTTCCCACATGCTGCGCAGGACATTGCCCACGGTGGGCAGGTGATAGGCGGGCAGCTCCATGACAAAGGGAGCCGGGTCGCCTGCGAACATCTTGGTTTTCTTCAGGATAATGCCGGAAACCACAATGGCGGCCACGCCCACAAAGTAGGCGCTGGGGGCCACCCACCAGGCCCCGCCGAAGAGCGCGCCTGCAACCAGGGCAATAATGGGCATCTTGGCGCTGCAGGGGATAAAAGTGGTGGTCATAATGGTCATTTTCCGGTCGCGGTCGTTTTCAATGGTACGGGAAGCCATGACGCCGGGCACGCCGCAGCCGGTGCCGATAAGCATGGGGATAAAGGACTTTCCGGACAGGCCGAACTTGCGGAAAATACGGTCCATGATAAAGGCGATACGGGCCATATAGCCGCAGGATTCCAAGATGGCCAGCAGCAGGAACAGCACCAGCATCTGGGGCACAAAGCCCAGCACAGCGCCCACACCGGCCACAATGCCGTTGAGAATCAAATCCTGGAGCCAGTCAACGCAGTGGATGGCGTTGAGGCCGTTTTCAATGAGGACCGGGATACCGGGCACCCACACGCCATAATCGTTGGGGTCGGGCTCTTCCGCCTGGATGGCCGTGGCGAAATCCGCCGCCGTCACGGTGAGGGTCTCCTCCACTTCGCCGGTGTCGTCGTTGTAGAGGTCCAGGCTGCCCTGCACATTGGCGGCGGAAGCTGCGGTTTCAAACTCGCTGATGACAGCCTCGTCGGTGGTTTCCTCTTCCAGCATGGCGTTGATGGCGTCGGTGTTGACACCGGCCTCGCCGGCAGCCTCAATATAGGCGGCGGCCATATCGCTCTGGAGGGTGTACTCGTCAGAAGCCTCGGTGTAGGCCTCAGAGCCCACGCCGGCCAGGTGCCAGCCCTCGCCAAAGAGGCCGTCGTTGGCCCAGTCGGTGAAGATGGTGCCCACAGTGGAAACCGAGAGGTAATACACGATAAACATGACCACCACAAAGATGGGCAGGGCCGCCCAGCGGTTGGTCACCACCCGGTCGATTTTGTCGGAGGTGGTCAGCTTCTTGTCCTTTTTCTTCTTATAGCAGCCCTTGATTATGGAGGATATGTACTCATACCGCTCGTTGGTGATGATGCTCTCGGCATCATCGTCCATTTCGTCCTCCAGGCCCTTGATAATGGATTCCACATCGGGAACCTGGCTCATTTCTTCCTTGATTTTCTCGTCCCGCTCAAAGAGCTTGATGGCGTAAAAGCGCTTCTGCTCCTGGGGAATCCCCGTGAGCTGTTCCGCAATGGCATCCAGGGCTTCTTCTACCTTGTCGCCAAAACGGTGCACCGCCTGGGAGGCCTTGCCGGACTTGGCGGCCATCACCGCCTGCTGGGCCGCCTCCTTGACGCCGGTACCTTTCAGGGCGGAAATCTCCACCACGGTACAGCCCAGGGACTTTTCCAGGGCGGCGGTGTTGATTTTCTCGCCGTTCTTGGCCACCACGTCGGACATATTGATGGCCATAACCAGGGGCACCCCCAGTTCCATAAGCTGGGTGGTCAAATACAGGTTGCGTTCCAGGTTGGTGCCGTCCACAATGTTCAGGATGGCGTCGGGCTTTTCCTGTAAGATGTAGTTCCGGGCCACCACTTCTTCCAAGGTGTACGGGGAAAGAGAATAGATGCCGGGAAGGTCCGTCAGGGTGACGTCCTTAAAGCCCTTGAGCTTGCCCTCTTTCTTTTCCACCGTAACGCCGGGCCAGTTTCCCACAAACTGATTGGAGCCTGTGAGGGCGTTGAACAGCGTGGTTTTGCCGCTGTTGGGATTGCCCGCCAAAGCAATTTTCATCGGTAAGTTCCCCCTTCAAAATCCATTCTGCGAGAGTTAGAAATATCTAACCCTCGGACAAAAATTACTGTACCTCGATCATCTCCGCGTCGGCCTTCCGCAGGGAAAGCTCATACCCGCGGACTGTTACCTCCACCGGGTCTCCCAGGGGAGCCACCTTGCGGATATAGACTTGAACGCCCTTGGTAATGCCCATATCCATAATGCGCCGCTTGACAGCGCCCTCTCCATGGAGCTTTACCACGGTCACAGTGCTTCCCACCTGGGCCTGCTTCAATGTCTGCATATCCTTCTCTCCTTCCGTATTCCTAAACCTGCCCCCGGCAGCCGCCGGAGGCTCTCTGTCTGAAAAGCGCAGCCGAAGCCCCGCTCGTCATACCATGATTTTAGAGGCCATTTCGCGGCTCACCGCTACCCGGGAATCCTTCACATTGACGATGACGTTCCCGCCCAGCTCGGACACCACGGTCACTGTCCCGCCAACGACAAAGCCCAGGTTTTCCAAAAACCGCCGGGTATCCTCCCGGCCGCCAATCCGTTTAATGGTCTGGCTCTCTCCCGTTTTCATCAGTGTCAACGGCATCATGTTGCACCCCTCTTTGTGATGATGTTGGGTTAGAAATCTCTAACTCGCAAGTAATAGGTTAGCATTATCTAACCCGTTTGTCAAGGGGGATTTTCCCAAAGGGCGAAAAAAATATCTGGCGCCCCGGCAATAAACATGATAAAATAAGGAAAAACCCCGTACAGGAGGATTTTCATGACCATCGACATTTTTCAGGACTTCGCCCGTTTCAAGGGATATACGTATACGGCCCGCATGGCTTACGGCATGGAAAACGGTTATCCGGTGCTGCTGCAATACCTCTCTGAAAACCAGTGGCGCGTCACCGTTACCGCCAACATTCCCCAGCCAGCGGCCCTGCAGGGGCGCCTGGGCGTCCAGCTCAACCGCCGGACGGCTTCCAAACTCCTCTGCAAGCCCGACTCCGTTTCCTGCACCCTGCGGTTCCACAGGGAAAACATCGGGGAGCTCTACCACTACCTGCTGTCTGTCATCTTCCAGCAGTTTTCCATGCTGGGCGTGGTGCCCCTGACCTTCTGCCCCTTCTGCGGCCAGGACCACTGCGATTCCCTGTGCGTGGTGCAGGACCGCTACGCCCCGGTACACGAAGCCTGCGCCGCCGGCGTATTCCCGCCGGCCACCTATGAGGAACCAACTACTACCCCGGAAAAGAAGAACTACGTCACCGGTATTCTGGGAGCTATCCTGGGCCTGCTGGTAGGGGCGCTCCCCCAGCTTGCCCTGAACTACTTCACCGGTTACAGCCTGATGCTCCTCTACCTGCTGCCGCCGGTGCTGGCCTTTTTCGGCTATAAGCTCCTGAAAGGCCCCGCTACCCGCACGGGAAAAATCATCTGCACTGCCCTTTCGGTGGTTTTCTCCCCCCTCCTGGCCATGGGCTGCGTCCTGGCCGCTGTCACCAGCTATGAAATCCCCCTGCAGCTGGCCTTTTCCCTGCTGCCCTGGTGGATGACGGAGGCGGAATTCGCCATGGCGGTGGTCTCGGACTTCCTCTACGGCATCCTCTTTACGGTGTTGGGCAGCCTGCTGGGCTGGCGGTTTATCCTGGGGCCGGGCCGGATGCCCTGCGAGACCTTCCGGAACCACATGGCCACCCTGCGCCCCCTGCACGGGGAGCCTCTTCCTTCCCCTTCAGAGGAACCTTCTGAGAATGGCCCTGAATACTAAACCGATGTGACCTCATTATAGTAAAGGAAATAAATTTTCCCTCTATACCGGATTCGCCCGCCTTTTCCAGACGGGCGAATTTCCTTTTATCCGCGGCCTTTTCGGGGCAGGGGATGCCTCAATAATAGAACCGGATAAACTTGATATTGTAAAAGTCGCAGGCCAGCAGGTCGTCGGTCTCCACCTCGTTGAGGAGGATATAGTTGGCCCCCACCCCCACCAAAATACCGGTACGGTCTGTCAGGGTGTTGGTGCCCACCAAAAATTCCACCGTCACCCGCTTGCCGATTTGGGTGCGGATAAAGCCGTTGAGATACTGCAAATTCTCCGGCTTCACTGCCATGGGCTGGTTTTGCTGGGGCATAATCTGCTGTCCGTTGCCGGATGGGACCATCTGGTTCTGGAATGCCCCGGAAAGCTGGGGCAGGGCGCTGAACCCCGCGTCATTCCCCACGGAGCACCCGGTGCCTCCCGGACAGCCCTCAGTATTGGAATTCGCGGCAGTCTGGGGCTGGGTATATACGGCGCTGAAGCCGGTATTGGGATACGTCATGGAAAAGCTCCTCTCTCCAAAAGTTATGTCTGCTTATATTTTTCCGTAGGGGAATAAAAGCAGTGGTTGTTGATTCGGCTGTAGTAAACGCCGATGCCGCCAGGGGGAAAGTATGTGGGGCAGACGGGCTGATAGGGGTTCTGGAAAAACAGGGAATCCCCCACGGACGCCGCCGTGTTCCCCGCCAGGGCCCAGTCGGCAATGGCATAGTGGATTTCCTCCGGGTCCTGGTTATAGATATTTTGGGGATTGTAATTCCCACCCACCTGTGTTTTCATACAAGTGAACTGTCCCGGCTGCTGGATAATATTCCGGACATTGCCGCCGTCGCTCACCCGCTGGAACTCCCCATAGGGGACAAAGGTCCGGTTCATCACCACAGAAGCCACCGCCCGCATCCCGTCGTCCCCCTCGCCTCCGGCTTCGCACCGGATGAGCCGGGCAAAAAGCTCCCGATCTGTGTACGCCATTTGCAGCGCCTCCTTTCCGGGAAAACTCTCCCTGTCCACCATATGCGCTTTCCCCCGCCAATGCTACCCCCGTATAATCCGGGGGAAGGTGGAAAGGCTGTTACCGAAAGGAAATCACCGCCAATTTTGGGAAAAGGGGGAAGGGTATGGAACGGACCCGAATTTTTTTGTGCGGCAGGAAAGGCGGGCCAGTGTCGTCCCGCCGGGTCAAGGAGGTTTTGGGGCGGTATCTCCCCAACTGCCTGGTAGAGGAGGGCGAGGGCTGGCCCCCAGACCGCCAGGGCCCCGGCCTGCTGTTGTTCCGGTCCGGGTTCTGCCGGCCGGTGGAGCCCGCCCTGCTGCCGGGATGGGTGGCTTTGCTCCCCGCCGGATGCGCCGAGGGCCTCCGGGCCCTCCAGGGCACGGGGATTCCCACCGTCACCTGCGGGGCCTCCTCCCGGGACACCCTGAGCATTTCCAGCTGGGATTTCCCCCAGGGGGCGGTCAGCGTCCTGCGGGGCGTCACCACCCTGGCCGGGGAGCCGGTGGAACCCGGGGAAATTCCGGTGAAGATGGCCGCCCCCCTGGAGCCAGAGGGGATGCTGGCCCTGTGCGGCGCTCTCATCCTGTGCGGCGTCCCGCCTGAAGAGGGGTATCTGCTGTAGGCAAATTCTCATCTTAAAAAACATGGGGAAAAAAAGCAAAATTTGAAAAAATTGTCAGTGATAAAAACCGCCGGCCCGCGCACACTATGAACGCAAACGCCGAACAAAACCTTTTGAAAACGAGGAGTGTATTGAAATGTCCAACAAGAACGTTGTTCCCGAAGCCCGCGAGGCCCTGAACCGCTTTAAGATGGAAGCTGCTTCCGAGGTTGGCGTGAACCTGAAGCAGGGCTACAACGGCGATTTGACCTCCAAGCAGGCCGGCTCTGTGGGCGGCCAGATGGTCAAGAAGATGATCCAGAAGTACGAAGAGGGCATGAAATAACAAAAGCCCAAAGCCATAAAGACGGGCGTCATCCCTATGGATGGCGCCCTTGTCTTTTGGCCGCGGTTTCAGCTTTCGTAGTCCTGGAGCATTTGGTTCAGCTCCCGCTCGTCCCGGGCCGCCAAGCCCTCTTTCAGCAGCTCCTGGTCGTATTCCGGCAGGGAATCCACCCGGGTCTCTAAAATTTGGCAGGGCAGCTCGTGGCCCGCCAAAAATACCGCCACATAGCCGTTATAAACGGAAATGCGGTATTTGGGGGTTTCCGGCGCAGCCGCCTGGGCGGTGGATTCCTGGGAAGAGCTCCCCGCAGAAGAGGCGCTTTCTTGACTTGTATCGGGATTTGCGGTAGAATAAGACGATAACCGGGAGGAAGGATCTGCCTGCACCCCCGCGAATTGGGAAATGCCGATGACAGCCGCAACGGCGAGGATTCCCGTCCCTGCCAGGCAGGCGGCCAGTAATCTTGGCTTCTTCAAAGCAATCACCTCGCCGTTAGTATGAGGACGGATTGGAAAAATATGCAGAAAACAGAAGATATGCAAGGAGTTGGCGGAACGTGAAAAAAACGGACATAAACAAGTACAACACCAACACCGGTTCTATCCCTACAAAAAAAGAACGTTCCCGGGGCGCAGCGGCCGCTGCAAAGTCCATCTGGCGTTCTTTTGGGAAGTTTCTTTTGACCCTGTTTGTGGTGCTGGCTATTTCCGGTATGGTAGTTGGGGGCACTGTAGTCGCCTTTATCATCAACGAAGGGAACCAGACAGAAGCGCCCAGCCTGGATTTGCAGAAGCTGGATTACAGCAGCATTATCTATGTACAGAACGAGGACGGGGAGTTTGAGGAATACCTTTCCCTGCACAGCTCCGAAAACCGGGTGTGGGTGAATTTCGCCGACATCCCCCAGGCCATGAAGGATGCCATTGTGGCCATTGAGGACAAGCGCTTCCGGGAGCACAACGGCGTGGACTGGACCACCACCTTCGGCGCAGTATTCAAGCTGTTCACCGGCCAGGACGGCGGCGGCGGTTCCACTATCACCCAGCAGCTGGTCAAGAACATCACCGGCAAAAACGAGGTGAGCCTGCTGCGCAAGGTGCGGGAAATCTTTATGGCCCTGAAGCTGGAGGATGAATACTCCAAGGATGAGATCCTGGAGGCGTATCTGAATATCGTCAGCTTTGGCAGCGGCTGCAACGGCGTCCAGGCAGCGGCCCAGCTCTATTTCGGCAAGGACATCAGCCAGTGCGATATTGCCGAGTGCGCCGCCATTGCCGGCATTACCCAGAACCCCTCCCGGTATAACCCCCTGATTTACCCTGAAAACAACAAGGAGCGCCAGCAGGTAGTGCTGGGGGAAATGTATGACCAGGGGAAGATCACCGAGGACGAATACAACCAGGCCATGGAAAAATCCGAGCACATGGAGTTTGTGGGCTACAGCCAGGAAGCCGAAAGCGAGGAGGAAAACAGCTCCTCTGTGTGGAACTGGTATATTGAGGCCCTGTATGACGACGTCATCGCCGACCTGCAGGAAGCCTATGACTTCGATGAAAACCGGGCCGAGGATATGCTCTATCACGGCGGGCTGGAGATCTACTGCGCTATGGATCCGGAGATCCAGAAAATCGCCGAAGAGGAATACGCCAACGAGGACAACTACAGTACCGATGAAGACGTGCAGTCCGGCTTTGTGATGATGGACTACAGCGGCCGGATACTGGCTACTGTGGGCTCCCGGGGCGAAAAAACCGGCAACCTGTGGTTCAGCTATGCCACCGACGCCAAGCGCCAGCCCGGTTCCACCATTAAGCCCATCGGCGTATACGGCACCGCTATGGACATGGGCATGATTAACTATTCCACCCTCCTCAAGGACGAATATTTTGAAAACTACTTTGGCCCCGGCGAGCCCGGCCCCAACAACGCCGGCCGGGAACCGGAAGGCACTATGACCGTAGCCAAGGCCATCGGCCAGTCCCAGAACACGGCGGCTGTACAGCTGACCAATCTGGTAGGCCCCACCAATGTCTATAACTTCCTGACGGAAAAACTCCACTTCCAAAACCTGAACGCCCAGACCGACAGCACCGAGCTGGCGGCTATGGCCATCGGCGGCCTCAACGGCGGCATGACCGTCCGGGAAATCACCACCGCTTATCAGATTTTTGGCAACGGCGGCCAGTATAACGAATCCTATACCTATTATTATGTCAACGACCACGACGGCAACCGCATCCTGGACAACACCGACAACGTACCGGAGCAGGTCCTTTCCAGCGAGGATGCCACTGTCATGCACAAGCTCCTGGAAGAGCCGGTCTACGGCAAGTACGGCACCGGCTGGCGGGCCGCCATTTCCGGCTGGGAGGTCTACGGCAAGACCGGTACCACCGATGACGACCGGGACGCCTGGTTTGTGGGCGGCACCCCCTATGCGGTGGCTGGCGTGTGGTCCGGCTACGATACCCCCTCCCACCTCTACTCTACCCGGGACCCCATCAGCCTGTGGAAGGCCATTATGACCCGGGTGCTGGAGGACAAGGACCCGGAGGAATACCAGTTTGAATACGACCCCACGGTGATCTCCGCCGAATACTGTGAGGAATCCGGCCTGTTAGCCGGGGAGAACTGCACCAAGACCTCCACTGGCTGGTATCAGAGCTCCCGAGTGCCGGGCATCTGCCACGAGGAACACAAGGCGGAGGCTTCCCCCAGCCCCAGCGCTTCCCCCTCTGCATCGCCCTCCGCTTCCCCCAGCACCAGCCCGGAGGCTTCTCCCACGCCTTCCCCCACCCCTTCGGATGACCCCTCTTCTGAGGAACCCGGCGTAGAGCCCTCCCCGGAACCCACTCCTCCTGAGAGTGAGGACAGCTTACCGGCGGCTTAATCAAACGAATCAGCAGAGAAAGCCTTCCACGGCCTTCTCTGCTTTCTTTTTAGGCGGGCTGGTCTCTTGACAAGGGGGCTATTTTGGAATAACATATGAACCGATATTCACATGAAAGGAGAGGTGCCCGTGGTAGAACCAGAGCGCTGCGAATTGACCAACGTCCATGAAGAAGTGGTGGAAAGGCTCCTGGCCGCCATGCCCTCCGATGAGACCCTCTATGACCTGGCAGAGCTGTTCAAGGTCTTTGGGGACTCCACCCGAATCAAAATCCTCTACGCCCTCTTTGAAGCGGAGCTGTGTGTCTGCGATATGGCCCAGCTGCTGGGGCTCACCCAGACGGCGGTATCCCATCAGCTGCGGGTGCTCAAAACCAGCAAGCTGGTGCGTTCCCGCCGGGAGGGGAAAAACATTTTCTATTCCCTGGACGACGACCACGTGCGCAGTATTATCGGGCAGGGAATGGAGCATCTCAGCGAGTAAAAAAGAGGCTTGCCTCCTTGGCAAGCGCTTTTTTGAGCAGAAAATATACTAATTTAGTATATTTTCTTTGAGAACCGGCACATTATATATTTACGTGATCGCGAAACCGTGATACAATAAAAACCGACAGGAAAAAAACCGGTATAACGGGGAAAGGAAGCTAATATGCTGAAAATAGAACATCTCGCCTGGAGTATTCCCGGCGGAGAAGAAATTATAAAGGACATTGATTTTACCGCTTCGGAGGGGAAGCTCATTGTGGTGACCGGCCCCAACGGCGGCGGCAAGACCAGCCTGGCAAAGCTCATTGCCGGCATTGAGACCCCCTCCAACGGAAAGATTTTCTTCCAGGGGGAGGACATCACCGGCCTGGACGTGACCCAGCGTGCCCGCAACGGCATCGCCTATGCCTTCCAGCAGCCAGTGCGCTTTAAGGGCCTCACCGTCCGGGACCTGCTGGAACTGGCCGCTGGCGGCAAGCTCCCGGAAGAGGAGCTGTGCGGCCTGCTGGGCCAGGTGGGCCTGTGTGCCAACGAATATATTGACCGGGAGATGAACGCCTCCCTCTCCGGCGGCGAGAGCAAGCGCATTGAAATCGCCACGGTGCTGGCCCGGAAAGCCAAGCTCTCCATCTTCGACGAGCCGGAGGCCGGCATTGATTTGTGGAGCTTCTCCCGGCTGGTGGAGACCTTCCAGACCCTGCGCCGCCAGGGCACCGGCACCCTCCTGGTGATTTCCCATCAGGAGCGCATCCTCTCCATTGCCGATGAAGTCATCGTCATTGCAGAGGGCCGGGTACGCATGGCAGGCCCCAGAGAAGAGGTCCTGCCCCAACTCATGGCCGATGAGCGGACGGCCCGCTGTCCGCTGGGAAAGGAGGAAATGGCATGAACAAGATTACAGAAGAGCTGCTTCGGGCAGTTGCGGATTTTAAGGGAAATTTTGAAGGCGCGTTTAACATCCGGGAGGACGGCGCCTGTGCTGGACGGCAGTCCACCAAGAATATCCAGATTACTTCCAAGAAGGACCTGCCCGGATTGGACATTCACATTCAGCCCGGCACCAAGGGCGAAACCGTGTACATTCCCGCCTGCGTGACCCACAGCGATGTGGATGACCTGGTGTACAACGACTTTTATGTGGGCGAAGGGGCCGACGTGCTCATTGTGGCCGGCTGCGGCGTCCACAGCGACGGCGAAGAAGAGGCCCGGCACAACGGTATCCACCGGTTCTTCCTGAAAAAGGGCGCCCATGTGGTGTATCAGGAAAAGCATCTGGGCACCGGCAACGGCAAGGGCCTGCGCCGGATTGACCCGGTGACGGACGTCTATTTGGAGGAGGATTCCTCTTTGGAAATGGACACCGTCCAGATTCGCGGTGTGGACCGCACCGTGCGCAAGACCACCGGCGTAGTGGGCCCCCGGGCCAAGCTGGTAGTGCGGGAGCGTCTGCTCACCGATGGCGAGGAGACTGCCCGCACGGACTTTGACGTGACCATGGAAGGCGAGGATTCCGGCGTGGATTTGATTTCCCGTTCCGTGGCCAAGGGCAACTCCCACCAGGAGTTCCTTTCCTGCATCAAGGGCAAGACCCGCTGCACCGGCCACTCCGAGTGCGACGCCATCCTGTCCGACAACGGCACGGTGGTGGCCCAGCCGGCTCTGGAAGCCGCCCACATTGACGCCAGTCTGATCCACGAAGCCGCTATCGGCAAGATTGCCGGCGAGCAGCTCCTGAAGCTCCGCACCCTGGGCCTGACGGAAGAAGAAGCCGAGGCCCGCATTGTCGAGGGCTTCCTGAAATAAGCATAACAGCCAACGCAGAAAAAGGGATGAAAGCAACTTGCGCTTTCATCCCTTTTTCTTTAGCCTGTTTCATCTTTCATCGTCGCTGCCCTTGCCCATGTGGATATGGTCCTCCTCCCCATACGCCAGCAGCGTCTCTATTTTCACAGCCAGTACTCCTCCAGGCCGCAGTTGGGCAGCTCATAGTGGAAAAATTCCTCGTTGGTCACGTCCCGGAAATAGGTGTTCAGCACCCGGCACACCCCGTTGTGGCACACCAGCAGCACCGTTTCCTCCGGATCCCCCTCCCGCAGCTCTTCCAGCAGGCTGTAAAGCCGGTGGGCCAGCTGCATCATGGATTCCCCGCCGGGATACCGGAAGGCGAACTGCCGCTTATTGGCCAAAAATCCCGGGTCCTTCCGGTCCTTCCCCTCATAGACGCCGTATTCCTGCTCAATGAGCCGCTCATCAACGGAAATGGGCGGCTCCCCAATCTGCCCGGCGATGAGTTGGGCGGTCTCCACGGCCCGCTTTAAAGGGGAAGCCACAATCCGGTCAATTTTCACGCCCTGCCGGCGCAGCTTTTCCCCCAGGGCCCGGGCCTGCTCCCTGCCCCTCTCTGTCAAATCTACGTCTGTGCGGCCGCAGACTTTATTGGCCGCGTTCCAGGTGGTCTCCCCGTGACGGGTCACATACAGCTTCATGGTCTCGCCTGCTCCTTTCTCCCCGGAAACAGCAAAAAAGGCGCACCCAGCGGGTACGCCTTCTCTCCTATACATAGAGGGGTTAAATTACTTAACCTCAACCTCAGCGCCAGCCTCGGTCAGCTTGGTCTTGATGGACTCAGCGTCTTCCTTGGAAACGCCTTCCTTCACGGTCTTGGGAGCCTCGTCAACAACAGCCTTGGCTTCCTTCAGGCCCAGGCCGGTGATCTCACGGACAACCTTGATAACCTGGATCTTGTTGGCGCCAGCGGACTTCAGCACAACGTCGAACTCGGTCTTCTCTTCAGCAGCGGGAGCAGCAGCAGCGGGAGCAGCAGCAACAGCCACGGGAGCAGCAGCGGAAACGCCGAACTCCTCTTCCAGAGCCTTAACCAGCTCGGAGAGCTCCAGAACGGTGAGGGCCTTTACGTCTTCAATCAGCTTAACAACTTTCTCGGACATGATTGTATACCTCCAAAATTTAATGTAAAATCAAAATAATAGGACTTTTGTAATCGGCGGCTGGTCCAAATGCCGCCTGCTTTACCGAAAATTAGGCTTCTGCGCCCTGCTTCTCGGCGATAGCGTTCAGGGCCACAACCAGGCCCTTGAGGGTACCGTTGAGCACGGTGGCAAAACCAGTGATGGGAGCATTCAAGCCGCCCAGCACCTGAGCCAGCAGCACCTCTTTGGAGGGCAGCTTTGCCAGGTTCTTCACGCCTTCAGCGTCGATGACGTTGCCGTCTACGAAGCCGGCCTTGATCTCGAAGGTCTTGCTCTTCTCCGCATACTCGCAGAGGATCTTGGCAGCGCCAACATAATCCTCCTGGGAAATAGCAATAGCAGTGGTGCCTTCCAGCACGGAATCCAGGCCGTCGATGCCAGCCTCCTTGAGGGCACGGCTCAGCAGGGTGTTCTTCACAACCTTGTACTCGTCGCCGGATTCACGCAGGCTCTTACGCAGCTTGGTGTCGTCAGCCACGGTGATACCCTTATAGTTGACGATCACGCCGGTGCAAGCGCCCTTCAGCTTCTCGCTGAGCTCAGCAACCTGCTGCTTCTTCTGCTCTAAAATCTTCTCGCTTGGCATAATAAATTCACCTCCACGCATAGGAATCACGCTGTCCATTTGGGAAGGCTCCGGCCCGAAAGGCCGAAAAAAGCCCTCTCCGCACTACCGCAGAGAGGGCTGTATCATCACATCTGCCGCAGCCATATGGCTGCAAACCGTTTTGATAAGCGCTCCCTCGGCAGGTGGGGAAATCCCCGTTTATGCATACGCACCTGCTGTCTTTGGAAAACAGCTTTACTATTATAGCATCCAAGATGCCTTTTGTCAAGGGAACGTTTTCAAAACTACGGCAAATTTCCGGCCTTCGCTATTAGCCAACCTTGCTGGGGTTGATGCGCACGCCGGGGCCCATGGTGGAAGCAACCACGCAGGAGCGGATATACTGGCCCTTGGAAGCGGCGGGCTTTGCCTTGACAATAGCGCCCAGCAGGGTGTCGAAGTTCTCCTGGAGCTTCTCCTTGCCAAAGGAAACCTTACCGATGGGGCAGTGAATGATGTTGGTCTTGTCGAGACGATACTCGATCTTACCGGCCTTAGCTTCCTGGATCGCCTTCGCGATATCCATGGTCACAGTGCCGGCCTTGGGGTTGGGCATCAGGCCGCGGGGACCGAGGATCTTACCGAGGCGGCCCACAACGCCCATCATGTTGGGAGTGGTGATGACCACGTCGAAATCCATCCAGCCGCCCTGGATCTTCTGCACCATATCTTCAGCGCCCACGAACTCAGCGCCGGCAGCCTGGGCTGCGTCGGCCTGCTCGCCCTTGCAGATGGCCAGCACACGGACAGTCTTGCCGGTGCCGTTGGGCAGGACGATAGCGCCGCGAACCTGCTGGTCAGCGTGACGGCTGTCAACGCCCAGCTTTACATGCACTTCCACGGTCTCGTCAAACTTGGCGGTACCGGTCTTGATGCACAGGTCCAGGGCCTCGTCGGGATCATAAAATTTTGTACGGTCGATCAGCTTGAGGCCGTCGACATATTTCTTACCATGTTTCATAGGTTTGTCCTCCCTGTTGAGTGGTAAATATCGGATTTTTTATTGTTCCTCCCACCCGGGCAATCAGTCGACGACTTCAACGCCCATGCTGCGGCAGGTACCGGCCACCATGCTCATGGCGGCTTCGATGTTCGCGGCATTCAGATCGGGCATCTTCTGTTCGGCGATCTTCTTGACCTGTTCACGGGTAATCTTCGCAACCTTCGTCTTGTTGGGGACACCGGAGCCGCTCTCAATGCCGCAAGCCTTCTTAATGAGGACAGCAGCGGGAGGGGTCTTGGTGACGAAAGTGAAGGAACGGTCCGCATAGACCGTGATCACAACGGGGATGATAAGACCCGCGTCGTTCTTGGTGCGCTCATTGAATTCCTTCGTGAACGCCATGATGTTGACGCCGTGCTGGCCGAGAGCCGGTCCAACAGGGGGCGCCGGGGTTGCCTTGCCAGCAGGTATCTGCAGCTTGATAAAGCCCGTAACCTTTTGAGCCATTTTATTGCACCTCCAAAATTCGTGGTAGATGGCGGGATACGCCCTTTGGACGTATTCCTCCCACAGGGGCTGTGCCCCTCATAACAAATGCCGGATATCCGGCCTGTTACCTAACCTTACACAACGCGGAACGCCGCGTTATTCCACCGTTTCCACCTGGTTGAGCTCCAGCTCCACCGGGGTTTCACGGCCAAACATGGATACCATTACCCGCACGCTGTTTTTCTCAGCGTCCAGCTCTTCCACAGTACCCACAAAGCCTTCCAGCGGCCCGTCGATAATCCGCACGGAGTCGCCAACGGCATAGGAAACTTCCACCTCGCGCTTTTCCACGCCCAGCCGCGCCACTTCGGCGTCAGTGAGGGGGATGGGGTCCGAGTTGGAAGACGGGCCCACAAACCCGGTGCATCCGCGGATATTGCGGACAATATACCAGGATTCGGGGGTCATGACCATTTTCACCAGCACATAGCCGGGGAAAACTTTGCGCTCCACTTCTTTCTGCTTGCCGTCCTTCACTTCAATGACGGTTTCGGTAGGCACGCAGACTTCCTGGATCAGGTCGTGGAGCTGACGGTTTTCCACCGTCGTTTCAAGATTGGACGCTACTTTGTTCTCATACCCGGAATAGGTATGGACAACGTACCATCTGGATTCATCAGGCATTCTTCATTCCTCCGCAGCAAGCCATTACCCAAATCAGCCTTTTGGCAGATTAGGCAGCCACATCCATCACGAGCTTGAGCAGGTTGGTAAACGCTACATCCAGCCCGAAAATAAATGCGCCGAGCACCACGATCATCACCAGTACCACGCCCATGTTGCGGAACACAGCCTTGGGGGTGGGCCAAACGATCTTCTTGATCTCGTTTTTGGTATCGCGGATAAATTTCACACTGCCTTTACCAGCGCGAACAAAAATGTTCGGCTTCTTTTCGGTCTTTTCAGCCATCTCAGTTCCTCCCCGAACTCACTTTGTCTCGCGGTGGACGGTGTGCTTCCGGCAGAACCGGCAATACTTGTTCATTTCCAGTCTGTCGGGGTCGTTTTTCTTGTTCTTCTTGGTGTTGTAGTTGCGCTGCTTGCACTCCGTGCAGGCCAAAACGACTTTAACTCTCATGACGGCACCTCCCGTTTAACGGAAAAAATTTAGGTCTCGAATCGGAATCCGGCCAAAGGCGTCACGCCCATAGGCCACAGCCCTGCGCCGTTTCCGATGGCCCAGCCTCCCTCATTGAAAAGGGGCGCAAAAAAATAACCCCTTTGCGAGGTATCCCCATTGTAGCACACCCCCCGGCGTTCGTCAAGGGGTTTTTGCCGGTTTTCCGGGAAAAATCACAGGGACGCCCCCGCTCCGTCCATGGCGCTGCGCTGGGTGAGAATCCACTTTTCCCGGTCCCGGGGGTCCTCCCCGTGACGGCGGGCGGGCTGGCCCTTGCCCGGCGGGCAGGGCTCATAGCCGGCAAAGCGGACGCTCATCACCCCGCGGCCCCCGGTGAGGGCTGCCAGCCGCTGGGGATAGTCCAGGGATTCCGCCGCCGGCACCCGGGCTTCCAGGGTGAAGCTCCCGCCGTGGGTCACCGGGGAGTCGAACACGCCCCGCATATTGACGATATCCCCCATAATCTTGCCGGCCAGCTCCGCCTGGGCGGAGATGCGCAGAATTTGAATGGGCTCCAGCAGCACGGTGCCGGTGTTTTCCAGGCCGTTCATCAGGGCCATAGGGGTAGCCACAAAGAAATCCAGGGGATGGGTGTGGACCGTGTGGTGGCTGCCCCCGGTGAGGGTGATTTTCAAGTCCGTCACCGGCCAGTTCCAAAGGCCCTGCTGCAGGGCCCGGGGCAGCGCCTCCCGGACATGGTTCTGATACCGGTAAAAAATCTGGTCGTTGGGCACCTGGGCGGCAAACTGAAAGCCGCTGCCCGGAGGCAGGGGTTCTATGGCCAGCTCCACAATGGCCCAGCAGGGCTTGGGCATGGTATAGGCGGCAAAGCCCCGCCCCGCCTTGGCCGGGGTCTCCCGGTAGAGCACCGCCGGCTGGGAAAACCCCACTGTCAAACCATACCGCTCCCGGGCCAGCTCCGCCAGAATCTCCTGCTGGATGGCCCCGGTAATGCACACGTCCAGCTCTTTTTCCTGGGGATAATACTCCAACCGCAGGGCCGGGTCCTCGGCTTCCAGCTCCTGGAAGCACCGGAGCACCGCCTCCAAATCCCCGGGAAAGGCCGGCTCCACCCGCACCTTTAAAAGGGGTTCCATGAGCCGCACGCCGCTCCCCTGGGTCATCTCCCCCAGAATATCCCCGGCGCGGATGCCCGCCAGGCCGCACAAAGCCGCCGTCTGTCCGGGGCCGGCAAAACCGGCGTCCACCCAGCGCCCGCCGGAATCCCGGCGAATCTGGCTGATCTTCCCTTCCTGGGCCTTCCCGCTGCCCGGGGTGAAAAAGGGCACCGTATCCCGGCTGCGGATTTCCCCGCCAAAAAGCCGCACATGGGCCACCCGTCCCATGGTTTTATCGTGGGTAATCTGGTACACCACCCCGGAAAGCTGCCCGTCCTCCCGGTTTTTCACCGGCCTTCCCCAGGCGGCAATGGCGTCCAGCAGCCCCCGGACCCCCACATCCAGCAGGCCGCTGCCGCAGAACACCGGGGAAATCTCCTCGTTCCCGATTCCCCTCACAAAGGCCTCTTCCAGGGCCTGAGCGGAAACGGTCCCCTCTTCCAGCCAGGCCTGGGTAATCTCCTGGTCAAAGGCGCTGACAGCGTCCAGGGCTTCTTCGGCAAAGTCCGGCTCCTCCCATTTGCGGGGGATGGCCTGACAATCCCGGCTGCCTTCCCCGGAAATCTCGCTGCACAGGAGCAGGGGCCCCCAGCCCCGCAGCTCTTCCAGAATTTCCGAGACACGGCTGCCGGCCCGGTCCATCTTATTGATGAAAAAGAACACTGCCACCCCGCAGCGCCGCAGGGCTTCATAGAGAATCTCCGTCTGGGCCTGGATGCCCTCCACGGCGGAGATCACCAGCACCGCCATATCCAAAGCCGCCAGGGAGCGCTCCACTTCCGCGGCAAAATCCACGTGGCCCGGGGTGTCGATGAGGTTGATTTCCACCCCGTTGTATTCCATCACCGCTGTGGAAGTGCGCACCGAGATGCCCCGCTCCCGCTCTACCGGCAGGAAGTCCGTCCGGGCCGTGCCCTGGTCCACGCTGCCGGCCCGGCGGATGGCCCCGCCATGGCAGAGAAGCTGCTCGGTAATGGTGGTTTTCCCCGCATCCACATGGGCCAGGACGCCGACTGTTACGGTTCGCAAACGTCTTCCTCCTCCCAGGAGGCAAAGCCCAGCAGGATGCCCGCCAAAGAAAGGGCCGAGGCGATAATGCCAAAGGCCACCGACAGGCTGGTGTATTGCAGGGGTCCCAGGAGCATGGCGGCAAACAACAGCACGCCGCCGGCAATCAGGGCCGCCCGGCTCCAAAAATACCGGCTGGCAATCCAATTCCCCTGGCCTGCCCCCAAGGCCGCCGAAAAGAGCAGCCAATCCTGGGGCTCTTCCCCTTCTTCCACCAGGAAGCCCCGGTCCCGATACAGAATCATGCGCTCCGGGTCATTGGAACGGGCCCAGGCCAGCAGGGTTTTGGCACC
Source organism: Candidatus Heritagella intestinalis (assembly GCA_904420555.1). Classification (GTDB taxonomy): domain Bacteria; phylum Bacillota; class Clostridia; order Oscillospirales; family Acutalibacteraceae; genus Heritagella_A; species Heritagella_A intestinalis. Next base: position 41,311 of record CAJFVO010000004.1, on the reverse strand, counting down.
CCGATTCTCCGCCTCCCGGGCCAGGGCGTCCATGAGAATCCCCTGATATTCCGCGCTCACCCCGGAGGCGCAGGCCACCCAGGCGCTGCCTTCCTCTATGACCAGCTCTCCTGCTGCCAGGAGCTTCCCCTCTTCTTCACACAGGGCGAGAACGCGCTCCCCCTCTTTGGGAAAAGGGGAGGCTCCATTTTCTTTTAAATATTCCAGGCAGAAGCCCCATTCCTCTTCTCCCGGAAACCGGATATTCCACATATGCCTTACGCCTCCTTTTCTTTACTGTCGGCCAGGGCATTGGAAAAGGCCGCCAGCATATCCAGGGTCATCTGTTCTGCCCGGGCATTTTGGGGAACCCCCGCCTGCTCCATGGCGCCGGCCACCTGGGCTTTGGGCAGCCCCAATCCCGCCGAAACGGCATTGAGGGCGGTTTTCCGCCGCTGGCCAAAAGCCGCCTTGATGAGCTGGAAAAAGCCCTTTTCGCTTTTCAGGGCCACCGGAGGCGTTTCCCGCACCTTCAGCTGGATTACCGCCGAATCCACATTGGGGGCCGGCATAAAGCTGCCCCGGGACACCTGGAACAGGATTTCCGGCTGGGCGTAGTACTGCACCGCCGCGCTGACCGCCCCGCAGGCCCGGGTGCCCGGCTGGGCACAGATGCGCTCTGCCGCCTCTTTCTGCACCATCACCGTCAAAGCGGCAATGGGCAGCTTTTCCTCGAGTAATTTCATAATCACCGGGGAGGTAATATAGTAGGGCAGATTGGCGCACACCGCCACCTTCATGCCCGGGAACTCCTCAGCAATGAGCTGGTGCAAATCCAGCTTCATCACGTCCCCCTGGATGACCCGGCAGTTGGGGTATTCCGCCAGAGTTTCCGCCAGCACCGGCAGCAGCCGCTGGTCCAGCTCCACTGCCGCCACTTTTTTGGCCCGCTTGGCCAGTTCCTGGGTGAGCACCCCAATCCCCGGGCCGATTTCCAGCACGCCGGTGTCCTCATCGGCCCCGCACAGCTCCGCCATCCGGGGACACACCGAGGGGTTAATGAGGAAATTCTGCCCCAGGGCCCGGGAAAAAGTGAACCCGTGGCGGCCCAAAATCTCCCGGATGGTGGAAATATCCGATAAGCGCGATTCCTTTTTTTCCGTCATTCTGTTCTCCCTTTCAAAATCGTTTATTTTTTTAAAATCCAACAACTTTCCCGCCGGTTTTGTGTGTATTTCCATAATCCAAGGCGGAAAATTCCGTTTTTTTACAAAAAACTACCGGTAACTTCTCCAAAAATGAGAATTTTTCTTTATTTTATCATGCAGAATCTCAGAAGTAAAGCGATTTGCGCTTCTTCTGGCGGCTGGGGCTCTGGAAAAAAATCTTGCGAATTCAAAAAATATACGATATAGTATAAGCAAGACACTGGCAACCAAAGATATTGTGTTTTTCGTGCCAGTTGGATATGCAGGGAAATTTCCCCGCATATCAGCCCTGCTGGGGCTTTCGGGCCAAAGGCCCGGCGCGTGGATCGGAAACCGCGGAGTCTTCGCGGAACGCGCGCAGTAAAGCAGCCGGCGTTCCCCGCCCTCCGGAAGGCTGGGAGCGCTTTCATTTAAAAAATTTTTGAGAGGAAGATGCTCGACATGACAAAGGCTCGCCGCGATAAGGAAAACTACTATCTGGACATTGCACAGACTGTGCTGGAACGCGGCACCTGTCTGCGCCGGAATTTCGGCGCGATTATTGTCAATAACGATGAGATCGTCTCCTCGGGCTATAACGGCGCTCCCCGTGGGCGTCAGAATTGTATCGACACCGGGATCTGCATCCGGGAACAGCTGGGCATCCCCCGGGGCGAGCGGTATGAAGTGTGCCGTTCTGTCCACGCGGAGGCCAACGCCATTATCAGCGCTTCCCGCAAGGAGATGCTGGGCGGCACCCTCTATCTGGTAGGCAAGGACGCCCGCACCGGCCAATATGTGGAAAATCCCTCCTCCTGCTCTATGTGCAAGCGCCTGATTATCAACGCAGGCATCAGCCGGGTCGTGGTGCGGCTGGACGAGCAGAACTATAAAGAAATCCCTGTTTTCCAGTGGATTGAAGAGGACGAATCCCTGCACGGTGTTTTTGGATACTAAAAAATAGAATTGGCTGCTTTCCCCGTTGGGCGGGACGTTATTTTCGTCCCGGGTCTTTTTTCGATATCAGATTCTGCGCCCTATCAAGGCGCGCGTCCTCTGCTGCGGCAGAAGAAAGGAACAGATTCATGAAAGATTTTATCAGCGGACATTGGAACCATACCGTAGACGTACAGGATTTTATCCAGCGGAACTATACCCCCTATGACGGGGACGAGAGCTTTCTGGCTCCCCCCACCCAGCGCACCAAAGAGCTGTGGGACGAAGTGAAGGAGCTGCTGGAAAAAGAGCGCCAGGCCGGCGGCGTGCTGGATGTGGACGCCTCCACCATCAGCGACATCGACGCTTATGCCCCTGGCTATATTGATAAAGAAAAAGAGGTCATTGTGGGCCTGCAGACCGACGCCCCCTTGAAGCGCGCCATTATGCCCTTTGGCGGCATCCGCATGGTGCGCAAGTCCTTGGAGGCTTATGGCCGTAAAATGGACCCCAAGGTAGAAGAAATCTTCAAATACCGCAAGACCCACAACGACGGCGTTTTTGACGTATACACCCCCGACATTAAAAAGGCTCGTCACAGCCACATCATCACCGGCCTGCCCGACGCTTATGGCCGCGGCCGCATTATCGGCGACTACCGCCGGGTGCCCCTGTATGGCACGGATTTCCTCATCCAGTCCAAGCAGGCGGATTTGAACAGCCTGACCTATGACGTCATGGACACCCACGCCATCCGCCGCCGGGAGGATGTGGCCGAGCAGATCAAGGCTCTGAAAAAGCTCCAGCGCCTGGGCGAGAGCTACGGCTTTGACATCTCCCGTCCCGCCCAGGACACCAAGGAAGCTGTCCAGTGGCTGTACTTCGCCTATCTGGCCGCGGTGAAGGAGCAGAACGGCGCGGCTATGTCTCTGGGCCGCACCTCCACCTTCCTGGACATCTATGCCCAGCGGGATTTGGAAAACGGCCGCTATACGGAGTCGGAAATCCAGGAAATCATCGACCAGTTTATTATGAAGCTGCGCCTGGTGCGGTTCCTGCGCACCCCGGAATACGACCAGCTCTTCTCCGGCGACCCCACCTGGGTCACGGAGTCCATTGGCGGTATCGGCACTGACGGCCGCCACATGGTCACCAAGAACTCCTACCGTTACCTGCACACCCTCACCAACCTGGGCCCCGCCCCGGAACCCAACATGACGGTGCTCTGGAGCCCCCGCCTGCCGAAGAATTTCCAGAAGTTCTGCGCCGGGCTGTCCATTGAGACCTCCTCCATCCAGTATGAGAGCGACGACATGATGCGCAAGAAGTTTGGCGATGACTACGCCATTGCCTGCTGTGTTTCCGCCATGCGGGTGGGCAAGCAGATGCAGTTCTTCGGCGCCCGGGCCAACCTGGCCAAGTGCCTGCTCTACGCCATTAACGGCGGCCGGGATGAAATCAGCGGCGACCAGGTAGGGCCGGAGCTGCTGGCCGTCCGGGGCAACACTCTGGACTATGACGAGGTCATGAAGAAGTTCGATGTGATGATGGATTGGCTGGCCAGCCTCTACGTCAACGCCCTGAACATCATCCACTATATGCACGACAAGTACTGCTATGAGAAAATCCAGATGGCCCTCCACGACCAGCAGGTGGTGCGCACCATGGCCTGCGGCATTGCCGGCCTTTCGGTGGCGGCGGACAGCCTCTCGGCCATCAAATACGCCAAGGTTCACCCGGTGCGGGACGACACCGGCTTGGTGACGGAGTATGAGATTGAAGGGGACTTCCCCAAGTTCGGCAACAATGACCCCCGTGTGGACGAAATCGCCGTGGATATTGTCAAGCGCTTTATGAGCAAGCTGGAAAAGTGCCGCACTTATCGCGGCAGCCGGCCCACCATGTCCATCCTGACCATCACCTCCAACGTGGTCTATGGCAAGCACACCGGCTCCACCCCCGACGGCCGCAAGCGCGGCGAGCCCTTTGCTCCCGGCGCTAACCCCATGCACGGCCGTGATAGCAGCGGCTGCGTGGCTTCCATGATGAGCGTGGCCAAGCTGCCCTATGACTACAGCGAGGACGGCATTTCCTACACCTTCTCCATTGTGCCCGGCGCTCTGGGCCGGGAGGAGGACGCCCGGGAAGAGAACCTGGTGCACCTGCTCAACAGCTACTTTATGGAGGGCGGCCACCACATCAATGTCAACGTCCTCAACCGGGAAGTGCTTCTGGACGCTATGGACCATCCGGAGCTGTATCCCCAGCTGACCATCCGGGTTTCCGGCTATGCCGTGAACTTTATCAAGCTGACCCGGGAGCAGCAGCTGGACGTCATCCACCGCACCTTCCACGAGCGGTTCTGATTTTCTCCAAATAAACCCTCTCATCCTGTGCGCCCCAGCCCAACGCCGGGGCGCATTTTTCATTCTGCAAAGGAGCTGACCATTATGCCCTTTCTTCCCGATACCCCCGGCCGCATCCACTCTGTGGAGACCTTCGGCGCCCTGGACGGCCCGGGCATCCGCTATGTGGTGTTCTTTCAGGGATGCCCCCTGCGCTGCGCCTACTGCCACAACCCGGACACCTGGGAGCGCAACGACGGAAATTCCACCACTGCTGGAAAAGTGGTGGAAAACATTCTGCCTTACCGGAACTTCATCCAGTCCGGGGGCGTGACCCTCTCCGGCGGGGAGCCCCTGCTCCAACCGGCGTTTGCCACCGCCATCCTGCACCTGTGCAAAGAGCAGGGCTTCCACACGGCGGTGGACACCTGCGGGGCCATTCCTCTGGAAAAGTGCCGGGAAGCAGCGGAGCTCACCGACCTGTTCCTGCTGGACATCAAGGCCCTAGACCCCCAGGAGTGCCGCTCCCTTACCGGGACGGACAACCGCCGCGCTTTGGAGCTGCTCCGGTGGTGCGAAGAGGTGAAAAAGCCCGTGTGGGTGCGCCATGTGTGCGTTCCCGGCATCACCTTGGAGCCTTCCCGGCTGGAAAAGCTGGCGAAGTTCCTCAAGGGCTTTTCCTGCATTGAAAAGGTGGAGCTGCTGCCCTTCCACAAAATGGGGGCTTACAAATGGGAGGCCCTGCACATTCCCTTCACCCTGGCGGACACCCCGGAACCCACTGCCCAGGAGATGGAAATGGCCCAGGGGATTTTCCGGAACGCCGGGCTGCTGTAAGAAAAGCTTTTTTGCAGTTTCAGCCCAGGTGATTTACAACAAACTGTCAATGATGGTTAAATAGGATAAAATCTATGTTGATTTGAGGAGATGATTGGATTGAGCATTTCGGAAACCCTCCAGCGGGGGACCATGGACCTGCTGCTGCTCACACTGCTGCGGGACAAGGATATGTACGGCTATCAGCTATCCCAGGAGCTCTCCAACCGGAGCGGCGGCCTGTGCGCCATTCCCGAAAGCTCCCTGTACCCTACCCTGTACCGGATGCTGGATCATGGACTGATTTCCGACCACCGGGTGATTGTAGGCCGGCGCCGGGCCAGAATCTACTATCATTTGGAGCCGGCGGGGGAAATCTACCTGCACCAGCTGCGGGAAGAATACCTCTCCATGAACCAGGGCATTATGAAGGTTCTGGCTTCCAGCCCTGACAACCCTGTGTAAGGCAGTTTTTCAAATTTGCACATAAGAAAGCGAGGAACTCTTAAAAACAGAGTTTCTCGCTTTTTCGTTTTCCTCAATCAAACAGGGCGGTGGAGAGATACCGCTCGCCGGTGTCCGGCAAAAGCACCGTCACGAGTTTCCCCTGATTTTCCGGCCGGCGGGCCACCTGCACCGCCGCCCACAGAGCCGCGCCGGAAGAGATTCCCGCCAGATAGCCTTCCTGCCGGGCCAGCTCTTTGGCGGCCTGGATGGCGTCCTGGGTGTTTACCGGCAGAATCTCATCGCAAATGGCAGGGTCAAAGTTCTTGGGGACAAAGTTGGCCCCGATGCCCTGAATCCCGTGGGGGCCGGCCTTGCCCTGGGAAAGCAGGGGGGAATCCGCTGGCTCCACGCCGACCACCTTCACCTGGGGGTTCTGCTCCTTGAGATAGCGCCCCACGCCGCTGAGGGTGCCGCCGGTGCCCACCCCGGCCACAAAGATTTCCACTTTCCCGTCGGTGTCCTTCCAGATTTCCGGGCCGGTGGTACGGTAGTGAGCCTGGGGGTTGGCGGGGTTGTCAAACTGCCCGGCCAAAAACGCCCCGGGGATTTCCTCCACCAGCGCCTTGGCCCGGTCTACAGCCCCCTGCATTCCCTGGCTGCCCGGGGTGAGCACCAGCTCCGCCCCATAGGCCGCCAGCAGCTTGCGGCGCTCCAAGCTCATGGTCTCCGGCATGGTGAGAATCACCCGATAGCCCCGGGAGGCCGCCACACAGGCCAGGCCAATGCCCGTATTGCCGCTGGTGGGCTCCACAATCACCGAGCCGGGATGAAGCAGGCCCTTTTCCTCCGCGTCCAGGATGAGACCCAAACCCACCCGGTCTTTCACGCTTCCCGCCGGATTAAAGGCTTCCAGCTTGGCCGCCAGCGGGGTGGAAAGCCCCACGGCCCGGCTGTACCGCCCCAGCTCCAACAGGGGGGTGTTGCCGATCAACTCCGGAATACTTTGATACATCATACTACAGTCTCCTTTCCGCCGTTCTTCACGGCATGGGCCAACGGCCCAAAAACTCTCTTGTTACCACTTACCACAACAGGCCGGTAAGGGGCTCCTCCCGGTAATAGAAATCCTCCACCTGGTCCGCCACCGGCAGCAGGCCGCCCTGGCTCCGCCAAGCCATCAGGGTCCGGGATCCGTCCTTCTCCTCCCGCAGGAACAGGGCATAGTCCCGAGACAGGGGGACAAAGGACGCCACATTCCGGGAAAGGGTCACTTCCTGGCCGTTTTGCAGGGTACACAGGGTAGAGCCGCCTCCCTGGGCGTCACGGAGATAGTATACGCCGCCATCTTCGGTAATTTCCATGGAAACCCCCTCGCCCTGGTCTCCCGAAAGGGGCGGCAGCTCTGCCGCCAGTTCCCCATTGTAATACAGGGCGGATTTTTCCCAGGGGGTCTCCGCCTGGCGGTAGAGAACCCCCTCTTCCCCGGCAAGCCAGAACCGATAGACATTCTCCGCCATCTTTTCCGGCTTGGGGGAAGCATCCGCCAAATTCATCCGCCAAAGCTCCCCCTGCACGGCCACCGGGCCGGTGAGAAGATAGAGGGTATCCCCATAAAGCCCGGCATTTTGCGGGTCTTCCCCGTCGGTCTCGATGGAAAAACTTCTGGGCCCCACCGCCGCAAATTGGCTGCTCCCCTCTGCTTCCTGGGTGCCTTCTCGAAAGAAGGGCCACTGGCACACCTCCTGCCGAAGGCCATCCAACTCTTCCAACCCGTATTGTTCCGCAATCTGCGGCAGCGAATACACCCGCTTCTGGGTTCCCGGCCGGTACAGGCAGCCGGAAATCTTCCCGTCCCCGGCCTCGTCCTGTAAAAAGGTCAGCTGGGAAAAGGCGGCCTCCCGGACAATCAGGGTGCTTTCCTCCCCATCAAACCAGTACAAATCGCAGCAGGGGGAGGGCACCTGGATGTCCTTCATCCTCTGGTAAAGCTCCGGGTAAGCGTCCGCTTCCGCCAAAGACTCCTCCTGGACCAGGTCCAACAGGGAAATGGTCTTGCGAATCTGGCCGTAATAGCCGGTGCCGTCGGGGTTCAGATACACTGGCCCCACCCCTTTCAGGATGGTTTCTTCCCCGCCGTCCCGGGTCCAGCGCACCACATTGCGCCCCACCTCTTGGGGAACCGTGTAGTACAAAGGGCCGCCGTTCTCCGGAAAGGCCAACAGCTGGTTCCGGAACGCCCCCGTCTCCCAGGTTTCCCCGGTGTCCGGGTCCAGCAGCAGGATGGGCTGGTTCATCCGGTCCACCAGCAGGGTGCCGTCCTGGTTCATCCGGTAGGAGGCTACCCCGGTCATCAGCCTCTGGGATTCCCCGGTGGAAATCTCATAGCGGTACAGCGCCGCCGATTCCGGATCATAAATATCATCGCCTGAATCATAGATAAAAAACACCCGCTGGCTGTCCCGGCTAAAGGAATACCCCCGGACGTCCCCGGCAATTTGCTCCTCTTCCCCGCCAAAGACGCCCAGGAACAGGTTGTTTAGGGCCAAGTCATACCGGAGATACCGCTGGCCGTCGGGGCTGTACCGGTATAAGGCGTCCTCTGTGTCCGCCGAACCCCGCAGGGGAAACTTCTCCCCTTCCTGCCCGGGCAGAAACGCCATCATCTGCCCCTCCCGGGAGAAAAGTACCGGGGTTTGGGGCAGGTTGGAGGGTTTTGGCCACCAGAACCACGCCGCCCCGGCCAGCAAAAGCACCCCGCACAGGGCAGCGGCAATTTTCTGCCAGCGCCGCCAGGGCAGCTTTTTCGGCGGCTCCGGCTCCTCTGCCGGTGGCTCTTCCACAGGAGGCTCCGGCGTTTCCTCCGGCTGCCAGCGCAGCGCCTGGGAAAATTCCGATTCTTCTCCCGGAGACTCCCCTTTCCCGGCGCCCGGCCGGCGGAAAAGCGCCTCCTGGCTTTCCGCCTGTTTGCCGCAGAAGGGGCACGCCGCCGCCCCCTCTTCCATCTCCCTTCCACAAAACCTGCACTTCTCTGCCATTGGCATCGCTCCTTTCTGCAAGAGCCTTGGGTTTTATCACAAAAGCGGAAAACAAAAAGCGGGAAGCCCCTTGAGAGCTCCCCGCCCTTCGGCCCGCGCCGGGGTTATTCCCCCGGAACCGGCAGCGTAGTAATATCTTCCGCAACTATTTTTGGGGCTCCGACTCCATTATAAACCATCAGGTCCATTTTGTCTTCCCCAACTTCTTTGGTGGTAAAAGCCACGTAATCCTGGCTGATGGGCCAAACCTTATAAACATCCTCCGCGATGCTCTGCCCTTCCCCGTTGACAACGCGGCACAAGTGGTTTCCCGCTTTTCCGGCAAAATAATACACGCCGCCGTCAGGGCTGTACAAAAGCCGGTCTATACGGGTATTCCGGTCCAAAAAATTCCCGTCGCAGTAAGAGCCGCCAGTACGCCGGGTCAAAATCTGCCCATCCGGGGCGATCCGGAAATCCTTCACCTGGGTCTCCACCTCTACCGGCTCCTGCGTTTCCCCATTTTCCAGGGTGGAAGCATAGAGGGTCAAGCCTTCTTCCTCCGAGCCATCGCCTTCCAGGGTATAGTACAGGGTATTTTGCGAGAATCCACAGCTCCTCATGGATACTTCCCACAGGGATTCCGGCAGGAGGTATTTCTGCCCCTGCACCAGCAGATACCGGGGACTTCCCGGCTTGGGGGCAGTCCGGGAGGTATTGAGGTACAATTTCCAATCTTCCGGGGAAATTTCCTCACCTGCTTCCTGGGAATCCCCCATAATGGACAGGCAGCTGGAAAACAACGAGCGTACCGTCACCCCGGGGCCGTAAATCAGCTGGCCATCGGAGAGATCTCCATCTATAGATTTATCGGGAATCGTACCTGGGCCAAAATCCATGGACCTAACATCCGCCTCTTTCTTCACCAGCTGGAGGGTCTCCCCGTCAAACCAATACAAATCAGAACAAGGGGAATGGATAGTGGCTTTTTTCAGGCTCTCCCGCACCCGGTTCCTGCCAATACAGGGGGCCTCGGGCAAGGGGGCATCGGTGTGGTACACCCCGGGCGCCGGCCCCATGGCGTTGGTTTGCGCCGGTTTCCCTTTGATTTCCCGCTTCACTACCATGCACAGGCGGCCGTCCTCCCCGGCCTGCACCTGATAGCTCTGGGTCCAGGAACCATTATCGTCCTCGCCCTGGGAAACCATCCGGAAAAGCCCGTCTTCTTCCGCAAAGACATGCTGGTTTCCTGTATAATACACGCTGATAGGGTCTACATATTCTACAGAGCCCCCTGCTTCCATGCTAATGGAAATAGCCCCCTCATTTTTCTGCGTGGTGAAGGATTCTTCCCCGCCGTCCAGGGTCCAGCGCAGCCCCTCCACCGACCGGAGGTCATAGCTATCCAAGGGGTTGCCGGTGCTGTCCGCCTGGGCATAATCGTCCCTTATCGTATCCCACAGCGTGATTTCCTTGGAGTAGGCCAAGAGATAACCGGTGCCATCCGGCATGATCCTCTCCCTATCCACATTCTCCATGAGAACTTCCGGCTGGCCTCCCCGCTTCCACTGCATTTGGGCCTTTTTCAGGTCTTTTACCACCAGATAGAGCACGGAATCTTCATCCACCGCTTGCAGCCGGATATCCCCGGGCTCCCCGGCTTTTTCCGCCTCCCAGGAATCCTCCGGCAAAAAATACAACCCGTCCGGGGAAGTAAAGGCTAAGGCGGAACCTTCCGCGCTAAAGCGGTAGGTGGTCTCTCCCTGTGCCAGCTTGTGTTTCTCCCCGGTTTCTATGGAAAAGCACCACAGCTCTGCCTGACTGATATCAAGCTCTCCCTCCGTCGCTTCCCCGGGATAGAACAGATACACCAGCCGCTTCCCGTCAGGGGAAAGGTCACGATCCCAAATCTGCCCCTGCCTCTCTTCAACCTGCCGGGCCTCTTCGGCTTCCAGTCCAAGATACCACAGGGTGTTTTCTCCCCAAAGGAGGCTCCCGTCCTCCTCCACGGAGAGGTTTTTCAAGTTTTTTGAATCCCCTATTTCCTGTAAGTTCTGTTCTTCTCCCGGACGGAACATCCAGATGCTTCCATCCTTTGTAAAGGTCACCGCCGGTAAAACTGGCTGGGGCCGGGGCCACAAAAACCAGGTCATCCCCGCCAGGAAAGCCAGCACCAGAACCGCCGCCACGGCCTTCTGCCATTTCTTCCAGCCCATTTTCTTTGCCGTGGGTCCTTCCTCCACCGGGGCCTCCGCTTTTTGAGGAGATTCAGGTTCCTCCGGGAGTTCCCAGTGCAGCGCCCGGGAAAACTCCGATTCTTCGGCTTCTTCCGCAACCTTTTCCTCGGCTTCCCGCCCGCAGAAGAGGCATCTGCCCTCTTTATCTAAAGGTTTCCCGCAAAATTGACAGTTCCTCTCCATGCCCGCACATCCTCTCTCCATCGCGAAAACGCTCCCGGCTTTTGTCACTGCCTCAATAAACCACGTGGCTCCATCCCAGGACGACGTCCACTGCTTCTGCCGCCAACTGCGGCTTTCCATCCGGGCCCATCACCAACAGGTCTTGGGTTTCCCCTTCCCCTGTACGCAGATAAGCCAACCGTCCATCCTCCATAGGACGGCAATCCTCCACTGTATCGTCCACCATTTCCGAAACGCCCTTCTGGATGCGCTTCATAGAAAAGCCCTGGTCCCGGCCTTTCCCCATGTAGTACACCGCCCCCTGATACTCAAAGAGCTGGTAAGGCAGGCCGCCCCAAAGATACAGGTCGTCCGCCGCCTGTTCCCCGTTCCAATACAGGGAGCAGAAGCTCCCCCGCTCTCCCTCTTCCCGGCTGGAACCGCAGCGCAGTACGTCCCCGGCAGAGGTTACATAAAATTTCCAAGTCTCCTGAGAGGCGGGGAAGCTCTCCAATTTTTCGGGACTTCCCGGGCCGTTCCATTCCAAGGGCACCCGCCAAACCTCTCCGTCACCCCGGAATTCCCCGGTCATACAGTAAAGGCTGTTCCCTTCCAGAATCACGTCCGGCAAAGGCGTCCCGCCTATAGGGTCGTCTAAAAGCTCCCCAGAAGGAACCTCCTGGGACAAGGGGCCGGATTTCCCCCGGTTGGCCGCATAGAGCTGGTCTTCGCCGCTGCGGCGGTAAACAGCCACCTCTGCCTTCATCCTTTGGGCGGAATCCCAGTTCCCCAGTATCCGCAAGTAACTGGCGTCCACTTGGCTGTCTACTAAAGAAGCGGTTTCTCCGTCAAACCAATAGAGGCTGCTGGATGCTTCGGAATCACAGACCCCATACCCCTGGCCGTCCTCATCCAAAGACAGGGACTGGACGCTGGCCAGCTCCCGCTCCGGGGAACCCCCGGGCCGCCAGTGCATCAAATCGTAGAGGTTCTGGCCTGCGGAAGAAAGCACGTCATAATACACGCCCCGACTGCTAACGGCCCGTATCCGCATCTGGCCATCTAATAAACCCGAGGCTGCCTGCTGGATTTCCCCGGTCTCCACATTGGCCCAGAGCAGCACATCCCCCACTTGGAGGGCCCAATAGGCGCCGTCCTGGCTGATGACGGAATATTGCAGGTTCCCCAGCCCGGTAAGCAGCTCCTGCACCTCTCCGGAATTCCCATCATACCGGCAGAGCTTGCCCCCGCTCTCCTCGTTCACATAGACATAATAGAGCAGGGAATTCCCGGAAGGGGACAAGGCCGCCGCCCGGACGTCCCGCTGGACTTCCTCCGCCTCTTTCGCATCCGCTTTACGATAATAAAGGCCAACGCCGTCATACCAGGCAAACCGGGTGTTATCCCGGCTCTCCATCACCGTTACCCGGACAATATCCGAACGGCCCAGCTCCAAAGGCGCTGTCTCCTGAGGAAGCAGGGCCCAAAGCTGCCCTTTTTTCGTGAAGTACAGGGGTTCCTGATGGGTCTCCTCTGGTTCCCGGGCCAGGAAGAAAAAAACGGCTCCCACCGCAAAAAGAATGGCCAGTACCACCACAGCAGCAGCCGTCAGCCGCTGCCAGGTCCGCCACCGCCGGGGCGCGTCCGGCGCCGAATGGGCAATTGGCTCTTCCTTCTCCACTTCCCAATTACCAACAACCTCTTCTTTGACTTCTTCTACCTGACAGGTACGCACCATAAACCGCATCCCCTTTCATTCATTCTATTTTCCCAGATGTATCGTACTCAAAAATAGAAGGAAACCTGGGAATCCGTCTCCGCTATTACCACCGGCGTATGCCGGCCATCATAAGCCATCACCGCTGTGGTGCTGATATCCTCCTGGGAAGGCAGGGGTTCCTGGATGTAGATCACCCAGTCGCCGTCCACCCGGAAATCCAGGACATTTTCCGCCACCGTCTGCGCCTGGCCGTTTTGCAGCCGCACCAGCGAGGGAGAACCCATGCCGTCCAGGAAGTACAGGCTGCCGTCCTCTGCCTGTTGAATGGCAGCGCCGGAAGCTTCATACAAAGCCTGGGTTACCGTCTGCCCGCCATAGGTGAGAGACCGGGCGACCATGCTATCCCAGCTAAAAAGGCTGTTGCCCCAGCGGTCCACCATCACCAGGCCGGAGGCCGTTTCCGGAGCGGTTTCCTTCTCCACCGGCTGGCCGAGCCCCTCTTCGGTGATCTCCATAAACCACACGGTGCCGTCCATCAGGTAATACAGCCGGTTGTCCCGGAGGAACACCCCTTGGTAAGTTTCCGAAGTCATGGGCAGCTCATAGGATTTTCCCCCAAGGGCCATATACAGATTCCCTTCCGGGTCATCGTCCTTTACATACAGCAGGCCGTCTGCCCTTTCGGCGGAATACTCCCCGTCTTGGAGAAAGCCCACAATATTCTGTGGAACACTGGCGTCCACCAGGGTGCTCTCCCCATGTTCCAGCCAATAAAGCCCCGGCTCCCCGCTGCTTTCCGAAATAGTATAATACGCGTTTCCGTTATCCGCGTTGACGATAATGTCCATATTCTCCGCAATGTTCTGGGAACCGTCCTCCGGCGTCCAATACCGTAAGCGGCTGATCTTTCTTTCCTGATTAACGTCCGTATAGTAGAGCCCCTGGTCGTCCGACGTGACAATATAAGCCGTCCCGGAAGCAATATTCTGCACCACCGGCAATACTTCCCCGGTTTCCAAATCCAGCCGGAGAACGGAGCTGGACTCTATCAAAAAGCAGTAGGGCGCTTCCTCCTTGAACTTCCGGACCCACACCCCATACAAGCCGGAAAGAAGGGATTCCGTTTCCCCAGTAGACGCGTCATAGCGGTACAGGGTCTGGGAAGCAGGTTCGGCTTCCGTGTCGTAGGACAGATAGTACACCACGTCCCCCTCTGGGCGCATCATACAGTCCACGGCTCTCTCGGCCAGGAATACCGGCTCCGCTGTGGGGGAAGGCTGATAAAACAGCTGGTTATCCGCAATCCAGGCATACTGCTGGCCGTCCTGGCTGTAGTCGTACTCCGAAAGCCCCGTTCCCAACTCCAAGGCTTCCTCCTGTTTTCCCGGAAAGAAAACCTGATAGGACTCCCCGGCGGAAAAGATGGCCGGCATCTCCGCCTGGGGCTGGGGCCTGGGCCACAGGAAAAAGGCTGCGGCTGCCACCACCAGCACCGACGCCGCTATAGCAGCCATACGGGCCCAATGGCGCGGTGGGGTCCGGGGCGGGTCCGCCTCTTCCGGGAAGAAAGCCTGAAATTCTGCCTGCCCGCTCTCTGGCTGCGCCCCTTCTGTCTGGGGCTCAGAAGCCGGCTGGGAGGGCTGGGGCTCCGGCTCTTCCGGCTGCCACTGCAGGGCCCGGGAAAACACCGACTCCCCCTCTTCCTCCTCTATGTCCTTTGGGAGCTCTTCTTCCGACGGCTGGGGCTGGAATTCCGGCCGGCGGAACAGGCTGTCGTCCCGCCGGGCCTCCCCGGAATTTTCCAGCCCGCAAACCGGGCACCGGCTCCCTTCCTTGATCTCCGCTCCACAAAATCTGCATATCCGCATGAAATTTTTCCCCTTTCTTTTCCGCATTCCCTGCCGGATGAGCAGATTTCCAAGGGGAAATACTCCCCTCCTATAGTATAACTTACTCATGATTCCGGAGAATGCTTTATAAGAAATAAATCCTTACAACATAGAAACAAAACAGTAACAAAATCATTACAAAATAAAAATTCCCGCACTGCGGCTGGCAGGCGGGAATTCGCAAAAATACTGGGCTTTTCCGGGTCGGGGATCGCCCTGCCGTGGGAAAAGCCGCCGCAACCGTTTTGCCGCTATGGTTTAATAATAGCGCAAAACAGCGACCACTTTCCCCAAGACGGACACATTCTGGGAATAGATAGGCTCGAAATCCGGATTTTCCGGCTGTAAACGAATGGTGTCCTTTTCCCGATACAGCCGCTTCACCGTGGCCTCGTCCTCAATGAGGGCCACGACAATCGCGCCGTCATCGGCAGTGGGGGTCCTTTCCGCAATGACATAGTCCCCGTCCAGGATCCCCGCATTCTTCATGCTCATGCCGTCCACGTGGAGGGCAAACAGCTCTTTCCCCGCGGCATGGCGGGCAGAATAGGGCAGGTAGCCCTGGACTTCCTCAATGGCCAAAACGGGCAGCCCGGCGGTAACCCGGCCCAGGATGGGCACCTGGGTCGTCTCCTCGGTCCCCTCAATATGGATGGAGCGGTTCATCCCGGCCTGACGGGAAATATATCCCATTTCCTCCAAGCTGCGCAAATGCGCGTGGACTGTGGAGGTGGATTTCAGTCCGGTAGCGGCGCAAATCTCCCGCACCGAGGGCGGGACGCCATATTGGGCCTTCTCCTTTAAGAAATCATATATTTTCTGCTGGCTTTTACTCAGTTTTTTCATTTTGACTCTGCCTCCTGGTTCTTAAAACTTGCCTGCCGGCACAGCCTGCTCTGCTCCTCTTACAGTATACCATAAAACCCCGAAAAATACAAAACATTTGTTTGAAAATTCGCAGAATTTTTTATTCCTAAAATTTCAAATTTTGTTCACTGTATATTCACAAATTTCCATGATTTTTTCTTTATAATGAGGATGTATTCAAATGGAGCCGCACCATTCTTGGATACATGTTCTACCCTCCTCAATTTTAGAACCCCTCAAGCTACAGAAAAAGGACCGGTTTCCGGTCCTTTTTCGTCGTTTGAGGGGATTTTTCATTTTTCAGGGACAACCGCATATTTCGGCGGATGACAGGCCAGAATAAAAGCGTCAACCTTATTTTTGAATGTTGCGCCTGTTCTCGGCTTCTGTTCTCCGGCAAGGCGCGGAAAGGCCTGATGAATCATGAGAAATAAGCGTACCTCCCCATCCACAAAAACCAAAAGCCGCCAAAACCGCGGTTTTGTCATTGCTTCCGGCATCTGCATCATGGCCATAGGCGTGGCCGCCTGGGCCGCTTATGACAGCGTGGTGCAGGAGCCCCTGGAACTGGATTCCCAGGTATCCATTTCGGAGACCCAGCCCACAGAGGAAGAGAGCTCTTCCCTTCCCACTCCCACCCCCACGCCGGACCAGGCAGTTGCCGGAAGCGTTGCGCCCTCCCCCTCTGCGGAACCCACCCCAACCCCTACGCCTGCTCCCGCTTCCGAAGCGGAAGCAGACTCTCCAGACGTCCAGCTTGATTTCCCGGTGGGGCAGAAAATCCTCAAGCGCTTCAGCGCCGACGCCCCGGTCTACTCCGAAACCATGCGGGACTGGCGGGTGCACAACGGCGTGGACTTTGAAGCAGCCGCCGGTGAGAGCGTAAAGGCCATGGGCGAAGGCACCGTGCAGGAAATCCTGAAGGACGCCTCTTTGGGCAATGTGGTGGTCATCTCCCACGGGGAACTGGAAGCCCGGTACTGCGGCCTGGCCGACCAAATCCAAGTAAAAAAAGGGGACGCGGTGGCCAGCGGCCAGGAGATCGGCACCGTGGGGACCTGTCCCGCAGAATCTGCGGAAAAAAGCCATTTCCATCTGGAGATCCGCCAGGGTGAAGAATGGGTGGACCCTCTCTCTTTGCTGATGACGGAAGAAGAGGAATAACCGCCTGCCCCCGACTTCGTTTAGGGGCTGCTGTATCTTCCTTCCAAGCCGGACAGCCTGCGCTGTCCGGCTTTTTCCGACCTGCTACCCCTTTTTGTATTTCTCGATTTCCGATATAATCTGGTAAAGCTGTTTTTGATCCCCTACCTCCTGAGCCGCCACAAGCTCATAACACCGATAGGCATAGGCGGTTCCTTCCTCCTTTTCCCCTCCCAGCAGCTCAAACAGCTGAGATAGGGGAATTTCCAAACCCAACGCGATTTTTTCAATGCTTTCCATGGTGGCGTTCTTTTCCCCGCGCTCAATCTGTCCAATATAGGTTGGATGGCATCCGGCCAGTTCTGCCAGCCTTTCCTGACTCAGCCCCTTTTGCAGCCGGTAGCTGCGGATTCTCCTGCCGATAATCTGTGTTATAGCACTCATAGGCTCACATCCTTTCAAAATATAGTCTATAAGTATCTCATTTTTAAATACATATACTATTGATATTTTGTCCGAAATGTGATGTACTATAAATATTAAATTTAAAAAAATATTGCTTATAGTATAGATTCATTAGAACACTTTGGGAGGTTCTATTTTGCAGAATAATTTTGACCGGGAACAATTCCGGCAGAGGCTGAAATTTCTGCGGGAATGCCGCCAGCTTTCCCAGAGGCAAGTGGCCGCTGCCCTGCACATTGAGCGTTCCACCTATGCCAGCTATGAAACAGGGCGTTCGGAACCCAGCCTGCAAAATCTAAAACGTCTGGCGGCCCTCTATCAGGTTTCCACCGACTTCCTCCTGGATTCCACCCCCATAGGCCGCAGGCAAACCGAATCCTTTTGGAGGCACAAGAGGCACAAAAGGCTCCCATAAACCTGCCGGGAAGGCGGTTTCATGGGAGCCTTTTGACATAGGTCATGCTCATTTTTCCCCGTTATACCAGCTGTACATCATGATCTCTTCCATAGGGTTTCCCCCTGCTTGATGGTCTCCAGCACCTGAATATTCTTGATCTGGGCCGTGCTGACCCGCAAGGGGTTCCGGTCCAGTATGACCAGGTCCGCATATTTGCCGGGTTCCAGGCTTCCTTTTTGATGCTCTTCAAAATATTGATACGCCCCGTTGATGGTCACCCCGCAGATGGCCTCCATCACGGAAATTTTTTGCCCTTCCCCCAACACGCGCCCTTTTTGAGTTCGCCGGTTCACAGCGTTATGAATGGCCAGAAGAGGGTTGGGCATTTTCACAGGAGGGTCCTGGTGCAGGGTAAAGGGGATTCCCTTTTTCACCGCAGAACCCGCCGGGGAAATCCGCTCTGCCCTTTCCGGCCCCAGGATGGATTCATAGTAGTAGTCTCCCCAGAACCAAATGTGGTCCAAAAAGAAGGTGGGAAGGATTCCCAGGGCTTTCATTTGGTCTAACTGGTCCTCCCGGACGGTTTGGGCGTGTACCATTACCGGGCGCAGCTTTGCCGTTGGATTGGTGGTTTCCAAGGCTTTTCTATAACAGCGCAGGAACTGATCTGCTGCCGCGTCTCCATTGGCGTGTACGTTTACCTGGAGATTCCTCTGGATGCAGCCCTGAAAATAGGAAAGCACCGCTTCATCTGTCTGTGTCCCGTAACCGCAGTACCCCGGTTCCTGGCCTTTGGGCGGTTCCCAATAGGGCTGCGTCAGCCAAGCGGTTTTCCCCTGGGGAGAGCCGTCCAGCCATGTTTTCCCGCCAAGGAGCTTGTAATGGTTGACGGATTCCCGCTCCGGGGCGCCCGCATCCTCTAATAAAGTAAAGGTCGCTTTCTGTACGGCGTATCCTACCACATCTATCTTCAATTTCCCCCCATTGGCCGCAGCCAGCAATAGCCTGTGAATCCCATGGTCCACACTGGCGTCCTGGGCAGTGGTAATGCCCTGGGCGCAGTAAAGGTCCTGGGCCTCTGTGAGAGCGTCCATGAGCTGCAAAAAAGTGGGGGCGGGGAGAAGCCTCTTCTTTTCCGCCGCCAAGTAGGCGTTTTCCTCTAACACCCCATTGGGCTCTTTGGAGGCAGGCGACACGGTCCGGACAACGCCGCCTTCTGGAACTGCATAGTTTTCACCCGCATAGCCCAGCTTTTGTAAAGCAGCGCTGTTGGCAACGGCTAAATGGCCCGACACATGGGACAAAAAAATCGGGATTTCTGAAGAAACCGAATCCAAATCAAATTTGGTGGGGTGCAGCTGGCCGTGGAATTGGGAATTGTCATAGCCAAACCCCATTACCCATCCCCCTACTTTCTGGGAACCCTCCTGTACGTTCCGGTTCAGCAGCTGCAGCAGCTCTTCTTTGGAGCGGCACTGGCTGCAATCTATCAGGAGCCGCGTCTGCGCTACCGCAACGATGTGGCCGTGGGGGTCGATAAACCCCGGCAGCATGGCTTTCCCTTTTAAATCCACTATCTGGGTATTGCCATCCCCAAGGGCCAGAATCTCCTCTTTGCTTCCCACCCGCAGAATCCTTCCATTTTCTATTAGAATCCCGTCTACTACCTCATTGTTTGGATTGATCGTAATGACGTCCCCGTTTACATACGCAATTTTAGACATTCCCTTTCCCCCTTCGATTGATTCTCCAATCTCCCTTGGCTTCCCCTTATTTTTAGCGGTTTGCGCATATTTATCCTGCCGTTGGTTTTCACAATTCGCAAACAATTCCCAAGCAATTCAAAAACACCCGGGATTTACAATAAACCCATCCCATAAGAAAACCACAAACCAAAAGATTTCATAAGGAGGGACTCTCATGGCAAAGTTTGTTGTTCCCGTGGCGGCTGGAATTGCCGTTCTGGTGGGAATCGTAACGGCGGCGGTTTATTCGGTCCGCGGGCGCAGGCAATCCTCTTATTAAGTAAGGGGAGACCCCGCAAGGCCCCAGGCCAGGCAAAATAGACGCCGCAAAAAACAGCCAACCCCCATACCATCGCTTACTGCGATTCCCATATGATTTTCAGAAAGGAAGATTGTCATGTCGAATTTTTTCAAGAACGCATTGGAGGATATGAAGGAAAGTGCTAAGGCCCAGCACCAAGTGGACAAGGCCAACTTTGAGGCGGCAAAGGCGGAATCCAAGGCCCAGTGGGAGGAGGCCAAAGCCCAAAGCAACCCGGAACTCCGCAAGGCCGCAGACCAGGCAAAGCGGGAAGAAGCCATTGCCCAGGCAAAGGCGAGAACCGCCCAGGCCCAAGCCCGGATAGACGCCGCGAAAAACGGCAGCACGCTGTCTGCACAGCACTAAGCCCTAAAAATACATCTGACTTCGGGCCTGCGCGCACATGCTGTGTGCAGGCCCGAAATTTTATATGCTACCCCGGAATCCAAACAAATCTTTAACATTTCCGTGGTATCCTGAAGGGGCCAAGTATGAGGAGGCGGGAGTTATGTTTAAAGTATTGGTAGTAGAGGATGACCGGGAGCTGAACAAGACCGTGTGCTCTTATCTGAACCAAAACGGCTACAACGCATACGGCTGCCTGAGCGCCAACGAAGCCTATGACGCCATGTATGGGGGCACCCTGTTTGATTTGATTCTCTCCGATATTATGATGCCTGGAATCGATGGGTTTGAATTTGCCAAAACCATCCGGGAATTGAACCAGGAAATCCCCATCCTGTTTATGACTGCCCGGGATGATTTCGCAGCCAAGCAGCGGGGCTTCAAAGTGGGCATCGACGATTATATGGTAAAGCCCATCGACCTGGATGAGCTGCTTCTGCGGATGGAAGCCCTGCTGCGGCGGGCGAAAATCGCAACCAGCAAAAAACTGATGGTAGGCAGCCTGACTTTGGACGCCGAAGAGCACACCGCCTATTTAAACGGGGAGGAAATCCCCCTGACCGTGCGGGAATTCAACCTGATTTACAAGCTGCTGTCCTATCCGAAAAAGACCTTTACCCGCTCCCAGCTCATGGATGAATTTTGGGACAGCGCATCCTCCTCCGGCCCCCGGACGGTGGATGTCTATATAACAAAGCTGCGGGATAAATTTTCGGAATGCACGGATTTTAAAATTGTCACGGTCCACGGGCTGGGCTATAAGGCGGTATTGACATGAGTGAGAAAATGACCAAGCGGAGCGTCCGGTGGCTGTTCTCCATCCGGCGGTATCTTACCTTCTTCCTGCTGATGGCCTTTGTCATTAGCTGCTGTATGATTTTATTTCTCAATACGGTGACCCGGTCTACGGGAATGGAGTTTTCCAAAGCGCACATCGAGCAGGCGGCCAAGGCCACTTTTTGGAATGTGGTGTTGCTGAGCCTTCTATGTACGGTGATCGACGGGATCCGGCGCAAATTCATGGTAGACCGCCCGGTGAAAAAAATTGTGAAGGCGGCGGAGCAGATCATGAAAGGGGATTTCTCTGTACGGATTCCCCCTATGCGCAATCTGGATACCGAAAGCGGGTTTGACGTCATTGCCGATTACTTTAACCAAATGGCGGAGGAGCTTTCCGGAACCGAGACCCTGCGGACAGACTTTATCGCCAATGTGTCCCACGAATTGAAAACCCCCTTGGCGGTGATTCAAAACTACGGCACCCTGCTCCAGCAGCCCGGCCTGCCGGAGGCCCGGCGGATGGAATACGCCAAATCCGTCACGGATGCTTCCCGGCGGCTTGCCAACCTGATTACCAATATCCTCAAGCTCAACAAGCTGGAAAACCAGCAGATCTATCCGAAAATGGAAACCTACAATCTGGGGGAGCAGCTATGCGAATGTCTGCTGGCCTTTGAGGAGATTTGGGAAGAAAAAAATCTGGAAATTGAAACCGCCGTAGCAGAAGAGGTCATGGTGAAAGCCGACGCGGAGCTGCTGTCCCTGGTGTGGAACAACCTGTTTTCCAACGCCATCAAGTTTACGGAGCCCCACGGAAAAGTGTCCCTTTCCCTACAGGCCCAAGGGGATTTTGCGGTGGTACAGGTGTCGGACACCGGCTGCGGGATTCCGCCCCAAGTGGGAAAGCACATCTTTGAAAAGTTTTATCAGGGGGATACCTCCCACGCCACCCAGGGCAATGGCCTTGGGCTTGCCCTGGTGAAGCGGGTGATGGACATTATGGGCGGGGATATTTCCGTCAGCAGCCAGGTGGGAAAAGGCAGCACCTTTACAGTAAAGCTCAGGAGGGAGCGGGATGGAACGTCTTAAAAGGCTTTGCAAAAAAATATTCTTTCTCAAGCCTCTCCCCACTGTGCTCATTGCCGTCCCCTCTTTTGTTTTTGTCTGTATTGTGCTGTGCATGGAGGACCACTCTGCCCTTTCTTATGTGGCCTATCTCCTCTCGGCCTATGCCATGATTGTCACCATAACAGGAATGCCCCGCATCATCGACGCCATACGCACCGGCATCCGGGAGATGGCGCTGGTTAAAAAAATCCGCAGCACCCCTTTGGGAAAGCGTTTATTGGAGGATGTGGTTTTCCGCTCAGAGGTTACCCTTCACGGCGAGTTGGTCATCAACCTTCTGTATGTAGCGCTGAACCTGTTTTCCGGAATCCGGTACCGTTCCGCCTGGTTTATGGCCCTTGCGTTTTACTATATCCTGCTTTCCATCATGCGGGCGGTCCTGGTACGATACGTCCACCGCCGGCCCATGGGGGAGGACATTATCTCCGAATGGAAGCGCTACCGGGCCTGCGGGAGCATCCTCCTGCTGATGAACCAGGCCCTGGTGGGGATTCTCGTCTATATGGTGACACAAAACCGGGGCTTTTCCTATCCGGGGTTTATGATTTACGCCATGGCCATGTATTCGTTTTATATCGTCATTGTGGCCGTCATCAACGTCATCAAATTCCGGAAACACGGCAGCCCTGTCATGTCGGCGGCCAAGGTCATCAACTTTACGGCTGCCCTGGTCTCAATGCTTTCCCTGGAAACCGCCATGCTCTCCCAGTTTGGGAGCCACCAGCCGGAGTTCCGCCGCATGATGCTCAGCGCTTCCGGCGGGGTGGTGTGCGTGATTGTTTTGACCATGGCGATTTCTATGATTGTCCGCTCTACCAAGCAGATTCAGAAATCAAATCACTATCCGCAAACATAAATTTATTCTTTTAAAACAACCATCCTGTATCATAGAGGTATTCTATTTATCAGAAAGGAAGATTGACAATGGAAAACCAAAACCAGACGTTTCACTATACCTATTCCGCCAGGCAGCAGGAGGAAATCCAGAGTATCCGGAAAAAGTATCTGCCAAAGGAAGAGGACAAAATGGAGCAGCTCCGGCGCCTGGACCAGGGCACGACCAAAAAGGGCAGGATTCTCTCCATTACCCTTGGGGTAATCGGCTGCCTGCTCTTGGGAGTGGGCATGTGCTGCACCATGGTTTGGATGGAACAGCTCTTTATTCCCGGCATCATCATCGGCCTCATCGGGATTGGGGCGGTAATCGCCGCCTATCCCCTGTATACCCGGGTTACCAGGAAAGAGCGGGAAAAGGTCGCGCCGCAGATTTTGCAGTTAACGGAAGAACTCTCACAGGCGAAATAAAATAAACTCCCGCAGCTGGGAAAACCCAACTGCGGGAGTCAAAAAGGAAAACGTGAAAGATTAAAAAGATTATGCTCTGCTCTTTCTATGGATTGTTTTCACCCCAAATACAAAGTAAATGATGTGGCAGACCCAGACGATGGCCAGAATGATACTGGGCGCCAGCACATTCGCCCGCATCATCATGAAAAATCCGACCCCCATCACCAGTGTCACCGGGATGATGATTCCCAGCTTAGTCTGCACCGTCATCCCCTTTTTCTTTACAAAGGATTCCAGGTGCTTTTTGTAAAGCCTGGTGCTTACAAACCAGTCGTGGAGTTTCTGGGAGGAGTTGGCAAAGCAGAACACCGTTACCAAGAAAAATGGGACGGTAGGAAGAATAGGAATCACTACACCGACACAACCCAATCCCAGGCTAAGAAAACCAAAAATCAGAAATATCAGCCGCTTTAATTTCATCTATGTACCTCTTTCTTTAACTCATTCTCCCATGCTCAACCGAATAGACGGTATCCGCAATCCGCATGGTGGACTGACGGTGAGACACCAGTACCACCGTCTTTCCCTCCCGTTCCTCGCGGAGGGATTTTAAGATGACCGCCTCATTTAAGCTGTCCAGGTTGCTGGTGGGCTCGTCCAGGAGCAGGAAGGGCGCGTCGTGCAGGAAAGCTCTTGCCAGCCCCAGCCGCTGCCGTTCCCCGCCGGAGAGGGTATCCCCCAGCTCACCCACCGGGGTATCGTAACCTTTTGGAAGGCTCATGATGAAATCATGCACCGACGCCTTTTTGCAGGCGGCCTCGATTTCCTCGTCGGCAGCGTCCAGTTTGGCGATCCGCAGGTTGTTTTTGATGCTGTCGTGGAACAGGTGGGTCTCCTGGGTGACGAAGCTCTCCATCTCCCGCAGATTCTTCGTATTGATGTCCGCGACCCTTGTGCCGGAAAGCGTTACACTGCCCTGCTGCACATCCCAGAACCGCATGAACAGCTTCAGCAGCGTAGACTTCCCGCTGCCGCTGCGTCCCACAATGCCAATCACGCTGTGCTCCGGTATCTCCACCGATACGTCCGAAAGGATGGTTTCGCTCCCATAGGAAAAGGTGACCTGCTCCGCCGCCGCGCCCGTGAAAGTGATTTCCGTCTGACCGGTGGCTTCCTCCACCACCGGAGTTTCGTCCAGAATATCCAGCACCCGGTTGCCCGCCGCAAAGGTGTTTTGCAGGGTGCTCCCCAATGCTGCCAATGCGATTACGGGGCCAAAGGAGGAGAACAGGGCAATGGTGGGGATCAGCACCCCATCAAAGCCCACGGCGCCGCTTAGATAGAGCAAAGCGGAGACAAACAGCATCACAAGGTCAAAGGCCAGCACTACCGTGTTGGTCACTGCCGAATTGCGGCCGGCCGTGCGCTTCATGCGTTCCTCGTCTTTGGCAAGCTCGCCGGTTTTCTCATTCATCTCATCCAACCGCTTCCTGCCCTGTCCATATTGCAGGGTTTCCGAAAGCCCTCGCAGGCTGTCCAGCACAAAGCCGGATAAATCGCCTGACTTGGTGCGGAACCGAATTCCGTTGTCCCCGCTGAACTTGGACGTTGCCAGAGGAATGGCAATCCCCACGGCGAGATACGCCGCCAGTGCGATCAGCCCCAGCAGCCAGTGGTAGGAACCGATGAACAAGCACATCACAACGGTAAATAGGAATGCAATGGCCGCCGGGGAGATGGTATGGGCGTAGAAGACCTCCAGCAGCTCAATGTCCGAGGTGATGACTGAAATCAAGTCGCCCCTGTCCCGGCCATCCAGCTTGGCGGGGCAGAGCCGCCGCAGCGCCCGGAACACCTTGTCCCGCAGAAGGGCCAGCAGCTTGAAGGCGATAAAGTGGTTGCAGGCCTGTTCCGCATACCGCAAAAAGCCCCGCACGACGGCAAAGACTACCACGCAGACAAACAGGGCGGTGAGGGTGAAGGGCGTATCAAAACGCAAAGCCTCCAGCACCGCATAGCCGCCGAAGATGGTGATAAAGGCGGCGCAGAGATGGCCGATGAGCCCCATAAGGATAGCCAGGAGCATAAAGCCGGTTAAAGGCTTCACCAGCCCGATGAGACGTGCCATCACTTGGAAGCCGCTTCGTTTTTTTATGCCGGTATTCATGCGCTTTCACCGTCCTTTCCGTAATTTTCCAGCTCCCTCTGGGCGTTCCACAGTTTTTCATACAACCCATGATTTTTCAAAAGTTCCTCATGGCTGCCGCTTTCCGCGACGCTGCCGTTGTCCAGCACATAGATGTTGTCCGCGTGCACCACATTTGCCAGCCGGTGGGATATAAGGAGCACGGTTTTGGTTCTGGCCAATTCATGGATTTCCGCCATGATGTCGTTTTCACTCTCCACGTCGATATTTGAGGTGGCCTCGTCAAAGATGTATACCGGGCTGTCGTGGAGCAGCGCTCTTGCCAGCGCCAACCGCTGACACTGTCCGCCGGAGAGGTTCCCCGCTTTTTCGGTCAGGTGCGTATCCAGACCCTGCTCCGCTTTCAGGAATCCGGCGAGGTGAACCCGTTCCAGCACCGCCCACAGCTCGTCGTCGGTTGCGGACGGCTTGCCTATGAGCAGGTTGTCCCGCACGGCGCCCTTGAACAGATAGCTCTGATGGCTGACATAGGTGATATTCCGCAGAAGAGGGCTTTCGTTTATTTTCCGCAGTTCCACGCCGCCCATGGTGACCGAACCGGTATAGCCCTTGTTTCGCCCCATGAGGATGGCGGCGATGGTGGATTTCCCACAGCCGCTCTCGCCAACCAGAGCGGTAAAGCTGCCCTGTGGAAACTGCAAGCCCACGCCATGAAGGATTTCCCGATCCGGTTCATAGGAAAACCGCAGATTGGAACATACGATGTCATGCTGTAATGGGAAGCTCTCGGAAACCTCCTGTTTGTGCTCCGGGAGATCCAGCAGGCGGAAGATCTTGTCGCTGGCCGCCATACCGTTCATGGCGATGTGAAAGAAGGAGCCGAGCTGCCGCATGGGAAGGAAAAAGTCCGCTGCCAGCAGGATAATCAGCAGACAGCCGGCTAAGGATACGTGGTTACCCATATACTGCGTCACCGCCATGATGACCCCCAGCGCCGCCCCGCCGTAGGCGATCAAATCCATAATCGTGATGGAATTGAGCTGCATGGTCAGCACCTTCATGGTGATTTTGCGGAACTTCTCGGCCTCCACGTTCATTTCCTGGTTCTTAAACTCATCCGCCTGATAGATTTTCAGGGTGGTTAAGCCCTGGAGATTTTCCAGGAAGGTGTCGCCCAGCGCCGTGTATTGCCCCCAGTATTTGGAGAGCAGTTTTTTCGCCCAGGTCTGCACTGCGGCAATCGCGATAGGAATCAGCGGCACGCAGACCAGCAGCACAATGGCCGCCGGGACATTCACAAAGCAGAGCACCGCAAATAGGGTCAGCGGCGCCAGCATGGCGTAGAAAAACTGGGGCAGGTAAGCGCCGAAGTAGGTTTCCAGCTGGTCTACGCCTTCCACCGCCACCTGCACCACCTCGGAGGTTTTCACCTGCTCGTTGTAGGAGGCGCCCAGCCGCAGCAGCTTTTCATAAATCCGTTCCCGCAGGGTTTTCTTCACCGCTTTGGAAGAAAGGTAACTCATCCTGGAAGCCCCGGTGGTACACAGGAACCGGATGAGGAGCGCCAGCGCCGCCACAGCCGCCGTCGCCCACAGGGAGGCGGGACTGGTAGTTGGTAATGCTGAACATCATGGCGATGTTCGCCGCCAGGGAACACCACTGCAAAACGACGTTCCCGGCGATGTATTTTTTGCTCTCAGCTACCGTGCCGATAAGCCTTTTGTTGATCATCATGGTTTTGTCCGCCTTTTTTTGATTTTTTTACAAGAGCCTTCAGCGCATTGTAGCTTTCCGGGCTCACGGCGTGCTCCATCCGGCAGGCGTCTGCTGCCGCTGTTTTCCCGTCGACCCCCAGGTTTTCCAATAGGGACCGGAAAGTCTGGTGCCGTTCATAGGTGGCTTCGGCCACCCTTTTCCCAGCATCGGTCAAATGGACCTCGTGGGCTTCGTCCAGAAACAGATAGCCCTCCTGCTCCAGCCCCTTGAGGGAGATGGAAACCGTCGGCTTGGACACGCCAAGCTGCGCGGCGATATCCACACCGCGAACACAGCCATTCTGCTTTTGCAGAAGGTAGATGGTTTTCAGATAATCTTCGACGGTTTTCCTCTGTTTCATGTGGCTTTCCGTCTCCTTTCTATCTGCTTGTGCAGGAAGCGCTCCACAGAACACTCCGAATACTATACCGGAATGACAAACGGCTTGCCGCCCACGCTCCGGATATCCAGATTTACATCGTAGACCTCCTGTACCAGCTCGCTTGTAAGGATTTCCTCCGGCAGGCCGTGGGCAATCATTTGTCCGTCCTTCATGGCGACAATCTCATCGCTGTAATACAGCGACTGGTTGATGTCGTGGAGCACCATAATGATGGTGATGCCGAACTCCCGGTTTAACTGCCGGATGAGCTTTAGGATTTGCAGTTGGTACCGGATATCCAGATAGGTAGTGGGTTCGTCCAGGAACAGCACCCTGGTATCCTGCGCCAGCGCCATAGCGATCCATACCCGCTGCTTCTGCCCGCCGGATAGCTCGGATACCGGCTTGGCCCTGTGTTTCCAGGTATGGGTGATTTCCAGCGCCCAGCGGATCTTTTCTTCATCTTCTTTGGGATCGGGTGAAAGCCCCATGGTGTGGTAGGGCGTTCTTCCGTAGCCCACCAGCTTTTCCACGCTTAAATCCACCGGCGCCGTGTTGTACTGGTGGACGATAGAAACTTCTTTGGCAAAGTCTTTGAGCCGCATCCCGGCAATATCGCCGTCCCGCAGGAGGATCTCCCCCTCGTCCGGACGGAGGTTTTTGGTCATCAGGTTGAAAAGAGTACTCTTTCCGCAGCCGTTGGCGCCGATGAGGGTGGTGATTTTCCCCTCGTGAAGCTCCAGGTCGAGATTCTTCAGCACTTGCTGCCTGCCGTAGGCAAAGGAGAGGTTTTTGACAGTAAACACGTTATTGTCCATAGCTTTGCTTCGACCTCCTTAACAGCAGGATAAAGAACGGGCCGCCTGCCACCGACATGATAATGGAAGCGCTGATCTCGTAGGGCGCCGCAATGGTGCGTCCCAGGGTGTCCGCCAGCAGCAGGGTGAACGCTCCCAGCAGGATGGAATAGGGCGCCAGCACTTTATGATTGCTTCCCACCAGCAGCCTTGCGATATGGGGAACGATCAACCCCAGGAAGCTGATGGGGCCGATGATTGCGGTACTGATGGAAGCCAGCAGCACCGCCACCACCGAAATCATGATCCGGCTGCGGGTGACGTTTACCCCCAGGCTTCTTGCCGTTTTATCCTCCAGCGCCAGCAGATTGCACTGCCCCAGCACAAAGATGGAGGCAATCAGGCCGATGACCACATAGAGTAACAGCGTCTGGAAATCTTCCCAGGTTTTCATGGTAATATTGGCATTGACAATGCTGGCGACGCCGGAGTAGTTGCTCCCTGTTCCGGAGTTGAAAGCGCTCATGAGCCCCGTAAACATGGCGTTGACCGCCACGCCCACCAGGATAATCCGCAGGGGCGACAGCCCGCCCTTCCAGGAAAGGCTGTATACCAGCAGGAATGGTAGAGGGTCGGGAAAAAGGCGGTAATGAGCACCGCCGTCAGGCTGGCGCCGCTGCTGACGCCGATGATGCCGGGGTCGGCCAGCGGGTTTTTCATCACAGCCTGCAGCAGCACACCGGATACGGCGGTTGCTGCTCCGCCGAAGATGGCGATGAGGATGCGGGGAAACCGCAGGTCGTAAATGGTCGCCACGTTTTCGTTGTATTCAATAAAGAGTCCTTTGAACAGTTCCAAGGGCGTCACCTTCAGGCTGCCGGTATTGACGGCAACCAGGAACAGCGCCAGCAGCCCCAGAGCAGTGATCACAAAGGAGAGAATTTTCTTTCGGCTGCTTACCATAGGCAAAATCTCCTTTTGGAAAAACGGCCGGGATTCTCCCGACAGGAAAAGCCCGGCCGCCTTGTGTTTTGTTTCGGGGTTATTCCTCGCCGTAGAGCATGGGCTGCAGCGCTTTCAGCGCCTCCTCATAACTGAAATTGGCGCTCATATTGAACAGGTCGGAATCCAGGTCGTACACCCGGCCTTCCTGCACCGCCTTGAAGTGCTGCCAGATATCGTTGGTAGAAAATTCCTCCGCGAACATCTTCCGGGCCTCATCCGGCAGGCCGTGGGCTGCCCGAAGGATCACGTCCGGCTCCTTGGTTTTCATATCCTCGGTGTTGGCGAACAGGAATTCCTGCCCGTCCCCGTCGCCGTAGACGTTGGTGCCGCCCGCCAGCTTCACCAGGCTGCCCACATAGCTGTTGTCGGTTGCGATAATGTAGGAACCGGGAAGGCCCATGAGCACCAGCACCTTGGGGGATTCCTTACCGGCGTTTTTTTCTGCAAATTCGGCCATAAAGGAATCGAATTCCTCCAGCATGACAGCCGCTTCTTCCTCCCGGCCAAATTTCTCGCCCAGCCCTTTGATGGAGGCGTACATTCCTTCCACGCTTTTGAGGTTCAAAAACAGGGAGCTGACCCCGATGGAGGCATATTTGGGCTGCAGGTCGTTTTGCAGGGTGCTGGGGGACAGAATGTAGTCGGGATCGAGGGATTTGATGATCTCCAGATCCGGATTCATGGCCATGCCAACCGTGGTAACGCCGTCATACCGCTCCGGCAGGTCGCTGCTGGATTCGCAGATGCCCACCAGGTCAAGACCCAGCCGGTTGCAGATCTGCGCTACCGCCGGGGAGGTGGCGACAAGGCGTACCTCCCCGCTTCCATTAGCGGTGCTTGTACTGCCGGTTTCTTCCGGGTGCTGGTTGACGCAGCCGGCCATCAGCAGAGTCAGAACGCCGGCCACCTTCCCTTACTTTTTCTGAAAGGGGTTCTTTCCCTTTCTAAAGAAGCAGAAGTACCACACGCAGCCTCCCGCAATGGCAACAATCACAATGCCGCCGATGACCCACCAGATCACCGGATTGCCGGTACTGCTGTCCTGCCCCGCTTCCGTGGAAGCGTTGCTCACTTCATTGCCGGCGGCGTCAAACTCCGCCAGACCGGCGGCAGAAGAGACAGCCGCACTCGTTTCCGGCTGGGAAGAAAGGCTGCTTTCCGAAGGCGAAGGAGAGGGGGAAGGACTGGCAGAGGGGGCCGCAGAGGATTCCGGCTGGCTGGAGGACGAGGAGGATTGGCTGGAATTGCTGCTCTGGCTGTTGGAGGAGCTATGGCTTTCACTGGAAGAAGCTGCGGAGGACTGTGCGCTGGGCTCCTCCTGAGAGGGAACCGTAATGCTGGTAACAAAATCCCCGGAGCCGGCTTTCAGGCTGCCAACCGTTATGTAAAAAACCACTTCCCGTCCCATAGGGACCACATACATATTGCAGCGGATAATGGCGTTCTCATCGGGAACCTGCATCCGGAAATCCGTGGTGTTCTCGGTAAAATCCTCCTGCATCACCGTGGCGGTGACAGAGGAAAATTTCCCGTTCCGGCTGCCGTCCACCTGGAACTGGGGGGACTGGATATTGTCCATCAGGTTTAAGCGGATGGTTACCCAGGTGTTTCCGCTGGCGTCCACTTCCACCAGGGCGCTTTTATTCAAAGCACTGTCCGTCATCGACTGGCCCAGCACATAGGAGCCCTCGCCGCCGGAGTCTTCAATCACACCAGTGGTAGGATGGCGGTAGTGAGAAGTTGCAGCGGCAGTATAAATACCATGGGACGCGGCGAACACCGGTATAGCAGCAATGCCCGCCGCAAGGGCGAGCATCACCGCCATACTGCACAGCGCCCGCATGAGCTTTGATGCAGTATTGATCATAAATTTGTATCTCCTTTATATAGAGTCCCGCAGACCGCGCTTTCTCACAGCCAGGGTAACGGTCACCATCCCCAGGGAGGCCGCAGCCAGCAGTGCTGCGGCTGCGGCACTGGCGTTGTCGCCGGTTTGGGGAGGCGTGACGCCACCCTGGTTCTGGGTGTTCTGGGCGTCTGTGATAGTGCTGCCCTTTTCCACCAGCGCATAGGCGCCGGCCGATTTGGTGATTACGGTGTAATAGCCGCTGTTTACCGTACCATTCACCAGGACCTTGCCGCCATCCGCCATGCGGTAGGCTGCTGCTTTCCCGGAATCATAACCGGCAGTAATGGGGAAACTGATGCTGACCGTACCGTTGGGAGACACTTCACTGCCGGAAGCGTCCAGGAATTTCACGTCATAGAGCTTGAACTTCTTGCCTACATCGCTGAGGGAGGAAGCCGCCTTGTCGTAATCGGCGCCCTTGGTAATCTCGGAGATTACAATCTGCACGCCTTCGTCGAACACGCCCTTGCCGGCACTGACCTTCACGCCCGTAGCGGAATCGGTGAAGTCCACAGCCGGGGACTGCTCTACAGGCTCTTCCGGTTCAAAATTCGGGTCATCTTCGGTGGTTTCTGTCAGTGTGGACCAGTCGAGCTTTAAGAGCACGTCCTGGTCGCCGGTGCCGGCGGAAATGTCCTCCATGACCGGCACGAATACATGGAGAGGCACATAGCCGTCTTCATCTGCAAGAGCGTCGGAAACCAACGGGAATTTAACCTGGTCGGGATACAGCTTGCCCTCATAGGAGCCCCCCGCCTGGTTGAATTCATCCACTACATCGGCGCCGTCTGCATTTTTCTGGGTGGAGAGGACCGCTGCAGGAACCAAATCGCCTTCCACAGCGCCGTACTGGCCGTAGGTATAGCCGTTGTCGTAGTAGGAAAGCTCTGCCAGATATCCAAATTTATTCAGGTAGGCAAGTCCGTGGAAATCCATATTGAGGTAATACCTGCCGTCTTCCACCGTCAGCTTGATATAGTGGTTAATGGCGTCGTTGCTCATGGATTTTTCCTGGCGGTTGGTTTTCATCATCTCGCCGTAAACCGAATATACGCCGTCTTCCAGATTGTTTTTGTCTAGTGTTCCCTTCACTGCCAAGCCGTTTATAGCATTCTGGAGATTTAACTCCTGGCCGCTGACGTCATTCTGAGAAAGGTTGGGGTTATCCAGTGCCTCTTCCGCAGCGGCAATCGCTTTTTGCAGGGCGTCCCAGGATTCCTCTGTGTAGTTCCCTTGCTCAATCTCCTTAGCCTGTGCGACCAGAGCGGCCAGTTCGGCGGTATCGGCCCGGGGGATCAGGGCCTCCATGGCTTCGGTGAGAGCCTGGACGGCGGCATTCACCTGGGAAACACCGGCGTCCTCATCTGCCTGGACGGTTTTGGCACTTTCCAGGCTATCCTGGAAGGCGGCCCAGCTGTCTGGCGTATACTCCCCTTCTGCTTTGGTTTCCGCTTCCGCAATGACCGCGTTTAGATTGGTCTTATCGCCGATTTCCTCCAAGCCGTCAATGGCGTCGTTGAGCTTTTGCACCATAGCGGCCTGTTCCTCCGCCGTAAATTCCTTCTGCTCCAGGATCGGCTGCTTGCTGGTACCGGTACCCGACATGGAAATCTGGCTGGAAGGCCAGATCTTCTCCATCTCTGCCGTTACTTCGCTGATGGCGTTTTGCAGGGTTTCATAGGACTCGCCGGTATAAGCGGCGCCGGAAATTTGTTTTGCGCTCCACAGGCGGTACTGCAGGTTTTCTTCCGGGTTTTCGATTTTTTCCAGAGACGTCCAATCCACCTTCATTCTGGCGTACTGGTCGCCGGAGGTGGGCATGATCGAATACATCACCGGGACGAAAACATGGACATAGGCCGCATTTTCATGGGTGTATTCTTCTGCGGAACTGGGCTTGACGGAATCCTCAAACTGTACCCAAACAGGGGTCACGTCAATGGCGATGAGGTGGGCGTAAGGCACGTCTTCAATGTCCAAAGGCCTCTCGTAATCGTAGCCATATCCAGGGGGACGCATGGTGCTGCCGTCATAAACGTACTGGGA
Source organism: Candidatus Heritagella intestinalis (assembly GCA_904420555.1). Classification (GTDB taxonomy): domain Bacteria; phylum Bacillota; class Clostridia; order Oscillospirales; family Acutalibacteraceae; genus Heritagella_A; species Heritagella_A intestinalis. The sequence continues at coordinate 8,021 of CAJFVO010000004.1, read as the reverse complement.
GTCCGGGTCGTTATAGCTGTCGTAAACGGTGGTCCCTTCCTGGGTCAAATGCCGGGTGAGGACGTCCATGGGCGTGTAGCTGGCGGCGTCAGGATCCCCTACCGTGTCAAAAACCGCGCCGAATTGCGTCAGGTACTTGGCGTCCACCCCTTCCAGCTCCATCATGAAGCCATATTGCCCAATGAAGCCCATCGGCATAAACTCCACGATAGCGGTGGCGGTGTTGTCTTTTACCACAATAATGGCCTGGTAATCCGTATCCTCCGAATGGTTGGTCTCAAAGGTGGTGCTTCCTCTCAGGGCCGCGTTGCCCATGGAAGACTGATTCATTGTGGCGTGCCACAGATCAATGTCCGCATAATAGACGCCGTCCTCTGCCGGCACGTCGATTTTCTCGATAGGCGTAGTGGGTTCCAGCGTGGCAGCAAAGGCGTTTGCAGCGCCAATGGTGAACAGGCTGCACAGAAGCGCCAGGCTCAAAACCAGGGAAAGGCCCCGGCTCCGCCACGACGGTTTTGTCCTTGTCATGGTATGTACCTCCATTTCATGTTCTCCCTCAAGGGGAATTTCGTATTGAAGTTAGCGTTTTCTAACCTCCTGGCAAAAAATTTTGCCGCTTCTACGGCGAATCTTTGATACAGTTCATAGGCTCCTCCTTCTATCGTTTCTGGTCAGGAGACTGAGCTGCAAACTCGCCCTCCTGGTATATCATGTTGTGCAAAATGCTACTCAGAGTTAGCTTCAGCTAACCATGCCCCTAAAAAATACTCCCTCCGGAGTTTTCCGAGGCAGTCCGCTTCACAAGGTGGTTTTTTCTTTCCCCATTCTCCCGCAGTTCCCTACAGCACCCTCAGTATATCCGCTTGTCTTTTTATTGTCAATCAAAATTCTGTACCAAACCCGGGCCAACCCGCCCTTTTTGACCTTAAAAAAGGCCCGGAACCCGCATGATTCCAAAAAAACGCGCTTGTACCAACTATGGTTCAAAAAATTTCCGTCTCTCCCTTGACGTCCTCTTTCAGTGGATAAACATGGTAAAAACTGCCGCGCTTTCCGGCATATGCATATCCCCTACGCTGCACTGCATTTTCAGGCATACGCTGCCGTGCAGCATGGTGTCCCGGCCCTTTCCCATGGCAATAAAGTTCAGCGCCGTCACTGGGAAATACACATACCGCCCATCGATCCCGCCGTCCCGGAATTCGCCGTTGTACAGGTACTGCATTTTGTTGACCCGGCCTTCCATCTTTTTGCCGCTGGACATGGATTCGGCAGACATGGTTTTCACCGCCAGATACACCAGCCCTTCATGGCCCTTGACGATCATCTCGCAGGGATTTTCAAATCCACGGTTCGCCATGGAGAGGTTGTTATGGTTTTTGATCTGCTCCCGGTAGATGATGAACGGGAAGTAATAGCTGCCGTCTTTGAGGTAATTGCAGATATCCCCGCCGTGAAAATCCCGGCGCCCGGCAAAAATCTCCTTGAGGCGCATCCGCCCCTCCTGTTCAGCAAGGCGCTCCATAAACGCATCGGAAAAGCCGGCCGACAGCGCCCGCAGGGCATTTTCTTTGATTTGCGCAGGCGGGATGTCCTGGTACTGCATATACTGCTCCAGGATTTTCCGCCGGTGCAGCAGCTGCTGCGCCGTTCTTTCCCCGGCGGCGGTCAACACCGACTTTCGCCTTTCTACACGCTCCATCAGCGAGAGCTCGTCCAGGCTGTCCAAAATATGTGTCAGGGTGGATTTCGGCTTATTCAAATATCGGGCGGCGTCGGTCACCGTCCGCTTTTTCGGTTCCGCTTCCAAAAAGTACAATAGCAGTTGGATTTGGATGCCGTTCAGATTTTCAGACATAAAAAACCCCTCTTCCTGTCATTCAATGTATATGAAAACAAGCCTGCGCACTTTGAAGCAGCGAACCGGCGTCTTTTTTCTATTATACAGTTTCAGGCTTTAGGAAGTTTTAGTTAGTTACTACTAACTTATATCAATGTACCATACTATGGTACAGTTGTCAAGAAATATTTTTCTTGCTGGCTGGGAAACATGCTGTCCTTTCCTTTTGTTGGGAATCATGCAACAATGGCCCGCCCTGTACACAGAAACATATGTAAGCCCTGAACTGCTCATTCTGGTGCCCGTGCTGTACTTTATCGGCATGGGGCTCAAGAAGGCCGGGTGGTTCTCGGATACCCTGATTCCCGTCTCCCTGGGCGGGATTGGCGTTGCTCTGTCTTTTCCGTGGGTGCTGGCCACCTCTCCCCTCTCCGGCTGGCAGGACGCGCTGCTGGCCGCCTTCACCGCCATTGTGCAGGGTATCCTCTGCTCCGACTATATTAACCAGCTGGGCAAGCAGGCCACCAAATTTGAATAATTGATACATGCACACTGCCCACGCTCGGATTCTTTCTTCGGGTGGGGCGGTTTTTGGGTGGGTCTACGCTACAAAAAGATACCCGCTATCAATGCGGGCACAAAATCCAAAATAGACATTATAAAATAAACTCCCGCAGCCGGGAGAACCCAACTGCGGGAGTCAAAAAGGAAAACGTGAAAGGTTAAAACGATTATACTCTGCTCTTTCTGCGAATCACCACAAAGGCTCCTGCGGAGGTCAGCAGCACGGCCAGGGCGCCCAGGGCAACCAGGTTGTTGTCGCCAGTTGCAGGGGTCTTGTTGATGGGTCCCTTGTTGGGATCGTCCTTGCTGCTGGTGTCGTTGTCGCCCTTGTCGGCGTCGTCACCAGTGTTGGTATTGTCACCGCTGTTGTTATCGTCAGCAGAGGTTTCTACCAGGTTGTCCATGGCGCTACTCAGAGTTGCTACAGCCTCGTCGACTGTTGCCTGCTCATCTTCGCTCAGGCTCTCGTCAGCCAGGACTGCGTTAGCGCTCTTCAGTGCTGCTGTGAACGCCTGCACGCTCTCTGCTGTATACAGGCTGGTGTCAATCTCGTTGGCCTGGTGAATCAGGTCTTCCAGGATAGACTTGTCTGCCTTATACCGCTGGGCCAGGATGGCGTTCAGTAGGGCATTTGCTGCTGCATCCACATCGCCCTGCAGGGCGTCGCCATCGTCATAGACGGTCTTTGCATTGGCCAGTGCGTCTACCAGCTGCTGCCAGTTATCGGCTACATACTTGTCTTCGTCCATGGCTTCTGCACGAGCAATCAGCTGCTCCAGCATTGCCTTGTCGCCCTGTACCAGGCCCAGGCCCCAGATGCCTTCTAGCAGGTTGTCCCATGCGGTGTTGATCTCTTCGATGGTAGCGTCGGGATTATCCAGAACTGCCTTGGCGTTGGCCATGGCTTCCTCGAAGAACTTCACTGCACTGTCTACTACACCTTCGGTGTTCAGAGTCTGTGCATATTCATAGGTCTTGCGGAGCAGCTCCTTGCTGGGGGTAACTGCTACGGTTGCAGTGTCAGACTTGCTGGGATCTGCAACGGAGGTTGCGCGAACGGTCAGGACTTCTGCGGTCTCATCGCCGCCGATAGTCAGGTTGCCGTCTGCATCGATCCGGGTGTGCACGCTGGTTGCGCCTTCCACGGTCCAAGTCACATCCTGGGAAACTTCATCGGACTTGGGAGCTGCATTGGCCTGCGGCATGGTCTTCATTTCCAGAGATTTGGTTTCGGCAGTTGCAGAATAAGACTGAGATATTGAAGCCGAAATTGTTGTACCTGTTTCTTTATGAACAGCTGTCAAAGTCAAATACGGGCAAACCTCGTCAGAACCTCTGGTAAAAAGTCCATTTTCATTTACTTTTGTATCCGCCGAGGTAATATCGCCATAATAATTCGGATACGAGGATTCTACACTCCAAATAAATTCTGTAGCTTCTACTGCTTCCTGAGTCTTCTGATTTAAGACACTAAACTGTTGTTGTCCACCATTAATTACAGAAGCGGATGAAGGATTAATTGCATAAATATTATAGACAAAAACTTTTGTGGAATAACTTATACCTCCTTCTTTGCTGGTAGCTGTTACAATAAGGTTTGTACGGAAAGGTTCATCCAAACCAACAGTAAGAACACCGTCTTTAATAGAAGTTTCTTGACTGGTGGCACCGCTTACAGACCACTCGTAATTTTGAACAGATGTAGGATTATCCTTATAATACACCGTTAAATTTGCGGTATCTCCCTGATATACTCGGCTGCTATCGCAGCGGATAACATATACAGGTTTCACGGTTATTGTAATACTGCTGGATACGGCAGTATTTTCCACAGAGGTTGCCTCTATAGTTAGATTGGAAGCACTTTCTTCTTCTGCCACAACCAGAACTCCATTTTCATCAATCGTGGTTCCTTCAACGTGAGCACTCGTAATCTCCCAAGTAACCGCATCGGTTTCCGTATAATCCTTGACAACTGCACGTAGAGTAATAGACTCCCCAGCTGTCATAGAGGTAGTATCGCTTTCTACTGACACACTGATTTGATTGGGAATGGTAACCCACTCGGACTCATTTCCACGATAGTCTATCAACTTAATCATTACAGAATCCACACTACCTGGGATGCTAGGCATATTCGCTCTATATCGGGTGATGGTAGATTCTTCAGACTCCACACCATTGGTTACCGTCTTATAGACCATCTGATACCAATCCTTAGCTAACGGTACTTCCAACGTACCATTACTCGACACTATACCAGTATAAGGCTTACAATAGCTGTCATCCATCCGACCGTCATAGGTAGTCACTGCGCCATCAGGCGTGGTAATGGTCATGGTGTAACGGGCATAATCCGCGTCAGCGCCGGTGGGAACTTCCACGGTGCAGCCGTTGTTACCGGAAGCAGTCCAAGTGCGGTCGTCGGTGCTGTACTCCTTGGTCACGACCACATCAGCCTGGCCGCCTTCCCAAGTTACGTTCAGAGCGCCATCTTCTGCGGTGACTTCCACATTGGTCACGCCTTCTGCATAGTTGTGGGTTGCCACTGCGGGATCGCTCTCAGTACCATCTTCGGAAACTGCCTTGAGTTCCAGAGTAACCTGGCCGATTTCTTCGGTCATTCCATTTACCTTTGCGTCAAAGGAAACAACGCTGCCAGCTTCTGCGCTGGTCTCGCTGGGAGTCACAGTCACATCCGTGACGGAAACGCCTGCTGCATCAGCAATGGCCTGCTCGATATCCTTGATGTAATACACTTGGTCATAGGTGCCGCCCAGATAGATTTCCTTGCCGTCGGTCACTGCGTACAGGTTGTACTGCTTCACGTCGTCATAGGAAGCCATATCCCAGGAAACAACCATTTCGTTGGTGTCATAGGCCTTGTCAACGGTAAAGCCAGTGGGGGCAGCGGGCTTCTGGGATTCGCCGGAAGTGTAGGCGATGCGGCCAATGTTCACCTGATAATCTTCAGCTTCGCCGTCGAATACCAGACCAAAGGCTGCTATCTGCTTGCCGGCATAACCGGACAGATCAACGGTGCTGGTGACCCAGCCGTCGCTGGCCTCGGTGGAGTTGGCGATGTCCAGCTTCACCACTTCATTGGTATTGTCCTCAAAGATCACGCCCAGCTTCATGCCTACGTTATCCTGAGAAGTCTTCTTGAAGGTCACGTCTACCTTGGTGGCATCGGTGACGTCCAGATCGGTCTTGTACAGATGCAGGAAGTTCTCAGCGTCTACCTGTCCATAAACCACCAGAGAGGAACCGCCGTTATACGCGCCTACCAGGTCGAAGTCGAAGCTGCCAGGCTTACCATAAATATCTTCCGCACCGTTGTCATAGTTCTTCTTGTATTCGTCGCCGTAATCGAAATCAGCCTTGAGCTTGGTTCCGTCGGTTTCGAACCACCACTGCCAGGTGGGCAGGATGTCCTGAATGCTGATGTTGGACCACTCATCTTCGTTGGAGATTTCACCGTTGAGAGCGTACTCCAGGCCGTGGCCGGTGTTGAAGTTGGTCACAAAAGTATCACCGTTAATGACGGAACGCTCGGTGATGTAAGCCGCAACGCCGTCAAAATTATTGGATCTTACACCGACTTCCGGCGCGGCCGGATAGGTGGAACGGTCGGCGGTGAAGCTGGCCTGGCTGGGATCCTGGAAGGGGCCGGACCACCACATACGCTCACGCTGGAAAGCCATCCACTGGAATTCATCTTTTTCGCGGCGGATTGCATTGCCCGAGAAATCTTCATCGACTGCATGGTGGACAGCGTCTGCACCCAGAGAAGCGATGGAGTTCATGGGCTGGCCATCCTCGCCGATGTTGCCGCGCAAATCATAGGGTTGACTGAATTTATATTTTCCCGCTTCTACGCCTACAAAGACCACGTCCAGCGGATCAACTCCCAAAGACTTTGCATGTTCTGCGGAAGAAGCTAACATGGAACTGTTCCACCAGTAGTTGAGGAAAATAGAACTGGCATACTGCTCCCCATTTTCTACTACAAAGGGGGAGTTGACACTGTTAAATTCATTCTGGTAAGTCAAGCCGCCGCCGTTTGCATTGATGGAGTCATACCACTGCACATAGATACCGTCTTCCCGTATTTGCTTCATGAAGCCCTTATACAGTTCCACATCGCCAGCTGGGATACTTTCCTCCTGGTTGATGAAATAGCCGTCAAAGCCGTAGTACTCGGCCATCTCTACCAGTTTTTCCGCATAGGGGAAATTGCCGTTCTCGTCCTGGGTCAGGAATTTGGTATGCTTCAAACCGGTGCGGGGCAGGAAAATACAACCTACCGACAGCACGCCGTTTTTATGGGCCGCATTGGTATAGGCGGGGTTGGGCAGGTTTACCAGGCCAAACTCAAAATACCGGGTAGACCAGTCTGCTGTGCCATTGCGCTCTCCCTCGGCGTTATACATTTCCTCCGGGACTTCTTCCGTGGGCATTCCGTGCCAGCCGCCATAATAGTCCGTGTACTGCCAGAAATTAAACAGATACTGGCTGAACTCGTTGGTGTAAGGATAGCTGTCGAAGAATGCATTGCCGTAGTCGCCGGAGAGGGCAAAATATTCCGTTTCCGGGCTCAGCTCCGGATTGGCCTGGGTGGCTGCCAGAGCGGCGTTGCGGTCCTGCAGGGGAACCTGCGCCCGGAGCATATCGCCCCAGGGGTCGGTTTCCGGATTCCAATCCAGGAAATCCTCGGCGCGGTAGCCGTGCTGGTAGGGCTGGTTTTCTCCCTTGGCGCTTTCCCCGATGTACGGGAGCGTATCAGCAGCCAGTGCAAAGGGCGCCGAGCTTGCTGCCATCAGAACCGCCAGGAGCGCAGCCAGCGCTCTTTTACCATTTCTTTTCACAAGTGTACCTCCTTTTTTGTTTTGTGCTCTTTGTAATCCCGGGAACTAATATTCAACATGACTACTAAATCCGCATCAAAACAATAATTATCATCTATTATTATATCACTTAATTCGCAGAAGTAAATGCATACTTATTACAGAGTTTAGTACATTGTTTTTGTTGCTTATAACATTGTTTTTATTTCAAAATTTTACATCTTGATCTTTTTTTGTATTCACATATCGTCATCGTTTGTAAATACATTTTTGACATATTTGATACAAGCGCCTCTCATATTTTCACTCGTTAATTTCTTATTTATAAAAAATTTTATGATTATTTTTACAATTAAACACTACATTTTTATATCTTCTATTTGGTTTTAAATTAGCGTCTCCTTTTTTATGTGCTTTCTTTACATCTTTATAATTCCTATTTTACAAAAAAACAGGAATTGATTTACAAATTTAGAAAAGCACCCTCAAATTTGTCATCTCGCTCTTCCTCTATCCAAATCAGACAAAAAACCCCGGAACCGGGGGTAAGGAACATGAAGAAAGGGGATAATCCTAAAATGAAGCTGCACCTGTAAAATGAAAGTAGACACTCACAAAAGTGTGGGTGCCTACTTTTTTCGTAGCAAAACAAGAGAAAAAGGAGGAATAGGAATGGGAAAGAAAGGGACACCACATCGGAAGTGGAGCAAAGAGGAAAAACTGTATTACATCCATCTGCACCTGGACGAGCATCTTTCGGTCATGGAAAT
>CAJFVO010000003.1 GCA_904420555.1 Candidatus Heritagella intestinalis | reverse complement strand
GTCCTGTGCGCTCCCTCTCGCGGAAGTGCTTGACTATTTTATCACATCTTTCGACGTTTGTCAAGAACTTTTTTCGAGATTTTTTTACCGGCCGTTTTCAGTTCTTTTTTATCGCTCCCGCGATCTTTTCGAACTCTTATCTTCCGGCTTTAACGGAACTTTTCTATCTTATCACAACCACTCGAGGTTTGTCAAGATTTTTTTCGCTCCGTTTGGCGCTCACATATGATACCACATCATTTCTCTCCTGTCAACGCCTTTTTTCAAATTTTCTCCCCTGTTTTTCTGGTTTGTCAGAAGAGCCCTGTATTTTCCTGATTTTTTCCACAAACAAAAGCAAAATGCCCCGCTCTTTGCGGGGCATTCACCTGATTCTATCTCGGCCTGCTTCCCTACAGGCGCTTCTTTATCCCAAACGCTCTATGCCGCTTTTGTCCACACGCTGGTATGCCGAAGCAAAATCATAGCCCAGCGCCTTCTTATCCGGGAAAATTTCTGCCAGCGGCACCATTACAAAAGCACGGTTCTTAATTTCCGGATGGGGCAGCGTCAGCTCATCGCTGTAGCACTCCTCATCTTCATAGAGAAGCAGGTCGATGTCAATCACCCGGGAAGCATTCTTCACGGTACGCTCCCGCATCATAGCGGCTTCAATTCCCAGGCAGGCGCCCAGCAACGCCCGGGGAGAGAGCTCCGTCATGACAATCGCACACATATTCAGATACTTATTCTGTTCATCCGGCACTTCAAAGGGTTCCGTTTCATAAATATGGGAACTGGCCACCACGGTGGTGGAGCCGGGGAGCAGCTCCAGGGCCCGGATTGCCTTGGAAAGGTTTTCCCAACGGTTCCCCAAATTGGTTCCCAGTGCAACGACTGCTTTCTTCATACGATATCCTTCCTTTCTCGTGTAATTTCCACGGCCACATAATCAAAAATTTTGTCAATGGGGGCTTCCGGCTTCCGCAAACACAGGGTGACCCTCTCCACCTTTTCTTCTGCCCGGAGAATGGCCTCTGCTGTCCGGGAAGCTGCCCGCTCAATCAAATCGTAAGAATTCTCTGTCATCGCCTGCACGGCGGCGTCCATCACGGCGGTATAATCCACCGTATCCTCCAGCCGGTCAGTCCGGCCCGCTCTCGACAGGTCGCAGTCTAGGGTAATATCCAAAACGAACCGCTGCCCGTCCCGCTTTTCCTTGGGCATCACGCCGTGATAAGCAAAAACGTCCAAACCTTTAATATAGATTCGATCCAACCGCATCTCTCCTTTCTGATGATCATAAGCACACTGTATTTCCTATTTAAAAAGCAGACGCAAACAGCACATCATCCGCTACCCGGGCTGCCTGCACTGCCTCCTCCACATCGTGAACCCGCAAAATGTCCGCTCCTCCGGCTATGGCAATGGTATGGGCCGCGATGGTTCCCGCCAGCCGTTTCTCAAAAGGCGGATTTCCGCAGGAATGGCCAATCACACGCTTGCGGGACGCCGCCATCAAAAAGGCCACATCTTCCAGCTTCTCCCGGGGCACCTGGGCCAACAGCTGCAAATTCTGCTCATGGGTCTTTCCAAAACCAACCCCCGGGTCCATGCACAGCCGCTGGGCCGAAATGCCTCTGGCCGCTGCCTCTTCCCTTTTCCTTCTGAAAAAAAGATGCACTGCCTTTGCCGCGTCTGCGCTGGGGGGAAGTTCCTCCCAATGCATCACCACACAGCCGCAATCCGGATGCGCTTCCGCTACCCGCCACATTTCCGGGGAAAATCCCGTCACGTCATTGATAATATCCGCGCCGGCCTCTAAAGCCCGGGCCGCTACCTGGGGATAAAAGGTATCCACCGACAGGGGGATTTTGAGCTTTCCCTGAAGCAAGGGGAACACCGGCGCAAGCCGCTCCCATTCTTCTTCCCAGGAAAGGGCTGTATAGCCTGGCCGGGTAGACTGTCCGCCCATATCCAGAATGTCCGCCCCCTGTTCCTGCATCTCCAAAGCCCTTTGGGCTGCCTTCTGGGGGTCCAGATATTGGCCGCCGTCAGAAAAGGAATCCGGCGTCACATTGAGAATTCCCATAATATAGGTATGTTTTCCCAACGGCAGGCTGTATTTTCCTGCCTGAAATACTCTCTCCATGATATTCCTCACTCATAGGCCAGCAGGACTACCAGGCCCCGGCTGGCAGTTGCTTCCACATAGGTACAATTATCATAGTCAACTGGATGCTCTGCGGTTACATTGGCCGTGCGCACCCCATACATAAACTGGTAAGGGGATTCCTGAAACATCCGGCTCACCGTGTCGTCATAATTCAAAGACTCATCAATATAAAAGGCAATGCTTTCCGCCTGCTCTGCCGCCGCCTCTTCAATAGCCGTGGCAATGGTCTCGCTCTCGTCCAGGGAATCCAGCGTCACGCCTTTGGCCCGGAAATAGTTGGCTTTCACCGCCGTACAGGCAGGCAAAGGCAGATTATACACTTCGCTGGCGCTGGGGGCCTCTACCGTCCCCGCTTCGGGATACACCGTGTGGTCCTGGCCAATCATCTCATCGGTGAGATTCAAATAGCTGTAGACCCCGGTGCTTCCATTATCGTCCCAGGTAGTGTCCACATGATACCACTGCCCGTCAATACGCACCAGGTTCCACATATGGGCGCCGCCAGCAGAACCCGTCACCAGCATACTGGGCACCCCTGCCTGATTCAGCAGGAGCTGGAAAGCCCGGGCATAGCCCTCACAGACCGCCTGGCTGTCCAGAAAAGCCCCCACAATGGTGTGGGCCCGCCAATCGTTGCTGTTTACGGCGGCCTCTTCGTCATAGCTGCAATACTTCATTACCTGCTCATACAGATAGATTTCCCGGTCCAGAGCGCTCTCTCCCTGGGGAATGCGGTTGAGAACCTTTCCTACCTCCGCCATAATGCGCTGGGAAAGCTCCCCGCACTCTGAGGCCGGCAGCACGGAATACAGCTGTACCACCGTCCGCCCGTTTCCGGAGGAATAGCCGTATTGGCTGGAAATCCAGAATACCTCCGGGTGGTCGTGGAGAAACGCAGACAGCGCCTGCACTACCTGGGCGTCGGTAAACTCCGAGCCCTGGATGGTAATGCGCTGGGCGGGATACAGCTGCCCCTCTTCCGCTTCCTCCGAAATCTGATACGCCTTTTCCGCAATCTGGTCATAAAGGGTTTCCAAAGGCGTCCCTTCCAGGGATTCCTTTCCCTGCTGCATAGGCATGGCGTTATATCCTGCGGCCACCGGCAGCGTTACCTTCGCGGCCTGTCCATACGCGCCGCTGCTGCCGCTTTCCTCATCTCCGGAAATCTCCACTGCCGAATGGGTGGTCAGCTCCGCGCTGGAAGTATCCATGCTCTGCTGCTCCACTCCAACGGAAGACGCCGGCTGCCCGGAAGGCAATAAGCCCGTTGCCTGGAGAAGCAAAAGCACGGAAACCGCGCAGGAAAGGACTATCACCAAAACAGCGCCCGAAATAATGAGCCTGTGTTTCTTTTTCAATTCTGCCACCTCCCCGGCCCCATGGACCGCTATAAATTGGCTTGATTATACCATACTCCCAACCCGGATGCAAATCAACCCCTATTTCGCGCCAGCCTTCCGGATACCTGGCGGGCGATCTGCTCCATCCGCGGGATGGCATAGGGGAAGAATTTCTGATAGGCCTGGCAGAAGCAATTTTTTCGCAGGCTTCCATCCTCCCGCCGGGGTTCCCGATAGCGTTTGCATCCCCCCCGGCAAAGAGGCGCCCAGGGGCAATCCCGGCAGTCTGCGTCCACCGCTTTGGATTCCTCCACAAAGCCCAGGGCCTCCCGTTTTGCCTCAATCTCGTCAAAGCCGCACTGGTTGAGATTTCCCAGGCAATAGCCGTCCAGCACATAAAAATCACAGGGATACACGCCCCCATCGGCCTCCACCACATTCTGCCGGGCGCATATGCCGCTCATGCCGCAGGATTCCGGCGGATACCCCAGCATCATCTGAATGTAGTTGTCAAACTGGCGGATAGAAACCGGGGTTCCTGCCATCCAGTCCTGATACCACAAATCAAACAGCCGGCACAGGAACTCCCCATAGGCTGCCGGTGTCAGGGAGTATTCCCGGGCGCCCGGCGCCTCTCCCAGAGGGTCCAGGCAGGGAATGAACTGCAAATAGCGGAACCCGCTCTTCTTATAAAAGTTATAGATACTCTGCACCCGCCGGGCGGTCTGGGCATTCACCACCGTCAGGATATTGTATTCCACCCCAAACCGGTCAAAAAGCGCTGCCGTGCGCTTCACCTGCTGGAAGGTCCCCTTCCCGGCAGCGTCCAGCCGGAAGCTGTCGTGGGTCTCCCGAGTGCCGTCCAGGGAAAGCCCCACCAGGAAGTGGTTGTCCGCGAAAAACTTGGCCCAGCCTTCATCCAGGGCAAAGCCGTTGGTCTGGATAGCGTGGTCAATGGGCAGGCCCTTGCGGTTATACTTCTTTTCCAGCTTCAAGAGCTCCTCAAAGAAATCCAGGCCCGCCAGGGTAGGTTCTCCCCCCTGGAAGGCAAAAGTGCAGTGGCCCTGGGCCCGCTCCAAGGCTTTGCGCACCAGGTTTTCCAGAGTTTCCCGGGACATAATGCCATAGGAAGCCTGTTCCCGGTTTTCCATTTCGTCGTGATAAAAGCAATAGCGGCACCGCAGGTTGCAGGCCCCGGAAGCGGGCTTTATCAGCAAATGTAGGGGCGGCATCATCATTCCTCCAATTCTTCCCGAACAACGGAAAGGGTTCTGCCTGTATCATACCACAGTTGGGCCGTCTCGTAAACCAGCGCAGCAGGGCCTTTTCTATAATATAAGTATAAGAAAAGGCTCCCGCCCACTTGGGCAGGAGCCTCTCTCACTTAGAACCGGAAATCCCGCATACCGCCGTCAATGTCGTTGAGGTGCTCATACACCTTTTCCCGAACCTTCTCGTTGGGGATGGTGGCGGCTTCCTTGTCGATGATCTCCAAAGCCAGCCGGCGGGTATCCTCGCTGGCATAGTCGTCGGCGTACTCCTTCAGAGTCATCAGAGCGTTGGGCAGGCAGCAGTTGCGAATTTGCCCCGCCTTCACCAGGCTCATAAAGCGGTCGCCGGTACGGCCTTCCCGATAGCACGCCGTGCAGAAGCTGGGGATATGGCCATTTTCCAGGAGCCAGTGAACCACTTCGTCCAGGCTGCGGTGGTCGCTGATTTCAAACTGGGCGGAGTTTTCGTCCTGATGCTCCTCGGCATAGCCGCCCACGGTGGTGCGGGAGCCGCCGCTGATCTGGGAAACGCCGTATCTCAGCACCATCTCCCGGGTGTGCTGGGATTCCCGGGTGGAGATGATAATGCCGGTATAGGGCACCGCAATGCGCAGCACCGCCACAATCCGCTGGAACAGCTCGTCGGAGATGCCGTCCTTGAAATCGTCGGCGTTAACGTCGTCGGCGTTGCGGAGCCGGGGCACGCTGATGGTGTGGGGGCCTACGCCGTGGACTGCTTCCAGGTGCTCTGCGTGCATGAGCAGGCCGGTAAAGTCATACTTGTAGAGGTTCAGACCGAAGAGCACGCCGCAGCCCACATCGTCAATGCCACCCTCCATAGCGCGGTCCATGGCCTCGGTGTGGTAAGCGTAGTTGTGCTTGGGGCCCGTGGGGTGCAGATATTCATACTGCTCCTTGTTGTAAGTCTCCTGGAACAGCACATAGGTGCCGATACCGGCCTCCTTCAGCTTGCGGTAGTTCTCCACCGTGGTAGCAGCAATATTCACGTTTACTCGGCGGATGGCGCCGTTCTTGTGCTTGATGGAGTAGATGGTCTTCATGCTCTCCAGCACATAGTCGATGGGACAGTTGACCGGGTCCTCGCCGGTCTCCAGGGCCAGGCGCTTGTGTCCCATATCCTGCAGGGCGATCACCTCCTGCTTAATCTCCTCCTGGGTCAGCTTGCGCCGGGCAATGGTCTTATTCTTATAGTGATAAGGACAGTACAGACATCCGTTGACGCAGTAGTTGGAGAGGTACAGGGGAGCGAAAATCACAATGCGGTTGCCATAGAAGGCCTGCTTAATCTTCTCCGCCTGCTTGAAAATCCGCTGGATGGCGTCCTTGTCCTCGCAGAGGAGGAGCAGCAGGGCCTCCCGATGGCTCAAGCCCTTGAGCTCGTCGGTCTTGTCAATGAGCTGGTTCACCAGCTCCAAATTGGTCTTATTTTCTTCCGCCCAGGCAATACTGGCCCGGATTTCGCCGTCGTCGATAAACTCTTCGGCCTTCATAGAATACTTGTCGTACATAAATAGGGCTCTTCCTTCCTGTAGTAATTTTCAGATATTTTCCGCTTCCCAAAAGCGAAAACGACAAAAGGCACGCCCACAAGGGACGTGCCTTCCTGGATTCCGATTGAAAGCCCCGGGAAACCGGGACGGAAGTGCTTTACGCCGCCTTGCCAGCAGGGCCAGGCCGTGCCCAGTCCCTTTTGTTTCAGGAGCCGCGGAAATCAAACGGGGATATATGCCGTCAGACAGAGGCTTCCGGCTAATATCGATGGTATCTTTACTGTACCAGCATCCCGGCCAAAAGTCAAGGGATTCCCGGCTTTCCCAGTGATATTCCCTTCCCCGGGCTTGACTTTTCTGTGAAAATTCCGTAAAATAAGCAGAGATAGTACGGGGTGTTGCGCAGTTGGTAGCGCGCCTGCTTTGGGAGCAGGAGGCCCGGGGTTCGAGTCCCCGCACTCCGACCAGGCTGAGCCTGGACGCAATCCGCGTTCCGGGCTCAGCTTTTTATTTGCCTTTGTCCACGCGAAATGATCTGCGCGTGGAACCGGAAAATTGTTTACCCTCGCCTTAAACGCGAATTGGTACCGCACACTGTGCGGCGCGCGCCGCAGGTGTTTCTATTTTTAGGCTTTATCGCAAAAATAAAAGGACACCTCAGGAGAATGAAGGAGCGGCTCCCCTGAGATGTCCTAATCCAAATTTTAATCTTTTACGCGAAACTTGCGTTTACTGGCTATTAAGCTCTGCGCTTTCTGCGGGAAATCACAAACACCGTGCCGGCCATAGCGATGAGCACACCGCCCACAATAGAGAAGATCGTGGTGCCCATGCCGCCAGTGTGCGGAATCTTGCTGTTGGCGAATTCAACCGTAACATAATATTCTTCTACGTTTTCGCCGCCCTTTTCAACAACTACATCGATAGGCGTATTGCTGCACACATAGTCATTAGGAGCTTGTGTTTCGCGCAACACATAATTGCCTTCGTCAAGTCCGTTGAAAATAACGAAGCCATCCGCACCCGAAGTGCCCGTAACAATTTTTCCTGTATCAAGATTTTTCAGCTCAAAGACAGCGCCTTCCAAGGGAGTTTCTTTGGTCGCATCTGCCTGGTCAAACTTGTAGACTTTGATACCAAAGGTTTCCACCTCTGCCGTATCGTGAGAGGATTCCTCCTCATTAAAGGTAACCCACGCTGTATTGACATACTTGCCTGCCGGTGTCTCATCTTTCAGTTTGGCCTCATATGTCACGATAATGGGAGCCAGGCCCAGATAAGAATCTTCGATGATTCCGGCATTGTAGAGCTCTACCAAATTCAGCTGAATTTCAAAGTCACAACCATCCGTAGGTTCAATCATGGAGTAATCATCAGCATCCAGCACCTTATCTCCAATCATAACTTTGAAATTCTCATCGTTCAGCAACTCAAATGCATCGGCCATATCATCGTGGAAGGTCAGGAGATACTCTCCCTTTGCCGTACCATCAGCAAAGCCATCTTTATCCTCGTCTTTACTTTCATAGACGATGTTCAGGTCCTGAGGCACTGTGGAGTTCAGCTGGAAGGTCACCGTATCACCCACAGCAACGGTGTCGCTGTCTACCTGGCTGCCGTCCGGCAGAAGGATATTCTTAATCATGCCAGGCTTACTAATCTTCTCATCATTCTTCACCAGAATGAAGGTATCATCTTTTTCGCCACCGTCAATTTGGCCTATTTTGGGATCTTCCTTGTCAGTCATCGGGTCATCTGCTTTTACAAAACCATCCACATAACCATGGTTTTCAACCTTGACCGAGGCGTTCTCGCCCGCCAAGCAGCTTTCCTCAATGGGAAGGAGCACACCAGTCAAACGAATGATGGGGTCGAGTTTCCCGCCGTTTTCAGCTTTAGCTTCTGCGGCCTTTTTGCCGTCCCAATTACAAATAAGAATCAGCTCGTTCGCTTCCTTATTGATCTTATAGCCCTTCAGCGTAAACATATCGCTCTGAAGATCGGCGTTTTGGAAGGAATCGTCTGTAAACTTATTTACATCAATGACATTCGGGTCAAACTGGAAATGCAAATTTACAGTGGTTTCATCATAGATTTCCTCGCTGTGCATATTCAAAATATCCCAGGAGGCCTGTCCAAACGCTACGCTTCCCAATTCTTCCATATCCATGGTGGCGTCATAGTTCAGGTAGATATTCTTCTCCGTATAAACGGCGTAGGTATCAATATCTGCCTCGTTCTTCGTGGGGTTCAGCGCCCAGCCATGCTGCTTAACTGTACGGTTCAGAGTCTTGATGTAATTGTAAATCGGTGCTTCGGGATCCTCGGGGTTAGAACTCTCAGTAATATCCCACCCGTAGATAATATTAATATTGCTAGCGTCTTTCGGGAAAGTTACTATATAATTCCCTAAATTTTCCTCTATACTTTTTACTGTATAGTCACTACCTACAAAATAAAGGTACTGGATCTTTGCTAACTCATAGCTTTTTCCGCTTTCTGCGTCTTCGTAGGTTGTTTGTTTAGGAGAAATCAGACTCGGTTCTCCCAAAATTATCTCCGGACTTCCAGCTACCTCCCAGATTGGATCATCTAATGCAAGAGTAGAATTATCCTTAGAATTCTGATTTGAAATTGTAACCTGCGTCTCCTGCGCAAAAGCCGTCATTGGGAGCATACATACTAACAGCACTGCCGCCAAAAGGCCACTCAGCAGTCGTTTGACAAATTTTTTCTTCATAATATTTATTCAGCTCCTCCCTGCGGGAAAGGATAAGTGACTGCGCTTTCATTGAAAGTGGTGGCATCTCCATTCCCAAAACTCCAAATTTCGGAATGTCCAGCTGCCCAAATCATCATGTCAACAGAAGTCGTGTTATCTGTTACCTTCTTGGAATTGCTCTCAGTGGCATCCGTCACGCTGCCGGCGCTCTTGGAATACGTATACCAGCAGTTGCTCATATTGCCGCTTTCCAGAATCTTACCGGCAATACCGCCGCGGCCTCTGGAGAGCAGAGCGGTGGGGCTGGCAGTGGAATAGCATTCTGTCACATTGCCGTAGGAAATGCCCACAATACCGCCGCCATTGGCGACACCGGTAACTGTGGTATTCCGGCTGGAGCAATAACGAATCGTGTTGGCAAAGGCATAGCCTACCACGCCACCGGCAGTATAACCGCTGACAGAGCAATCAGTCACCTGGATGTTCTGGACCATGCAGTTCTCCCGGGGCGTTTCATTAACGCCGTAAATCCAGCCAGCCAGTGTACCGGCATACTGGGCATAGCCCACATCAATGTTTTGCAGCTTCAGGTTGGCAACCTTCTGGGTAGCCCCCAGGCTGGCAAACATACCGGAATAATCGCCGTTCGCCGTAAACCGGGCATTGGAAATGGTCTTGTTGTTGCCATTGAAATCGCCAGCAAAATCTAACGCCTGATAGGAAGCGTTCTGGCAGTCAATATTGGTTGTCAACGCTACCAAATCGCCGGCCTTTACCTGATCGGAATTATTTACAAAGGCTTCCCAATCCTGCCAGTCATTGATTTCAGCATAGCCGTCTTTCAAATCTTCCAGGAAGTCACCAGGAGTGGAAGGTTCCGTTTCCTTGGCGAACAACTCCATGTTTTTGTCGACAACCGCAGTGTTAAAATCAGCAGCAATCGTACAGTCTTCATCGGTATACCAACCGGTGTACCCACTGTTTTCGGGCAGCTGTGCATTATACAGTTTTGCACCCGCGGGGACCGTCCACTCATATTCGGTGTTCCCATAATGATAGATGACCGTATACAGGGTATCCTCTGCATCGCAAATCACCAGCTGTGTGCTTTTCGCATCATTATTTACATAGATATTCTGAGCTTCATTGAGTTCGCCCACTTCGTCCTTCATGATACCGGCCTTAATTCGGGCATTGGTCATATCCAACGCCTCACCCAAAGCGCCCATGGTGGTATTAAACCCTGCATTGAAACTGCCTTCCCAGTTGATTCCGTCATCGGAAGTCAAGCTGATGGTATACGCAGAATCATTAAAGTTAATGCCGCCCTCAATTGCGCTCAGGTCGATATCAAAGTTCAGGGTCGCAGTACCATTGCCAGCAGTAGAAGCATAGAGTTCACCAGTTGCCGCTTCTGTCTGTGTGGCAGGAACAAAGCTCACAGCCTCGGTGGTGGTCACATCGAAATCTGCGCTTGCCAACGGGGTAGAACTATCTACCGTCAGGCACAAAACACCATTGGCATCTGCTGTTCCAGTGGAACCCGCAATAGCAGCCTCCGCCAAAGCCGGTGCGGAATCCGTCTCTGCTGCCATAGCACCAACCGGCAGCATGCCGACACAAACCGCACACGCCAACAATCCGGATAAAATCCGCTTTCTCATTTTGCATTACTCCTTTCATAATGCCTTTATTTTTCCATTGGCGGGGCCCCTCCTCTTTTCGGCGCTCCGGATAGCCTCTCGAAAAACGCCTGGGTGCCGCTCAGAAGTCTGCCGTCCAACCGTTTCCCGAGCCCTCAAAACGCGGAAACCGGGTAAAATCACGCCGAACCAGACGGAAGAAATATTCTGTCCTGGTTGCCGGGCACACTTCCCACCAATTTCTACATAATTATAGCATGGCTTTCGGAAAATAGCAACTGGTTTTCCGTGTTTTCGCATGAAAAATCAGGGTTGCAAGGAGAAAAACCTTGCAGCCCTGATTCCACACACGAATTTTTCAACAATTACTCGTATATTTTTGAATTTTTCAACAATTACTCGTATATTTTTATAAATATATTTACTTAATGACAAATAAGGTGATAAATGGAAGCGCCGAACCAGACAGAATATTTCTTCTGTCTAACTGATCAATCCCAGCCGATCCAGCTCTCTTCGGTGCTCCGCTCCGGTGGAGAGCAGGTAGATTCGGGTGGTGGTCAGATTGCTGTGGCCCAGCACATCGGCCAGCTTCACCACATCGTGGGTACTGCGATAAAACGTTTGGGCGAACAGGTGCCGCAGGTTGTGGGGGAACACCTTTTCCGGCGCGACTCCCGCTGCACTGCACAGTGCTTTCATTTCCGCCCAGATTTGTTTTCGGGAAATCGGCTTACCGCCTCTGGCGAGAAACACCTCGCCAGAGGCGATTTTTTGTTTTTTAGCATACTGTAATAATTTACGGCATAGTTTGCCGGGTAGCAAAATTGTGCGAATTTTCCCTTTTAATGAAATTTCCGCCCGTTCCCGCCGCAAAGATTCCACTGTAAGATATTTTACCTCGCTGACACGGATGCCAGTTCCACCAATTGCTTCCAGCATCAGTGCCAAGCGATTCTTTCCCATTCGTTCCGCCGTACGCACCAGCCGTTGATATTCCTCCCGGCTCAGCTCCCGGGCGTCTTCCCGGAAGGCCTTCCGCTGAATCCGCAGGGAGCGGGCCCGGCATTCGTTCCAGTCCATCCACCGGAACAATGCGTTCAAAGCCGCCAGCTTTCCGTTTACGGTTGTAGGGCGGCGGCCCTGGGCCAGGAGCTCTCCTTTCCATTCCGAAACGGCTTCGGGCGTGACTTCTCTTCCATGCAGCCAGGCCCGGAACTGTCCCGCATCCCGCAAATATTTTTCTACCGTAGCGGGCCCACGTTCCTGCCGCAGCAGTTCCTGCCGGAATCCCACTAACTGCTCTTGTGTCAATATCCGTTCGTTCATACTTCCCGCCTCCCAGTGTTTATTTATATTTATTTTACCGTGAATCGAGAGGCGTATTCTGTCGAAAAATATCGTTTTTATTGGAATTTTACTAATTTTATCGGCAAAATATATTTTATAATTATGAAATAAGCGGCCCGAGATATTTTTCGGACCGCTTCTACATTTTTAACATATAAAATTTTTATTTCACGGCATTTCCTTAGTATATCCGTGCGGGAAGCATCCTCGCAAGTGTAATTCTCTTAGCAATTCCACTTTAGGCGGGCCGGATTGGGCTCCTCAGGAACCAGCACCTGCTCCAAGGATTCTCCCAGGGCCCGGAACTCTTCTGCTGCCATCCGGTCATATTCCTCCGGGGAAGCTGTCAGCCCCGCCTGATGATACGCCCGGGCAGCAGCGCCGTAAAACACAAAACCCAACGCATTGGTGGGAGTCTGCATGACTCCGCAGGCCGTAACTACCGCCCTGGCGGCCGCCTGGACGGCCGGCTGCTCCTCCAGCTCGCCGGGAAGGTTCCTGGCCTGCCGCAGGGCTTCCTTGAGCCGCACCAAAGGCAGCTTCCCCGCTGCCTGTTCTTCCGCTGTCCGGAGCAATTCCTCCAGCCTATTATCCGCAGGGCACGCTTCCGCATACACCGGCAAATACCTCTTCCGGACACAGCCCAATGCCCAGCGAGCCAGAGTAACCTTGCTCTGGGTCTCCATTTTGCCCATCAAGGCCTGAATTTCCGGGTCATCGGCGCGGCCCAGCATTTTCCGTAGTTTTGCCATTTTTCTTCCTCCTTTTGATGGCGCTTTTTCCCGCTCTCGCAGGGTAACGTGAACCATATCCCCGGGCTGTTTTCCAATTTTGGCCCGGATATCCTTGCGCATCCCGAGAATATGGCAGGGCGTCCCCATCTTTACAAGCTGTCCGTCATAGGGCACCCCGTAAAAAGAGGCGTGTACCAACACCCGCCCCTTCCCGAACGCTTCTTTTACATCGAAGGGGATTTCCACATAGGCCCCGTCCAAATCCGGCACCTTTTGAATCTCCGCGTCAAAAGCATATTCTTTCACCGTGATTCCCCCACTTTACCATTCTGTTTATAGAATCACCGGCTTTCTTCCCGTTATCCCAACCGGATTTTCCACGAGTTTTTCAAATCTAGTGGAAAACCTCACGGATACTTCCGCCGGAACATCCAGTAGGACAGAAGCCCAGGAATGCCAATCCACAAAATCACCACGGACAAGGTGGCGATTTCCATTCCCACCCCGCCCAGCAACAATGCCACATAGGCAAACGCCAGGGGAAAGGACACATACCCCAGCACCCGATGGGCCAGCCGCCAGGTATCCGCATCCCGCACCGTCCAGGGGAGACGCAGGCCTGTATAGCGGTTAAATGGGATTTTAGGCGCTACATTTCCGCCAACCAGCATCACGGCCAGAATCACCGCTGCGGCGACGATTTCCTGCCCCGTCTTTCCCAAGTATCCGTTGGAGGAAAGATACGCCGCGCCCATTCCAAAGGCCAACACCAGCAAGTCCATGAGGGTAACCCATAAAAGGGTTCTGTGCTTGGGGCTATCTGTAGGAATTCCCGTCAAGCTCTCCATGTTGCGGTAAAGCAGAATCAACGCTGCCGCAGCAAAGGCCCCGGTCATGGCCAGCACCGCCCCACTGTTTTGCAAAAAGAGGGCGGCCAGCGCCATACCCAAGCATAAAAGCAGCAATATCATCCGTAAATGATTGCCCTGACGGGCAGGTGCTTCATGAGTGGTGCGCAGCTGCTGGCGCCGGTTATCCCACCACAAAGCGGCCAGGGTAATCCCCAGCAGCGCCGCTGTCAGGAGCAAATGCAGTTTCCCATTGGGCAGCAAAAACGTCGCCGCAATTTCCGCCACAAACAGGGCGCACAACGCCCACCACCATTTACCCGGCCTCAT
Organism: Candidatus Heritagella intestinalis; assembly: GCA_904420555.1. Classification (GTDB taxonomy): domain Bacteria; phylum Bacillota; class Clostridia; order Oscillospirales; family Acutalibacteraceae; genus Heritagella_A; species Heritagella_A intestinalis. The sequence continues at coordinate 170,206 of CAJFVO010000003.1, read as the reverse complement.
GGCTTTCTTCCTCCTTTGTTCCCATCAGTTCCAGAAACTCCACCGCCATTTCCTGTAGTACCGTCATATTCAGAGAGTACCAAATCTGATTCCCCTGCCGTTCAGCTGTTACCAGCCCGGCATTTTTCAGGGTATCCAGATGCCGGGAAATGGAGGGCTTGGAAATGTTGAAATGCCCGGCAATCTCCCCTGCGGTCATATCCCTCCGTTTTAACAGCCGGATCATTTCCCGGCGGTTCCCATTGGCCATGGCCTGAAAAAATTCGTCGTTCATAAGCCTGCCTCCCTTCTATTTTCTATTTTAGCTAATTAGTTAATTACCGTCAAGACCTTCGGCGTAAAAGGACAAAAAAATTCCCTTTCTCCTGCAGGGGAAAGGGAAGAAAGAAAAAAACGCTCTTCATCTTTTATTTTTACGATTTTTTGCGAGCTCCACGCTTCCGGGACTCTTTCCCACTGAAAAACAGGCTGCGAATCACCAGCCACACCCCGGCAATCACCATCAAGAGGGGGATCAGCGCAAAGGGCGCCACCATGGATTGCACAAATTCCTGAATGGGAACCGACCCGATCATGAAATAGAGGAACCCGGCTCCCAGTCCTGCAAATACCACGCCAATGACTAACCCCACTACATCTACGCGATTCCAACGGAGTACCCCCAGCACTGTCAGGGCCCCCAGCAGGAACACCAACGGCACGGCCGTAAACATAGCGCCCATAAAAATCAACAGCTGGTGGCTGTTGCCGCCGGAGAGCACGGCTTCTTCTGGGTTTTGAGGGTCGTACCACACCTCCCGGGGGCTGCCCTGGTTTGGAATGGACCCACTGCCATAGTCGGTGGAAACGGTGTATTCCTGGCCATCCACTGTATAGGAGTAAATCAGCCGGTACGTTGAGCTGCCGTGCCGGCCCGTCTTGGCAGAATAAATATCGTAATCGGAAAAATACCCCTGGGTGGAATCATAGCCCGCCGTGGCCTGCCGGAGCTGTACTTCCCCGGTAATGCCGAAAATCAGCATGGCCACCCCGCACACAAAGGCCAAAACCGGCAGCCCCACCGCAATGGCGGCTTTCCATTTTCCTTTCATCCAGAGCCCCCCTTTTCCCCCCACAGAAAGATTAGCCTCATTGTAGCACGATACGCAGGCTCCGGCAAGGGAAAAACCAACTTCGCCCGATTTTTATACAGATGGCCCCCCGCATTCCCTGCCACCGGTTTGAAAAGCGGCTGTCACCGTCTGCTGTCAGGCTATTTCCCCGGGGAGATTCTTCTGGTTGCCTCGCGCACATATAGTGCAAATTTGCCGAATTCTCTCTTAATTATACTATATGTAGAATTTCTCAGAAACTCTCGCCTTGACATGCCGCAGCCAGGGAAGTACAATAGAGGTATTCACGCTCGGGGACGGAGGGCCCCGGGCAGAAATCCAAAAGAGAAAGGCCGGAGCCATCATGAACGCACAAATTCGCAAGCGCAGCGGCGAGCTTGCCCCTTTTGACGAAACCAAGATTCGCAGCGCGGTCTTTAAAGCCAATATACGATTCACCCAAGAACGCCTCTCCCCCCACCAGCTGGACGAGCTGACCCACCAGGTAGTTCGGCGGGCCTTGGCGGGAAACTTCATTCCCACCGTCGAGCAGGTACAGGATTTGGTGGAGGAATGCCTCATTGACCACGGCTATGCCCAAACCGCTAAAGCCTATATCCTCTATCGGGACGAGCACCGGAAGGCCCGGGAATTTGACCCGGAGCTGATGAAGACCTATGAAAACCTCACCTTCCGCCCTAACCGGGAGGAGCAGGAATACCGGGGCATCAACGAGGACACCGCCATGGGTACCATGCTGGAATACGGTTCCGAGGGCGCCAAAGCCTTCTATGACCGGAATGTGATTCCCCCGGAGATTTCCCAGGCCCATCGGGAAGGGGCGATCCACATCCACGACAAGGACTTTTACGCTTTGACGGAGACCAGCTGCCAAATCGACCCCATCACCCTGTTTCACGGGGGATTTTCCACGGGCCACGGCTATCTCCGGGAGCCCAACGACATCCGCAGCTATACCGCCCTGGCCTGTATCGCCATCCAGGCCAACCAGAACGAAATGCACGAGAGCCAGGGGATTCCCAACTTTGATTACGCCATGGCCCCCGGCATTGATAAAACCTACCGCAAGGCCTATTTTTCCTCTCTGCGCCAATACTGGCAGATTCTCCTGGGCTTTTCCCACGATGATGCCATGGCGCTGGCAGAAGAGGTGAAAGAGCAGCTGGGCACAGACCTGGCTCTGACCCGCACAGACGCTTTCGGGGAAGCCCTGATTCAGTGGCTCCCCCGCCATCAGGCGGAAAAGGGCTTCCATCCTATTTCCCCAGAAGAAGCAAAGGCTTCCCACCAATACGCTGTCCGGCAGGCAGAAGAGGAAACAGACGCCGCCTGCTGGCAAGCCATGGAGGCCCTGATTCACAACCTGAACACCATGAATTCCCGGGCCGGCGCGCAGGTGCCCTATAGCTCCCTGAACTACGGCACCGATACCTCCCCTCAAGGCCGCATGGTCATCCGGAACCTTCTCAAGGCTACGGAAGCCGGCTTGGGAGACGGCGGCATGCCCATTTTCCCTGTCCACATCTTCAAGGTCAAGGAAGGCGTCAACCTGAATCCCAGCGACCCCAACTACGACCTGTTCCGCCAGGCCATCCATGTGGCCTGCAAGCGGGTATCTCTGCACTTTTCTTTCCTGGACGCCCCCTTTAATCTGCGGTGGTACCGTCCGGGAGATTACACCAGCGAGGCCGCCTATCAGGGAAACGACATCCGGGTCATGGAAAACGTGGCGGACCCGGACTGTGTTACCCCTTGCGGTCGGGGCAACCTGAGCTTTACCTCTATTAACCTGCCCCGCATTGCCCTGGAATCCAAAGGAGAACGCAGCCAATTCTATCATCTGCTATACCGGCGTTTGGAGCTCACTTCCCGCCAGCTCCGGCAGCGCATGGAAATCCAGTGTAATCGCCGGGCCTATAACTATCCCTTCCTCATGGGCCAGGGGGTCTGGATTCACTCTGATTCCCTGCGCCACGATGATTTGGTGGAAAAGGTTCTGCGCCAGGGCACCCTCAGCGTGGGCTTTGTGGGGCTTGCAGAAGCCCTCACCGCCCTTACCGGCCAGCATCATGGCCAATCGGAGGAGAGCCAGCGTTTGGGCTTGGAGATTATCGGCCGCATGAGCCGTTATATGGAATCCCTCTGCCGGGAGACGGGCCTGAACTGGAATCTCATCGCCACCCCCAACAAAGGGACAGCCCTGCGCTTTGCCCGGTTGGACAAAAAGGAATTCGGCATTGTGCCCGGCGTTACCGACCGGGAGAAATACACCGAATCCTTCCTGGTGCCCGATGACGGCTCTGTGGATGTGTATCAGCGCATTCAGCTGGAAGCCCCCTATCACGCTTTGACCTTAGGCGGGCATTTGTGCCGGGCGTCTCTGGACGGCGGGGAGGAAGAGCTTGAGCAGGTGCTCCGGGCCATGAAGGAAGCAGGCGTTGGCTACGCCATAGCCGGCCCCCGTGAAATCTATCAGTCTGCCGCTGGCCAGGCCCTTTGATAGGAGGGACGTAACAATGGAACAAGACGGAAACATTCTGCGCCTCTTTGGCATTGTGGAGGAATCCGTGGTGGACGGCCCCGGGTTCCGCTACACGGTATTTGTCCAGGGCTGCCCCCACGGGTGCCCCGGTTGCCACAACCCCGGTTCCCACCCCTTTGAGGGCGGCGCCATCCGGGACATCGACAGTATTTTTCAGGAAATCTGCCAGAATCCCCTGTTGAAGGGGGTTACCTTCAGCGGTGGGGAGCCCTTCTGCCAGCCTGGGCCCCTGGCCAAGCTGGCGGAGATGGTCCACGCAAAGGGCCTGGACGTGATGGTCTACTCCGGCTGGACCCTGGAACAATTACAGGCCATGGACGACCCGGCGGTACAGGCCCTCCTGAGCCAGGCGGACTATCTGGTAGACGGCCCCTTCCTGCTGGCAGAGCGGGATTTGGATCTGACCTTTCGGGGCAGCGCCAACCAGCGGGTGCTGGACATGAACAAGACCCGGGCAGCCGGGGAGCCGGTGTGGGCGTACTTCGCCTGACCGGCTGGGAAAGGAGAGAAACGCGGTGACAGAAGTAGCAGCCGCTTTGATTTGGAAAGAGAACCGGTTTATGATTTGCCAGCGGCCGGCCCACAAGTCCTGCGGGCTTTTGTGGGAGTTTGTAGGCGGCAAGGCGGAGCCCGGGGAAACCCTGCCCGAAACCCTTATCCGGGAATGCCGGGAGGAGCTGGGCGTGACGGTGCAGGTAGGGGAGCCCTTTATGGAAGTAACCCACCAATACCCGGACATTACCGTGCACCTGACTTTGTTCCACGCCTCCATCGCCCAAGGGGAACCCCAAAAGCTGGAGCACAACGACATCCGGTGGATTACCCCGGCGGAAATTCCGGCGTACTCCTTCTGCCCGGCGGACAAGGTCATTCTGGAACGCATTCAGGCGGAATACGGACAAGCATAAACCAGATCAGCATAGAAAAAGGGACCAGCAGCTGCTGGTCCCTTTTGGTTTGTTGTATTTGGGAAGGCGCTTGTTATCGGTGAATCTTCCGGCCAATCAGCTCAGCCGCATGGCGAAATCCTCATAGCCAAAGGACTTGACCACCCGGAAATTCCCCTGGGTGTCCCGGCGCACAATGGCCGGCAGGGGCATCCCGTTAAAGGTGTTGTTCTTCACCATGGTGTACAGGGCCATGTCCTCAAAGACCACATAGTCCCCTTCTTCCAGAGGCCGGTCAAAGGAGTAATCGCCGATGACGTCCCCGGCCAAACAGGTGGGGCCGGCAAAGCGGTAGGTGTGGGCTTTCTCCCCAGGCTCCCCGCTGTCCTTCACCGGCGGACGGTAGGGCATTTCCAGCACGTCGGGCATATGGCAGGCGGCGGAGGTGTCCAGAATGGCGATGTCAATGCCGTTGTGGACAATTTCCAGCACCTGGGCTACCAGGAATCCCGCCCGGAGCACCACGGCTTCCCCGGGCTCCAGGTAGACCTCCACACCATAGGTTTCCCGCAGGTGCTTCACCAGCCGGATGAGCCGTTCCCGGTCGTAGTCGGGCCGGGTAATGTGGTGGCCGCCTCCAAGGTTCAACCATTGCAGGCCGTGAAGATACGGGCCGAACTTCTCCTCAAAGGCCGCCAGAGTGGTTTCCAAATCGTCGGAATTCTGCTCGCAGAGGGTGTGCAGGTGCAGGCCGTCCAGCAGGGGAAGAAGGCTCTCGTCAAAATTGGCCTTGGTGGTCCCCAGCCGGGAGCCGGGGGCGCAGGGGTCATAGATGGCATGTCCTTCCTGGGTGGAGCACTCCGGGTTAATGCGCAGGCCGATGGATTTCCCCGCGGCCTTAGCCTTCTCCCCGAACTTCCGAATCTGGGCCGGGGAGTTGAACACAATGTCGTCGGCATAGCGGAGAATCTCATCGAACTCCTCGGACCGGTAGGCGGGGGAGAACACATGGGTCTCCCCGCCGAATTTCTCATGGCCCAGCCGGGCCTCATAGAGACCGCTGGCAGTGGTACCCGCCAGATACTGCCGCAACAGGGGATAGGTGTCGAACATGGAAAAGGCCTTCTGGGCCAGCAAGATCTTACACCCGGCCTTCTCCGACACATCCTTTAAAATTTCCAGGTTTTGAATCAACAGGCTGTCATCCACCAGATAATAGGGAGTTTTCAGCCCTGGGGCGGTAAACTGTTCCATCTCAGTCCACCAGCACCGGGTTGTGGGATTCCTTCCAGGGCAGGCCCCACTTGTTCAGGGCGTCCATAAAGGGATCGGGATCGAACTCCTCCATGTTGTACACGCCGGGCTTCTGCCAGGTGCCGTTCATCACCAGCATAGCGCCGATCATGGCCGGCACACCGGTGGTGTAGGAAACCGCCTGAGAGCCGACTTCCTTGTAGCATTCCTGGTGGTCGCAGATGTTGTAGAGATAATAGGTCTTGTCCTTGCCGTCCTTTTTGCCCTGGAAGATGCAGCCAATGTTGGTCTTGCCCACAGTGCGGGGGCCCAGAGAGGCCGGGTCCGGCAGCACAGCCTTCAGGAACTGCAGGGGGATAATCTCCTTGCCCTCGTACATAATGGGCTCAATGGAGGTCATGCCCACATTTTCCAGGCACTTCAGGTGGGTCAGGTAGCTCTGGCCAAAGGTCATGAAGAACCGGATGCGCTTGATTCCGGGGATATTCAGGGCCAGGGACTCAATTTCCTCGTGGTGGAGCAGGTACATATCCTTTTTGCCCACGCCTTCGAAGTCATATTCCCGCTTAATCTCCATGGGCTTAGTCTCCACCCAGTGGCCGTCCTCCCAATAGGAGCCGTTGGCGGACACTTCCCGGATGTTGATTTCCGGGTTAAAGTTGGTGGCAAAGGGATAGCCGTGGTCGCCGCCGTTGCAGTCCAGAATGTCGATGTAGTTGATTTCGTCGAACTCGTGCTTCAAAGCATACGCGGAGAACACGCTGGTCACGCCGGGGTCAAAACCGCTGCCCAGCAGGGCGGTGATGCCGGCCTCCTTGAAGCGGTCCCGGTAAGCCCACTGCCACTTGTATTCAAACTTGGCGGTATCCTCGGGCTCATAGTTGGCGGTATCCACATAGTGGGTCTTGGTGGCCAGGCAGGCGTCCATAATGGTCAGATCCTGATAGGGCAGAGCCAGGTTCAGCACCACATCGGGCTTGAACTCGTTAATCAGAGCAATGAGCTCGTCCACCTTGTCCGCATCCACCTTGGCGGTGTGAATTTTGGTCTTGGTGGTGCCCTCCAGCTTCTCCTTCAGGGCGTCGCACTTGGACTTGGTGCGGCTGGCAATGCAGATCTCCTCAAACACCTCGCTGTTTTGGCAGCACTTGTGGATGGCTACGGAAGCCACACCGCCACAGCCGATAATCAACGCTTTACCCATTGTCATCATCCTCCTGTTTACTCATTTGTTTTTTCTATCAATAAAAATTTTAAAAATGCGATTGCAGTGATACCGGGTTCTTCTTCATGCACAAAAACCGGTAGGTATCTCCGTTGGTCTGCCGTTCTTCTTCGGCAGTCTGGATATATCCGCATTTCTGATACAGCCGGATAGCTCTTTTATTAAAGGCTGCCACCCACAAAACCATGGTTTTACAGTCATAGTGGTTCATCACATAGCTTTCAATGGCAGAAAGAAAATCTTTTCCCAGCCCTTTTCCACAGAGCTCCGGTTTCAAGCCAAAACCCAGCTCGATTTCCCGGTCCTCTCCCGGCTCTACCACAAAGAAACCTACCAGCCGGCCATCCCCGTACACTTCAAAATATCTCTCTCCCCGCAAATCGGGGTTTACAAACTCTTGGTAGTCTTCGGGGTCAGCGGAAAGGTCATAAAAAGAATAAATCCCTTCATATTTCCATTGGTCGGCAATGATTTGTGCGTTTTCCTGTGTCATGGAAACAATTTCAAAGTTCATGGAATCCCTCCTCCACAAAGTGAGGGTACTGTTTCCAGTATGCCCGGTACACCCGGTCTTTCCCGTCCAGATTCAGCTGGTACATCCGGAAAGTCACAAGAATATCTTTGGGCTGCCACTGCTCCCGGTAGGAATACTGGTACTGCATTCCCAGCTTTCGCATCACTGCGCCGCTGTGAGGGTTGTTCACATCGTGGGTGGCGGTGATATAGGGCACGCCGTCTCGCCGCAGCTGTTCCAATATGGCCCGGGCCGCCTCTGTGGCAAAGCCCTGATGCCAAAATTCCTTCCGGAAGCCATAGCCCAAATCCCGGGCCTCCGTATCGCTGACGTTGGCATATCCAATCAGCTGGCCGGTTTCCCGCAGGCAGACGGCATAGTGGTAGCTTTGGGCTCGGCTGTACTGAGAGAGATACCGCTCCTGCAAGTGCTGCCGGGCCTCTTCCAGGGTTTTCACCGGAAACCACGGCAAAAAGGTATTGACCTCCTCGTCCTGGAGAAGCTCCCACATGGCAGGAGTGTCATCAGGTGTAAACCGCCGGAGAAGCAGCCGGGGCGTGGTCAGGGGTGGGGTGTTTTCCATACAAGACCTCCTGAAAGTGTATTCGCAGGGGTGCATCCGCAGAATTTTTGGCCTAGCTCCATTTGAAGGCGCTGTCCTTTTCAACCCTCGCGCTGCCTTCGGCAGCTCTTGGGGATTTGCTGGGAGCTTTCGGATTTTGGCCCGCTCTTTTTTGGGGCTTTCCGCTTAGTTGGCTCGCGCCGCTTTTAGCGGCTCTTGCGCTGAGTGAGAACCGCTGCCCTTTTTACGGGCTCGCTTTCGCTTCGCGTTTCTGGGGCTTCTCGCCCCCAGTCTCGCCTGCCGGCTCGGGTGCGGTATGCCAGTGGCATACAAATAGCACCGACCGAAGCGGTAGCGTAGAACGGTGTTCAACGTTTGCCACTGGCAAACAACACCCCTCGCCGCCTTTTATAAAAGGCGGGCGAAAATTTTGTGTCTGCCCTTTAGCTTTCCAGGGCCAACAGCATTTCCCGCAGAATCTTACACGCTGCCATGGCAGAAATCCCGCTGGGGTCATAGTGGGGGCTCAGCTCATTGACATCGCAGGCCACCACATTGGCCTTTTGGCAAACCAGAGTCGCCGCCTGCCGCAGCTGGTCAAAGGTCACGCCGCCGGGCTCTGGGGTACCGGTACCGGGAAACACCGAGGGGTCCAGCACATCCAAGTCCACGGTAAAGTACACCGGCGTGTCCCCCAGCTTATCCAGGGTTTCTTCCAGGCCCACAAAATCAAATTTCCGGGTAGTCACATGGTCTTTGCCCCAGACAAATTCCTCACGGTCGCCGGAGCGGATGCCAAACTGAAAAATCTTCCCGTCCCCGACAATCTCCCAGCACCGGCGGATAACGCAGGCGTGGGACAGCTTCACATCCAGATAGTCCTCCCGCAAGTCGGCGTGGGCGTCAAAGTGGATGATATGAATATCCGGATACTTCTCCGCCGCCGCCCGGAAGGCCCCCAGGGTCACCAGGTGTTCGCCGCCCAGCATAAAGGGCAGCTTTCCATCCGCCAGGATGGTTCTGGCCCGCTCTTCAATGGCTTCCAGGGCCAGCTGGCTGCTGCCGATACACAGCTCAATGTCCCCGCTGTCGAAGAACGCGTAGTCCGTCATATCCTTGTCCTGATAGGGGCTGTAGGTCTCCATGCCAAAGGACTCGTGGCGGATAGCGCTGCTGCCAAACCGGGTGCCGGGCCGGTAGGAGGTGGTGGAATCAAAGGGTGCGCCGAAAAGGACAATCCCGGCGTCCTCATACTCGGCGTCACAGCCCAAAATGGTCTCAATATTTTTATTCAACATCAGATAACAGCTCCTCTACATAGCGGGGCAGATAAAACGCCCCTTTGTGCAGGGTGGTGGTGTAGTAGCGGCAGCGCAGGCCCCGCAGGTTCCACCGGGTCTCGTCCAAATCCCGGAGGGGGTGGTATTTTTTAGAAGCAAAACCGAACAGCCAGTGGCCGGAGGGGTAGGTGGGAATGTGAGCCTGATACACCTTGTGAATAGGGAAGGAGGAGGCAATATTCTTGTGGGCCCGCTGGCAGGCGTTGGCGTCCTCGGTATAGAAGGGGCTCTCGTGCTGGTTGACCATGATGCCGTCCTCTTTCAGGGCCTTAAAGCAGTTGCCATAGAACTCCCGGGTAAACAGCCCTTCGCCGGGGCCAAAGGGGTCGGTGGAGTCCACGATAATCAAATCGTATTCGTCCTCGCAGAAGCGGATGAACTTCAGGCCGTCCTCATAGTGGATATTCAGCCGGGGATCGTCCAGGCAGCAGGCGGTTTGCGGCAAATACTTTTTGCACACTTCCACCACCAGGGGGTCGATCTCTACCATGTCAATGGCCTCGATTTCGGGATACCGGGCCAGCTCCCGCACCACGCCGCCATCGCCGGCGCCGATGACCAGCACCTTTTTTACATGGGGATGCACTGCCATGGGAATATGGGTAATCATCTCGTGGTAGATGAACTCATCCTTTTCCGTGAGCATCATATAGCCGTCCAGGGTCAGGAACCGGCCGAATTCCGGAGACTCGAACACATCGATGCGCTGGAACTCGCTCTTTCCGCTGTAGAGCTGGCGGTCTACCCGGATGGAGAGCTTCACGTTGGGGGTTTGGGCCTCGGAGAACCAGAAATTCAAAAGTATCAATCCTTTCACTGTGGTATGCCGGGCACTGCCCGTTTTTGGAAAATTCTACTTTTTATGGCTTAAATCATTCCCCGAATGACATTGAGCCGCTCAATCCCCGGATCTTCCGGGCCGGTCATGGAGCAGCCCTTTTCTTTGGCGTACTCGATATAATCCAGAATTTCTTCGGTGATTTCCTCGCCGGGGGAAAGGATGGGGATTCCCGGAGGATAGCACATGACAAACTCGCTGCAAATGCGCCCCACGGTGCGCCGCAGGGGCAGGGATTCCTTGTCCGCATAAAAGGCCGCCTGGGGCGACACCGCCACAATGGGGTCGATGTATTCCTGCACCATCAAATCGTTTTTGGGGCCGCTGTACCGGCGGCGAATCTCCGCCATGGCGCTCACCAGCCGCTCCACTTCCCGCTGTCGGTCGCCAATGGAGAGGTAGGCCAGGATGTTGCCTAAATCGCCAAACTCAATCTGAATGTCGTATTCGTCCCGGAGCAGGTCGTAGACCTCAATGCCCGCCAGGCCGATGTCCAGGGTGTTCACCGAGAGCTTGGTCACGTCAAAATCGTAAATGCTGTCCCCGTTGATGAGCTCCCGGGAATAGGCGTAGTAGCCGCCGATGCGGTTGATTTCCGACCGGGCGTATTCCGCCAGCTTCACCACCCCGGCAAAGGCCTCCTTCCCTCGAAGGGCCAAATTCCGCCGGGAAATATCCAGGCTGGAAAGGAGCAGGTAAGAGGCGCTGGTAGTCTGGGTCAGGTTGATAATCTGCCGCACATGACCCTCCTGCATGGCCGGGCCGGTGAGGAGCAGAGAGCTCTGGGTCAGGCTGCCGCCGGATTTGTGCATGGAAACCGCCGCCATATCCGCTCCGGCCGCCATAGCGGAAACCGGCAGGTTCTCCCCGAAATAGAAGTGGGTACCGTGGGCCTCATCCGCCAGGCACAGCATTCCGTATTCGTGGGCCAGCTTCACAATGGAGCGCAAATCGGAGCAGATGCCGTAATAGGTGGGGTTGTTCACCAGCACGGCCTTGGCGTCTGGGTTCTTCCGGATAGCCATCTCCACATCCTTGACACTCATGCCCAGAGGGATGCCCAGCTTGTCATCACAGGCCGGGTTCACATACACCGGCACCGCGCCGCACAGCACCATGGCTCCCATGACGCTCCGGTGGACGTTCCGGGGCAGGATAATCTTTTCCCCCCGCTTAGCCACCGACAGAATCATGCTCTGTACGGCGGAGGTGGTGCCCCCCACCATTAAAAAGGCGTGAGCTGCCCCGAAGGCCTCGGCAGCCAGCTCCTCCGCTTCCCGGATAACGGAAATGGGATGGCACAGGTTGTCCAAAGGCTTCATGGAGTTCACGTCCATACGCATACAGGTCTCGCCCAGCAGAGCGGTGAGCTCCGGGTTGCCCCGGCCCCGTTTGTGGCCGGGCACGTCAAAGGGAACGACCCTCATTTTTTGAAATTTTTCCAGCGCCTCATAAATGGGCGCCCGTTCCTGGGAAAGCGGCATATCCCTTCGCCCTCTTTCTTTCAATTTCTTCTTTTTATCGTCTCATCCATCAATAAATATTCCGGCCGCTGAAGATCTCAATCATCTCCCGGCGCAGGTTATCCATAATCTCCAGCCGGGTTTTCGGCGGCAGTTCATATACGTCCGTATTGAACAGATAGTTCTGCAAGTCCACTTCCTTCACCATCATCTTGGTGTGGAACAGATTGGCTTCATAGACGTTGATGTCCACGGTGTCATACCGGCGTAAAATCTCCCGGTCAATATAATCCTGAATGGACGTAATCTTGTGGTCCAAAAACAGCTTTTTCCCGTCCACATCCCGGGTAAAGCCCCGCACCCGGTAATCCATGGTGATAATATCCGAGTCAAAGGAACGGATCAGGTAATCCAGGGTGGACAGGGGAGTAATCTCTCCGCAGGTAGCCACGTCAATATCCACCCGGAAGGTGGCCAGGCAGGTGTCCGGATGGTACTCCGGATAGGTGTGGACCGTCACATGGCTTTTGTCCAAATGAGCCACCTGGGTTTCCCCCTGCACCGGCATCATGGAGCCCTCAGCGATTAAAATGGTCACCGAAGCCCCCTGGGGCTCATAGTCCTGACGGGACACATTGAGCACCGTCGCCCCGATCATGTCGGTGAGGCGGGTGAGGATATTGGTGAGACGCTCAGAATTATACTGTTCGTCGATATAGGCGATGTAGTCCTTTTGCTCCCGGGGCGTTTTGGCATAGCACACATCGTAGATATTGAAGCTCAGGGCTTTTGTCAGGTTATTAAACCCGTATAACCGCATTTTTTGCTCCATGGCGAATCCTCCTGTTTCCGGGGCGGCCCCGGTTCCCTTTTATTCACAACCTCACAAAAATAAAAAACGCAGACGGCGCCTTTCGCACCACCTGCGTCAATCATCCTGCTGTAAAATGAAAAGAAGAGCCGCCTGCCTCGCAAACAACAGGCACTTTGGGAAATCATGCAGGTTCAGAGTCTATATAGCAAATACTTACTTTTACCACTCTTATTGATCGTTTCACAAGTTGATGTGCAGCGCACTGGTTATAAAGTAACCAACTTATAAAATTTGAGCTTCTAACTCAATCAATAAGGCAACCATGTTGCCAATCGGCAGTTGACCCGGCTGTCCGTATGGCCTTTAACCCGTCTTTGGGTGGTCAGTCAATATTTGCATGAAACTCTGTATCAAAGCATCATTCCATAGCTATTTTATCCTACACGTTTTTGCAAAAAAAGTCAAGATGAAAACCTACCAAAAAGGGCCCGGAATTTTAGGCGGGCTGAAGATACTGGGAGGCAAATTCCCCAAACACCTTTCCAATGAGCCGGTGCCCCTCCCGGTTGGGATGGATGCCATCGGCGCAGAGAAGCTCCCGGCAGTTTTTCGCCTCCAAAAAGGGCGTGCGCACATCCACTAGCAGGGCCCTTTCCTCCAGGGCTGTGCGGCACAAAGCGCTGGAATACATCTCCTGATGGCGGTAAATAGTCTGCAAATCCCCGCCCAGCCAGCGAAGAACCGCCGGCTTGTCCAGCCCGGGACGGCAAAACCAATCGAAATACCGCTGGGCGTCAATGGGCGGCAGGCTCATGACAATGGGCAGGATCCCCCGGGCCCGCAGCATCCGGATCATCTCCCGGCAGCACCGGATAAACTCCGGCAAAGGCGTGTGGGGTTGGTGCTCCCTTTCGGGATGAGCGGAAACCGCCGCCCAGTCATAGTCGCAGTCATTGCCGCCGTATTCCAGCACCACTGCATCGCAGGCAAGCCCCTTTTCCAAGGCCCGGGAAAGCTGTTCCAAGCCTTTAGAGGCAGTACATCCAAATTTCGCCCGGTTCACAATGGATAGCGGATACTGTTTCTCGAGGTATTTCCATCCGCTTTCCTTAGGAACAATATATTTCTCTGCCGAATCCAGCTCGATTCCCTTTAAAATGGAATCGCCATAAACCTGTATTTTTCGGAGCAGATCCATCAGCCAAACCTCCCTTTCAAAAGTCCTGATATCTTAGCTGTTCCACTATTTACGATGCTATGCCGGGATCAATAATATCGTTTTAATATTTTATGAACTTTCTGTTCTCTATTTATAAAATTTTCAAAAAACCTCCGGTCGGTTTTTTCAAGCGGGATATAAGCGCCAGTATGCGGATTGTATTCTCCCCTTTTGATAAAAAAATTGCAATTCTTAATATAAACTTTATTTTTTAAGTGCAAATTCCTTTACTTTCCGATAAAATCATGTTATGCTTATTATAGATAGAATATACACTAAGGTAGAAGGAGTTTCTCCTCTGTCTGCCTGCATTTTACAAATTGGAGGTGTCTGTTGTTGAAAAAAGAAAAGAAAAAGAAGCGGGAAAAGCAAGCGCTTCCCGCGCAGGCCAGACCGGGAATTTCCATTACCCCGGGAGTAATGGTCCCCGATGTACCCATCGACGGGTCTACCTTCGACGCAGACTCTCCTGTTGGCATGGAGAATTTGCGCCTGGCCATGAATGAATTGGGAGGGAAATGGCGGCTGCAAGTGCTCTGGAGCCTGCGCAGTGGCGATGGCCTGCGATACGTAGGCATCAAAAACACCATTCCCGGTATCACCGACATGATGCTCAGCCAAAGCCTCCGGGAGCTTTGCCAGTCCGGATTGGCAGAGCGCCAGCAGTATCAGGAAATCCCACCCCGTGTGGAATACCGGATCCTGCCTGACGGCGCCGCCCTGATCCCCATTATCCGCGGGATCATCGATTGGCAGGAAAACCGGGAGTTTCCCAATTCCTCTTCGGCCAACTAAAGGCAGGCCCCGCCTGTGTCGGGCACCTGCCAGGGCTTGAAAACCGACCCGCCAAACCGGGCCCGCGATTTTGCGGGCCCGGCGGTTTTTTGTCCGGAACTTTTGATGCATTGGAGGAAATTCACTGTGATCCATTCCCATGAAGAATACACAAACCGCGACCTGCGGGACGCTGTCTGGCCGGACACAGAACTGTCCGGCGCGTCCTTTACCGGGTGCAGCTTCCAAGGGGCTGACCTGGAAGGGCTCTCCACCAAAGGCTGCCTCTTTACCGACTGCGACTTCTCTTTTGCCCGGCTCCAAGGAAGCCTGCACCTGCGCTCCTCTTTTGTCAACTGCCGGTTTTCCGGGGCCAGCCTGTTTGGCGCTGTGTTCCGGGACTGCAAAGCAGTGGGAAGCAACTTCGCCGGCGCTGTGCTTACGGGTTTAGAGATCTTCGGCGGCAATTTCTCCTTTTCCATCTGGGAAGGGTGCTCCCTGAAAAAAATGGACTTCCGGGGCTGTAACCTTAACAGCGCAAATTTTGCCGAAGCCGATTTGGAAAAGGCGGTCCTTTCTGCATGTAACCTGCGCCAGGCCGTTGTCCGGGGCGCAAACCTGAAAGGGGCCGACCTGCGCGGCGCCGCTATCGGCGGGATGGACCTGAAAAGCGCCCGGATGCAGAACACCAAAATCGACCTGGAACAGGCCGTCCTTCTGGCGGAGAGCCTTGGCGCCAAACTGGAATGAGCCTTTGATTTTCCACAATCTTTTCATAATCCGTTGAAAACCCCGGCCGGCTTTACAAGAAGCCACCGGGGTTTTCTTATCATCAGACAAAAAGCCGCCCGTCCCCGGATTTCCGGGAACGGGCGGCTGGATTTTTATAAGGGCTTCAGAAATTCAGCAAACTGCGAACTCCTTATGCTCTGTTGGCTCTCCGGCGAAGAACGATCACCAGGATCACCAAGATAGCAGCAGCGGCCACCGTGCCAAGAACAATCCACAGCACCGGGGTATTGTCGCCGGTAGCGGGCGTCTTGTTCCCATTGTTGTCCATGGGTCCCTTGTTGGGATCGCTGGCGGTATCCTTATCGCTGTTATCCTTGTTGTCATCGGCATTGTCGCCGGTGTTGGCGTTGTCATCGCCAGTATTGCTGGAGAGCGGCTCCAGTTCATCCATTGCGCTGCGCAGGGTTGCCACAGCCTCGTCAACGGTGGCCTGATCGTCCACACTCAGGGTAGCGTCTTCCAGTACCAGGTTGGCGCTTCTCAGAGCGGCGCTGAATGCCTGCACGCTGGCAGCGGTATACTGGCTCAGATCCAAGCCGGAAGCCTGGTTGATGAGCTCTTCCAGGATGGACTTGTCGGCCTTATAGCGCTGGGCCAGGATCGCACTGAGCAGGTCGTTGGCTGCGGTTTCCACATCGCCCTTCATGGCGTCGCCGTCAGCGGCAACCGCCTGGGCAGCCTCCAGGGCATCCAGCAGCTGCTGCCAGTTGTCCGCCACATACTTGTCAGCATTGAGGACCATATCCTCGGCGCGGGCAATCAGCAGGTTCAGGTTGGTCTTGTCGCCCTGTACCAGGCCCAAGCCCCAAATGCCTTCCAGCAGCTTGTCAAAGGCGGCGTTGACTTCTTCTTCCGTTGCCTTGGCGTCGTCCAGAACGGCCTTAGCCTGGGCAACAGCTTCCTCAAAGAACTTAGCGGCGCTGTCCACCACGCCCTCGGTATCCTGGGTCAACGCATAGTCATACGCATACTGGAGCAGGCTCTTATCAGGCGCCACATAGTTCTCCAGCTGGGCAATGGCATTGTTCAGGGCTTCCACAGCATCCGCCACATCAGCGGCAGTCGCAGTGTCGTCTTCCATAACAGCCTGGGCATTTTCATAAGCCTGGGCAAATACGGTCCAGGTTTCGTCAGTATAGTTGGCTTCCTCATATTGGGCAGCATCTTCCAGTGCAGCGGCCAGAGCACTCTTATCAATCTCCAGCTGGGCAATAGCACTGTTCAGCGCTTCCACAGCCCCTGCCACGTCAGCAGCAGTGGCTTCGTCGTTGGCCAGGACTTCCTGGGCATCGGCATAAGCCTGGGCAAATACAGCCCAGCTATCGGTGGTGTAGTCGTCCTGTACATACTGGGCGGCTTGCTCTACCAGCGTTGTCAGTTCGGTCTTGTCCACTTCTTCTTCGCCGCCGCCATAGTAGGGCACACCAAGCATGCTCCACTCATAGATACGGGTGGAAGGCCACATGATGGAAGTATCGCCCTTGGTGACGTTCAGACGGAAGTAACGGGCGGTAACGGTTTCGGTAAACTCATAGTGGGTACGGGTTTCCTGGTTGTTTTCATAGAAAGCAACGGTGGTCCAGTTTGCATCATTGGTGAGGAAGCTCTCATCTGCCAGCTGTTCGGCAGTGGGGTTCTCCACATTCAGTATCTGCAAAGCAAAGTCACGGGTGTTACGGCCAACGCCATCGCTGGTGCTGACGCCTGCGTGGGACATATTCCACTCAGTCAGGGTGTAGTATGCGCCTACGTCGATAACCATCTGGGCCTGTACAGCGTTGCCGCCGGGGCACCACTTGGTAGTCTCGTCTTTATCAAAGGCCATCTCCGGATCTTCCTTGGAGTTGTGGTCGCTCTGCTCGGTAGCATACAGGATGGTGGGATTCTCGGTGATATCCACAGGAGTGGTCACCTCACCGCCGTCGCCAACGACAATAGTGAGGGTACCCGCTATTTCCCCATCAGCATTTTTATAGGTTGCAATATACGTGATATCTTCGGTCAGAGAAACTACCGGGCCTTCTACAGCGCCGTTATTCTGATCTACAACAGAAACCGTAAAGGTCTCGCTGGGCTTAGCGTTGACGTCCACATCATCAGCCAGGAAGGTCTCGCCGTTGATGAGCTGGTCAGCCATATCAGCATATACATTGCCGCGGACAGTATAAGCAGTGTCCACATAAGACATCAAGTCCACAGTTTCATCGGAGATCTCCATGCGGACAGGCTCATCCGGCAAGAATTCTACGCCCGAATATACCACAGGCCGCTGGTTGTCGAACTTCACGGCCTGGGCAGGAGCGCCCTCGCCGCCGTAAATCATGGCTTCCACCATGGCGGGCCAGTCAACGCCTCCATTGGGATGGGGCTGCCACTCGGTAACGGTGATCTTTACATACCGGGCGGTAACCGGGGTTTCCAGCTCGGCAACGGTTTCGGACAGGGTATCAGCCGTGTCAGCGGGTACGGTTTCCAAGGTGCTGATAGTGGTGTACTCGCCGTCTGCGGTATCGGCAACCGCCAATTCCGCATTCTTTACGCCGAAGGGGCGGAAGGAGGCGTCGGTGTTGGTCTTAATCCAGATACTCCAGGCGGAGATTTCCTTTTCGGAACCCAGATCCAGGGTGACGGAGGCGGGCTTGTTGCGGTCGGTAGCGGCTGTATCTGTAGTAGTGCTGCCATCTACAAACTTGCTGGCATCCGTTACATTATTGGAGCCAATCAGCGTTGCGCCGGTTACCAGGTTCTCGCCGTCGGCGGCCTGAGTCTCCGCTACATCGGAGGTAGCGGCCAGAGCAGCGTCTACAAAGGCGCGCTCGGGGGTGCCTTCGCTGAGGTCCAGCTTATTGTCGGAAATATCCACGGAAACCAGGTTGGCGTATTCGCCGGAAGCATCCAGCTTTTCCAGGCCAAGGCCAGCCAGATCCACAGTTTCCAAAGCAGTGCAGCCGCTGATATTGATCTCCGTCAGAGCCGTGTTGGCATCCAAACCGGAGAGGTCCGTCAGGGCGGTGCAGTTAGAAAGATTCAAACCGGTGAGACCGGGAATCAAATCCAGGCCTGTCAGGTCTGCCACTTCGCTGTTAGCCAGATTCAAGGTTCCCGTAAACTCTTCCAGGCTGGCCAAAGTCACGCCTACCTGCTTCTGCACAGCAGCCAGCAAAGCCTCGTCGGGGAACTGCTCAGAACCAATCAAATCCGTGGGATCCACAATCTGACCGTCTGCAATCTGCACCACCGTGGGAATAGAAGTATTGCCGGCAAAGTCCTGGGTCACCACAGACAGCGTACCATCACCACTCAAGCTGAACCGCATCGAGTTGCCGCTGGAAGCGCCGCGGGTAAAGCTCCCCACCTGCTCGCCGTTAAAGGTAGCGGTCATTTTGTACCAGTCCACAGAATCCGGGTCGACCAGGCGGACAGAATTCCCGCTGAGGCGGATGTCTTCCTTGGCAATAGGCTCGGAGTAGTTGTCATTGGACCAGCCGCGATAGCAGATGGGCTCGCCTCTTTCGCCGTCATACACTGCGTAAATCTTCAGGTCGTATTCGCGTCCCTCATCCACAGGCAGGTTAATCGTGGCGGAGGTTGCCGTACCTTCCGCAGAACCGGTGTACACCTGATTGTCGGGGTCATCGGACTTGATGTTCCGCAGGGTCACTTCGAATTCATAGCTGTCGGGGGCGCCGGCTGCGGGCGTATCAAAGGAAACGTCCAGCTGGCCGGGGGTAGCGGCACGGACCAGCAGGCCGGTAGAGGTTTCCGCCTCTTCCACTGCCACGTTGCTGACCTTGTCGTTATAAGTATAGGTAAGGGTTGCGGGATCGCTCTCGGTGCCGTCGGCGCCAACTGCGCGCAGCTCCAGGTCGATGCTCTCGCTCTCGTCAAACACAGACTTCACATACAGGATGCTGTCATAGACGCCGCCCAGATACACTCTCTGGCCGTTAGACAGGGTACCGTATACGTTGTACTGCTTGACTTCATCATAGTCAGCCATATTCCAGCTGAGGATCATCTCACCGCTGTCATAGGCATAATCCACCTTAAAGCCGGTGGGGGTTGCGGGCTTGTCCTCGCCGTCGGAGATCTTCAGGCCGCCTACGTTCATCTGATAGCCTTCTGCCTGGCCTTCAAATTCCAGGGTGATGGCCGCGATCTGCTTGCCGGCATAACCGGAGAGGTCGATTTCCACAGTAGTCCAATTGCCGGCCGTCTCGGAGCCTTCAATATCCAGCTTCACGGTTTCATTGGCATTGTCCTTGAAAATCAGGCCCAACTGCATGGGAACCGAGTCCGCAGAAGTCTTCTTAAAGGTCACATAAGCCTTGGAGTTCTCGTTGACATCCAGATCCGTCTTATACAGATGCAGGCTGTTGGAACCGGTGATATCGCCGTACACTACCAGAGAGGAGCCGCCCTCATAGGCGCCCACCTGGGTGTAGGGCATGGTCATGGGATTGCCGTTTACATCGTTGTTGGTAAGGGCAGCGCCGTAGTCAAAGTCTACTTCCAGCTTGTTGTCGTCGGTGCTGTCCACCCACCACTGCCAGGAGGGCAGGATATCCTGGATGTTAATGTTGGTCCAGGCCTTGTCGGCGGAAACTTCGCCGTCCACAAAGTACTGCATACCGTGGCCAGTGTTGAAGTTGGTGTTGAACTTGGTGCCGTCAATCACAGAGCGCTCTGCGATAAAGTCTGCCACGCCGACCCAGCCGGAAGCATTACTGACGCCCACATCCGTGCGGGAATAGCCGGACTTCAAGCCTGTGTCGGTGGGATCCTCCATGACGCCGGAGAAGAACATCCGCTCGCGCTCAGCCACCATCCACTGGTACTCGTCCTGCTGCATCACAGGGGTATCGTTGGGATCATAAGCCGGGATTTCGTCTACGCCGCGCTGATACCAGTCGCTGGGGGTAAACAGGGCCACGCTGGCACGGGGATTGCCCGTTTCGTCATACAGGTTGGCAATTTCTCTTGCACTGGAATGGCTGCCGCTGAATTTGTTCTGGTTGCACTCCAAGCCGAAGAACAAACGCTCAAAAGGATCTACGCCAATAGATTCTGCATAGGAAATAGAGCTGTCTACGCCGCCGGTCCAACCGTAATTGACAAATACGGAGTCATTGATACGGCCATTGGTGTCGTCTTCCAGCCACTGTGCTTTGCTGGAATTAAAGTAACTATTGGTGTCGTACCACTGGGTATAGAGGCCGGCTTCCGTCAGCTCAGCCATAAAGGGCTTAAAGTCTTCATAATAGCCCTCTTCCTGGTTCAGGAAATAGCCGTCAAAGCCATAGTACTCTGCCATCTGGATCAGCTTCTCCGCAATAGAGAAGTTGCCATCCTCGTCCCGCTCGATCAAGTCTGCGCAAGTCTGGCCGGGGCGGAAAGCAGGATCGAAATAGATACAGGCAATGGACATAACGCCGTTCTTGTGGGCGGCGTTGGTATAGGCCGGGTTCGGAATGTTGACAATACCGAACTCAAAGCCTCTGGCCCGCCAATCGCTGGTAACCGGATCATAGAGCGATTCCGGAGTGTACGCGGTGGCCGCACCGTGCCAGGGAGAGAAATAATCGGCATACTGCCAGAAATTCAGCACATGCTCGCCGAACTTATCGGTATACATGGTGCTGTTAAAGAAGCTGTTGCCGTAGTCGCCCTGCATCAGCATGACCTGGGCATCGGAATTGAGATAAGTCTTTGCCTGGGTCTCCTTAAAGGGTTCATTGCGCGTCTGGAGCGGAACTTCCGCGCGCAAAAACTCCGCGTAGGGGTCGGTTTCCGGGTCCCAATTCTCAATGTCCTTTACACGATAGCCGGCAAAGGAAGGCTCCGCAGAGGCCTTGTCGTTAGGCCACGAATCGGCTGCAAAGGCGGTTAGGGAAGCGCCAAAGCTGGTAAACACTATGGCCGCCGCCAAAAACGCCGAGCCGACCCGTCTGGCCTTGCTGGTTTTCTTCATGTACTTGTCCCCTTTCTCTCTCGCGAGAAGAATTTTAAAATTAAAATGCCTTGGGAAATTCCGCAGACACTAATTTTACAAACGTTACGATACCGTCTTCCTGGCCTGTCCGGCCTTTTTTGAGGTTACGAACCTGCAAACTGACATACGGCACCAGCTTGTTATCTTTACTATAGCACAAATTCCACAGGCCTTACCATATCAAAAACGCAAGGTCGTAGTATAAAAATACCAGATTTACCTCATGCTCATCGATAAATCTTGACACAACGCCTGCTGCTCCCGGAGGAGTTTTTCTGGACAAGCGTTTTGATTTGTGCTATTCTGACAGAAAGATTCCGCCGGACTTTTCGGCTGCTATAAGGAGAGGTTCTGTATGTCGTCCAAACCCAATGTCCTTTGGATTCTCACCGACCAGCAGCGCGCCGAAACCCTGAGCATCAACGGATGCCAAAATGCCTCCACCCCTGTTTTGGATGGCCTTGCCCGCACAGGGCTGAATTTTACCGATGCGGTTTCAGGATTTCCCCTGTGCTGCCCCTACCGGGGTTCCCTGCTCACCAGCCGTTATCCCCACCACTGCGTTCCCGGCCACGAATACCGCCTTCCCCCGGAGCTGCCCACTGTCGCCCATGTATTCCGGGAAAACGGCTACGATACTTTCTATCTGGGGAAATGGCATCTGGACGGGGCAAAGGAGGCCCAGGAACGGGCGGCCACCCACTATATCCCCCGGGAACGTCGGGGAGGGTTTGACTCCTGGCTGGGATATGAAAACAACAACGCCCAATACGACTGCTGGCTCCATGGCCACCGAGGCGCCGAGGAAATCCCCCTGTTCCGCCTTCCCGGCTATGAAACCGATTCCCTCACCGACCTTCTTTTAGAGGAACTCCGGAACCATGCCGGAAAAGGACAGCCTTTCTTTGGCGTCCTCTCTATCCAGCCGCCTCACGACCCCTATGTAGCCCCGCCCCGGAACCAGAAAGGCCACACTCCCGCCAATATCCGCTTTTTGCCCAACGTCCCCCAGGTATCCGCGATCCGGGAGCGCGCCGCCCAGGAATTATCCGGCTACTATGCTATGGTGGAAAATATTGACGAAAACGTAGGCCGTATCGTGGACTGCCTCAACGAAACGGGCCTGATGGAGCATACCCATATTTTCTATTTCAGCGACCACGGGGATATGCACGGCTCCCACGGCCAGTTCCGAAAGACCACCCCTTATCAGGAAGCCACCCATATTCCCCTGATTATCAGCGGTGAAGAGCGCAGCCCTTATAACAGCCGCGGAGTAGGAAACATCCCTCATGTACCGGTAAACCACGTGGACGTCGCCCCTACTTCCCTGGGACTGTGCGGCATCCCGGTTCCCGATTGGATGGAGGGCACCGATTATTCCGCCCTGCGTCTCACCGGCAAACCCCGCCCCGAATACCCTTCCAGCGCTTATTTGCAGTCGGTAATCCCCACCCACCACGGCGACAGCGTCAACAAGCCCTGGCGGGGGATCGTCACCACAGACGGGTATAAATATGTCTGCCTGCCGGGAATGGACTGGATGCTCTATGACCTGAACCAGGACCCTTACGAGCAGGTAAATATGGCCCACAACGATTTATATAAGGCGCTCCGTCTGCGCCTGCGGGAAGAGCTTCGGCGCTGGATTGAAAAAACCGGGGATTCTTTCCCCCTTCCGGAAAATTGATTTTCTTTCCATCCCCAAGGGAATATGCTATAATGAAAAAAAGCCTTTTTACGGGAGGAATGACCCTTGAAGCTGACTGAAAAAACACTGGAACAAAAATACCTCTATCACGGTAAGATTATCCAAGTGCGCCTGGACAAGGCCGAGCTGGAAAACGGCGCTGTGGTGGGCCGGGAAGTGGTGGAGCATCCCGGCGGCGTGAGCGTGGCGGTACTCACAGAACAAAACGAGCTGCTCTTTGTCCGCCAGTTTCGCTACCCCTACGGGGAGATTGTGCTGGAGCTCCCTGCCGGCAAGCTGGAAAAAGGGGAGGACCCCTTTGAGGCCATGAAGCGGGAGCAGAAGGAGGAAACCGGCACCACCGGCAAAAACTACATCTCCCTGGGGAACCTGTACCCCACCCCCGGCTACACCAACGAGATTATCCGCCTGTGGGCCTGCCGGGTAGAGGGCTGGGGCGAACAGGACCCGGACGACGACGAATTTATTGAGGTGGAGCGCATCCCCCTGGAAAAGGCCGTGGAGATGGTCATGAACAATGAGATTCCCGACGCCAAAACCCAGATTGGCATCCTGAAAACCAACGCTCTGGTTCAGGCCGGCAAGCTGTAATCGTCTCCGCTTCCCAAAACAGACATACAAAAAGGCAGCCCCATCATCAATGGGACTGCCTTTTTTCATGTTTTTGTGTTTGAACCCGGTCAAGGCTTCCAATACGTTTCCAGGGTCTCCCGGGCCAGCTGCACATACCGGCGGCCCCGGTGATACTCCCCGTAAATGGTGCCCACTTCCCGCTGGGCAACTTCCAGCAAACAGCCGCTGGCGTGCTCCGCCACCCCTTTGAAATACGCCCGGATGGCGTCCTCCTCCAAGGGCCCCCGGTTGGTGACGTATTCCGCCCGGGGCTTACTGTAGAACACCACCCGGCTTCCCCGGAGATATTCCCCCACCTGGGCCTCGTTATTGAAGGGGGAAACCGAGAGTTTTCGCAAATTCTTCCATTTCGAGAGATACTCCGGCCAGATCGCGTCCACCCGCTCACAGCAGCCGTAGGAGAGGAGCCCAAACCGCTTTGCCAGCCGGTCCTGATAGGGGAATACAAACTCCCCAAAGGTTTCCGGCGAAACCGCCGTGGTCTCCTGGGACTCGAGAAAGCCCCAACATTGGGTGGTTTTCGTCACGTTCTCTGTGGGAAGCTCATCGGTAAAGGCAAAGCTCTCCTGACAGATGGGGCTGATGCCGTTGGTGGGCAGCAGAAGCCCCTCCCGCTCCAGAAAATCATAGAAATTCTCATACATCGTGCAGGCCATGTCCATGGCCTCGTGTACCTGGTCCGGGCAGTCGTACAGGGAGCAGTAGTAGTTCTCCATTCCCATTAAGAAAACCATAGGGGAGGTCATCGGCCCGGTAAGGCTGTCCATCACCATGCGTACCGGCAGGATGTCCCCAAAAGTATCCTGGGCCAGGGCCGCCCGAGCACGGGTCTTTTCCCGGTCCACGCCGAAACTCCCGCCGCGAAGCCGGTCGATTTCCCCTTCCAGGCTCTCTATCACCGGGTCGATGTGGTAGCCCTGGGGGTTTTCCATCTGGGGGCGGGTTAAGTGCGGCTCCAAGCCAAAGGGCTTCACCCAAGTATCCCAGCGGATATCAAAGGTGGGGGAGATGGGGGTATCGTCGTCAAACAGCGTCCGGCCCGTCATGGTACTCAGAAGAGCGGCTTCCAGCTCCCGGGCGCTTTCCCCGGAACACCGCATCCGGGGCGTGATGACTTCGTGGGTAAAATTGGAGAACAGCAGGCGGACTGTGGGGCTTTCCCGCCGGCCTTCGGCCTGGGCCTGCCATTTTTTCAGAATGGCGGCGTTTTTCGGAGAATGGGCGGCTTCCAGCTGTTCCTTGGCTAAATTCCGGAGGATTTCCCGGTCTCTTGGCGTAATGGCTTCCATATGGGCACTTCCTTTCCCAGGAAAATTGACGCCTTCATTATAACCCGCCCTTCCGGAATTGGCTATGGCAAATTGTTGTTTTATTTAGAACGATGTTATTTTTAAACGCATTTGCAAAAGTGCCGACGGGAATCAAGACGCCTCCATCCGCCGCATCATGCCCCGATACAGGAAAACCGCCGCCACAGAAGCTGCCGCCTCGGCAATGGGGAAGGCAATCCATACCCCTGTGAGCCCCATCACCGGAGAAAGCAGGAAGGCCAGGGGCGGGATAATCAGGAGCTGCCGGAGCATGGTCACTATCAGGGAGCGACCGCCTCTCCCTAGGGCTTCAAACACCCCGGAGATCACCACCGCCGGGCTGGAAAGCAAAAAGGAAACGCTGATCATCCGCAGGGCGGGAATCCCGATTTCCAGCAAGGCCTGGTCAGCGGCAAACATAGAGAGGATGGGCCCGGGAATGGCCAGGAACAGCAGCATTCCCACGGCCATAATGAGGAACACCAGCTGCAGGCTCCGGACAAAGGTCTCCTTCATCCGGTCCCGGCGACCGGCCCCGTAATTAAAGCTCATAATGGGGCGCATTCCCTGAATCAAGCCGCTGGAAGGCATATAGGTAAAGGACTGGATTTTAAAGTAGATGCCCAACACATTGACGGCGGCCTCGCTGAACCGGGCCAGCACCATGTTCAGCAGGCTCACCAGGAAGGAGGGCATGGCCATCATCAAAGTAGAGGGCACCGCAATGGAATAGAGCTGCCCCAGAACCTTCCCCTCCAAGCGGAATCCCTTGAGGGTAATGGGGATTTCCCGGTTGGTCTTGATAAACAGGAGAATTGCGCAGGCGCAGGCAGCCATTTGTCCCGTGACCGTGGCAACTGCGGCGCCGGCCACACCCATAGCGGGAATCCCCATCCAGCCAAAGATGAAAATGGGGTCTAAAATCAGATTGATCACCGCGCCGATACCCTGCAGAAACATGGGAATGACCATATTCCCGGTGGCCTGGAACATCTTCTCCACGCAGATATGGAACAGGCTGCCAAAGGACAAGGGCACCACAATCAGGGCATACTCCATTCCCAGCGCCAATACGGTTTCGTCCTGGGTGAAGAGCCGCAGGAAGGGCTCCGAGAGGAACAGCCCCACCAGCACAAACAAAATAGAATGTACCCCCGTACACAGCAGCCCGTGGACAGCGGCGCGGCCGGCTTCCTCTGGGCGGCCGGCGCCCAGGCTCCGGGCGATGCAGGCGTTGAGGCCCACGCCAAGACCCACCGCCACCGACAGGGTCAGATTTTGCAGGGGATACACCAAAGACACCGCTGTCAGGGCTTCCTGGCTCAAATGGGCTACAAAAATACTGTCCACAATATTGTACAATCCCTGAATCATCATAGAGATCATGGGAGGCACGGACATGGATAAAAGAAGGGGCAGGATTTTCCGGGAACCCATGGGGTTTTCCCGAAGGGAGGGGGTCTGCAAGGGAAAAACTCCTTTCGCTTGTAAAATTCTCAAAAGAAAAGGCCATACATCCTCTGTTTATCTCAGAAACAGAAAAATGTATAGCCCAAACGGCAGATTTTATTTTGTGGGTCTCAGCTCTCGTAGCGGGGTTCGCAGGTGAGGTTGACGCCCAGACGGCGGAAGACCTTCTCATCCACAGAAGAGAGGATGACCGAGGAGTGGACTTCACAGCCCCGCAGGGAATTGAGCTGCTCCATGGCCAGCTCCGCCGTGGGGTTGGTGGCGGCGCAGATGGAAAGGGCAATGAGCACCTCGTCGGTGTGGAGCCGGGGGTTCCGGTTGCCCAGATGGTCCACCTTTAAATGCTGAATCGGCTCAATAATCACCGGGGAAATCAAGTGGATCTCATCACTGATCCCTGCCAGCTTTTTCAAAGCGTTGAGGAGCAAGGCAGAGCTGGAACCCAGCAGGTCCGTGGTGCGGCCGGTGACGATGCTGCCATCCGGCAATTCCATGGCGGCAGCCGGAGCGCCGGTTTCTGCAGCCCGTTTCAGGGCAGGGGCAATGACGGCCCGGTCCTCTACGGCAACGCCGGCTTTCTTCATCAGAAGCTCCAGCTTGTAAACTTCCTCTTCGCCCACTTCGCCCTTGCGCTGGCCGCACAGGGCGTCGTAATAGCGGCGGACGATTTCCTGACGGGAAGCCTCTTTGCAGGCTTCATCGTCAATGATGCAGTTGCCCGCCATATTGACGCCCATATCCGTGGGGGACTTGTAGGGGCATTCGCCCACCAGCATCTCAAACATGGCGGTGAGCACCGGGAAAATCTCCACGTCCCGGTTATAGTTGATGGTGGTCTCCCCATAGGCTTCCAGATGGAAGGGGTCGATCATATTCACATCATTGAGGTCCGCAGTGGCGGCTTCATAGGCCAGGTTTACCGGATGGTTCAAAGGCAGGTTCCAGATGGGGAAGGTCTCGAACTTGGCATAACCGGCCTGGATGCCCCGCTTGTGCTCGTGGTAGAGCTGGGAGAGGCAGGTGGCCATTTTACCGCTGCCAGGGCCGGGGGCGGTGACTACCACCAGCTCCCGGCTGGTCTCGATGTATTCGTTGTGGCCGTAGCCCTCGTCGCTGACAATTTTCGCAATATTGGAGGGGTAACCCTCAATGGGATAGTGGCGGTAGACCCGCACACCCAGGGATTCCAGGCGCTTCTGGAAAGCCTCGGCCACCGGCTGCCCCTGGAAGCAGGTGAGCACTACGCTGCCCACATACAGGCCAAAGTTCCGGAACACGTCAATGAGGCGCAGCACGTCCACATCATAGGTAATGCCCAGATCTCCCCGGAGTTTGTTCTTTTCGATGTCCCCGGCGTTAATGGCGATGACCACCTCCACCTGCTCCTTGAGCTGGAGAAGCATCCGCAGCTTGCTGTCCGGCTGGAAGCCCGGCAGCACCCGGGAAGCGTGGTAGTCGTCAAAGAGCTTCCCGCCAAATTCCAGATACAGCTTCCCGCCAAATTTGGAGATGCGTTCCCGGATATGCTCCGACTGCATCCGAAGGTATTTTTCGTTGTCAAAGCCAATGGTTTTCATAATAAATCCCGTCCCTTTCTCCCAGCCTGGTTTTCAGGCACAAAAAGACAGTCTGAAAACCGCGTTTTCAGACCCTTGCCGAACTTGTGTAAATACCTTATCATTATACAGGAAGGCGTCTTTCTTTGCAAGAAAGGCAAAATGAGAAACTCCCGAACCCCAACCCGGAAAAACTGTAAAATTGAATCAAAGCAATTTATCACATAAAAGCGAAAAAGTGATGAAATCCCCTTGACATCCCCCGGTAAATCCGCTATCATAAAAAGGAAATTTGCAGGTTTTGCCTGCACGGCCAGGAGCGTTTTATGAACCAGATTCTCGTTACCGCACGATTTACCGGTTTTTGGTATCCCCGCTATTTTATGGCGCGGGATTTTTCCGCGTGCGGTTCGATTCCCTGTGACGTTTCCGAAGCCGAAGGGCTGGCAGACTAATTACTTATTTCTGCTGGGCCATTCTCATTATATCGGGTATCAACAGCGGAGCCGCAGCGGCTCCGCTGTTTTTGTTTGCAGCTGTGCTGTTGCCCGCACAAGCCCTATCACCTGAACAGGAGGAATTCTCATGATTATCGTACTGAAACCGGATTGCAGCAAGGAACAGCTGGAACAATTTACAAAATCCATTACCCAAAACCACGACGTGAAGGTCAATACCTGGGTGGGCACCCAGAGCACCGTCCTGGGCCTCATCGGCGACACCTCCACCATTGACATCGACTATGTGGCCGCCCAGAACTTTGTGGAAAGCGTCAAGCGGGTGCAGGAGCCCTATAAAAAGGCCAACCGGAAATTCCATCCCGACGATACGGTAATCACCCTGCCCGGCGGTCAGCAGATTGGGGGCGGCGGCCTGGCCCTCATCGCCGGCCCCTGCTCTGTGGAGAGCGAAGCCCAAATCTGCGAGGTAGCCGCCCGGGTCAAGGCGGCTGGAGCCCAGTTCCTCCGGGGCGGCGCTTTTAAGCCCCGCACCTCTCCCTATGCTTTCCAGGGCATGAAGGCCCAAGGTCTGGAGCTCCTCCGGGAAGCCCGGGCGAAAACCGGCCTGCCCATTGTCACGGAAATCATGAGCGCCGAGCACATCCCCCTGTTTGAAGATGTGGACATCATCCAGGTGGGCGCCCGGAACATGCAGAACTTCGAGCTGCTGAAGGAGCTGGGCAAGCTGCGCAAGCCCATTCTCCTGAAGCGGGGCCTGGCCAACACCATTGAGGAGCTCCTCATGAGCGCCGAATACATTATGGCCGGGGGCAACGACCAGGTCATCCTCTGCGAGCGGGGCATCCGCACCTATGAGACCTTCACCCGGAACACCCTGGACATTTCCGCTGTGCCGATTTTGAAGAAGCTCTCCCATCTGCCGGTGGTGGTGGACCCCAGCCACGCTTCGGGCATTGCCTGGCTGGTGGAGCCTTTGGCCATGGCGGCAGTGGCAGCCGGGGCCGACGGCCTGATTATCGAAGTCCACAACGACCCCAGCCACGCCCTGTCCGACGGCGCCCAGTCCCTGACCCCCGACCAGTTCGACCATGTGGCGGCCCGGGTGAAGAAAGCCGCAGAACTGCTGCGGTAATAGGCTTTGACCGGAAAGGAGTCCCTTATGCAGCCAAAAACCATTTTGATTGTGGGCCTGGGGCTCATCGGCGGCTCTATCGCCAAGGCCCTGCGCACCTTTACCCCTCACCGGGTGCTGGCTATGGACCAGGACCCGGAAGCCCTGGATCTGGCCATGGCCTGCGGTGCCATCGAGGGCCCCGGCTATGTGGAGGATTTGCCCCAGGTGGACGTCCTCTGGCTGTGCCTGTATCCCCAGGCGGCGGTAGAATTCGCCCGGAAATACGGCGCGGCCCTGCGGGAGGACTGCATTGTCTCCGATGCCTGCGGCATTAAAAACGCCGTGTGCCCCCAGCTGATGGAGCTCTCCCGGGAGCTGGGCTTTGTATTTGTGGGCGGCCACCCCATGGCCGGCAAGGAGCGCAGCGGCTTTGAGGCCAGCGAAGCCACCCTGTTCCGGGGAGCCAGCTATCTGCTGGTGCCCTGCGGCGCGCCGGATTGGGCCAAGGATACCATGAAGGAGCTAGCTATGGATATGGGCTTTGGCCGGGTAGTGGAAACCACCCCGGAGCACCACGATGAGATGATCGCCTATACCTCCCAGCTGCCCCATGCCCTGGCCTGTGCCTATGTGCTCAGCCCCCGGTGCCCCCAGCACAAGGGCTTTTCCGCGGGAAGTTACCGGGATGTGTCCCGGGTGGCCCGGATTAACGAGACCCTGTGGACCGAGCTGTTCCTGGACAACCGGGAAGCCCTTTCCCGGGAACTCTCCACCCTGATTGAAAACCTCTCCTCTATCCAGTTCGCTCTGGACCGGGAGGACGGGGAAGCCCTCCGGGCCCTGCTGCGCAAGGGCCGTCAGGTCAAGGAAGCCCTGGGGGAATAAGGGGAATTTTTGAAAAACAGCGGCGTTTTCCGCTTTGATAAACCAATTACGAAAGGGGAATTTTCATGGAAATGACCGTACACACCGCAAAACCCTACGAAATCCTGTTGGAGCGGGGGCTGCTTTCCCGGGCCGGGGAAGAATGCGCCAAGCTCTTTGCTCCCGGCGCCCGGGTGATGATTATCAGCGACAGCAACGTGTATCCCCTTTTTGGGGAGAAAGTGGCCGCCTCCCTGCGGGAGGCCGGTTTCCGGGTCTTTTCCTGCACCTTCCCCGCCGGGGAGCAGAGCAAGCAGCTCTCCACTGTAGAGGGCTTTTACCGGGCATTGGCGGAGAACCATTTTACTCGCAGCGATTTTGTGGTAGCTCTGGGCGGCGGCGTTACCGGGGATATGGCCGGCTTTGCGGCAGCCACCTTCCTGCGGGGCATTGACTTTGTTCAGGTGCCCACTTCCCTGTTGGCCCAGGTGGATTCCAGCGTGGGGGGCAAGACCGGCGTGGATTTGCCCTTTGGCAAAAACCTGGTGGGGGCCTTCCATCAGCCCCGGCTGGTGCTCATTGACCCGGACACCCTGGACGCCCTGCCGCCCCATTTCTTTGCCGACGGCATGGGGGAGGTCATCAAATACGGCTGTATCCGGGACAAGGACCTCTTTGAGAATCTGGAAAAGCAGGATGTGAAGGAGCACCTGGAAGAAGTTATCTTCCGCTGTGTGGACTGCAAACGCCGGATTGTAGAAGCGGACGCTCTGGAAAAAGGGGAGCGGATGCTCCTAAATTTCGGCCACACCCTGGGCCACGCCATGGAAAAGCTCCGGGATTTCCAGGGGTTGAGCCACGGGGAAGCGGTGGGCATCGGCATGGTTCTCCTCTCCCAAGCCGGGGAAAAAACCGGCCTCACCCAGCCGGGCACTGCTGACCGGATTGCCGCCCTGCTGGAAAAATACGGCCTTCCCACGAAAACCACAGATACCCCTGCAGAGCTGGCGGCCGCCGCTTCTCTGGACAAGAAAACCGACGGGGACAACCTGCATTTGATTCTGCTGCAAAGCATCGGGGAAGCCTGTATCCACACCATCCCCGCCGCAGATCTGCTGGGATTTTTACAGTAAGCCCCGCCTGCTGTTTTCCCTGATTTCCCGGGATATTGGGCACAACTTGGCATCAATGGAGGATTTTTCATGGACAAACCCAATCTGGTTTATATTCTCGCAGACGATATGGGCTGGGGAGACGTTTCCTGCCTGAATCCCCAGGCCGCTTTTGAGACCCCCTGTCTGGACCGGCTGGCAAGGGAGGGGGCTGTTTTCACCGACGCTCACGCCTCCTCTGCTCTGTGTACTCCTTCCCGATACAGCATCCTTACCGGCCGGTATAACTGGCGCAGCCGCCTGAAAAACGGCGTACTGGGCGGGTATTCCTCCCATCTGATTGAGACAGGGCGGAAAACCATCGCCGGCTTTTTGCAGGAAAACGGCTATGTCACCGGCTGTATTGGCAAATGGCATCTGGGTATGGACTGGGCCCTTCGGGGAGACTACTCCGAAGAGGAGCGTTCGGACTTTTTCTTTCCCGGGGACCGGGTGGATTTTTCTGTCCCCATCCAAAACGGCCCCACGGCCTTTGGTTTTGACAGCTTTTTCGGAATCAGCGCTTCTCTGGATATGCCGCCCTACTGCTATCTGGAAAACGACCGCCCCACCGCCCTTCCCGACCACACCTTCCCCGGGAGCCCGGCTCCGGCCTTTGCCCGTCCCGGCCCCTGCGCCCCGGATTTCCATCTCCAGGAGGTGCTGCCCACTTTTGTGGAAAAGGCAAAAGCGTTTATCTCCCAGCACCGGGAAAAGCCCTTTTTCCTGTATTTTCCCCTGCCCGCGCCCCACGCGCCCATTCTGCCCTCCCCGGAATTCCAGGGGAAATCCCACACCAACTCCTATGGGGACTTTTGCCTCATGTGTGACGACGCCGTAGGGCAAATCGCCGCTCATTTGGAATCCCTGGGCCTTGGGGAAAACACCATTTTGCTCTTTGCCTCTGACAACGGCTGCGCCCCCATTGCCAATATCCCGGAGCTGCTGGCCCACGGCCACAACCCCAGCGCCTGGTTCCGGGGCCATAAGGCGGACATTTACGAAGGCGGCCACCGGGTGCCCCTGCTGGTTCGCTGGCCGGCGCAAATCCGGCCCGGCGCCGTGGTGAAGGAAACCGTCTGCCTGTGCGACCTGCTGGCCACCATGGCCGACATTTTGGGCGTTCCCCTTCCCGACAACATGGGGGAGGACAGCGTCAGCAATCTGCCCCTCTGGAAGGGCTCCCCCAGTCCCGTCCGGGACAGCCTGATTCACCACAGCGAAAACGGCTCGTTGTCCATCCGTCAAGGACAGTATAAGCTGGAAATGTGCCCCGGCTCCGGCGGATGGAGTTATCCCGTCCCCGGCACCGCCGACGAAGAGGGGCTGCCGCCGATACAGCTCTATCATTTGGGAGACGACCCGGGAGAGACGGTCAATCTGGCAGAAGAGATGCCGGAACTGGCCCAAAGGATGCGGGCGCTTTTAGTCCAGCAGATTCTTTGGGGCCGCAGCACCCCGGGAACCCCCCAGCCCAATGACGGCGCGCCTGTCTGGGAAGCCGTCCGGTGGATGGAAGATGCCAAATAACCTGTTTTCCCTATCTTTTCCCCGAAAGGAGTCCTGCCAATGGATACCGTCACCTATACCCCTGCCCGTCTGGGCGGGACCATCGCCATGCCCCCTTCCAAAAGCGCCGCCCATCGGGCCATCCTCTGTGCGGCCCTGGCCCGGGGCGTCAGCACCCTTTCTCCCATTGACCCCAGTCAGGATATGCTGGCCACCATGGAGGCCGTCACCGCCATGGGCGCACAGGTTTCCTATGATTCCGCTGCCCGGACCCTCACCGTAGACGGCTCCCACACCGGAGAAGTTACCGGTCTGCGGGAAGTCCACTGCCGGGAATCCGGCTCTACCCTGCGCTTTTGCATTCCCATTGCCGCGGCCTTGGGCATGGAGGCGGTGTTCACCGGCAGCGGACGGCTGCCCCAGCGCCCCATTGGGTGCTATCTGGACTGCCTGCCCTCTCACGGAGTCTCCTGCGAAACAGAGGGCGGCCTGCCCTTCACCATCCGGGGAAAGCTCCAGCCCGGGGACTACGCCCTGCTGGGCAATATCAGCTCCCAGTTTATCACCGGTCTCCTGTACGCCCTGCCCCTGCTGGACGGGGACAGCCGCCTGACCCTCACCACCCCCTTGGAGTCCGCTGCCTATGTGGACATGACCCTGGAAGCTCTCCGGGCCTTCGGCATTGTGGTGCGGGCCGTGGAAAATGGCTGGGAGATTCCCGGGAACCAGCAGTACCGGCCCGGCCCCATGCAAATTGAAGGGGACTGGTCCCAGGCGGCCTTTTATCTGGCCATGGGGGCTTTGTCCGGCGGGCCCTTGACCCTCACCGGCCTGAAAAAGGATTCCGCCCAAGGGGACAAGGTCTGCGGGGAGCTGTTCCGGCGCTTTGGGGCCCAGCTCCAGTGGCGGGAGGATTCCCTGACCATTATCAATCCCCTGGCCGGGGAGGAATACGCCGGTCTTTCCGGGCTGGAAATTGACGCCGCCCAGATTCCGGACCTGGTGCCGGTGCTGGCGGCTGCGGCGTCCTGCGCCAAAGGGGAAACCCGGATTTTCAACGCCCAGCGCCTCAAGTTCAAGGAGAGCGACCGCCTGCACGCTATGGCGGAATCCCTGGGGGCTCTGGGGGCGCAGATTCAGGAAATCCCAGACGGCCTGCTGATACAGGGCAAGCCCCAGCTGGAAGGGGGCAGCGCCCCGGGCTTTAACGACCATCGGGTGGTCATGGCCCTGTCCGCGGCGGCCCTGCGCTGCAAAAACCCCGTCACTGTCACCGACGCCCGGAGCGTCGAGAAATCATACCCCGGCTTTTACGCCGATTATCAAGCGATAGGAGGAAACGCCCATGTCGTCCACTTGGGGGAGTAATCTCAAAATTTCCATTTTCGGAGGAAGCCACACCGAAGCCATCGGGGTGGTCATTGACGGTCTGCCCGCCGGAGAGTCCATTGATTTCGAGCAAATTTTAGCCCAAATGGCCCGCCGGGCCCCGGGCCGGGACAAGAGCTCCACTCCCCGGAAGGAGAGCGACCGACCCAAGGTTCTCTCCGGCCTGCTGGACGGGGTGCTTACCGGCGCGCCTCTGGCGGCGGTGATTCAGAACAACAATACCATTTCCAAGGACTACAGCGAACTGAAAGTCCATCCCCGGCCGGGCCATGCGGATTACCCGGCTTCTGTCCGGTACAACAAGGCCAACGACATCCGGGGCGGCGGGCATTTTTCCGGCCGCCTCACCGCCTGCATGGTGTTCGCCGGGGCGGTATGCCGCCAAATTTTAGAAAAGCAAGGCGTCCACATCGGCGGCCATGTGCTCTCTATCGGGCCGGTGCGGGACACGCCCTTTGACCCGGTACACGTATCCCCGGCAGAGCTGGACCGCCTGGCCGCCCGGTATTTCCCGGTAATCGGGGAGGGAGTAGAGGACGCCATGCGGGAGGAAATCGAAACGGCCCGGATGGCCCTGGACAGCATTGGCGGCGTGGTGGAGTGTGCTGTTACCGGCATGCCCGCCGGCATCGGCTCCCCCATGTTCGGCGGGGTGGAAAACGTGCTGGCCTCCATCATTTACGGCGTTCCGGCGGTAAAGGGGCTGGAATTCGGGGACGGTTTTGGGGTGGCCTCTCTCCGGGGCAGCCAGAACAACGACCCCTATTACTACGATGAAGCCGGCGCCGTGCGCACCCGCACCAATCACGCCGGGGGCATTTTAGGAGGCATTACCACGGGGATGCCCATCATCTTCCGAGCGGCGGTAAAGCCCACCTCTTCCATTGCCCAGGAGCAGGATACCGTGGATTTGGAAACCGGGAAAAACGCCAAGCTGTGCGTCCACGGCCGGCACGACCCCTGCATTGTGCCCCGGGCGGTTCCGGTAATTGAAAGCGCGGCGGCCATCGCCCTGCTGGATATGCTCCTGGAATAAGGTTCCCGAAACCCAGGAAATACGGAAAGGAGAGAAATCCATGAATATCCGAAAACTGCGCCTACAGGATTACCCCGCGGCAGACGCCATGATGCGGGAGCTCCACCGGCTCCACGCCAGCCAGCGTCCGGACCTGTTTGTCCAGGAGGCCTCCCCCTATTCCCGGGAAGAGTTCGCCGCCATGGTCGAAGATGCTTCCCGTATCTGCCTGCTGGCGGAGGAGGAGGGAAAGGCCATCGGCCTGTGTTTTCTCTCCATTCGGGAGCCCAAGGGAATCCTATTGCAGAAAATTGCCCATATCGACGACATCTTCGTGGTAAAGGAAGCCCGTCGGCAGGGCGTGGCCAAAAAGCTCTATGAGGAAGCGGAGGGCCAGGCCCGGGCTACCGGTGCATGGAGCATCCATCTGAAAGTCTGGGCCTTTAACGAGCCGGCGTTGGCCTTTTACCGCTCTCTGGGCATGAAGGTGCGGAGCTACGACCTGGAAAAGGAGCTATGAAATATGGAAAATACGGTTCTACTTCGGGAAGCACAGGAAGCGGATTTGTCCGGCCTGCTGGCACTATATGCGCAGTTGGGAGATAACCCGATTCCTCAAAATTCAGAAAACCTGCTTTCTCTATGGCGGGAAATCCTCGCCTATCCAGGCCATCATATTGTCATTGCCGAGGTGGAAGGCCAGCTTGCAGCCTCCTGTGTGCTGCAAATTATTCCCAATCTGACCCACGGGCAGCGGCCGTATGCCCTGGTTGAAAATGTAGTGACGGACGCAGCTTTCCGGCGGCAGGGGTTGGCTTCTTCCTGCTTAAACTGGGCCCAGGAGAAAGCCCGAACTGCAGGATGCTACAAATTGATGCTCTTGACCGGGAGCAAAGAGGAAGGGACTCTGCATTTTTATGAAAAGGCAGGTTATAACCGAAAAGACAAGATTGCTTTTATTCAATGGCTGGAATAGGCTCTCTGATTTGCAAACTACTTATAATATCAACTACAGATTATTTACTTATTTACTCATAAAAACATAGAAAGGCGGTTTCTCTATGGACTTATCCCAGATTCGGAAGGAAATCGACGACATTGACAGCCAGCTCCTACCCCTGTTCCTCCGGCGGATGCGCTGCGCGGAACAGGTGGCCCAAGTGAAAAAGGAGCAGGGGCTTCCGGTATTCAACGCCCAGCGGGAAGAAGAGATTCTGGACCGGGTAGGCAATCAGGCCGGGGACTATGCCGCTGTGGCCCGGCAACTCTACAGCACCATGATGAGCGTCAGCCGGGACCGGCAGCACCAGCTTTTGGGCTCCGGAAAGGCCCTGCGGCAGATGATCGCCGGAGCCTCCGAAGAACTGTCCGTTTCCGGCGTGAAGGTGGCTTGTCCCGGGGTGGCGGGGGCCTTTACCCACAGGGCCGCCCAGACAATTTTCCCCCAGGGGGAGATGTGCTTTTTCCCGGCCTTCAGCCAGGTGTTTTCCGCTGTGGAACAAGGGGAAGCGGATTTCGGCGTGATTCCCGTGGAGAATTCCTCCGCCGGCTCTGTGACGGACGTCTACGACCTGATTCTGCAATACCGCTTTTTCATTGTCCGGGCTGTCACCCTTCCGGTGCGCCACTGTCTTTGCGGCACGGAAAACACCGGAGAGGTTCGCCTGGTGTTCTCCCACCCTCAGGGGCTGGCCCAATGCTCCGACTACCTCACTTCCCACGGCTACCAGGCCCAGGAGTACAGCAACACGGCGGCGGCGGCCAAAATGCTCTCCATGGAGCGCCTCCACCACGCGGCGGTGATCTGCTCCCACCAGGCGGCGAAAAAATACGGCCTGACCATTTTGGAGGAGAACATCCAGAACGCCCGGGACAACCGCACCCGGTTCATCGTCATCAGCCGCTCCCCCTGTCTGCCCGAGGACGCCGATAAAATCAGCCTGTGTTTCTCCCTGCCCAACGTCCCCGGCTCCCTCCACGAGGTGCTGGGCCGCTTTGCCATGAACGGCCTGAATCTGACGAAAATCGAGTCCCGGCCCATCCGGGGCAAAGCCTTTGAATATGATTTTTATCTGGACTTTACCGGCAATGTCCGGCAGTCCCACACCATGGACCTGATGGGCACTCTCAGCGAGGAACTGCCCCGGTTCACCTTCCTGGGGAATTATCTGGAAACTACCGAAGAGGTATAACGCTTCTACGAGTATTTGAAATTTAAAGAAAGAAGGCTCTCTCATGGAAATCCGTTTTGATTTGGTAGACACGCCGGACAAACTCCACACCCTATGCGCCATGGCGGAAGAGATTTGGCACGAATACTTCACCCCTCTTTTAGGGGAAGGCCAGGTCAACTATATGGTGGAGAAATTCCAGTCCCTGCCGGCCATCACCCACCAGCTGGAGCACGAAGGCTACCGCTACTATCTGACCATGGCAGAGGGCAAACCGGTGGGCTATATCGGCATCCGCCCGGATTCCGACGGCCGGCTGTTTTTGAGCAAGCTCTATCTGCGCAAAGAGGCCCGGGGCCAGGGGGTGGCCCGAAAGGCGTTCACCTTTTTGCAGGAGCTCTGCCGCAAAGAGGGCTATTCCGCCATCTGGCTCACGGTCAACCGCCACAACGACCACACGGTTGCCGTCTACCGCCACTTTGGCTTTTGCACCCTGCGGGAAGAGGACACGGACATCGGAAACGGCTACTTTATGAACGACTACATTATGGAAGTCCCTGTGAAAGGTTGATTTCCAAAAGCTAGAGGCGGGCCAAAAGGCCCGCCTCTTTTTTCTGCTGATACCATGCAAAACGCCCCGGATGAGAGGTCCTCATCCGGGGCGCTGTTTCGTTCCTTACAGAAAGAAGATGTAGGGAACGGGATTTATTTTTTCAGAGGAAACATTATTCCTCGCCCTTGGCGCGCTTCTCCAGCTGCTCATACCGCTCGGCGGCACGCTCTTCGGCCTTGGCAAACAGCTTCTGGGCGCGCTCCGGGAAGGAGAGCTTCAGGCGGCTGTAACGGGTCTCGCTGGAAATGAAGTCCTGATACTCGCTGGTGTCGGGCTTCTTGCTGTCCAGGATGAAGGGGTTCTTGCCCTCGGCCTTGAGCATGGGGTTGTACCGGAACATATTCCAGTAACCAGCAGCCACAGCCTTCTTCATCTCAGCCTGGCAGTTGGTCATACCGCCCTTAACACCGTGCATCTCGCAGGGAGCATAGCCGATGATCAGGGACGGGCCATGATAAGCCTCAGCCTCGGCCAGAGCCTTCAGGGTCTGGGCCTGGTTGGCGCCCATAGCGATCTGAGCCACATAGACATAGCCATAGGTCATGGCGATGTCAGCCAGGCTCTTCTTGCCGATAGCCTTACCGGCTGCGGCAAACTGGGCAACCTGGCCCATCTGGCTGGCCTTGGAAGCCTGTCCGCCGGTGTTGGAATACACCTCGGTGTCGAAGACCATGACGTTGACATCCTCGCCGGAAGCCAGGACGTGATCCAGGCCGCCGAAGCCGATGTCATAAGCCCAGCCGTCGCCGCCGAAGATCCACACGCTCTTCTTGGACAGGTAGCTCTTCTTAGCCAGGATCTCCTTGTAAGCCTCGGGATCCTTTTCCATCTCAGCAATCAGGGCCTGGGCAGCGGGGCCATTGGCCTTACCGTCGTCCACGGTGTCCAGATATGCGTCGATAGCAGCCTTCATCTCGTCAGAAGCGGCATCGCGGGCAGCCTTCACTTCATCAATGAGGCGGTCGCGGATGACCTTCTGGCCCAGGTACATACCAAAGCCATGCTCAGCGTTGTCCTCGAACAGGGAGTTTGCCCAGGCGGGACCAAAGCCGCTGACCTTGCTGGTGGTGTACGGGGAAGTAGCTGCGGGGCCGCCCCAGATGGAGGAGCAACCGGTAGCATTGGAGATGAACATACGCTCGCCGAACATCTGGGTGATCAGGCGGGCATAGCTGGTCTCGGCACAGCCTGCGCAGCTGCCGGAGAACTCAAGCAGCGGCTGGTTGAACTGAGAACCCTTGACGGTGGTCTCGGCCATCATGCCATCCTTCTTGCGGATATTGGCAACGGCATAATCGAAGACCTCCTGCTGAGCAGCCTGGCTCTCCTGGGGCACCATCTTCAGGGCCTTGTTGGGAGCGGGGCAGACATTGGCGCAAACGCCGCAGCCCATGCAGTCCAGCGGGGAAACGGTCATGGTAAAGGTGTAGTTCTCGCAGCCCTTACCGGTCATCTTCTTGCCCTTGAAGGCAGCGGGAGCCTTCTCCACCTCATCAGCGGTGAGAGCGAAGGGACGGATGGTGGCATGAGGACACACAAAGGCGCACTGGTTGCACTGGATGCAGTTCTCGGGAATCCACTCGGGAACCATCACAGCAACGCCGCGCTTCTCATAAGCGGAAGCGCCCTGCTCGAACTGGCCGTCCACATGATCCACGAAAGCGGAAACAGGCAGGCTGTCGCCGTCCATTCTGCCAACGGGCTCCATGATTTCCTTGACCATCTTCACGGTAGCGGGGTTGCCCTCCAGCACGGTGGTATTAGCGGGATCCTCGGCGGTAGCCCAGGAAGCGGGGATTTCCACCTTGTGCAGAGCGTCAGCGCCGGCGTCGATGGCCTTATAGTTCATCTCAACAACGGCCTCGCCCTTCTTGGAGTAGGACTTCTTAGCAGCTTCCTTCATGAAGCGGATGGCGTCCTCCTTGGGCATGATGTTGGCCAGGGCAAAGAAAGCGGACTGCAGAATGGTGTTGGTGCGCTTGCCCATGCCGATCTCAATGGCCTTGTCGATGGCGTTGATGGTGTACAGCTGAATGTTGTTGTTGGCGATGTAGCGCTTCGCCTCAGCGGGCATATGATGATCCAGTTCCTCGTCGGTCCACTGGCAGTTGATCATGAAGATACCGCCGGGCTTCACGTCGTTGACCATCTTAAAGCCCTTGATTACATAGGAGGGGTTGTGGCAGGCCACAAAGTCAGCCTTGTTGATGTAGTAGGGGCTCTTGATGGGCTTGTCGCCGAAGCGCAGGTGGCTGATGGTTACGCCGCCGGTCTTCTTGGAGTCATACTGGAAGTATGCCTGGATATATTTATCGGTGTGGTCACCGATGATCTTGGTGGAGTTCTTGTTGGCGCCAACGGTGCCGTCGCCGCCCAGGCCCCAGAACTTGCACTCGGTGGTGCCTTCTGCAGCGGTGTTGGGAGCGGGCTTCTCCTCCAGGGAGAGGTAGGTGACGTCGTCGGTGATGCCCAGGGTGAAGCGGGGCTTCATCTCGTCCTTGGACAGCTCCTCATACACAGCGAACACGCTGGAGGGCGGGGTGTCCTTGGAGCCCAGGCCGTAACGGCCGCCGATCACAGCAGCGTCGTTGCCAGCCTCGCGGAGAGCAGCCACAACGTCCAGATACAGGGGCTCGCCCAGAGCACCGGGTTCCTTGGTGCGGTCCAGCACAGCGATCTTCTTGGCGGTGGCGGGGATAGCCTCCAGCAGCTTGGAAGCAACGAAGGGACGATACAGGCGAACCTTTACCAGGCCGACCTTCTCACCCTTAGCGGTCAGATAGTCGATGACTTCCTCGGCCACGTCGCAGATGGAGCCCATAGCGATGATGACGCGGTCAGCATCGGGAGCACCGTAGTAGTTGAACAGCTTGTAGTCGGTGCCCAGCTTCTCGTTGACCTTGTCCATGTACTCTTCCACCACTGCGGGCAGGGCGTCATAGTACTTGTTGCAGGCCTCACGATGCTGGAAGAAGATGTCGCCGTTCTCGTGGGAACCGCGCATGGAGGGATGCTCGGGATTCAGGGCGTGATCGCGGAAGGACTGGATCGCGTCCCAATCCACCATTTCGGCCAGATCCTTGTAATCCCACACCTCGATCTTCTGAATCTCGTGGGAAGTGCGGAAGCCGTCGAAGAAGTTGATGAACGGCACCTTGCCCTTGATAGCGGAGAGATGGGCCACAGCAGCCAGGTCCATGACTTCCTGGGGGTTGGTCTCAGCCAGCATAGCGAAACCGGTCTGACGGCAAGCATACACGTCGGAGTGGTCGCCGAAAATGTTCAGGGCGTGGCTGGCCACGGTACGGGCAGACACATGGAACACGCTGGGCAGCAGCTCGCCGGCGATCTTATACATGTTGGGGATCATCAGCAGCAGGCCCTGGGAAGCGGTGAAGGTGGTGGTCAGGGCGCCAGCGGCCAGGGAGCCGTGAACAGCACCGGCAGCACCGGCCTCAGACTGCATCTCGACAACCTTAACCTGGGTGCCGAAAATGTTCTCCTGTCCGGCGGCAGACCACACGTCCACATTGTCCGCCATGGGGCTGGACGGGGTGATGGGATAGATGGCGGCAACTTCTGTAAACGCATACGCTACGTGTGCGGCAGCGGTGTTACCGTCCATGCTCTTCTTGGTTCTTGTTACCATGGAAGTATTTCCTCCTTTTCGGGATAAAAAATAAGAGTACCGAATCCAAAAAGACTGGCAGGGCCGCCCGTCAGAAGGCGCGGCAAACCCCTACAGGCAGCTTTTCACGTTCCAAAAAGCTTCTGTACAAGCTAAATTCTATCATTTTTTGCGCCTTCTGTAAAGTGAAATGAGGATTTTCTCTCAATTTCCCAAATGATTTTTTTCCAGGGCTTCCCAGAGAACCCTTTTCCAGGATTCCACAAAAGGAAAAGCCGGTTTTCCGGCAAAAACGGCGGATTTTCCCCCTATAAACTCCCGGCTTTTCATGGCCTCCCTCCTGCTGTTCCTTCCTCACCCGCACAGCCTCTCAGCCGTCAATCCCCTGCGTTGACAGGCAGCCCGGCCATACGGTAAAATAATAGTGATTATATTTCTTTTTGCTTCCCGGCAGAAAGACGTCCAGGGGAACCCTCCCCAAATCAAACTTAATATTTACTTATGAAAGGGGAAACCGATTTTTATGCCCTCCGAACCCGAAGGCCACTGTATGTTCAACCTCCTCAGCACCGCCGTATCCGCGGCGGATCCCACCCAGACCATGGATTTGCAGGGAACTATTTTTTCTGTGCTCCTGCTGATTCTGCTGATTTTCCTCAACGGCTTCTTTGCCGCTTCGGAAATTGCAGTCATCACCCTAAACGATGGAAAGCTCAAAAAAATGGCGGAAGACGGCAACAAGAAAGCCCAGAAGCTGGTAAAGCTCACCGCTAACTCCAGCCGCTTTTTGTCCACTATCCAAATTGGCGTCACCCTCTCCGGGTTCCTG
This sequence comes from Candidatus Heritagella intestinalis, assembly GCA_904420555.1. GTDB lineage: Bacteria > Bacillota > Clostridia > Oscillospirales > Acutalibacteraceae > Heritagella_A > Heritagella_A intestinalis. The sequence goes on along the minus strand of CAJFVO010000003.1, from coordinate 127,454 downwards.
ACTTCCGCGTCGGCTTCCCAGAGCTTCGCCAACATGCTGGCCGACTGGCTCAGCGGGTTTATCCCCCTGTCGCATTCTACCATCGTGGGTATTTCCACTGTGCTCATTACCATTGTCCTGTCTTATTTCTCCCTGGTGCTGGGCGAGCTGGTTCCTAAAAAAATCGCCATGCAGCGGGCAGAGCAGCTCTCCTTTAAATTTGTAGGCATCCTTTCCGCTGTAGCGAAGATTTTCAGCCCCTTCATTACCTTCCTGAGCTTTTCCACCAACCTGGTTTTGCGCCTCTTCGGCATTGACCCCAACTCTTCGGAAGAGACGGTCACCGAGGAAGAAATTCTCATGATGGTGGATGTGGGCCAGGAAAAAGGCGTGATCGACCCGGGCGCCAAGGACATGATCTCCAACATCTTTGAGTTTGACGACCGGGCTGTCAGCGAGATTATGACCCACCGCACAGAGGTCACGGCTGTAGAGGATACCGCCACCGTGCTGGAGGCTGCCCGTCTGGCCACGGAAGAGGGGTATTCCCGGATGCCGGTATACCACGACCAGCTGGACACGGTGCTGGGTATTTTCTATGTAAAGGACCTTCTCCGTTATGTGGGGCAGGACATCCCCGAAGACGCTAAAATCACCGATTATATGCGCCCGGCCTACTTTGTGCCCGAGAGCAAAAGCTGCAATGAGCTGCTGGAGGAAATGACCGCCCGCCGTTTGCAGATTGCCATTGTGGTGGACGAGTACGGCGGCACCGAGGGCATTGTCACCATGGAGGACCTGCTGGAATCCATTGTGGGCAATATCCAGGACGAATACGACGATGAGGAAGAAGAAATTTTCCGGGTCAGCGAAAACGCCTTCACCGTAGACGGCAGCACCTCCATTGACGAAATCGAGGACCTGCTGGATGTAGATTTGCCGGAAGGGGATTACGATACCATTGCCGGTATGGTCGTAGAGCTGCTGGGGCGCATTCCCAAGCCGGGAGAGCATCCAACGGTTACCTGGGAAAACCTCACCTTTACCGTAGAAGAGGTGGAAGAGCGCCGCATCAGCAAGCTGCTCATTGTGAAGGACCCGGAATATCAAAAAGAAAAAGAAGACAAGGACGAGAAAGAGGACTAATCCTTCTGAGGCTACACCATGAATCAAAAAGAAAGAATGTTGGCAAATTTACCGTATAAAGCTTGGCTGGACGGCCTTTTGGAGGAACGGAACGCCAATAAAAAGCGGATTTTTGCCTTTAACCACACGGAACCCGGCCCGGAGCAAGCCGCTCTGATGCAGGAGATCCTGGGGAGCTGCGGGGAAAACGTCCACATAGAGCAGCCCTTCCACTGCGACTATGGATACAACATTCACGTGGGGAAGAACTTCTTCGCCAACTACAACCTGGTGATCCTGGATGTGGCCCGGGTAACCATCGGGGACAACGTGATGTTCGCCCCCAACGTGGCCATCTATACCGCCGGCCACCCCCTGCACCCGGATTCCCGGAACTCCGGCTATGAGTATGGAATCGATGTCACCATTGGCGACAACGTCTGGCTGGGAGGCAACGTGGTGGTAAACCCCGGCGTCCACATCGGCAATAATGTGGTGGTGGGCTCCGGCAGCGTGGTCACCAAGGACTTGCCGGACAATGTACTGGCAGCGGGCAACCTCTGCCGGGTCATCCGGGAAATCACCGAGGCCGACCGGGATTTCTACTTCCGGGACCGCCGGTTTGACGTAGACGACTATTGAGCCGCTTTTTCATTTCATAAACAAAAATAAGCAGGCCCCGGCGCGAGTGCGCCGGGGCCTTGCTGCGTTTTCAATTGAAAAGGGATTCCTTATACCTTTTCCAATCCCGTAGAAAGCTCATACAGATGGGCGTAGATGCCGCCTTTCTCCAGCAGCTCCTGATGGTTTCCACGCTCCTCGATGCCCTTTTCCGTGAGCACCAGAATGGTATCCGCCCGGCGGATAGTGGAGAGCCGGTGGGCAATGGTAAAGGTGGTTCGGCCCTTGGAGAGCTTTTCCAGGGACTCCTGCACCAACTTTTCGCTCTCGTTGTCCAAAGCGGAGGTGGCCTCGTCCAAAATCAGCACCGGGGGATTCTTCAGGAAGGCCCGGGCAATACTGATACGCTGCTTCTGGCCGCCGGAGAGCTTCACGCCCCGTTCGCCCACATAGGTGTCGTAGCCGTCGCTGAGATGCATGATAAACTCATGGGCGCCGGCTTTTTTGGCAGCCTCCATGACCTCCTCCCGGGAGGCCCCAGGCCGGCCATACTGGATATTCTCAAACACGGAGCCGGAGAACAGGTACACATCCTGCTGCACCACCCCCACCAGGGAGCGCAGGGAGTGGAGGGTCAGGGAGCGCACGTCTTTGCCGTCCAGGAGCACGGCCCCTTCCGTCACATCGTAAAACCGGGGAATCAAACTGCACATGGTGGTCTTGCCGCCGCCGGAGGGCCCCACCAGGGCTACGCTCTCTCCGGGAGTCACGTGCAGGTTGATGTGAGAGAGGACTTCTGTGCCGTCATCCTTATAGGCAAAGCCCACATCCCGGAACTCCACTTCGCCATGGAGCTGGGTCAGCTTCTGGGCGTCCGGGGCGTCGGTAATGTCCACCGGGGCGTCCATAATCTCCACAAAGCGCTCAATACCTGTCATGCCCCGCTGGAACTGTTCTGTAAATTCCACAATCCGGCGGATCGAGGTAAGCAGGGTGTTCACATACAGCAAATACGCCATGAGCTGGGCCGGGTCTAACTGGCGGTACACCATAAACAGGGCGCCGGCCACCACGACTACAATATACATCAGGCCGTCAAAGAGCCGGGTAGAGGTCTGGAAACCCGCCATATACTTATACATGGCTTTTTTAATGGTGAGAAATTGCTGGTTTCCCTCCTCGAATTTTTCCCGTTCAATATCCTCGTTGGCAAAGGACTTTACCACCCGCACGCCCAGGAGGCTGTCCTCTACCTGGGCATTGAGTTCGCCAATCTGCACCCGGGAACGCTTGAATTCCACCCGCATTTTCCGGTTGAAATACACCGAGCACACCAGCATCAGGGGCAGGATTGCGAAAATAATCAGGGTCAGCCACAGGTTCATGGGGCACAAAATGCAGAAAGAAGCCACGATTTTCACCCCGGCAATAAAGAACTCCTCCGGGCAGTGGTGGGCAAATTCCGTCACGTCAAAGAGGTCGCTGGTAATCCGGGCCATAATCTGCCCGATTTTGGTGTTGTCATAATAGGAGAAGGAGAGCTTCTGCAAATGGTCAAAGAGGTCCCGGCGCATATCCGTTTCAATCCGGGCGCCCATCACATGGCCAATAGACGCCATATAGTAGTTGGCCGCGCCGTCAATGAGGCGCAGGATCAGGTAAAACAGCCCCAGCTGCAAAATAATCTGCACAGTCAGGGCTTCCAGGTTATTCATGCCCATATCCGTGATATACTGGACAATCAGAGGCAGCACCAGCTCGCAGATGGTGGTCAGAGAGGCGCAGAAAAGATCCAGTACCAGTACCCATTTGTACTTTTTAAAATAGGGGGCAAACCGGCGGATCAGGCCCCGGTTGCGGCTTCCTTTTTTCATAATAACGCTTCTTCCTTTCCTGTTCTCAATCATTTTTACCGGTACAAAACCGGCCCGCTTGCTCTCCATGATACCACGGCCCCTTAAAATACGCAAGAAACCAAGGAGAAAAATCCCCCTCCGGGCCACCAACAAGCTGTTTTTATCCAGCAAAAAAGAAAAAGGAAAAAGCCGGGGAAAACCCGGCTTTTTCCTTTTTGGGGAGGAGTTGTATTGAAAAAGGTGCGGCAATCTTGCCGCTAAAACTTATACGCAAAATTTAGTAACACTCGGAGTTTTATGCTCCATTGCTTTGCTTTTGCGTCTTTATTATACCCCACCCCATATAGAGTGTCAACTCTTTCACAAGCCTTTGAAAGAGAATCTCTTTTTTATCCAAAATCAGATTTTTCTGTCTTTTGTCTTTACGACGGTTTGCCGAGAACTGTAGAAAGCAACTAATTATTCCTGCTCAACTTTGGGCAAAGCGTCAAATCCAGCCTGCAAATCCTCATCCGTGGGGATATAGTCCTTCATGGTGCCCTCCCGGAAAGAAGTGTACGCGGTCATGTCAAAATAGCCGGTGCCCGTCAGGCCAAAGAGGATGCACTTGGACTCGCCGGTCTCCTTGCAGCGCAGGGCTTCCTGGATAGCCGCCCAGATGGCATGGGAGGATTCCGGCGCCGGCAGGATGGTTTCGGTCTTGGCAAACAGGGTAGCTGCTTCAAAGATCTTGGTCTGTTCCACAGAACGGGCCTCATCCAGATAGCCGTCGTGATACAGCTTGGAGAGGATGGGGGACATCCCGTGATACCGCAGGCCGCCGGCATGGTTGGCGGAGGGGATAAAGCCGCTGCCCAGGGTGTACATTTTGGCCAGAGGCGTCACCTTACCGGTGTCACAGAAATCATAAGCATAGCGGCCCCGGGTCAGGGAGGGGCAGGAGGCGGGTTCCACGGCGACAAAGTGGGGGTTGGCCCGGCCCAGGAGCTTATCCTGCATAAAGGGGGCGATCAGGCCGCCCAGGTTGGAGCCGCCGCCGGCGCAGCCGATGACCACATCGGGATACTCGTCCAGCATCTCCATGGCGGTTTTGCATTCCAGGCCGATAATGGACTGATGGAGCACCACCTGGTTCAGGACGGAACCCAGCACATAGCGGTAGCCCTCATGGGTGGTGGCCTTTTCAATGGCTTCGCTGATGGCGCATCCCAAGCTGCCGCTGGTTTCCGGGTCATTGGCCAGAATCGCCCGGCCCACCTTCGTGGTGTCGCTGGGGCTGGCAATCACATCGGCGCCGAAGGTCTGGATAATGGAGCGGCGATAGGGCTTCTGGAGATAGGAGCCCTTGACCATAAACACCGTCAGAGGCAGGTCAAAGTATGCGCAGGCTTCTGCCAGGGCGGTGCCCCACTGGCCGGCGCCGGTCTCCGTGGTCAGGCCCTTGAGGCCCTGCTGCTTGGCATAATAGGCCTGGGGCACGGCGGAATTCAGCTTATGGCTGCCGGAGGTGTTGTTGCCCTCAAATTTATAGTAGATCCGGGCAGGGGTGTCCAGATACTTTTCCAGGGTATAGGCCCGGCAGAGGGGAGAAGGCCGGTAGCACTTGTAAATCTCCTGGACCTCTTCGGGAATATCGATATAGCGGGTCGTGCTGTCCATTTCCTGGGCAGCCAGCTCTTCGCAGAAAATGGGATAGAGCTCTTCCGTTTTAATGGGCTTCATGGTGGCCGGATTCAGCATGGGTTCGGGCTGCTCCTTCATATCGGCCCGGAGGTTATACCACTGCTTGGGGAGCTGGTCTTCGGTGAGGTTCAGTCGATGGGGAATTTTTGCCATAATGGGGATGCTCCTTTCAAAATCATAATATTTCACAGTGATGGAAGTGGGCCAACAAAAAAGGCCCTTGCCCCTGTTTACAGGGACAAGAGCCATTCACTCCTGCGGTACCACCCGGTTTGGCGGAATTTCCGCCCACTCGCTCCATGCACCATCATGCATGCTCCCTTGATAACGGGTGGAGTTCCCGTCCCAGGCTACCCGCTTTCCAGCGCTCACCCGGCCCTCGTAAGTCCATTCCGCACAGCCATCCACGCCGGGCTTCCACCTGCCCCGGCTCTCTGAAGAGGATTTCCTCTGCGCGTACTACTCTTACTCATCGGTTTGGTTTATTTGCTCCTATTATACGCCGCTCCCCAGAGGTTGTCAATAGTTTTTCGGATTTTTTGATAAAGGAACCGCGTAAAAAAGGGGAAAATACAGAAAAAACATCAAAAGCCAGCCGCAAATCCTTTAATACAGCACTACGGTATTGCCGTTCACCACACAGCTGCACTCATAGCTCTGCTGTTTTCCGGTTTTGCAGTCAAACACCGAATAGAAGGTGAAGGTATCGCTCTGGTCGCTCATCACATACCGGGCCACAATAAACCGGTCCTCCATGCAGCACACGAAATCCCCCAGCTCCTTGGGGTAATAGGCGTCCACCGCCGTGTTCAAAGCGCCGGTAATGTGGTAGCCGTCCTCCAGCTCCTCCACCCGGAACACCTGGGCCGCATCCATATCAATAAAAAAGGAAGCGGGGCCCTCGTCGGGCTTCAGATTCAAATCTGCTACTACGGCCTTGCGCACGGTAGCCTTGCTCACCGCGCAGATGCGCTGGTCCCCGGTGGGGAAGTATTTAGCGCGGAAATACAGGTTGTATTCATCCATGCCGGCAAACCGCAGCAGGCCGTCTGTTCCCGCGCTGAGAACCCGCTGCAAAGGCAGGCGGGCCTCCCCGGCCCGGATGCCCTCCAGGAACTTCTCCACGGAACAGAGCCAAACCACATCCTCCACGCCGTCTCCCAGCCAGCGGCGGTTGCGGTAGCAGTGCTCTTTTTCCTCCTCACTGCCGTGGGGCTGAAGAATCAACAGCTTTTTCTCTCCGCCGGCCTCATAGGGAATCAGGTTTTCCGGTTCCAGGCCGCAGATGCGCAGATCCCGGACATAGACATACCGGTGCTCCTGCAAATCATACAGGCAGGCCACCTGGGAGAGGCCTGTAGCCCGTTGATATTCCCGGAACTGCTCCCGGTGCTTTTCGTTTTCACAGGTATAAAAGAGCACATGGCGCTCGTCCAGGGCCTTACAGCCGAAAAATCCCCCTACAAAATGGATTTCCTCCAACGCTTTTTCCTCGCCGGTTGCCTTGTCCAGGCTCAAAAGCCACACGGTGCTGCCGCCGTTTTCCATGACGATGAGGATTTCCTCGGGAAAATCAAAGTAGTGCTGGACAAAGGAGGGCCGGGTGAGAAAATAATTGGCGATAATCCGCTCCCGGCTGGTCTCCCGGTTATATTCCAAAATAAACAGGCTCCGGTGCCCTTCTTCCTGTTTTTCTTCCGCATAATAGATGGTAGAGGGGCTGATGGAAATCAGCTCCACATTGCTGTCTGTCACGATATTCCGAATATCCACCACGGTCATTGCCGTTATGCCCCCTTGTTCCGTTTCAAAGTTTCCTGTATACTGATTGATAAAGTTGATAAGAATTTTCCTCTTCCGATGCCAAAGAAAGCTGCGGCCAACCGCCGCCCCTTTCCGGTGTGCAAACAGGTTGCTGTATCCTGATTATATCATAAACCAGAGGAAAAAAATATCAAAAGTTATGTTTCCTGTTTTATTTTTACCGGCAGACTGATTTTATTGAAAGAAGGCCCTCTCCATGAAAGTCACCAAACCCTCCCCCACGGTGGTAGAAGTCGATATCCATGGCCTCATGGCCGCCGACGCCAAGGCCCGGCTGGAACACCTCCTCTCCCATGTGGACCCCCAGGTTCGGGAAGTGGTGGTTATCCACGGCTACAGCCGGGGCACGGTCCTGCGGGACATGGTGCGCACCCAGCTCAAGCACCCCCGCATCCAGACAAAGCTCCTCTCCCTGAACCAGGGCCAGACCCGGATTCTTCTGAAAGAGCCCAAAGCCGCCGCCACCGGCAAGCATAAAGCCCCGCCCCGCCGGAAATACTAACAGCCCGCAGGCTTTCAGGCCGGCGGGAATTTCCACAGACCGGGGTGAAAGTGTTGAAAACTCGAAAGACCTCCAAAAAGACCTTCGCCGGGAAAGACCCCAAGGGAGAATGTCCCCGGATGGACCCGGAACGGGCCATCTGCCCTGCCTATGACAGCACTGGGATCCGCAAGGACCTGACCCCTTCCCGGGAAAAAATGGGCGTCCGCGTGGTGGATAACGCCTGCGAGGAACACATGATGTAACCCTGCCCTCATCGAAACAGAGGCGGCCGGCAGTTTTGCCGGCCGCTTTTGCGTGAAGAAAATGGAAGGCTTTTCCCATTTTCTGTCCCGGGCTATTGACTACGCCTCCAAAGCCCGATACAATCGTATTGTAACTCTTTTGTTACCCTACGCCTTGTTTGTGCCGCTTATACAAGCAAGGCCCAAAACATTTTATGGGAGGAATCTACATTGTCACCCCACAGTCAAGGAAAGGACGCTGTCCTACAGAGCCTTTCTTCCAACGCCCAACAGGGCCTCTCTCCGGAGCAGGCCGCCGCACTGTTGGAAAAGCACGGCCCCAACAAACTCAAGGAAAAGAAGAAAAAGACCAATCTCCAGCGCTTTATCGAGCAGTTTAAGGACGTCATGATCCTCATCCTGCTCCTGGCCGCCGCCGTCTCCTTTGTCATCGCCTGCGTGGAAGGGGACCCCATGGAGTTCTTTGAGCCGGTATTGATCCTGCTCATCGTCATTCTCAACGCCATTATGGGTATGGTGCAGGAAAGCAAAGCGGAAAAAGCCCTGGACGCCCTGAAAAACCTCTCCGCGCCCCACGCCCGGGTCATCCGGGGCGGCAAGGAGACGGTAATTGACGCTTCCCAGCTGGTGCCTGGGGACATTATCCGCCTGGAAGCCGGCGACTTTATCCCCGCCGACGCCCGCCTGCTCCAAAGTGCCAGCCTGAAAAGCGAGGAATCCGCCCTCACCGGTGAATCCGTCCCCTCGGAAAAGGACGCCGATGCCCAAGTGGATGAAAACGCTCCTTTAGGCGACCGGAGCAACATGGTGTTCTCCGGGTGCAGCGTCACCTATGGCACCGCCACCGCCGTGGTTACCGGCACCGGCATGGATACGGAAATGGGCAAAATCGCCGGCTTGCTGGAAGGGGAAGAGGAGACCCAAACCCCCTTGCAGCAGAAACTGGCCCAGCTGGGCAAATATCTGGGCATCGTGGCCCTGGCCGCCTGCGCCATTATCTTTGTGGTGGGCCTGCTCAGCGGCATGGAAGTCCTGGAAATCTTCATGACGGCGGTTTCCCTGGCGGTTTCCGCCATTCCCGAGGGCCTGCCGGCCATTGTCACCATTGTGCTGGCCATCGGCGTGCAGCGGATGGTCAAGAAAAACGCCCTGATCCGCCGGCTGCCCGCCGTAGAGACTTTGGGCAGCGCCTCTGTCATCTGCTCCGATAAAACCGGCACCCTGACCCAGAACCGCATGACTTTGGTCAAGGCCTGGCGGGACGGCGCCAAGGAGCCGGAAGACATCAGCACGGAAAATTCCCCGGAGATCCGGGCCCTGCTGGAGACCGGCGCCCTCTGCTGCAACGGCTCCGTTACCTTCAAAGAGGACGGCACCGAGCAGCACATCGGCGACCCCACCGAGACCTCCATTTTGGTGGCCGCCCACAAAAACGGCATTTCCCAGGAAAAGCTCCACAAGGAGTATCCCCGTCTGGCGGAAATCCCCTTTGACTCCGACCGGAAGCTCATGACCAGCGTCAACCGGGTAGGGGGCAAGACCATCGCCATTGTCAAGGGCGCTTTTGATGTGATGGCCTCCAAGTGCGTCCAGGGGGACATTGAGACCGCCCGGAAAATCAACGACCAAATGAGCGCCAACGCCCTGCGGGTGCTGGCTATCGCTTATAAAGAGCTGGAGCAGGTTCCGGCCAATCCCACCCCCGAAGAGCTGGAAAACGACTTGATTTTCCTGGGCCTGGTGGGCATGATCGACCCGCCCCGTCCGGAGGTAAAGGTGGCGGTAGCTACCTGCCGGCAGGCCGGCATTAAGCCCGTGATGATTACCGGCGACCATGTGGTGACAGCTTCGGCCATTGCCGAGGAGCTGGGCATCCTCACCGAGGAGGACAAGGCCATCACCGGCACAGAGCTGGACGCCATGAGCGAGGAACAGCTGGACCAGGAAGTGGAGCATATCGCCGTATATGCCCGTGTTTCCCCGGAAAATAAGATCCGCATTGTGAAGGCCTGGCAGCGCAAGGAGCAGGTAGTGGCCATGACCGGCGACGGCGTCAACGACGCCCCGGCCCTGAAGGCCGCCGACATCGGCTGCGCCATGGGCATCACCGGCACCGATGTGGCCAAGGGCGCGGCGGACATGACCCTCACCGACGACAATTTCGCCACCATTGTGGACGCTGTCCGGGAAGGCCGCGGCATCTACGCCAACATCCGCAAGGTAGTGGGCTTCCTGCTGGGCACCAACATCGGCGAGGTTCTCACGGTATTTTTCGCCATGATTCTCTGGCGCAAAACGCCCCTGCTGTCCATGCAGCTTTTGTGGATTAACCTGGTTACCGACAGCCTGCCGGCCATTGCCCTGGGCATGGAAGCGGTAGAGGACGACGTGATGAAGCAAAAGCCCCGCTCCAAGCATGAAGGGCTCTTCGCCCACGGCCTGGGCATCCAGGTGTGCCTCCAGGGCCTGCTTTTCGGCTTCCTCTCCCTGTGCGCCTTTGTCATTGGCGAAAGCTACACCGGCTCTCTGGCCGGCGGCCAGACCCTGGCCTTTATGGTGCTGGCCCTGACCCAGATTGTGCAGGCCTTCAATATGCGTTCGGAACATTCCCTGTTCCATATCGGCCCCTTCAGCAACCACAAGCTCAACTGGGCGGCCCTGTGTTCCCTGGTGCTGGTAGCCCTGGTGCTGTTCACCCCGGCCAATGTAGCTTTCGGCTTGGTCATCCTGCCCTGGCAGCTCTATCTGGCGGGCTTGGGCCTGATTATCGCCCCCTTTGTGGTTATGGAAATCGCCAAGGCCATTGGCCTAATCCGGCACAAAAAGTAATGGCATCCTTCTCTCTTACATAAACAGCAAAACGGCTTCCGGCAGACAGTGCCTGGAAGCCGTTTTGTGATTTCTGGGAGGACCAGTCCCGAACCTGCAAATGCCCGGTGGGCGCTTCCACCGGGCATTGCGTTGAGGAAATGAACATATTCTGTCGGGGGAAGAGCAGGCCCCCGCCTTATACTCGAAAATTATGCCAGGGCTTTGCCCAGGGCCTTGCAGGCTTCCACGGCATCATCGTCCGGGGCCTCGTTGCAGATAACGCTGTCGCAGGCCAAAACCGCGCCGTCATCGGTGCAGGTCTGCTCCCAGTTGCGCATCCATTCGCCGTCGCCCCAGCCATAGGAGCCAAAAAGGGCGATTTTCTTGCCGGAGAGCTTCGCCTCGCAGTCGGTGAACATGGGCTCGAACTCGCTTTCTTCCAGCTGCTCCGAACCCATAGAGGGGCAGCCAAAGGCCACCGCGTCATAAGCGTCCATCTGGTCGGCCCCAAAAGAGGAGGCCTCCAGCACCTGCACCTCTGCGCCGGCCTCCTGGGCCCCGGCGGCCACTGCGTCCGCCATGGCCTGGGTGTTGCCGGTGCCGCTCCAATATACTACTGCTACTTTACTCATGGTTCTTCGTCTCCTTTACGGTAAGTATAAATTTTAAAAGCCCATGCGGTTTCCCGCTGTGGTAATCCAACGTTATGAGGCCACGGTGAGCTGCCAAAGGCTCCGCCCGCCGTGGAACAGGCGCAGATACACGTCCCGGCACTTTTTGAACCGGGCAAACTGCCGCACAGCGCCCTCTTCGTCCCCGTAGACCTTCCAGCATCCCACGCACTTGCAGTTGCGGCCGCGATGCTTCATAAAGCCTTCCACATCCTCCGGGGGATACCCCAAAAACAGGCCGATTTCGTGGGGGAAATCCCCTTCCCGGGCAATCCGACTTTTCAGGGTGTCCAGCGCTTCTTCTACGCCAAAACCGGCATACCCGCACCCGCAGAGGATACAGCGGGCCAGCCCGTGGGAAAGGTCCCGAGCCAGACGGCTTTCCCGATAAACATACAAAAGGCGGGTTTTTCCCGTATCCCGCAGCACCTCCAGGGAGACGCCTTTGCCTCCCAGGATGCCCCGCCACCGAGTCAGAGCCTTCTGCCATTCTGCCGGGTTCTCCACCGGCACGGTAAACAGGCTGGCGGTCTTCAGGTTGGCCAGGGTGGGAGCGCAGTTTTCAATGAGCAATTTTTCCATCATAGGCTCACACCTTCCGGCAGCCGCAGTGCTGGCACAGGAGCTTTTCCAGGGCGGAAATACTGCTGGTGTGTACCCGGGCAATGGGCACCCGGTTGCGCTTGGCCTCCTGAGAAGCGCTGATGACCATCTTATGGGAAACGGTGTTGATAAACAGGATCAGCAGATCCGGCGTGCCCAGTTTCTTTTTCAGGGTGCCGTTCTCCTTGACAAACACCTTGGCCTTGCAGCCATAGCTTTTACAAACGTCCTCATACTGGCAAACCATCCGCTCATTGCCGCCGACGATCACCACGCTCATCGTAAATTCCTCCCTTTGCGGTTTGTTGGTTAGTTATATCTAACTATTAGCCATAAAAAGAAGCCTTGCTAAGGCTTTATTGGGGACTCGGTTAGTCTTTGCTAACTCATAATAGCATATTCCTGTTGGACCGTCAAGCCCCTTTTGCTTTTTATTTGACTTACTTTGGAAAATCCCGTATCATAAGCAAACAAGCCGCTGTTATCCGCAAGCGGCAGCTTTTCATCAAAGGAGGCGCATTTCGATGCATCTGAGACTGGCAACACCAGAAGACCTGCCCCAGCTCCGGGAGGTTTATGGAAAAATCGTCGCCCACATGGAGGAAACCGGCCTGCAAATCTGGGATGACGTGTATCCCGTCTGCGCCCTGACAGAGGACATTGCCGACAGCCGCCTGTATATTTTAGAGGGTGCCGGGGAGATTCTCGCAGCCTTTGCTTTGTGCAGCGCCCATCCGGGAATCAGCGCTATATCGTGGAAGTATGGCGGCCAGGCCCTCTATCTGGACCGGCTGGGGGTGAATATCCATCATCTGCGCAGGGGTCTGGGCTCTTTGGCCCTGCAAAAAGCCGTGGAGCTGGCCGGCTCCCTGGGGGCCGGCTCGGTACGGCTCTTTGTGGTGGACTACAACGAACCCGCCGTCCGGCTCTACTGCAAAAACGGCTTTACACAGGCGGAGGGCTTCTATCTGGAAGAAATTGACGCCTCTCTCACTTTCCGGGAATGGGGGTTTGAAAAGTGTACCGGCCGGTAGTCACCTGGATTTCCGGAATTTCCCTGGGGAAACCCCAGTCTTTTCCCGGAAAACCCGGGTGAAATAGCTCTGATCTGGAAAGCCGCAGCGGGCCCCAATCTCCATGACCGGGAAATTCGTTTCCAGCAAAAGCTGCTTGGCCTTCCGAAGCCGCAAATCAATGACGTACTGGATGGGGGAGGTGCCCAAAACCCGTTGGAAGGAGCGCATACACTCCCGGCGGCTGATGAAGGCGCTGTCTGCAATCTGCTGCACGGAAACCGGTTCTGTATAATGGAGCTGGATAAACGACAGCATCTGGCGGATGCGGTCCATTTCCGTTTGGCTTTTGGCTTCGGTGTTCCCCAAATCCGGTATGTGCCGGGTCAGAATCAAAAAAATCTCCGAGAGGGCAGCCCGGACCCGGAGCTCATAACCGTAGTCCTCCGCTGTCAGCAGGGAAAAGGCCCGCTCCGCCTGCCCCAGGATTTCCGCCTGCCACGGCGCCTGCCGCCGGAAAACCTCATGGGTAAACCCCTTGGACAGGGCCAAGGGCTTCACATATTTCTCCCAGTAAACGCTTTCCCGGGAACCGTACAGCAAAACCGGGTCAAACAGGATGTTGGGCATCCGCACTTCCGTTTCCCCTGCCATGGAAAAGGTGTGCAGCACCCGCCGGTTGATGAAAATCCCATCCCCCTCTTGCAACAAGACCTGCTGGTCATTGACACAAGCACGCACAGTCCCCTGCTCCACATAGGCAATTTCCCAGTCATCGTGCCAATGCCAGGGATAGGCTTCCCGGCCGCTGCAATATTGGTCCAGGTAACTGGCGCAGGGAAAACGGCCGTCCCCGTGTTGGAAGGTTTCCTGCTGGGTTTCCGAAATAGAGTCCCGTATCATATAAAAGTCGTTTTCCTGATAGATTTTCACGGCTTTTTCCTCTCTTTGCCTCTGTATCCGGCGCTTTTGTTATAAAAAAATCCCTCTTCCTGATAGAACCGCTCCTCCTGGACTGCTATAATAAGTCCCAGCAAAGAAAAGGGAGCGCACACTATGGCAACTTTACTATTGATTGTGATTTATATCGCCTTTATCGGCCTGGGAATCCCGGATTCCCTTTTTGGAGCGGCGTGGCCCGCCATTTATACCGAGCTGGGCCTGCCGGTTTCCTGGGCCAATTTCGTGACCATGCTGATCTCCGGGGGAACCATCCTTTCCAGCCTCCTGTCGGCAAGGCTCATCAACCGGTTTGGAACCGCCGCCATCACTGCCGTGAGCACCAGCCTGACAGCGGCGGCCCTCTTGGGGTTTTCCATCTCCGGCAGTATGCTGTGGCTCTGTTTGTTCGCGGTTCCCCTGGGCCTGGGGGCCGGCTCCATTGATACCGCCCTGAACAACTATGTGGCCCTGCACTACAAGGCCACCCACATGAATTTTCTCCACTGCTTCTACGGTATCGGCGTGTCTTTGAGCCCCTTCCTCATGTCCCTGGCCCTTTCTTCCGGTTCCTGGCGCAGCGGCTACCGGATGGTCTTTTGGTTCCAGCTGGGAATTGCCGCCCTGACCATCCTTTCCCTGCCCCTCTGGAAAAAGGTGCGCCACGCCCGGGAGGAGCCGGAAGAGGCAGCGGTCCGCACGGTGGGAATTTTCTCCCTCTTAAAACAAGCCAAGGTTCGCCGGGCCTGCCTGGTGTTCCTGGGTTCCTGCGGATTGGAGTGTACCTGCGGTATCTGGGGCAGTACCTTCCTGGTGCAGGCCCGGGCCATGACTCCGGAAGATGCCGCCGGGATGATTACCTTTTATTACATCGGCATTGCCTTTGGGCGCTTTCTCTCCGGCCTGCTGGCCAATAAGCTCTCCAGCGGCAAACTGATTCAAATAGGCCAGGGGATTCTCTTAGCTGCTCTGGTCCTGGTCATCCTGCCCCTGCCCGCCCCAGTGGCCGGCGTGGGATTGTTCCTCATCGGCGCCGGCAACGGTCCTGTGTTTCCCAACATGCTGCACCTGACCCCCGAAACCTTCGGCAAGGAAATTTCCCAGTCGGTGATGGGGGCGCAAATGGCCGTCTCCTATATCGGAATCCTGCTGGCTCCCGCCCTGTTTGGCCTCATCGCCCAGGCCATCAGCGCCGCCCTGCTCCCATACTACCTGCTGGTATTTTACGGGGCCATGATGGCCGGCAGCTTTCTGCTGAAAAGGGCCTCCTAAGGGAAAAACAGCAGGGGAGAACCCGTCTAAACAAAATGGCAGCCCGGAAACTCGGACTGCCATTTTTATGTATCCGCTTACCGGCTCAGCCAGCCCTTACCGATAGGGCAGCACAATCTCCGGGTTGATACGTTCGCCGTTCTCCCACAGCTCAAAATGCAGGTGCGCGCCGTAGGAATCGCCGGTATTGCCCACATAGCCGATAATCTGCCCCTGCTCCACATAGTCGCCGGTGGATACCACTACCCGGCTCATATGGGCATACTGGGTAGCATAGCCGTCATCGTGGCCGATCATCACATGATAGCCCCAGCCATAGCCCCATTCATCGGCGGTATAGGCGGTGATCACCTGGCCGCTCTGGGCCGCTACAATAGGCTGGCCATAGATGCCCGCGCCGATAATATCGATACCCTTGTGATCCCGGCCGCCTTCATACCAGCCATCGCCCACCTTGGTAAATCCCGGCACCGGCCATACATAGCCGCTGGAATAAGACGGGCTGGAAATGGTTCCGCCGCTGCTTTCGCCACTGTCCCCCGAACCCGAGGAAGTCCCCGAACCGCTCGAACTGGAATCCGGCTCCGGTTCCGGTTCTGATTCTGCGGCCTCCTGGGCTTCTTTTTCCGCCAGCCACTGCTTTTGCAGCTCCGAAAGCTGCTGAATCAGTTCCTCCTTCTGCTGGTCCGCATCGGCAATCTGCTGATTCACATCCTCCTGGGACTGCCCCAGCTCTTCCAGCACCCGCTGGCTCTCTTCCTGGAGCTGGGTCAATTCCGCCTGCTTCTGCTCCAGGGTTTTCTTCAGCTCATCGGCTTCCTTACGGTCCGATTCCAGCTGCTCCTTCCGCTCTGCCATGGCGTCCATCTGCTCCCGAATCTCATCCATGAGCTGGGTATCGTGGCGGGTAACGGCAGAGAGAATCTCGGTCTTTTGGGCCAGATCCGGCAGGCTCTCGGAATTGAGGATAATTTCCAGGGTGCCGGCTTGTCCCAGCTTATACAATGCGCGGATACGTTCCTTGAGGGTTTCAAAGTCCGCGTCCAGCTCCGCCTGGGAGCCTGCCAAATCCTCCTGCAAGGTGGAAATTTCCCCGTCCAGCTGATCCAGCCGCTCATTGGCATTGTCAATCTGATCCATGACTACCTGGCTTTGCTCTTCCAGGGAATTATAGTATTCCTGCTGCTGGGCTTCATCGTTTTTTAAGCGCTCCAGCTCCTCATTGAGCTGCTGGCTTTTCTCCTCCAGCTCCTCCTGCTGCTGTCGGAGTGCATCCTGCTGCCCTTCCAATTCGGAAAGGGAGTCGGCGCTTGCGGGAATCCCCCAGGCCAGCACGCACCCAGCCAGAAGCGCCGCTAAGATTTTGCGGCCTTTTCGTACTTTTCTTTCCAAAACAGAGCACCTCCCGGAAAGTCAGTAGGTCTATAGTTTACATATTCCAGTATAACGGCATTACCCCGCTTTTGCAAGGAAAAGGGCCGGGAGAAATTTTGAACAATTTTCGAATAAAAAATGAAGGGAACCCACTTCTCCCAGCAAGAAACGGGTTCCCCCTAAAAGGCCTTCTATTTCCGAAAATTTCCACCAGCTTTTAAAAGCGCCTCACACCACCAGACCGCCGTTGACCCCCAGCACCTGGCCGGTGATAAATCCCGCTCCCGGAGAACAGAGGAACGATACTGCCCGGGCCACATCTTCCGGCGTGCCCAGAGCCTCCAGGGGTGTCTCCTCTTTCAGGGCTTCCAGGGCTTGTGGGGGGAGATGGCCGTTCATCTCCGTCTGGATTACTCCTGGGGCGATACAGTTCACCCGCACCCCGGAAGGGCCCACCTCCTGGGCCAAAGCCTTGGTCAGGCCGATGACAGCGGCCTTAGCGGCGGAATAGGCAACCTCACAGGAAGCCCCTACCTGCCCCCACATGGAGCTGATATTGACAATGCTCCCCCCGTGGCGGCGGAGCATCCCCGGCAAGGCCCGCCGGCAGCAAAAGAACACCCCTTTTACGTCCACCCGGAACAGCTCGTCCCAATCCTCTTCCGTCACGTCGGTGAACAGCTTCTGCTGGGCAATGCCGGCGTTGTTTACCAACACTTCCACACTGCCCAGCTCTGTTTCCGCCGTGCGGAAAAGCGCCTCCACCTGCTCCGGGTCTCCAATATCCCCGGGGATAGCCAGAGCCACGCCCCCTTCCTGCCGAATCTGGGCGGCTACAGCTTCGGCTTTCTCCCGGCTGCTGCGGTAGTTGACGGCTACCGCCCATCCAGCCCGGGCCAGCTCCCGGGCGCAGGCTGCGCCGATACCCCGGGACGCCCCGGTAACCAATGCGGTTTTCATAACATTCTCCTTTCCTGCAAGAGGTCATTCCTCCGCCCGCACCACCGGGCAGGCGACAGCGCCGGCTTCCATGGCTTCCACCGCGTGGGTGCCGTCCAGCACTACCAGGTTTTCCTGGCTCGGCGCGTCCTCTGTGGGATACAGCCCCGGGTCACTGCGGTGTTCCGTGCTCCAATAGGCCATGCTTTCCGGATTTTGCAGATACTTTTTCCAGACGCTGTCGTCCATCTCAGGAAGTTTCTTCCGGAGCCGGTCCTTCTCATCAGAGCTCAGCATATTCCCCAACGTGTGGGAGCCCATCCAATAGAGGGATTCCCCGCCGGAATCGCAGGCGGCCTCCTCGCCTTTGACGGTATATTTCGACGCAGAATGGGCCGGCTCGCCGTATTCCGCCTTCATCTCTTCCAGCACCTTCTCCATATCTGCATCCTCGGGATAGTAGACCCGCACCTGCTCCAGCTCCCCTGTCCAGGCAAACTGAAAGACGATCTTGTCGCTGGCTTCCCCAAAGGCAGATGCGCCGGGAATGGTGAGGCTGCCGTTTCCGGTATCATCAATCTGGTAACCGTCTCCCAAATCCGCTTGGGTGACCTCATAGGTGTCCATGACTTCCTCCGCAAAAATCCCCCAGGAGGCGTCGGGGAATTCTAAGGAATGAATCTCCCCCAAATCCTGCTGGCAGGAGGGAAGCGCCAAGGCCATCACCGCTGCCGCCAAAAGCGCTGTCATTTTGCAGAACTTTTTCATTACCTTTCGCCTCTTTTCTTCTGCCGGGAAGGCAGAATTTCTCTACTTTACAGTATATCATTTTTTCTCGGTTAGGGAAAGGTTTTTGTTTGATAAAACGACAAAGATGGTAAAACCCTGTTATTCTAAATTCCCGGTGAGGAGCATAATCGCGGCCAAGGCGGCCAGAGGGGCCGTCTCTGTGCGGAGAATCCGGGGCCCCAGGGTAGCTGCCTGCGCTCCCATTTCCGTGAGAAGCTGGGCTTCTTCTTCCGCCACGCCTCCCTCCGGCCCAATGAAGAAGGAGAGCTGGGGGGAATCCGGGTATACCAGCCCTTTTAACGGTTCCCCGCCTCCTTCATAAAACAGCAGCACCGGGCCGGCTTCCGCGGCCCGCTGGGCCGCCTTGGAAAATTCCATAGGGGCCAGCACCTGGGGCAAAATTCCCCGCCCGCTCTGTTTGGCGGCTTCTTCGGCAATTTTCTGCCAGCGAGCGGCCTTTTTGACGGCGGCTTTGGCATCGGGCCGGGAGACGCTCCGGCGCATGAGTACGGGCACGATTTCCCACGCTCCCAGCTCCACCGCTTTCTGCACAATGGCGTCCATTTTATCCCCTTTGGGCAAACCCTGATAGACGGTGACCTTTACCGAAGGCTCGCTGCGGGAAGGCGCCCGCTCTACCACCCGGACAAAGACCTCGTCCCCGGCAAACCCGGTGATCTCACAGTGATAATCCGTCCCCAACCCGTCGCAGAGGGTCAGGGGTTCTCCCACTTTCATCCGCAAAGAGCGGGCAATATGGCGGCCGTCCTCACCGGTGACAGCGGTTTCTTCCCCGGAAAAGGGGGGTACAAAAAAACGGGGCATAGCAGCACGTTCCTTTCCTTATAATAATAGCATCTCCAATTCCAGTTCATGGCACAGGGGAATCCCGTTTTCCCCAATCAGCGGGATTTCCGGCTTTTTCTCCCGGGCGGCTATCATGGAATCGGGATAGAGCCGAATGAGACGAAAGCCCTGCTTCTGCCAGAATCCCAGGGCCCGGAGGTTGTCGTTGGTGGTGATGACCACCGCCTTTTCGCATCCCTCTTTCCGGCCGGTGGCCAGGGCTAAGAAGGTGAGCCAGGCGCCTATACCCCGGCTTTCCAGCAGGCTGTCCAAAGAGAGGATTTCCAATACCTCCCCCTGGATGCGGTAGGTCACCGCCCCGATAATCCCTTTTTCTGTTACGGCCAAAAAGCCCGGAGCCTTGCAAAACGCCACGGACTCTCCCCGGAGAATCATTTGGTGGGAACCCCACCGGCTTTGAAGAAAGGCGGCGGCAGTTTCCCGGTTTTCGGGGGTAATGGGGACATACCGCAGGGATTTCCCCGCATAATAGTCCTGGGCCAGCAGGGAATACATGGCCGCATCCACAATCCCCTGGTTGCTGAAATCCGCCTGCCGGAGGGTGCCCTCATAGCGGAGGCCGCATTTTTTCATGACCCGGCCGGAATTGGGGTTGCGGGGGTCGTGCTGGGATTCTATGCGGTTGGCCTTCACCTGCTCAAACAGGAAGGGGATGATGCCGGCGAGAGCCTCGCTGGTAATGCCCTGGCCCCACCACCGGCTCCCGATGCAGTAACCGATCTGGACGGTATCCGTCTCCTCATAGAGCTCCACTACGCTGATGGTGCCCACCGGCCCGCAGTCGCTGCCTTTGAGGGTAATGGCCCACTGATAGAAATCTTTCCGGCTATAGGAGCGAATCCATTCCCGGATAACCGATGCGGTGGTCTCCACATCCGGGTGGGTGGGCCAGCGCAAAAATTTTGTCACAGCCTCATCGTTGGTCCAGTTAGCAAAGGCGGGCTGGATGTCGTCTTCGATAAAGGGCCGCAGCAGCAGACGTTCTGTTTCTATGGGGACCGTACCCTTGTGGTTCATCAGAAGCACCTCGCAATCTCACAAATTTCCTTTTGTATTACCGATTATAGCATATCCTCCCTGGTGCGCGGGAAAAATTTGCAAAAAACCCTATTTTTCTTTTCCTGTTTCTGCTATAGTAATAGGGAAATCAGAAAGGGGAGAGGGCTGTGAAACAGCTTTGGATAGAGGAATTCCGGCTTTGTATTGGCAATTTAATAGACTCCCCCTGTGTGCGGCGTATGCAGCAGTTTCCCCAGCACGGGGACGTCTCCACTCTGGAACACTGTTTGATGGTGGCTTTTATCAGCTATGTGATTTGCCGGTTTCTGGGGCTGAACCGCTATGCAGCGGCCCGGGGCGGCCTGCTCCACGACCTGTTTCTCTATGACTGGCACAAGCCCAACCCTTACCCGGGGCTTCACGGCTTTACCCATCCGAAAATCGCCCTGCACAACGCTCGAAAATTTTTCTCTATCAGCGATTTGGAAGCGGACATTATCCGCACCCATATGTGGCCCCTGACCTTCTGGGCCTTTCCTCACCACTGGGAGAGCTTGGTGGTTTCCTGCGCCGATAAGCTGTGCGCTGTGTGCGAGACTTTCGGGTTAGTGCGCCGGGCCAGGAATACCCGGGCATTGGGCTGGATTGCCGGGCTCTGCATTAGCTGGGCGTAGTGCTTTGTTGAAAAAAGACCCATAAAACTTCCAGCAAAATTTCATTTTACAATGGTTAAACCTCTTTTTCCTCGTGATTCCTTCGGGATTTCATGAGGATTTTTTATAGATAATAAGTCTACACGAAAATGAGGCGAAGTGCAGTTTTTGGGCTGAAGGCCGAATTTGGAACTTCAAAATCCGGGGAAATTCGTCATTCCTCCAAACTTTCCGCAGAGGCCATTTTTCTCAGAATTCCTATTGCGATTCGTTTTTCAAGGGCTTATAATGGTCTCGCAAAAACGGGCCGCACCTGGCAAAAGAGGGAACCCAGGTGCGGCCCGACCTATTGGCTCCAAAGGAGGAATTGTATGTTTAAGCTCAAATGGCTTTGGAAGTACATGGGCAAGTTCCGGTATCTGTTTGTCATTGGCCTGATTCTTTCCGCAGTGACCTCGTCTATGTTGATTATCAACCCCATGCTCTCCTAAAAGCTCATCGACGAGGTCATCACCCCCCAGAACACCGCCTTGCTGCTGCCGCTGCTGGGGGCTATGATGGCTGTACAGCTCATTCGCCTGGGCCTGCGGTATATCATGGTTGTCTGTCTGGAAAAAAACAGCCAGCAGATGCTGGATGATGTGCGCCGGAAAATGTTCGACGTGATCCAGAACCAGGACCATGTGTTTTTCAACCGCATCCGCACCGGCGACCTGATGACCCGTATGACCAATGATTTGGATTTAATCCGCCACAGCCTGGCATGGATTTCCTACAACGCCGTGGATTCCATCGTGATTTTTGCGGTGACTTTGATTTATCTGTTCACCGTCAGCTGGAAGCTGACCCTCTGCCTGGCGGCGGTGACCCCCTTTATCCTCATTATTACCCGCATCTTTTCTAAGATTATCCACCCCATGTATGTGACCCTGCGGGCCAAGCTCTCGTCCCTGAACACGGTGGCCCAGGAGAACATCGCCGGCAACCGGGTGGTCAAGGCCTTTGCCCGGGAGGAGTTTGAAAAGGAGAAATTCGATGAGAAAAACCGGGAATACCGGGAAAGCAACCTGAAGGCCGCCTATGTGGGAGCCAAGTTCACCCCCATTATCGACCTGCTCTCCCAGTCTCTGACGGTGATTACCCTGCTCATGGGCGGCATCCTGATGATTAACGGAGAGATGACCGCCGGCCAGATGATGGCCTTTTCCTCCCTGACCTGGGCCCTGGCCAACCCCCTGAAGAACCTGGGAATGCTCATCAACGATATTCAGCGGTTCTCCGCATCCAGCTCTATGATTATCGAGATCTTCTATTCCCAGCCCACCATTGTGGAGCACGCCACCGCCAAAGAACCGGATCACCGGCTGCACGGGGAGCTCTCCTATGACCATGTGACCCTGAAAGTGTCCGGCCACACGGTGCTGGAGGACATCAACCTCCATGTGCCCGCCGGCAAGACCTTGGGCGTTATGGGCACCACCGGCAGCGGCAAAACCTCCCTGGTGAGCCTGCTGAACCGGGCCTATGACGTCACCGAAGGAAGCGTCTCCATCGACGGCATCAATGTCCAGGATATCCCCATGGCCACCCTGCGCCGGAGCGTCTCCGTGGCCATGCAGGATGTGTTCCTGTTCTCGGATACGGTGGAGGGGAACATCGCCTACGGCAATACCGAAATGAGCTTTGACGAAGTGCGGGCCTGTGCCAAAGCTGCCGATGCCGACGGCTTTATCAACCGCATGGAAGAGGGCTACGACACCCTCATCGGCGAGCGGGGCGTTGGCCTCTCCGGCGGACAGCGCCAGCGTATTGCCCTGGCCCGGGCGCTGGCCATGAAGCCCTCTGTGCTGGTGCTGGACGACACCACCAGCGCCGTGGATATGGAAACGGAAAAATACATCCAGCATCAGCTGCGGAGCCTGCCCTTCCCCTGCACGAAGGTCATTGTGGCCCAGAAGGTCAGCTCTGTGCAGGATGCCGATCAGATTATCATTTTGGACGGCGGAAAGATCATTGAGCGGGGCACCCATGAAGAGCTGCTGCAACAGCGCGGCTATTATTACAGCATCTGGGCCCTGCAGAACAGCATCGAGGAGGTGGAACCTGTTGGCGCGTAATCGTTTTGACGTAGACGAAGAGCTGGAAAGCCCATTTAACCTGGAAAACCTGAAAAAAGTCATGGTCTATGTGGCCCGCTATAAGTGGCTGATGATCTCGGCCCTGGTGCTCAGCGCCGTGGGCAGCGTCATCGGCCTTACCGGCCCCATGCTCATCCAGCAGGCCATGGATATTGCCATTCCCAACGAGGATGTGCAGTTGCTCCTGCGGCTGGGCGGCCTGCTGGCCGTGACCATTTTGGTGAACATCGGCTTTAACGCCCTGCGCACCGTGATTGTGGCCAAGGTGGGCCAGAACATTGTATATGACCTGCGCAAGGATCTCTTTGACCACTTGCAGGATTTGCCCTTCTCCTATTATGACAACCGCCCTCACGGAAAAATCCTGGTGCGGGTGGTCCACTATGTGAACTCGGTGTCCGATGCGTTGTCCAACGGCATCCTGAACTTTATCATCGAGATCATCAACGTGGTGTTTATTATCGTCTTTATGTTCCAGGTGAGCCCGCCTTTGGCGGGGGTTACCGTAGCCGGCCTGCCGGTAGTGGCCTTCTTTATTTTCCTGATTAAGCCCAAGCAGCGCCGGGCCTGGCAGGCGGTTTCCAACAAAAACTCCAACGTCAACGCCTTTGCCCAGGAATCCATTGAGGGCGCCAAGGTGACCCAGGCCTTTGACCGGCAGACAGAAAACCTGAAGATCTTCGACCGGGTCATGGGGGAGCGCCGCCACGCCTGGATGGGGGCCGTGTACATCTCCAACACCGTGTGGGTGGTTACAGAAACCGTGTCCCAGGTGGTGTTTTCCCTGGTGTACATTGCCGGCGCCTACTGGTTTAACCCCATGGCTTCCTTTGGTGTACTGCTGGCCATGGGTACCTACGCCTCCCGGTTCTGGCAGCCTATCATCAACCTGGCCAACCTCTACAACACCTTTATCAACGCCATCGCTTATCTGGAGCGGGTACTGGAAACCATCAACGAGCCCGCTGTTATTGAGGATAAGCCCGGGGCAGAGGAGCTGCCTCCCATTACCGGCAAGGTGGAATTCGAGCACGTGACCTTTGGTTATGAGCCCGGCCAGACCATCCTCAACGATGTTTCCTTTACGGCAAACCCCGGCGAGAGCATCGCCATTGTAGGCCCCACCGGTGCTGGCAAGACCACCATCGTGAACCTGATTAGCCGCTTCTACAACATCGATGAGGGCCGGGTGCTCATTGACGGCCACAGCGTCATGGACGTGACCCTCCACTCCCTGCGGAGCCAGATGGGCATTATGCTCCAGGACAGCTTTATTTTCTCCGGCACCATTGCCGACAATATCCGCTATGGCCGGCTGGACGCCACCGAGGCGGAAATAGAGGAAGCAGCCCGGACCCTGCACGCTGACGAATTTATCAAGCGGATGCCCTTTGGCTTCCAGGAAGAAGTCAAGGAGCGGGGCGGCGGCCTTTCCCAGGGGCAGAAACAGCTCATTGCCTTTGCCCGCACCCTGTTGGCTGACCCCAAAATCCTGGTGCTGGACGAGGCCACTTCCTCCATTGACACCGCCACCGAGAAACTGGTGCAGGAAGGCATCAACACCCTGATGAAGGGCCGTACCTCCTTTATTATCGCCCACCGGCTCTCCACCATTAAGAGCTGCAGCCGCATTATGTATGTGGCCCAGGGCAAGATTCTGGAAAGCGGCACCCATGAGGAACTCATGGAAAAGAAGGGCCACTACTACAACCTGTACATGGCCCAGTATGACCTGCATCCCCAGGAAATTAAGGAATCCGTCATCTAACAAAACCGCCCTCTCCGGCATTCCCGTTTTGGGAGCCAGAGAGGGCGGTTTATTTTTTATTCTTTTCTTTAAGAAATCCCCGACGATTCCTCATGGGGCAGCTGCAAATCCATGCGGTTCATCACCAGGCCCGTAATGAGCTTGGGATAGAAATAGGTGGATTTCTGAGGCATTTTCTCCCCAGCCGCCGCCACATCCCGAATCTCCTCCACCCGGGTGGGATTCAGGATAAAGGCGCACTGGCTTTCCCCTTTGCGCACAGACTCCAAGGCTTCCTCTTCCGAGCGGGTATAGGTCAGATTTTTCTGGTTGGCCATGTTTTCCTGGTCAATGCCCAAGAGCTTTTCCAGCACCAGGCTGTGAAGAATCGTCACATCCAAATCCTGAGATGCAGGGCTCTTATCCGGCAGCAGCCGGGCCATGACGGAGAAATCCCGCAGCTCCAACAGGTGCCAGCCCTGGCCGCCGCAGTAGAAGGCAAAGGCCTTGCGCCCTTGGTCATACAGGGCATTCAGCTTTTGGGGAATCTCTGCTGTGTCCGCCATTTCCGTGACTTCAAAATGCTCTCGGCAGCCTTCCAGCAAGGCCTGGGGGTCAAAGGATTCCAGCCCCCGCACCAGGCGGTGGGTGGGGAATACCACTAACCCGTCGTTTTCCATGTCCACCAGCATCATCATCACATAACCGGCGTCGCCCAAGCCGTTCTCACTGCAATAACGGCTGAAGTTTACCGCTGTCTCATACCGGTGGTGGCCGTCGGCAATATAGAGCTTCCGAGGGGCAAAATCCTCGCACAGGGCCTGGATGGCCACCGGGTCATTGACAAGCCACAGCCGGTGGGTTACCAGGCCGTCGCTGAATTCATATCGAGGGGTGTCCTGGGAGAGGTTTTCAATGCGCTCCCGGGTGGCGCCCTCCTCGTCCATATAGAGGGAATAAATCTGGCTGAAATTGCATCCGGTGGCCTTCATCAGGTTCAGACGGTCCTCTTTGGCCTTGCTCAGGGTCTCCTCGTGGGGGAGCACCGTGCCTTTGGAAAAGGGCTCCGCCTTCACCAAGCAGATGAGGCCCTTGACTTTCTTCACCGGGCCGTGGGTGACGCCGGCCAGGAATTCTTCTTCATAAATGTAGAAGCCCGGTTGGCTGTCCTGGCGGAGGATTCCCTCCTGCAGCCAGGTTTCCAAGGTTTTTCCGGCCTCCTCATAGGGATTCTCCCCCCGGGGCAGCTCCAGGCGGATGACGTTGCAGGGATTGACACGGAGATATTCCTGGCGCTGGTCCTCGCTGATAATATCATAAGGGGGACAGGTCAGCGTCTGGATCTCCCCGGCCTTGTCGGTAAACCGCATTCCGCGGAAGGGTTTGATTTCAGCCATGGGTTCCACTCCTTTATTGCTTTGGTTCTTTACTATTGTAACGGATAAATCTATCCTCCGTCAAGGCAAAACCCCAAACCGGAAAGAAATAAAACAAAAACCCCGCTTCTTTTCAGAAGCGGGGTTTGATGTTGGCGTCTTTCTATCGTCCCGGGCCGTCTCCAGCCAAGTATTGTCGACATCAACGAGCTTAACTTCTGTGTTCGGGATGGGAACAGGTGGACCCTCGTTATCATTGACACCAACTATTTTGTTTTGCCGTCGTTCCTGACGGCTCATATATAATATCACATCCTTCCGAGGAATGCAAGCCCTTTTTTCAAATTTTTTCAAAAAATTTTTTGAGAGGCATTTCCCGGGGAATTCCTCCCCTTCTTCGGGGAGGGAATCACGATTTTTGCAGTCCCAGGAGAGGGAAGTAGGCTTTAAACGCCGAGGGCAGGGCGCAGGTTTCCTCCAGGGACTGGGGGTCCGCCCAGAAAAACCCCGGCAAAGGTTCCGCCAGCTCTGCTCCAAAGGCCCGCATATGCCACTCCACATGGGTGAAGATGTGCTTGGATTCCGGCAGAGTCTCCAAAGAGCGCACCTGGGCCCCTTGTTCCTGCAGCCAGCCCTCCACCTCTTCCCGGCTGCAAGAGCCTTCCAAAGAGGGCAGCTCCCACATTCCCGCCAGCAATCCCTTTTTCGGACGCTGGCGCAGGGCAAAGCACTCTCCGCAGTGGAGGAGGAGCAGGGTTTTTTCTTCCCGCTTCCGGGGCTTTTTTGGGGCCTTCACCGGCAGCTCTCCGGCAATGCCCTTCTGCCGTCCCAGACAGACCTTTTCCAAAGGGCAGAGCAAGCACTTGGGCTCCCCGTTGCCCAGGCACACCATGGCCCCCAGCTCCATGAGGGATTGATTGAAGTCCCCGGCCCGGTCTTGGGGAATGATCTCCCGGATGGCCTGCTCCGTTTTCTTTTTGTATTGGGGAGAGGCGATGTCCTCCCGGCTGGCGGTTACCCGGGAAACCACTCGCAGCACATTGCCGTCCACCGCCGGTGCAGGCACGCCAAAGGCAATGGACGCAATGGCCCCAGCGGTGTAGCTGCCGATGCCCGGAAGTTTTTCCAGCAGGGCCGGGTCAGAGGGCAGCGCCCCGCCGTATTCCGACAGCACCACCTGGGCGGCCTTTTGCAGGTTCCGCACCCGGCTGTAGTAACCCAACCCCTCCCACAGCTTTAAAAGAAGATCTTCCGGGGCGTTGGCCAGGGCCTCGATGGTGGGAAGCGCCTCCAGAAACCGGACAAAATAGGGCTTTACCGCCTCCACCCGGGTCTGTTGGAGCATGATTTCCGAAAGCCATACATAATAGGGCTGGGGGTTCTCCCGCCAGGGGAGAACCCTCCGGGTGCGGTGGTACCAATCCAAAAGCAGGGGCGGAATCTCCAAAAGCGGGGAATTCTTATCCATGGTAAGGGGTTCGGTTTGCAAAATCAGGTCACTCCTCTATAAAAAATCTAAATAAAGCTTTAAAAGTAAGAAAAAATAAGTTATACTGATACAAAGAGCCTTTGGGCTCCAAGCGCGTCAAATCAAAAAAGGAGGTCTATCTATGCTGGATTCCGTCAATATGAAAACGACTGTTTCCAAGGAAGAATTTAAAAAGCAATCCAAGCTCCTGAAAAGGGAACTGGAAACCCTTCCCCAGAAAATAAAAGCGGCAAAGATTCCGGTGATTATCCTCTTTGAAGGCTGGGGCGCCGCCGGGAAAGGCAGCATTATTTCCGATCTGATTCTGAACTTTGACCCCCGGGGCTTCAAGGTGTACTCCACAGCCGAAGCCACCGAAACGGAAAAACGCCATCCCCTTTTGTGGCGCCATTGGCAAAACCTGCCGGAGCAGGGGTATATGTCCATCCTGGACCGCAGCTGGTATCAGGATGTTTCCATTGCCCGGGTAGAGGACGACCTTTCCGACAGCGAGACCCTGCACCGGATGAACAGCATCAACACCTTTGAGCGGCAGCTCACGGACAACGGCTATCTGGTGCTGAAATTTTTCCTGCACATTGGGCAAAAGGAGCAGCGGGCCCGGTTTGAAAAGCTGGAAAGCGATAAAAACACTGCCTGGCGGGTGACAGAGCGGGACCACTGGCGCAATAAGCACTACAATCTCCTCTACAGCATTTTAGACGAAATGCTGGAATACACCAACACCCCCAACGCCCCCTGGCACGTGGTGTGCAGCAATGACAGCCAGGCCGCCTTGCTCAGCGTATACCGCACGGTGGTAGAGTCCGTAAAGGAGGCTATCCAGGCCAAGGAAAAGGGGCTGACCATCAGCAGCGCCCGGGGCATCCCGGCCCCCAAGCCCTTTAACCTGGTCCACACGCCCTTGCTTTCGGAAATCACACTGGAGGACAAGACCATCGAGCCGGAAAAATATAAGAAAGAGCTGGCCAAGCTGCAAAAGAAACTCAAGGGCCTGCACTACAAGCTCTATCGCCGCAAAGTACCGGTGATTGTGGTTTATGAAGGCTGGGACGCCGCCGGCAAAGGCGGCAATATCAAGCGGGTATCCGCCGCCCTGGATCCCCGGGGCTACGAAGTCATTCCCATCGCATCCCCCACCAAGCCGGAGCTGTACCGCCATTATCTGTGGCGCTTCTGGACCCGGATCCCCAAAACCGGACACATCGCCATCTTCGACCGGAGCTGGTATGGCCGGGTCATGGTGGAGCGCATTGAGGGCTTCTGCACCGAGGCCGACTGGAAGCGGGCCTATCAGGAAATGAACGAGTTTGAGCGGGAGCTGACGGAATGGGGCGCCGTGGTGGTGAAGTTCTGGCTGCACATCGACCAGGACGAGCAGCTCCGCCGTTTCACCGACCGGCAGAACACCCCCGAGAAACAGTGGAAGATTACCGACGAGGACTGGCGCAACCGGGAAAAGTGGCCCCAGTATGAGGAGGCCGTCAACGAGATGCTGCAAAAGACCTCTACCGAGTTCGCCCCCTGGCACATTGTGGAGAGCCAGGATAAGAAGTATGCCCGCATCAAGGCGCTGAAAATCCTCATCAAAGCCATTGAAGACGCACTGTAAAATACATATTTAGGACAAGCAAAGGGCCGGCAGCCAGCCGGCCCTTGTTTTTGTCTTTCCCGAATCAGTCGTCCCCATTGGGCAGGAAGGTCTTGTAGTCCTCATAGTTGCGGCGCAAAAGCTCCGGGGTATTCAGGCTGTAGGGGCAGTGGTTCACACAGTGGTTGCAGTGGATGCAGTTGTCGATACGGGCCATCATGGCCTGGGTCTCCGGGGTCAGGTGCCCAGCCGTAGGAGAACGCCGGAGCAGCAGGGACATCCGAGCCGCTGTGGGAATATCGATGCCCGCAGGACATGGCAGGCAGTAGCCGCAGCCCCGGCAGAAATCCCCGGTGAGCTCTTTGCGGTCGTGGTCGATAATGGCTTGCAGCTCCGGGGTCATGGCCGGCGGGTTGTGTATGTAGGAGAGGAATTCATCCAGCTCGCTTTCCCGCTGGATGCCCCAGATGGGCAGCACATTGTCAAACTGGTTCAGGTAGGCGTAGGCCGCATCGGAACGGGTAATCAGCCCGCCGGACAGAGCTTTCATGCAGATAAAGCCCACGTTTTTCTCCTTGCACAGGTGTACCAGCTCCTCGTCCTTCTGGCTGGCCAGATAGCTGAAGGGGAATTGCAGGGTGTCGTATAACCCGGACTCCACCGCTTCCCGGGCCACGGGGCCACGGTGGTTGGTCAGGCCGATAAACCGGATTTTCCCCTGCTTTTTGGCCTCCACCATGGCCTCATACAGGCCGGTGCCGTCCCCGGGCTTCGGGCAGAAGGCGGGGTTATGGAACTGGTAAATGTCGATGTAATCGGTTTTTAAAAGGCGCAGGCTGGTTTCCAAATCCTTCCAAAAGCCCTCCGCCGTGGTGGAAGGGGTCTTGGTGGCGATAAACAGCTTGTCCCGCATTCCTTTAAAGGCATAGCCCAGCTTTTCCTCGCTGTCGGTATAGCTGCGGGCAGTGTCAAAAAAGGTGATGCCGCCGTCAAAGGCTTTGCGCAGCAGGTAAGCGGCTTCTTCTTTGGTGACCCGCTGCACCGGCAGGGCGCCAAAGCCGTTTTTGTCGGTAGTAATGCCGGTGCGTCCTAACGTGACTGTTGGCATGGGGATTCCTCCTTGTTTATGATATAATAATGGTACTGATAAATGATGAAAGAAAACGGAGGGGATTCAGCTTGCACAAAAACACAAAATGGGCAAACCAAATTCTCGCTCTGCAAAAGCCGGATGGGTCATGGGGAAATTTTCATTCACTTTCGGTGAAAAACTCCCAACACATTACCACCGAACAAGCGTTACGCCGCTTGAAAATATTGGGGTATACCATACAGGACCCACCCATTGAACGGGCAGTATCCTATATGCAGGAATGCCTTTGCCACAGGAAGGAGATTCCTGACAGGCGGGAAAAAATTTTAAGCTGGGATATTTTTGTTTGTATGATGCTGGCTGCGTGGATTCGTGAGTTTACAAAGGAGTGTCCTCAGGCAAACCAGATAGCGGAAAGCTGGGCAAAAATTTTACAAAAAAGCTTCGCGTTCGGAGAATTCTCGTCTGCTGCCTATAATCAGGAATATGAAAATCAGTTTGGCCAAAAACCATATGGAGGCCGCCTAAAAGATTTCGTTAGCTTTTATCAGGTTTCTCTAGCCGCGGATTGCTTGGAAAAAGATACCCAGTTTCACGTGGTTTCCCATATTTTGCACCATCCATCGGGAATCTACTATGTGTATGAACAACCGCTCAACCGGTTGCCCAATAGTTTTATATCCAAACAGGCGGTAAAATATCTGGCGGCAATCGAGCTTCTTACAAAATACCGATACGGACGAAAGCACTTGGGGTTTGTGAGAGACTGGCTGATAGAAAACCAGCTGGATCATGGAGAATGGGATATGGGTCCCCAGGCAAAAGATGGGGTCTGGTTCCCTTTGTCTGATACTTGGAGAAAAGAGGAGTTCCGGAGGCAAGACTGCACAGAGCGAATTAAGGGCCTTTTATCCCTGCTCCATACAGAAGAATAACGGCCGTTTAGCCTTTACATCATAATAAGCTTTATCCCTTTGCGTCATACCAGGTCTTGCCGATATTGGCATCGGCAATCATGGGCACGGACAGCTGCACAGCGCTCTCCATTTCCTCTTTGAGCAAGGCTGCTACCTGCTGGGCCTCCTCCTCCGGCGCCTCTACGATGAGTTCATCGTGGACCTGCAAGATCAGCCGGGCCCGGAGCTTTTCCTTTTCCAGCCGGTTTTCCACCCGAATCATGGCGATTTTGATAATGTCCGCCGCCGCCCCCTGGATGGGCATATTCCGGGCCACCCGCTCGCCAAAGGCCCGCATATTGAAGTTGCTGGAACTCAATTCCGGCAGATACCGCCGCCGGCCAAAGATGGTCTCCGAATACCCCTTGTCTTTGGCCTGCGCCACTGCCTGCTCCATATAGTCCCGCACACCGGAATAGTGCTCCAAATAGGCATCGATATACTCCGCGGCTTCCTTGCGGCTGACGCCAATATCCTGGGAGAGGGAGAATGCCCCGATACCGTAGACAATGCCGAAGTTCACAGCCTTGGCCCGGGAACGCATCAGGGGCGTGACCATCTCCGGAGGCATATGGAACACCTGGGCCGCTGTGGCCCGGTGGATGTCCTCACCATTGAGGAACGCGTCGATCATGTTTTTGTCGTTGGCCACATGGGCCAGCACCCGCAGCTCAATCTGGGAGTAGTCCGCGTCCACCAGCACCCAGCCAGGCCGGGCCGCAAAGAACCGGCGCAGCTCCCGGCCCAGCTCCGTGCGCACGGGGATATTCTGCAAATTGGGCTCGGTGGAGCTGATGCGGCCGGTGCGGGTCTCCGTCTGGTTAAAGCTGGAATGAATCCGGCCGTCCTCTCCGATGACCTTCAGCAGGCCGTCGCAGTAGGTGGATTTCAGTTTGGTCAGGGTGCGGTACCGCAGTACCCGATCCACCACCGGGTGCTCATACCGGAGCTTTTCCAGTACGTCCACATTGGTGGAGTACCCGGTTTTGGTCTTTTTCCCGTGGGGCAGCCCCAGCTTGCCAAACAGGGCGTCTCCCAGCTGCTTGGGGGAGTTGATGTTGAACTCATACCCCACTTCTTCCAGAATGACCGCCTGCACTTCGTTGATTTCCTTTTGCAGGGTGACGCCGAATTCCCGGATTCCCTGGGCATCCACAGCAAAGCCCACACTCTCCATCCGGGCCAGCACCCGGGCCAGAGGCATTTCGATGGTTTCCAGCAGGGAGCGCTGGTCGTTTTCGTCGATGGCCCGGCCCAGCCGGTCGCACAGGGCGGGGAGCACCGCCGCCGCCCGGCAGTCCTCGTCCTCCAGGGCCGGGATGGGAATCTGGTATTCCTGTGCCAGCCGCAGCACCCCATAGCCGCTAGCGGAGGGGTTCAGCAGATAGGCCGCCAGCAGGGTATCCATGCTGGCCCCTTCATAGGGAATGCCCGTTTCCAACGCCGTGGAGGGCAGCTTTTCCAAAGCCGCAAACAAAGGCTTGCTGTCGTGGGTGTTTTTCCGGATGCGGGGATTTTTGCACAGGGCCCGGAGAAACGCCGTATCCGCGTGGATTTTATAAATGGTATTTTTATAGTTTAATAATACGAATTGTATAGCTCCATCCTGGCCGTAGAGGGGCAGAAAGTCCGCCCGCTCCTGCTCTTCCAGCAGAGGCAGCAGGGAAGCGCCGTCCTCATACTCCCGAATCTCCGGCACAGGCAGCTCGGCGGATTCTTCCGTCTGGGCCTGAGCCGGCACGGCCTCTTCCAGTTCCAGCTTTTTCAGCAGGGAGAACAGCTCCAGTTTGGCCATGAGCCGGGCCGCGGCAGGACGGTCTCCCTCCCCCAGCAGGTAATCCTCCACCTTGGTGTCGATGGGAGCGTCCCGGCGGATGGTGCCCAGCTCATAGCTCAAAAAGGCGGATTCCTTCCCGGCTTCGAGCTTTTTGCGCATACCGGGCTTGATGTCCAGCTCGTCCAGATGCTCATAAATATAGGAA
This sequence comes from Candidatus Heritagella intestinalis, assembly GCA_904420555.1. Lineage (GTDB taxonomy): Bacteria > Bacillota > Clostridia > Oscillospirales > Acutalibacteraceae > Heritagella_A > Heritagella_A intestinalis. Next base: position 94,317 of record CAJFVO010000003.1, on the reverse strand, counting down.
AGGCTGCCGAACTTCTGCACCAGCTCCCCGGCGCCTTTGGGTCCGATGCCCGCCACGCCGGGAATGTTGTCGGAGGAATCCCCCTGAATGGCCTTGATGTCGATGAGCTGGGCCGGGGACACGCCGTATTCCTCCCGAATTTTGTCCTCATCGTAGAGAGTGGTCTGGGGCTGGCCGAACTTGGTGGAGGCCAGGCGCACGCTCACCTGGGGGGAGACCAGTTGGAGGCTGTCCCGGTCGCCGGTGGCGATGACGCACTGATTCCCGGTGTTCTCACAGGAGCGGGCCAGGGTGCCCAGAATGTCGTCGGCCTCCCAGCCCTCGCACTCCACCAGAGTGTAGCCCAAATCCCGGAGCAGCTCCTTGAGGGTGGGCATCTGCTGGGCCAGCTCCGGGGGCATCCCCTTGCGGTTGGCCTTATAGCCGGCATACATTTTATGCCGGAAGGTGGGAGCTTTCAGGTCAAAGGCAATGGCCACGCCGTCCGGCTGGGTCTCGTCCTTGACCTTTTGGAGCATGGTGAGAAAACCGTAAATCCCGTTGGTGAAAAGCCCCTCCTTGGTGGAGAGGAGCTTGACCCCGTAAAAGGCCCGGTTGACAATGCTGTTTCCGTCCAAAACCAGCAGTTTCATGGAGTTCCTCCTTTATCATAAGTAAAGTATCGCAATCCTAGAGACTTATCAAAATTACGCACAGGCTGGCAATACAAAGCCTTTGCAACTTATTGTTTTAGTATATCACTTTTCGCCACCCTTGATAAGTGGTATACTGTAAATGATTCTGAAAGCCTGAAAGGAAACGATGCATTTTGAAAATTGGAACCATGGAAATTGAGGGCAAAGCCGTGCTGGCCCCCATGGCCGGTGTTACCGACCGGCCCTTCCGGCGGCTGTGCCGCCAGTTTGGCGCGGCCTACTGCGTCACGGAAATGGTCAGCGCCAAAGCCCTGCAATTTAAAGATAAAAAAACGCCCCTTCTTATGCGGCTGGACCAGGACGAACACCCGGCGGCCATCCAGCTTTTCGGCAGCGAGCCGGACGTCATGGCCATGGCGGCGGAGAAGGCCATGGCCTTCTCCCCGGACGCCATCGACATCAACATGGGCTGCCCTGCGCCCAAAATTGCCAACAACGGCAGCGGCAGCGCCCTGATGAAGGACCCGGACCTGTGCGGCCGCATTGTGGAAGCCGTCAGCCGGGCGGTGGATGTCCCCGTGACGGTGAAAATCCGCAAGGGCTGGGACGAAGCCAGCGTCAACTGCGTGGAGGTGGCCAGAATCTGTGAGGAGGCCGGGGCCGCGGCGATTTGCGTTCACGGCCGCACCCGCACCCAGATGTACCAGCCCCCGGCAGACTGGGACTGCATCCGCCAGGTCAAGGAAGCGGTGAAAGTACCCGTGATCGGCAACGGCGATGTGACGGATGCCCAGTCCGCTGCCCTGATGCTGGAAAAAACCGGATGCGATCTGGTCATGGTGGGCCGGGGGGCCTTGGGCAACCCCTGGGTGTTCCAGCAAATCAATATGTATCTCACCGACAGCTGCCGGATTCTCCCCGGCCCGGGGTTCCACGAAAGGATGCTGGTGATGCTCCGCCATATGCGGGCCCTGTGCGACGATAAAGGCGAAGATGTGGGAATGCGGGAAGCCCGGAAGCACGTGGGCTGGTATATGCACGGCCTGCGGGGGGCGTCGGAGTTCCGCCGCCGGGCCGGTGAACTGTGTACCTTTGGAGATTTGGAGCGTCTGGTGCAGGACCTCTATGCCATACAGTTGGGAGGCGCGGGCCATGACGGAGAATAGCCTGTTCTGCTGCCCCCTGTGCGGGGAGCCCTTGTCCATGGAGAAAAGCCGGCTGTTCTGCTCCAACGGACACAGCTTTGACCGGGCCCGGCAGGGCTACACCCATCTGCTGCCTCCCAACCGGATGCACTCCAAGGAGCCGGGGGACACCCGGGAGATGGTTCAGGCCCGGCGGGAGTTTTTGGAAAGCGGCGCTTACGATCTTTTTGCCCAGCGCCTGTGTGAGCTGGCGGCGGAATCTTTGTCCGGGCTATCCTCTCCTTTCCTGCTGGACGCCGGCTGCGGCGAGGGATATTACACGGGAAAACTGGCAGACTTCTTACAGGACAGCGGTATCCCGGCCCGGATTGCCGGGTTTGACATTTCCAAATCCGCGGTAAAGGCCGCGGCGGGGAAATACAAGGGTATCCAGTTTGCCGTGGCCAGCGCCTTTGCCGTCCCGGCGGCGGACGCCTCCGTGGACTGCCTAACCAATGTGTTTGCCCCCATCGTACCGGGAGAGTGCGCTCGGGTAGTAAAGCCTGGCGGCTGGATGATTTTGGCTGTTCCCGGCCCTCGGCATCTCTACGGCCTCAAGGAGCTTCTCTATGAAGCCCCCTATGAAAATGAAACCCGGGACATCCAGTATCCGGGCTTTGCTTTCCTCCGCCGGGAAACCGTAGAAGGAAAGTTGCATCTTACCGACGCCCGGCAGATACAAAACCTCTTTGCCATGACCCCCTACTACTGGAAAACCCCCGAATCCGGCAGCCAGCGGCTGGCCCAGGCGGATTCTCTGGACACGGAAATCCGGTTTGATTTTCTCCTCTATCAAAGGAAGTGACGAACATGGAGCCCTTTGACCGGGAGCGCCCCCACCATCCCTATACGCGGATGCAGGAGGGCTCGGACACCCTTGTGATTTTTATCCACGGCTTTTTTGGAAGCCCCCGCCAGTTCTGGGGCTTGTCCTCCCTTGCCTGGGAAAAGGGATACAGCGTGGCGTCCCTGCTGCTGCCGGGTCACGGCGGCTCGGGAAAGGAATTCAACCGCACACCGGGCCATCAGTGGGTCTATGCCGCCATGGAACAGATCCGCCGGTATGCGGCATCATATCCCCGGGTGCTTCTGATAGGCCACTCCATGGGTGGGCTGCTGGCCCTCCACGCCAGCCGGTTCCCGTGGAGCCACACGGCAGGGGTGTTCCTCCTCAATACGCCCATGCAAATCCGCATTACGCCTCGGGGAACCGCCAACAGCTTGCAGGCCATATTCGGCCCCCAAAAGTATCTGGGGCCTGTGGCCAAGCGGTACCGGGAAGTCAGCAGCGTGAGCCGGATGGCGCCGCCCCGGTATTTGGGGATGCTTCCACGGGTGGCGGACCTGCAAAAGCTCATTGGCCGGGTACAGGAGGAACTCCCCCAGGTGCAGGCGCCGGTGACCATTTTACAATCTATGCGGGATGAAACGGTGCACTGGAAAAGCGCCCAAACTCTGGCCGCCGGCCTGAAAAATGCCCCCTGCCGGGTGGTGTGGCTCCTGGATTCCTGGCACTCTTACTGCCCTCCCGCGGACAAAGAACAGGTTCGGCGGGAGTTCGCCGATTTCTTGGAACGTGCCGGTCAAAAGGAGGAAACCCCATGAAATTTGTCTTTGCTTCCGATTCCTTTAAAGGTTCTCTCTCCTCCCAGCGAATCAGCGAGCTGCTGGAACAATCAGCCCGTCAGGTATTCCCCGGCTGCGAAACCGTAAAATTGGCGGTAGCCGATGGCGGCGAGGGCACGGCGGATACGGTGACAAAGGCCCTGGGCGGCGTCTGGCGCACCATTCCAGTCAAGGGGCCTTTGGGAGAAGAGCGCCGAGCCGCCTATGGCCTGCTCCCCGGAGGCGGGGCCATCATCGAAATGGCGGCGGCCAGCGGCCTGCCTCTGGTGCCGGAAGAGCAGCGAAATCCTCTGTACACCACCACTTTCGGCGTTGGGCAGATGATTGCGGACGCTCTGGAACAGGGCTGCCGGGAATTCTGGCTGGCCATCGGCGGCAGCGCCACCAACGATGGAGGCATGGGTGCGTTGGAAGCCTTGGGCGTGCGCTTTCTGGATGAAAAGGGCGCTCCTCTGCCCGGAATAGGGGCTTCTCTGGAAAGGGTTCGTTCGGTGGATACTTCCGGTCTGTTGCCCCAGGCCCGAGAGGCCAAGTTCTATGTCCTCTGCGACGTAGACAGCCCTTTGACAGGAGAGCAGGGGGCAGCTTTTGTGTTTGCGCCCCAAAAGGGAGCAGATGCCCCCACGGTGGTCCGGCTGGACCGGGGCCTTTGCCAATACGCGGACGTGGCGGCTGCCCATTTGGGGCAGGACCTGCGGAATGTGCCCGGGGCTGGGGCCGCGGGCGGTCTGGGCTTCGGGCTCATGGCCTTTTTGCAGGCTCAGCTGCGTCCGGGAGTGGAGGCGGTGCTGGATTTACTGGACTTTGACCGGCAAATTGAGGGCGCGGATTTGGTCATCACCGGGGAAGGCCGCATGGACAGCCAGTCCGTCCGGGGAAAGGTGCCCGCCGGGGTGGGAAAGCGGTGTTTGCAGGCTGGCATTCCGGCAGTCGCCATTGCGGGCAGCCTGGGGCACGGGTATGAGGCCATCTATGACTGCGGCATCCGGAGCGTAGTGACCACCGTCAGCGGCATCATGCCGTTGCAGGAAGCCATGGAGCGGGCGGAAGAGTTATATCGCGATGCGGCCCGGCGGCTGTTTTCCCTCTATGCCTGCGGAGCGGGAAAAAAAGAAAATCCGGATAGTATTTAGCGCGGGGATGTGCTACAATAAAAAAGAGAAAGAATAGCGCTTTTAAAAACATAGCAGCTATACTTATAAAAGGAAGGCGCAGCCCCATGGAGATCATTGATTTTCACGCACATATCTACCCGGACAAAATCGCAGAGAAGGCTTCCCGCAGCGTAGGGGAATTTTATTCCATTCCCATGGAGAAGGTGGGGAGTGTAGAAGCCCTGTTTCAAAGCGGCGACCCCGTCGGGGTTGGGCGGTATGTGGTGCAGTCCGTGGCCACCACGCCCCATCAGGTGGCCAGCATCAATAACTTTATCAGCCAGGTCTGCCGGGAGCATCCCGACCGGCTCATCGGCTTCGGCACCCTGCATCCCCAGATGGAAAACCCGGTGGCCGAAGTGGAACGCTGTATCCAGTTAGGGCTTCACGGCATCAAGCTCCACCCGGATGTGCAGCAGTTTTACATGGACGACCCCGCCCTGTTCCCCGTATACGAAGCGGCACAGGGACGCCTTCCCTTCCTCATCCACTGCGGGGACTATCGCTATGACTACTCCCATCCCCGGCGGCTGGCTCACATTCTCGATGAATTCCCCAAGCTGGACGTGGTAGCCGCCCACTTTGGCGGATGGTCCCTGTGGGATTTGGCCATGGAATACCTGCTGGAACGCCGGTGCTGGCTGGATACCTCCAGCTCCATGACCTTTTTGGGAAAAGTGCGCACCAAAGAGATTATCCGGGCCTACGGGGCCGACCGCATTGTGTTCGGGGATGACTTCCCCATGTGGGACCACGGCGCGGAGATTCGGGAACTGCTCTCCTTGGGGTTGACAGAGGAAGAATATGAGAAAATTTTCAGTGAAAATGCAAAACAAATTCTTGGGCTTTCAGAGGGAAAGGATGGCCATCCATGAAAAAAATCCTATTTATCTGCACCGGCAATACCTGCCGCAGCCCTATGGCAGAAGGGCTTTTTCAAAAAATGCTGTCGGAAAATCCGGAGCTGGACGCAAAATGCAGCAGCGCCGGAATTTCTGCCGTAAAGGGGCAGAAAGTTACCCCCTGGGCGGCTGAGGTCTGCCGGGAAGTCGGCGTGGACATCTCCAAACACCGGGCCCGGTGCCTAACCATGGAGATGATGGAAAAGTGGGATTTACTGGTAGTCATGACTCCGGACCAGCGGATGCTTCTGGCGGAGGCCGGTATCCCGGAGGAAAAGCTCATTCTGCTGGATGTGGAAGACCCCTACGGCGGCCCCATTGAAAGCTACCGCCAGTGCCGGGACCTGCTGACACAGCGGCTGCGGGAACGGGTTCTGGTTCGGGAGCCGGTGGAAGCATGAGAGCCGTACCTTTGCAAGAGCGCCATCTGGACGAGGCGGCCCGGCTGGAAACCCTGTGCTTTTCCCGGCCTTGGAGCCGGCAGGCCCTGGCCGAAGAGCTGGAAAACCCCACAGCGGTGTTTATGGCGGCAGAGGACGACACCGGGGAGCTCCTCGGCTATGCCGGGATGCACGTAGTGTGCGGCGAGGGGTACATAGACAATGTGGCGGTGTTCCCTCAGGCCAGGCGCAGGGGTGTAGGACGTCTGCTGGTACAATCCCTGGTGCAGTGGATCCGGGAGCACGAGGGGGTCTTTTTAACCCTGGAGGTGCGCCCCTCCAATGAACCCGCTATTTCTCTATATGGTTCTTTAGGCTTTGAAGAGGTGGGCCGCCGCCCCCGGTTTTACGAGTGTCCCACAGAGGACGCCCTGCTGATGACCCTGTATCTTGCCTAAAAATAAAAGCGCCCTTCGCAGGCGCTTTTTTTATGGACCATTACGCGGCTTGGGCTTGCAGCTGCCGGTGGAAAATGAGCCGAAAAATCTTCCGTACAAGGGGCCCGCAGAAAAACACCTGCCAGCACAGGGCAATAGGAAAATTGCAGACAATGGTCTGGAGCCAAGTGGAGACAAATTCCGAACTCATTCCATGGAAAATCAGGGTAGCCCAAAAGCTCATGGTGGGGCACATAAGGCACACTGTAACACCGGCCCGCACCACCGTCACCAAAATGGGCTTATCCACTCCGGGCGTTACCTGCGAGAACGCAATTTTTTGCGCCAAAGGGTCCATGAAAAAGAAGCTCATGACAAAACAGATGGGAACCATAAACCGCATTTCCAACAGGGCCGGCCAAAAACAAGCGTTGGTCATTCCTCCCAACCGCAAAGAGGTATTGTATAGTTCCATAGCAAACACCATAAAAACGGTCATCAAAAGTCCAAATACGACTTCCTGAAATTTGGTCTTGGGCATAAAACAGCAGCTCCTTTGCAGCAAAAAAAATAACGACCGCCGTCCAGACAAACTGGACTTACGTGCCGGATCAGGCATCCGCACACTACGCGTTCGTTTCGTCTTATAGCATAGCACAGGGATAAGGAGGATGCAAAGGCAGTTTTTTACAAAAATCAGGCAGATTTTGCCCTTCGCAACCGATAGTTGCGCTACTCAACCCCCAGTTGGTGGCGTTTTCCGGGAAAATCCTCCATACTGGAGGAGGAAAAGCCCCCTGACTTGGGGTTGAAAGGAGAGTCAAAGATGAATTTATTATTGGCACAACGCTTTGCACAGCTTCGAAAAGAGGCCGGTTTTTCTCAGGAAGAATTAGCCGCTAAACTGGGAATCAGCCGCCAAGCGGTCTCCAAATGGGAGCGGGGGGAATCCTCCCCGGATACCGACAATCTCATCGCGTTGGCAAAGCTTTATGGAGTCTCCCTGGATGCATTGCTTTTATCGGAAAACGCCCCCGAGGTGCAGGAAACGGCCCAAAAAGAAAATGGCCCCGATGAAAAAATCCCTTTTGATTCAAAGCCTGACGCCCCTGCGGCGCAGGAGGAGGCCGTGGAAAAAAGGAAACCGAATCTACGGCAAAGAATCTATCAGTTCCTGTATCCGGTGTATGTGCCCCTGATGGTATTGCTCTATCTGCTGCTGGGGATTGTTTTCCACTGGTGGCACCCGGCGTGGATTTTATTCCTGACAGTGCCGGTGTTTTACATGGGGATTTATCGGGGATACCCCATTCTGGCGGCCTGCCTTTATCTCGCGGCAGGTTCCTGCTTTTCCTGGTGGGCATGGGCTTGGGTGGTGTTTCTGACCATCCCCATTTTTTACGGGCTGTACCATCCCAGAAAGAACCGCCAGTAAGCTTCAGAAAATATCGGGAATTTTTTGATTTTTCTTCTGGAGTGCGGTATGATAGAAGCAACATCGCTATTCAAGAAGAAAGGACAATCCCTATGCGCATTTTAGGAATCGAAAGCTCCTGTGATGAAACCGCCGCCGCCGTGGTGGAGGACGGACGGCAGGTTCTCTCCAATATTGTGGCCTCCCAGGTGGAAGAGCACAAACTATATGGCGGCGTAGTACCGGAGATCGCCTCTCGCCGGCACAGCGAGGCCATTTCCGGTGTAACGCAGCAGGCATTGGAAGAAGCCGGCTGCACTCTGGACGATATTGACGCCATTGCCGTTACCTATGCCCCTGGTTTAATCGGGGCTTTGCTGGTGGGGGTGAATTTTGCCAAGGGCCTGGCCCTGGCCACGGGAAAGCCCCTCATCCCGGTGCATCACCTGCGCAGCCATATTGCCGCCAATTACCTGACCAACCCCGACCTGACGCCGCCGTTTTTGTGCCTGGTGGTGTCCGGCGGGCATACCCACCTCATTGACGTCCGGGACTACACCAAGCTGGAAATGATTGGCCGCACCCGGGACGATGCTGCCGGCGAGGCCTTCGATAAAGCCGCTCGGTCTATGGGAATGCCCTATCCGGGGGGCGTGCATCTGGACGAAGTGGCGGAGAGCGGAAACCCGGACGCCTTTTCGTTCCCCCATCCCTCCGTGTCGGGGGCGCCGTTGGATTTCAGCTTTTCCGGGCTGAAAACCGCTGTGATTAACCTGATTCACAACGCTTCTCAAAAAGGCCAGACCCTGCCGGTTCCCGACCTGGCCGCTTCTTTCCGAAAAGCGGTAGTGGACTGCCTGGTGCAAAACACCGTGGCCGCCGCCAGAAAGACCGGGGCAGAGAAAGTAGTCATTGCCGGAGGCGTTTCGGCCAACCGGCTGCTCCGGGCCCGGCTGGAAGAAGAGTGCCGGAAAAACGGCTGGGAGTTCTTCCGGCCGGAGCTGCGCTATTGCGGCGATAATGCCGCTATGGTTGGCGCCCAGGGATATTACGAATTCCTTCGGGGCAACCTGGCAGGGATGGAGCTCAATGCCTGCGCCAATATGGCCGTAGACACGTTGAAATAAGCTGTTTTGAAAGAAACTGATTAAAGAACGGTTAAAAGAAAATCCTCCGGTTCCCCAAAAGGGGCGCCGGAGGAAATTTTTTTGCAAATTTTTAGAATCTCACGGGTTATATTTGCTGACAGAGTTTTCATCCGCATCCAAAGCCTTTAAATAATCCCGCAAAACCAGATTGATATATTGGGAAAGGGAGCGGTCGCAATCCTCGGCCAACACCCGCACTCTTTTAATAATATCTTCATCCAAGGTGATGCTGATTTTCTGTTTTAGCGGCTTCATTTTTATAACCTCCAAGTTCATTTATGGTTCCAGGTTATTTTCGTCAAACAGCGGAGAATTAAAAAATTCGCTCAGGCTGATTCCCAGCCCTTGGCACAATTCGTGAATCACTCGGAGCTTTACCGAAGGGTAGGTGCAATGAATAATATTGCTGATAGTGGACTTATAAACACCGCTTTTAAGATACAGCTGATACCAGGTCATATTCTTCTCATCCACTAATTGAGAAAGGCGCTGGCTTACTGCTTCATTGAGCTGCAAAACGACTCCCTCCCCTGGTTTAATTGTCTTCGATTATAGGAGGATTGTTTTTGCAAGTAGTCCTTGTAACTGTACTATTCCCTGCTTTTGTGCTATGCTATGCAGAGAAAATAAATTGGGAGGTAAAATCAAATGTATGTCACCTTTTGCGGCCACAGAAACGTAGACCGTCCGGAGCAGGTTGCCCAATGGCTCCATCAGGTGGTTACCGCTCTCATAGCGGAGGGGAATGAGCAGTTTTATCTGGGCGGCTATGGGGAATTCGACCAGATGGCCGCCCGGGAAGTGCGCTTCCAAAAGCAGCGCTATCCCCAGGTGCGGTCTATTTTGGTAACCCCCTATCTTTCCAGAAAAATCCCTGCCGGCCTCTACGATAAAACCGTCTATCCCCCTCTGGAAACCGTACCGCCCAAGCTGGCCATTCTCCGGCGGAACCAATGGATGGTGGAGCACGCCGAAACCGTCGTGGCCTATGTCCTTTATGACTGGGGCGGGGCGGCGGCTACCTTACAGTATGCCGAAAAAAAGAAAAAGCGCATCCTCCGCTATCCTCTCCTGATTCCGTAAAATAAAGCAGTTTTTTAATTCTATACAGGAAAGTTCCGGCAAAAGGTTCGCCGATTTCACAAATTGGTCATTGATTTATGGGGGCGTATCGGGTACAATGAGAAATAGCCGAAATCTTGGGATTTCAGCCGCCAACCATGGTTTTGCAGCGCCGCCTGCGGTTCTGTAAAACTGGTCGCATAATTTGAAATGTTTTGGCCATTGGGCCGGAAGGAGAAAAATTATGACAAATAATGCTTCTGTTTTGAAGTGGATCGACGAGATGAAAGCTCTCGTCAACCCCGATCAGGTGGTCTGGATCGACGGTTCTGAAGAGCAGCTGGAGGCGCTCCGCGCTGAAGCCTGCCAGACCGGCGAGATGATCAAGCTGAACGAGGAGAAGCTGCCGGGCTGCTATCTGCACCGCACCGCTGTCAACGACGTGGCCCGTGTGGAAGGCAGAACCTATATCTGCTCGAAGAAAGAAGAGGACGCCGGCCCCACCAACAACTGGATGGACCCGGAGAAGGCCTACAAAATGCTGTATGACATTGCCCGCGGAAGCTACAAGGGCCGCACCATGTATGTGATCCCCTATTCCATGGGCCCCATCGGTTCCCCTCTTGCCAAGATCGGCGTAGAGCTCACCGACTCTATTTATGTGGTGCTGAATATGGCCATCATGACCCGCGTGGGCAACAAGGTTTGGGAAGCCCTGGGCGACAGCACCGATTGGGTGAAGGGCCTGCACTGCAAGTGTGACATCGACGAAGAGAAGAGATATATCTGCCACTTCCCGGAGGACAACACCATTATTTCCGTGAACTCCGGTTACGGCGGAAACGTGCTCCTGGGCAAGAAGTGCTTTGCGCTGCGTATCGCTTCCTATCAGGGCAAGAACGAGGGCTGGATGGCCGAGCACATGCTGATCCTGGGCCTGGAGAATCCCCAGGGCGAGATCAAGTATGTGGCTGCTGCTTTCCCGTCTGCCTGCGGCAAGACCAACCTGGCCATGCTCATCCCGCCTGAGGGATACCGTGCAAAGGGCTACAAGGTTTGGACCGTCGGCGATGACATCGCCTGGATGCGTCAGGGCGAGGATGGACGTCTGTACGCCATCAACCCGGAGAACGGCTTCTTCGGCGTGGCCCCCGGCACCAACAACAAGTCCAACCCCAACGCTCTGGCTACCACCCGTCAGGGAACCATCTTCACCAACGTTGCCCACAACCTGGATGACAACACCGTGTGGTGGGAAGGCCTGGACAAGAATCCGCCTGAGAATGCTCTGGACTGGATGGGCAACCCCTGGAACGGCAAGACCAGCGATGTGAAGGGCGCGCATCCCAACAGCCGCTTCACCGCTCCCGCCAAGAACTGCCCCTGCATCAGCCCTGAGTTCGACAAGGGCGCCGGCGTTCCGATTTCCGCTATTATCTTCGGCGGCCGCCGCGCTAAGACCACTCCCCTGGTGTATCAGTCCCGCGACTGGAACCACGGCGTGTTCGTAGGCTCCATCATGGCTTCCGAGACCACTGCCGCCGCTACCGGCGCTGTGGGTGTGCTGCGTCATGACCCCATGGCCATGAAGCCCTTCTGCGGCTATCACATGGGCGACTACTTCAAGCACTGGATTGAGATGGGCGAGAAGCTGGGCGACAAGGCTCCCAAGATCTTCAACGTCAACTGGTTCCGTCTGGACGATGAGGGCAACTTCATTTGGCCGGGCTTCGGCGACAACCTCCGCGTTCTCGAGTGGATCATCGACCGCTGCGAGGGCAAGGCTGACGCTGACGAGACCGCTATCGGCTATGTGCCCAAGGCTGAGGACATCAACCTGGAAGGCCTGGAGGACTTCACCATTGAGGACCTGAAGGGCATCCTGGCTGTGAAGAAGGACGAGTGGGCCAAGGAAGCTGCTGAGATCGAAGAGTTCTACAAGACCTTCGGCGATAAGCTGCCTGAGGAGCTGAAGGAGTCCCTGGAGACCCTGAAGAACAACTGCAAATAATCAGCCGGTTTTCCGGTAAGATACGGGTGGGGCGCTGTGCATGAGCACAGCGCCCCATTCTATTTAAAAAGGCCCCAACACCGAAATGGTGTTGGGGCCTTGCTTATTTGCTTTAAAACTTTCATGAAAGTAGAAAGAAATCCCAAAAAACGCAAGAAATTGCCAGCCTTTTTCTTTAAAAAGCGTATAATAAAAATTGATAAATCAACCCGGATAGACCGCTTCTTCGCGCCAGATTTTTTCCATCATCTCATAGCGCTCCAAAGGCATTCCCGTGTAGGCGCAGTTGGAAGTAGAGAAGATGAACCCGTAGTTTCCATCCATGCCCTCCCGCAGGCAGCGGCGCACATCAGCTTCGGCTTCCTCATCGGTGCCGGTCTGGAGCAGGCCGCAGTTCACGTTGCCGATGGTGCAGATGCGGTCGCCATACTTCTTCCGGATTTCAGAGAGGTTCATATGGCCCTGGGGGTCAATGGAGTGCAGGGCATCGGGGCCGCAGTCCACGATCTGGTCGACAATGGGATTGATGTTGCCGTCCGTGTGCTTGATGACATAATAGCCCATCTGATGATACCCATCAATGCACTCCTTCAGGTGGGGGGCCACCAGCTCCGCGAACATATCCGGGGAGAAGAAGGGGTTCACATTGAAGGCGTAGTCGGAACAGAGGGTATAGCCATCCAGCAGGCCGGTGCCCTGCAGGGCAGCCGCTTCCTTTTGCAGCCGGTCCCAGACACGCTTTTGCGCGTCATGGAGCACTTCCGGCTCCTCATACATTTGGGCCGACATTTCCAGCATATCGTCCCCGCTGGGAATGGCAAGGGTGGGGTCGCCGTGCATCATGAGGTAGTACTCATCGCCGCTTTTCTCCCGGATGATTTCCAGCAGGCGGCGGATGTTCTCAAAATCATGGGCGCCAGGGCTGGGCTGCACAAAGATGGCGTCGTGCTGGTAATGCTCTGCCGTCTGGATATAAATATCCGCTACATCCTGCAAATGCAGCTCCCGCTCCCGGACGCTCATTTGGTTCCACTGGGAATAAGAACGCTGACAGGGATGCACCCGGCCGAAGGCCTCCATGGTCAGGAAAAACACCAGCTCAAACTGGGGGACATGGCCGGTAATAGGTTCCCGGCGCAGGGCTTTGATAAATCTTTGCTTGTGGGTCTCTGCCATGATCAATCACATTCCTTTCTGTTTACTTTACTCTGTCTCAAAGGACATTTGTTCTACATACTCTTCCATAAATACCGGGCTGGCTGAAAGCTCAATGAGATTTGCTTGATCGCACAATTTCCGGGCTGTCTTCCGATATTTATCTGAAAGGAGCATTGCCGCGCCGGAACCGGCAGCATTGCCCAAAACCCGCACTTTATCTTTGAGGGAAGCGGGGAACAAGCCGATTCCCGCTGCTGATTCGGGTTCCAGATAGCTGCCAAAACCGCCGCACAGATAAAAAGTGTCCACCTGCTCCGGGGAAAGGCGGCAAGCCTCCAGCATGGTGTGAATGCCGGCGCAGATAGCCGCCTTTGCAAGCTGCACCTGCCGGATATCCTTCTGGGTCAGGAAAACGCCGCTGTCTCCCACCAACACGCAGTCCTCTCCGGAACCGTCGGGGGCCTCCTCCGGGTCACAAAGGGCGCCGGTTTCATCCATACGGCCAGTTTGGAGCAGACAGTTGATGAGAGAAATCAGCCCGCTTCCGCAGAGCCCCTTGGCTGGTACCTCCCCAATGGTGTGCCAGCACAGCTCTCCGTCCGCACCGGGTGTTACCCGGTCAATAGCGCCGGGAGCGGCCTCCATCCCCATATGGATGCAGGCACCTTCCAAGGCCGGGCCAGCAGCAGTAGAGCAGGCATACAGCTCTCCTTTATGCCAGAGGGCCATTTCCCCGTTGGTGCCGATGTCCGCCAGCAGTGCCGTTTCCTCTTTCTCCCCCATCCGGGAGGACAGGATAGCGCAGACCATATCGGCCCCTACATAGGCAGAAATACAGGGCGGCAGATACAGCTCCGCATTCTCATAGGCCGGCAGCAGCTGGGAAGCCGGAAGGGTCTCCCCAAACAGGGAATGGGGCGTAAAAGGCGCAGCCGCAATGGGTGCGGGGTCGTATCCCCGGAAAAAATGCAGCATGGTGGTATTCCCGGTGACGACTATCCGGCACACGTCTTTGGGAGCGGCGGCGTCCCCCAACACCTTCTGGCAAAGCTCCGACACCTGCTTGGTGATGAGCTGATGCAGCAATTCCGGCTGGTTTGCGCCAATGCGGGTAATCACGTCCGCACCATAGGGGGATTGGCAGTTGCGCTGCCCAGCGCTGGCCACGACTTCCCCGTCCCGGCAGGCATATGCCGCCAGGGTGGTGGTGCCGATATCTACTGCCAAGCCCCAGCCAGAGGCTTCCGCTCCCTGAAAGGCTCCCGACAGCAGGACCTGCTCCGCCCCGCCGGATTCCGGCAAAAACACGGTGCAGTCTCCTGTAATTTCTGCCGAACAGGCTAAGCGCAGGCCGTCAGCCAGCTCTTGGGGCGTCAACAGCCGCTTTTCCTCCTCGCTGAGGGGGCTAAGCTGGCCAATGGCCCGCACCCGGCATTTGCCGCAGGTGTGGTTTCCGCCACAGGGCATGGGGAGCCCATAGGGCGCGGTGATGACGGAAAGGGGCGTTTTTTCGGAAACAGTCAGAACCTTTTTGCCTCCTCCTGCGTGGATCTCCACTTTGGGCATTACAATTCCTCCTTTTGGAAAAGGCACACCGCACATGACGGTGTTTTACATCAGTATAACAAAAGAAAGGTGTACATCACAATGAAAAATTATGAGAATTTTTGTACTTTTATGCGAGAAATCGGCTTTGACGATGTGGCCCTGCTGGAGACCTCCAAACTCCGTCTCCTGCCGGAAGTCCGGGACATGTGTGCGGCCAACCGCTGCGGGGCATATGGAAAAAAGTGGTGCTGCCCTCCGGGCTGCGGAACCCTGGAAGAATGCAAAAACCGGGTCGCACAATATGAAGTCGCCGTAGTGGCTCTCACTGTGACCCGGTTAGAGGATTCATTCGATTTTGAAGGGATGGAAGAGGGCAGCCGCCGCCACAAAGAGCTCTTCCAAAAAGCCATGGCCGCCCTGCGCGCCAAAGGGGAACGGTTCTTGCCCCTAGGGGCCGGAGGATGCGAATGCAAAACCTGCACGTATCCCGACGCCCCCTGCCGGTTCCCGGAAAAATTCACCGTATCCATGGAAGCCTATGGCATGATGGTCAGCGAAGTGTGCAAGGATTGCGGGCTGCGTTACTGCGGCGGCAACAACACCCTCACTTATGTCTCTATGATCCTGCTGTAATTACTTTGCGATTTTTTCTCCGCGCCACTGCCGGACCGTATCCACCATGGCCAGATAGCCCTCGGTGGGTACGTAGTCCGGGATGGAGTTGCCGGAGGCAAAGGCGATTCCGCCATGCCCCTTCACTCTTTCCAGGGAATCCAGGACATAGGCGCGGATATCCTCGGGAGACTGGCGGCAGAGGACGTCGGTGTCAATGCCGCCGAAGTTGCCGATGCGGTCGCCATAGCGGTCTACCCACACGCTGAAGTGGGCAATACCGTCTTCATTGGAGTGCTTGGCGTCGATATTGGCGATGTTGATGATCTCATCAAACACCGCAAAGAGGTTCCCGCAGGAGTGGAGCAGAAAGGGACGGCCGGTGGCGTGTACCAAATCCGTCACTCTCCGATACTGGGGCAGAATGTGGTCTACCACGTCATCGGTGGGGAGGAGGGTCATGGTGTTGAAGCCCAAGTCATCCCCAAACCGCAGCACACAGTAAGCGTCGGAATACTCCCGCAGGAAGCGCTCCCAGATGGCTGCGTGGACATCGCCCATTTTGCGGAAAAGGTCGGCATACAGCTCTTCATCATCGGAGCGCAGGTAGCACAAATCCATGTAGCCCACCAGGTCCTGAACGCACTCAAAAACGCCGTTGCCCACGCCGCCAATGGCCTTCATGCCGGCCGGGCAGGTTTCTGCCAGCATCTTCATCTGTGCGCCGAATTTCTCAAAAAAGCGCTGGGGAATCTCATCCCACGGAAAGCGTTCAAAGTCCTCGCGGTCCTTGATGCAGCCCTCTTTGTGGGCCCCCAGGGCGCCGCCGCCCATGTCATAAAGAATATCCGTCACGCAGAACTCCATGGAAGCCGTGTCATAGCCCATGGTCTTCCAAAAGTCCCAATACTGACGGTATCCCTCCCGGCGTTCCGCTTCATTTGCGGAGGACATGAGGGCAAAGGGGCGGTTGCCGGTGATTTCAAAAATTACCTTTCCCCCGATTAAATGCTCATACAGGGGAATACGGTCTACCCACTGGTTCTGGGCTGCCTTGACCAGATTCCGGTAATCCGGCTGAAAGTCTTGATAACGAATGATTTCCATTTACGTCTGACTCCTTTCCGGCCTTCTATTTGAAAGCCAATCTCTTTTCTGAACGGGCCCGGCACACCGGGCATTTTCTATCCCTTATCGTATCGCTTTTTCTCCTTTTTTTCTATGAACCTTCCTATTGAAAATCTGGACAAATCTATTTAAAAGGCGGTGGTCAATATGCGAAATATGCAAATTGTTTTGGAAAGCGCAGAGGACACCTTTCAGCTGCCTCATTACCCCATAGAATGCTACCGATGCGACACCCGGAAATATGGGGAGCCCACCCTGCTGCATTGGCACTTTTGCTGTGAAATGGTTTTTATGCATCACGGGGAACAGCAGGTAACCATCGGGGAAACCTCTTTTACCCTGAGGCCCGGAGATATGGTATACATCCATCCCAGGCAGGTGCACGAGTTTGTCAGCCGGAGCGATTTCTGCGACTTTACCCTGTTAAAATTTAATACCTCCCTGCTTTTTTCTCGGGAAGAATACGAACCGGAATTGCAGTATATGCGGCCGTTTTTGGAGGAGAGCGGCTATCGCTGCCTGGTTTTCTCCCATGTATTAAAAAAGGCCGCCCCGCTGCTGGAAGCGCTTCTGCGGGAAGAAAAACAGCGCGCCTTCGGCTTTGAGACCCGTATGCGGAATCTCATTTGTATGTTGGCCGCCCGATTAGTGGATGAATCCTCCCTGGCGGTTCCCTCTACCAAGCGTCAAAAAGAATTCGACCGCCTGTTACAGTATCTTTCCGCCCATTTCCAGGAGGACGACCTGATGGAAAAAGCCCTGGAAATCTGCAACCTGAGCTACAGCAATTTCGCCGCGAAATTCAAACGGACCTTTGGCACCACCTTCACTGCTTACCTCAACCACGTGCGCATTGCCAACGCCCGGCGCCTGCTGCTGAATTCTTCCGATTCCATCGCCAGCATTGCCGAAGCCTGCGGCTATCATGACGCCGGTTATTTCAGCAGGATCTTCCACAAAATTGCCGGGATTTCCCCCTCAGAGTTCCGCACCGAGCATTACGAGGTCTGATCTCTCCCCCACACAGGAACCGATTCCTCTCCACCATAATACAATACGTACAGGAAGGTTTTGCCAACGGGGCGGCCTTCCCGGGAATTTTTCCAGAGAGGAAGCGTTGCGGATGAATGAACCGTTTTTACTCAGCAGTCTGGGGGAAGGGGAATGGGCCCGGGTAGCCGGGCTGCAGGCCCGGGGCCCCATGCGCCGCAGGCTGCTGGATATTGGGCTGACAGAGGGCACGCCGGTGCGGTGCCTCCTCCACAGCCCTTTTGGAGACCCGGCAGCCTATGAAATACGGGGAGCGGTATTTGCCCTGCGCCGGGAAGATTCCCAGAACGTGCTCCTCTCCCAGGAGGGAGGGGGAACCCCATGAAAAGACCGTGGTTGATCGCCCTGGCCGGAAATCCCAATGTGGGGAAGAGCACGGTTTTCAATAGCCTGACGGGACTGCATCAACACACCGGCAACTGGCCGGGAAAAACCGTGGCCAGCGCCCAAGGGGAATACACCTTTCGGGGGGAAAAATACCGGCTTATCGACCTGCCCGGGGCCTATTCCCTGGCGGCCCACTCCGCTGAAGAAGAAATCGCCCGGGATTTTCTCTGTTTCCAGCAGCCGGACGCCTGCATTGTGGTCTGTGACGCCACCCGGCTGGCCCGCAGTCTGAACCTGGTCTTGCAAATCCGGGAACTGTGCCCCCGGACAATAGTCTGCTTAAACCTGATGGATGAGGCCCGGAAAAAGGGGATTGTCATCCACATACGGCGGCTGGAAAAAGAGCTGGGGCTTCCGGTAATCCCCACAGCGGCCCGGAAAAAAGAGGGACTGCGGGCCCTGACTGCCGCTGTAGAGCATGCCTGCCGCCATTCTCGAGAAACCCCCGCTCCAGCTGTCTGCCCTCCCGGAGCGGAGCGGGCCGTGGCCGTTATGGAACCGGTCCTCCTGGAGCAAGAGGCGGCCTTTCCCAAATGGGCAGCCCTGCGGCTTTTGGAAGGGGACGATTCCCTGCGAGACGCCATGGAGAAGGCTTGGGGGATTGGAGGCGTCCCTCTGGAACGAGCCCTCACATTAGCCAAACGGGAGCTGGAAAGGAGCGGCCTTTCTCCGGAGAAGTTATCCGACCAAACAGTAGGCTGCCTTTCCGCTGAGGCCGACCGGATCTGCGCCGCTGCGGAAAAAGGCTCCGGCCTTTCTGCCAGGGACCGCCGCCTGGACCGGCTGCTCACTGGCAAATGGACGGGAATTCCCATTATGCTCCTGTTGCTGGCCGCTGTGCTGTGGATTACCATCGCAGGGGCCAACTACCCCTCCCAATGGCTTTCAGCGGGGTTTGCTTGGATTGGGGCCCGGCTGGAGGAAGGGCTCTTGCTGCTGGGAGCGCCGGAGCTTCTCCGGAATGTTCTGTTACAGGGAATTTGGCAGGTTCTTTCCTGGGTGGTGGCCGTCATGCTCCCCCCAATGGCCATATTTTTCCCTCTCTTTACCCTGTTGGAAGATTTAGGCTATCTGCCCCGCATTGCCTTTACCCTGGACCACTGCTTCCAGAAGGCCAAGGCCTGCGGCAAACAGGCCCTGACTATGTGCATGGGCTTTGGCTGCAATGCGGTGGGGGTGTCCGGCTGCCGGATTATTGATTCCCCCCGGGAGCGTCTCCTGGCCATGGTCACCAACAGCTTTGTGCCCTGCAACGGCCGGTTTCCCCTTCTCATCTCCATGATTACCCTGTTTTTCGCCGGCGCGGCTGGCGGATTGTGGGGTTCCGCTCTTTCCGCTTTGCTGCTCACCGGACTGCTGCTGTTGGGAGTGCTCATGACTTTCTGGGTCTCCCGGCTGCTGTCGGCCACGGTTCTCAAAGGAATGCCCTCTTCCTTTACCTTGGAGCTGCCCCCGTACCGGCGGCCCCAGGTGGGGCAGGTGCTCCTGCGCTCGGTTTTAGACCGGACCCTCTTTGTGCTGGGCCGGGCGGTTTCCATAGCGGCCCCGGCCGGGCTGCTTCTCTGGTGCATGGCCAATCTGACTCTTGGCGGGGAAACCCTGCTGGCCCTCTGCGCCGGGGCCCTGGACCCCTTCGCACGGATTTTAGGCCTGGACGGCGTCATTCTCTTGGCCTTTATTTTAGGTTCCCCAGCCAACGAAATCGTGGTACCCATTATCATCATGGCCTATATGGCCCAGGGGCACTTAATGGAGCTGGAGCTTCCGGCCCTGGGGCAGCTTCTCCGGGCAAACGGCTGGACCTGGTGTACCGCCCTGTGTACCATGCTGTTCTCCCTGATGCACTGGCCCTGCACCACCACCCTGCTGACCATCCGGAAAGAAAGCGGAAGCTGGAAATGGGCCGCCCTGGCGGCAGTGGTCCCCACCCTGTGCGGCATGGTGCTGTGTGCCGCTGTAGCCTTTTTGGCCCGGTTGGCTGGAATCGGATAAGGCTTGTGCCGAGGTTTTCCAGAATTTTTAGGAGAAATCTTTTTTTTGCTCCCAATACCTATAGCTTTTTTTCGTCGGAAGTGATAAAATAGTCTTACATTGAATCCTGAAGGCGGCAAAAACTCCTGCCTCACCAGGATACAGGAGGGATTATATATGAAGTTGATTTTTGCAATCGTCAGCAACGATGACAGCAGCGCGGTATCCTCCGCACTGACCAAGAACGGCTATTCCGTGACCAAGCTGGCCACTACCGGCGGATTCCTGATGGCGGGCAATACCACCTTCATTTCCGGTGTGGAGGATGACCAGGTAGATAAGGTCATCGACATCATCAGCAAACAGAGCAGCCGCCGCACCCAGATTGTCCCCAGCACGTCTACCATGGATATGGGGATGTACTCTTCCTTCCCCGTTGAAGTTACCGTAGGCGGTTCCACCATTTTCGTGCTGAATGTGGACCGCTTTGAGAAGGTCTAAATGAGATTCCCAGGGTTTGTCGGAAATAAAGAGCTCAAACAGCTCTTGTCATCCATGTTTGCCCAAGGCCGCCTTCCCCATGCCATGATTCTGCAAGGGGAGGACGGCCTTGGCAAGCATACCCTGGCGGAAATCATTGCCGCCGCGGCTGTGTGTACCGCCGGGCCGGAAGAAGCCCCTTGCGGGGTTTGCCCCGGGTGCATCCAGGCGGCTGCCGGTTCTCACCCGGACATCCACCGGGCCCAGGGAACCGGGGCCTCCCGCTCCTTCCATGTAGAGGAGATCCGGTTTATCCGTTCCGATGTGTATAAAAAGCCCCATGAGGCCCAGCGGCGGGTGTATCTCCTCTATGGAGCAGATACTATGTCTGTCCAGGCACAGAACGCTCTTTTGAAGGTTCTGGAAGAACCCCCGGATTACGCCTTGTTCCTGCTCACCTGCCCTTCGGCATCCTCTTTGCTGCCCACCGTACGCTCCCGGGCCCAGGTGGTCACACTAACCCCGCCTTCGGAAGAAGAGGCCGTGGCCGCCGCTTTGGAGAAATGCCCCCAGGTTTCCCGGCAGGAGATGGAATCCGCTGCCCGGCAATACGGATGCAATGTTGGGAAGATGATTGCCTCTTTTTCGGAAGAGGCCCAAGCCGCAGCCGCTGATCTGGCCGCCGCTATTGTGGAATCTTCCTGGGCGCCCCAGGAGCTGCCCCTGCTGGAAATGACGGCTCCCATGCTCCGGGACCGGAACCTGATCCGGGCCGTTATGGGGCACCTGGTGCTGATCTTCCGGGACGCCTGCGCCATCCGGGCCGGCAGCGCTGTCTGTATTTCCGGAAGCCCCCGGGCCCAGGAAGCCAGCCGGAAGCTTGCGGGCCGCCTGACCCGTATCCGGCTGATGCAGCTGCCGGCACTGGCAGAGGAAACCCGGCTGCGGGTGGACCGGAACGCCAACACTTCCCTGCTGGTCACGGAGTTCTGCGCCCAGCTGCGGGAATTGGCCGGGCAATAACATTCACTGCAATAGGCGCATGCGTCCGCGCTGCGCCAAAGTCAAAATAGATTGGAGGTCCTGCATGGTCAGGGTAATCGGAGTCCGTTTTAAAAATGTAGGAAAAATGTATTATTTTGATCCCGGCGCCGCCCGGCCCCAAAAAGGGCAGCGGGTGATCGTGGAGACGGCCCGGGGCGTGGAATGCGGAGAAGTGACCATGGAGAGCCGGGAGGTGGCGGAAGACACCATCGTCCAGCCCTTGAAAAAGGTTATCCGCATCGCCAGTAAAGAGGATCTGGAACGGGTGGAAGAAAATCGCCGCCGGGAAAAATCCGCCTTTGACATCTGCTGCAAAAAGATTGCCGCCCACAAGCTGGAAATGAAGCTGGTGGACGTGGAATACACCTTTGACAACAGCAAAATCTTGTTTTACTTTACCGCTGACGGCCGGGTGGATTTCCGGGA
Organism: Candidatus Heritagella intestinalis; assembly: GCA_904420555.1. Classification (GTDB taxonomy): domain Bacteria; phylum Bacillota; class Clostridia; order Oscillospirales; family Acutalibacteraceae; genus Heritagella_A; species Heritagella_A intestinalis. The sequence goes on along the minus strand of CAJFVO010000003.1, from coordinate 72,560 downwards.
GCTGGTGAAGGATTTGGCCGGCGTATTCCGCACCCGCATTGAGCTGCGGCAAATCGGCGTGCGGGATGAGGCCAAAATGCTGGGAGGCATCGGCATCTGCGGACGCCCCTTCTGCTGCTCCACCTTCCTGGGAGGATTCCAGCCGGTATCCATTAAGATGGCCAAGGAGCAGGGGCTTTCCCTGAATCCGGTGAAGATCTCCGGGGCCTGCGGCCGCCTCATGTGCTGCCTGAAATACGAGCAGGAAGCCTATCGGGATCTGCTGCGCACCACTCCAAAGGTCAACGCTGTGGTGATGACCCCCGACGGTAAGGGCACGGTCATTGACCAGAATATCCTTACCGGCATTCTCACCATCCGCCTGGACAAGGCGCCGGAAGCCGCGCCGAAAACCTTCCACATGAAAGAGGTCAAGGTCCTGCGGGACGGGCGCATCCAGGTCAATAAAAAAGAGATGGAACAGCTCAAATCCCTGGAAAAGGACTAACTCCGGTTAGGATGCTCAAATGTCACGAAACTTGGGTCCTTCTCTGAGAAAACCGTATGATTTTAGGGAATTTTTCTGGAAAGTCCCGGATAACGCGCAAAAAAGATTGCTTTTTTTGGAGAATTCATTATAATAAAGGTATAATCAATTAGGAGGTGCCCATTATGGCATATGTTATTAACGATTCCTGCATTTCCTGCGGCGCTTGCGCTGCTGGCTGCCCCGTAGAGGCTATTTCCGAGGGCGACGGCAAGTACGAGATCAATGCTGACGTTTGCATCGATTGCGGTGCTTGCGCTGATGCATGTCCCGTTGGCGCTCCCGAGCAGGGCTAATTAAGTCGCTAACAAAAAAGCAGGGCGTTTTCGGATGCCCTGCTTTTTTTGTCATTTTTTGAAAAGGGGGAATCCCAGCCATGATACAGGGCACATGGGAACCGCTGGCCCAAGGGGTTTCGGTCCTGACCACGCCCCAGCACACCTTTAACACCGACACCATCCTGCTGGCCTCTTTTTCCCGGCCAAAACGCCACGAGCTTTGCGCAGATTTCGGCACAGGCTGCGGAACCATCCCTTTGTGGTGGGCCGCCCGGAGCCGGCCCCGGCAAATCTGGGCGGTAGAGCTCCAGGAGCAGGCCTTCCAGCAGGCGAAGAAATCGGTAAACCAATGCGGGCTGGAAGGGCTGATTCAGGTCATACAGGGAGACCTGCGCACTTTGCCTCGGATTCCCGGCATGGAGGAGCTCCACCTAATCGCCTGCAACCCGCCGTATCAGGCAGCGGGGGCGGGGATTCCCAGCCAGGGAACCCAGGAGCAGCTAGCCCGGCATGAGCTTTCCTGCACCTTGGAGGATGTAGCCCGGGCAGCAGCTCCCCGGCTCCGTTGGGGTGGACGGCTGTGTGTCTGTCAGAGGCCCCAGCGGCTGGCAGACGCCATGTATATTTTCCGCCAATACGGTCTGGAGCCCAAACGGCTGCGCCTGGTGCAGCAGCGGACATCCAAAGCACCCTTTCTGTTTTTACTGGAAGGCCGGCGGGGCGGCAAGCCCGGCCTCACTGTAGAGCCGGTACTCCTCATCGAAGACGGAACCGGGGGAATTTCCCGGGAAATGGAGGAAATTTATGGGGAATACCGGGATTTCTCCCGGAAAAAAGCCCCGGAAGGAGCGAATTTGCCATGAGTGGAACCTTATATGTTGTGGGGACTCCTATTGGGAATCTGGGAGACTTTTCCCCCCGGGCTCAGGAGACTTTGGCCCAGGCGGACTTCATCGCCGCCGAAGACACCCGGGTCACCCTGAAGCTGCTGAATCATTTTGGCATTAAAAAGCCCATGGTCAGCTATTTTGAGCACAACAAATACCAGCGGGGAGAGATTATCTGCGACCGCATTGAGCAGGGGGAGACCTGCGCCCTGGTCTCCGACGCGGGAATGCCGGCCATCTCTGACCCTGGAGAGATGCTGGTAGCCCAGTGCGCCCAACGAGGCATCCCGGTGGTGGTGGTGCCCGGACCCAGCGCGGTGGTGGCGGCCCTGGCAGTAAGCGGCCTGCCTACCGGGCGTTTTACCTTTGAAGGCTTTTTGAGCACTGCCAAAAAGAGCCGGCGGGAGCACCTGGAGGAAGTGCGCTCCGAGCGCCGCACTATGGTGTTCTACGAGGCTCCTCACAAGCTGGCTTCTACTCTGGAGGATATGCTGGCGGCCTGGGGAAACCGGCGCATTGCCCTGGTTCGGGAGATCAGCAAAATTCATGAGGAAGTCCGGCGCACCACTCTGGAAGAGGCCGCCCGCTACTATCGGGAAAACACCCCGAAAGGGGAGTTTGTGCTGGTGATTGAGGGCGCGCCAAAAGAAGAAGCCGTTGATATGACCATAGAAGACGCCGTGGCTTTTGCCCGGAAACTTATGGAGCAGGGGCATTCCGCGGCGGATGCCGCCAAACAGGCCGCCCAGGCCTCTTCTTTTAAAAAGGGGCAAATCTACCGGCTGCTGATGGAAGAAAAAGCAGATTGATGGTAGCGTCCGCAATTTCTTATTCTGTAACCTGCCTTCATAGCAAAATCATAAAATAGCCGGAAATGTCAAAAGGCATTTTCCGGCTATTTCCCTTCCCGGAAGCTGCTGGGGGAGTGGCCTGTGGTCTTTTTGAACATCCGGGAAAAATAGTTGTAATCCTCAATCCCCACCTGCCTGCCGGCCTCCGTTAAGGGCACGCCGCCTCGGATTAGGGCTGCTGCCCGAGCGCAGCGCAGCTCATTGGTATAGCCGATCACTGTCCGACCGGTATACCGGCGGAAAACCCGGCAGAGATAGGGCACCGACAGCCCCAACTTGGAGGCAACACAGGTCAGTGTTACCTCTTCCGGATGGTCATAGTGAGAGGCCAGATACAAAAGAGCCTCCTGGACCCGGCGCAGGGAATCCGTTCCAGACTGCTCCGAAGGGAGTGCTGGATTTGATAACGGGGCCGCCCGCAGAAGCCGCACCGCAATCTGAAACAGGCAGGCCTTTACTGCCAGCTCCATTCCCGGCGCTTTGTGATTCCACTCCTGTATCAACTTTTCAAATACCCCTGCCAGCTCCTTGTCCCCCCGCAGGAATACCGGCGCATCCCGGAGCTTTTCCAGCAAAAGGGAGGCATAGCTGCGCCGGGTGGCGTATTCCGTTTCCCCTTGAAAAAATTCCAGATTGACCTGAATAATATAGTGCTTGGTGTGGTCCAAAAACGCCATTCCCCGGTGAGGGATGCAGCTATTGACAAAGCCTACATCCCCGGGACACAGCCAGTCCTGCTCCCCGCCGCATCCCAGCAGAACGCCCCCGGCGGCCACATAATAAAATTCCAGCTCCTCATGCCAATGAAACGCACAACCAGGCTCTCCGGAATCCCGGTGCTTTTCGAAAATCAGGATGGGGAGCTGGTCATGGGGCAGAGGAACATTTTCATACGGGAACCGTTCCATAAGCCGCCTCCATTATAGATAAAATAATGCTAAATTTATATCATAATACCTGTTTTCTCTGAGAATGTAAAGGGATACAATAGAAAATACGGAAAAAGGCTTTGTGCCCATTGGGAATAAAGGAGTGTGCCTTCTATGAGAATTCTTTTTGTGGATATCGATACCCTGCGCCCGGACCATATGGGCTGCTACGGTTATTCCCGCAATACCACCCCCAACATGGATACTGTATGCGCAGAGGGTGTGCGCTTTGATAATTATTATTGTTCTGACGCTCCCTGCCTGCCTTCCCGGGCGGCCCTGGTCAGCGGAATGTTCGGCATCCGCAACGGCGCGGTAGGCCACGGCGGCCGGGCAGCGGACCGCAGCTTCAGCGGCCCTCTGCGGGATTTCACAGACCTGGTGGATGACAACTGTTTCCACAACGTGTTCCGCCGGGCCGGGATGCACACCGCTTCGGTGAGCACCTTCCCGGAGCGCCACTCCTCCTGGTGGTTCAATGCCGGGTTTAATGAGTGCTACAATGTCGGCGGCCGGGGCGGCGAATCCGGCGAAAAGGTGCTGCCGGTGGCTCTGGATTGGCTGGAGCGCAATGGTGAAAAGGACAACTGGTTCCTCCATGTCCACTTCTGGGACCCCCACACCCCTTACCGGGCGCCGGCGGAATTCGGCAATCCCTTTGCAGACGAGCCCATGGACAGCTGGATTACCCCGGAAGTCTTTGCAGAGCACCGCAAAGCCGTTGGGCCTCACGGGATCAACGAGCTGGGCATGTACAGCTCCGACACCAACCCGGCAACCCCCCGGATGCTGGGCAAAGCGGAAAACATGGAAGAACTCAAGCAGGTAATGGATGGCTATGACTGCGGCATCCGCTATGCTGACAGCCTGGTGGGACAGCTCTTCCAGTGGCTCCGGGACCACGGCGTTTATGAGGACACGGCTATCATCATTACCGCCGACCACGGGGAAAACATGGGCGAGTTGGCCATTTACGCCGAGCACGCCACTGCCGATCAGCCCACCTGCCACATTCCCTTTATCATCAAATGGCCCGGCGGTCGCAAAGGGGCGGTGGACACGGGCTTCCACTACAATTTGGACGCGGTTCCCACCATGGCAGACCTGCTCCATGTAGAGAAAAAGGACAACTGGGACGGCGAAAGCTATGCCGCTTCCGTCCTCACTGACGCAGACACTGGCCGGGACAGTTTGGTGCTTTCCCAGATGGCCCATGTGTGCCAGCGTTCGGCCCGGTTTGGCGATTGGCTGTACATCCGCACCATCCACGACGGCTTCCATCTCTTCGATGACGAGATGCTCTTCAACGTGAAGGACGACCCTCACGAGCAGCATGATGTAAAAGCCGAGCATCCGGAACTCTGTGCTAAAGGCGCCAAGATTATTCTGGATTGGCAAGAGGCGGAGATGAAGAAATCCGCCAACGAAACCGACCCCATGTGGGTGGTCATGAAGGAAGGCGGCCCCTACCATACTTGGGGGCATCTGGAAAGCTACTGCCAGCGTCTGGAGGAAACCGGCCGCGCAGAGGGCGCCCGGAAGCTGCGGGAAAAATACAGTAAGTAACGAAAAATAAAATAAAGAAATCCTGCCGGGACTGCACTTGGTTGCATTTCCGACAGGATTTCGATATAATAGACGAGCCGGCTTCCTGCCGGCAAATATGCGGATATGGCGGAATTGGCAGACGCGCAGGATTTAGGTTCCTGTGAAGTAATTCGTGTGGGTTCAACTCCCACTATCCGCACCAGGCTGAGCCTGGACGCAATTCGCGTTCCGGGCTCGGTTTTTTATTTTGCCTTTTCCCTCGCGTTTATGGCTGGTATCTTTTTTGTCAACGCTTCCCACACCTGCGGTGAGCAAGTCGCGCACCGCAGGTGTTTCTTTTATTTTGCGTGAGTATCCCGCGCTGAAGCAGGTATCTTTTTTGTAGCGTAAACCCAGCGGCAAGTTGCCGCTTCCAATCCGCGCGCCTCACTTTGTGGGGTGCATTTTGTTTTGTGCCCGCGTTTATAGCGGGTATCTTTTTATAATGTAAGCCCCGGGGCAAGTTGCCGCTCCCAATTCCCGCACCTCATTTTGCGGGGCGCGTTTTATTCTGCGCCCGCGTTTATAGAGTATCTTTTATAATGTAAGGCCCGGGGCAAGTTGCCATTCCCAGATCCGCCCCGTATGGAAGTTTACTCCTCCAGTGTGAACTTCCATTTGCAGCAGCAGGTTTCATCTGTAATATCCGGATAACAACTCACGCATTGGCAGGTAAAACGTGGGTCAATCACTTTGGCAAATTCCCGGTATTCAATAATCCCCACGGACTTGCAGGGATGGAAGGGCATCCCTTTCCGGCTTCGCGCTGTCTGAACCCGGCAGTCCATTGCCGTATAGGTCAGCGTATTTCCCTCAATCTCTACAGCGTCCTTGTTAATATTCGCGTAAAACCGGAGCCGCAGGGCTTTGGCCAATCCCTCCAGCCCGGCCTGTTCCTCCAAATGCAGGAATTTTTTAATGCGTTTGGCTTCAATCACCGTGAATCTACGCCAAGCTTCCTCATCGTGATACATGGCCTCGTCCATCCCGAGCTTTCTTTCTATGGACTGAAACCATACTCCGTCCATGGCCAGCCAATTTTTAGAATAAATTTCAATCAACTCCATAAGCTCTTCTTTGGTGAGAGCGGACAGTGTTTCCTCGTTGTTCATGCAGTTTCCTCCCTTATTTTCAAATATAACAAATTATAGCAAAAACTTTTTCCCGCGGCAACTTGCTCTCTTTTCTTTACATTATATATAGGTAGAGAGCAGAGCCAAAATCCACTCCCTGAAATGGCCCTTCCTTGACAGAAAAGGGCGGCAATGTTATCATAAGAAGACACTTTGTAAGCAGGATTGTTACCGGATTCTCCCGAGCCAATGATGGACGGGAAGACAAATGGAGGGAATCAAGAATGGCAGGCATGCGCGATAAGCATATCTGGATTTTTAACGGAGGCAATGATTTCTCCGGGAACCCCAAATGGCTGTTTATGTACATCGTCAATCACCGGAAAGATATCCAGCCCTACTGGCTTTGCTACAACAAACGGAATCTCCAGTATGTACGAAAGCTGGGGTTTCATGCCTATTTGTATAAATCCAAAGAAGGCCGGCGCATCATGGAACGTGCCGGCGTTTATGTAGTTAACCAGGTGAAAGAAGTCCTACAGCCGGAATTGGATGGCATTACGATTCTGAACCTGTGGCACGGTGTTGGCTGCAAAACCGTGGAACGCAAGGTTACCAGCGGCTTTTTGCAGGCCCGGATTATCAAAAAATATATCCAAAATTACGCCAAATACCGGAACCAGCAGCTTTTTCTGGTCACCTCCCCTTTGATGGAAAAGCACTTTATCGGCCAGTGCGGCCTGGAGGAAGACCAGCTGGTGCGCGGCGGCTATCCCTGCTGTATGCATAAGGATGACGTGAAGACCTTTGACCACGATATTCTGAAGCAGAAAGGCTTGCCGGCGGATACCAAAATCGCCGTTTACGCCCCCACTTACCGGGATGCTTCCCCCAATACCTTTTTTGAAAAGGCCATTCCCGACATGGAACAGTTGGTGCAAAAGCTCCAGGAGAACCATATGCTCCTGATTTTCAAAATGCACCCCCTGATGAGCGGCGACCGCCACTACCGGCAGGTGAAACAGCTCTACGAAAACCATCCTAATCTGCTTTTCTGGGACAACGCCAATGATATCTATGAGATTTTCCCTCAAATTGAATTGGCCATTATCGATTACTCCTCTATCTTTTACGATATGCTGGCTGGCGGCGTCAAGCATTTTATCCGCTATATGTTTGACCTGGACGAGCCTCACAACTTGCGGGACTTCGTCTTTGATGTGAAGGAAATGACCTGCGGCCGGATGGCCGACAGCTTTGACCAGCTTTTGGACGCCTTGGACCACTATCAGGAGGACGACTCCCAGCAGCGGAAACGTATCCATGACCTGTTCTGGGCCTACGAAAAAGAGGACTCCATGGAGGAGATGATTCAGCGGGCTTTGGATTTTGAACCCCGGCAGGAAGAACTCCCCACCTTATACAGCTTCGATATCTTCGATACGGTCATCCGCCGCAAAGGCGGGATGCCCATTAGCATTTTCTATAAGGTACAGGAAAAGCTCATTGCCTCTGGTCTGGATTTCCCGGTATATTTACAGCGGAACTTCGTTCAGGCCCGGCGCTTTGCTGAAGCCAACGTGCGGGAATATTACCGGAAGCTCCAGGACGTGCAGCCGGTGGAGCGGCTGGAAATTACCTTTGCGGAAATTTACGACCACCTGGCGGAGCGCTACCATCTGACTGCCGAGCAGCGGGATTTCCTCCTGCGCACGGAGGCCCAGGCCGAACTGGACGACTGCATTCCCTATCCGGAGCAGATCGACCTCATCAAATCCCTGCTGGCCCAAAAGCAGGATGTGATTCTGGTCAGCGATATGTATCTGCCCAAAGAGCTGATTCATCAGATGCTGGTAAAGGCCGACCCGGTACTGGGAGAACTGCCGCTATATCTTTCCAGTGACTGCGGTATGCAGAAAACCACCTGCAAGCTCTTCTTCCATGTATTCAACGACCTGGACTACCACTATGGCAAATGGATTCACTATGGTGACAGCCCCCTGGCAGATATGCGCCGTCCCCGCTCTATCGGCATCGAGACCGTGAATCACGAAATGCTGTCCTTCAATGAATACGAAACCGCCCTGGCCGAAGGGCTGCAGTCCTATGACGGCTACTGCGTAGCCGCTATGATGGCCCGGTTCCGGCTGGAACAGCCCCGCTCTTCAGCGGAAATCTACACCTATGAATACGCGGCCCTGTATTTTGTGCCCTATATCTGCTGGGCCATTCAGGACGCTTTAACCCGGGGAATCCAGTGCCTGTACTTTATCTCCCGGGATGGTTTCCACCTGAAACGCATCGCCGACGCCGTCATCGCCGCCCGGGGGTATCCTATCCGCACCAAGTATATCTATGGTTCCCGGAAGGCCTGGCGTATCCCCTCCTTTATTGAGGAGATCGACGACGAATTCTTCTCCGCCTTTGGCCAGTTCGGCGGATGCACGGACTTTTCTTCTCTGCTGTCGGCCCTGGGCATGGATGAGGCCACCTTTGACCGCGTGTTCCCGGAGCTGGGCGAGGTGAAAACTGCCAAGGAGATTACCAAAAAGACCATGGCGTCCCTGCGGCAGACCTTTAAAAACTCTCCCCGCTATGTACAGATGGTCATGGACCGGGCCGATGAGGAGCGCCCCATTGTGCTGGACTACCTCCGGCAGGAGATTAACTTTGACGAGAAATTCGCCTTTGTGGAGTATTGGGGCCGGGGCTACACCCAGGACTGCCTGACCCGCCTGCTCTGTGCCGCAGCGGGCCGGGAGGTAGAGGACCCCTTCTACTATATGCGGAGCATCTATCCCACCAACGGGCTCTCCGTGCGGTATAACTTCACTACTACCCGGGCGTCCCTGCTGTTTGTGGAGGCCCTGTTCGCCAACCTGCCCTATCGCAGTATTACGGAATACCGGCGGGAGGGGGACAAAATTGTCCCCGTGCTGCGGGACTGCGAAAACGACCCCGTGCTCCACGAGGCTTTTTCGGAATTCCTGCCCCGGTTCGCCAGTGACTTCTGCCAGCTGGCACTGGTCAGCGAACCGGCCGCCCAGCTGGAGCTCTTCGACTTCTCGGTCCGCTACTATCAGGAGATGCCCACCGACCCCTGCATCGTGGAAAACCTGGGGCATCTGAAAGACTCCGTGGAATTGTATGGCCGGGTGCGGGAGTTTGCCCCGCCCATTACCCTGGGGGCCATTATGGAGCGTGCCCGTGGCCGCTGGTTCCACACCCGGAGCCTGCCTATTTCCTTGGCCCGCTCCCGGAGGCTGTATGGAAGTATCTATTTATTGTATCACAACCATCTGCGCCATCATACGCTGGTCAAACGGCTCGTCCGCCTGCGCAACAAGCTGCGCCGCAGATAAACACTTGTTCACTACCGCCTCTCTTTTGGGAGGCGGTTTTACTTTTGTAAAATTTGCGTAAACTGCGGCAAAAGATGCAAAAATGATACAAATTTGATGCATTTATAGTGTATAATCAGAAACAGAAGGGGCTATGAGATAGTTTTTAGAATTCCTGTTTTTCCAAAAGACTTGCTTTTTCGGTATATTCATTAAATATCTGGATTTTTGACAGATTTTTTTAAAAATATTTTGTTTTCCTATTGACTTCCTATTTTTTCCATGCTATAGTATAGCTAAAGGGGGCTCCTGGAAAGGATTCCCGATGTCCGGACAGAAGGAATGATAACCACCATATTTCCTCAACATAAGAAAGGGTGATATGTAATGAGGAAAATAAAAAGATTGTTGGCTTTGGGGGCGGCTGCCCTCATGCTGGTAAGCTCTATGTCGGTGCCGGTGTTCGCTGATAATCCGAATACTACAGACACTAAATGGGGATTTACCATTGGTCCCGGCAGTGTTTATCACATTACGGGGGCCCGTGAAAAGCGGGATGCTTCCAGTACGTATGTGCACTACGAGACGGGAACGAAGCCCTCTCTGGGGGTGGATGTCCTCAATGAAGCCGGTAAATCCCAGTGCAAGAAGACGGGCACGATTAAATTGGGGCAAAAGGGCCTTATGTACCAGTTCGTCTATGAGAATGGCTTTGAAAAATGCAAGCTGAAGCTGTTTACCAACAACAATGCTGATGGCGGCGCCAATGGTAAATGGAGCCCTGACAGTATCGGTACTTATACCGTTATCAACAAGTAAACACCAAGATTAAGTAAGAAGGGCCGGCGGGATGTCCGTTGGCCCTTTCTTTTCGAGGAGATTTTATTATGGACTGGAAAAAAATCTTGGCCATTCCTGTTGCTGCCCTGCTTCTGTTCGCCACGGCCTGCAATGAAGCTGCACCCTCGGAACCTTCCAATACGGAGGAAGGAACGCATTTTGCGCCTACCCCCACCCCTACCGAGGCCAGCCGGTTTAAAAAATTCGGCGATACCATTTCTTACAGTGAAACAGAATATCAAAACGATGGTTCTACCATCAGAACTATGTTGGAAATCACCGTTACCGGCGCGCAGGTTTTCGATACCTTTGAAGATTCCGGTATTCCTGTAGAAGAAACTAATTATGGCTCTCTCAATAAAGTTTTAGATACTGATAAATACACGCTGCCAGAAACCCCTTTTGTCCTGGTGGACGTCACAATTAAAGAAACAGAGGGGCCTGCGGAGCGGAAATCCAGGGAAAAGGGACTTCTCATGACGATATTCAGCCTACACAGCAAACAGCAGCTGGAGTGGTGCGATAGTCAGGATATGGCCCCTGTTTTGAGGGAACCTTCCTATTTCAGCGGCCACGAAGCGCAGACAGAAGACGGGAAAGGCTATGGACGCTTTTGGCTGGAACCGGGCGAAGAGCAGGAGTATCAGGTGGGGTTCTTTTTGGTGGATCTTAAAGACCATGCAGGCGTAAAGGATTTTCACCCGGAAGAATTGGTTTCTTCTCCTGACGAGGGGCTGATGGTCAGCATAAACGGCCTCTATTATGTGGATTTGGAAATCGGCGAGGAGTGAGAACATGAAGAACTGGAAAAAAATTTTGGCCGTTTGTCTGGCTGTGGTTTTCTGTACGGGTGTGGGGCTGCGCATTTGGGCGGTCAACCTAAACCGGAATGATGGGGAGCGCATCATTTACCCCATGGGGGAAACAGCCGCTTATGAAGATGATTTCTTCGTCAATGCCGATGATATCCGCAGCGACTATGAAGTACAGATTGTTTCGGCAAAGGTTACCCCTTTAGAGGAATACCTCAAAGAGTTTGACACCACCCCGGAAGAATTCTGGGACGGGGAAGAACCCCTCTTTTCCACGGTTTACGAGGTGGAGGCCAAGTTCCGAAACAACTGCCCCAGTGAAGACGACAGCAACCAGCATATTGATTTAGTCAACACCATTTTGGTGACGGGACGAGATTGGTATCAGGTACAAGAAGACCTTTGGCTCCTTGTTTACCCCGAAACGACTCCTAACGGATTCCGTTTATCTGCTGATTCCGAAATGGTTGTACGGCTTCCTTTTGCGGTATTAAATCATACCGGCGCGAGTACGGAGTATGTGCGAAACAAGGACACCTATCTATTGATTTCCATGTGGCCTACAGAGAAGCTGATGCAGGTGATTCCGGAAAAATCGTGAACTGAAGGATTGATTGTATGAACTGGAAAAAATTTTGGGCCATTCCTGCGGCAGCGCTACTGCTCTTCGCCACTGCCTGTCAGGAGCAGGCCCCATCCGACGCCAATTCCGGCAACGGAGGGGTTTTGGTCTCCCAGCAGGAAAGCGGCTCTTCCCAAACCCCTTTGGAAAGCGACCCGGAGAAGCCCTATCAAGGGATTACCCTGTCTTATCGGACCTACGCTTTCTATCAGAATGAATCCTATCCGATATCCTATGAATTTTCTGTAGAGAACGTGCAGATTTTTGATACCTACGCCGACGCAGGCCTGCCGGAAAAGGACTTCCTGGCAGATTATATCACGGATTTAAACTTTGTCCTGGTGGATATCCATGTGAAAAAGACGGAGGGCCCGGAGCGCAGCAAGTGCGATACCAACGACACCATGGAAGAGGTGATTCTGGTCAATCGAACCCTGGAAGAGAGCTATCAGGAGAAGGGCAGCTATTATTCTCCCCCTCCCTGCTACTTTAGCGGCGACCCGGAGGTAGAGGACCGCTACTATTCCTACTGGCTGGACCCTGGGGAAGAAAGGACCTTCCAGTTGGGCTGGTGCCTGGATGATTCCGTTCCGGACGCCAAAAACCCCGGGCCTTATCTCAATGACACCCAGGGCTTAGCCCTGTACATTGGGATGGGGGACGGCCTCAACGGGAACAGCATCCCCCTGACCCCGTGAGGAACCCGTGAGAAAGGAGTGAGAAAATGGGCTCACTTTTAAAAATTGAACTAAAAAAAGCCTTTTCGAATAAGATGTTTTTAATTTCTATGGCCATTGGTATTATCATTGCCATGATCAGCGCGGGGCAGAATATCGCCAATTATTGTCGCGGCCTGGAAATGAATGCCATGACGGAACAGCTTCTGGAAGGGGAGCCTTTCAATCCTATGTATCCTATCAATACTGTATATAGTAATTGGATTGGCAGTGACCATCAGTTTCCCATGACCGCATTGTTCTATATGTTGCTGCCCCTGCTGGCTGGGCTGGCCTATGGCTGGTCCTATTGCACGGAGCGCAAGTCCGGCTATGTGGCCCAGATGGTCTCCCGCAGCACAAAGAAAAGCCAGTATTTCCTGGCCAAATACATCGCCACCTTTTTGGCCGGCGGAGCGGCTGTGGCCATTCCCCTGGTACTGAATGTTCTGGCAGTGGCCTGCTTTATCCCCGCCTATTTCCCCAAGCAATTTTATTGGATATACTATACTATGGATTCCCATTTTTTGCGGGAACTTTTTTTCCGGGCTCCAGTGGTATTTGTGTGTTGCATTATTCTGCTGGATTTTGTCTTTGCCGGGCTGTTTGCCGCCGCCTGTGTGGCATTGGCGTTTTTCGTCAAGAACAAATTCGCCGTGATTCTCCTGCCCTTCCTGGGGGTCTTGGCCGTCCAGTATTTGCAGGATAACGTGCTGGGCACCATTACTGATTTTATCGCCATATCCCCCATGGATTTCCTCCGAGGATACGCCATGAACGCGGTACTGGGGCTGCCCATCCTCATCTGGCTGATTTTGCTGCTGGTATTCACTCTGGGGGTCACCTGGATTAAGGGGGCGAAAGATGATGTTTTGTAAACTCCTCTGGTACGATTTAAAAAACGGCTTCCGCTCCACTTACCGGCGCTATATTGCCGCAGCGGTGGCCTTCTGCATTATGTTTGTCAGCGCGTATATTGTCGTTTACAGCTATAACGTAGGGGCCAAGCCGGAGGTGCCGGTGCAGGCCACTCTGGGCAACACCTTGCTCTATGCCTTTGGCGGCATGGATGAATACATTCCCGAGCCAGGCAATCCCTTCCGCTTGCCGGCCTTCTGGCTGCTGAGCTACCTGCTTCTGGCCTACATTACCCTGTATTACCCCTTTAACGACCTGGAGGAATTCGGCCAGAACATTCTCATTCGTTCCGGCGGGCGGCAGCTGTGGTGGCTCTCCAAATGCGTCTGGAATGTGGCCTCTGTGGTGGCCTTTTTCCTGCTGGCGTGGGCCATTTTCGCAGTAGGGTGCCTGGTCACGGGCAATTCCCTGTCCATGGAGCTCTCCCCGGATATCTTCTCCATCTGCCAGATGGTGCCGGATTACCAGCCTCCCGCCACCCTGACCCCGCAGATATTGGTGCTGCCGCTGCTGGTCATGGCGGCCCTCAACCTTTTCCAAATGACCCTGTCCCTATTTATCAAGCCGTTTTACAGCTATATTGTCACTGCGGCCATCCTGTTGATCTCCGCTTATTATGTTTCGCCCTTCTGCATCGGCAATTACGCTATGCCTCTGCGCAGCCATATGATCATGGCAAACGGCGTGGGGCTCAATACGGGGATGCTGGTCTCCGTGATTATCCTGGTTGTTGCAGTCATCGTAGGCGGCCTGGTCTTCCAGCGCCGAGACATTTTGAAAGGAGAGGGCTAACATGAAAACCGCCAATCCCACCACCATTGAAATCACCGATCTGGTAAAAGATATTAAAGGCAAGCGCATTATCGACCATGTCAACCTCCATTTGGAGTCGGGGAAGATCACCGGCCTCAAGGGCGTCAACGGTTCCGGCAAGACCATGCTTATGCGTCTGGTCTGCGGCCTGATCACCCCTACCTCTGGGAGCATTGTCATCAACGGCAAGCGGCTGGGCAAGGACATCACCTTTCCGGAGAGCGTGGGCATCCTCATTGAGAACCCCGCCTTTCTGGACGCCTATTCCGGGTTTGACAACCTGAAGCTGCTGGCCTCCATCAAGCACAGCGTTGGCCCGGAGGAGATTCGCCAGACCATTGCCCGGGTGGGCCTGGACCCCGACGACAAGAAGAAGTACCGGAAATACTCTCTGGGCATGAAGCAGCGGCTGGGCATTGCCGCAGCGGTGATGGAGGAGCCGGATATCATCATTCTGGACGAGCCCACCAATGCCCTGGACAGTGACGGCGTAGCCATGCTCAAAGAGATTCTCCACGACCAGCGGGAGCGGGGGGCCCTGGTGCTCATTTCCTGCCATGACCTGCCCACCCTCCAGGAGCTCTCCGATGAAATTTATCTCATGGAGAGCGGCGCTCTCCGCCCCTACGAGGAAGAAGACTAATTTTCACCAAACATTTTGATAGTTCGCCGCCTTTTCTTTTTGAAAGGCGGCCTTTTCTTTAATTTATGCAAAAATTCTACCGCATACTTTTCCTGATTTGACAGATACTACCTTTGACAAACCCTATTGTCGGAGGAGAAGGCTGATGCGTTGTTTTCAGCCTTGGGGTTGTGCCTTTGCGCCAAAGACTGGGCGCAATTTCGGAACCGGCACGATTCCCCTATCTCGGAGAGAAAGGAATGGTCAGAACCATGAAAGCAACCGGAATTGTCAGAAGAATCGACGACTTAGGTCGCGTTGTTATACCCAAAGAAATCCGGCGCACCCTGCGCATTCGGGAGGGCGACCCCCTGGAAATCTACACCGACGCCCAGGGCGGCGTAATTTTCCGCAAGTATTCCCCGGTGGGAGAGTTGTCCTCTATGGCCGGCAAGTGCGCTGAGGTATTGTTCCAAGTGGCCGGTGGCCCGGCCATTGTGTGTGACAGCGACCATGTGGTGGCCGCCGCAGGCATCTCCAAGCGGGAGGTCATGGAGCGGCGCATTTCCCCGGAACTGGAACAGTATCTCCAAAACCGGAAGAATTATACCTGGGCCCCCAACAGCCAGCGGCTCCTTCCCCTGGAAGGGGTGCCTCGCCCAGCGGCGGTGATGTATCCCGTTCTGGCGAATGGGGACGTATTGGGGGCGGTGGCCCTGCTGGATAAAGAGGGCCCCCAGCAGGAGCCCGGCGAGACCCGCACCCGTCTGGTACAGGCCGCCGCCGCTTTTTTGGGCAGCCAAATGGAAGAGCCTTGAGAAAAAACGGCTTTCCACCGGGAAAAAGCCCGTTTTTCGGCGGTTTGCACTCTTGCAATCCAGGGGCCTTTGTGATACAATAATTAAAAGTATAGGATGAGGATAAAAGAGTGGGGCGACCCGCTCTTTTGTTTGTATTAGAGGTGAATGATTTGGCAGACAGCAAAAAAAACAAAAAGAAACGCCAGGGAGGCACTGCGGCAGCTGTGTGGAAGCTGGCCCAGCCCATTGCCGAAGGCCTGGGCCTGACCGTATGGGACGTCCGTTTTGTCAAGGAGGGCGCCCTGTGGTATCTGCGGATTTTCATTGACAAGCCAGAAGGTGTGGGCATTGAGGACTGCGAGGCCATGAGCCGCGCCGTCAACGGCCCGCTGGATGAGCTGGACCCCATTGACGGCAGCTACTGCCTGGAGGTGAGCTCCCCGGGCATTAACCGGGAGCTGACCCGGCCCGAACACTTTGAGGCGTTTCTGGACTGCTTTGTCATCGCCAAGCTCATCCGACCCCTGCCGGACGGCACCCGGGAGGTGGGGGGAATCCTGCGCGCCCGCAACGACGATGGGAGCGTAACCCTGCAAACAGGAGAAGATGAAGCCGAAACCACCACCATTGCCCCTGGGGACCTGGTGTCCGTGCGGGTGATGGAGGAAGATTTTCTGGAGGATGCGTGATATGAACAACGAAGTATTTGAGGCCCTGCAGCTGTTGGAAAAAGAGCGGGGCATTCCGGTGGATTTTATGATGGATAAAATCCGCAAGGCAATCATTACCGCCTGCAAAAACAGCTATGGTACGGAAGACGTGATTATCAACATGGACGACACTACCGGCAAATTTGAGGTATTTCTCAAAAAGACCGTAGTAGAAGAAGTCATGGACCCCAACACGGAAATTTCTCTGGAAAAGGCCCGGAAGATTTCCCCCACCATTCAAATTGGCGGCGTAGTGGGCACCCGTCTGGACACCAAGCAGTTTGGCCGGATTGCCGCCCAGACCGCCCGGAATATTATCCGCCAGGGCATCCGGGATGGCGAGCGGGGTCAGATGATGCAGGAATTCCAGAGCAAGCATCAGGAACTGGTCAGTGCGCTGGTAGAGCGCATTGACCCCCGTACCGGCTCGGCCACCCTGCGCATTGGCAAGGCGGAGGCTGTTTTGCCCCACAACGAACAGGTAGGCGATGAAAACCTCAAGGAAGGCGACTATATCAAGGTCTATGTGGTGGACGTCAAGGAAAGCGAACGCGGCCCCCGGGCTGTTATCTCTCGCACCCACCCGGACCTGGTGAAGCGCCTGTTTGAAACAGAGGTCCCCGAAATCTATGACGGCACTGTGGAAATCAAGGCGGTTTCCCGTGAGGCCGGCTCCCGCACCAAGCTGGCGGTCATCAGCCACAACCCGGATGTGGACGCAGTAGGCGCCTGCATCGGCGCTCGGGGCTCCCGGGTCAGCAGCATTGTCAACGAGCTGGGCGGCGAAAAAATCGACATCGTGGAATACAGCGACGACCCCGCCAAGTTTATCGCTTCCGCCCTTTCTCCCGCCGAAGTCCTGGCAGTGGACTTGGCCGAGGACGGCACCCACGCCTGCCGGGTAACGGTACCGGACAGCCAGCTTTCCCTGGCCATCGGCAACAAGGGGCAGAACGCCCGTCTGGCAGCCCGCCTCACCGGGTGGAAAATCGACATTAAGCCGGAAAGCGGCTTCTACGGGGAAGACGAGGCCTAATCCCATTCCCCCACAAAACAAATCATGGTCAGAAGGAGGATGCTTATGCGGCAGAAACGCGTTCCCATGCGGATGTGTACCGGATGCGGAGAAATGAAGCCCAAACGGGAATTGGTGCGGGTGGTCAAAGGCCCGGACCAGAAAGACGCAGACGGCAATATAATCCAGGCGGGGGAGGTTTCCCTGGACCTGAGCGGACGCAAGCCGGGCAGGGGCGCTTATGTGTGCCGGAACGTGGACTGTCTGCGGGCCGCCCGGAAAGCCCGGCGGTTTGAAAAGGCTTTCTCCTGTAAAATTCCGGAAAAGGTCTATGACCGCATGGAGGAGGAGATTCAACCGTGAACATAAATAGGCTGCTCTCTCTTCTGGGAATCGCCCGACGGGCCGGGAAACTCTCCTGGGGCCGGGACGCGGTGGAGGAATCCCTCCGGAAGGGAAAGGCGTATCTGGTCCTGGTGGCGGAGGACATTTCCGCCAAAACCGCTGCGGGAGTACGGTTTTCCGCAGAGCGGGCAGAAACGCCGGTCCTTGTGATCCATGAGACCATAGAGAGCGTCAGCCAGGCAATCGGAAAGAAGGCCGGTATTGTAGCTGTCCTGGACGAAGGCTTTGCCAAAGCTTTAAAAGCCCGGATACAGGAGGCCGACGCAGAGAAAGGTAGGGAATCCGTATGATGATTAAATATCGGGTGCACGAAGTGGCCAAGGACCTGAACGTGCCCAATAAATTTGTAATTGAACAGCTGCAAAAGCACTGTGACACCACCAAGAAATATATGACCGCCCTGACAGAAGATGAACTGGACGTAGTACTGGACAGCTTCACCCAGGAGCGGGAACTGGCAAGCCTGGACGAATACTTTGCCGACAACCAGCCCGACCCCAAGCCCCAGGCTGCGGCAGCCGCTCCCCGGCAGGAAGAACCCCGCCGGCAGCAAGGCCAGCAGAACCAGCAGGGCAAAAAAGCCGCTGGGGCAAAGGCCGGTCAGAACAACGGCCAGGCTCAGCAGCAGAAAAAACGCTCTGACAACCGCGCCAGCGCTGCCCCGGCAGCCAAAGGCGGCCAGCAAAAGCCCCAGGCTCCCAAGTCTCAGCCGGCTCAGCCCCAGGAAACCCCTTCCACTTCCGGTTCCATCCAGCGTTCTACCAGCCGTCTGGTAGACACCCGGGCCTCCAATGTGGACATTGAGCGCTATAACGAAAAATATGACCGCCTGGCTTCCGAAAAGGTCCGTACGGACAACACGGTGCAGAAGCAGAAGATCACCCAGCGGAGCCAGCGCCGGGGCAAGCCCCGCAACTCCCGCAAGGAAACCGAGGCAGAGCGTCTGCGCCGTATCGCCATGGAGCGCAAGGCGAAGCCCATCACTGTGCAGATTCCCGATGAGATTACCGTGGGTGAGCTGGCCCTGCGTCTGAAGGCTACCGCCGCCGAGGTTATTAAGAAGCTCATGATGATGGGCACCATGGCCACGGTCAACGATGTCATCGACTTCGACACCGCCAGCCTGGTAGCCATGGAATTCCACGCCAAGGTGGAAAAGGAAGTGGTTGTCACCATCGAAGAGCGCATTATCGACGACAGCGAAGACGACGACAGCAACCTGATTCCCCGCGCCCCCGTTGTGGTGGTTATGGGCCACGTTGACCACGGCAAGACCAGCCTGCTGGACGCCATCCGTCACGCCAACGTCACCGCCAGCGAGGCCGGCGGCATTACCCAGCACATCGGCGCATACCGGGTAAAGATTGACGACCGGGACATCACCTTCCTGGACACCCCCGGCCACGCGGCCTTCACCACCATGCGCGCCCGCGGCGCTCAGGTAACGGACATTGCCGTGCTGGTAGTGGCTGCTGACGACGGCATTATGCCCCAGACCGTAGAAGCCATCAACCACGCCAAGGCGGCAGGGGTCTCCATTATCGTAGCCATCAACAAGATGGATAAACCCGGCGCTAACCCGGATCTGGTAAAGCAGCAGCTGACGGAATACGAGCTGGTGCCCGAAGAGTGGGGCGGCGACACGCCCTGCATCCCTGTTTCCGCCAAGCAGAAACAGGGCATTGACGACCTGCTGGAAATGATCCTGCTGGTGGCCGACATGAAGGAGCTCAAGGCCAACCCCGACCGCGCCGCCAAGGGCACCGTTGTGGAAGCCCGTCTGGATAAGGGCCGCGGTCCCATTGCCACGGTGCTGGTGCAGAACGGCACCCTCCATACCGGCGACGTAGTGGTTGCCGGCACCACGGTGGGCCGTGTTCGGGCTATGATGGACGATAAGGGCCGCAAGGTGTCCGAAGCCGGCCCCTCGGTTCCTGTGGAGATCACCGGCCTCAACGAAGTGCCCACCGGCGGCGATATTCTCAACGCCGTTTCCGATGAGCGCCTGGCCCGTGAGCTGGTGGAACAGCGCATTAACGAGCAGAAGGAAGAGGCCTTCAACGCCCAGACCAAGGTCACTCTGGATAACCTCTTTGACCAGATGCAGCAGGGCGATATGAAGGAACTGAAGGTCATCGTCAAGGCCGATGTGCAGGGCTCTGTGGAGGCCGTGCGCCAGTCCTTGGAGAAGCTCTCCAACGAGGAAGTGCGGGTCCATGTCATTCACGGGGCTGTGGGCGCCATCAACGAGAGCGACGTCATGCTGGCCAACGCCTCCAACGCCATTATCGTGGGCTTCAACGTGCGTCCCGACCCGGTGGCCGAGGAGAATGCCAAGCGCGACGGCGTGGATATGCGCCTGTACCGCATTATCTACGACTGCATCGAGGAGATCGAGTCCGCTATGAAGGGCATGCTGGCTCCCAAGTTCCGGGAAGTGGCCCTGGGCCGCGCCGAGTGCCGCGAAACCTACAAGATCTCCAATGTGGGTATTGTCATCGGCGCCCACGTTACCAACGGCAAGATCACCCGCAGCGCCCAGGTTCGGGTGGTCCGCGATGGCATTATCATTGCCGACGACAAGGTGGCCTCTCTGCGCCGCTTTAAGGACGACGTGAAGGAAGTGGCCGACGGTTATGACTGCGGCATCTGCCTGGAGCGTTTTTCCGATATCAAGGAAGGGGATATTCTGGAAGCCTATATGATGGAGGAATATCGTCCCGAATAAGGAATGAAATTTCGGGGAGTCTTTCGTATGGGAGGCTCCCTGTTATTATAAGAGGAGGTATCTCGTGAAAAAGTGGGTAATCGGCGGAGCCCTCGCCATTGTAGGTATTCTGGCTGTATGCACAGGCATCAACTTGTATATGGTCTTTCATACCGCCTCATCGGTGCCGATAATCGGGGGAATGGATTTGGAAACCGCTTTGTTCTTAACCGAGAAAAGCCGGCGGATCGTATGGTTTGCAGGCGGGTTATTGGCCCTGCTGGTGATTGCACTGACTGCAATCAAAGCGGCCGCCCACAAACGCCGGGGAAAAATCCCCCCAATCAACTGATTTTCATCGGCTGACTGCACTTGCAAAGAGCAGAAGAAGGGATATGGCCCTTATTTATCGGTTCCTTGCCGCTATTATGGTTGTGTTGGGACTGGTGTTCCTGTGCGGAAAAGGCGCTGTGCTCATTGCCGGCCTGCTTTACGCCAGCACCGGGAACCGGTTTCAAAAGCAAAGGTAATTTTTTAGAATGATTCGTATCACGTAGTTTCGTAAATAGAACGGAGGAAGTTTATGCCCAGTCATCGTATGGGAAGAACCACAGAAGATATCCGCCGGGAGCTGACTGCCATCCTGCGGGAAGTGAAGGACCCCCGTGTGCAGGGGATGATCAGCATTGTCCGGGTAGAGGTCACCAATGACCTCTCCTACTGCACCGTGTATATCAGCTCCATGGAGGGGATAGAGCAGGCCAAAACCGCAGTCAAGGGCCTGAAGAGCGCTGCCGGCTTTATCCGCCGGGAGCTGGCTTCCAGCCTGCACCTGCGCCATGTGCCGGAGCTGATTTTCAAGGCCACGGATTCCATTGAATACGGCGCCCATATTTCCAAGATCCTGCACGATTTGGAGGAGTGAGCGCCATGGACATTACATTGGAGCAGGCCGCCCAGCGGCTGCTGGATGCCGACGACATCCTGATTTTGAGCCACCAGTCCCCGGACGGGGACACCCTGGGCAGCGCCTCGGCCCTGCTGCGCGGATTGTGCTCTCTGGGGAAGCGGGCGCGGTTCTTGTGCAGCGACCCGGTGCCGAAAAAATTCCAGTATTTGTTCGGCGGCCTGGGAGCGCAGGACTTTGCCCCCAAATTTATCGTCAGCGTGGACATTGCCGACCGGCAGCTTTTTGGCCCCGGCCTGGCAGAATACCGGGAGCAGGTGGATTTGTGTCTGGACCACCACGGCACCAACGAAAGATTTGCCAAAGAGAACTATGTGGAGCCCCGGGCCGCCGCAGCCTGTGAAGTTTTGTTTTTGGTCCTCAAGGAAATGCGGGTGAAAATTTCCCGGGAAATTGCCGACTGCCTGTTTACGGGCATCTGCACCGACACCGGCTGCTTCCGCTATGGCAACGTGACCCCCCGCACCCACCGGATGGCCGCGGAGCTCATGGAGCTGGGAGCCCGGGCAGCGGATATTAACCGGGAGATGTTCGACACCAAGAGCCGCTCCCGCATGGAAGTGGAGCGCCGAGCTTTGGATTCCCTGACCTTCCACTTGCAGGACCGGTGCGCCTTTTTGTATGTGCCCCGGCGCTGGCTGGAGGAGTGCCACGCGGAGGAATCCGAACTGGAAGGGTTGGCCTCCCTGCCCCGGCAGATTGAAGGGGTGCTGGCAGGGGTGTGCGTCCGGGAAAAGCCGGACGGCTCTCTAAAGGTCTCCCTGCGGACCAATGATCCCCTGAGCGCCGCCTCTATCTGCGAAGCCTTTGGCGGCGGCGGTCACCGGGCGGCGGCAGGCTGCGCTTTCCACAATGTTCCCTTGGAAGAAGTCAAGGAAAAACTCCTGGCGGAGATTCAGCGGCAGCTGGAGGGCTGCGGCTTATGACAGGTGTGCTGATTATTGACAAGCCCGCCGATTACACCTCCTTTGACGTGGTGGCGGTTTGCCGCCGCCTGTGCCGCGAGCGGAAAATCGGCCACACCGGCACCTTAGACCCCATGGCCACCGGGGTGCTGCCCCTGCTCCTGGGGAAAGCCACCCGGTCGGCCTCCTTGCTGGAGGACACGGACAAGACCTACGAAGCCGGGTTCCGGCTGGGCCTCGCCACCGATACCGAGGATGTCACCGGCAAAGTGCTGGAGACCAACGAGTCCCCGGTTTCCCGGGCGGTGTTGGAAAAAGTCCTGCCCCAGTTTCGGGGAGAAATCATGCAGGTGCCTCCCATGTATTCGGCCGTCTCCAAAGACGGCAAGCGCTTGTATGAACTGGCCCGCAAGGGGCTGGAAGTGGAACGGGAAGCCCGGCCGGTGACGATTTTCCAGCTGGAGCTGACGGAATATGACGAAACAGCCCGGGAGGGGAAACTCATGGTCTCCTGCTCCAAGGGCACCTACATCCGCACCCTCATCGCCGACCTGGCCAAGGCGGCGGGCTCCTTGGGCGTGATGACCTCCCTGCGGCGCACTCGGGCCTGCGGCTTTACCCTGGAAGATGCCGTGACGCTGGACAGCGCCCGAGAGCTGGCAGAGGCCGGCTCCCTGGAAAGCTGTCTGCGCCCGGTGGAAAGCCTCTTTGCCCACCTGCCGGAAGCGGTGGTTTCCGGGCCCCAGGCCGTGCGGTTCCAAAACGGCGGCCAGCTGGATTTGGGCCGGATTGCCGCCTTTCATGGAACCGCGCCCCAAGATGGCGCGGCGATTCGGGTGAAATCCCCAGAAGGGGTTTTTCTGGGCCTGGGCAGGGTGGAGCTGGAAAAAGGGCAGCTCGCTATTTGGAAGCTCTTCTGACCCCGGCCATTGCAAGAAAGGACTGTTTGACGTTGAAATGCTATGACCATATCCAGACGCCCCAGGGCCCTCTGGCGGCGGCGTTGGGCAGCTTTGACGGGCTGCATCTGGGCCACCAGCGGGTCATTGGCAGCGCACTGGATTCCCCGGGCCTGCTGCCGGCAGTGGTGACGTTCCCGGAAAATCCCCTGAACCTCCTCCGGAAGCAGCCGGTACCCATGCTCACCACCAACCAGCAGCGCCTATCCCTGCTGGAACAAATGGGAGTGGACACCGTATACCTGCTGCCCTTTGCCGCTATCCGGGAAATGGAGCCGGAAGATTTTGTGCGGATTCTGCACCAGGAGTGCCGGGTAGAGAAGATTTGCTGCGGCTTTAATTTCCGGTTTGGCCGGGAAGGCCGGGGGGATACAGCGCTGCTGGCCCGGATGTGCCGGGAACTGGGCATGGAGCTTTCCGTCAGTGAGCCGGTTTCCATAGAAGGGGCGCCGGTGAGCTCCACCCGGATCCGTGCCTGCCTGGAAAAGGGAGACGTAGCCCTGGCCGCCCGGATGCTGGGCCGGCCCTTCCAGTATGATTTCCCAGTGGTACACGGGCGGCAGCTGGGCCGCACCTTGGGAACCCCCACCATCAACCAGCCCTTCCCGGAAGGCTATATCCTGCCCCGGTTCGGGGTTTACGCCTCCCTGGCCCACATTGACGGAAAGACCTATCACGGCGTCACCAATATCGGGGTCAAACCCACCGTGGGGGCGGAGGGGCCTCTTTCGGAAACCTGGCTCCCGGAATTTTCCGGGGATCTATACGGCAAAAATATCCCTGTGGACTTATTGGCATTCATCCGGCCGGAAAAGAAGTTTGACAATCTGGAAGCTCTCCAAGCTGAGATCCTGCGAAACGGGGAGACAGCCCGGCAGATCGCCCAGGACTGGGAGCGTCGTCCAGAAAACGGCTTGTTTTCGGAAGAAAATGAAAAGAATTCCCTTGCGGAGGCAGAAAAGTAATTTACAAAGGCCCTTGGCCATGGTATAATACTAAGGCTATCCCCTTTCCCGGATAGAGGGTAAAGCCCCGGACGGGGAATTCACCAGCCTCTTTCTGTGAATGAGGGAAATGAAAAAGCGGCATTGCCGCAGAAAAGGTGGAATTTGTTATGCTGAAAGAAGAAAAGACTGCGATTATCAAGGAATACGCCACTCATGAGGGCGACACCGGTTCTCCCGAGGTGCAGATTGCTGTGCTGACCAAGCGCATCAACGATCTGACCGATCACCTGCGCACCCACAAGAAGGACCATCACTCCCGCCGCGGCCTGTTGAAGATGGTTGGCCAGAGACGTAACCTGCTCAACTACCTGATGAAGGTGGACATTGAGCGTTACCGCTCCATCATCGCCAGACTGGGCATCCGTAAGTAATCAAAGAAAGCTGGAAAGGCAGGCAGCGTTTTGTTGCCTGCCTTTAGGCTATCTGGGAAAAATAGGTGTTTCCCAATAAAAAATCTACCCGGCGGAAGAGGACGTACTTAGCAGTGAAACGAAGGCGCAGCCCGGCTGCGCATTGGTTTTATTGCTAATTACGCCTGTCTTCTCCGGAGAAACGGAGGAAAGCAGAATGTTTGAAAATTACCGCGTTTTTAAAACGGAATTTGCCGGACGGCCTCTGGTTGTGGAAACCGGCAAAATGGCCCAGCTTGCCAACGGCTCCTGCCTGGTGCGCTACGGCGACACCGTAGTACACGTGGCCGTCACGGCCTCGGAAAAGCCCCGGGACGGCATCGACTTCTTCCCCCTTTCCGTGGACTATGAGGAAAAGCTCTATTCCGTGGGCAAAATCCCCGGCTCCTTCCTGAAGCGGGAAGGCCGTCCCAGCGAGAAGGCCATCCTGGTTTGCCGCGTCATTGACCGGCCCATCCGGCCCCTGTTCCCCAAGGATATGCGCAATGACGTCTCCATTGTCTGCACCGTTATGTCCGTTGACCAGGATTGCTCCCCGGAGATTACCGCCATGGTGGGCACCTCCATTGCCCTCTCCATCTCCGATATCCCGTGGAACGGCCCCATCTCCGGCGTGAGCGTGGGCTATGTGGACGGGGAATACGTCATCAACCCCAACTCTGAACAGCGCAAGCGCTCCCAAATGGCGGTGACGGTGGCTTCCACTGATTCCCGCATCGCCATGATCGAGGCCGGCGCCAACGAGATTTCCGATGACGTGATGTACAGCGGCATTATCGCCGGCCACAAGGCCAACCAGCACATTATCGAATTCATCAAGGGCATCCAGGCGGAAATCGGCAAGGAAAAGTTCTCCTATCCCAGCAACACCCCTCCGGAGGAGATGGTGGAAGCGGTGAAGAACTTCGCCCTGGAAGACGTCAAGGCCGCTATGGATACCGACGACAAGAACGTCCGGGACGAGCGCCTTATCCCTGTATATGAAAAGGTGCATGAGCACTTTGACCCCCTGTATCCCGATCAGGAAGCCCTCATTGACGACTGTATGTACCGCACCCAGAAATACGTGGTGCGCCGCTGGCTGCTGGACGAGCAGAAGCGCGTGGACGGCCGCGGCATGGACGAGATCCGGCCCTTGGCCGCTGAAGTGGGCCTGTTGCCCCGGACCCACGGTTCCGGTATGTTCACCCGTGGCCAGACCCAGGTGCTCACGGTGGCCACTTTGGGCTCTATTAGCGACAACCAGCTGCTGGACGGCATCGACGAAGAGGAAACCAAGCGGTATATCCATCACTATAACTTCCCGTCCTATTCCGTAGGCGAGACCAAGCCCAGCCGCGGCCCCGGCCGCCGGGAGATCGGCCACGGCGCTCTGGCAGAGCGCGCCCTGCTGCCGGTAATCCCCTCCATGGAGGAATTCCCCTACACCCTGCGCCTGGTTTCTGAAGTGCTGTCCTCCAACGGCTCCACTTCCCAGGGCTCCGTGTGCGGCAGCACCCTGGCTCTCATGGACGCCGGTGTGCCCATTAAGGCCCCGGTAGCCGGTATTTCCTGCGGCCTCATCACCGAAGGCGAGCGCTGGATGACCATGGTGGACATCCAGGGCGTCGAGGACTTCTTCGGCGACATGGACTTCAAGGTAGCTGGCACCCACAAGGGCATCACCGCCATTCAGATGGACCTGAAGATTGACGGCCTGACTCCCGCCATGGTGAAGGAAGCCCTGCTGAAGACCCACAAGGCCCGGGATTATATCATCGATGAAGTGCTCCTCAAGGCCATTCCCGAGCCCCGGCCGGAGCTGTCCAAGTATGCGCCTAAGATGCTCTCCACTGTCATTCCCGTGGACAAGATCCGCGAGGTCATCGGCTCCGGCGGAAAGGTCATCCAGAAGATCTGCGCCGAGTGCGAGGTCAAGGTGGATGTGGAGGAAGACGGGCACGTGTTCGTCACCGGCATCGATATGGAAAAGTGCCAGCGGGCTATGACCATTATCGATACCATTGTCAACGACCCGGAGCCCGGCACCTACTACACCGGCAGGGTCACCCGGATTATGGACTTCGGCGCCTTTGTGGAGATTGCCCCCGGCAAGGAGGGACTGGTGCACATTTCCCGCCTGGATGTGAAGCGCACGGAGAAGGTCACCGATGTGGTTGATGTAGGCGATATTGTCAAGGTCAAGGTACTGGAGATCGACGACAAGGGCCGGCTGAACCTGTCCCGCCGTGACGCCCTCATCGATTTGGACGGCATGGTGCCGGAGAACACCATCTCCGACAGCCCCCGCCGCCGGGAGGAACGCCGCGACAACCATCACCGCCGCCACGATGACCGGCCCAGAGCCAGCAACGGCTTTATTGCCAACACCAATAAGCCCCGGAATCACGAATAAACCCTTTTGATAAAACCAGCCCTCGGGCCCGACAGCGGGATTCCGAGGGCTTTTTGCATACAGAGAGGCGGCTTTTTACAAGTTTTTCATTTTTCTTTAGAAGAATTATACTATAATAAGGATACAGGGTTTTGCGGGAAAATGCGCTGCATTTATCAAAACGGATTTGGTTTTTTGGCTTGTCCTCCCTATGGCCTGTAAGGACGAAAATAGTGTTTAGACAACTGGAAGGAGGACTACGATGACAGAATATCTTTTGCTGGTGGGTGTGATTATCGCCGCCTGTATCCTGCTCAGCGGCTTTGCCGAAAAGCTGCCGGTACCATCGCTGCTGATCTTTATCGGCCTGGGGATGCTCTTCGGCGAAAACGGGCCTCTGGGTATTATTTTTAATGATTACGCCCTTTCAGAAAGCGTATGTACCGTCTGCCTGGTGTTCGTGATGTTCTACGGCGGCTTTGGCACCAATATGCGCACGGCACGGCCAGTGCTGGCCCGCTCTTTTGTACTTTCCAGCCTGGGGGTGCTGTTTACCGCATTATTGGTAGGCTCCTTCGTCCACCTGTGTTTGGGATTCTCCTGGATTGAAAGCATGATTATCGGCTCCGTAATCTCCTCTACAGACGCGGCCTCGGTGTTCAACATCCTGCGCTCCAAGAAAATGGCGCTGAAAGACCACACAGACTCCTTATTGGAACTGGAATCCGGCTCCAACGACCCCATGTCCTACCTGCTCACTGTGGTGACGGTATCCCTGGCCACTGGAGAAAATGTCTCTATCCCCCTGCTTTTTGCCCAGCAGATGGTTTTGGGAATTTTGGGCGGCATTTTAATCGGTTGGGGCTGTGTGTTCCTGCTGAACCACCTGACCTTCTACATGGACCAGGGCCGGACGATTTTGGTAGTGGCCGCCGCGATTATTGCTTATGCCCTGCCTTCCGTCCTGGGCGGAAACGGCTATTTAAGCGTTTATTTCTGCGGTATTTTAATGGGGAACCGCTATCTTGCCGGCAAAAAAGAACTGGTACACTTTTTCGATGCAGTGACAGGAATCGCCCAGATGATGATTTTCTTCCTGCTGGGCCTACTGGTAACGCCAGTAGAGCTTCCCGAGGTGTTGGCGCCCGCCATCCTCATTATGCTGTTTATGACAGTGATTGGCCGGCCCCTGTCGGTAACCGCCCTGCTGCTGCCCTTCCGCTCCTCCCTGCGGCAGATCGGCCTGGTTTCCTGGGCCGGGCTCCGGGGCGTGGCGTCTATTGTGTTCGCCATCTACGTCATGACTTCCCAGGTTTCTATGGAACTGGATTTATTCAATCTGGTTTTCTGCATCGTCATTCTCTCCCTGCTGTTCCAGGGTTCCCTGCTGCCATGGATGTCCAAGAAGCTGGATATGATTGATTACAACGCAGACATTCAAAAGACCTTTAACGACTATCAGGAAGAGAGCAGCATTTCCTTTATCAAAATGCACATCGATGAAGGAAACCACATGGCTCACAAAAAGCTCAAGGAAATCGCTCTTCCCCCCAGTTTTTTGATTGTACTGGTAATCCGCAACGGCTCCCATATGGTTCCCGACGGCAATACAGAGGTGCTGCCGGGAGACCTGCTGGTGGCCGCCGCCCAGGAATTTGAGAACCGGAAAAATCTTTCTCTCTATGAAATCGGCATTGAAAAGGGCCATAAATGGGAAAACCGCCATTTGCGGGAGTTAGATGTGGGAGAGGGAACCCTGGTAGTCATGATTCAAAGGCAAGAGGACACCATTATCCCGGATGGAAACACGGAAATTCAGAGAGGGGATACCCTGGTGCTGGCAAAATTTTAATCGAACTTCCTGTTATGATGCTTCCTCCCTGGCTCTGGAAAGCCCTGTTATCCCATCCGGCTGACAGGGGCTTTGTTCCATAGAAAAGGAATTATTCTGGGGCCCTTCTGCTAAAAGAAAATCTATGCTATAATAGGCGCAAAGGCCGTATCCGACGGCACGGGAGGAGAAAAAGAATGGAACTATCCAAAGCAAAAAGGGTGGTGGTCAAGGTGGGCACTTCCACCCTGACCTATGAAAACGGGAAGATGAACCTGCGGCGCATGGAGCGCCTGTGCAAGGTCCTCACCGATTTGCAGAATGCCGGCCGGGAGATGATCCTGGTGAGCTCCGGCGCTATTGGCGTGGGGATGGGCCGCTTGGGCCTGCGGGTACGCCCTCTGGAAACGGAAAAAAAGCAGGCGCTGGCCGCTGTGGGCCAATGCGAGCTGATGTTTATGTATGACAAGTTTTTCGGGGAATACCACCAGCCGGTGGCCCAGGTGCTCCTGACTGCCGATGTAGTAGAGCAGCCCCGGAGCCGCCGCAATGTAGAGAACACCTTCCGGGAACTGCTCCAAATGGGGATTATCCCGATTATTAACGAAAACGATACCGTAGCCACTGAAGAGCTGGCTGGCAGCCATTTTGGCGACAACGACACCCTCTCAGCGGTGGTGGCCCAGCTCAGCGAGGCGGATGCCTTGGTGATTCTCACAGACATTGATGGACTCTATGACAGCGACCCCCGGAAAAACCCCCATGCCCAGCGTATCCCGGTAGTGGAGGAAATTACCGAAGAAATCCGGGCTTTGGCCGGTGGGGCCGGCTCCAGCCGGGGTACCGGCGGCATGGCTACTAAAATCAAGGCCGCGGAGCTGGCCAATCAACAGGGAATCCCCTGCTGTGTGGTCAGCGGGGAAAATCCCCACATCCTCTACGAGCTGTTGGACGGAGCCCAGGTTGGGACAATTTTCGTGGGGCGCTCCCGCTACAATGCATAAAGGGAACCCCGTAATACGTGAACACGAGACAACTGAAAATCAGGAGGTGCAGACTATGACAAGATTGGAAGAAATGGGTGCGCTGGCCAAGCAGGCCGCCCGCAAACTGGCGGTGGCCGGCAGCCAAAAGGACAAGGCCCTGGAAGCCATTGCTGACGCCTTGATAGCACACACCCAGGAAATTTTGGCTGCCAACGGGGAAGACCTGGACGCCGCCAGAGCAAACGGTATGTCCCAGTCCCTACTGGACCGGCTGGCCCTCAATGAAAAGCGTATCCAGGGAATGGCCCAGGGGGTGCGCCAAGTGGCGGCTCAGCCTGACCCGGTGGGGCAGGTGCTGGAAGGAAGCCTGCGCCCCAACGGCCTGCGAATTGAAAAAGTCTCTGTCCCCCTGGGCGTTGTGGGCATGATCTATGAAGCCCGCCCCAACGTGACGGCAGATGCGGCGGCCCTGTGCCTCAAGGCAGGGAATGCGGTGATCCTCCGGGGCGGTAAGGAAGCCTTCCGCTCCAACCGGGCCATTGCCCAGGTCATGCGGCAGGCAGTAGAAAGCGCCGGCCTTCCTGCGGACAGCATCCAGCTGGTGGAGGACACCAGCCGGGCTTCCTCTGTGGAGATGATGGGCCTCACCGGCTATCTGGACGTGCTCATTCCCCGGGGCGGTGCCGGGTTGATTCGCACTGTAGTGGAGAACTCCCGGGTGCCCGTCATTGAAACCGGCGTGGGCAACTGCCACGTGTATGTGGATGACGCGGCGGATACGGATATGGCGGTGAATATTATCTTCAACGCCAAAACCTCCCGGCCTTCGGTGTGCAACGCCATTGAAACGGTCTTGGTACATAAAGACGCTGCCCAGCGGGTGCTTCCGGCTGTGAAAGCCAAGCTGGATGAAAAGCAAGTGGAAATCCGGGGCTGCGAAAGAACCTGTCATATTCTTTCCGGCTGCACGCCTGCCACAGAAGAGGACTGGTCTACAGAATATCTGGACTACATCCTTGCGGTGAAGGTCGTGGACTCCCTGGACGAGGCCATGGACCACATTGCCCGGTATTCCTCTGGCCACAGTGAGTGCATTGTCACGGAAAACTACGCCCATGCAGAGCGCTTCCTCAACG
Organism: Candidatus Heritagella intestinalis; assembly: GCA_904420555.1. Taxonomy (GTDB): domain Bacteria; phylum Bacillota; class Clostridia; order Oscillospirales; family Acutalibacteraceae; genus Heritagella_A; species Heritagella_A intestinalis. Next base: position 41,533 of record CAJFVO010000003.1, on the reverse strand, counting down.
AAGTGGACTCCGCCGCCGTATATGTCAATGCCTCTACCCGGTTTACTGACGGCGGGGAATTTGGACTGGGCGCTGAGGTGGGGATTTCCACCCAGAAGCTCCACGCCCGAGGGCCCATGGGGGTACGGCAGCTCACTTCTCAGAAATTTATTATCCGGGGCAGCGGCCAGATCCGCTGATCACCCACGGGATTTTTGAAAAAAGGGGTATCGGTATGGAAAATCAGGAACAGGGAAACCCTATTAAGAAAGGGCCTTCGGAGAAAAAGGAACCGCCCCGGGGAAAAGTGACCTCTACGGACTATCGGGACCTTTTCCAGGGCGAAAAGGAACACCGGGAAAAAACGACGCCGCCATCTTCTCCGGCTCCTGAACCGCCCAAAGAGAAAACACCCTCCCGGCGGTCTGCTGGCTCCGGCGTGAAAGCCGCTGTGAAGGCGGCCCAGGAAGGCCTGGACCTTCTACAGGAAGAACCTCCCGAGGACTCTCGAAGAGAAGAGGGCACTCCGCCGGAGGAGCCCCGCCTGCGGGCAAGAGGAAAGCATCGGGCCCCGGCTTTGATTGTGGGGGTCGTGGTGCTGCTCTTGGCCCTGGTGGGGGTTGGCTATCTGGCCACCACCCTGGGGACGCAAATCTATCGGGCTGCTACTGACGACAGCCGGGAGCGGGCCTACGACGCATTTTTGCGGCCTTTGGTCATGCAGGACCCGGAACCCTTCTCTTCCCAGGAAAACGCAGACAGCCGGATGATGCTCAATGCTTCCCTCTGGAAGGCGTTGGAGGACAACAGCGCTTCCTACACGGAATACGATGAGGCGGGGCGGACCCTTGTCCCCCTGGCAGACGTCTCCGACGCCTGCCACGCCCTGTTTGGCCCGGAAGCGGAGCTTCAGCTCAACGGCCTGGACGACGACACCTTCTTTACCTTTGACGAAAGCGCCAACCAGTTCCACGTGACCCCTTACAGCACCCAGAGCAGCTTTGTCCCTTATACGGAAAGCATCTGGAACGAGGAGGGAAACACCGTCCTCCGGGTGGGCTATGTGGCTCCCACCGACAGCTGGCGCAGCCAAGGGGAAAGCGCAGCGGAAGCGCCCACGCCGGTGAAGTATATGGAATACGTGCTGACCGCCGGGGAAAATGGGGAGTATGTCTCCCAGGTGCGGGAGCCGGCCCAGGGCTCTGAACCGGTTTCTTCCTCATAAAAATACCCGCCGGGACATCCCGGCGGGATTTTAAAGTAAAAGGAACAGCAGGGCAAACAGCAAATCAGAGCGCTCTTTTTCTCCTCCCAGCAGCACCAGTAAAGCCAGGATTAGTGTGCGCTCCTGGTCCTTCATCAGAGACGAGAGAAGAGTATCCGCTGAGGGCTGGGGAGAATGCTGGGACGTCATCTCCGGCTTTTCCGGGGCTTCGGATTTTTCCGGAGGGCCCGGCGGCTTGTTCCCCCGAGGAGGGTCCACCCGAAGCCGGGCCCGGCTCTGCATTTCCTGTACCCGGCGCACGGCGTCCGCCTGCATACGGCGCATTTCCTCCTTGCTGTTGGGATGCTGGGGCTTGGGGCCATTTGGACTCATATTACGCCTCCTTCCTATCCGCTACAGCAGCCCGGAAAGGAACCCTGACTGCCGAAGCATGGGAAGCATCCGCATAAACTGTAGAATCCGGATGGCTTCGTCCAGCTTTTTCTGCCGCTCTTCTCCCAGAAGGGGCCGCAGGGCCCGGAGCAGCCGGGTGCTGTCGTCCTCTTGCCGGACAGCGGCCAGCATGGGGGCCAGGCGCGTGACCATTTGCAAGGTGTTGGCGTCGGGAAGGGCCGGGAGCGCAGGCTGTTGGGGCGGAGGGTCAGAACCTCCCAGATTCCCCAGCAGGGAGGCCAAGGCTCCCAAAGAGACTCCGCCTTCCCCGGCGCCGGAAGATTCGGACGATGGGGCAGGAGCCGGCGCAGCCTGCTGGTTCTGCCCCAGCATATTGGCCAGGTTTTGGATGCGGGCCATGCCTTCCGGGCTGTTAAGCAGCTCGTTGAGCTTTCCTGCCAGATCGTCCATGGGATTACTTGCCTCCTTTTTGCGGGCCCAGCAGGATTTCCAGGAGCTTCTGGGCCTGCGGGGTGCTCAGCAGCTTATTGGCAGCGTCTTTATCCGAGAGGACCTGCCGGAATTTCGCAGCGTCACCGGCATTCATGCCGCCGATGAGGGAGTCCAGCTGCCCGGACTGGGCGGCGTTTTTCAATTTTTCCGGATCCGTGTCCAGTTGTCTGGCGGCCTGCCGCAAAAGGGCCTCCAGCTGGTTTTGATTGGGCATACAAGATCATTCCTTCCACAAGGATGCATTCCCGGGAACACAGAGACGTATCCGGGGCTTTAATACAGCATATGCGGCGGCAGCAAAAAAATGACACACCAGCAGCCTGCTGCCAACACAGCTTATATTTACAGGAAAGAAAAGACAGAAGAAAGGGGAGCCCCACTGCGGGCGTTAGGTGATTTTTATGAGAATCTTGGTAGTATCCGATACCCATGGGGACGAATACGGGCTTTGCCAAACCATTTTGGCCCAACCTAAAGCCGAGGTGGTAATCCATCTGGGAGATGGCCAGCAGGACTTGGAGCTCCAAAAGGCCCGGTTCCCGGAAAAAATGTTTTTGCAGGTGCGGGGAAACTGTGATTGGGGTTCTTCCCTGCCGGTCATGGACGAGCGGGTGTTTGAAGGCGTGCGGGTGTTCTTTACTCACGGTCATATCTACCGTGTAAAATACGGAACGTATGAGTTTGAATCCGCTGCCCGGGATCATAAAGCCAATGTCGCCCTCTATGGCCACACCCATATGCCGGAGACCTGCTACCGGGATGGACTGTATATGATGAACCCCGGAAGCCTCCACGGAAGCTGCGGAACTTATGGAATTATTGACATTACCCCCCAAGGAATTGTTACGAACATTATTGACAGAAAATAATCTAAAAGAAGTACTATTGTCATTGACATTGACGGGTAAGCGTGTTATCCTATAAACAGGGAAGAGATTCCGCGCGGATTGGTTCCGTGGATTCCCTGAAAGGTATGATTTTCCAAAAAATATCGTGCCAAAGCGGCTGAAAGGAACGTGTTACCAATGAACGAGTATGAGAGATGGCTTTCCGTATCCCTGGACGATCCCGACCTGACTGAAGAGCTCCAGTCGATACAGGGCAAGCCGGAGGAGATTAACGACCGGTTTTACCGTAACCTGGAATTTGGCACCGGCGGCCTGCGGGGCGTGATTGGTGCGGGCACCAACCGCATGAACGTTTACACCGTGCGCAAAGCTACCCAGGGCCTGTCCAATTATTTGAATAAGCACAAGGCCGAAGGCGTTACCCCCAGTGTGGCCATCGCCCACGACAGCCGCATCAAAAGCGATGTGTTTGCCCGGGAATCCGCTGCTGTGCTGGCGGCCAACGGCATCAAAGCCTATCTCTATCCCCAGCTGATGCCTACCCCGGCTCTTTCCTACGCGGTGCGGTATCTCAAGTGCGACGCTGGCATCTGTGTGACCGCCAGCCACAACCCTGCAAAATACAACGGCTACAAGGCTTATGGCAGCGACGGCTGCCAGGTAACCCTGGAAATGGCCGATGAGATCCTGGCCGAAATCAACAGCCTGGATATTTTTGAAGACGTGAAGAAGGTCCCCTTTGAAGAGGGCCTGGAGAGCGGCCTCATCCAGTGGATTGGCGAAGACTGCGTCAACGCTTTCCTGGATGATGTACAGTCCCAGAGCGTACTGGGCGGCACCGACGGCAGCCTGCGCATTGTCTATACGCCTCTCAACGGCAGCGGCAAAATGTGCGTGACCCGCATTCTGGATCGCATTGGCGTCACCGACGTCCACATCGTTCCCGAGCAGTCGGAGCCCGACGGCAACTTCCCCACCTGCCCCTTCCCGAACCCCGAGATCCGGGAAGCCCTGCAGAAGGGCCTGGAGCTGTGCGAAAAGGTGGAGCCCACCTTGCTGCTGGCCACCGACCCGGACTGCGACCGCGTGGGTATTGCTGTAAATCAGAATGGCGAGTACATCCTGCTCACCGGCAACGAAGTGGGCATCCTGCTCCTGGACTTCATCGCTTCCCAGAAGAAGGAAAAGGGCACCCTGCCTAAGGACCCGGTAGCGGTGACCACCATCGTCAGCACCGACATGGTAGACGCCATTGCCAAGGACTACGGCGTAGAAATGCGCCGTGTGCTCACCGGCTTTAAGTATATCGGCGACCAGATTGCCTCTCTGGAAGCAGAAGGCCATCCCGAGCGCTACATCCTGGGCTTTGAAGAGAGCTATGGCTATCTGTCCGGCGGCTATGTCCGTGACAAGGACGCTGTGGACGGCAGTATGCTGATCTGCGAAATGGCCTACTACTACAAGAAGAAGGGCATGACCCTGGTAGACGCTATCAACGCTCTGTATGAGAAGTATGGCTACTACTGCAATGGCCTGTGCAACTTCGGTTTTGAGGGCGAGGACGGCATGAAGAAGATGGACAGCATCATGACCACCCTGCGCACCCACACCCCTGCGGAGATCGCTGGCCAGAAGGTTATTGGCTGGAGCGATTATCAGGAATCTGTCCGCTATGACGGCGATGAGAAGAGCGAAATCACCCTGCCCAAGTCCAACGTGCTGGAATACCGCATGGAAGACGGCAGCAAGCTCATTGTCCGGCCTTCCGGCACAGAGCCCAAGATCAAGATCTATCTGTCCGCCAAGGCTGACAGCCGCGATGCAGTGGCCGCTGTCATCGAAAAGATGAAGGCTGCGGTTCCGGCTCTGCTGGGAATTTAATCCTCTTTTGAAAAATGAAGAGCCCGCTTCCCCTGAAAAGGAAGCGGGCTTCTGTATTTTGCGAAAACTCGTTGGGGACTGCCCAAATATTGTGTAACCTGCTCTTTTTCAAAGAAAATTTTTATGAAAAAGGCAGACTGAGTTTTTCACATGCTTTCAACACCCTGTGGAAAACCTCGGAGATATAACCGCTTGTATAAGTGGCCCTGTCAAAGGAAAAGCGGCTGAAATTTTCCAGTTTCCCCTTGTTTTTCTTGTATTTTTTAAAAAGTACTGCTATAAACAGGGAGGACGCCGGAAAACTTGATTTTCGGCGAGGTGGGGAGCTAAGGAGGGCGTTTATTTATGAAAGTGGTTTTTTTGGATGTGGACGGTGTTTTAAACACGGAAACTCCCACCAAAGAACAGATGGCGTCGGGAACCCTCATCGACGAGGACAAGGTCTCCCTTTTGCAGGGGATCACCGGCCCTACTGGCGCTTCGGTAGTACTCCATTCCGGCTGGCGGAGCTGGTTGGGGGAACGAATGGAGCCCCTGCGGCCGGAGTCGCAACTTCTTGTAGAGTTGCTGCAAAAATATCATATTCCCTTGGGGGGAAAGACCCCCGACCTCACCACCAGAGAGATCCGCCGGTTGAAGCGCTTCAGCCAGGTAAAAGGGGAGGAGATCCTTCTTTGGCTGGCTATGCACCCGGAAACCGACCGGTATGTGATTCTGGAGGATCTGGACCTGCATCGGGAGGAACTGCGGCCCTTCCATGTGCGCATCGCCCCCAGTGTTGGCCTGACGCCCATGGATGTGCTGCGGGCTGTAGAAATTTTAACCCAGGAACCGACATAAGGCTCCTGGGTTTTTCTATGATTCCATATATAGTTTTGGTTGCCGGATGTGTTTTATCCCTTCTGGCTCAAACACATCTCCACAAACATCGGGTCCAGCTCCCGCCAGGAAACCGGCGGCTTAGGCTCTTCCTGCAATTCCCGCAGGGGGCGCTCCATGACCACCATGTCGTGCCAGGCCCCCAGCTTATAGCCAGTGGCGGGATAGGTAGCGATTAAGGAAAAGCCGTGGGCCTGGTGGAACCCCACGCTTACCGGATTTGGTACCGTAATCAGGGAATACAGCCGGTAATAACCCTGGGCGGCCAGCAGCGCCGTGATGGCTTTGTACAGCCGGGAGGCGATGCCCATCCGGTGAAACCGGGCATCTACATAGATGGAGAGCTCTGCATCCCATTGAAAAGCGGCCCGCTCATGGTGCGGGGAAGCATAGCAGTAGCCAACGATCTTCTCGTCCGCCTCACACACCAGCCAGGGATATTGGGGCAGGATTGCCTCTACCCGGCGGGTAAACTCTTCCGAGCTGGGAGGCTCATATTCAAAGGAAATGGAAGTCTCCCGCACATAGGGGGCATAAATCGCCGCCATAGCCGGGGCATCCGCCGGAACTGCCATCCGCAGGGTCAAATTCATGGAAAAGGCCTCCTTACAGCTTGTCAATTTCATCCAGCCACAGCCGGGAGCAGGCGTCACTGGGCATCCGCCAATCGCCCCGGGGGGAGAGGGTCACGCTGCCTACTTTGGGGCCGTCCGGCAGGCAGGAACGCTTAAACTGCTGGATGAAGAACCGGCGGTAAAAGGTGCGCAGCCACTTTTTAATGACAGCTTCCTCATACTGCCCAGCAAAGGAGCGCAGGGCCATGCGGTAAATCTTTCCCGGGGAGAAGTGGAACCGGAGCATATAATACAGAAAGAAGTCGTGGAGCTCATAGGGGCCCACCAAATCCTCGGTTTTCTGGGCGATTTCCCCGTCCACCGGAGGCAGCAGCTCCGGGCTCACCGGGGTATCCAGAATGTCCTCCAGCACCGCCCGCAATGCCGGGGTGCCGGTGAGGGCACAATAGCGCACCAAATGGCGCACCAGCGTTTTGGGGATGGAAGCGTTAACTCCATACATGGACATGTGGTCACCGTTATAGGTGGCCCAGCCCAAGGCCAGCTCCGACAAATCCCCGGTGCCGATTACCAGGCCGTTCTGCTGGTTGGCCAAGTCCATGAGCACCTGGGTACGCTCCCGGGCCTGGCTGTTTTCATAGGTCACATCGTGGTTGTCCGGGTCGTGGCCAATGTCGGAGAAATGCTGCTCCACCGCCTTGCCGATGGTCACCTGCTGGAAGGAAACCCCCAGCTCCCGGGCCAGCTCCTCAGCGTTATTCCGGGTACGGCTGGTGGTGCCAAAACAGGGCATGGTCACGGCCAGAATCCCGGTACGGGGGAGTTCCAGGCTGTCAAAGGCCCGGACCGTCACCAGCAGGGCCAGGGTGGAATCCAACCCGCCGGAAAGGCCGATGACCGCGCTGGTGGAGTGGGTGTGGGCTAACCGGGTGCGCAGGCCCGCCGCCTGCATGGCCAGGATGTCCCGGCACCGGTGGTCCAGCTCTCCGGCATTGGAGGGCACAAAGGGCAGGCAGGGGAATCCCCGTTCCGGCGCGTGCAGGGAGTCCTCCGGCAAAGAGAAGGGAATGGAATAGAACGCATCGCCTTCCGGGGGAAGGGTCCAGGTGTTCATCCGGCGGCGCTCCTGCAGCAGCCGCTCTATATCCACATCCGCGCAGACAAAACCGGTGGTATAAGGCTCGCTCTCCGCCAACAGCACGCCGTTTTCACAGATGATATCCTGGCCAGCAAACACCATATCCGTGGAGGACTCCCCGACACCGGCGTCGGCATACACATAGGCCGCCAGCAGCCGGGCAGACTGGTTCTTCACCAGCTCCCGGCGATACTGGGCCTTCCCGATGGTTTCGTCACTGGCGGAGAGGTTCAGCAGCACCGTGGCGCCGCCCATGGCCATACGGGTGCTGGGAGGGTCCGCCACCCACAGGTCTTCGCAAATTTCCGCGCCCACAGTAAGGCCGGGGAAATTTTCACAGGAGAACAGATTACTGTAACCCAAAGGCACGTCCTGGCCGCAATAGGGCACTGCATCCAATTCAGGGCCGGGGGAAAAATGCCGGGCTTCATAGAATTCCGAATAATTGGGAATGTGCCGTTTGGGTACCAGCCCCAATAATTCGCCTTTTTGTATAAAAGCTGCGCAATTATACAGTTGGTTGCGATGCGCTACTGGCACTCCCACTGCCATGAGCAGAGGAAGGGAAGCAGTTTCCTTCAAAATATAGGAAATCGCCTTTTCTGCCCCCTGCAAAAGCACCGGCTCCAAAAACAGGTCGCCGCAGGTATAGCCGGTGACGCACAGCTCCGGGAAACACAGGATATTTACCCCTGCCGCCGAAGCCTCCCGGGCAATACGGCAAATCTCCTGTGCATTGGCGGCGCAGTCCGCCACATGGACAGCCGGGGTAGCAGCGCCGATTCTGATAAATCCGTCATTCATGGAAATCCTCCTTATCTGTGAGAAAAATCCCCCAAGCCCAGGGGGACACATTCTTTTGTTTGATTGACAAAAAGCCCCGCTGCAGAAGCAGCGGGGCCAAAAGCACTTTATCGGGCGGAAAGATTGGTCTCCGCTTTGGGCGCCGTCACCACATCCACCGAGATGTCCTCCATGACATCAAAGCTGCTGTCGGTAAAACGATGGGCCGACTGCAACACCTTTTTCATGTTGGTCAGGGCCCCGCCGGCACAACGATGATCCATGTGCATCTTGACAATAAGATACAGGGAACAGAAAATCGTTTTGCCGCAGAGGATCCGGTAACTGAACTGATATTTCTCATATTTACCCCCGCGCTCCAAAAAACGCCGGGTCATCACCAGCATCCGGAAAAAGTCATTGATTTTCCGGGGATTCATGGTGTTCAGGGCGCTGGTGCAGCGCTGTTGGTAATAATACAGGGGCTTGCGCAGGGTGACGATCTTTTCCGCATGGGAAAACAGCTCCCGATTCATCACCATATCCTCAAAGCACATGGACGGGAAAGGAATCTCGTTTTCCGTAAACAACGTGCGGCGGTAGAGCTTATTCCACAAAAAGCCCTGAATCGAGTAGTCCCGCACCAGGCGCTGCATCGCCTGCTCCTGGTTCAACACACTTTTATGGGCAAAGGGATAGGTGACAGTCAAGCCGGTTGCCTCAAACCGGAAAAAATAATTGCAGCAGGCAATATCGGCCTGATTTTTCTCCGCAGCTGTATACAGCTCTTCCAGATAAGTCGTCGCTACAGAATCGTCGCTGTCTACAAAGGTGACATATTTCCCCTGGGCCAGAGCCAAGCCGGCCTTCCGGGCGGCACTCACACCCGCATTGGGCTGGTCAATCACGCGGATAAAGGGGTAGGAAGACTCAAACTCCCGGAGAATGGCCAGGGAACCGTCCGTGGAGCCATCGTTGACAGCGATGATCTCAAAATCTGTAAAGGTCTGGTGTACCAGGGACGAAAGGCATTCTCCCACATAAGCGGCCACATTATACACGGGGACAATCACACTGATAGCGGGGACATCCGTCATGTCACGATCATTCCTTTCTCAAAACAGGCAGCATCTGCCTGTGTAAAAACAGCCGGCCGCCGAAAACCCGGGACCGGCGAACGCAAAACAGTGCTCTTTTATACCGTATCTCATATTTTACAGAATTAACGGAAAAAGTCAAGCCCTGCATTGCTATGTAATGGAACGTGTTTTTTCAAATCCAACAGAAAATCGCACGAAAAATTTTGTTTGATAATTTAAAATTTCTAAATATCCGTTTACCACACATAGTTTTTGAAAACATTTTAAATCCAAAGCAACGAGAAAAATCTCCCTCCGCAAATATTTCCTGGGCTTAATCCGAAACCATCCGGGACAGCTTTTCCATTACCTGCCGCCAACGGGCCCGCACCTTTTCTTCCTCCACGGTAACGCAAGCCCGATTCCGCACAATCCATTTTCCCTCCACCATGACATGAAGGACATCTTCCGTTGTTGCCTGGGTCGCCAGGTTGTGGAGCAGCGCGGGATGGCCGGGAAAATCCGGAAACAGCCGGGGACTGTCCAAATCCATGAACACCAAATCCGCCCGGGCGCCATCCCGAAGGACGCCGCAGTCCGGATGCCCCAGGAGAGCGTTTCCTCCCTGGCAGGCCAGCCCCAGCACGTCCCGGGCCTGATACCGGTCTCCGTGGGGCTGAACCTTCAGTAGATGATAGGCCGTATGCACCGTCTCCCACCAATCCACCGAACCCCAATCTGTGCCCAGGCCGCAGGGAATCCCTCGATCCAGGACAGCGCTGAGATCCATGATACCAGTTCCCGTATAGAGATTGCTCACCGGGTTGTGTACCACCCCCGCCCCGGACCGGGCAATGACATTCCAATCCTCTGCTGCGGCGTGGACACAGTGGTACAGCACGCTCCGGGCAGAGAGCAGCCCCCGCTCTTCCAGCAGGGCCGGGGTGGCTTTCCCGCCGAACTTCTCCGCCAGCTCCCGGCGATAACGGGTCTCCAAACAGTGGGTGCCAAAAATCCGCTCCGGATACTGGCGGACCTGTTCCTGCACCTGGGTGAGGTTCTCCTCCGAAAAGTCCTCCTCTTCCAGCAGGTGGCCGGCAAAGGTTACCAGCTCGGAGTCCTGCCCGGCAAATGCCGGAAGCTCCCCATGGGCATCCAGCACGCCCCGAATCCCCAAGGTTTCCAGCGCTTTTTTCTGGGCGGGAAGGGTCCCTTCCAGGGTTCCGCCGTCAAAAACCAGGGTCACCCCCTGCCGGGCCAGCTCCATATATTCCAGAAGCGCGACAGCTTCCCAATCCTCTGGGGAAAATTCCTGCTCTAAACAATCGTAAACCCGGGCCTGTATCCGGCTTTCCGGCACTTCCCCAAACCACTTTGTCAGGGGCAAATCGTGCTCCAAGCCCCGGCCCGGAGTCGACAGGCCGTGAAAATGGGCGTTGGCCATGCCGCCCAGGCACAAAAGCCGAGAACCGTCCAGCTCTCCCGCCTCCCCGGCAGGGGGAAGCAGCTGCAACCGCCCCGCCGCAATGAGAAGGTCCCGGCGCTCCAGGCTGCCATCCGGCAGCAAACATAAAGTATTGGTAATTTTCATAAGGTTACCTCTCCAGGTTCTTTCCTCTGCAAAGTCTCTCGCAAAAAGTCCTCGATGACCACCAAAATTTCCGGCGACCAGAAATTCCCCTCGTGGACGCCGCCGGTCACCTGCACCAGCTGGGCGTTATAGCCGTATGCACACAGCCGCTCATAGAGCTTCTCCGACTGGGCAAAGGGCACGGTTGGGTCGGCGTCCCCGTGAAGCAGGAGGAAGGGCGGATAGGGCTGCCCCGGCTCCGCCACCAGGAAGGGGCTCATGGCCCGAATCTTTTCCGGGGAAATCCCCCCTCGGCCATCGGAAATCAGGTGGAGCATCCGGGGGTCCTCCTGCTGCATTTGGCCGGACTGGGCCATCCCCCGAAGGAGCTCCGGGCCGTCGGTAGGGCCAAAGCAGTCCACCACCGCCTGCACCCGGTCGGATTCTTCCGGCCAGTCCTCGGTGCGGTAACAGTCCCAATCCCCGGTCATGGCGGTAAGGAGGGCGGCGTTCCCTCCGGAGGAAGTGCCCCACACGGCTACCCGCTCCTTGTCAATGGCGTATTCCGCCGCGTGGGCCCGGAGAAACCGGATCGCCGCCTTCACGTCCTGCAAAAAGGCGGGGAAGGGATGCCCCTCCCGGCAGTCCCGATGGACAACCGAAGCCACTGCAAATCCCCGGCGGGCCAGCCCGGCCAGCTGGGGAAGCTGGAATCCCGGGTTGGGCGTTGTCCAGGAACAGCCCTGGATAAACACTACCAGCGGATGCTTTTCCCCGTTATCCCAGGGGCGGAGCAGATAGAGGGGCAGGGGCTGCCCGCCCGGGGCAGCATAGACCAGCCCGGATTCCAGGGAGGCGAATCCGGCAGAATTTTCCCCGCAGGGAATTCGCATGGGGCGTACAGGTTCCATGGAACATTCTCCTTTCCAAAAAGCCCTGGGCTTTCGCCCAGGGCGCAGGGGGACTTTCTCAGGCCTCCCCTTTCTTTTTCAGCAGGTATTGAATCAGGTCCAGCATATTGGGGATGGACTGGGATTTATCAAATTTCTCGCAGGAGCGCTTCATCTCTTCCAGCTTCTCCTCGTCCTCCAGCAGGGACTGGATGGTGGCGGCGCAGCTGTCTCCCTTGCCGATGCGCACCGCCATGCCGTGGTTCATGAGGAAATTGGCGTTGTCCTCCTCCTGGCCGGGAATGGCGTCAAACACAGCTAAGGGGATATTGCAGGCCAGAGCCTCGGAAACCGTGAGGCCGCCGGGCTTAGTGACAATCAGGTTGGCGGCCTTCATGTATTTTTCCACTTCTTTGGTAAAGTATACCAGTTTGCAGGATTTCGGGCAGGAAGGAAGCTCCTCCTCAAAAGCGTGATAGAGCTTTTCGTTACGGCCGGTAATGATAATCATCTGGAAATCCTGGGGCAGGGCGGTGATTTCCCGGAATACCGAGAGGATATTATTCACTCCAAAGCTGCCAGCCATAATCAGGATGGTCATGCGGTTTTCATCCAGGCCCAGCTCCCGGAGGATGGCCTGGCGGTCCGCCTTTTCAAAAAATACATCGTGGACCGGGATGCCAAAGGGGAAAATCTTCTCCCGGGGAACCCCCATATGGCGCACCATGGTCTCCATCATATCTTCATTGGAGACGATATAGGCGTCCACCGCAGGAGAAACCCAGCTTTTATGGGGGCCGTAGTCGGTCATCACGCACAAGAGCAGAGCGCTGACTTTCCCATCCTCCTTGAGGCAGGAAATCATCTCTGTGACAAAGGGGTGGGTGGTAATAATGACATCCGGGTCAAATTCCAGAATCGAAGGCAGCAGCCGGCGGCGGAAAATACCGGAAAGTTTCGGGACCAGGCTGGCAAAATGGCTTTCCTGGTTGGTGCTCTCATAGAGCTTCCCGAACATTTTGGGCGCTTTGGTGGCCAAAAAATGGTATCCATCGCAGATGGTCTTATCAAAAATACTGCTGATGGTCTTAAACGCGTCTTCCGTCTTTACTTCAATCCCCGGGCAGTTGTCCCGCAGGTGCTTTTCAATGGCGGCTGCCGCGCGGATATGGCCGCCGCCGGTAGCTGCGGTGAGCAGCAGAATCTTCATATTCACTCATCTCCCAGTTTTGGATTTTGTGGCAGTGGGGCAATCCAGCAAAAAATCCCTGCGTTTCTGCGCCTATTATACCATATTGAATGGCAAAGTTCCAGCAAGAAGCCCTATGTCTGGGATTGGTTTTTGTAATAAAGCTGTAACTTTACTTTTTGGTAAGCAGGTCCTATAATGAGAAAAGGGGACGTATGTTTTGTTCCCCAGTTTGGCGGCGTATCCGGCCACGGCCAGAATTTAAAAAATAACGCCGTCTGCATCAGGAGGGTGTTTACGCATGCGAGGAAAGCATAAAATTCATACTCTAAAAGATAAGCTAACCGCCTTTTTCTCCTCTCAAAAAGGGAAGGGCACTACCATTGTCATCGCTGCCGTATTGGTAGTGGCGGCGGCTGTAATCGCCATTGTGGGGGCATTCCAATCTTTTATTCCCACTTCATCCAGCTCTTCTTCCTCCAGTTCTTCGGATAGTTCCGCCTCTTCGGAAGCGTCTAAGGAGATTTATGCCGATGGGATTACCGTGGGCGGAGTGGATGTGTCCGGTCTGACCAAGATCCAGGCCCTGCGCAAGCTCCAAAAAGCGGAGGATACCCTGCCGGGCACCTATGAAGTAACCGTTACTTATGAGGATCAGTCTACGAAAATCACCAACGAGGATCTTTCCTTTACCTATGATTTCATGTCGGTATTGGAAGAGGCCATGAAGTACAGCGAATCCGCTTCTTCCAACAGCTCCTCCAGTACGTCCAGCACGGCAAAAGCCGCGAAAAAGGATTTCCCTCTCGAGCCGGAAATTTCCTACGATGACGTCAAAACCAAACTGGATGAGTTTGCCGCCGGTATCGAGAAGGAGCCGGTGGACGCTACCATTGTCTCCATGAATTCTTCCGGGGAATTCGTCTATGAGGACGGGGAAAACGGCCTCAGTGTAGATCACGACAAGCTTTATGAGGACGTGGTAACCGTCCTGAAAGAGGATAAAGTCGGCACGGTGGAAGTTCCTACCCAGGTGGTGGAATTCGACAAGACCAAAGCGGATGTAGCTTCCCATATGCAGAAGCTGGGCACCTTCAGCACCTACTCCACCAACACGGCCAACGGCAACCACAACATGAAGCTGGCTCTGGAAGCCATGAACGGCACGGTTTTGCAGCCGGGCGCCATCTTCTCCTTTAACGGCACCACCGGCGACACCACCACCGGCGCGCTGGGCTACCTCCCCGCCGGCGCCATTGCCGGCAACAAGTCGGTGCAGGCCTACGGCGGCGGCATCTGCCAGGCTTCCACCACCCTGTATGGCGCGGTGATCCGCTCTGACCTGGAAATCGTCACCCGGTACAACCACCTGTGGCCCTCTTCCTATGTGCCTATCGGCCAGGACGCTACCGTGGACTACCCCGGTCTGGACTTCCAGTTCCGGAACTCCACGGAATATCCGGTATACATCCAGGCGGGCATGAGCGGCACCAAGCTCACTGTCACCCTGTACGGCGACAAAGACCCCAGCTATGACTACATTGACGTGGTTTCGGAAAAGACGGAGACCATCCCCATGCCCGCGCCCAAATATACCAGCGACCCCGATGCGGCAGTCAGCGGCAATGCCGGTTCCCGGGCCACGGCCACGAAGCTGTACTATAAAGACGGCCAGGTGATTAAAACAGAAGAGCTGCCCTCTTCCTATTACCGCCCTGTTCAGCCTGTCATCTATCGGGAATCCGGGTCTTCTTCCGGCGCTTCTTCCAATACTTCTACGCCGAAACCCACCCAGAAGCCTTCGGCCACTCCTAAGCCCACGGAAAAGCCCTCTGCAACTCCCAAACCGACTCCAGATCCCACGCCAGAACCGACGCCGGATCCCACAGAAGCTCCCACAACGGAACCTTCTGAATCGGAGCCGGAATCCTAATGACCGGCGAATTTTCAATTTGACAGCCTGTTGATCCAACGCCCCGGCGGAGATTTGCCGGGGCGTTTTCCAAATTCTTCCCCGGAAAGCCGCCGAAAAATTCCCTGGGATTATTGACGAATCCGGTAGAAACCGATATAATAAAAACAATCCAGCTTCTCAGACAACGTGAAAAGATGTCTGAGAAAGCAATTTCAAAAAAGGAGGGGGATGCTTTTTGATAAGCGGAGCCGAAATTATGGTGAAATGCCTGGAGGCAGAAGGTGTAGAGATCGCCTTTGGATATCCCGGGGCGGTGATCTGCCCCTTTTATGACTATCTGTATCAGTCTTCCATCCGCCATGTTCTGGTGCGGGAAGAGCAAAACGCCGCCCACATGGCCAGCGGCTACGCCCGGAGCTGCGGCAAGCCCGGTGTTTGCATCGCCACCTCCGGCCCCGGGGCCACCAACCTCATCACCGGCATTGCCACCGCCTATATGGATTCCATTCCCATGGTGGCCATTACCGGCCAGGTGAACTCCGAACTGCTGGGCAGGGATGTATTCCAGGAGGCCGACGTCACCGGTGCCTGCGAATCCTTCACCAAGCACAGCTATCTGGTAAAGGACACCAAAGAGCTGCCCCGGATTTTCAAAGAAGCCTTCCACATCGCCTCCACCGGCCGGCCCGGCCCGGTACTCATTGACGTGCCTGTGGACGTGCAGCAGCGGGAAATCGAATCCTTTACCTATCCGGAAAAAGCCGAGATTATCGGCTACAAGCCCCGGACCCAGGGCCACGCTCTGCAAATTAAAAAGGCCGTCCAGGCCATTGAGGAATCCAAGCGGCCCCTGATCTGCTGCGGCGGCGGCGTCGTGCTGGCCGGCGCCCGGGAAGAGATGAAGGCCTTTGCCCGGAACAGCGGCATCCCCATTGTGGCCACCATGATGGGCATCGGCGTGGTGCCTATGGACAGCGACCGGTATTTGGGGATGATCGGTTCCCATGGCCGCTCCTACGCCAACCGGGCCATGCATGAGGCGGATCTGATTATCCTCTGCGGCGCACGGGTAGGCGACCGGGCCGTAGCCGCTCCGGAGCAGGTGGCGGAACAGGCTAAGATCATCCACATCGACATTGACCCGGCGGAAATCGGCAAAAACATGCCGGTGGATATCCCCATTGTGGGGGACATCCGTCAGGTGCTGGGGCAGCTGGCAGAAAAAATCCAGCTGGTAGACCGGCCCGAATGGGTGCAGCGGGTGATTGAGTATAAAAACAGCTATGTGCCCCATGGCCAGGACCGGGAGGACGCAGTGGAACCCCGCTCCTTTATCCGGAGCCTCTCCCGCCTTATGGACGACAACGCCATTCTGGCCGCCGACGTGGGGCAAAACCAGATCTGGTGCGCCCGGAACTACAACGTGAAAGAGGGCCGGTTCCTCACCTCCGGCGGGCTGGGCACTATGGGCTACGCCCTGCCGGCGGCCATCGGCGCCAAGCTGGCCAAACCCCACCGGGAAGTGGTGGCAGTCTGCGGGGACGGTTCCTTCCAGATGGTCATGGGAGAGCTGGGCACTCTGTGCCAGACCGGCGTGGACATTAAGCTCATCATTATGGAGAACGGCCGGCTGGGCATGGTGCGGGAGCTGCAAGACCGGCTCTACGGCCATCGCCACGCAGCCACCGTGCTGGACGGCAACCCGGACTTTGTAGCCCTGTGCGCCGCCTACGGCCTGCCGGCCCGGCTGGCGGAAAACAACCGTCAGGCAGTGGAGTACGCCAAAGAGATGCTGGAGCACAAAGGCCCCTTTGTGCTGGTGTGCCGGGTAGACCCGGATACACCCACCATATAAGGAGGGTTTCCCATGAAATACACGCTTTCCGTTTTGGTGGAAAACCAGCCCGGCGTCCTCTCCAAAGTGGCGGGGCTGTTCTCCCGCCGGGGCTTCAACATTGACAGCCTGGCTGTGGGCGTTACCGAAGACCCGGCTATTTCCCGGATGACCATTGTGGTGGATGGGGACGAGCACATTGTAGAGCAGGTGGAAAAACAGCTCAACAAGGTGATTCCCGTGATCAAGGTGAAAAACCTGAGCACAGCGGGGGATTTCCTCAGCTGTGAATTGAATCTCATCAAGGTATCCGCCAACGCCCAGCAGCGCACCGAGCTTTTGCAGCTGGCCAATTTGTTTGACGCCCGGGTGGTGGATGTTTCTCCCACTACCATGACCCTACGCTTTGCCGGGAACCCCGCCAAGGGGGACAACCTGATGACCCTGCTTCATCCCTACGGGGTGAAAGAAGTGGTGCGCACCGGCACCATTGCCATTGAAAAGGGCTCCGCCGTCACCCGGCGCAAGGAAAATTAAACCCTATCGCTTATGCGGCCTCGGGCGGCCCCGAACCGCTCCCGGCTTCCACATATTATTTATTTTATAAGGATTCAGGAGGTACTCAACTATGCCGAAGATCTATTACCAGGCAGATTGTGACATCAATGTTCTCAAAGACAAAACCGTTGCCGTCATCGGTTACGGCAGCCAGGGCCATGCCCATGCCCTGAACCTGAAGGACAGCGGCGTAAACGTCATCGTTGGCCTGTATGAGGGCAGCAAGAGCCGCGCCAAGGCCGAATCCCACGGCCTGAAGGTTATGACGGTTCCCGAGGCCACCAAGGCTGCCGACATCATCATGGTGCTGATTCCCGACGAGCGTCAGGCGGATATGTACAAGAACGACATCGCTCCCTACCTCACCGAGGGTAAGGCCCTGGCTTTCGCCCACGGCTTCAACATCCACTTCGGCCAAATCGTGCCGCCCGCAAATGTGGACGTATTCATGATCGCCCCCAAGGCTCCCGGCCACACGGTCCGCAGCGAGTTTGTAGAGGGCAAGGGCACTCCCTGCCTGGTAGCTGTGTATCAGGACGCTTCTGGCCACTGCCTGGACATCGCCCTGGCCTACGGCGCAGGCATCGGCGGCGCACGGGCTGCCATTATGGAGACCACCTTTAAGATTGAGACCGAAACCGACCTGTTCGGTGAGCAGGCTGTGCTGTGCGGCGGCGTCACCGCCCTGATGAAGGCCGGCTTTGAGACCCTGGTAGAGGCTGGTTACGCTCCCGAGAACGCCTACTTCGAGTGCATCCACGAGATGAAGCTCATCGTTGACCTGATTTACACCGGCGGCTTCAAGATGATGCGCTACTCCATTTCCGACACCGCTGAGTTCGGCGATTATGAGACCGGCAAGCGCCTGATCACCGACGAGACCAAGAAGGAAATGAAGAAGATCCTGTCCGAGATTCAGGACGGCACCTTCGCCAGCAAGTGGATCGCCGAAAACAAGAACGGCCGCGCTCACTTCAACGCCTGCCGCCGCATTGAGGCTTCCCATCAGCTGGAATCCGTCGGCGCAGAGCTGCGGAAGATGTACGCCTGGAACGACGACAAGTACGCTGAATAATTCTCATTTCACCATAAAAGAGGTGCAGGAAGTTTCCTGCGCCTCTTTTTTTCGGGTATCATCCGGCGCGCTATCTTTGCAGCCCGGGAAATCGGGAGCGCATCTCGCAAGAGGAACGGGGTTACCGCTCTCTTACTCCGTTTTTCCAATCCTCTTTAGCAACTCTTTTGCAAAGGCACGCAGGGAAGAATCTTCTATTTTCAAAGGAGCGCCGCTGCGGTAGCTTTCCCGGGCAGCCGCGGCAATTTCCTTTTCCGGGAAGGGAAGATGTTCCGCACCCCATTGGCCGCCGGCTTCTTTGGAAAGAACTAAGCCCTCTTGTTCATAGGCCAGCACCCGGCAGAGGTTCAAAACCAGATACACGGGCTCCTGAGGAATTTCCTGTTCCGCGTTGGCAATGTCCCGGAAAATACTGTCCCGATATGCTTCGCCGGGCACCTCTCCAAACACCTGTTGGGGAGAAGGGCCAACCAGGGGAATCCCCACCTGCCGGATCACGGTAAAATGAGCCGCCAAATCCCGGTCCACTCCATGCATCTCCCGGCAGAATTTCTCCACGTCTGCCCGGCATTTTTCCCGATACATAGCCGAAAAATGCAGCGCGTAGGGGGTGGGGTAGCGGAACTCTCGGCAATCCTTTTCCAACACCAGGCTCATTTCCATTCCTTTGGGCGGGCATTGTGCCTCTATTGCCAGCAATCCCTGCATCAAATGCACTTTTTGCTGCAAAGTGGGCGGCCTCCGGACGACGACGATAAAATCAATATCGCTACTCTCCCAACGGAAACAGCCAAAGGCCAGGGAGCCGTGGAGATAGACGCCTGTCAGGGCCTCTTCCAAACTCTCGGTACAACAGCGGATAATCGCGTCTACGATGCCGCAGAGTTTTGTCGTCAAAAGCTCACTTCCTTTCCAAACTTAAAAAATAAGAATTATTTCTATTTTTTCTCTTCCATTTTCCAATTTGATCCTGTATAATGGGGATAAGGAACGGCGATACTTTTTATTGACCGATTCAAATCTAAAAAATGCAGGAGGTACATGTTATGGAATTCAAAGGAAGCCGCACGGAAGCCAATCTGATGACCGCATTCGCCGGGGAGTCCCAGGCACGGAACAAGTACACCTATTATGCATCCAAAGCCAAGAAGGAAGGCTTTGAGCAGATCGCCGCCATTTTTGAGGAGACCGCCAACAACGAGAAGGAACACGCCAAGATTTGGTTCAAATATCTCCATGACGGCGTAATCCCCGACACCGCCACCAATCTGGAAGACGCCGCCCAGGGCGAAAACTATGAGTGGACGGAGATGTACAAGGAGTTCGCCGAGGTAGCTGAGGAAGAGGGCTTCAAGGAGATTGCCGCCGTCATGCGGCTCATTGCCCAGGTGGAAAAGAGCCACGAGGAGCGCTACCGCAAGCTGCTGGCCAACCTGAAGGAAGACATCGTCTTTAAGTGTGACGAAGAAGTCGTGTGGGTCTGCCGCAACTGCGGATATATCCACGTTGGCAAGGCGGCTCCCGCCGTATGCCCGGCCTGCCGCCATCCCCAGGCCTATTTTGAGCGCAAGGCCAACAACTACTAATCCAGAGATCTTGAAAGATTCAATGCCCCCGGCAGGAGCTTTCCGCTTCCCTCCGGGGGCATTTTTGTGTTCAGCGTTTTTTCTCTTTCCGGGCCCGGACAATGATGACGTCAGGGGTCTCCTTCTGCCGGAAGCTCTCCTCCAAAAAGCCGTCAATGACAAAGCCGCTGGAAAAGCAGAGCTGGAAAATATCCTGCAAAGAGCGGTGATAGTAGCACTGCTTTAGGGGCTGGCCCTCCAAGGCAATATCCAGATAGCTGTGAGGGGTGAGATACCGGTCGGTGAGGGTGACAAAACAGGGATGCTGGGTGGCAAACACAAACACACCGTTTTCTTCCAGCAAATCGTGGACGCATTGGAACAGGGGCCTGACGTCCGCGATATCCATCACCGCCATATTGGAAACGGCTTTGGTGTAGAGGCGCTCCCGCCGGAGCGCCAGGAGCTGCTCCGGGTTGGTAGCGTCAGCCACCAGAAATTCCACCCGGTCCCGATACTCAGCCCGGCGCTTTTTGGCCAGGGATACCATTTTGGGGCTGTAATCAAAGGCCACTACCCGGGCCCCCTGCTCCGCCAGATATGCCGAATAGTTCCCATTGCCGCAGGCAATGTCCAGGACAAAATCCTCCGGGCCGGGGGCCAGCAGCTGGTTCACGCCCGGGCGCACCACCTGCCGGTGGAAGTCGTTGGATGCATCCCCCATGGTTTCGTCCCAGAATTCCGCGTTGCCTTCCCAGGCCCGCAAACTGTCTTCTACGGAATATTCCTTCATGGGTTTCTCTCCTCAGCCTTGCTTGGATGCCGCTTCCACGGCGGCGGCCACGGCTTCTGTAACCCGCTGGTCAAAGATGCTGGGGATAATATACTCCTCGTTGAGCTCCTCCGGAGAGATCACCGAGGCAATAGCCTGGGCGGCGGCCACCTTCATGGCCGGGGTGATGTCCCGAGCCCGGGCCCGCAGGGCGCCCTTGAAGATGCCGGGGAAGGCCAGCACGTTGTTGATCTGGTTGGGGAAGTCGCTGCGGCCCGTGCCCATCACCCGCACGCCGGCGGCCACGGCTTCATCGTACATGATTTCCGGGGTGGGGTTAGCCATAGCAAAGACAATGGGGTCTTTGGCCATGGTGCGGATCATTTCCGGCTTCAGGGCCCCGCCTACGGACACGCCGACAAACACATCCGCCCCCTGCAAAGCGTCGGCCAGGGTGCCCCGCAGGCCCTCCGGGTTGGTAATGTCGCAGAGCATTTCCTTGTGGTCGGCAATGCCTACGCCCCGCTCCCGATAGAGGATGCCGTTTTCATCGCAGGCAATAATATTCTTGGCTCCCGCCGCCAACATCATCTTGATAATGGCGGTGCCCGCAGCCCCGGGACCGTTGAGGACAATCTTCACATCCTCCAGCTTTTTGCCCACCACTTTCAGGGCATTGAGAAGGGCCGCCGTCACCACAATGCCGGTGCCGTGCTGGTCGTCGTGGAACACCGGGATGGGCAGCTCTTCTTCCAGGCGGCGCTCGATTTCAAAGCACCGTGGGGAGGAGATGTCCTCCAGATTGATACCGCCAAAGCAGGGAGCGATGTTCTTCACGGTGCGGATAATCTCCTCGGTATCCTGAGTATCCAGGCAGATGGGCACCGCGTCCACATCGCCGAACTTCTTGAACAGCACCGCCTTGCCCTCCATAACGGGCATAGCCGCCTGGGCACCGATATTTCCCAAGCCCAGCACAGCGCTGCCGTCAGAAACTACAGCAATCATGCGGCCTTTGGCGGTATAGTCATATACCGCTTCCGGAGTCTCGTGAATCTTCCGGCAGGGTTCCGCCACGCCGGGGGTGTAGGCGGTGCTCAAATCGTCCCGGGTCTCCAGGGGGACCTTACAAACAACCCCCACCTTGCCCTGATATTTCCGGTGCATTTCCAATGCCAGCTCATTAAAATTCTTTCCCATTTTCAGCGCCCCTTTCAGCAGCATTTCGTTTTTCTTGTGTTTGTTCAGTATAGCATATTTTTCCCGGGAAATCCAGAACCGGCCGCTCTACCCGGAAACTGGAAAATGGGTTCCTAGTAAAGCCGTAGCGCACCGCAGAAAACTCTACGGTGCGCTACGGCTTTTTAATTAGGAGAATAAAAAGAAAGAAAAGAACAGAACATGTACGCAAAATTCAAAAAACCGGCGGCCAAAATACAAAATCCAAGGCCATGGTAATAAAGGAGGAAATCACTTTTCGTTAGGCCGCCGGTCTTTCCTCTAAAAGAGGTTAGCTATATTATATCGCTAATCCTTTTGTTTGTAAATAGTTTTTGTATAGTTTCTAAGCATTTTTTGTCGTTGTTTTTCGGGATTTTCCGGCAAAAGGGGACTTCTTCCACAACAAAATTCTCAAATGGCCTTTGGGCAGGAGATTCTTCGTTGACAAATGGCTGGGAATTGGATAGCATAATAAGCAGAAACTATTACCACTCCGAGAAAGCAGGTGGTTTTTTTGAAACTGACGGAGCTTTTGACCAATCCCCGTTTTACCCGTAAAATTTTCCGGGGCGTGGTTTTGGTCCTTCTCATCGCTATCGCCGTAATTTTCGGCCTTTTTAACAGCCAGCAGCTTTTCGCCGTCTTCAACACATTGACGTCGGTATTTTTTCCCTTTTTCCTGGGCATCTGCATCGCCTTCGTGCTGAATGTCATTTTGAAGATGTATGAGGAACACATCTTTGCCCCTCTGAATCGGAAAAACTTTAAGATTTGGAACCGGTGCCGGCGCATGGTGTGCATTTGCCTATCCTATCTCACTGTATTCGCCGCTTTAACCGCCGTCATCTTTTTTGTCATCCCGGAGCTCATTGATTCTCTCAGCCAATTTTTTGAAAACGTCCCCACCTATTTCCGCAGCGCCGAAACCTGGATAACCCAGCAGCTGGAACGGCTCAATGTAGACCCTAAGCAAATCGACCTGCTCCAGATCGACTGGTCCACCGTCATTAGCCAGGCCAGCCAGATGGCCACGGACTTTATGGGGAACCTCTACACCACTACCGTCGCGGTAGCTTCTTCGGTAGCTAACGGAATGTTCTCCCTGGTCATGAGCATGATCTTCTCCGTATACATGCTCTCTAAAAAAGAGCATCTCATCCGGGGGGTCCGGCGGATCCTCTTCGCCTTCCTGCCGGCCCATCGGGCCCGGCGAGTGGTGGAGATCGGCGCCATTACCAACCGGATTTTCTCCGGTTTCGTGGCGGGCCAGCTCACGGAATCCCTAATTTTGGGCTGCCTTTGCTATGTGGGTATGAGTATTATCCAGCTTCCCTACGCTCTGCTTATCAGCACTCTGGTGTGCGTATTCAGTCTGATTCCCCTGCTGGGGGCCTATCTGGGTGTTATCTCTGGCGCACTAATCCTGCTCCTGGCCACCCCTTGGGGCAGCTTCCCCTGGGACAGCCTGTGGTTTGTCATTTTCCTGCTGCTCCTGCAGCAGTTTGAAGGCAACGTCATTTATCCCCGGGTGGTGGGCACCTCCATCGGCTTGCCGGGCATTTGGGTGCTCCTGGCTGTGGTGGTTTGCAGCGGCCTCATGGGCATCCCCGGCATCCTCATCGGCATTCCCACCACTTCGGTGCTGTATGCCCTGTTCACTCAATCTGTGAAAAGGCGTCTGGAAAAACGCCACATTACCGATGAACAGCTGGATGAAGCCGTAAATGTAGAAGAGCTTTTGGGCCGGCCGGCCGGCGGCCCTCTCACAGGCATTAAAGAAAGCCGCAAGCGGAAAAAACGCGCTCGGTTGGCAAAGCTCCTGGAAAAGACCCAAAACACCCTCCACAAGCCTGAATCATCAGAACCTTCCCAAGAAAACGAACCGGATACGCCGGAGGATACCGACTCCCCTGGGGAAGAGGAGGACGAGCCCAAGGAAAAGAATCCATAATGACAAAACAGCCATCCTGACTCCCTATGAGAGAGGTAGCCAGAATGGCTGTTTTTTATTTGAGGCAAAAATTGGGGCCGGCAGGGAAGGGAAACCCTTCCTTTCCGGCCCTGCGCCGCTTATTCGATTCGGGAAATCATCTGACAGTACACATAGATATTCTGAATCTTCTTGGCCTCGTTGCCCTTATCCGTCACGATAACGGGCTGTGTTTCCGAAGGCGTTACATACAGCTTGAACACCAGGCCGTCCTGCATGACCTTCATATCGCGGATGTGTTTATACTGGTAGTTGCGCTTGCGGATGCCCAGATATTCAAAAATAATATTCTGGATATCCAGATTGGTGAAGCACTGGAGAACATCGTCTTCATCGTGCATTTCCAAAATTGCTTTGGCCTCTTCGAAGGTCACGTCCGTGCATTTGAAAACACCCCGATTGATTACCGACATCATGGCGCTGTTATCCAGCAAAAGCAGCGGATTGGATGACATACCGGAAACACCCCTTTCAGTTTATTATTTTCAGTATAAATTATTTGTTGGAGGTTGTCAATAATTGTTAATTTTATAACATGGTTTTACCACAGATTTTTAGGCACAAAAAAGAGGCTCCGGAGGCAGAAATCTGCTTTCCGAAGCCCCGATTTTTTATTGATTGCCTTTTCGCCGGGAAATGTCAGGCCGTGTGGGCGGTAATAGGGGCAGTTTTCCCTCCAATCAGTCCCAACAGGTCTTTGGGCGCCACCTCTACCTGGGCGCCAATGCGTCCGGCGCTGAAAATAATGGTGTCAAATTCCAGGCTGCTTTCGTCCACCACCGTGGGATACCGCTTTTTCATGCCGATAGGGGAGCAGCCGCCTCGGATATAGCCGGTGACCCGGTTGATTTCCGCCACGGGAATCATGGAGACGGATTTCTCCCCCACAGCCCGGGCGGCGGCCTTCAAATCCAATTCTTTTGCCACGGGAATGACAAACACGAAATAGCCTCCGCCAGCGCCCTTGGTCACCAGGGTTTTGAACACCTGCTCCGGATTCTGCCCCAGCTTGGCGGCTACGGCCGCCCCGTCAATATGGCCGTCCTCCACCGGATAGGCGTAGTGGCGGTAGGGGATGTGGGCTTTATCCAGCGCCCGCATGACGTTGGTCTTTTCTTCCTTTTTGGCCACAGAGGCCGCCTCCTTTATCCTTCAATATGCCACTTAACGCCCTGGGGGGTGTCCTCCAGTACCACATGGCGGGCCTTCAGCTCATCCCGGATGGCGTCAGCAGTGGCCCAATCCTTGTTTTTCCGGGCCTCGGTGCGGCGGGCGATGAGGTCCTCGATTTCCTGGTCCAGGGTATTGTCCTTCTCCACATACAAGAGTCCCAGCACATTGGCCAGCTCCATATACAGGTCCAACGCCTGCTGGCACAGCTCTTTGGAAGACTCCCCGTTAATGTGGGAATTGATTTCCCGGGCCATGCCGAACAGGGCAGCCAGACCGTCGGCGGTATTCAGGTCGTCGTCCATGGCGGCGATGAATTCCTCCCGGTACTTCCCAAGGGTGTCCAGAATGGCGTTCTCTTCCTCTCTGAGGCTCCCAGAGGCGTTTTCCAGGAGGAAGCGAAGATTATCCCGGCAGTTATACAAACGCTCCAGAGAGGCCTTACACTGCTCAATAATGTCCACGCTGTAGTTGATGGGCATCCGGTAGTGGGAGGAAACCATCAGGTAGCGAATGGGTTCATAACCGTACTTTTCCGCTACGTCCCGGACGGTGAAGAAGTTCCCCAGGGACTTGCTCATCTTCTTGTTGTCCACATTGATGTAGCCGTTGTGCATCCAGTAATGGGCAAAGGGTGCGCCGTTGCAGCACTCGCTCTGGGCAATCTCGTTTTCGTGGTGGGGAAAAATCAAATCCTGGCCGCCGCAGTGCAGGTCAATGGTCTCTCCCAGATACCGGCGCACCATGGCGGAGCACTCAATGTGCCAGCCGGGCCGGCCCTTGCCCCAGGGGGACTCCCAGTAGGGCTCGCCGGGCTTGGCGGCCTTCCAAACAGCGAAATCCATGGGGTCTTCCTTCACGTCCTCCACGGTAATCCGAGCCCCGGCCTGCAGCTCCTCCAGGGGCTGATGGGAGAGCTTGCCGTACTCTTTGAATTTGTTGGTGCGGAAGTACACATCTCCGTTGACGGCGTAGGCGTAGCCCTTTTCCTCCAACCGGGAAACCATGGCGATAATCTCGTCAATGTTCTCCGTGGCCAGGGGGTGGATGTCAGCGGGCCGGACGTTGAGGCCCTGGGCGTCCTTCTTGTACTCCTCCATATACCGGCGGGAAACCGTCAGGTAATCCGTGCCCTCTTCATTGGCCTTGTTGATGATCTTGTCGTCGATGTCCGTGAAGTTCTGCACATAGGTCACCTGATAGCCCCGGTACTCCAAATAGCGGCGGAGCACATCAAAGACGCAGATGGGACGGGCGTTGCCGATGTGAATATAGTTGTACACCGTAGGGCCGCAAGCATAGATTTTCAGCTTGCCCGGCTCCATGGGCACCAGTTCTTCCTTTTGACGGGACATGGTGTTGTAAATTTTCATGATTCATTCTCCTTTAACGGTTTCTTTCTTTATTTTATCAAAAGATTTGCTCTTTTATGAAGCGTCCTCTTCTTTGCAGCGCTCTTCCAGTTCTTCCAGACGCTTTTCCAGCCGTCCAGTTTCCAGCTGCATTTGACACAGGCACTGGGACAGGGGGTCGGCCACATGGATCTGGTCCAGGTTCTCCGAGGGATGGGTGACCTTCTGGCCGTTGACCCGGACAATCCGAGCCGGAACGCCCACGGCCGTGGCATTGTCGGGGACTTCCTCCAATACCACGGCGCCAGCGGCTACCCGGGCGTTGTCTCCCACCCGGAAGGGCCCCAGCACCTTGGCCCCGGCGCCTACCAGCACATTATCCCCCAGGGTGGGGTGGCGCTTGCCGTGCTCCTTGCCGGTGCCGCCCAGGGTCACATTCTGATACAGGGTGCAGTTATCGCCGATTTCCGTGGTCTCGCCGATGACCACCCCCATGCCGTGATCGATAAACAGCCCCTTGCCGATGGTGGCCCCGGGGTGGATTTCAATGCCGGTCTTATGCCGGGAACGCTGGCTGATCCACCGGGCAATGAGCTTATGGTTGTGGCGGTAGAACCAGTTGGCCCGCCGGTACGACCGCACGGCCTTAAAGCCGGAATAGAGGAAATACACTTCCGCCCGGCTTCGGGCTGCCGGGTCCCGGGCCATAATGGAATCCAACTCTTCTTTTAATCGGTCAAACATATCGCTTCTCCTCTCCACAGAAAACAAAAACGCCCCCATCCCCAAAAGGGGACAGAGGCGGCGTTTCGTCGCGGTTCCACTCTGATTTGTCTCTCAGACAGCCGGTAACGGGGCTGATTCGGGCCGGGATTTCCCCCGGCCGGCACGGTTTTTTTCCACCTGCACAGGCGCATTTCCCGGACTTCTGCCAAAGGCGCTTTCAGCCGCTGACGCCTTCTCTCTGGTGCATCCGTTTCCCGGTACTTTTCCTATGCATTGCCTTTCTGCGATTCAATTGTGCGGTATCCCTGCCGCTATCACAAGGTATGCGCCGGCGGGACATTTTGTCTTTTCCTTATCCCCAGTATACCGGGAATCCTCCCATTTGTAAAGGGGGATCATTTGGCTGTGCGCACCAGCTCCCAGTTCTGCCGCAGGTAAATGAGCCCCGACAGCACGGAAAACAGCGTAGCCGCCGCAAGGAAAATTTCCCCGATGCACCAGAACAGTACTGCCGTTTCCTCGCTGATCCAGGGGAGAACCCCCAGACTGCCCAGCTCCTGCAAATACTGGGTAAAGAGAATCACGCAGATGGCCACAATCTGGCTCACGGTCTTGAGTTTTCCCCAATTATTAGCGGCGATGACTTTCCCTTTGCCAGCCGCCACCAGCCGCACAGACGTCACCATGAATTCCCGGGCGATAATCAGCAGCACCAGCCACACATCGCACAATCCCAGGCTCACAAAGCACACCAGCGCTGAGATTACCAAAATCTTATCTGCCAGGGGATCCATGAATTTTCCGAAATCCGTGATCTGATTATTTTTCCGGGCCAGCTTTCCGTCCAAATGGTCCGTATAGGAGGCCGCTCCGAACAGAATCAGGGCCACCAAATAGTGATGGGGGAAGGGCCACAGCAGGGCCAGCACAAAAAAGGGCACCAGCACCATGCGCAGCACTGTCAGTTTATTGGGCAGGTTCATTGCCAACGCACCTCCTGAATCTCATCTGTCAAATCCGCTGGCCCGTCAGGTCGCAGTCGATGCAGTCATCAATGCGCACCTTGACAAACTGCCCGAAATAGGGTTTATTGCCTGCCGCCGTGAAAAACACTTTCCCGTCAATGTCCGGGGAATCGGCAACCGTGCGGCCAAAATAGCACTCTGCATACCGGTCAAAGCCCTCAGTGAGGACCGTAACCGCTTTTCCGATCATGGCCTCGCCCTTTTGCTGCATGATCTCCATCTGCTGCTCCATAATGATCTCTGCCCGGTGGTTCTTCACGTCCTCTTCCACCTGATCCGGCAGTTCGGCAGCGGGAGTGCCCTCCTCCTGAGAATAGGCAAAGCAGCCCAGGCGGTCAAACCGGACGTCCTGGACAAACTGGGACAACTCCGCAAAGTCCTCCTCCGTCTCCCCAGGGAAACCGGTAATCAAGGTGGTGCGCAGAATCAGGCCCGGAATCTTCTCCCGCATATGGGCGATGAGCTGGGTCAAGGACTCCCGATCCCCCCGGCGGTTCATAGCGCGGAGCACCCTGCCGGAAGCGTGCTGCAAGGGCAGGTCGATGTATTTGACGATTTTTTCCTCGCTGGCCATAACGTCCAGCAGTTCATCGGTGATGGTATCCGGATAACAATAGAGCAGGCGAATCCAGCGCACCCCGTCAATAGCGCAGAGCCGGCGCAGCAACTCCGGCAGCTTCAGCTCCCCATAGAGGTCCAAGCCGTAACGGCTGGTATCCTGGGCAATGACGATGAGCTCCTTCGCGCCGCCGGCAGCCAGCTTTTCCGCTTCCTCCACAATGCTCTCCATACTGCGGCTGCGGTAGCCGCCCCGGATGAGGGGAATGGCACAGTAGGTACAGCGATTATCGCAGCCCTCGGCAATTTTCAGATAGGCGAAATAGCTGGGAGTGGAGAGCTCCCGGTCGCCGCACAGGGGCATTTTCTCTTTATCAGGGAAGACTTCCGGCGTTTCCCCGGCCATCACTTGCCCGATGATCTCCGCGATTTCCCCGTTGGCGCCGATGCCCACCGCCGCGTCCACCTCGGGAATCTCCTTGCGAATCTGCTCCTGATAGCGCTCGGAAAGACATCCGGTCACTACGATTTTCTTGATGCGGCCCTCCTTTTTCAGGGTGACCAGCTCTAAAATTTCCTCAATGGACTCGGCCTTTGCGCTTTCAATAAAGCCGCAGGTGTTGACAATGGCCACATCTGCCAAAGCCGCATCGTCACAAAGCTCATATCCGGCGTTTTTCAGGGAGGCCATGAGGACCTCTCCATCTACCTGGTTTTTGGCGCAGCCAAGGCTCACCATTCCCACTTTTACTGCCATAACTTTCATCCTACTCTCAATCTATGATAGGGGCGCTTTGGCTATGCGCCCGTTGTGTTTCAATCCTCTTCCTGGGAAAATTCCCGGAGCACTGCCCGGATATCCTCATATCCATAGCCCAGGCGCTGCAGGGCCGCCACTGTGCGGCGATAGCCTTTTTCATCCCCCAGGCGGTCCTGATATTTCCGCTCCACAATTTCCCGGAGCTTTTCCCGGGGGTCGGGAGCCTGTTCTTCCAAAATTTCCTCCACCAGTTCCCGGTCAATGCCCTTTTGCAGCAGCTCCTGCCGGGCCCGGCGCACACCGTACCCCTTGCGCTCCAAAAGGCTACGGGCCAACTCCCGGGCATAGGCTTCATCATTGATGAGCCCCAGCTCTTCCATGCGCTGGGCCGCTGCCTCCGCTGCTTCCCGGGATGCCGTGCGGCTGATTTTATCCGTCAGCTCCTTTTTGGAGTGGCTCCGGTATTCCAGCAAATACAGGGCCTTTTCTTTGGCCCGGCGGTTGTCGGAAGCCTGCAAAAGGTCGTGAAGCTCCTCGTCCGTCATCTCCATTCCGGGCTTCCAGCCCTGTTGGAGAAGGGTTTCCGTATCCACCTTCACCGCCGCTTCCCCGTCCAAAAACAGCTGGGAAAGCCGGTGCCGCCGGGGTTCGATTGCTGTAATCTCCATTATTCGTCGTCTTCCACAATAATGTCAATATCCGCGTCTGCCGAAGTCCGGGCGGGCTTTTGCGCCGCTTCTTCCGGCTCCTGGGGAACCTCCACCGGCTTGGCGGGGCTTCCTTTGGCGGGCTTGGCCTTAGAGTAAAGGCGTCCCACATTGGCTTTGACCTTTGCCTCAATCTCATCGGAAATCTCTTGGTGGCTGGACAAAAACTCCTTGACCTTATCCCGGCCCTGTCCCAGACGCTCCCCGTTATAGGAGAACCAAGCGCCGCTCTTCTGTACGATATCCAGCTTTACCGCCAAATCCAGCAGCTCGCCAGTACGGGAAATGCCCTTGCCATACATCACGTCAAACTCTGCTTCCCGGAAAGGCGGGGCCATTTTATTTTTAACCACCTTAGCCCGGGTACGGGAACCGATGCGCTCGGAGCCGTCCTTCAAAGCATCGCCCTTGCGCACGTCAATACGCACGGAAGAATAGAACTTCAATGCCCGGCCGCCGGGGGTCACTTCGGGATTTCCGTATACTACGCCCACCTTTTCCCGGAGCTGGTTAATGAACACGGCCACACAGTTGGATTTGGAAATACCGCCGGCCAGCTTCCGCAGGGCCTGGGACATCAGCCGAGCCTGCAGGCCCACATGGGTATCGCCCATTTCCCCTTCGATTTCCGCCTTGGGCACCAGGGCCGCCACCGAGTCCACCACAATAATGTCGATGGCACCGGAGCGCACCAGCGCTTCGGTAATCTCCAAAGCCTGCTCGCCGGTATCCGGCTGGGATACCAGCAGGGAATCCACATCCACGCCCAAAGCTGCGGCGTACACCGGGTCCAGTGCGTGCTCCACATCGATAAAAGCCGCATAGCCGCCGGCCTTCTGGGCCTCCGCCACACAGTGCAGGGCCAAGGTGGTCTTACCGGAAGATTCCGGCCCATAGATCTCCACGATTCTTCCTCTGGGCAGGCCGCCAATCCCCAGCGCCAAATCCAACGACAGGGAACCGGTGGGAATCACGTCCACCTGCATAGCCTCATTCTGCCCCAAGCGCATAACCGCGCCTTTGCCAAACTGCTTTTCAATCTGCGCCAGCGCTGTATCCAGCGCTTTTTCCTTATCAAAAACTGCCATCTATTCTCATTCCTTCCGGTAAAATTTCGTCCGTATCCTTCCGGAAAGCCTTCTGCGGCCTCCGGCCCATATATTGTTCATTATATCGGATTCTCCGGGGAAAAGCAACGGATTCGAGAAAAATAATCGAATTTATGTTCGCGTTCCCGTGACAGCCCGGTCCAGTCCTCCCAAATCCTGATAGACCCGCAGCCCCGTTACCCCGGCGCTTTCCAGCAGCCGGCACACCGGATCTGCCTGCTCTTCTCCAATCTCCAGGGCGACAACGCCTCCAGGACGAACCCATGGAACCCAAAAATCCGCAATGGCCCGGTAAAAAACAAGGCCGTCCGGGCCGCCGTCCAGGGCTGTATCAGGCTCCCGGCGCACTTCTTCCTGTAAACCGGGCAGCTCTTCTGAGGCAATATAGGGCGGATTGGAAATCAACACATCCAACGGCCCCTGAAGCAGTTTCTCCGGCATAGAAGCGTCCAGCACATCCCCCCGCACCGGCCGCACCCGGCCGCCGCCAAAGTGGTGGAGATTTTCCTGCAAAAATCCCCAGGCGGCTTCCAGATACTCTACACTGTCCATGGAAAGGGAGTGGAGAAGGGAGCATAATCCCAGGGCCACGGCTCCGGTGCCGCCGCACAAATCCACGCCATAAAGAGCGCCGGGCCGGCCCCGGAGCTCCTCTGCCGCGGCGCGCACCACCACTTCCGTGTCGTCCCGGGGGCAGAGAACCCCTTCACCCACGGCCAGCTCCATGCCCATAAAGGGCCAGGTTCCCAAAATATACTGCAAGGGGCGCCGGCCAGCCCGCTCTTCAATGAGCCGAAAAAACGCTTTCTCTTCCTGTGGGGAAGCCTGCCGTCCACTTTGCAGCAAAAGTGCCTGCTGGTCGAGGCCCCAAGCCTTTTCCGCCAGGCAAAAGCTGTCGAATTCCGGACTCTCACAGCCGGCCTCTGCCAGCCGGGCGGCCCCTTGC
This sequence comes from Candidatus Heritagella intestinalis, assembly GCA_904420555.1. Taxonomy (GTDB): domain Bacteria; phylum Bacillota; class Clostridia; order Oscillospirales; family Acutalibacteraceae; genus Heritagella_A; species Heritagella_A intestinalis. Next base: position 9,329 of record CAJFVO010000003.1, on the reverse strand, counting down.
CGCCGAAGCTGTCCTACTGTCACGGCACAATCCGGTCTTCGCCGTTTTCGGGGATGACCTTCTCCATGGCGGCAATGGCCACCTCAATCATTTTATCATCCGGCTCCTTGGTGGTGATCCGCTGCACCCACAGGCCCGGGGCAGCGATAATCCGGGTAATCCAGTTGTCGTGGCGGCCGCACAGGCGGATGAGCTCATAGCCCAGCCCCATGACAATGGGGATGCACAGCAGCTTCACCGCCGTGCGCAGGAAGGGGTTGGTAAAGGGGATAAAGAAACCAATGACAATTCCCAGACCCAGCATGAGCACCATAAAGCTGGTACCGCACCGGGGGTGGAACCGGCCGTGATGGCGCACATTCTCCACCGTCAGCTCCTCGTTATTTTCATAGCAGAAGATGGTCTTATGTTCCGCGCCGTGATACTGGAAGGTCCGGCGCATATCCGGCTGCAAACCGCACAGGGCCACATAGCCGATAAAAATCGCGATGCGCATAACGCCCTCAATGAGAGAGCGCCAAGCCTCAATACCTTCCCCGGCGCCCATCTTCATCAGATTCACCAGCCAGGTGGGCAGGACAAAGAACAGGAGAATGGCCAAGGCGATTCCCAATACCGCCGCAATACCCATGACTACGTTCATGATCTTCTCCCCAAAGACCCGGTCCAGCCACTGCTCAAATTTGGAGGGCTCTTCCTCGTCTTCCAGGCCCTCGATGGATTTTTCCGCGGATTCATTGAGAGCCTGGTAGCCAATGCGCATGGAGTCGATCATAGAGGCCACGCCCCGGATAATGGGCAAGCCCAAAATGGGCCAACGGTCCCGCAGGTTCTCTGTGGGGCGTTCACTGACGTCGATTTCACCGTTGGGGAGCCGCACCCCCACCGAAGTGATCTTCGGCCCCCGCATCATAATGCCCTCCATCAAGGCCTGGCCTCCAATGGAGGTGATAATTTTTGTTTTCTCTGCCATGGATGTTCCTGCTTCCTTTCTGCCCCTTGGGGCGTTCCCATTTTTGATTTATGGTTTGGTTTCGGCCAACACCGGGATGGTAATGGTCACGGCCGTGCCCACGTTTTCCTGGCTTTCAATGTCCAGCTGTCCGCCGTGGAGCTTCATGATCTCATCGGCCAGGGCCAGGCCAATACCCGAACCCCGGACCGTTTGATTGGCTTTATAGAATTTTTTCTTTACATTGGGCAGGTGCTCTGCCGGGATGCCGCAGCCGTTGTCGCTGATGACTACCCGGATATAGCCTTCCTGCTCCTTAGCGGTAATCTCTACGGTACCGCCTTCCCCGGTATATTTCAAGGCGTTGTCGATAATATTCACAAAGACCTGGCGCAGACGATTGACATCGCCCAAAACAGGGGAGAGCATGGTGGGCTCCTCATAGAGCAGGTATTTGTGCTCTGCCGCCGCACGGTCAGTAAACATATACACTGCTTCGCCCAGCTCAGCCAACAGGTCAATCTTTTCCATCATCAGGGTCATGCGGCCATTCTGCATCCGGGAGAAGTCCAGCAGCTCCTCCACCAGCCCGGAAAGGCGCTCGGATTCCCGGATAATGACGTTCATTCCCTTATCATAGGTGCCCGGGTCCATTCCTCCGCCCTGGAGAGTCTCGGCCCAGCCTTTAATAGCGGTGAGGGGGGTGCGCAGCTCGTGGGAAACAGAAGAAATAAACTCATTCTTCATTTTCTCTGCGGCCCCCAGCTCCACGGCCATATCGTTGATGGTATCACAAAGCTGGCCAATTTCATCGTGGTTCGTCTTTTTAATCCGGGCGTTAAAGTCTCCCTGGGCAATGCGCTTGGCGGTGGCGCCAATCTGCCGGATAGGGGTAACGATAGACTTCATAAAGTACAAATTGGAAAAGACAATAAAGGCAATAATCAGCAGGCTTCCACCGGTGAGAATCCCCACAATCATGAGGATCTGGTGGTCCGCCTTTTCAATGGAGACCACATACCGCAAAGCGCCGATAACGCCCCCGCTGGCGCTTTCAATGAGCTTGGTCACCGCCATAACCTTTTCCCCTGTGGTGAGCCTGCCCGTCCAGACGCCGGTGCCGCTTTCGTCCCGCAGGGCATACTGATAGTCCGGCATGGGCTGGCTGTTGTCAGGGGCAAAGCCCGTGGAGGTGATAAATACATTGCCGCTGATATTGATTGCCATGACTTCCATTTCGTTTTTGGCGGTAAAATTTTCGATATAGCTGCGGGCGTTGGAACTAAAATCCTGCACAGCCTGCTCCACAAAGATATTGACCGCCTCTTCGCTGCGGCCCTTGAGCTGGGACTGGATGGTACTGTAGACATACTGCTGCACAGTAAAGGACAAGATTACCACCAGGGCCGTCAAAAACAGCACAATGACCGTCAGGCTGTTAATAATCCACCTGCGGGTAATTCCCCGGACAGCCATCTCTCCGCCTCCTTATGCTTCAACTTACTTTTCTTCCCAGCGGTATCCCAATCCCCAAACGGTGATAATGTGCTGGGGAGTAGAGGGGTTTTCCTCAATTTTCATACGCAGGCGCCGGATATTCACGTCCACGATTTTTTCTTCCCCCACATAGCTCTCTCCCCACACATGCTTGAGGATATCCGACCGATCCAAAGCCACGCCGATATTGGAGAAAAAATACTCCATAATCTGAAATTCCACTTGGGTCAGCTCGATAGGCACGCCGCTGCGGGTCAAGGTGCGGTTGCGCAGGTTCAGCACAAACTCCCCGGAAACCAGCCGCTCTTTATAACGGACCCCCGGACGGGTCTGGGCCAGAGCCACCCGGCGGTAAATGGCGTCCACCCGGGCCACCAGCTCCGAGGGGCTGAAGGGCTTGGTAACGTAGTCGTCAGCGCCCATCATCAGGCCTGTAACCTTGTCCATTTCCTGGGTGCGGGCTGTCAGCATAATAATGCCGATATTGCCGCTTTTCTCCCGCAGAGCCTTACACACTGCCAGGCCGTCGTATTTTCCCGGCATCATAATATCCAGAACGGCCACATCAATGTCCCCGTTTTCCCGCTCATAGATTTCCAATGCCTCTTCTCCATTGGAGGCTTCAAAAGCCACATAGCCGGCCCGCTTCAAATTGATGACCACAAATTCCCGGATGGCCTGTTCATCTTCCGCTACCAATATTTTTTTCATTACCTTTTTTCTCCCTTCCTTCCCTTCTTACAGGATCCTCTTATTCAGTATACAGGAAGTGGAAGCTCTCTTCCACTTCGCTGATAGAAGGAGCCAATTCATGGTTGGGCTCCGGAATAGACGCGCCGTACACCAGGCCGCCCTGTTCGGCAATCTTGGTGTAGCCCTTACCGTTGGCCTGCCATTCTTCCCTGGTAAACACCTGGATACGCAAAATAGCGGTTCCCACTGCCGGGACCCCGGTTCCATCGTCCTCCAGCCACTCATAGAAGGTAGTGGACCGGGTGGAGGTCTCGCTGCGGCAGGTTACCCGGTCCCGCCAGGTTTCCGGGAACAGGAACCAAAAGCCGTCCCGGGTATTGTTCACGGTGCTCATGACCCGCACCGGCGTTTGGGTCCCCGCGTCAAACTGATTCCAATTCATCAGATACGTAGTGGAGTCTGTAGAGGTATTATCGGTACCCGGCAGAGAGGTGGCAATGGGGAACTCGATAATACTGTTGGAATCAATGTCCCGGGACGTATAGGCCGCCGCCGGGCTCCGACTGGTGATGTTCATGGCCTGGGAGGCTTTATCGGAATACGGCGCTGTTAAGGCCCTTTCTTCCGAGTCCCAATAGATCAACTGGGTCACCATGGTGCTGTCCGCTTTCAAGCCGTCCAGTACCACGCCCTTCTGGCCCGGAGAAATGAGGCCGGAAAGCAGTTGCGAATACTGAATCACCGTGGGGTCCAGAGCCACCGCATCGGCAATCTGCAAAGCCCCCTCGGAGAGGCGCACAATTTGGGCCATGGCTTCCACTTGGTCGGAGGCCATAGTGACCACAAACAGCTCTTCCTGGGCGTCGTCCATCAGCGTCGTAACCCCCAATTCCCGGTATCCCTGCTCCATGGGGATTTCCAAAATCCCATCCTGGGTGTAGTCATAAACACAGGCAGAGCAGCTGTTCAGGGAGGAATTTCCCCATCCGATCACCACTTCCCGGGCGCCATCGTCATCCAAGTCGGCAAAGCATACCCGGTCCACCTGCACTGCCGGATTGGTAAAGCTGCGGATGACGCTCCAGGTTCCCTGAGACTGGGTCATAAAGGAAACCACTGTGCCGCCGTTCTCTTCGCCTGACTGATACAGGGCCAGGGCATCGTTGGTCCGGTCCCCGGTGATGTCCCGCAGGATAATCGCTGAGCGGTAATCCCCTTTGCTGGGATACCGGAGGGTCACTTCCCCGCCGGTGGTCTCGGCCAGCAGGTCCTGAATCTTTCCTTGATCCCCTTCTTGCCGGGGCGGGCTCATCAAGGCCTGGGAATCCAGCCCGATAGCGGCGCATCCGGAAAAAAGCGCAACGCATAACAGGGCCATGAGAGCCGCCGTCAATATTCTTTTGCATCGTCTCATTTCAGCTGCCGCTCCTTTCCGAAAAACTCCCTCTCCCAAGAATCCCGTACTTTCAAAATTTCTTGGATTCTCTCATTATATCATCCTCCGGGCAGGTTGAACAGTGCCAATCCCGCCCAGATGGGAGATTTCCAACACAAAAAGCCGCCTGCCATGCAGTTTCCTGTTTGGCGGCGGCCTTTTTATACGCGCTTGATGAATTCCGTATGGCACTTCTGGCAGGTGACCTGAATTTTCCCCCGGCCCTTGGGCGCCCGCAGACGCAGTCCACAGTGAGGGCACTTGAAATACCGGTACAGCTTCCGGTCGCGAAAACGGGTTCTCTGGAAAGAAAACCACTGGGTAATCGGGCGCCATACCCGGAGAAACACCTGGTTTTCCCGCTGGCGGGCAGGCAGATTCCGGGAAAACATCCGGAAAAGCATCCAGATATAGATGGCGTAGGACAGGAAAATCAACGGCCAAAAGAAATTGGAAAACAGCGAGATCACAAATCCCGCGATGAGCAGCGCAATGGAGAGCTGGTCAGTGCCGTTGCGCCCCATCATCCAGTATTGCAGCTTTTGCAGAAAACGATATCCCACCGGTTATACGGCTCCTTTCTTCTGAAAAAACACCGGGACTCACGCCCAGTTATCGGCGTCTCAACAGAAAAAATTATATCCCTCCTGCCTGGGAAACGCAACGGGAGAAAAATCATTTTAAAGTAAATTTACAGTTCCGCCTTATTTTTCCGGTTTTGGCGCGCCCTTCATGGTCAGGGAGATGCGGCCTTTTTTGCTGTCCACCGAAATCACCCACACGGTGACGATATCCCCCACCTTGAGGACCTCTCCGGGATGCTTAATGAACTTATCGCAGATCTGGGAGATATGTACCAGGCCGTCCTGATGGACGCCGATGTCCACAAAGGCTCCAAAGTCGATGACATTGCGCACAGTGCCCTTGAGCTGCATCCCGGGCTGCAAATCTTCCAGCTTCATCACGTCCGTGCGGAGCATGGGAGCCGGCAGCTCGTCCCGGGGGTCCCGGCCGGGCTGAAGCAGCTCTTTCACCATATCCCGCAGAGTAGGCACGCCGATTTCCAGCTGCTGGGCGACGGTTTCTTCTCCCATGGCCTGTACCTGCTGGGCCAGGCCGGAGAAATCCTTTTGTCCCCGGAAGCCCGTCAGCTCCAAGAGCTTTTTGGCGGCGGCATAGGATTCCGGATGGACAGCAGTGTGGTCCAGCACGTTGGGACTTTCGCTAACCCGAAGGAAACCGGCGCACTGCTCAAAGGCCTTGGGTCCCAGCTTGGGCACCTTTTTCAGTTCCGCCCGGGAATGAAACGCGCCGTTTTCTTCCCGATAGGCCACAATATTTTTGGAAACTGCCGTGGAGAGCCCCGCCACCTTTTCCAGCAGGGAAGGGGAGGCGGTGTTCAATTCCACGCCCACGGTATTCACGCAGTCCTCCACTACGCCCCCAAGAGCTTCTGCCAACCGCTTTTGGGGCATATCGTGCTGATACTGGCCCACACCGATGGCTTTCGGGTCAATTTTCACCAGCTCTGCCAACGGGTCCTGGAGCCGCCGGGCAATGGACACCGCACTGCGCAGGGTCAGGTCAAATTGGGGGAATTCCTCCGCCGCCAGCTTGGAAGCGGAATACACCGAAGCCCCCGCTTCACTGACCACCATGTAAGAGACCTTCTGTCCGTGCAGGGAGGCGATGAGCTCCGCGGTGAAGATTTCCGTTTCCTTGGAGGCGGTACCGTTGCCGATGGCGATGACCTCTACGCCGTGCTTTTCAATCAGCCCGGTGAGGAATTCCTTGGCCTGCTCCTTCTGGCGCTGAGAATGGGTAATGTAAATGACACCGGTATCCAGCACCCGGCCGGTGGGGTCCACCACCGCCACTTTGCAGCCGGTACGGTAACCCGGGTCCAGACCAATGGCGGTCTTGCCCTTTACCGGAGGCTGCATCAAAAGCTGCCGCAAATTCACCGCAAACACCTTGATAGCGGCCTCATCGGCGGTTTCTGTGAGCTCCGAGCGGATTTCCCGCTGGATGGCGGGGAAAATCAGGCGGCTGTAGGCGTCCCGGGCAGCTAGGCGCACCTGTTCTGTGCAGGGAGAACCTTCCTTCACCCCAGCACTCTCCACCAGCTGCATACCCTGTTCCTCGTCCATGGAGATGGAGACCTTGAGGAAGCCTTCCCGCTCGCCCCGGTCCATGGCCAGCACCCGATGGCCCGCTACCGTGCGCACCGGCTGGCTGAAATCATAGTAGGGCTGGTAGACGGATTCCTCCTCTTTGGCGGCCTTGGAAACCAACAATCCCGTGGCCATAACCGCCATACGCAGGCGACGGCGCACTGCCGCGTCGTCGGAGAACTGCTCCGCCAAAATGTCCCGAGCCCCAGCCAGGGCATCTTCCGGGGTCTCCACGCCCTTCTCCTGGCTGACATAGGCGGCCGCCAGTTCCAACGGATCGGGGGAACCGGGCTTTTGAGCAAAGAGCTCCCGGGCCAGGGGTTCCAGGCCCTTTTCCTTGGCCATAGAAGCCCGGGTTTTGCGCTTGGGCCGGTAGGGACGGTACAGGTCATCGATTTCCGACAGGGTGGCGGCCTGGTCCAAGGCGGCGGAAAGCTCCGGCGTCAGGGAGCCTAGGCCGTCAATCAGGCCCCGGACTTCTTCCCGGCGCTTTTCCAGATTCCGCAGGGCTTCCAGCTTTTCCGAGAGCCCCCGAATCACCTGGTCATCCAGGGAGCCGTGAGCCTCTTTGCGGTAACGGGCGATAAAAGGAATGGTATTGCCTTCATCCAGCAGCTGGACAACTTTTTCTGCCTGCCAGGGTTGGATGTGGAACTGTTCTGCCAAAATCGGAGTAAAATCCATAGGTTTCATCCTTTCGAAAATAACGGGTTGCAATTCATGATGCAAAGGGAAGCGAATCTTATGCGCCCATCAGCCACTCAATGGCGGTGCAGACGCCGATAATCACCGGCTGATGGACAATATACAGAATCAAAGCGTGGCGTCCCATCCAGGACAGAGGCGGCACCCGGGAAGGATACATCCATTTGGGAAACTGTCCCCGGGCTGCCCAGCGGCCGATAAAAGTGCCGGCGGCGAACACAAAGGCCCAGGGAAGAAGGGGGAAGTAGTCCGCCGAGAGAAACGATGCATTGTGAAAGCCCAAAGGTGCCAGCCAGTTGGTTTCATAAAGGGCATCCGGCAGGGAGATTCCAAAGGCCAGGATTCCCCGGGAAATGTCCATGGTGCAGAGATACAAAACCACGCTGCCAATCAGCCCAACCCACAGGGGGATTTTTTCCTGCAAAGGCCGCAGCAGGCCAAAAAGCAGCATACAAATCGAGAGAAAATGCAGGATACCAAAAACAATCACTTGGTCCGGCACCACCAGCCAGGTCACCAGCGTCACCGCCAAGGCGACGGCCAGGAGCTTGGCCCCTCGGAGCAGGTTGGAGTGGGACAGGTTGGAGGAAATGCCGGAAATTAAAATAAAAGCCCCGGCAAAAAAAGGCTCTGCCGGCATAAAGAACCGCAGCAGCGCCATGCCCCAGTCCAGCTGGAACAGGTAGGCCAGGGAGTAAAAACCGTGATAAAAAATCATACAGAGGACGGCAAAGCCCCGGATTTCATCCATCAGGCAGATGCGGCCGCCCCGTTTTGCTGTGGGATTTTTCAAAACAACACCCGCTTTCTTTTCCGCTCTTCTTCCCGGGCGGAAAATATGCTATACTATAGGCCGGTGGCTCCTGCCAACCGGATTTTTATTATAACACGGACCCCCGCGCCTTTTCAACGAGAGGTTTGGCGAGGCCCGCTCTGGAGTGTGTCTTTTCATGAAAGCATTCGATCTCATCCTTTTTGACCTGGACGGAACTCTCACCGCGTCCCATCCCGGCATTCTGCGCTGCATCCGGGACACCCTGGAAAAACTGCACTATCCGGTACCGGAAGAGCCGGTGCTGCGGAAGTTCATCGGCCCGCCCCTGGTTCTGAGCCTGGAAAAATACTGCGGCATCACCGGAAAAGAGGCCGACCGGTTTATCGATGAATACCGGCTCATTTACAACGCTTCCGGCGTGTTTGAAGCCTCGGTATTTGACGGGTTGTTTCCCCTCCTGGGCCGCTTGCGGGAAGAAGGGTATCATCTGGCCGTGGCTACCTCCAAGCCTCAGAATGCCGCGGAGCTGGTCACCGACCACTTTGGCCTGACCCCCTGCTTTGACCTCATCAGCGGTTCCTCTGAGGACGAGAAGGGCTCCAAGCGCATGGTGATGGAGCACGCTATCCAATTCTTCCACACGGCTCCGGAGCGCACCCTGATGATCGGCGACACCCGCTTTGACGCCGAAGGCGCTCAACAGGTGGGCACCCCTTTCCTGGGAGTCCTCTACGGCTATGGCTCCCGGGAGGAAATGGAGGCTTTTGGCGCCCGGAATTTCGTCAACACAGCGGCAGAAATCGGCCAGTGGATTGACGCGGCCCGATAAGCCCGTACAGTTGCAGTTTTAGTCAAAAAACAGTATAATACTCATCAGAAAATCTCAGAGATCCTCTATTTTCAGGAAAGGTCGGTATATACATGAAATTAGGTATCGGCGTTCAGACACCGGATTCTATATCTCCATACCTCCCCACAAACGCCGCTAAAGCCTGATACAGCGCCGTTTTACGCAAAACCAACCAAATTATAAGTTCATGTTTCTCTATGCAGCCCCACGCGGAAATGGCGTAAAAATGGCGTAGAGGAATCGGCTAA
>CAJFVO010000002.1 GCA_904420555.1 Candidatus Heritagella intestinalis | reverse complement strand
GGGTGTTTTAGAGGGCATTTTCCCCTTCATTTTTTCGATTCCATGACGGCCTTTGTGAACGGTTTTTCTTTTGAAGGGGATGTCCTGATTTGTCAGGATATGGCCAAACCGAATCCAGTTTATCTTGTCCTTCTGAGCTGCCGCTGTTACGTTTTAAGTGGATGAACTCGCACATTTGCGGTGCAGCGTTCTTTGCAGGAGAGCATGGTAGAAAGATAGGTTGAAGCTAATTATACAATCCCTCTTGCTGGTTGTATTCATGCACAGGGAAGTAAGAAACAGGAGCACGGGATTTCCAAATTTGAAACAGGATTCCGGCTCCTGTTTTTATATAAAAATCCATACGAAAATCGAATGGATAATAATAAATTATAAGTATTTTACGTGATAACTGAAGTTCAGTATACTGATAATTAGAACAAGACCTATAAAGGAGTTCATGGAATGACCGAATTGGAGAAGAAGCAGAGCGGACAAATTTACGATGCTCGGGACCCGGAGCTGAGGAAACAGCAGAATCGGGCAAAGAATCTGATGCGAACCTATAACGGTTTGCCTGCGGAAGACATCGAAGAACGCAACCGGGTGTTGTCTGAACTGCTGGGGCGGTTTGGGAAAAATGCCCGTGTAAATCAACCGCTCTATGTGGACTACGGATATAACATTCATCTTGCAGATAACAGCTTTATCAATATGCACTGTACCTTGTTAGACACCGCACCGATTATCATTGAGGAAAGCACCATGATTGGTCCGGATGTCAAAATCTATACCGCGATCCATGCCTTAGACGGTGCAGAGCGTTTTTGGTTGGAACCGGATGGTATAGCTGCAGTAAAAACTTATACTGCTCCTGTAAAGATCGGCAAATTCACATGGATTGGCGGAGGAAGCATTATCCTTCCCGGTGTTACCATTGGAGATAATGTGGTCATCGGCGCAGGAAGCGTGGTAACAGAATCGATTCCAGACAACGCCATCGCTTGCGGGAATCCCTGTCAGATTAAAAAGTGGAATCCCCCACTCAAATCACAAATCGATCAGAGCAGCGAAACCACAGACTTCCTTCCAATCGAAAAACTGGAATATGCGCCGGATAGTCCTATGAATAGAAAGTTAAGAGTCATGAACGAGACTACGACGTGAAAAATGGAGAAATAAACGTACTGGAAAAGGAGGAATACGATTATGCAATACACAAAACTCGGCAATTCGGAATTAAAGGTTTCCCGCATCTGTATGGGATGTATGGGGTTCGGTGATGCTGGAAACGGCCAGCATAGCTGGACCCTGGACGAGGAGCATTCCCGGGAGATTATCAAGCATGGGCTGGAGCTGGGGGTCAACTTCTTTGATACCGCTATCGGCTACCAGAGCGGCACCAGCGAACAGTACCTGGGCCGGGCGCTCCGGGATTTTGCCAAGCGGGAGGATGTGGTGGTAGCTACCAAATTCCTCCCTCGCACCCAGGAGGAGATCGCCGCCGGCATCACAGGCCAGCAACATATAGAGCAGATGGTGAACACCAGCCTGAAGAATCTGGGGCTCGATTATATTGACCTGTATATCTATCATATGTGGGATTATGAGACGCCTCTCTACGACATTATGGAAGGGATCGATCACATGGTGAAAGCGGGCAAGGTACGGTATATCGGCATCTCCAACTGCTTTGCCTATCAGCTGGCCAAGGCCAACGCCCTGGCGGAGGAAGAGGGCTTTCGGAAGTTCGTCTCCATTCAGGGGCATTATAACCTGATCTTCCGGGAGGAGGAACGGGAGATGGCAAAGCTCTGTGCGGAGGATAACATCGCCATGACCCCATACAGCGCTTTAGCAGGCGGACGGCTCTCCAAGCATCCAGGGGAAACCTCCAAGCGTTTGGAAGAGGATAGCTATGCCAAATTCAAGTATGACGCTACCGCAGAACAGGATGCAGCCATTATCAACAGGGTGGCGGAGTTGGCGGAAAAACGGGGCGTATCTATGACCGAGATTTCTTTGGCATGGCTGCTCACCAAAGTAACGTCCCCCGTGGTAGGAGCTACCAAACTGCATCATATCGAAGGGGCGGCCAAAGCTACAGAGCTTGCCCTGACGCCGGAAGAGTGCGCTTATCTGGAAGAACCCTATATTCCTCATAAGCTGGTAGGAGTGATGGCACAGAACACGCCGGCTGCCGCCAAACAGCAGCATGTATGGTCCACTGGCAACCAAAAAATCGAACAGATATAAGGAGGAATTTATCATGAACTATCGAACCACTGATCCGGAATTTGCAGAGCGATTTGAACATTTTGCTTTTGAGGAAGTTCCCAATGAAGAGGGACGGCAGCTTGACGAAGTGACCCGCCATATGGCGATTCTGGCTACCCTGCTGGGATGCCAGGGCGTGGATGAATTTAAGCTGGAATTGCCCCGTGCCCTTGACGCAGGGTTTTCACCGGTTATGGCCAAAGAGATGGTTTATCAGGCAGTGGATTATTTGGGTATTGGCCGGGTAAAGCCTTTTCTGGATGCCACCAACGAGATTTTGGCAGAACGCGGCGTAAAGCTGCCTTTGGAAGGACAGGCGACCACCACCATGGAGAACCGCCTGGAAAAGGGAATTCAGGCGCAGGTGGATATTTTCGGAGAAGGTATGAAGGAAGCCTGGAAAAACGGCCACATCAACCGGTGGCTGGCAGCCAACTGCTTTGGGGATTATTATACCCGCACTGGTCTTGATTTGGCTCAGCGGGAGATGATCACCTTCTGCTTTCTGGCAGCACAGGGCGGCTGTGAACCGCAGCTGATTGCCCATGCAGGCGGCAATATGAATTTAGGAAACGATAAGGAGTTTCTTGTGAAAGTCGTTTCCCAGTGCCTGCCCTATATCGGCTATCCCCGCAGCCTGAACGCCATCACCTGCATCAACAAGGCGGCGGAAGCAAGGAAGTAATTATCATTAGAAGGAAGCCATATGAAAAACGCTGTTTCCTTCATGCTCCCCGGTCCTTCCATCAAAATTACCAATTTTATAAATTGCACTTGTTGTGAAAAAGAAATTTTAGCGGAAGGAGAGGACAGCGGTGGAACAATGGATCTCTGAAATGATGAGGCAGTATGCCCAATGCTATTGATAAAAGGCGGCGGAAACATACATCGGACGTCTGGAGGAACAGCATATCCGCCGGCTCAACCGCGCTCTGGCTGCCAGCGTGGGATTGATCCAAGAAACACCGAAAAATTTAATCATGTATCTTTGTCCGGCCTGTGCCAATAACTCCTATGGCACAGGCTCTTATTTTTGTAAACAATAAAAATTTTTGAAAAGCTAATCTCGTTATACTGTAATATATGCTTTTTGATATGGAAACCCGGAACGCATTGTGATTTAATAAAAGAAGAAAAGAACGGAAGAGCAGGGCGTTTGGGAAGAATGGGATGCCCCCACGGCTTGCAGAAAGGATGAACGGATATGATGTGGAAAAGCCGAAAAAGATACTTTGTAAAAATAGCGGCCGCTGTTATCTTTGCTGTGGGATTGGTTATTCCTGCCGCCGCCCAGAGCTTTCAAGAGCCGGTATTGACAGGGGATAACAGCGGAATGCTCATCGCCATTGCGATTATTGTTTTGTTAGCGGCGGTCATGGGGATCGCGACCTTAATATTAGTTCGCAGGAAGCGGATGTGAGGCCAAATAATGCCTCCGTCATTTTGACCAAGGAATTGTAAAGGCGTCCCAAACAGCCGCTTTACAATTATGTTACAAATAGGCAGGAATGGAGATTCCCAGTGTGGGAGCCAAAAAACTGCCAGATGGATGAGAGAATGCATTTCGGTTTTGTATGAATGGACAATGCAAAAGAAAAAAGGCACAAAAAAGAGAGAACGCTATCGGGAAATTTCCTATTTTTCAACTGGGATTTTTTTCAATTCCGAATGCTAAAAATGATTGGAAATTGAGAAGCTGTGTTTTTAAAAAATTCATGATTTCCCGCTAATTGTATATTTTGCATAAAATATTGTTGTAATTTTCGATGCGAACACCTAACGTTTTTAGGAGCTTATCTAACGAAATTGATATGTTGAAATTGCGGCACAGCATTTATAATAAGGGTAAGGATAAACAGACCATGGATTTTGTATAAAGGGTCGGGAATAAGGGAACGACTGGCTTGCCGGCGAGTTCAGGGCCTGTTTAACTCTTGAGATTTTAAATTTTTTAAAGAGGGGGAAATGCATATGTCTAAGAAGAGCAGTTCGACCGGCGAGGTCCGTATACATAAGCGTTGGGACCGCGACGACACCGAACTTTCCATTCTAGCTCTTCCAACCACAATTTGGTACATCCTGTTCCTGTTCTTGCCGATGTTCGGTATCATCATCGCCTTTAAGTCTTGGCAGATTAGTGGCTCGTTTATCAGCAACATGATTAATAGCCCTTGGTGCGGATGGGACAACTTTGCTGTTCTGTTCCGTACCGGTGCGATTTGGGGATATCTGCGCAACACGATTCTCTATAATATTGTGTTCATTATCCTCAATATCGTTCTCCCGGTTATCTGCACCCTGATGGTTTCCATGCTCCACGGCAAGCGTCTGGCCAAGGTCTATCAGACCTGCATGTTCATGCCCTACTTCCTGTCCTGGGTTGTTATCAGCGCTTTGGTATGGGCGTTCCTGTGTTATGATAATGGCCTGATCAACAACATGTTCTTTGCGGACAATCCGCAGCAATGGTATATGAAACCGGAAATTTGGCCGTTCCTGTTGACATTCCTGAACACCTGGAAAGTCTTGGGATACAACATGGTCGTGTATCTGGCTACTGTTACCGGCATTGACCGCTCCCTGTATGAAGCTGCTATTATTGATGGCGCTACTATCTGGCAGCAGGTCAGAAGTATTACCCTTCCCATGTTGAAGTCGGTTATCATCATGATGTTCATTATGAACGTTGGCCGTATCTTCTATTCCGATTTCGGCCTGTTCTTTCAGGTAACCCGCGATTCCAACTCCATTACCGGCATCACCACCACTTTGGATGTGTATGTGTACAGAATGCTGAAGCTGGGCACCACTGGTATGTCCTCTGCTGCTGCGTTCATCCAGTCTGTGGCTGGCTGTATCACCATTTTGGTCGCAAACGGTATCGTCCGCAAGATCGATCCCGAAAGCGCCATGATTTAAAGAAGGGAGAGGAAGCGTTATGGCTAAAAAAGAAAAAGTCGCATTGGACGGCCTTGATAAGTTTAACCGAATCAAGAAGCCAACCAATATTTTGTTTAACCTGATTTTTATCATCCTCTCGTTGACTTGCATCATCCCGCTTTTGCTGGTCGTTGCGATTTCCCTGTCCTCGGAGGATTCTATCAGGGAATATGGTTATCAGTTCATTCCCGCCGAGTTCTCTGTGGAAGGCTATACCTTCCTGAAGGATCAGGTGGTCATGATTCTCAGAGCTTTGGGCGTCTCCCTTTTTGTAACGGTAGTTGGCACGGTGCTGGGCACCCTGCTTACCACTTTGATGGGTTATGTCATGAGCCGTCCCAATTACAAACTGAAGAATGTATTGACCTGGATTGTTGTGATTCCCATGATGTTTAACGGCGGCTTGGTAGCTACTTACTTTGTCACCGGCAACCTGCTGGGGCTGCGCAACACCATTTGGGCCCTGATTTTCCCCTTGCTGGTAACTTCCTTCAACGTCATCATCTGCCGTACCTTCTTCAAGCAGACCATTCCGGATTCCCTGATTGAGTCTGCCAAAATCGATGGCGCTCGCCAGTTCACTATCTTCTTTAAGATTGTACTTCCCATCTCTCTGCCTGTGCTGGCAACCATTGGCCTGTTTTTGGCTTTCGCCTACTGGAATGACTGGTATCAGTCCCTGCTGTACATCACGCAGAGCGATTTGAAGAGTCTGCAGGCTTTGTTGCAGGATATCATCAATAATATTTCTGCTTTGGCTCAGCAAATAGCGTCGGTTGGCGGTTCGCTGGCAGATTTGATTGCAGAAATGCCGCAGGAATCCGCTCGTATGGCTATCGTGGTTATCATCGTTCTGCCTATTGCCTGCGCATATCCCTTCTTCCAGAAGTACTTTATTTCCGGTCTGACGGTTGGCGCTGTAAAGGGTTGATTTCCCTCTTGCTTTTTTGAACAATAGGGAGTATAATCAGAAGTGTCGTTACAACATTTTGTTACCCCTGCCGGGGGTTCCCGGCTACTTAATAAAAACCAATTTTTAGGTTTTAGGAGGCAAAAATTATGAAAACAAAAAGAATTCTCGCATTGCTCATGGCCATGGCCATGACGGCGGGCGTCCTGGGCGGCTGCTCCTCTGGAGATACCGGCAGCACTTCGGGCGACAGCACCAGTTCTGACACCAGCGATAACACCAGCCAAACCGGTGAGGCTCCCACCGTATCCTGGTACACCATCGGCGGCGATGAGCCCGGCAATTTTGCTGAGGCCGTACAGGCTCTCAGCGACTATGCAGAGGGCAAGATTAACGTAAAGTTGAACCTGGTTCTCTCTAACTGGAACTCTTACAGAGACCGCTTCAACACCATGATCAACGGTGGCGACAAGTTCGACATCATGTTCACCGACAGCCAGACCTACAGCCGTTATGTCCATCAGGGCGCTTTCCTGGACATCACCGATAAGGTGCAGTCCGTGACTCCCGATATGTACAAAGCCATTCCGGAAAACCTGTGGGAAGGCGTAAAGGTTGACGGCAAGATTTATTCTGTCCCCACCTATAAGGATTCTTCTCTGACCCAGTTCTGGTGGTATGACAAGGCTTATGTGGATAAGTACAACCTGGATGTTCAGTCCGTAAAGACCATGGACGACCTGACCGAGATCTTCAAGACCGTTAAGGAAGGCGAAGGCGACGACTTCTATCCTGTGAAGCTGAATCAGGGCAACCCCTGGAACGGCTTCTGGAATGATTATGATGACCTGTGCAGCGGCATGGGCGGCCTGCTGGGCGTCAAGCTGGACGATGAGAGCCGTAAGGTTGTCAGCGTGCTGGAGCAGGAAGACATTATGCACAACCTGAACCTGCTGCATGAATGGTATCAGGCTGGCTACATCAATCCCGATGCTAACGTTTCCGGTGAGAACTATACCCAGTGCTTCTTCGGCAACGGCCAGTCCTGGCCGTCTGAGGCAACCAACCAGGCTAAGAGCCAGGGCGTTGATGAGTACATCTATGTGCAGCATGGTGACACCATCCTGACCTCTGCTACCATTCAGGGTTCTCTGAATGCGATTTCTGCCAACTCCGCTAACGCTGACGCTGCTCTGCAGCTGCTGCAATTGGCTAACACCGATACCGAGTTCCGCGATATGCTCCGCTTCGGCCAGAAGGGCGTTGACTGGGATTACAACGATGAAGGTTTGGTTGAGCAGGTTGAGGGTCAGACTTGGACTACCGGTCCCACCAACTATGCGCAGGCTAACTACTTCATTCTGACCCGTGCCATCGATGAAGCTGAAACGAAGTATGATGAGATTAAGTCTCAGAATGAGAACGCGAAGGAATCCGTCTGCTTGGGCTTCACCTTTGACCCCACCAATGTACAGACTCAGATCGCTGCTTGCTCCGCTGTTTGGAGCCAGAGCGCCAAGGCTGACCTGCTGACTGGTGCTGTGGATCCCGAAGAGAGAGTTCCCCAGCTGCTCGAAGAACTGAAGGCTGCTGGCCTGCAGGAAGTTATCGACGAGGCTCAGCGTCAGATCGATGAGTACTTCGCCTAATTTTCTAACGGAAATAGTTTAATCAAACGCAATTCAGGAGGCAAAGTCCCACGGGGCTTTGCCTCCTTTCTTTTACCCAGGCCCTTAAAAAGGCCTGGGTATTTCCGTTTTATAGGGACTATACAAATCCGCAAGGGATGGAGTATAATAGAATTACTGAGTTTCGCTAAAATTATGAGTGCAAAGGAGGGGAAGCGTTTCATGCCGTTTGTCAAAAAGGCGATTGCCGCCGTACTGTCTGTGCTGCTGCTGATAAGCTTATTTTCGTCCTGCGGCGGCGAGGCCCAGAAAGAGCTTCCGGAAGAACAGGATGCGACAACCATCCAATGGTATGGTATTGGCGGAGCCCTTCCCGATAATTTCCAGGAAGGGGTGGACGCCATCAACGAGTATCTCCGGGAAAAAATCGGCTTGGAGCTCCAATGGCATATTGTTGGCTGGAATGATTATCAGACGGAGTTCCAAACCATGGTTAATAGCGGGGATGCTTTTGATATTATGTTTGCCAGCAATTCCTATTACACTCGCTTTGTGAACCAAGGGGCTTTTATGGATATCACCGAGCTGGTAGGCCAGGTCACGCCGGACTTGTATTCTTTTGTGCCGGGGATCCTCTGGGAGGGCGCCCGGATAGATGGTAAAATTTACGGCGTCCCCACCTATAAGGATTCTTCCCTGACCCAGTTCTGGTATTTTGACCATGAACTGGTGGAGAAATACGATATTGATGTGGCTTCGGTTCATACCATGGACGACCTGGACCCGATTTTCCGAAAGGTCAAGGCCGGGGAAGGGGAGGATTTTTATCCTGTATACCTGACGAGGGGCAATCCCTGGAACGGTATCCTCAATCAGTACGATAATTTATGCACAGGGTTAGAGGCCATTGGCGTCCGGCTGGATGACGAGAGCCGGACAGTGGTCAGCGTGCTGGAGCAGGAGGATTTTCTCCATAAGCTGGAGCTCCTCCACAGCTGGTATGAGGATGGCATTATCAATCCTGATGCGAATACCTCTCAGGAGACCTATCGGGGGCAGTTTTTCGGTTCCGGACAGGGTTGGCCGGCGGCAGCTATTGGCTGGGCCACCGGAAACGGGGTGGAACAATATGATATTACCGCTCCCATTGATGGGCCCTTCTACACTTCCTCTACGATACAGGGTTCCATGAACTGTATTTCGGCCAGTTCTTCCCACCCAGAGGAGGCTTTGCGCTTTTTGGAGCTGGCCAACACAGATACGACGCTTCGGGATATGTTGGCTTATGGCCGGGAAGGCACGCATTTTGAATATATAGAGGTGGCGGACGAGAGGACCGGGGAAACAGAGACGAGGGTGCATCTTCTCCGGGATGATTGGGTAAACGGTTCCGCGAAATATTCCCAGGCCTCCTTTTTCTCCCTGACCCTCATGGATAATGAGCCTTCCACCCAGTGGGAGGAAATTTTGGACCAGAACGAAAAAGCCATGGAAGGGGTGTGCATGGGCTTTTCCATGGACATGACCTCTGTGGAAATGGAGACGGCGGCCTGCGTGCAGATTTGGGAGAACTATAAGCCCGATATGCAAACCGGCGCTGTGGACCCAGCCGTGCTGGTGCCGCAGTGTTTGGCGGAATTAGAGGCGGCTGGATTACAGACTATTATCCAGGAAGCCCAGAAACAAATCGATGAATTTTTTCAAAATTAATTTTTCATAAAAAGGCTGTACAAATCCAGCGTATCGCGATACAATACTGCATGGTGTGTCTGCATCGAAAGCTTTGCGTCATAGAGATCTGAAAAAAGTCAAAGGAAAAGCTGTGCAAATCCCACATTTTGTTGTATAATATTAGGTACAATGTCAGGGCGCTGGGTACCGTGGATAAAGGAGAAATCATATGCGCGTCCGCTTTTTTCAGTATCAGATTTATCGAAGACGGTTTTTCCTGGCAGTAGTCATGGTGCTGCTGTTTAGCATCATCCTTTTGATAGGGATCCTCTCCTTTTTTGTAAATAGCTGGGTGGACAACCAGCACGGAGAGGCCCAGCGGTCCTTTGAAGACATTGTGAGCCGTGTCCAGCGGGAAGAGGGGCGTGCGGAAGACTTTGTCTGGGAGATTTATTCTTCCAGCCCTTTGATGGATGATACGGCGGCGTTTTTCCTGGCCCAGGATACCCAAGGGTATATCCAGCTCCGAGGGGAAAACAGCCGGAACAGTTCGGTACAGATTGCGTCCTTTCCGGCCTACCTGCGTACCCTGTTGAACGGCAGGGAGGGATATGTCACCGATGCCGTGGTGACCTCTTATGATGGCGCTGACAAGCATCTGAGGCTGGATGAAGCGGGAAATCTGGAAATTGCTTATGGAACGGCGATGGATGCAGAAATCCAGGATGGCTGGCTGTTAGGCGATTATCCGGTGCGTCGTTCCGCCCGGCTGGAAGAGGTCATTGGCACCGTCAGCTTTTGGGTAAAGGGCGACGAGCTGTTTGCTACCCGCCACGCCTATATCGGGGAATATGGGGTGATAGACGCCCAAGGCCGCCTGTGGGGCAGCCAATACCAGGACCAGCATGCCGGAGACGGCTGGCTGCAGCAGGCAGCCAATCAGGAGCAGCCCTCGGGCAGCTTTTTTGACGGCTGGAACTGGGTGTTTTACAGCGTCCAGGAAGAGCCCTTGCAGCGGTTCTCCTATGTGACGGCTGTAGATTTGTGGACCCTGCTGTCGGTAAACGCCAACATGATTTGGATGCTGATAGCGGCCATGGCCCTGCTGGATTTGGCGGTCATCAGCTTCATCTATTGGAACACCCATTATGATTCGGTTTTCCTTGGATATCTGCTGGGGATTATCGAACGGGTGGAAAAGGGGGATTTCAAAGGGGTGGAAGCCCTTCCCCGTCCTAAGTTCCAGGGAAAAGATGAATATGGTTTGATTTCCACTGCTCTGGAGAGCATGAGCCATGCCCTGGACGAGTATATCCTTATGGAATACCGCATGAAGATTAAACAGCAGGAAACAGCCATGCGGGCCCTGGAACAGCAGATCAACCCCCATTTCCTTTATAATACTTTGGAGGCCATCCGGGCTAAAGCCCTTTTGGAACATAATCCTCAAACAGCGGAGTCCATCGCTCTGCTGGGCGGGCTTTATCGGGATATGGTGCAAAAAGGGAGTGAGCTTCTTTTTGCAGAGGAAAAAGAACTGTTGGAAAAATATCTGAAGATTATGCAGCTCCGTTATCCGGATAGCTTTATGTATCAGGTGACCTTTGAGCCGGAGCTTTTAAAGGTAAAGACCCTGAAATTTTGGCTCCAGCCCTTGGCGGAGAACTTTTTCTCCCACGGCTTTGACCGGAACAGCGAATATAATGTGCTGGTGGTCACCGGGGAGGCAGAGGGAAATGGCTGGCGTATCCGCGTAATGGACAACGGCGCCGGGATTCCGGAAGAAAACCTGCAGGCCGTTAACGAGCGGATGCGTTCCGGGGATGACCATTCGGGCCATTCCATCGGACTGCGCAATGTGTATATGCGCTTGGCCTATTATTATGGCAGGGGCTTTTCCATGGAGGCCCGGAATAATCCGGAAGGCGGGGCTTGTATTTCCATTTATATTCCCAATAAGGAGGCTTCTGATTGTATACCCTGTTAATAGTTGATGATGAACCCAATGTTTTGATTGGGATGAAAGCTCTGATTGATTGGGAAAGCTATGGTGTGATGCGGATTGAAACCGCTACAAATTGTTCCGATGCCCTGGTGCGGGCTGTGGATACCCATCCCCAAATCGCGCTGATTGATGTTTGTATTGGAAAAGAATTCGGCCAGGATCTGGTCAAACGCATCCGGGATTCCGGCGTGGACTGTGCCTGCATTATGATGAGCGGCCACCGGGAATTCGGCTATGCTATCGAGGCCCTGCGCTGCGGCGCTTGGGATTACCTTCTCAAGCCCGTCCAGGCCGATAAGCTCCGGGAGGCAGTGGAGCATATTATCCGTGAAAAGCTCCACGGGACCGTCCGGCAAGCGCCAAAAGACGACACGCCCGACCCCATTATCTCCCGGAAGGCCTCAGAGATGCCTACCCTGATCAATAAGCTGCTGGCCATGGTCCGGGCGGAATACCGCCAGAATATCAGCCTGAAATCCATTGCGGACCGGCTGCGGATGAATTCCACTTATTTGGGGCAGCTGTTCATTAAGGAAACGGGGCTGAAGTTTTCCGAATATGTGATGCTCTATCGGTTGAATATGGCCCAGGAGATGATCCTGTATACCGATGAGAAAATCGCTGTTATTGCAGAAGAAGTTGGGTATTCCAATCTCAACTATTTCTATACTCATTTTCGCAGCTACTTTAATATGACGCCTTCTGAAATGCGCCTTCGCAGAGAAGAGCTGGGTTTCAAAAGGCAGTGAAAGGAGAAATTTATCATGGCAAAAATCATTGGAAACGCACTGCCCAACATCCCCTGGCAGGACAAGCCCGAGGGCCTCAATGCCCCGGTGTGGAGGTACACGGAGAACCCCATTATCCATCGCCACGACCAGAAGAATGCCAACAGCATTTTTAATTCCGCTGTTGTCCCCTTTGAGGATGGCTTTGCCGGCATCTTCCGCTGCGATTCCCGTTCCGTGAGCATGGATATTTTCCCTGGCTTCTCCAAGGACGGCATCCATTGGACCATCAATGACGAGCCCGTGAAGTTTGAGGGCGACCCGGAGGTCACCAAGCGGGAATACCGCTATGACCCCCGCGTGCTGAAGCTGGATGACAAGTACTTCATCACCTGGTGCAACGGCGCTCACGGCCCCACCATCGGCATGGGCTGGACCACCGACTTCAAGACCTTCCATCAGATGGAAAACGCCTTCCTGCCCTACAACCGCAACGGCGTGCTGTTCCCCCGGAAGATCAACGGCAGCTACATGATGCTGTCCCGTCCTTCCGACACCGGCCACACCCCCTTCGGCGACATCTTCTGCAGCCAGAGCCCGGACCTGACCTACTGGGGCAAGCACCGCTGGGTCATGGGTATCATCAATGGCGACGAGTCCGCCTGGCAGTCCAAGAAGATCGGCCCCGGCTGCGTGCCCATTGAGACCGACGAAGGCTGGCTGCTCATCTATCACGGCGTTATCAATACCTGCAACGGCTTTGTGTACCGCATTGGCGCCGCCCTGCTGGATCTGGACGAGCCCTGGAAGGTGAAGGGCCGCAGCCGCAACTACATCCTTGGGCCGGAAGAGATCTACGAGTGCGTGGGCGATGTTCCTAACGTGACCTTCCCCTGCGCGGCCCTGACGGATGCAGAGACCGGCCGCATCGCCATTTACTATGGCTGCGCCGACACGGTGACTGGCCTGGCCTTCACCACGGTGGACACCCTGCTGGACTATATCCGGGAGTATCCCCTCTAATTTTTTGATTCCTATTTTTTGCTGATAGAACGGCGTTTCGGCGGTCCCCCTGCCGGGCGGTGATAAGCCCGGCAGGGGGACCTGTGCGGAACGCCGTTTTTCTTTATGGATGGCGCAATGCCCCCTACTTTTTAATTTTCTAAGGAGACCCTTTACCATGATGTTTGCAAAAGAACGGGCGGAAGTCATTGCCGCTCAGTTGAAAAAAGCCCGGATTCCCCAGAGCTTCCGGCTGGAAAGCTGGAAAATCAAGGAGGGCTTCTGGCTGCGGCCGGAAGAAGCGGACGCAGATGCTGCTCCGTTTTCTGACTTTGATTCCAAAACCATGCACTGGTACGGCAAAGACCGTCATTACTGGTTCCGGACTTCCTTTACGGTGCCCGAGAGCTTTGATGGCCGGGAAATGTGGCTGTATCTCCACACCCAGATCGACGAGTGGGACGATGGGCGGAACCCTCAGTTCCTGGTATTTGTGAATGGAAAAGTCCGCCAGGGCGCCGATATGCATCACCGTGAGCTGAAGCTGGCGGATTGTGCCAAGGCCGGCGACACTTACACCATTGATTTGCAGGCTTACACGGGCATTATGCATCCGGAATTCCGCCTCATGGCCGAAGTACAGGAGCTGGACCCGGAAGTCAACGGCCTGTATTACGACATCCAGGTTCCCCTGTGGGCTATGAGCCGTATGAATCCCAAGGAAAAGACCTGCATCGACCTGTGCACCGCCCTTAATGACGCTGTCAATGTTTTGGATATGCGCCAGGTGCCCTCTGCGGCCTTTTCCGCTTCTGTGAAGGAGGCCCGGGCACTGTTGGCCAAAACCGTCTATGGGGAAATGGCCGGTTATCAGGACGTCATCGCCAGCTGTATTGGCCACACCCACATTGACGTGGCCTGGTGGTGGACCGTGGCCCAGACCCGGGAGAAGGTGGCCCGCAGCTTCGCAACGGTGCTCAAGCTCATGGAGGAGTATCCGGAATACCAGTTCATGTCCAGCCAGCCGGTGCTCTACAGCTTCCTGAAGGAGCGGTATCCGGAGCTGTATGCCAAGATTAAGGAGCGGGTGGCCGAAGGCCGCTGGGAGCCGGAAGGCGGTATGTGGCTGGAAGCCGACTGCAACCTCACCAGCGGAGAAAGCCTGGTGCGTCAGTTCCTCTATGGCAAGCGGTTCTTTAAGGAGGAATTTGGCCGGGATAACCGGGTGCTGTGGCTGCCGGACGTGTTCGGCTATTCCGGCGCCCTGCCCCAGATTATGAAAAAGTGCGGCATTGACTACTTTATGACCACCAAGCTCTCCTGGAACCAGTTCAACATGGTGCCCAACGACACCATGATGTGGGAGGGTATCGACGGCTCCCAGGTGCTGACCCACTTTATCTCCACTCTGGGCGTGGGGCAGAGCACAGACCGGTTCTTCACCACGTATAATGGGATGCTGCACCCTGACGCCATTATGGGCGGCTGGGAGCGCTATCAGAATAAAGAGATGAACAATGACATCCTGATTTCTTATGGTTACGGCGATGGCGGCGGCGGTCCCACCCGGGAGATGCTGGAAACCGGACGCCGGATGGAAAAGGGCGTCAAGGGCATCCCCACGGTACGCCAGTGCGGTTCCCGCAAGTACTTTGAAGAGCTGGAAGAGCGGGTGAAGGACAACCGCCACTTGCCGGTGTGGACTGGGGAATTCTACTTTGAATACCACCGCGGCACCTACACCAGCATGGCCCGAAACAAGCGGGGTAACCGGAAGAGCGAGTTCCTCCTCAGCGACTTGGAGCTACTGAGCGTGCTGGCAGCGGAAAAGGGAGTGGCCTATCCCGCCGAGGAACTGGAAAAGCTGTGGAAGATGGTGCTGCTGAACCAGTTCCACGACATTCTCCCCGGTTCCTCTATTGAAGAAGTCTATGAAGTTACCAAGGAGGAGTATCAGCAGCTGGCAGAAGAAGCTGGCGCTCTTCTCCGTGAGCGGGAGCAGGCTGTGGCCGGTCAGGGAAAAGGCGTCACGGTGTTCAACACCGCAGGTGTTGCCGCTTCCGGCCTGGTGGAGCTTCCCCAAGGGGTCCAGGGCCTTGCTGGAGAGCCGGTTCAGGCCTATGAGGGCAAGGTGTACGCTTTGGCGGAAGCAGTGCCCTCCAAGGGCTGGAAGGCCTTTGCCCAGGGAGAAGCTGTCCCGGCAGAGAGCCCCTTTGCTCTGACAGAGCAGGACGGCATTTTTGCCATTGAAACCCCCTATTACCGGGCGGAAATTGATAGCGAGGGGATGTTTACCTCCCTGTTCGATAAAGAGAATGGCCGGGAGGTCTTTAAGCCCGGAACCCGTGGCAACCGGATGCGGGTGTTTGAAGATAAGCCCATGTATTATGATAACTGGGATATCGATATCTACTATACAGAAAAAGGCTGGGATTTGACGGAAGCCTCCCGAATCGAGTGGACAGCCAACGGCCCCCTGTTTGCCGAGCTGACCATTGAGCGGGACTTTATGCAGTCCAAGCTGAAGCAGAAAATTCGCTTCTATGCGGATACCCGCCGCATCGACTTCGACACCTGGGTGGATTGGCACGAGCATCAGCACCTGCTGAAGGTGTTTATGCCCGCGGACGTCCACACCGATGAGGCCTCCTTCGACATCCAGTTCGGCAACGTGACCCGCAAGACCCACACCAATACCAGCTGGGATCAGGCCCGGTTTGAGAGCTGCGGCCACAAGTGGGCGGACGTTTCCGAGAGCGGCTACGGTGTGTCCCTGCTCAACGACTGCAAGTACGGCCATTCGGTCCACGGCAGTGAAATGGCATTGACCCTGATTAAGTCCGGCATCGAGCCCAACCCCAATGCCGATAATGACGAGCATGTGTTCACCTACTCCCTGTATCCCCATGCCGGTGGTTGGAGAGAGGGCGGCACCCAGGCAGAGGCCATCAAGCTGAACCAGCCCCTGACCGCAGTGCAGGGCGGCCAGCCGGGAGATTCTTTCTCCTTTGCCTCTGTGAACTGCGAAAACGTCATTCTGGAGACGGTGAAGCAGGCCGAGGACGGCGACGGTGTGATTCTGCGTGTCATTGAAGAGCAGAATAAGCGCACCAACGCGGTGCTCACCTTGGGCCGGGAAATTCAGAGCGTGGAAGAGTGCGACCTGCTGGAAAACAAGACCGGCGAGGTTTCTTCCGAGGATTCCAAGCTCTTCTTCACCATCCGTCCCTATGAGATTAAGACCTTCCGGGTGCGGTTCTAACAGAATATCCGAAGCAAAAAGCCAGCCGATGGAAAATCGGCTGGCTTTTATTACTTTTTGTATATTAGATTATAGATATTACCGATTGGAACCGAAAATAGACTGATACAGCCGGTATCCGCCGGAAAGATTGTATACATTATAGCCGTGCTGGGCGAGAATCCGGGCGGCCAGATAGCCCCGCAGCCCCACCTGGCAGGTGACATAGAGGGTCTTGTCCCGGGGAATTTCGGCCAGGTGCTCCCGGAGGGAATCCAGGGGGATGTTCACAAAGCCGGGAATGGTGCCGGCCATGTACTCCATGGGGGTGCGCACATCGATGCACAGACTGTTGGGGTCGTTGCGGGCCTCCTCTACCTGGTGCCAGTGGAATACATTCACCAGGCCGGAGAGGATGTTCTCAATAATATAGCCGGCCATGTTAATGGGGTCTTTGGCGGAACCGAAGGGCGGGGCGTAGCAAAGCTCCAGCTCCGTCAGGTCGTGGCCGGTCATGCCGGCCCGGATGGCGGTGGCCAGTACGTCGCAGCGCTTGTCCACGCCCTCGGTGCCGATGATCTGGGCCCCTAAAATCTTGCCGGTTTTCTTTTCAAAAATCACCTTCATGGAGAGGTTGGACGCGCCGGGATAATAGGTGGCGTGGTTAGCGGGGAACAGATAGGTCTTTTCATAGTCCAGCCCCAGGGCTTTGGCGGTCTTTTCGTTGATGCCGGTGGAGGCGGCGGTGAGGTCGAAGAGCTTCAAAATAGAAGAACCCTGGGCGCCGGTGTACCGGCTGGGAATGCCGCAGATGTTGTCGGCGGCTACCCGGCCCTGACGGTTGGCGGGGCCAGCCAGAGGCAGGTAGGTTTTCTGCCCGGTGACAAAGTGGGTGGTCTCCACCAGGTCCCCTACGGCGTAGATGCCGGGCACCTGGGTCTCCATAGCGGAGTTGACCAAAATTGCGCCCCGGTCGTTGGTGGGGATACCGGCGTCCCGGGCAATTTTGCTGGCAGGACGCACCCCCGCGGCCAGAATCAGCAGGCCCGTTTCCAGGGTTTCCCCGTTGACCACAGCGGACAGGCCGGTTTCCGTTTCCCGGATTTCTGTCAGGGCGCTTTGCAGCAGGAGTCGTACCCCCTTCTGTTGGAGATGGGTGTGGAGTTGGGCGGCCATTTCCGGGTCCAGGGAGGGCAGCACCTGATCTGCCATCTCTGCCAGAGTGACCTTTACGCCCAGCTGGTACAGGTTCTCGGCTACTTCCAGGCCGATGAAGCCGCCGCCGATTACCAGGGCCTCTTTGGGATGATTTTGGGCGATGTAGGACTGGACCGCCACCGTGTCGGGGATGTTCCGGACGGTAAAGACCTTTTGAGAGGAAAGGCCGGGAATGGGAGGCGTGGAGGCGTCTGCGCCCATGGCCAAAATCAGGGAGTCATAGGATTCCTCATAGTCTTCTCCGGTTTGGAGGTTCCGGATGGTGACGGTTTTCTGCTTCGGATGGATGGCTACCGCTTCGCTGTATACCCGGACGTCCACACAGAACCGGCCGTGGAAGCTCTCCGGTGTTTGCAGGGTCAAGGCAGAGCGATCCCGGATGGTGCCGCCCAGGTAATAGGGGAGCCCGCAGTTGGCAAAGGAAATGTAGGGCCCCTTTTCTATAATCACAATGTTTGCGTTTTCGTCCAGACGGCGCAGCCGGGCCGCAGCAGAAGCGCCGCCTGCCACACCGCCGATAATCAGTACTTTTTTCTGGCTCATAGCAAATGCTCCCTTTCTAATGATATATAGGTTGATAGATAGATTTGGGGATGGAACTGTATTATATTTAGAATACCACAGAAAAGGGATGTTGTCTGTGCGTAAGTCACAGAAAATTTTGCATTGGAGGCCAGGTGTGCTATAATAAAGAAAATATCCCAGGGAGGGAACGCTGATGCGGACACCGCGAATTAACTGCCGGGTGCAGTAGCCGTACGATGACCGGCTGCATTCGGATGGCTTAGGGTCATCGGGGGAGACTGTGCCTCTTTCTATATATAGTATAGACGGATCGTGAAAGGAGCAGTTTTTCATATGAACGCAGAAATGACCAATCAAGAGCAATGGAGAACAAGCTGGAAGGCGGAGGAAGCCGCCTCTTTTTCCGGGTGGGACTTTTCCCATTTGGACGGCCGTTGGCAGGAGGGGGGAATCCCCTGGGACTATGGGGAAATTGTCCGGGAATTCTTGCAGGATTCCATGGAGTTGCTGGACATGGGTACCGGCGGTGGGTAGTTCCTTCTGACCCTGGGGCACCCCTATGCCCGTACCACGGTAACCGAGGGCTATCCGCCCAATGCAGCCCTGTGCCGGGAACGTCTGGCCCCGCTGGGCATCCGGGTATCGGAAGTGGACGGGGAAGACCCGCTGCCCTTTGCGGACGCTTCCTTTGATTTGGTAATTGACCGGCATGAATCCTTCCGGCCGGAAGAAGTGTACCGGATACTGAAGCCGGGAGGACGGTTTATCACCCAGCAGGTGGGCGGCAAAAACGACAATGACCTTTCCCGCCGGCTGATTCCCGGTTTCCAGCCCCAATATCCCCAGTATACTCTGGCCCACAACCGGCTGCTGCTGGAGCGGGTCGGGTTTACCGTGGAAGATGGCCGGGAAGTGTTTTCTCCCATCCGCTTTTTTGACACCGGGGCTTTGGTGTACTTCGCGAAGATTCTGCCCTGGGAGTTCCCGGGGTTTACGGTGGAGGACTGCTGGGAGCAGCTCTGCCGGATAGAAAAACAGCGGCAGCGCGACGGATGGATTCAGGGTACGGAACATCGGTTCCTGCTGCGGGCGATCAAAAAATAAAGAGAGGGGACGAATCGTTTGAAAGGAAAAAGCGTCTGTGAGTGCTGCGCCAGCTATGTGTACGACGACGAATACGGCTACTATCGTTGTGACGTCAACTTGGACGAGGACGAAATGGAGCAGTTCCTCCGGGGGAGCCTGGATAACTGCCCCTATTATCAGCCCTACGACGAGTACAAGATTGTACAGAAGCAGAATTAAAGGGTGCTTTCGGGAGGCTGTGGTCATTCCGCAGCCTCTTTTTTGCGGGGAAAAGGTTACAAATTCCCGGCGATTTGTAACCTTTTTAAAGAAATTCTCTTGCGGAAAATCGAATAAATATACTTAAATAAAAAAGTGGACATCACTTTTGAAAAAAAGAATTTCAGAGTTTATGGGAAACTCGCAGATTTAAAATAAAATATATTTGTATAAATATTCATTCATTACAAAGCCTTTGGTTTTGTAACCGTTTTGTAACCTTTAATTTGTGTCAGTTTGCACATGGGATTTTCCGAAGAGGGTGACATAAAAAAGGAAAACCTGGAAGTTGCTGGCGATTTTTCGGGTTTATTTTTCGCTCAAAGACTTTTAAAAATGCAGTTTTCGTTAAGATGCACAAAAAGCATGATTTTTAAAATTTGACATTCGGGAAAACGATGCATATAATAACGCACAGCGTTGCAAATCCAAAAATCTTAACACGTCGACGCTGCGGGGATATGCCCGCAGACGCATGGCAAGACAAAGGAGAAGCATTGTTATGTCTTTGAAAACGATGACGAAACGAAATCTGAACATGATGGCCCGTAATATTACGGCGCTGGTGGTCATGATGGCAATCTGCATCGGTTCTGTCATCACCGTAATGGCCCAGACAGTAGAGGTTACCATTGTGGACAACGGGGAGCAAACCTCCGTATCCATGATGGACCCTTCTGAAGAAAGCGTGCTGAAAACAGCAGTGGAACGCCAGCTGGTGGAGCCTGTAGACGGCGATGACCAGGTGGTCTTCAATGAAGAAGAGAACACCCTGACCATCCGCCGGGGCCTCACCGCTGAGGTGGCTGCCGATGGCACCACCCGCACGGTAAAGCTCTATTATGGAGATACCGTTGCGGAAGCAGTGGAGGATTCCGGCTTTACCCTGGGAGAGAACGACGTCCTTTCTGTGGACGCGGACACCATCCTGCGGGAAGATGCCGAAGTTTCCATCACCCGGTATTACCATGTGACCCTTGCCCATGATGGGGAAGAGCAGACTTTGCTGGTGAAGGAAGGGGATGTGGCCTCCGCTCTGGAAGCCGCTAACCTGACCCTGGGGAAAGAGGATTACACCGATGTTCCCCTGGACCAGGCCCTGACCGAAGGCCTTGTGGTAACGGTTTCCCGCGTGACCTATGAGGAGACCCAGGAAACCGAGGCCGTAGCCTATTCCACCAAAGAGGAAAAGACCGATTCCCTCTATGAAGGGGAAACCAAGGTAAAGACCGAAGGCGTGGAAGGCGAACGCACCATTGTATACCGCAACAAGATGGTCAACGGTAAAGTAGTGGAGACCGAGGAAATTTCCAATGAGGTCACCACAGAACCGGTGGACAAGGTGGTACTGGTGGGCACCAAGAAAAAGCCTTCCGGTTACGCCAGCATTTCTTCCGACGGGACCCTGATAGACCACAATGGCAATAGAGTCTCTTATAAAAAGGCCTTTACCGGCCGCTGCACGGCGTATACCGGCGGCGGATGGACGGCTACCGGTCGCCCGGCCCAGTATGGCAACATTGCGGTAAACCCCGATGTGATTCCCTATGGCTCTAAGCTGTATATCTGTTCCCCGGATGGCTCGGTGGTGTATGGCTATGCCATCGCAGCGGACACCGGCGGATTTGCCAGCAAGGGCTACATTATGGCAGACCTGTATTTTGACACCTATGAGGAATGCGCCAACTTTGGCGTGCGCAATATGACCATTTATGTGCTGTCCTGAGAAGGCGGCATCCGGCGGAGCGGGCTTCCCGTTCCGCCTTTTCTTTTTGCCGGAAATTCTGATGAGGCTTGCAATGGGCCGGGCGGTGGGGTACAATGGGTTTGACAGAAACAGAAAGCCCTGAAATCAGCAGAAAAAATGTTCGATTTTTTTCTGAAAACCCCTTGCTTTTCGCAAAAGATGGTGGTATGATAACTTTGTACCGAACATATGAGCGAACACGGAGGGATTTTCATGAATTGGATAAGCGGAATCATCATGTTGTGTGGAGTGGCTGGAATGGCATTCTGGTTTCGGCCCAGAGAAAGGGACAGCCTGCTTCTTTGCGGCATCGGCTTGTTTATGGGGGTTCTCTCCCTGTTGATGAGCGATGGATTGCTGCCCTTGCAGGCGGTGGAGCAGGGGATGCAGGCGGTGATTCTGGGCCTGTGCTTCGTGCAGCTTCGCCGGGAGAAAAAGGCCCGGTCCGCCCGCCGCAGGATGGTAGTGCGAAAGGGAAAAGCGCCTGCCCCGGCTTCTCCCAAGGGGGATTCCAAGGCCTGCGCGTAACCGGTCCTGGCTTTCTGTCTGCCGATACTTGATGGAAGGGAAGAGACCCAATGGATTACGTATATGCGGCCATGTGGTTGATTATCGGATTCCTGCTGATTTTCCGTATGGGAAAGGAACACAAAGTCTTTTATTTGGCAGGGGGATTTTTCCTGCTGCTGGGCATCTGGCGGCTGGCGGATATTTTCGCTCCCCAGGACCTGTTTGCCGGCGTGTGGGGGATCGTGTTCCGAATCATAGCGGTGGCGGCCCTGGTGCTGCTGTGCCTGGTATTCTGGCGGAGCTACCAAAAGGACCGGGAATCCTTTAAAGACGGCGAAAAAGAACAGGGAGCACCGCAGAAAGAAGAAAGCGAAGAAAAGCCGGGGGATCACGAGGGATGGTAACCTCGATCCTGACGGTCATGGAACAAGTGGTGGAGCTGTTCCTGATGATTGGCGTGGGGGTGGTGTGCTCCCGGGTGGGGATGATTACCCGCCGGGGCGCCGCCCAACTCACGTCTTTTTTATTGTATTTGGTGGCTCCTACGCTGATTTTGGTATCCCTCACCGGGACAGATACCGATATAGGCCCGGAGGACTTGGCCATGGCCTTTGGCTTGGCGCTGTTGGCCCACGGTCTGGGAATCCTGGTAAGCTGCCTGTTTTTCCGGAAGGAGCCTGATGCCCGGAAACGGATATTCCGGTTCGCTGCGGTGTATTCCAATACGGGCTTTATGGGGATTCCCCTGGTGCAGGCGGTGGTAGGACCGGAAGGCGTGATCTATGCCTCTATTTTTGTGGTGGTGTTTAACGTCGTGGTGTGGACCCACGGCTATGGGCTTATGAGCGGCGGCCAACGCACCGGGCTGAAAAAACTCCTGCTGAACCCCGGGCTGCTGGCCCTGGCAGTGGGGCTCCCTATGTTCTTTTTGGACTGGCATTTCCCCCAGGTGCTCCAGGGGCCTCTGGAGAGCTTTTCCGCTCTCAATACGCCCCTGGCTATGGTGATCATTGGCTGCAATATTGCCCGGGTATCTCTCCGGGGATTTTTCTCAGATTTGAAAATGCTGGGGGCCTGTGCCCTGCGGCTGCTGGTGGTGCCGGGAATCTTTTTTGCGGCGGTTCTGGCGCTGCGGCCGGAACCAGTGCTGCTGCTCTCCTGTGTCATCCAGGCCAGCGCGCCGGCTGCCGCCAATACGGTGCTCTTTGCCTCCCAGTTTGGAACAGGCGGTCCCTTGGCCTCCAAGGTTGTGGCCGTTACCACCCTGTTTTCTATTGTAACCATGCCTGTATTTGTGGTTGCGGCCCAATGGGCTTGTGGAATGCTCTAAGGGAACCCTTTTCCCAGAGAAGGCATATTATAAAAAAGCGGTAGGGCCGGCCCTTCCCGCTTTGATATAGGCCCTCCGGCTTTCGTGCCGGAGGGCTTTTTGGCCGGAAAAAAGGCCCTTTGGACGGTGGAAAGTTCCCGGCCTTGCAATGCGGGGAGAAATACGGTAGAATAGAGGCAACAAGGAGCCGGACGTCTTGTCCTATTCCTAACCTTGATAGAAAGAGAGAACGTGATATGCAGATTGCCCCTTCGATTTTAGCGGCAGATTTTACCTGTTTAGGGGAGGAGATCCGGAAAGTAGCCGGAGCAGATTATATTCATTTGGACATTATGGACGGGCATTTCGTGCCCAACATCAGCTATGGGCCGGAATTGGTAGCGTCCCTGCGGCCTCTTACCAAAATTCCCTTTGACGTGCATCTGATGCTGGAGCACCCCCGGTTCTATATCCCTGCCTTTCACAAAGCAGGGGCAGATCTGATTACCTTCCATGTGGAGTGCAAGGACTCTATTCAGGAGACGTTGGACGCTATCCAGAGCAGGGGAATCAAGGCCGGGCTGGTGCTCAAGCCCGGCACGCCGGTAGAGGCGTTGTGGCCCTGGATCGATCGGATCGACCTGGTTTTGATTATGACGGTAGAGCCGGGTTTTGGCGGCCAGCGGTTTATGCCCCTGATGCTGGAAAAGGTTCGGAAAATCAAGGAGCGGGCGCCCCATATCCCGGTGGAGGTAGACGGCGGCGTCAATGAGGAGACCATCGAGGCGTGCGCCTGGGCCGATGTGGATATCTGTGTAGCGGGCAGCGGCGTGTTCCGCGCCAAAGACCCGGAGCAGGCACTGAAGAAGCTGCAATCCTATTGAGGCCGTAAACACTCAGCGGCCCGGTTGCTGAGCAGGATTCCGTGCTCCCGGGTATAGGCGGCATAGGAGGCCCCACCGCCCCGGAACCGGGCGTATTCCCCCAGGGCGCAGCGCAGAGCGGGATATTGTCCCAGAGTGACGGGAACGATGAGCCGCCAGCAGGGGCCTTCCTGTGAGGACGGCCACCGGTACAGCTCTCCGGGAGAGGCGGCCAACCGTCCAATAACGGCGGCGGCCCGGAATAAATCGTCTGCCCGGCAGCATTCATACACGGCCAGCAGATGCTTTTCTGCCAGCCGCAGAATCCGCCCTTTTTGCAGGGTGAAGAAGAGGACGGTTTCGCCGGAGACCACCTCGGATGCTCGGAGGAGAATCCGGCGGTTCCGCAGAGGCAGGCGGTAGCGCCTGCTGATTTCAGAAAATACATGGGCAGCGGCCAACCGGCAGCGAAGGCTGTTCCAGGAAAGAGCCCCGCCTAAGCCCAGGGCCTGGGCCTCCTCCCGGGAGAGGACTACCAGTACCCGGGAAGAGTCGAAGATCTGAACTTTCATGGCAGACACCTCCACAGAAAGAACTTGCCGGAACGGCGCGGGTTTCGGAAAAAGGAGTGAGGAAGCGGATGAAGAGGCTGTATTCCGGAGGAATCCGGCTTGCCCAGGGGCAGGAGCCCTTGTGTGTCAATTTGGTTTCCTGGACGCCCCAACGGGTGCTGATCCCTCTGCCTCCCAGGGAGGCGGGAACCGTCCCGGCCGGGACCCGGGTGAAAAAATGGGCGCTTTTAGGGGAACAGGGGGGATTCGCCCCGGAAGAAGGGGTAGTCTGGGGATACCAGGAGATTTCCCACCCGCTCATCGGGAAAACCCTCTGCACGGTCTTGCTGCTGGATTCGCGGGAAGCGCAGGCCGATAAGGGAAAGAAAAAGAATCCAAAGGGAAACCCTAAGGGGGAGATTTCACAGGCAGCCCGGCAGGCGGGCATCGTGGACGAATGCTCCGGGGAACCCCTCTGGAAAGTGATAGAGCAGATGCGGGACTGCCCGCCTCAATGGTTGGCGGCAGACGTCTTAGAGGATGACCCGGCGAAAGCGGCCGGCGCACTGTTTTTTGCGGAAAATTCCAAAAAAGCCCTCCGGGGCTTGAAGGCATTGGCAGACGCGGTGGGTGTCAAGGGCCGGGTAGTCTGGAACAGCCCTTGGCTGGAGGAGACTTGCAGCAGCCTGCCTGGGGAAATGTCCCTGCGGCTGCCCGGGAAATACCCCGCCTGGGAGCTGTGCCGGGAGGCTTCTTCTGCCCGGCGGGTGGGGGTGCAGGCCCTGGCCGCCCTAGCAGACGCTTTAGAATCCGGCGTGCCCCAGACCCACACGGCGATTCTCCTGCAGGGAGACCTGCTGCCGGAGCCCTTGGCCTTTTGGGTACCCATCGGCACCACCGTGGGGGATCTGCTGGAGCACTGCGGCGCGGCAACCCGGCCCTGCCAGGTGCATATGGGAGGGTTGCTGACGGGCCGGAACGTCCTGGAAGAGGATACCCCCATTGTCCCCGCCAGCCGGGGACTGACAGTGGAGAGCCCGGCAAAACAGCGGCTGGATGAACGGGTATTCCCCTGTATTGGCTGCGGAAGCTGTCAGGCGTCCTGTCCGGCGGGCTTGGCGCCCTGGGCCGTGCAGGACGCTTTGAGCCGGGAACCGGTGGCCCAGCATCTGCTGGGGGAAGTGGAGGACTGCTGTCAATGCGGCGTTTGCCGAGCGGTGTGCCCCTCCGGCATTGATTTGATGGCCTGTATGCGGCAGGCAGCGGAATTACGGAAAAGAGGTGGCCTGGTATGAAGCTGTTGGAAGGAAGCCTCCGCCGGCTGCCGGGAGGGCGTTCCTCGGAGGGAATCTTGGGGGATATGCTGGCAGTGCTGCTGGTGACCTCCGTTTTGCCGGTGGTGTATCACGGCCTGCGGGCGGCGCTGTTGATTGGGGGCTCTATGCTGTTGAGCTTCGCCTTCTATGTGCTGGCCCAGCTGCTGGGGTCCCGGCGCATTTGGGTGGCGGATTGTTCCCCTCTCATTACCGGCGCGGTGATTGCCCTGCTGCTGCCGGCCAATGTGCCCTTCTGGGTAGTAGCAGTGGCGGACGCCTTTGCGATTTTGGTGGCCAAGGAGCCCTTTGGGGGCACCGGGCACAATCCCTTTAATCCCGGGGCGGCCGGCGTGGCCTTTGTCACGGTCCTTTGGCCCCAGTATGTGTTTTCGTATTATAATATGAGCGCCGGCGGCACTTTGCCCCTGGTTTGGCGGGAGATGGAAACCGTCCCTTCCCCGGCGGCCTGGCTGCGGGAAGGCATCCAGCCGGAGATTATGCCCTTTGAAATGCTGTGGGGCCGTTTTGCAGGCCCTATGGGGGCCACGGCTGCGGTGGTAATCGGGGCGGGGACATTGTTCCTCATTGTGCGAAAAAGCGCCGACTGGCGGATTCCCGTGGCCTTTTTGGCAGCGGCAGCCCTATATGCGGCGTTGTTCCCCCGGCTGCTGGGAGGCGCGGTAATCTCCGTGAAATATGAACTCCTGTCCGGCTCTTTGATTTTCTGCGCCTGTTATCTGGCCTCGGACCCCTGCACCAGCCCCCGCACCAAAGGGGGAAAGTGGATGTATGGCGCTCTGGGCGGGATTTTACTGATGCTCCTGCGCAATTACGGCGCCTATGAGCAGGGAGGCTGTTTTGCCATCCTGCTGATAAACGCTTTCAGCCCTCTCATTGACCGGGTGGTCTTATACGGAAGAAGGGAGGTCCTGCGCCGTGGAAAAGCCCTTGGCAGCCAAAAACAGAATTCATAGAAGCTGGTACCGGGCCTTTGTGGACGGGGTGTTTTTCCGCAACCCCGTGCTGGCCGGCGGTTTGGGCCTTTACCTGGTGTTGGCGGGCAGCCGTTCCCTGGCAAGCGCCGGAGTACTCTCCGTCTTGACCTTTGCCCTGATGGTGCCCATCTGTTGGCTGGGCAGTATTGTGGGCCGGCGAGTAGCGGCTTGGCTGCGGCTGCCGTTGGCCTTTTTGTGTACGGCAGCGCTGTATCTCCCCTTGAGCCTGCTGGCAGCCTGGCTGTTTCCCCAGGTTGTGCAGGATTGGGGCTTGTGCGGCGTGCTGGCTGCGGCCAACTCCATGATTTTGCGCCGGGCTTCCCGGAATGCCCCGGAGAAGGCCCCTATGGCGGCGCTGGCCGATGGGGCAGGTTCTGCTCTGGGGTTTGCCGCTGTGTTGCTGTTGGTTTCGGCAGTGTGGGAAGTCCTGGCCCAGTTGGAGGCCTCTGGCGGCGGCGCTTTTAGCCAGGCCCCGGTGATGGTGGGATTGCTGGTGGTGGCCTTTTTGGCGGCCTTGCGGCAGTATGCCTGGAACTCTGCCCGTCGGCAGCGGCAGAGCCGTCAAGAGAAGGAAAGGAGGGAGCTGCTGTGATGGTTCTGGGAGAATTGTTCCTCACCGCTTTGGCTGCGTTGGCCGTGGAAAACCTGTTTTTCACCCAGGGCATGGGCTTTGCCCGGGTGCTTCATGGCGCTCAGAAGGGGCGGGATATTGGCCTTTACGCCCTGCTCCTCACGGGATTTTCCCTGCTTTCCTCTTTGCTCATGATTCCTCTGGGAAACCTGCTCCCGACCCAGGAATTCGTCTGGCTGGGACTGTTGGGAGCGGCGGTGATGGCGGCCTGTTATCTGCTGGCCTGCCTGGTGCTGGTGACCCTGTGCCCGGGAGTTTACCGAAAGGTGCGCTGGTGCCTGGCGCCAGCGGCCATTAACACGGTGGTGTTTTCCCTGCCGTTTTTAGGCCGCTTGCACCAGTGGAACGGCTGGCAGGCTGTGGGCTTTGCCTTGGGAACGGGTCTGGCCTTCTTTCTCTCCACCTGGCTCCTCACAGAGATGCTGCCCCGTCTGCGCTCCCTGGATATGCCCGCGTCCTTCCGGGGGATGCCGGGGGTGTTCCTGTATCTGGCGATTTTAGCCCTGGCACTGTTGGGCTTCGCGCGGATTTCTTGACAATGACGATACGGCAAAAAAAGGAGCTGCCCGTTAAAAGGCAGCTCCTTGCTTTATAGGAAAAAGGGAATCAATATCCCAGTTCGCTGACCACAGACTGGACGTTTTCCTTTTCGGAAAGCTCCACAGCGGCGGCAAGCACCGTATCCCCCATGCGGATCAGGGAGTAGTAAGACTCATCGTTTTCCCCGGTATAGCGGGCGTAATAGGAAGAATCCACGTGCTCCGGGTCTATATCCTCAGGCAGATTGGAGCGCAGGTTGGTCAGAGCCGTTTTGGCTTCCTGCTCGCTGTTGCACACATAAAATACGATAGCGGAATCGTCCTTTGTGGCCATGTGGATGCTGACAATATCGCCGCTGTCCTGCTCTTCTACGGTGTAGCCCACAGATTCGGCGGCTTGCTGAAAGTCCTCGGCAGTAGCGGCGCTTTTCGCAGAACATCCCGGCAGGGTCAGGACGGCTAAAACCAGCAAGGGAAAAATCCAGGAAAAAATAGTGCGTTTCATCTCTGATGTCCTCCAAACAAAAATGGATTGGGCCGGTGGCCGCTCTTCTATAATAGCACGGAAGAGGGGCCGGATATTGAAGAATCTGTAACCATCAGTCGTTGGGACGGTTATAAAACCGTCCGGTGATCTGTTCGGTTTTCAGGCAGTTGATAAAGGCGGCCGGGTCTACCTTCCGGATCCCGTCGATGGTCCGCTTGGCTTCGTCTGCGGAAACCACCGAATACAACATATGCTTTTCCTGGCCCTCATAACAGCCCACGCCCTCAAACTGGGTGGCGTCGTGGTGGGTATTGTCCCGGATGGTCTGGTAAATTTCCTGGGGATGGTCGGTGATAATCAGCAGGGTCTGCTTCTGATAGCGCTTATAGAGCATGTGGAGGATCTGGGTGCTGGCAAACTGGAAGATAATCGAATACAGGGACTTATCCCAGCCAAAGAGCAGGCCAGCCACAATGAGCATAGCCACATTTCCCAGGAAAATATAGTTCCAGGTGTCGATGCCCTTGCGCTCGGAGAAGAAAATGGCGATAAAATCCGTACCGCCGCTGGTGGCGTTGGCAAACAGGCAGAGGCTGATGGCACAGCCGTTGATAATGCCGCCAAAAATGCTGATGAGCAGGGGGTCGGAAGTAATTTCAAATCCCGGCAGCAGGTCGGTGAGGATACTGCTCACCACAATCATCAAACCGGAATAGAGGGTAAATTTTTTGCCAATGTACAAAAAGCTGATGACGGCGGGGGCCGCATTGAGCAGGAGGTTAATCAGGGAAAAGGGCAGCTCAATGTGCAGGTATTGGGAAGCCGTGCGCTGGATGAGGAGGGTCAGGCCGTTAAAGCCGCCGGGGAACATATCGCCGGCCCGGACAAAAATCCGGATGTTCAGGGCCATGACAAAGGCCCCCAGCAGCACCAGAAGCAGCCGCTGGATATCGCTCTTCTGTTTCATGAAATCATTTCCTTTCTCCAGGGCCTTAAAAGCCCTTTTTGTTTGAAATTCAGCAAACCGTTTGCAGGCCGGCCAAGACTAAAAGCTCCTGGGGCTGGGAAATTACATGCTGCGCGCCGGTGCGCACCAGTTCTTCCCGGTCCCGGAACCCCCACAGGACGCCCACTGTCTCCATGCCGGCGTTGCAGCCGGTCTCCATGTCCACGCCGGTGTCGCCGATATACAGGCAGTTTTCCGGGGCGGCCCCCAGCTGTCGGGCAATGAGGAGGGCGCCGTCCGGAGCGGGCTTCAGGGGCGTTTCCGGCCTCTGTCCCCGCACCGCCTGGAATAAGCCCGGATACAGGCGCTCCGCCACCTGGCAGGTCATGTCGTCGGGCTTGTTGGAGATGACGCCCAGGCGGATACCCCCGGCCTTCAGGGCCCGCAGGGTATCCCCCATGCCGGGATATTCCGTCACCAGGCGCATGGGGTCCTGGGCATACAGCCGGTCATAAACAGCCCGCAAGGGGGCCACCTGCTCTTCCTGGTAGCGCCCCAGGGAAGCGGTGAGCATCCGCCGCATGAGGATATCGGCGCCGTTGCCGGCCAGGTTCCGGTATTCCTCCACAGGCAGGGTGGGATAGCCGCAGGCCTCCAGGGCACGGTTCCCGAATCCGGCAATAGAGGCCAGGGTATTGGCCACGGTGCCGTCCATATCAAATATACAAGCGCAAATCATAAAAGGTCCCTTCTTTCGCCAATAGGGTAAATTAGGATGCAAAAAAGCCGGCGCAGGTAGGCGCCGGTTTCAGTATACCATATTTTGCGAAAAAGGTCATCTCTCCGGGCAATTTTTGCCCCGGCTTTTTGCCGTAAAATCGCGCAGGAAAACCAGCGGAAAAAACACGGTCTTCTCCTGCTGGTTTTCTGCCCAATTCCTACGTTTCGGCACACTCTTCCAAAATTCGTTCGATTCCTTCCGAGATTTGCCGGTACTCTTCCCGCACCTCCAAAAAATACGCCCTGCCCGCTTCGGTAATGGAATAGTACTTCCGAATCCGTTGCTGATTAGGAGAAAACTCCTTTTGAGAAGCGACATAGCCGTTTTTTTCCAGCCGGTAGAGGGTAGGGTACAGAGAGCCCTCCTGCAAAGTAAACAAGCCGTTACTCCGGGAAGAAATCTCCTGGGCTATCTGATACCCATATTTCCGGCCGCTGCGAAGAAGGTGCAGAACCACCAGCTCGGCGGTTCCTTTTTTCATACTATCTCGAATCGCCAAGGCAACCCCCTCACATTCTGTTGGATTGGTCCTCTGACTCTATTATAGTACAAATTTTTTGTTTTGTCTATTTCTTTTAAAATTTTTTAACAACTATGTTAAATATGCATATGATAACTAAATATAAAGCAACCAAAAATCAAAAGAATACAGCGGAAGAAATTAACGTTGGGAACAGATAAGTTTACAAAAAATACAAATAAAAAAGAGGTAGATAGAGGATCCTTTTTAAGAAAAAGGAATTAAATGGTGATAATTCCAAAGACGTTTAAAACAGAACTAACAAAAATAATCAAAAGACCAACAGGGACCAAACCGCGGACCAGGAAACGGTAAGTGCGTTCCCGGCGGAAACGGGAGGAGAGTTTTACCTCGTTCGCAATGGCGTCCAGGCCAGTTCCTTTGATGACCAGAAGACAGATCAAAAAGGCGGAGATCGGCATCATTACCGAATTGGTGATGAAATCAAAGAAATCCAGGATGCTCAGGCCAAGGGGCTTGATAAAGTCCCAAACGCCAAACCCTAAGGAGCAGGGAATCCCCAAAATGGCCATTTCAGCTACCATCAGCAGGCAGGCTTTTTTTCGGCTCCAGCCAAACCGTTCCTGAATGGTAGCCACGGAGGTTTCCATCAGGGAAATGGAGGAGGTGAGGGCGGCCACCAATACCAGAAGGAAAAAGACCGCGCCGATAATCTGTCCCATCCCCATGCTTTCGAACACCTTGGGAATGGTAATGAACATCAGGGAGGGCCCGGCATTCAGAGCCGACTGGTCCCCGCCGGAAAAAGCAAATACA
Source organism: Candidatus Heritagella intestinalis (assembly GCA_904420555.1). Classification (GTDB taxonomy): domain Bacteria; phylum Bacillota; class Clostridia; order Oscillospirales; family Acutalibacteraceae; genus Heritagella_A; species Heritagella_A intestinalis. Next base: position 273,555 of record CAJFVO010000002.1, on the reverse strand, counting down.
GCCGGGATAATCATCAGGCCGGCCAGGATGGCCACCAGGGTGTCCATGATTTCAATCTGTTTCACAGAAGATTCCATGTCCACTTCTTTTTTCATATAAGAGCCGTAGGTGATCAGGATTCCCATGGCAATGGAGAGGGAATAGAACATCTGGCCCATTGCGGCAACCACGGTCATCAGGGAGAATTTGGAAAAATCGGGGATTAAATAGTAGGCCACCCCTTCCAGCGCGCCGGGACGGGTAACGGAATAAATGCAGATAATGACGGCCAGGACCAGGAGCACGGGCATTAAAATTTTACTGATCCGCTCAATCCCTTTTTCCACGCCGAAGATAACCACCAAAAAAGTGAGAGCGATAAAGACTAACAGCCAAATCACCGGTTCCACAGGCAGGGCGGTAAATTCCGAGAAATAGGTGTCCGAGGCCATTTCCGTCACATTGCCGGAGGCAAAGCCCACCAGGTATTTAATGACCCAGCCGCCGATCACGCAGTAATAGGGTACAATCAGCATGGGAATCAAAGCGGTAAACCACCCGCCAGCCGCCAATTTCCCTTTGGCAAAAGTCTTAAAAGCACCTACGGGCCCTTTGCCAGTCATGCGGCCCAAAGCGGTTTCCGAGATGATCAGGGTAAAACCAAATGTAACGGCCAGCAGAATATAAACCAAGAGAAAAATACCCCCGCCATATTTAGCGGCCAGATACGGAAAACGCCAGATGTTTCCAAGACCTACTGCGGAACCGGAAACTGCCAGCACAAAGCCCAGTTTTCCGGAAAATGTGTTCCCTTTTTTACTTTCCATTCTTTCTCAAGCTCCTTACAAAGAGAAAATTTACCAATTTTAAATTTCTCTAATAGTTGTAGGACTATTTTACTATACATCAGACAAGAAAGCAATGGGAGGAGCCGAAAATAAAACAGTCTATCTACTATCAGGTAATTCCTTTAGGAAGGGCTCAAAGAGGATGCCTTCCCGGGGGTCAGTGCCAGCAGACGCGGTTTCTTCCAGGGCCAGGCCGATAAACCGGCAGGCACAGCGCAGGGCCTCTCCCAGAGGGCGGCCCAGAGTCAGGCAGCCGCACAGTACAGAGGCCAGCACGTCCCCCGTGCCGGAATAGGTATAGCCGATTTTCTGGTTGGATTCCCAAAAGCACCGGGAATCCCCTTTGCTGTAGGCCAGGTTCGCCACCGTATCCCCGTCCCGGATGCCGGTGATGACCACAACTTCCGGCCCCTTGGAGGCCAAATAGGAGGCAAGCTGGATGAGCTCCGCCCGGGTCTGCAAGTTTTGGGCCAGCTCGGCAGGCTCTCCGGCCAGCAGGCAGGCTTCCGTCAGGTTGGGCGTAATGAGGTCAGCGGTAAAGGCCAGCCGGCGCACCTGCCGGCACATTTCGTCGTCAAAAATAGGATACCGCACCCCGTGGTCCCCCAAAACCGTGTCTACCAGCACCAGGGAGTCTTTGGCGCGGAATTTTTCCACCAGCTCACAGGTGATCTCCGCCTGCTTGGGATTGCTGAGGAATCCGGTGTACACCGCATCGAAAGAGCCGTACCAGGGGGCCCAGCAAGCGCCAAAGGCTTCCATGCGGTCGGTGAGGTCCGCGATTTCATATTTGGGGTAGCCGGTCTGGTTGCTGAGGACGGCAGTGGGGAAGGGGCACACCTGGATGCCCATGGCCGAGAGAATGGGGATGGCCGCCGTCAGGGAACACCGCCCAATGCCGGACAAATCGTGGATTGCCGCTGCTCTTGGTATTTTCATAAGAAACCTATGCCGTCCTTTCTGTTTGCGTTTCCCCTTTATGATACCACAAAAAAGCGGCGTATGGAACCTTTCCCGGGCTCCACACGCCGCATCTCCCCTTTACAATTCAATCGGTTTTGCCGTTACATAGCAGCGCCGGGCTTGCCGCCTCTCCATAAATGGCTGCGCTGCAAAGCGCCGCGGATGGCCAGGAACAGGGGCACAGCAATGACATCGGCTACCACAGCGTTGAAGAGGGTAGCGCCGGCCTTGGTCATCATGGCAATGGCCGCTGCGTCCGGGGCGCTGCCGGAAATCAGCAGCTCAAAGAAGGAATAGCCCAAATACATGACGCAGTAGGAGAGGGAGCCGGTCACCGCCGCGACGATCAGCCGGGAAACCTTCTGCTCTTTGCCGCTCCAGGCAATGGCACCGCAGATTACCGCCATCAGGCCCTTGGTAATCAGGGTCACCCCAGCGCTGGAGAACCACCCGCCAGTGATATCAAAGAGGAAGGAACCCAGTCCGGCGGCCAGACCGCCGTATCCGGGCCCCAGAATCAGGCCGGAAAGTACGCAGAACACATTGGCAAACCCCACCATGGTGCGGTCAGCACCCACGGGAATCTCCACCTTGAAAAACATAGTGGCGATATATACCAAAGCCCCCATCAGGCCCGTCAGGGCCAGATTCACCACGGGGCTGTTCTTTTTGTTGGACAATAACATGGAAACTCATCCCTTTCGTATCAATGCATCGGAAGCCCGGGCGCCTCCTCAAAGGCCTGTGCCTTTGACGTGTCATTATCATAAAGCAAATCTGTTCTCTTTAAAATACACAGTTTGTAAAAAAATGAAGGGAACACTTTTCTTTTCCCCGGTTTTAGTGTATACTATAGACAGGATAAAACAGGCTTCCGAGGCCGGCGGAAAGGGAGGCGATTCCATTGCCCTTTGTCACTTTGCATCCGGAATGGAAAGAACCTCTCTATCAGCAGCTGTATCAGGCCATCCGGGAGGCCATTGAGTCCGGGCAGTTTCCCCAGGGTTCTAAAATGCCCTCTATCCGCCGTTTGCCGGAGGAGCTGGGGGTCAGCCGCACTACAGTGGAGTCGGCCTACCAGCAGCTCTGTGTGGAAGGCTACCTGAAAAGCCGGCCCCAGCGGGGCTACTTTGTGGCCGCCCCCAAAAAACAGGACAGGCAGCTGCCGGAGCAGGAATCCGCCCTGCCAAAGGAACGCTGTCAGCCGGTGGTACCGGTGCGCTATGATTTCGGTACCGACCGGGTAGACAGCGAAACCGCGGATATTACCATCTGGAAGCGCCATATCCGGGATGTGCTGAACCGGCCCGATTCCATTGTATCTTATGGCGACCCCCAGGGAGAGCCTGCTTTGCGCAGCGCGCTGGCCGCGTACACATACCGGGCCCGAGGGGTGCGCACTTCTGCCGGACAGATTATCATCGGCGCGGGCATCCAGCCTCTTCTCACTATTTTATGCGGCCTTTTGCCCCACAAGCAGGTGGCCATGGACAGCAGTGGGTTTCCCCAGGCAGAGCGGGCTTTTGCCGACTGCGCCTTTGAAGTGGTGCGCCTTCCCAGCGATGAGGAAGGCCTTTCCGTAGAGGCTTTGAAAAAGAGCGGCGTCCACCAGGTGCTGGTGAGCCCTTCTTCCCCGGTGGGGCAAGGGACGGCCATGCCCCCAGCCCGGCGGTTTGCCCTGCTGCAGTGGGCCCGGGAGACCGGCGGCCTGCTCATTGAGGACGATTATAATGGGGAGCTGCGCTATACGGCCCGGCCCATTCCGGCCCTTCAGGGCTCTGGAGAGGGGAGCACCGTCTATTTAGGCTCCTTTTCCAAGCTGCTCCTGCCCAGCGTGCGGCTCAGCTACATGGCGCTGCCAGCCCCCCTTTTGGAGCAATATGCTCCCCGGGCCCGGGCCTATAACCAGACAGCTTCTAAAATCGAACAGCTGGCCCTGGCGGACTATATCCGGTCGGGGCAGCTGGAACGGCATTTGCGCCGGATGCGCAAGCTGTACAGCCAGAAAAGCCAGCTGCTGCTGGACTGCCTGCACAAGACCTTTGGGGAAAAATACCCGGCAGTTCTGCGGGAAACCTCCCTTTCGGTGCTGGTGCAGATGCCCCAGGCCTCCCAGGCAGCGGAGCGGGCCTCCCAACAAGGGGTGCGTGTCTCGGCGGCAGGGGAAGACTTCCTGCGGCTGGGCTTTGCGGGGATTCCCTTTTCTAAAATTCCCGACGGGGTAGAGGCCCTGTATCAGGCACTTTTTTCCCGGAATCAGCCACTAAAAAAATCATGATAAAAAAGTCATACAACCTTAAATAGACCATCACATACCTTTCACATAAGGGCGGCATAATAAAAGCACAGCAAACGGGAAGCCAAAAGGAAGGCAAGCCCAAGGGCTGGAATCCATATAGTTGTGAAAGGATGAATGTTGTATGTATGATCCCATGAATCCTATGAATATAAATGAAAATCCGGAGAACTCCGGTTCTGCTTCCCAGAACGAAGCCGCCCCGTCCATGGATGATTTCACCCCCAATAGCCAGGCGGGCTCCACGGAACAGGCCGCTTCTAACAGCCAGGCTTCTAACGAAGGAACCGGCACAGATGGCCAGTATGCCGAGTACCGCTGGCAGGGCAGCGACCCCCAGAATCCCTATCAGAATCAATCCCATTGGGCCAACCAGCCCGGCGCCTATTATGAGGTTCCCCAGAAGCCCAAAAAGGAGCGCAAGCCTTTGGGCCGCGGCGCCAAAACTGCCCTGAAGATTGTAGCCGGGGTCCTGTGCTGCGCGGTGATTTCCGCCGCTTCAGTAGGCGGGTTTGCCGCTCTCATCAATAATGGTGTGGTGCAGGTAAATAACGCCGGCAGCGGCAACGCCACCTTTACCATCAACAAGCTCATCAACAGCGATGAAAGCGATCCCGCGACCACAGTGTCTGGGGATATGACCCAGCAGGAGGTAGCCGCTAAGGTGCTCCCCTCCGTGGTGTGCATCCAGAATTATCAGCAAACCGATATGCGTCAGGGCCTGTCCGGTTCCTTCTGGGGCCAGGGTCAGAGCCAGGACGACGGCAGCGACAGTAGCGACAGCCAGGAAGATTCCGGCGTTTCTCCCACCAGTGAAGGCTCCGGCATTATCGCTACCTCCGACGGCTATATCATTACCAACGCCCATGTGGTGGAGGGCGCTGACTCCCTGAAGGTCATCACTTCCGATAACCAGGTTTATGAGGCTGAGCTCATCGGCAGCGATACCATGACGGACTTGGCGGTTATTAAGGTTGATGCTACCGGCCTCACCGCTGCGGAATTCGGTTCTTCCGATGATCTGCAGGTAGCCGATCCGGTTATCGCCATCGGCAACCCCGGCGGCCTGAGCTCTACGGTGACGGTGGGCTATGTTTCCGCCCTGGATCGTCCGGTAACCAGCAGCGATACCGGCTACACCATGAACTGCATCCAGACCGATGCCGCTATTAACCCCGGTAACTCCGGCGGCGCCCTGGTGAATATGTACGGCCAGGTAATCGGCATCAACTCCAGCAAAATCGTTGCCGAAGGCTATGAAGGCCTGGGATTTGCAATCCCCATTGATACGGCCCAGCCGGTCATTAACGATTTGAAGGAATACGGGTATGTGAAGGACCGGGCCATGCTGGGCATCAGCGGCCAGTATCTGGATGACTGGAGCGCCAACTTCTACGGTCTGCCCAGCGGTATGTATGTGGCGGACGTTACCAATACCTCTGTGACCGAAGCCGGTATCCGCAAGGGCGATGTGATTACTCAGATTGACGACACGGACATCACCTCTGCCAATACCATTTCCAACTATATCATGGATAAAAAGCCCGGAGACACGGTGACCTTGTCGGTGACCCGCGGCCTTACCGGAGAAACCTTCACCTGTGAAGTAACCCTGACGGAGTCCACCGGCCAGTAAACTGGTGTTTATATAGAGAAGCCTTTCTTGGCTTTCATTTTCTTCATTTTCCTTTCTCTTTCATTTTTCGGCGGGTCGGGTTTCCTCCTTTCTCTCCGGCCCGCCCCCTCTTAGAGGGTTTATCATTCGAGTACAAGATCTTTTTCATAAATCTCCTTTTTCAACAGTCGAGGGGGAGCCTGAAAAGGCTCCCCCTCGGCTGCGTTTTCTGCTCTTTTTCATGGAGTGTTTCCAGAAGGTTCCGGCTTTTCGCGGGGCTTTAAAACGCCCGGCAGCTTAGGCTGCAAAAGCTCCTTGAGCCGGCCCAGCACCGGCTTCTGCATCCCGGGGGGAAGGAATTCTTCCGGCTTGCGCCCTCCGGTGACCAAAGCCGCCAGCATCCCGGCCGCCTGGGCAGCGGAAGGGCTCTCGTCCATGCGCAGGAGGATCTTTTGGCCATCCTCCTCCAAAAAAATAATTTTTAAAATCCGCACACAGGGCGTCTCTGAAAAGACAATAAACAGCTTGATTACGGTTCGCCCATCCTCGTCCCTGGTAACCCGGACGCCGGAAAAACAGGGATACTCCTCCCCTTGGACGTGGATTTTCCCCGGAAGCATGGCGCCCTGGTATCCGGCCTCCAGGGTGTGGAGATTGTCCCCTTCCTGTAGGAAAAATCGGGCCTTTTCAGAGGAGAATTGAAAGCGCAGAGAGGAAATCCCTGCGGAAAAATTCCCCTGTACGCTGGAAATGATCAACGGCAGCAGGCTGGCGCTGTTTTTGGGAAAGGTGTAGGAACAGCCGTTATACCGGGCGGCTTCCTGAGGAGGGGGAGAAGCTGCGGGCCGTGCCGGCCGCCGATGGAAAAAGGACTTCTTTTCCTCTGGCGGGAGCTCCGCCTTCAGCTCTGCAACGACATGCAGATGTTCCAGCAATGCCCGCAGGGAACGGATGCCTGCCGGGTTGGAAGGGAGAGGATGATGGGATAAGCCCCCCGGCTTACAGAAGCAGTCCCGGATATGCAGGAGAGTACGGTCCTCAAAAAGCTGGCCGTTTCCGCTGGTGACGGCAATAACCATGTCCTGCTCCGGCAAGATTACTACATATTGGCCGAACACCCCGTTAAACTGGCAGCCCCTTCCCCAGGCAAGCCCCCAAAGCTGATACCCGTACCAGGCTTCCCGGTTTCCCATATGGCAGGAAACCTGGGGGCTGCAGGCTGCTACCGCCCAATCCTCCGGCAGAAGCTGACGGGTAACGCCGCCTTGGGTCCAGCGGCCCTTTTGCAGATAGAGCTGTCCCAGCTTGACCATGTCCCCCGGGGTCAGATACAGTCCCCAGCCGCCCTTTTCCGTGCCCATAGGGCAGGTTTCCCACCGGGGTACGGCAATCCCCAAAGGCTCCCATAAGCGGGGCGTTAAATAGTCCGTAAGGCTCATGCCGGCCCGCTTGCAGACGGCAGCGCTGAGCATATAGGAATTCATGCTGTTATAGGAAAACCGGCTCCCCGGGGAAAATTCGCAGTCCGATGACAGCCAGCCCCGAACCCAGTCCTTTTCGGAAACCGAGCTCATTTCGTTAAACCGAACGCCGGAGGTCATGGTCAAAAGCTGCCGGACGGTGACCTCCCCGGGCTTCCCCATGTAAAAGGGAGGGAGTTTTTCCGGGAAGACGTCCCGCATTTTCTCATCCAGGGATAACAATCCTTCCTGCTGGGCAATGCCCACCGCCATCCCCACTACGCTTTTGGAGAGGGAAAACTGCATCTGGGCGGTTTGGCCGGAATAAGGATGCCAGTTTGCCTGGCAGATACGCTGTCCATGGCGCAGGATTACCACACTGTGAGGGCGCAGCTCCCGGTCCTCATCCAGCCGTTGTAAAAAGGTTTCGATTACGCCGCAGGGAACGCCCGTGCTTTCCGGCAAAGCCATGGGCAGAGGCGTGGATTGCCCGGATGCCGGGCGACCAGTGGGGCGGAAGGGATAGGAGACCACGCGCTTCATATCCCCGGTAAACAGGCGGAACAGGGAATCCGCTGTGCGGAACCGGCCTAAAATATCCATACCATCCTCTCCTTCTCAAAGGAAGCTCCATAAATGCTGTGTGTTTTTATAGAATGTGTATGCGAGGGAAAAATCATGCGTCAGAACCCTTTTCGATAGCCTGCAAAAGTCCATCCAGGGTTTGAAAGTCCACAAAATCCACGGCTTTCCCATAGGTGTCCGCAATGGCCCTTTCTTCTGCGGAACGCTGCTCTATGGGCTTTTTCTGCACCTGACGGTACAGCAAAGCCATCATAGTGCGGTGGGGAAAACTCAGGCGCTGGTAGTCGATGCCGCCCCGCAGGTGGAAGATGGGGGTGGTTTCGGCCCGTTCCGCAGGCAGCACCCGGCGCACAAAGCTGCGGAGATTGGCGGCGTTTACCGGGTCGTTGGGGTCAGCCAGGCCCACGGTGGCCACCAACAGCGCCTGCCCTGGTTTCAAGGCCCGGACGGTTTTGGCGAGGCCCCTGACGCCTCCGGCATAAACGCCGCCCAGAAAGATGACCCGGCCATAGGGGGAGAGGTTTCCCGCCTGGTCTGCCGGCAAGGCGGAGATGCCGGTTTGCTGGGAGAGGGCCTGGGCATATCGCTGGGCAGAGCCGTAGCGGCTGCCGTAAAGAATAATAGATTCCATAGACGTGGCTCCTTTTCCAAGTATTCTATCTGCATTGTACCATGCCGGGCGAAGGAAATCATCCGATTTTTCCCGGAAAGGCAAAAAAACGCTCCCGCCAAAAGGCAGGAGCGCAGTTTGAGAGGATTTGTCACGAAGTGGGTCAATCGGATGATGGGAGATTTTTAAAGAGCTTGGCGGTACGGTAAAGGTAGACGAGCTTGATGATGGAAACCACCCAAAACCCTATGGCCGCCGCCAGGGCCAGCAGGAATCCCACAAAGGAGAGAAGGAGGGAGAGTACAAGGCTTCCCATGAGGGCCAGAAACATCCCGATATACCATTTCCACAGCCGCTCCCACTGTTGGGAAAGGCCGGTGCTCACTGGTTCTGTCAATGCGGCGTGGCCGGCATATTCAAAGTATTCCCCGACCAGGGCCACAACAGCAGCCGGCAGCAAAAGGAGAAATGCCCAGCTTTCTTCTGTCTCGGTGGGCAAGAGTAAAAGCACAGCCGTCGCAGCGGCTGAAATCAGGCGGCAAATTCCGGAAACCCGATAGCGGCCGCTTTCCGAGGACAGCCGGAGAAGGATACCACTATATACGATGGCGCAGAGGAGGTTGAGAACTTGGCCGGGTACGTACAGGGATGGCATCCATTGCACAATGATATTGTTGGTGAGAAAGCTGGCAACAACAGAGGGAATGACCAGCAGGAACAGAGCCCACAGCCAGGGCCCCAGAAGTTTAGACTTCTGCACCAGCTTTGCCCTCTCTTCTTTCTCCGCCTCCTGGGCTTTCAGCCGTTCCACAGGAATGGCGTTCCGCGCCGGCAATTTGCCGCAGGCAGAATAGAAGGTGCATTCCCCGCAGTACTGTAATCCTTTGTCCCGGCAGCATCTTGCCAGTTCACATTGGCAGGGGCGGGTTCCTCCAGGGCCTTCTTTGCATCCGGGACATTCTAATAAATCCCGATGGGTACATTCTTCGCAGTTTTTTCCGCAATAGCTGTTTGTCATAAGGCTTCTCCTCCAGAATCGTAATGGCCGTAAGCCATTCTTTTAAGATTGGGGCAGAGCGGGGGAAAGAAGGGATTATTCGCTGTCGGCAGGCGGGGTGTACCAGTCAATGCGGCCCTGTTCCAGGGCTTCCTCAAAGGTATCGGGCCACTGGGGCACGCTGCCGCCATAGCGGTCATACCAGCACTGGGGATAGACCACGTCCGGATTATAGGAGGCTTGGGAGGTGTCCACCGTGGGGTCTTCTCCGTCCCGAACCAACCGGGCCACCACCACCGTGCGCCAGCCGTCAAACTCGTAGGAGCAGGTGGACAGGCTCAGCATGGTGTCGTTCTCGTTGAAATCCACGCCGGTATCGATAATAGAGCGCTGACGGATCTGATACACAAAATTCAGGTATTCCGAATCGGAATCAAAGTGGTCATAGGTGTAGTAGAAGGGCTCGCCCTGGCTTTCGTCGGTGTTGGTCTTAAACACCGCGAAAATCTTCCACTTTCCACCGCCGTTTGCTGTGTTGAAGGTAATTACCGGAGAATTTTTGTAAACGTCAATCTGGTTGAAAATACCCACCTGGGCAAACATACGCCCATCCCGCATACTGTGGCCGTAGAGGAGCAAATTCTGGTCGGAACCGTCCAGGGCGGTGCCGGCCTGCATGAAAATGCTGCCGTATTTGGTGGTCTCCCCCTTGTAATTGCGGTAGAGGTAATACTCCGGGTCGCTTTCGGAGGATTGAAGAACAGGATAGTCAATGACAGTGTTGGGAATCCGCAGCCAGCCTACAATATCCGGATAGGTTTCCTGCAGCTTGCGGATCTGGGCCTGGGCTTCTTCATCAGTCATTTCCGGCTGCTCTTCCTCAGGCTCTTGGGTTGCCTCTGGGCTGGCAGAGGGGTCGGCGCTTTCCGAGGATTCCGATGAAGACGGCTCTTCGGTCTCGTAAAAGACGTCCTGGATTTCGCTCACCACCTGGTCGGCCTGCATGGGGAGGATCACCAGTTCGTTGACAAGATAGCCGGCCGCACCTAAAAAGACCACCAGCATGACCAGTGTCAGGAGTTTTAAAATCACCTGACTGGGCCGGTCCCCCTTCCAGGGAAGCCAGGTTTGATAAAACGGTTTTTTGGGCCGTCCCTGTTTGTCCAGTTTGTTTTTACCCATGAGAGAAACTCCTCCTTATGATAGGCCCGTTGATAGGCCAATAATGGACAGAAAAACGGAACCGGAAAGGCTCAGCCTTCCAGGCCGCCCAGTCCCTGCAGATACCGGCGCACCATGTCCAGGGCGTGGGAAGCAGCGGCGTTGCGCTGCCAGCTCCGGGAGCGGGGCCGGTCGGCGCTGCCTGGGGCCATGCGGCGCACCCAGGTATGTTCTCCGTCACACAGGGCGATGTACACCAGCCCCACAGGCTTCTCCGGGGTACCGCCGCCAGGCCCGGCAATGCCGGTAATACCGACGCCCAAATCGCTGTCCGCTGCCCGCCGGATGCCCCGGGCCATTTCCCGGGCAGTTTCCTCGCTGACAGCCCCGTGGGCCTCCAGTGTCTCATGGGAGACCCCCAGCACCTTTTCCTTAATGCGGTTGGCGTAGGTGACGGCCCCCATCTCAAAGACCTGGGAAGCGCCGGAAACATCGGTAATGCGCTTAGCCAGCAGGCCGCCGGTGCAGGATTCCGCTGTGGCCAGGGTCTTGCCGGCCTTTCCCAGCTCCCGGACCACCAGCTCTTCCAGGCTCTCGCAGTCCGTAGCATACACATAGCTGCCGATGCGCTCCCGGATTTTCTGGGCCAGGGGTTCCATCATCTGCCGGGCCTGCTCCTCGTTGTCGGCCCGGGCCGTCACCCGGACGAACATCTCGTTTTCCTTGGCATAGGTGGCGGCGGTGGGGTTGGCCCCCTGCATCAGGTCGTCGATAAATTCGGCCACAGAGCCTTCCCCCATGCCAAAGACGTGGAGGTTCTCCGAAACAATGACGGCGTTTTCCTTTTTAGCCAAGCAGGGGATGGCGTACCGGGTGAGCATGGGGGTCAGCTCCGAGGGCGGGCCAGGGAGCATCACCACGGTTTTCCCGGCGTCTGTGTCAAAGACGCAGCCCGGGGCAGTGCCCACGTCGTTGGGGAGCACCGTGCAGCCCTGGGGCAGCCAGGCCTGTTTTTTCTGGCTCTCCCCCCAGGGGCGGTTTTGAAAATATTCCTCAATGCGCCGGAGGCTCTCCTCGTGGAGGGCCAGGGGCCGGCCAGCCACCCGGGCCACGGTCTCTTTGGTCAGGTCGTCGCCGGTGGGGCCCAACCCCCCGGTGGTGATGAGAATATCGCTGCGGCTGAGAGCCTGCCGGACCGCCTCTTCCAGCCGGCCGGGGTTGTCTCCCACCGTGGCGCAGTGGAGCACGTTAATGCCGATGGTGGACAGTTCCCGGGCCACAATAGCGGTGTCGGTGTTCACCGTGTGGCCCAACAGCAGCTCTGTTCCTACAGATAAGATTTCTGCGTTCATGCAAAAGGGCTTCCTTTCCCAATCGGTTGGCGTCAGTCTTCCCGGTCAGTCCGGCGGCGCCAGCCGATTTTGGTATATTTCAGGTTTTGCAGGCATTCGTCAATGAGGGCTTCCGCGTCCAGGGCCATTTCCGCTGTCTCCACAATGTGGAGGATGGGCCGTGTCCGGGGATGCTTGGGGGTAAACACCGTGCAGCAGTCCTCATAAGGCTCGATGGAGATATCATAGGTGCCGATTTTATAAGAGGTAGCCACAATCTCCGCCTTGTCGGAGCCGATGAGGGGCCGGAAAATAGGCAGATGAGCCGCCGCGTCGGTGCAGGCAATGGCCTGAATGGTCTGGCTGGCCACCTGGCCCAGGCTTTCGCCGGTAATCAAGGCCTGACAGCCGGTTTTCCGGGCGATTTTCTCGGCGGCGCGCATCATAAACCGGCGCATGATAATAGTGAACAGTTCCTCCGGGCACTTGGCCAGAATCTCTTCCTGGATGTGGGTGAAGGGCACGGTAATCATCTCCATGCGGCCGCTGTATTCGCTGACCTTTTCCAGGAGACGGACTACCTTTTCCTCGGCCCGCTGGCTGGTGTAGGGAGGGCTGGCGAAGTGAATGGCCGTCAGCTCCACGCCCCGCTTGGCCATGGTCCAGGCCGCCACCGGGCTGTCAATTCCGCCGCTGATGAGGATGGCTGCCTTGCCGCCGGTGCCCACAGGGATGCCGCCGGCCCCGGGCCGGGGATTGCCATGGACATAGGCCCCAAAGTCCCGGACCTCCACCCGGACAATCAAATCCGGCTCGTGGACGTTGACGGACAGATGGGGGTACTGCTCCAGCAGATAGGCCCCCACATCCTCGGAGATTTCCGGGGAGGTGTAGGGGAATTTTTTATCGGAGCGCTTGGTCTCCACCTTGAAGGTAGCGGCGTCCAGAAGCTCGTCCCGGAGGTATTCCCCGGCGGCTTCCCGAATAGCGGCCAAGTCCTTTTCCGCCACGCAGGCCCGGGAATAGGAGACGATGCCGAAAATCTTCCCAATCCGCTCTTCGGCGGCGTCCAGGTCGCTTTCCTCGGTTTTGGGAATTACATAGATGGTGGATTGGGCGGACTTCACTTCAAAGTCTCCCAGGCCGGAAAGCCGGCGGCGGATATTTTTCAGAAGGGTGGACTCAAAGGTCTTGCGGTTGAGGCCCTTGAGCACCAGTTCTCCCAGCTTAATGAGAATGGTTTCCTGCATATGGTCCTTCCTTTCAGCGGGCAGGTCTGCAGCACAGAGACCCGCCAATTTTATAATCTATCATATATTTGTGAAAAAAGCGTGTATATAGATGAATTTACGCAAGTTTTACCGGGATTTTTACGGAACCTCACAGTTTGGCCCGCACCAGGGTCTCCATGCCTTCCTGTACAGCATCGGCTAAGGCCACTACGTCCTCGGGGCAGTTTTCCCGGGAAAAGCTTACCCGGATAGAGGACAGGGCCTGGGCCCGGGGCAGATGCATGGCTTCCAGCACATGGCTGGGCTTTCCTTTGGCGCAGGCGGAGCCGGAGGACACATAGATTCCCCGTTCCTCCAAAAAGTGCAGCATGGTTTCCGCTTTAACGCCGCCGCAGGAGAAGTTGAGGATATAGGGCAGCCCTTCCAGCGGGCTTTGGAGCACCACTCCGGGAATGGCCGAGAGCCGCTGCCGGGCGTCCTCCCACAGGGCCCGGATAGAGGCTTCCTCTTCCCGGAGAGGGGGCAGGGCCTTCACTGCGGCCCCAAAGGCGCACCAGGCGGGGAGGGCTTCTGTGCCGGAGCGCAGGTTCCGCTCCTGGCCGCCGCCGAAGGTCCGGGCGGGGATATGCACCCCCTTGCGGATATACAGGGCGCCGGCCCCTTTGGGCCCGTGGATTTTGTGGGCGCTGACCGTCAGCAGATCAATGCCGGTTTTTCCCGGTATCAAAGGCAGCTTGCCAAAGGCCTGCACCGCGTCCACATGGAGGAGGGTGCGGTATTTGTTCCGCCGGATGACCCGGGCGGCGGCCTCCACCGGCAGGATACTGCCAATCTCGTTATTCACCGCCATGATGCTCACCAAAGCGGTGTCCGGGGTAATGGCCTCCTCGATTTGCTGGGGGGAAATGCGGCCAAAGGCGTCCGGAGCCAGGCGCACAATCTCCCAGCCCTCTTTTTCCAGCTGGGCCATGGGTTCCAGCACCGAGGGGTGCTCGATTTGGGTGGTGACAATGCGTCGGCCCACATGGCGCCGGGCAAAAGCTCCGCCGAAAATCGCCAGGTTGTTGGATTCCGTGCCCCCGGAGGTAAAGGTGATTTCCTCCGGTTGGGCAGAAAGAAGCTTCGCCACTGCCTGCCTGGCCTGGGAAAGGGCCTGTTCCGCCCGGAATCCCAGGGCGTGCAGGGACGAGGGGTTGCCGTAGCACTGGGTCATGAGTTCCAGGGCTTTTTCCGCCGCCTCCGGGCAGACCCGGGTGGTGGCGCTGTTATCCAGATAGATTTCCCGCAAAAGAAATCCTTCCTCTCCATAAAAGACTGTACCCCTTATTATAACACAGACCGTGCCGGGTGGGAACTTGCTTTTTTGCCGGGAACCGCTATAATGGAGGGGAAGGATTTCGGAAAGGAGGGCTTTCACTGTGAAAAACACACAGCGCCGCACAGCCATTTTGCAGCAGGTGGCCGCAGCCGGGGGGCCGGTGTCGGCAGAAGAGATTTTCGAGGCCCTCCGAGGGCAGTTCCCCACCCTGGCGCTGTCTACGATATACCGGAATTTGGAGCGTTTTGCCCAGGACGGCCTTCTGGACAAGGAGGTTTCCCCGGACGGGGTGTTCCGGTATGCCCGGCGGGAGGAACACGGCCACTATTTGGTGTGTACCCAGTGCCACAGCCGCATCCGGCTCCAGGAGTGCCCCCTGACGGCCATGGAAAAGGAGCTGGAGCGGGAAACGGGCTTCTCCATTGACCGGCACCAGCTCACCCTGTACGGAAAATGTCCCGCCTGCCGAAAGCGGGAAAAATAAACAGAGGCTTCCATGGGAAAACCCGTGGAAGCCTCTGTTTATATGGAACTGCTTATAAACATACGGATTCCAAAGGGACTTAGTCCCTTTGGCAGGGGTCTGGGGCGAGGAGCCCCAGCAAGGGGAGAAGTTTGAAGAAACGAAAATAGGGGAACACGTAAAAATATGCGAAGCAAGTAAAAAAGTTCTTCTTGTTCTCGGCAATAGCAAGAGTTGCGAAGCAACGCGAGCCCTTAGGGAATACCAGCCGAAGAGTGAGTAGAGAATAGGCCATTTATCCGGAAGAACAGGCATTTTCTCGCTGTCAGCCATTTGGCGCATTAGCATGGAGCACTCCGCTAGGTTTAGCCTGCTCAGAACAAACCAATTTCTTCCCCATCTTCATTGAGGAGCATACCGGAAAGGGAGCCCTTGGCACGCTGTTCTGTGCCGTAGAGCAGGAACAAATCCAGAAATTCGTCCTGCTCCATAGGCTGGGCAATCCAGGTGCCGTCCCGTTCAAAGGTGTACCAGGCCGCGTCCTCCGGAGGCTGCTGGCCGTATACCATGCAGACGGTGACTTTTCGGTCCGGGAAGGTTTCATAGCATCCGTCTATATCCGAGTCCATGCCGAGGTTTCTGTCGGCTGGATAGTACAGTCCCGCAAAGGGGGCGGCCGCTTCTTCCAGAATGATGGAGGTGGTTTTGTGGCTGTCGTCATCCCCGGGCACTTCCCCGGAAAAGACCAGCCCGCAGAAACCGCCGGCCTCTTCGGTGGCCAGAATCTGGACGTTCTCCTGGTCGCTGATTTCCGTCAGATAGGCCGTCATAGCGGCTTCGTCGTGGATATCCAAAAGAGAAGCCCGTTGGGTGGCGTACTGGGAGTACAGCAGCCCTCCGGTAATGGCGGCGACCGCCGCCACCCCGACGCAGGCCCTCAGGATATACTTGGTTTTCTTTTGCATAGAAAATCTCCTTTATTTTACGCCGTGCCTTTTTAGAAAAACCCAAAGTCTTAGGCAAAGCGCCGTTTTTGCAGGAGAGATTCTATCATGAAAATATAAAATTCAGGAGGGAGAAAAGTAAAGCCCCGGTAAAATCACGCAAAAAATCCCCGGACAAGATTGACCGGGGATTTCGTTTGTGATGAAAAAGAGGATTAGGCTTCTGCCTGGGGCTCCGCCTTCAGCTGGATGCCCAGCTCGTCAAGCTGCTGGGTGTCTACCGAGCCGGGGGCTTCGGTCATGAGCTCGCTGGCGTTCTGCACCTTGGGGAAGGCCACCACGTCCCGCAGGGTGGGGGAGCCCAGCATCTGCATGACCAGACGGTCCAGGCCGATACCCATGCCGCCGTGGGGCGGTGCGCCGTATTTGAAAGCGTCGGTCAGGAAGCCGAACTTCTGATAGGACTCTTCCTCGCTGAGACCCAGCAGGCGGAACATCCGCTTTTGCAGGTCGGGGTCCGTGATACGGATGGAGCCGCTGGACAGCTCAATGCCGTTGAGTACCAGGTCATAGGCCTGCGCCCGCACGTTGCCCTGATCGCTTTCCAGATAGGGGATGCACTCCTCCAGAGGAGCGGTGAAGGGATGGTGCATGGCCACATACTGGCCCAGATCCTCGTCAAACTCGAAGAAGGGGAACTCCACCACCCACAGGAAGTTGTAGCCCTTGCGCTCAATGCCCAGCTTGTCGGCCACTTCCAGACGGAGAGCGCCCAGCTGAGGCAGTACATGGCTGGTCTTGGTGTCGGCGATGATGAGCACCACGTCGCCGGTTTCTGCACCGGCACGGGCCAGAATGGCGTTCATTTCTTCCTCGGTCATGAACTTGGAGAAGGAAGCCTTCATGCCGTCGGGTGCCATGCGAATCCAGGCCAGGCCCTTGCCGCCGATGCCCTTAATCATGTCGGTCAGCTTGTCGATTTCCTTACGGGTCAGGACGGAAACTGCATTTTTCGCGGTGATGCAGCGCACGGAACCGCCGCCCTGCACTGCGCCGGAGAACACACCGAAGCCGCAGTCCTTCACCAGGTCGCTCAGGTCGATGAGCTCCATGCCAAAGCGGGTGTCGGGCTTATCGGAGCCGTAGCGCTCCATGGCCTCTTTATAGGTCAGGCGGGGCAGGGGCAGGGGAATGTCCACGCCCAGTGCGTCCTTAAAGACCCGCTGGACATAGCCTTCGCCGATTTTCAGCACGTCCTCCATCTCCACGAAGGACATTTCCAAGTCGATCTGGGTGAATTCCGGCTGACGGTCGGCCCGGAGATCCTCATCCCGGAAGCACCGGGCAATCTGCATGTAGCGGTCAAAGCCGGCTACCATGGACAGCTGCTTGTAGAGCTGGGGGGACTGGGGCAGAGCGTAGAAACTGCCCTTGTGGATACGGCTGGGCACCAGGAAGTCCCGGGCCCCTTCCGGGGTGGATTTGATGAGCATGGGGGTTTCAATTTCAATAAAACCGTTTTCATCAAAATAGTCCCGAGTAATCTTAGCGATTTTGTGGCGCATGAGGATGTTCCGCTGCAAATCCGGGCGGCGCAGGTCCAGATAGCGGTATTTCAGCCGCAAATCTTCCTTGACGCGGGAGTTCTCCACAATCTCAAAGGGCGGGGTCTCCGCCTTGCCCAGCACCCGCAGCTCCTGGACGTAGATCTCCACCTCACCGGTGGGGATGTCCATGTTCTTGGAGTCGCGCTCCCGAACAACGCCCCGGGCCGCCAGGACGTATTCAGAGCGGGCGGAAAAGGCCTTGTCGAAGGCCTCCCGATCGGTGCTGTCGTCAAAGGTCAGCTGGACAATGCCAGTGCGGTCCCGCAGGTCGATGAAAATCAGCTGGCCCAAATCCCGCTGGCGCTGTACCCAGCCGAATACAACGGCCTCCTTGCCAATATCCGAGGGGCGGAGCTCCCCACAGTAGTGGGTGCGCTTCAGCCCTTTGATGGTTTCTGCCATGATAATTGCCTCCTAAAAGTAGTGTGTATGAAAATTTAGAAAATTGCGATTTAGGTTATCCCAGGGTAATCCCCTCTGCCATGGTGGAGATGGTGAGGTAGTCCTCCATAAACTTCTCGTCCAGGGAGATGGGCTTTTCCTCGCCGGTTTTCATGTTCTTGATTTTGGCGGATTTCTGGGCCAGCTCGTTGTCCCCCAGCACCAAAGTGAAGGCCGCGCCGATTTTGTTGGCGTACTTCATCTGGGCTTTCAGGCCCCGAGCACACAAATCGCAGGCCGCCGCTACGCCGCTGTGCTGAAGCTCGTTCACCAGCCGGAAAGCCTCCCTGCCGGCGGCCTCTCCCATAGAGGCGATGTACACCTCGCAGGCCGGGGGTGCGGGCATCTGAATTTTCTGGGCTTCCAGCACCAGCATCAGCCGCTCCATGCCCAGACCAAAGCCCAAGCCTGCCATGGGCTTGCCGCCCATCTGCTCGGTGAGGCCGTCATACCGGCCGCCGCCGCAGACAGTGCTCTGGGCCCCCAGGTCATTGCTGACAAATTCAAACACCGTGCGGGTGTAGTAATCCAGGCCGCGGACAATAGTGGGGTTAATGACGAACTCCACCCCGGCGGCCTTCAGGTAGGACTGTACCCCCTCAAAGTGCTCCCGGCAGTCGTCGCACAGGTAGTCCAGAATATGGGGTGCGCCTTCGGCAATTTTGGAGCACACCGGGCTTTTGCAGTCCAGAATGCGCATGGGGTTGCGCTCCAGCCGGGACAGGCAGGTTTCGCACAGCTGGTCCCGGTAGCCCTCAAAGTACTCCTTCAGGGCCTGGTGGAACTTGGCCCGGCATTCCGGGCAGCCGATGGAGTTCAGCTCCAGGGTCAGGTTTTTGACTCCCAGCCGGTCAAAAATGGACTTGGCCAGGCAGATGACTTCCGCGTCCGCCACCGGAGCCGCCGCCCCGAACATCTCCACGCCGAACTGATGGAACTCCCGGAGCCGGCCGGCCTGGGGCTTCTCGTATCGGTAGCAGGAAGTCAGATAATAGAGCTTCACCGGCAGGCCGTCATTGTAGAGGGCATGCTCCAGCATGGCCCGCACGGCCCCGGCTGTGCCCTCGGGACGCAGGGTGATGGAGCGCCCGCCCTTGTCGTTGAAGGTGTACATCTGCTTTTCCACCACATCGGTGGTGTCGCCTACGCTGCGCAGGAACAGCTCCGTATGCTCAAACACGGGCGTGCGGACTTCTCCGAAGCCGTGCAGGGCCGCTTCGCTGCGCATGACTTCCTCAACAGCCTGCCATTCCCCGCTTTTGGGGGGCAGAAGGTCCTGTGTGCCCTTGGGCGCCTGTGTTAATAATGCCATAGTATCTTGTTCTCCTTTGTATTAAAATAAAATACCCCCGTCCCAACAAAGGGACGAGGGAAATCCTCGCGGTGCCACCCTTTTTCAAGGGCAGCCAAAAAGGATGCCCTCCTTTGATTCCTTAACGCGGAAAACGCGCAGCAGTGCTGCGGCAGGCTCCCGGGTGTCCTTCGGGAGGCCCCTTTTGCCGGGCCGGCTCTCAGTCAAGACCGGCCCTCCCTGTGAAGAGGCTTCCGTACTGCTCCCGTTCATCGCCGGATTCAGATTCTCTATGCAAGCTCCAGAGGTCAGATGGGATTGACAATGTTCCGCCAATCCAAGTCGCCCCGTTCTAAGCCATGAATCAAAACTTCGGCAGTGGCGATATTGGTTGCCACCGGGATATTGTGCATATCGCAGAGCCGGAGGAGGTTCATGTCGTTGGGCTCGTGGGGTTTGGGGCTCAGGGGGTCACGGAAAAACAGAAGCAGGTCAATCTCGTTGCAGGCAATGCGGGCCGCAATCTGCTGGTCGCCGCCCTGAGAGCCGCTGAGGAAACGCTGAATCTGCAGTCCTGTAGCTTCTGACACCATTTTACCGGTGGTACCGGTGGAGCAGAGAGCGTGGCGGCTGAGTACACCGCAATACGCAATACAGAACTGCACCATCAGTTCCTTTTTGGCGTCGTGAGCGATAAGTGCGATTTTCAATTGGAACTCCTCCTTACATTTTTGTTTATACAAACGACAGGGTTGCTTTCATTATTAAAACATCTTATAGCCAGCGCAGGGAAGGCAGCGGTACGCGCTCCCCTTCCAGCCGGGCGGCCAGACGGGAATAAGCCATAGCGCCGGAGCAGCGCTGGGGGGCGGGCCGGGCGCCGGCAGCGGCAGAAGCCAGCTGCACGTCCTCGGGAATTACGGCAATGAGCCGGATGCCGGACTCATCAATCATAGCGTCCAAATCCTCGAAATAGCCCAGCTTTTTAAAGCGGCTGTTCTGGAAGCGGTTGATGACCAGGCGCTGGTCCTTTACGCCCTTTTCGGCGAGCAGGCGGCGGACAATGGCGCTGTCCCGAACGCACACCGGGTCGGGGTTGGAGACCACTAAGGCCCGCTGGGCGGCGGCAACCGCCGAAGCAAACCCTGTGCCCACCCCGGCCGGGCAGTCAATGAGCACATGGTCGTAATAGGCCGCCAACAGGGGGATCAGCTGCTGCATAATCTCCGGCGGGACGGTATCTTCTTCTTTGGCAGGAGCGGGAAGAAGAAATAACCGCTCAAAGCCGGGGCAGGGATAAATGGCCCGGATAGGCTCACACCGGCCGGCGGCTACGTCTGCAATATCGTAGACCAGGCCGGCTTCTACTCCCAGCATCCGGTCCAGACTGCGCAGCCCGGCGTCCCCGTCCACCAGCAGGACCCTGCGGCCCCGCCGGGAAAGGGCGCAGGCCAGTCCCACCGAGGTGGTGGACTTTCCCACGCCGCCTTTTCCAGATGTAATTACCGTAATGGCTCCCATGAAACAATACCTCTTTTATCATGTTACCACAAAGCCTTGGTTTAGTCAAAGTGTTTTTGTGGATTTTATCATGTTTTTTTCGATCTGTTATTTCTGCACAAATATAAAGAAAGAAATTCGGGCAGTATACATAGTTATCCTTTATATATTTGTCAGAAAGCCCCAAATCCTGTCGTCTTTTTATGTAGAAGGACGGGAGGAAGTCCCCTTCGTCCCTCAGTTTTCGTCCTCCAGGGTATCCGCAGCGGAGGGGATCACGATTTCTCCGTCCTCATCTACATAGGCCCCATAGAAATAGGCGTCGAACAGGTCACGGGCAATATTTTTGGAATAGGTGCTGTTGGAACCGTATTCCAACACCACGGCAATGGCAATCTCCGGCTTATCATAGGGAGCAAACCCGATAAAAGTGACATTGTCGGAATGCCCATTGACTTCTGCGGTGCCGGTTTTTGCCCCGATTTCGATGCCGTAGTCGGCAAAATTCGAAGCGGTACCACCGCTTTGGGCCACCAGACGCATTCCCTGCCGGACAATTTCCAGATTTTTATCGTCCACCCCTACTTCATTAAGAACATTGGCCCCTTTTTTTTCGATGGTGTTTTCCCGGGTATAATCTGTGATCTTATCCACCAGATGGAGCTGCAAACGGTGCCCGCCATTGGCGATAGAGGAGCAGTAGCTGGCTAATTGAAGGGGCGTAAAGGAGTTATCCAGCTGTCCGATGGCGGCGGACAGGGTCATGCCATCGGTCCAGGTGTCCCCGGAACGGCGTTCGTAATCTTCCGGATTGGTGAGCACACCGGGGCTTTCGGAAACCTCCAGACCGGTTTTTTGGCCTAAGCCGAACAGGGTGCCGTAAGCGTCCAGCTTTTCAATTCCCAGCCGGCGGCCAACGTCAAAGAAAAAGATATTGCAGGATTTTTGCAGAGCCTTGAGAATATTGGTGTTATAGTGCCAGCCCATGCATTTTGGGGCCTGGCGGGGATCGTTGGTATAGTAGGTATAGTAATGACCGCAGTAAACGGTACTGTTGGAATCAATAATCCCTTCTTGTAGTGCGGCGGATGCAACGACTGGTTTGAAAATAGAGCCGGGGGCAAAGGTACCACTGAAAGCCCGGTTAATCATGGGATAGGTTTTGTCGTTGTTAAGCTGATTATAGTAGTCAATATCCTCGATATACCGGTTCAGATCATAACTGGGATAGGTGCTGGCCGCCAATACTGCCCCAGTGTTCACGTCGATCATCACCGCTGCACCGGCCTCACAGTCTGCGCCGCCTTTGGGGTTGTTTTGTGTAGGAACCGGATTTTCTTTCGTGGCTTTGGCGTTTTTGGCCAGGGAAGCATTGGCCACTGCTTGAATCCGGGAGTCAAGGGTCAGATAAACGGTGTTGCCGGCTTCCGGAGCCACTTCCACCTCCGAGCTGGTCAGATTGCCGTCCTGGTCGGTCTCAATAGAGAGCTTGCCGTTTTCGCCCCGGAGGGTATCCTCCAAAGCGTATTCGATGCCGTTTTGGCCCATGGTGTCGTCAAAGGAATAGCCAGAGAGATTGTCTTCCATATCGAAGAGGTTATCCTCTTCCTTAAAGGAATCGTACTGGTCCTGGGTGAGCCGGCCGGTTCTGCCGATAATGTGGGGGGCCAGAGCGCCGTCTGGATATTCCCGGGTGGTGGTCACATCCACCCGCACGCCGGGCATATTGGCGGCGCGCTCATTGACCACCGTCATCACATCAGCGGAAATATCCTGGGCAAAGGTGTAGGGGGAGTCTGCGTCAAAGAGGTTTTTCCGCATATTATACCGCACCGAAAGGATTTTGATGGCGTCCTCCGGGGCGTATTCCTGGCAGTCAAACATCTCAATGAGCTGGGTCATGCACTCCTGGGCGGTGGCGTACTGGTTCACATGGAGCATACTGCTGCTCTTGAGAAACTCGATTTCCGAATCGTTGTTTTCTTTAAAGGAATAACTGCCGTCGCTGTTCAGCTGGATGGGCAGCATATCGATCCATTCGGTGTCGGTTTCCTCCAGGATGCCGATGAGCTCCAGGATGGTGTCGTTGAGATGGTCGTGGTCAATGAGGGTGTCGTCAAAAACAATGTTGTAACAGGTCTTGTTCTGGGCCAGGGCGTTGCCGTTGCGGTCCAGAATCTCTCCCCGGGTGGCGGTGAGCTTGATGTAGGAAGAGGAAGTGGTGTTGGCGATGTCGTAGTATTCCTGGCCGTCCACAATCTGCCACTGGAACAGGCGCAGGGCGTAGGCGCTGAACACTCCCAGCAGAAGCAGGGAACAGATAATATAGCGGCTGATACCGGAAAAACGTTTCACGGAAATCCTCCTTTCCGAAAAGCAGGGGAAAACGGGGTCAATCGGCGGGGCGGATCAATAGGGCAAAGGCCCGGTTGAAATAGAAGGTAATGGGCGTGAGTACCAGGGAATAGGCGATCCGGGGCAGGTAGTGGTGCAAGAGAGCATACAGGATGTAGTCGTATCCATACAGCACATAATAGAAGAGCCATTGGAGCACCACGATCACCAGAAGGGACACGGTATTGACTAAAAACGAGGTGAGCAGGTTGGTGCGCAGCAGGTTGGCGGAAAGGGCGCTGATGACATAACAGGCCACCCCCAGCATAATGCCGTGGAAGCCCAAAGCGTCCCCGATGCCAAAGTCAATGAGAAGCCCGCCGAAAATGCCAAAGGCCATGGCGGGAATCTCCGGCTCAAACATGGCGATGGCCAGCACTGCCGGAATAATCAGAATGGGCCGCGCTCCAAACAAAGAGGGGAGAAAGCCCGGGGTCTGCTGAATCATATAGAGGACCAGCAGCTCCAGGGCGTAGGCAAAGTATCGGATAAAACGGTAACGGCCTTCCATTTATTCTCCCTCCGGGGAAGGGGAGGGAGAAGCGGACGGGGACGGGCTGGGGCTTGGGGAAGCCTCGGCGTCCTGATCCTGCTCTGTAATGGCGATCTCGCCTTTCCCTTCAAAGTCAGTGAGGACAAAGACGTCCCGCACGTTTTTAATGTCCACAAAGGGTTCCACCAGGGCATACTGGGAAACGCCGTTGTCTTCATACTGCACTTCTGTGACAGTGCCGATGAGCAGGTCTTTGGGGTACATACCGGAAAGGCCCGTAGTGGTAATCATGTCCCCGGCCTTGACGCTGTTATCCGTGGTCAGATAGCCCAGCTGAATCAGGCCCTGGTCCGCCAGGGTGATGTCGCAGCCGGTAACGCCGGTATCCCGGCTCTCCTTGGCCATGGCGCCGATTTTGGTGCTGGGGGAAAACAGGGTGGTCACCTGGCTGGAAGTGGCGTATACTTCGGAAACCCAGCCCACCACGCCGTCTCCGGTAATCACCGGGTCATTGACGGAGACCCCGTTGAGGGAGCCCTGGTCAATGGAAAAGCCATAGAACACATCGTTGGGGTCACGGCCGATCACCGTGGCGGGGAGCATCTGGAAATCCTGGTTTTCCTCTTTCAGCTCCAGGACGGTCTTATACTGCTCGTTTTCCTGTTTGATTTCATAGTAGTCCACCAGCTGCTCCCGGAGCTGCTGGATCTCTTCTTTCAGGGCCTGGTTTTCCGCTGCCAGCTCGTCGGCGGAGCGGGTCAGATCTTCTCCCAGGGCGGCAGCATTGGCAACTACGCCGGTGCTGATTTTCTGCATGGGAGCGGAGAGGAAGCCCAGCAGGTTGGCGGTGAGGGAGCTTCCCACGCTGCTGGTGTAGAGCAAAAGCCCCAGCAGTACGAATATGGATACCAGGAGCACTTTAAAGCTCTTGGTGTGGAAAAAATCTTTCAATACAAAACGCCTCCTTCTTAGCGGGTCTGCGTAATAGAAAGGATCAGCGGGATGGGAACGCAAAAGGGGCCGCGCCCTCCCGGCAGCCGGAAAGAAGCCGGCCGGAAGAGCGGCAGCCCCTGCCGTCATTCAGCTTTGACAAATGCGCCGGAAACAGGGGCGGACAGCCGCTTAGCGGCGGTTGGCCTTATAGTATTCCCGGGGCATGACAATCTCCAAACGCTTGCCGGTACCGTCTACCACGCAGTCCAGCGGGCGCTCCGCCACATGGACGGGCATACCGGTTTCCTGGGCCACCAGCTGGTCCAGGCCGCGCAGCAGGGCGCCGCCGCCGGTGAGCATAATGCCGTGGTCAATCACGTCGGCGGAGAGCTCCGGCGGGGTCTTCTCCAGGGTGCTCTTAATGGCGTCCACAATGGTCACCAGGGGGTCGGCCAGGGCGTCGCGGACCTCGTCGGCGTGGATGGTGACGTTCTTGGGCAGGCCGTCCACCAGGTTGCGGCCCTTGATCTCCATGGTCAGGTTGGCCACTTCCTCGGTGGGATAGGCGGAACCGATCTGGATTTTGATGTCCTCGGCGGTGCGCTCACCGATGAGGAGGTTATATTTCTTCTTCACATAGGAAATAATGGATTCATCAAACTTGTCGCCGGCCACCCGGACAGAGCAGGAGGTGACGATATCTCCCAGGGAAATCACAGCCACTTCGGCAGTACCGCCGCCGATGTCCACCACCATGCTGCCGGTGGGCTCTGCGACGGGCAGGCCCGCGCCGATAGCGGCGGCCATGGGCTCCTCAATGAGCTCCACTTCCTTGGCGCCAGCCTGACGGGCGGCGTCCTCTACGGCCCGGCGCTCTACTTCGGTGACGCCGGAGGGGATGCACACCACCACCCGGGGGCGGCTGAAGGAATTGGACTTAATGGCTTTGCGGATAAAGTGCTTGAGCATGGTAGCCGTCACGTCAAAGTCCGCGATAACGCCGTCCTTCAGAGGGCGCACGGCCACAATGGAGCCGGGGGTGCGGCCGATCATCTCTTTGGCCTGGGTGCCCACAGCCAGGACCTCTTCCGAGCGGATATCCACCGCTACCACAGAGGGCTCGCGCATGACAATGCCCTTGCCCTTCATAAATACCAGTGTGTTTGCGGTACCAAGGTCAATGCCAATATCTTTTGAAAACATGAGAAATTCCCCTTTCCTTGAATCATCCTTTTCCGGACAAATTTTTATCAAAACAGCCTGCTGTACGTATTGCTTTTGAAGATAGGCCCAAAGGGCGTTCCCCGGCGGGAACCCCCCTCTGGATATTACGCTTTATTATACCCCTTTTCCGATATTTTCTCAACAAGGAATCGGGCTTCCGGCGGGATTTTATGTAAATTTATCAGCCAGGGGGGCGCCGCCGCAAAAAATCTGGACAGACTGTCCCCAACGGCGCGGTTTTCTGTGACAAAGCTATGAATTATTCTTTGATTTTTATCCGGGAATAGGCCACAATCGCCGCCAGCAGCAGGATGGCCTGGGCTACGTTGATGTCTATTACCGCGCCAAAGGTGAACTGGATCACCTGCAAATCAATGATCGTGGGCTGCAGGCCAAACTGGGCGCTGAGGGACAGCCAGGAGAGGAAAGCGACTCCCTCGCAGAGGTTGCCGATAACCTTTCCCAGCACCACCGCCAGCAGTAAAAGAACAATGAGCAGAAGCCCCCGCAGCAAAGTCCGTTTCATGATCGCCGCCTCCTTTGTCAGTTCCGGCCGGTGGAGCCAAAGCCCCCGGCGCCCCGAGCGGTTTCGTCCAGGGAGTCCGCTTCCTCCACGGGGAGCAGCAGCACGGGATGGAGCACCAGCTGGGCAATGCGCTCCCCAGGCTGGATGGTGTAGGGCTCGGAGGAGAAATTGCACAGGCCCACGGAGATTTCCCCCCGGTAGTCGCTGTCGATGACCCCCACGCCGTTGGAGAGGGCAATGCCGTGCTTGACCCCCAGGCTGCTCCGGGCGTAAATCATGCCGGCGGCCCCGGCGGGAATAGCGGCGGCCAGACCCGTAGGGACTAAGGCCCGCTGTCCGGGAGCCAGGGTCATGGGCGCGTCAATGCAGGCGCTCAGGTCCAAGCCCGCGCTGCCGGAGGTGGCCCGCACCGGCAGGACGGCCTGGGGACGGAGCTTTTTGAGTTTGAGTGGGGTGACAGATTCCATGAGAGGGTTTCCTTTCCTTGAGAGAATATCTTAGCAAAAATGGGCGAAACAGGGGTTTTCCACGGCGCGTCCGGGGTTTCCACGAAGTTTTTAACGCTTTCCACAGAGTTTTCAACAACACTCCCAGCCCCGGTAATAAAGGCCGCGAGTGTAGGTTTCAAGGGGGTTTTCACCCCTGTGAAAGGCCTGGAACACCGATTCCGTTTCCACAGGATTTTCCACGGTGAACCGAAAAACGACAAAATCCTGGCCCCGGATTTCCCGCTGCCGGTCGCTGAGGGAAAGGGGCACGCTGTTGAGAACTTCGCTGTACCGGTACCCCGGCCCACGGGTGCAGCGCACCGGGAAAGAGGCCCCTTTCCGGTCGGTGAGAAGGGGAGAGCGGGAACAGCCCTGGCAGCCTTTAGGGGCGTTGGCCGCGGGGCAGTTCCGGCAGAGCATCAGGGGCAGGCGGCCATAGGCCAAGATGCCCCGGGGGAGTGTGCCGCCCAAAGAGGCGCACTGCTCCAAGGGCAGCTCAAAGGAGAGCTCCGCCGAGGCAAAGCCCGCTTCCTGGGCCCATTGGAGGGCCGGGGTGTTGGTGAAGTTCAAGGAGAAGCCCCCGTGAATTTCCACCCCCAGCTCCCGGGCCAGGGCTACTGCTCCCAGGTTCCCGCACCAGGCCCGGGTAAACCCGGCTTTCAGGCGCTCAGTCAGTAAACGGCGCACGGATTCCTCCCCGCCGAAAAAGGCCCGGGGCAATGCCAGCCCGATGGGAAAGCCTTCTTCCCGCAGGTGAAGAAGCTCCGGCAGCGGGGTTTCCAGAGGCAGCCAGAGAATTTCACAGTCCCGGGCGGCTTCGCACACCTGCTCCGGGGAAGTGAAAAAGGCCCGAATCCCGGGCTTTTCCGGAGCGCTGTGGGGCTGTTTTTCCAGAGACGGCATGGAGAAGGCATAGGGCTTCCGGTGAGAGCGCTGCTCCAGCAGGTTTTCCAGGACTTCCCGGCGCAGACGGTTCAAAATGGAAATGGGGATGGACAGCCCCGGTTCCAAATGGCAGTGAGCTTCCTGGAGGAAAAAGGGCGTGCCGCCGGTTTTTTGCAGCTGGGCCAAGCACCGCTCTTCGTCCAGGGGCCGGGTGCGGGCCGGCTCTGGGAATCCCTCGCTGACGGCCTGGGCCTCATGGCCCTCCTGGTCCCGGACGGAAAGGGATACCGGCTTCCCGGCAGCGATTTCCAGGGAAAAAACCACCGGCACCCGGGGATACTCTTCCCGGGTAAGGCCGTGGAGCCGGGCCAGCACCGCCGGAGTGGCGTTGGTCACATCCTCCTTGGTGCGGGTGCCGAACATTTCCCGGCCCAGCTTCCCGTCGGGATAGCCGCTGGTAAAGCCGGAGCGGGAAAACACCGATTCCAGGTCTGAGAGGAGCTGGGGGTCCGGGGGCAGGCCGTCAGCGGACTGACGGCAGGCGGCTGTGGCGGCGGCCACATATTCCGGACGCTTCATCCGGCCCTCGATTTTGGCGGAGCACACTCCGGCCTGCCGGAGCTCCTCCATCCGGGAAATCATGGACAGGTCCCGCAGGCTCAAATCGTGGCCGGTGCCGCCGGGGGCGGAAAAGGGCAGGCGGCAGGTCTGGGCACACATGCCCCGGTTGCCGCTGCGGCCTCCCAGCATGGCGCTGAAATAGCATTGGCCGGAGACAGACATGCACAGCGCCCCGTGGACAAAGGCTTCCAGCTCAACCGGACAGGCGTCGGCAATCTCCCGCATTTCTTTTAAAGAGAGCTCCCGGGCCAGCACCACCCGCTCCATGCCCGCCTCATAGAGGAACCGGGTCCCGGCGGGGGTGTGGATGCTCATCTGGGTAGAGGCGTGGATAGGCAGTTCCGGGGCCGCCTGCCGGATGAGCCGGAAAAGCCCCAGGTCCTGGATGAGGAGGGCGTCCACCGGCAGGGAGCAGGCGAACCGGAGGAATTCCAAGGCGGCGGGGAGTTCTTCCTCCAGCAGCAGGGTGTTCACAGTCAAATAGACCTGGACGCCCCGGCCGTGGCAGAATTCCACAGCTTGGCGGAGCTGCTCATTGGTGAAATTTTTGGCGGAAGCCCGGGCGCTGAAGGCGCTGCCTCCCAGATAAACGGCGTCGGCCCCAGCCCGCACGGCGGCCTGGAGGGTTTCCGGAGAGCCGGCAGGGGCCAGCACCTCCACAGCGTCGGGGCAGGAGGGGTGAGACATAGGCGGTGTTCCTTTCTAAAAAGCGAATCAAAGCAGGGGAATCAGGCGTTCTTTTCCGGCTTTTCAAAGAAGCTCATAAAGCCCTCTTCTTCCGGGGCCACAGTGGGCTTCAGGGGATTGGAAAAGCTGCCCTTTTGGATGCTGGGCGGGGTGGGGCGCTGTACCGGCGCGGTAGGGGGTTCTTCTTCCACCGGCGCGGGGGTTTTGGGGGCCTGGGAAACCTGCCCTTCCTTTTGGGCCAGACTTTCCCGCAGGGCCTGGAGCTCTTCCCGGGCCTTGTCCAGCTCCCGGCGGGCTTCCTCGGCCTCCTGGCGGGCCCGGGAGGATTCTTCCAGATATTCCTTCAGCTGCGAGCGCAGGTTATCGGCAGAGTCCAGGGCTTTGTGGGCGCTGTCGCAGAAATTTAAAGCGGTAATGATAGAGGCAAGGGTCAGGGAGGCCCGGTCGTTTTGGCGCAGGACAGATTCGATGGCGTCTTCCACTTCCTGCCCTACCGACAGGACATATTCCTCGGAGTCTTCCGAGATTAAGCTGCAGGGGGTGCCGCAGATAGAGAGTTTAATTTTATTTTTGCCCATAAGGCCAGCTCCTTTCTGTTGTGCTGTCCTTTCATTATACGGCATTTGCGTGAAATAAAAAAGGGGGCAGAGGAATAATTGCAGGCCCGTAGAGAGAAAAAGAGGACACGCACTGCCGGAATTTGCCGGGTTTTCCTCTGAAAATCCTGGATTTGTAAAAACTGCACAATAGTTTGCGAAAAATTTTCCTCTCGGATTTTTGGCGCTTTTCCAAGGGAAGAATGAAAAAATTCGCATGAATAAGCGAAAAATGAGCATTTTGCAAAAAATCCCCCCTGGGGCGCAGAACTCTTGTAACAGGGGCGGTTTTGGTATATAATAACATATAGTAGGGGCTTGCGGCCTTGGGCCGGGCAGCTCTCCTTTTTGCCGCTGTTGTTTCTCGGAGTCGGGCTTCGCCGGAGAATCGGAGCCTGCGGTTGGCAAAAGAGGAATGGGCGCCGGAAACCGGCCGCGCAAGGAGCGCCTTGAGGATACATTTCTTACACTATTATTTTTGGAGGCTAAGATTGTTATGAATTATAATCTTTCCGTACCCCAGATCGAATCCATGATTAAAGAGAAGCTCTCCCACAATTTCGGCGTCAGCCCGGAAAACGCCACCGACGAGCAGTACTACAAGGCCGTGGCCCTGATCCTTCGGGACCTGATGATCCGGGGCCGCAACGAATGCAAGGAAAAGGCCGAAAAGACCGGTACCAAGAAGATCTATTATCTCTGCATGGAGTTCCTGCTGGGTCGCTCCCTGCGCAATAACCTGTATAACCTGCATTTGGAGGAGCCCTTCCGCAAGGCCCTGGCCAACATGGACATTAAGCTGGACGCCCTCTATGACCAGGAGCCCGACGCGGGCCTGGGCAACGGCGGCTTGGGCCGTCTGGCCGCCTGCTTTATGGACGGCCTGGCTTCCCAGGGCTACTATGCCATGGGTTATTCCCTGCGCTATGAGTACGGCATCTTCCGCCAGAAGCTGGTGGACGGCTGGCAGACGGAGCTGCCGGACTTCTGGCTCCCCGGCGGCCGGGTATGGATGCAGGAGGTTCCGGAAAAGGCAGTGGAGGTCCACTTCAACGGCCATATCGAGGAACACTGGAATAACCAGTATCATATTGTGAACCATAAGGATTACACCAAGGTCACGGCAATCCCCTATGACCTGTATATTTCCGGCAACGACGGCAAGGGCATCAGCGTGCTGCGCATCTGGAAGGCCCAGGCCGACGAGTTTGACATGAAGCTCTTTAACGGCGGCAACTATATGCGGGCCATTGAGCAGAACGCTATGGCCGAGGTCATTACCAAGGTCCTCTATCCCGAGGATAACCACACCGAGGGCAAGAGCCTGCGCCTGATGCAGCAGTATTTCCTGGTGTCCGCCACCATTCAGGATATTATCCGCCGTCACCTGTTCAGCAACCAGTCCCTGGATAACCTGCCGGAGCTGGCCGCCATCCACCTGAACGACACCCATCCCGTGCTGGCCATCCCCGAGATGATGCGCATTATGTTGGACGAGTGCGGCTACGGCTGGGACGACGCCTGGAGCATTGTTACCCGCACCATCGCTTACACCAACCACACGGTCATGAGCGAGGCTCTGGAGTGCTGGGGCGTAGATATGTTCAAGATGTACCTGCCCCGCATTTATCAGATTGTGGAGGAGATCAACCGCCGGTTCTGCGCCGAGATGCACGAAAAGGGCGTGGACGGCTACAAGGTGGGCCGCATGGCGCCCCTCAACGACGGCTATGTGAAGATGGCCAACCTGGCCGTGGTCAGCAGCCATTCTGTCAACGGCGTTTCCCAGCTCCACAGCGACATCCTCAAGGACGCGGTGTTCAACGACTTCTATACGGAGATGCCCTATAAGTTCAAGAACGTCACCAACGGCATTGCCCACCGCCGCTGGCTCAACCAGTCCAATCCGGAGCTGGCCGCCCTCCTCAATGAGCTCATCGGCACCGGCTATATCACCGACGCCAACGAGCTCCAGAAGCTCATGGAATTCAAGGACGATGCTTCTGTCCTCAGCCGGATGCAGCAGATTAAGCACGACAACAAGGTGCGTCTGGCCGAGTATGTGGCCAAGACTACCGGCATCAAGGTGGACCCCAGCTCCATTTTCGACGTGCAGGTCAAGCGGATGCACGAGTATAAGCGCCAGCACCTCAATGCCCTGCACATCCTGGCTACCTATCAGTGGCTGCGGGAGAACCCCAACGCGGACTACACCCCCCACACCTATTTCTTCGGGGCCAAGAGCGCCGCTGGTTACTACTTTGCCAAGCAGATGATCCGCATGATCGCCACCCTGGCCAAGGTCATCAACAACGACCCCAGAGTCAACGATAAGCTGAAGGTAGTCTTTATGGAGAACTACTGCGTCTCCCTGGCGGAGCTGATGATCCCCGCCGCCGAAATCAGCGAGCAGATCTCCCTGGCCGGCACCGAGGCTTCCGGTACCTCCAACATGAAGTTTATGATTAACTCCGCCGTGACCCTGGGCACTCTGGACGGCGCCAACGTGGAGATTCACGAGGCCGTGGGCGATGATAATATCTTCCTCTTCGGTATGACCACCCCCGAGGTGAACACCCTGAAGCAGAACGGCTATCATCCCTATGAGTATATGAACAACAATCCCACCATCCGCCACGCCATGGAAGAGCTCCAGCGGGGCTTCGGCGGGTTTGACTTCCAGGATATCTACAACTCCCTCTCCAAGACCGACCCGTATATGGTGCTGGCTGACTTTGAGTCTTATTCCCAGATTCAGCAGAAAGCGGCCCAGGCCTGGCGCGACCAGCAGAGATGGAACCGCATGGGCCTGGTGAATACCGCCATGGCCGGGCGCTTTGCCGCAGACCGTGCCATCCGGGAGTATGCCGAAAACATCTGGCACGCAAAGCCCATTCCGGAGAATGTGTCCGTGAAGCCGGCGAAGAAGGCCGCGGCCAATGTTTCCCTCATCGAGCATCAGCGGTAAGGCTTTTGCCGGAATAACCAATACAGTGTATGGGCGGGGACGCTGCTTCTCCGGCAGGCTTTTCTGTCGGGGGAGAGCGGTCCCCGCTTCTTTATAAGCGGATAGGGCCTGTTTCTTTTAAGTTTAGGCTTATCCGCAGAGAATAGAAAGGAAAGAAAGGAGGCGGATGGATTTATGTTCCATTCCCGCAATCCCCAGTACCGCTTCCCCACCGGGGCGGTGCAGGAGGGGACCAATGTGCATTTTAAAATCAGCATGAGCCGGGACCTGCGCTGTTCCGCCGCGGCCCTGCTGGTGGATACCGGCGGCAAGGTGGAGCGCTATGGCATGTTCTGGTGCGGCATGAACGGCGACCACGCCGAATGGTGGGAGTGCGATTACCAGCCGGATTCTGCGGGCCTGCGGTTTTATTGGTTTGAGGTGGATACCTGGCGGGGGCGTCTGAGCCTGAACCGCACTTTCGGCGGGGAGGGGATCCTCTCTGGCAAGGACCGGTGGCAGCTGACGGTATACAGCAAAACCTACCAGACGCCGGACTGGCTGGCGGGAGGCGTCATGTACCAGGTCTTTCCGGACCGGTTTTTCCGCTCTGCCCAAAAAAAGAAGAATGTGCCAAAGGATAGGAAGCTGCACCCTGCCTGGGAAGAAGAGATTCAGTGGTGGCCCGACGAAAACGGGGAAATCACCAACAAGGACTTTTTCGGCGGGGATTTAAAGGGCATCGAAGAGAAGCTGGACTACCTGCAGTCCCTGGGGGTCACCTGCCTGTATCTGAACCCCATTTTCGAGTCCCATTCCAACCACCGGTACGATACGGCGGATTATTCCCGGGTTGACCCCCTGCTGGGGGACGAGGAGGATTTCCGAAGCCTGTGCCGAGCAGCGGAAAAGCGGGGCATCCGGGTGTTGCTGGACGGGGTTTTCAGCCATACCGGCAGCGACAGCGTGTATTTCAACCGGGAAGGCCGGTACCACTCGGTAGGGGCCTACAATTCCCGGAATTCCCCCTACTATTCCTGGTACCACTTTCGGCGGTGGCCCGACGATTATGAGTGCTGGTGGAACTTTACGACCCTGCCCAATGTCCAGGAGGACCAGGAGGACTATCTGCGGTATATCACCGGGAAAAACGGCATTGTCCGGCGGTGGCTTCGGGCCGGGGCGGCGGGCTGGCGGCTGGACGTGGCCGACGAGCTGCCGGATGTGTTTATCGACGCTTTGACCAGGGCTGCAAAAGAGGAAAAGCCTGACGCCGTGGTGCTGGGAGAGGTGTGGGAGGACGCTTCGAATAAATGCGCCTACGGCCAGCGGCGGCGGTACCTTCTGGGCGGCCAGCTGGACAGCGTCATGAATTATCCCTTCCGGGACGCCATCCTGGGCTTTCTCACCGGGGCCAGCGCCTCGGATATGATGGAGTGCATCATGAATATTCTGGAAAACTATCCGCCTCAGACAACGCGAATTTTAATGAACCATATCGGCACCCACGATACTGAGCGGGCCTTGACAGTGCTGGCCGGAGAGCCGGTCAACCAGCGGGGCCGCCAGTGGCAGAGCCAGCAGAAGCTCTCTCCCAAGCAGCGGGAGCGGGGGCTGAAGCTCCTGCGGCTGGCTTCCCTGCTGCAGTACACCCTGCCTGGGGTGCCCTGCCTGTACTATGGCGACGAGGCCGGCATGGAGGGGTACCGGGACCCCTTTAACCGGAGGACCTATCCCTGGGGCAGGGAGGACCCGGCCCTTTTGGATTGGTACCGCACCCTGGGGGAGATCCGCAGGGAATGTCCGGCCCTGCGGGAAAGCGGCATGGTGCCCTATCTGGCAGAGGGAGACTATTTTGCCTTTCTGCGCATGGGCCACCGGAATAAGCTGCTGGTAGCCGTAAACCGCTCTGCCGGGGAGCGGGAGCTGGAGATCCCTTCGGATTGGTCCCAGATCAAGGCCCTGCTGGGGCCGTCGCCGGTCAACGGGCGAATCCATCTGGGCCCCTACGGCTACAGCCTGGTCCTGTCCGAGGAGGACCCGGAAAAAGAAGAGGCGTAAGCTTCCGTCCAGCCAGCCCCAATGGGTTTATCGGCAGCCGCGTCCATCACCATTCCCCCATCTGCTGGTAATACAACTCCATCAAATCCACTGGCCCGTCATTTTCGGAAGCATCGCCCGAAGGGCAAATTTGCGGCGCAGCCAAGTTCTTCTCTTTCTTTTCTTTCTTATTCCCTTCTTTTCCTTCTTCTATTGTTGTTAGTGGTTTGTTAGGCTGTGTGTTGCTGGTTTGTGGACGGTTTGCCGTTTGTTTGCCCGTTTCCCTGTTGTCCGACTGGTAGCGGTCGTAGTTTTTTACCGTAATAATGCTGAATTTCGATGTGGCCCGCCTGGTAATTTCCCCTGTGGATTCCAGGTGTTTTAGGGCGGTACGCACTTGCTGGATGGTCAATCCGGTTTGTTGGGATAGTTTCTCTATGGAACTAATAAACTGCCCTCGCTGGCAGTGGATGCCCTGGAAATCCCCGGGTTTCCAGTTGGCGTTCAGGATGCAGTGGAGAAACAGGCATTTGGTGTTGACGTTGGTGTACCATCCCCAGTAAAGGAGACTCCGGCTGATTTTGACAAAGTTGCCCTCATGGTTTTTGCTCATGGATGTTCCCTCCTATGTGGCCCTCCCAGAGGGAAGGCGGAGATGATTCCCGGCCATACCGGCGGGGTACGGGGTCCAGGCTGTTGGCTTTGCGGCTAACAGGCGGTTTCCCCTCTCTATTTTCCATGATTCCCGGGCATTTTTCTCCCCCATTTTATCCTAATCCAAGAGGAGGCCCTATGAATCCCCTGATACAAGAATTGCAAAAGGCCTTTCCCGGTTGGCAGGCCCGGCCGGTGGAAGAGGCCCTGGACGATACCCTCCTGGTTTTGCGGAGCAATCTCACCGGCTACTATGCCCGTACTGGGGAACCTGCCCCCACCCGGGAAAACCTGCTGGAGGACTGCGGCGCCCTTCCTCCCGGGCGCTCTCTGGCGGATAAAGCCTTTTTGCTTTTGTACCGGCAGGGAAAGCCGGCGGCGGTGTTGGACTTTGTGGCGGGGTATCCCACCCCGGAAACGGGCTATATCGGCCTGCTGATTTTGGACAGCGCTTTGCAGGGACAGGGAAGCGGGCAGGAACTCCTGACGGCCCTGAAGGATTGGGCGCATTCAAACGGCTTTATTCGCTTGGAGCTGGGGTGCTATGAGACCAACAACCCCGGCTTGGCCTTTTGGCGCAAAATGGGCTTTGCGGAAATCCGGCGCACCTTCCGGAAAGGGGCGGACGGGAAGGAACGGGCCTTACTTTCCTTGGCAAAATCCCTGGATAAAAACTTTTGAAAAATCCTGTTGACAAATCCCGAACCTTGCGCTATAATAATAAAGCTGTTCCAAACAGTTATGCGCTCGTAGCTCAGCTGGATAGAGTGTCTGACTACGAATCAGAAGGTCAGGGGTTCGAGTCCCTTCGGGCGCGCCACACCTGCGGTGAGCAATTTGTGCACCGCAGGTTTTTTCTATATTATTAGGTTTTGTGCCCGCGTTTAAAGCGGGTGTTTTTTTGTCAACGCTCCCTAAACCCGCGATGGATTTCCATCGTGGGTTTTTCTTTTTGCTGGCCGCTGGCGTTTGCAGCCGGTCAACCCTTTTGAAAGAGAAGCTCTGTGTGCAATTTGCGCCCAGAACTTTTTTAATTTTGAAAAACGGCATACCCATATCATTGTGATTTGTGGATTGTAAGGAAAAAGAAAGGGTTTTGGCCCGATTTGGCAGGGGAAAATATCCCTTGCCTTCTTGCGGCAAAGGGAAATTGATGATATGATAGAATGCATAGTGGAAAGTGCACCTGAAAAGGGGAAAAGGCGCAAATTTTGCGGAAAATAGGCAAATCCCGGAGCCAAAGCCGGGAAGCGCGCGGTTTCTTTCGTGAATTTTGACGAGTTTTTGTATTTAGGCGCAGCTTTCTCGGGCTTGACGGAAAACTAACGTCTATTTCCAAAGCGCCTGGCCGGCCCGGCGGGGCAGGGCAGACGGGAGTGGGCGTGGTTCCAAAAAGGGTTTTCCTGCTAGGTGCAGGACTTGAAAACAGGAAAGGGTGTTATGAGAGTATGAAGAGAGTAGCAGCTGCTTTGTGTGCCATGGTGCTCCTGGCGGTGTTCTGCCTGCCTTCTTTGGCGGCGGAGGCCTCAGAGGACGAAAAGGTCAACCGTTTTAATGTGGTGATGGTGACGGATGCTTCCGGTTCTATGTCGGATACGGACCCGGACGGCTATCGCTATGAGGCCATCAATTTGTTTATCGCCCTGCTGGCTAATGGCGGCAACCATGTAGGCAGCGTGGTGTTCAGCAATGAGGTGAGCGCGGAGGAAGACCCGATGGAGGTCACCGGCCGGCCGGAAA
The DNA here is from genome assembly GCA_904420555.1 of Candidatus Heritagella intestinalis. Taxonomy (GTDB): domain Bacteria; phylum Bacillota; class Clostridia; order Oscillospirales; family Acutalibacteraceae; genus Heritagella_A; species Heritagella_A intestinalis. The sequence continues at coordinate 236,686 of CAJFVO010000002.1, read as the reverse complement.
AAACAGAGATTACCGATAGTATCCAGGGCCAGGAAGTAGGCGGCTGGACAGACATCGGCGGCGCCCTGGAAGAGGCTGTGGACATGCTGGAAGAGTCCGGCAATCCGGAGCTGCCTTCTATTATTGTGCTGCTCACCGATGGCAACACGGAAATGGGCACCGAGGAGGAGACCCAGGAGTCCATTGCCAAGAAAGAAGAAGCCCTGGAAGAGGCCCGGGATTCCGGCTGCCAAATCTACACCATCTGCCTGAACCAGAACCAGCAGGCCAATCCCGATGAGCTGCGGCAGATTGCCCAGGCCACCGGCGGCCAGTTCCGGGAGGTGCAGAAGGCGGAGGACCTCCAGGATGTGTTTGACCTGTATTATCAGATGATTTTCTCCACCCAGAGCGTTAAGCTGGCAGAGGAAACCATCCCGGAATCCGGCGTGGTCTCCCGGGATTTTGACGTAGCGGAGCTGGGCGTGGAAGAAATCAATATGGTGGTCTTTGGGGAAGCCGACCGCTATGTGCTTCGGGACCCCCAGGGCCATGAGTATACCGAGGAAGAGCTGGCGGAGATCCTCTATTCTTCCCGTACCTTTGACCTGCTGAAGATTTCCCAGCCCCAGTCCGGCCAGTGGCATCTGGACGTATACGGCACGCCGAGCAGCCAAATTGAAATCTTTAAAATCTACAACTCCAACCTGAGTGCTACCACCCATATCCGGGACGAACAGGAAAATTATATTGCCGGCACTCCCGTGGAATTTATCACCGAACTCTATGAGGGCGGGCAGAAGGTAACGGATATGGCCCGGTACGCCGGTTATAAGGCGGTGCTGGAGGTCACAGACTTTGAAGGCAATGTGCTGGATACCGTGGAAGTAGACCAGGCCGGAGAAGAGGGCTTTGTCACCTCCTTTACCCCGGCGGATTACGGCACCTTCTATGCCACCCTGCGAGTGGAAAACGAGGGCCAGGTAACCTCCGGCGGCCAGTTTACCCTGAATGTAGGCAATACGCCTCCCACTGCCAATGTGGAGGTCTTGGAAAAGCACATCAATATTTGGCCGTTCCTCATTCCCACAGATTCCACCATTGATTTGAGCGAGGCCGCTTCCGACGCGGAGGACGCCTCCCTGAACTATCAGGTGGAATCCTCCTCCTGGCTGGAAGACGACTATACCCTGGAAGGCTCTCAGCTGACCATCAATAATTTCAGCGTTTCCCGGGGCTCCTTCACCATCCAGGCCTATGACTCCCAGGGGGCCTATTGCACCTTTGAGGTAAAGGTGACCTCTACCAATATCGGCATTTTGGCCCTGATCCTCATGTTGGGCGGCGGACTGCTGGTGCTGATTATCCTGCTGATTCTCCTGCGCATTGCCCTGCGCAAGGCGTTTATGGGTTCCGTTACCGCGGAAAATCTGGAAACCCGCCAGGAATCCACCATTACCAAGAACCGGGGCCGTTTGAAGCTCACCATGTTCCAGATTGGCGTTACCGGACTGCATAAGAAGAGCTACTTCCAGGCCACCGGCAAGAGCTACATTACCTTTGTTTCCAAAAAGCCGGTGTATGCGGACAATATCGTAGGCAAGGCAAAGAAGATTCGTCTGAACAATGGGGAAGACGTGTACATTTATGTGGATGCAGAACACACCCGTGGCATCCGTGTGCGGTTTGACAGTGTGATCCAAGAGTCTATGTACTGAGGATTGGTGAACTTTTTTCGAAAGAGAGGACGAGGAGAGGGATCTCTCTTACCGCAGAGAATCTGGAAACTCGCCAGGAATCCATGCAGCTCTTAGGCCGTGGCCGTCGTCTGAAGCTCAAGAAGTTTCCGCTCGGCGGCGCCGGTCTGCATTGGGGAAGCGGTGTATATCTATGTGGATGCAAGGGCGCACCCGTGGCATTTGTGCGCGGTTTGACAGGATAGCCCTGAATTTTATGGATTGAGGAATTGCGGTATGATAAAAAAGAGGAGGGGTGATTTTATGTATCAGAGGCTTTTGTCCTCTGCCGGCGGAGGGATCCTTTCCCCTTCCCAGCAGGCGGAGCAGAATCCGTGTGCAACCATCGCCATTGGCTTGGGGGGCACGGGGGTCGAGTGCTTGCGGATGCTGAAGCGGGAGGTCTATGGCCGTATCCGGCCGGACGATCCCAAAGCGGAGGTTCCCAGCTACCGGAATATCCGGTTTTTGGCCATTGACAGCGACCCGGGCAGTATGGGGAAGTGGGAAGAAACCGGCGCTTTAGACTGGAATACGGAAGTTTTGGATATCAGCGGGCCGGATTCGGACGCCTTGTGGGGAAGTTTGCCCGTTATCCGCAAACGGCCGTTTATGCAGTGGTTTTCTCCGGAGCCGCCAAGGCCCATGAGTCCGGTAGGGACAGGCGGCGTGCGGCAGATGGGGCGGCTGCTGCTGTTCCAGAGATGCTCTCAGTTTATCCAAAAGCTCACGGACCTGATTACCAGCGTCCGGGCAGGATTGTCGCACAGCGCGGAGCTGTGCATCCACATTTTCACCGGCATGGGCGGCGGCACCGGCTCCGGAATTTTCCTGGATGTGTGTTATCTGGTGCAGTATGTGCTGGAGACCTTGGGCCTCCAGGATAAAGCCCAGACCTGCGGCTATTTCTTCCTGCCGGATGTGAATCTGGCGAAGGTGCGGATTTCTAATGTGCAGGAATTCGTGAATCGCAACGGCTTTGCCGCCATGCAGGAGCTGGATTACTGTATGGATCTTGGGGCCAACGGGGGTTTCTGGGACCAGGATTACGGCAATGGAGTGAAAATTCACACCCAGACCCCGCCGGTGAAGCTGGCCCACCTCATCTCGGCGAGAAATTCTGACGACCCGGTTTCCAAGGATGCGTATTATCACGCACTATATACGGCGGTAGAGCGGGTGATGATGTATCTGGTTCCTCCAAAAGCCAGGGGATTCTGTATCTGGCAATCGGAAGTATTCCAAATGTACAATCATATCCGAATGGTCCCTAAGGAGCACGGCGCCTGCTACAACTACTGTGTGTTGGGAGCTTCCTGCGCCTATGTACCTTATCGGGAAATCACGACCTATCTCACCGCCAAAATTTTTGAGGGCTTCCAGGACCTGAACCACCAGCAACCCACAGAGGCAGACCTGGAAAGGTTCTTAAAGGCCCACGCTTTGTGGTATGAGAAGATTCTCGAATTTCTCAGTCACCAGGTATTGGAGCTGCCTGTGTATGAGGTGGATAAGGGGACGCTGTATCAGCAGGTCCAGGGGCTTACCCCGGATATGATTCCTCCATCCTTTCCCCAGATGTGGGATGCTATCGATTGGGTGCAGAGGCGGCTCACCGCCAATAAAAAAGCCTTGTTGGACGAGGGGAATCGTGATTCCTTCATTTGCCGGGTAAAGGCTGGCCTGATGCAGATTGCTGCCGACCCTGCCAAGGGGCCCTTTTATGCGGCGGCCATGCTCCATTCCCACGGCGCCAAGGACCTTTCCTATTGGATGGATGGATTTATGAAGAGGAGCCGCCAGAACCTGGAACAGGCCGTGGCGGATATGCAGGTTTTGGAAATGAACCTGGCCGATGCTTTGAGACGGTTGCAGAATTCAAATCTCCTGAACCGAAAGAGATGTGCAGAAGAGTATACCTGGGCAGTTCGTTCCTACTATAAGCAGATAGCAAAAATCCATTTGTACACGGTTCTTGGAGAGGTTCTGGCTGAATTTCGGCACCAGCTTTCCCAGCTCCATTCCCAGTTCTTTGGTGTTTTCGAGAAGGTCATGGAGGGGCTCCAGGCCACCTTTCAGGAGAACCTGCGCACTCTGGCCCAGCCGCTGGTGCAGCAAAACAGCTATGCCATTCAGCTGGTAACCATCCAGGATTTGAAGCAGTCTTTGGACAGCTGGGTGGCGGCCATGCAGATGGATACCCTCATTCACGGCTTTGTGTCCCAGATGCTTCAACATCCGGAGATTTGGCAGGCCCAGGATGGAGATAAGATTAGCTGCGGCGTGTCCGATTACTTCCTTGGCCAGCTCCAGGAATTCACCCACAGGGGGATGAACGACTATTTACAGATTAAGTTCAACACGGTAAATCCGGCAACCATTTCCCTTGCAGTACATCATAATATTTTGCAGTCCCTTTCCCAGGTGTCCAAGCCCCTGTTTTGGGAGGATACCAGCAAGTACGATTTAGACACCGCCTATGCGCAGGAATTCTGTTTGGTTCCGGAGGACAGCAGGGAGGTTTTAGAGGCTGCTGAACACTATCGGGAGGGCCATCCCGAAACGGAGGTCTGTCCCTCTTACAGCAGCGATCGGATTACTTTTCTGCAAGTCCGCTATGGTGTGCCTCTCTTTGGCTATAAGGGCGTCAGCATATACCGGACCGACCGCCACTTTTCCGGCGCCTATCTGTATGAAGGTGCAGCAGGTGATCCTCGGGACTGGCGGAATCTCTTCGACATTATCCCCTATAGCTGCCGGACCGAACAGGAGATCGGCCCGGAACTGCGAGAGCGGATGGAGATAGTCCGTGAAGCCGCCGGCAGGGGAATCTGGGAAAAGCGCCTGCTCTCCTCCTTGGATGTGGAATTCTGTATCCATATATATGATAGGGAAGCAATGCGGGCTTTGGTCAAAGAGGCAGAGGAAGTCCTCGCCAGCCAGGATGCAAAGAAAGCGCAGGCTCTCTTGGAACATCTGCAATGCTCCCCTCCGCGCCCTGTTTCCCAACGGGTGATGGAGAATTCCGGCGCGCGGGGTTTTGAAGAGCAGGTCAATCTCGATCTGATCGTCTCCTCCCAGGGGCTCTCCCAGTTGCTGTCCGATCAGGTGAACGCCTGGAGGGAGTACGATGCAGCGGTGGACTCGCTGAAGCGGTATATTGCAAAAGAAAAGCGATGAGCCGAGGACCTGCATGCCTTTGCCGGCGCCTTTTGTACCGGCGTGATTACAATGGAGAATGATTACACCTTCATATACCGCAGCGAAGGCAGAGGCGCCCTGACAATTACCAGTCTTGATTCGAAGCCGTTCCCCTGTACAGCGCTTTCGTCAACTTTTCTCAGCTGGAGCCTGACAGGAAGGGATTCTCCGGGAAGCGGAAAGGAAAAAAGATTGTCACCCGAGGGAGGCAACTGCCGCCTTGGCGCGGGTGAAAGCTCTGCTCTCCCCGGAAGCGCTCTCCCCTATGCAAAACTGCGCGCATCGTATCTTTCCCGCCGAAGAGGAGGAGGTCGCCAAGTTTTTCTGCGAACTGTCCGGAAAAATGAAAAGCATCTCTTCTGTATCGGGTGGGCCAATTTTGTCCCTGGACAAGGCCAGAGTAAAATGCTGGAAAAGAATATAGGGGAACAATACAGAAATTTTATAAAATATTCGTTGATTCTACGGGTTGCAATTTGACAAAATTCTGCTAAATTATATAATGTGGGATTAGACCATCCGGCCATAGAGCACCATTCTGTACAAGAGCGGCCGTAAGGGCCAGACTTTCCGTTGGCAAAATTGACAGCCTCGCTTTAGGCGGTTGTTTTCCAGCGGAGGGGAAGAGTTTCACATAAAAGAGCCAGAACCGCTTTTGAGGTTTTGGTAAAACAACTTTGGGTTTTATCTGATTTTCTATATAAGGAAAAGTGAGAACCGAAAATCATAGTAAATGGAGGGTTATTATGTACAATAAGTTATTGATTTCTGCCGGCGGCGGCATTATTTCCCGGGATCAGCAGGCAGAACAAAATGAATGCGCCGTCATTGCTCTTGGCTTGGGCGGTACGGGCGTCAGCGCCCTGCGCAGCCTGAAAAAGGAAGTATACGACCGGCTCAAGCCGGATAAAGCGGACAGCACGGTGCCCAGTTATTCCCATATTAAGTTTTTGGCCATCGATACCGACGAAAGCAGCTTGGCGGATGATGGAAGTATTGATTCTTTGGATAAAAATACAGAGTTCATGGATATTAGCTGCGCGGACATCACCGGTCTGCTGGCTGGCGCCGCTACCCTGCGGAGCAAGGCTTCTCTCCAATGGCTCAAGGCCTCCGCTACCCAGCCCGACGGCCGCGGTATTAAAATTCTCAATGCTACCGCCGGCGCCGGCGGCGTACGGCAGATCGGCCGCCTGCTCCTGTTCCAGAACTGCTCCCAGTTTATCCAGAAGCTCACCAACCTGATTACCAGCGCCCGTCAGGATTTGCCGGCCAGCGCAGAACTGAGCATCCATATTTTTACCGGCACGGGCGGCGGCACCGGCGCAGGCGTTTTTCTGGATGTGTGCTACCTGGTGCAGTACGTGCTGGGAACTCTGGGGCTTCAGGGCATGGCCCAGACCTGCGGCTATTTCTTCCTGCCGGATGTGAATCTGGCCAACGTAGCGGATTCTAAGACCCAGGAGTACATTAAGAGCAACGGCTTTGCCTCTATGCAGGAGCTGGACTACTGCATGAATCTGGAAGTCAACGGCGGCTCCTGGGACCAGGACTACGGCAATGGGGTGGAGATCCACACCAAGACCCCGCCGGTAAAGCTGGCCCATCTCATTACCGCCACCAATTCCGCAGGAGCTATTTCTGCGGATGCTTACAACTATGCCATGCACGTAGCGGTGGACTACGTCATGGAGTTCCTGGTTCGTCCCAAGGTGTCGGAGGAAATCGGGAACAACCCCTTCACCATTCAGTCCCACATCGCCAATGTATTTAACCAGATCACCATGGTCAGCAAGGAGCGGGGCGCCTGCTACAACTACTGCGTGCTGGGTGCTTCCAATGCGTATCTGCCCTATAAGGAGATCACCACTTACCTCACCTCTAAGATTTTCGAGGGCTTCCAGGGGCTGAACCGCCAGCTGCCCACAGAGGCAGACCTGGATGGGTTCCTCCAGACCAACGCTCTGCGGTATGAGGATATTCTCAAATCCCTCAATGACCGGGTGCCGGCGGTGCCCATGTATGCGGTGGATAGAGGTACCCTCTATGACCAGGTACAGGGAATTACCCCGGACGTCATTCCCCAGGTATTCGGCCAGATGCGGGACTCCACCGCCAAGATCCAGGGCCAGTTTACCGCCAACCGGAACGCCCTCCTGGAAGAAGAGGGGAGTACCACCGTGGAAAACGGTAAGGGTATTGCATCCCTCATTGGCCGGGTAAAGACTGCCCTGATGCAGATTGCCGCCGACCCTGCCAAGGGTCCCTTCTATGCGGCGGCTATGCTCCACTCCCTCCATGCAAAGGACCTTTCCAATAAGGTTGACGGCTTTGTTCAGGAGAACAACAAGAATCTGAATTTGGCTATGGCGGACATGGGCCTGCGGGAAAGAAGCATGAGCGAGGCCCTGCGCCGGCTGCAAAATTCCAATGCCCTGAACCGGGGCAAGCGGGGGGATGAATACACCAGTACGGTGAACTCCTACTACAAGCAGGTGGCAAAAATCGATTTGTACACCTATATGGGGCAGGTCCTTTCGGAATTTAAGCTCCACATCACCCGGCTGTACAACCAGTTCTTCGGCGTCTTTGAGACGGTGATGCAGGAGCTGCAGGCCACCTTCCGGGCAAACCTGAGCGCCCTGGCGCAGCCGGTGGTGCAGCAGAACAGCTATGCAAAGAAGATCATGACCATCCAGGATCTGCAGGAATCCTTGGACCGTTCGGTAAAAGCGATGCAGATGGATACCCTTATCAACGGATTTGTGTCCCAGATGCTTCAGAATCCGGATATCTGGCTGGCCCAGGATGAGAATAAGATCAGCCGTGGGGTATCGGATTACTTCCTCGATCAGCTCAAGGAGTTCACCCACCGGACCATGATCGATTACTTGCAGATTAAATTCGATACCAAGACTCCGGAAACGATTACCAAAAAGGTACATGACGAGATCCTGCAGCCTTTGGCTCAAAAGGCGGCCCCCTTGTTCTGGACAGATACCAGCAAGTACGACTTGCATACCGCTGGGGAACTGGGCTTCTGCTCTATCCCGGAGGGCTCTCAGGAGGTTATTGCCGCCACCCAGACATACTGCACCGCAAATCCCACCACGGCCATGCGGCCTTCCTACAGCAGCGACCGCATCAGCTTCCTGCTGTTCCGCTGCGGCGTACCCCTCTTTGGCTACAAGGGCGTGGATAACTACCGTGGTGCTTCCACTGTGGTGGGCGCACACCTGTATGAGGGCGCTGTGGGAGATTCCCGCGACTGGCGCAGCCTCTATGATATTACCCCCTATAGCTGCCGGGAGGAGAGAGAGATTACCGAGAATCTGAAAGAGCGAGCCGAGACCGTCAAGGAGGCCGTGGACGAAAAGGTTCTGGAAACCGCCCAAATCGGCACGGGTACCGTGGAGTTCCGCATTCATATTTATGACCAGGAGAAGGCCCAGGCTGCTTTCCAGCAGGCAGAGGAAACCATCCAGGGTAAGGAGGATGTGAACAAGGCGCGGGCCCTTCTGGAGAAGCTGGAAGCGGAACCTTTGCAGCCGGTTTCCCAGCGGGTTATGGAAAACATTGGTGCGCCCAGTTACGAAGAGCTGTCTAACCGCGACCTGATTATTTCTTCTCAGTTCCTGTCGGATCTGCTGGCAAAGCAGCTGGACGCTTTGAAGACCTATAAAAAGGCTGTGAAGTCCCTGCAGGACTACATCCAGGGCGTGGGTCAGGAGGCCATCGATGTGCTGGAATTTGCCAACGCTATGTGTACCGGCGTCATCGCCATGGAGAACGACTACACCTTCGTCTATGTAAAGGCCGGGGAGTTCCTGGAGGAAAAAGAGGAGATCACCACGATCGAATCCGAGCCCTACGGCGAGTCCCTGCCCCTGTACAGCGCCTTTGTCAACTTCAGCCAGATGAGCCAGGAAGACAAGGACGCGATCCGGCAGGGCGTCAAGGACCGGAAGGTCCATCAGCGGGAGAAAGTGGCCGCTGCTCTGACGGAGACGAAAGCGCTGATTGCACCGGAGCGTCTGCAGGCCATGGCCAACCGAGCCAAGCGCAGCTTCCCCCAGGAGGAAAAGGCTATCACTAAGTTCCTCAAGGAGTTTGCTACGGAAGTAGCCAGCTTCTTCTAAAAAGCAAAAGAGCCGGAAGAGCCGGCAAGTGTAAGTGGGTCTTTTGCCGCTTCCCGATGCTGCGAGGGGCCTCGCGGTATCGGGTAAGGAGGCAGAAGGCCCATTTTATTTTCTGTTTCCACCCAGAAAAGGAAGGGAGAAACCCATGGACATTGCACAATTGATAGACAGAGCGGTGCGGGAACTGGAAAATACTTCCCGCAGCTCGGATATGGTGGGCAACCAGCCCTGTTATCCCATGTATCTGGCGGTGAGCAGCAAGGAGTTCCAGGCTGCCGGCCACCGTTTTCGGCGAAAGCTGGGCCGGGCCTGGCCTCAGGCCATTGGAAAAATCGCCATGTCCGCCTATACGGTAGCGAAAGACGGCAGTTTGGAGCTTCGGGATATCCAGACCGGGGACCCAGTAGAGCATCGGGATATGCAGCAGCACCTGGATCAGATTAAACAGTCCCGGGGCGTGTTTTATACCATGATGAAATGGTGCTTCTACAACATCATCGACACCACAGGCATGACCTCTGCAGAGGAATTTGCCCGGTATTATCAAGCCCAATCCCAGTTTCAGGGGCTGATTCAGGATAACTGCCAGGCCATGCTCCTTGTGCTGCTGGACGACTCCATGGTCGGACGCAGTACTGCCGGGGAAATTAAGAAATTCCTGGCCCAGAACAATACTTACGACGGTACGGTAATCCTCTCCAACCGTACCCGGAGCAACACCATGTATACCATGCCGGAGCTGCTGCGGGTGGCGGCCTCGGTGGTAATGCTTTCCAACAATATTACGATTTCCTCCTCTACCGGCAGCGAGGAATATTCCCGCCGGACGGATGTGTTTTACAATAACCACATGAACACGGTTTCCTATTCTATGCTGGAGCGCCCCAATCGGAAGGTGGCCCTGCAGATGATGGATACCTTTTTGCGCCGGGCCCAGGAGGCTGCGGAGAAACCCGCTCAGGCGCCGGACATCCAGACCTGGAAAAAGTATATGGGGGAATCCGGCGGCAAGCTGCAGGATTGCGAAGAGCTTTTGGAGCGCATCCATGTAGACGTGGATATGTCGGTTCTGCAATATATGCCCCTGCGCAGCTGCGATGAAAAGAGCACCTTCCCCAGGGTAACCTATGACCAGTTCTGCGCCTGCAGCTATCAGAGCGTTCTGGAACAGTTTATCGAGGAATACACCCGCTCGCTGCTCAGAGGGGCTGCCGACATGAACCAGTGTATTCTCCAATTCCGGGACCGGGTGGCCAGCCAGGTAACAGCGGCAGAGATGCTGTTCCTTACGGATGATAGTTTGAATCAGATTTTCAGCCAGCTCTATGTGGGGAATGCTTCCCGGGGATTGCCAGTGGACTCCTATGTCCAGCAGCGGATTTTCCGGCATATCCGGCAGGACCTTTTGTATCCCGGTTTCTGCCATACCCTGGAAGATTTGCGGGCGGACGCAAGCCAGACAAAGAAGATCCTGGAGCGGGTGTATGCGGATTTGAAACGGGAATTCCCGGTGGACGGTTTTGACAGCATGGGGGATTTGTACAGCAATATGGTCCTGAGCTATCTGAAAACGGACAAGGGCGCGGCCATGCTGCGGCAGTTCCTGCGCCCGGGGGTCCGCTATGACGAGATGCTTTTCATGCTTCTGGAAATGATCCGGCAGGTGGCGGCGGAGAACCGGGACCACTTTGCCCTGCCTTTTGGCGCGGTGTGGGCCATGCTGCTGAAGCTGGCCGGGGATTCGGTCTATCGGGAAATCCTCAACGCCCTGGACAGCAATATCCGCAGTCAAATCCACTTGCATGGCGCGTATCCCGTTGAAGAAAAGATGCAGGTGTACCTTTTCCACACAGCGGACGCCAAGGGGGAGAATACCACCGAGCTCTATTCCTATGTAAGCCAGGCCTATCAGGGGATTCCCAACGTGCAGTTCTACAACACCGGCTTTGACGATGTCATTGAGACCGTGTGGGTCTTTGACTGCAGCGGGGATAAGCTGTTGTTATAAACAGAGAAAGAAAGGTGAGCGCAATGCAATTTTTGAATGTAGACCAGGAACACGGCGTCAGCGGCGTCAGCCGCACGGGTTCTTCCGGCAACTACCGCCTTTCCTGGAATTCGGTGGGCCTCAACGCATTCCTGGTGGTTTCGGGCAGGAATATGGAAAGCCTGCTCCTTTCTCCCGAAAAGGGAAACCACCTTTCGGATTTGCTGGAGGAGGAGGAATACCGGATTTCTTCCCAGGGCTCTGTGGATTTCATGGAGGAGCATGTGGAAGTTCGGGTAGTGGAATTTTCCAAAATGAAGCAGCAGGGCGGGTTCCCGATTCCCGAGAGGCCCCGGGCCTACGCGGTGTATGGCCTGGAATATGAAGGCGAAGAGTGCAGGATTTATATCCCCTCTGGGCACAACACCTTCCGCTTCAGCGTGGAGGTCAACTTGGAGGATATGCCGGTGCGAGGAGAAAAGGGCCTTTTCCGCAAGACCCCGTATTATACCGGCTATCACCGGATCCGCCTGACTAAGGAAATCCCGGACATGGAGGAGGGCACCGTGTTCTACACGGTGGATTCCCAGCCTTTCCGGTATCCCGTCCCGGCGGAAATTATGAATAAGGGCGGCTCGTTCTATATCCGCTGCCCGGAAAACGCCCGGATTGACTTTTCTTCCGGCAATAACAGCGGTGTGCGGATTTTTGTGCAGAAAAAGAATTGAGAAAGCCCGCTGGGCTTTGCAAGATCATAAGCAGAAGAGGGGCTGAAATTCCCCAGGGCGGCAGGCGATTGCCTGCCGCCCAGCGACAAAAGGAGTGGTAACATGGCAAATTATACGGCAAACAACGAGGAGAAGTATCAGATTGTCTGCCCCTATTGTTTTAACGAAGCGGCAGGCGGGAAGCCTTTTTCCCACAAGGACGTGCATTTCCGGGCAGAGACCTATTACGCCAATCCCGGCGCCATTGAGCAGGCGTTGGGTACCTCTAAGATTGATATTGAAATGATGTCCAACGCCAAGGAGCGGGACAAGGCCATGGCCCGCTACGAAGCGGCGGAGCGGTTCCTGCTCCGGGAGGACCCCGTATACAATAAGTTTTGGAAGGATTACGACGGTACTACCGAGCGGGAAGGCCGTATGGACGGGGACGTAAAGCCTTGGAACCTGCCGGTGATCAGCGCGGGAAACGGCGTACAGCGGCTGACCACCGATGAGGATGGCTTCGTGGTGGCGGCCATGGACGATTTTGGAAAACCCACCTACCGCCGGGTGTGCCCCTATTGCCACAATCCCCTGCCCATGGGCTTTGGTAAGCATCGGGTGAAGAATATCTCCATTATCGGCATTACCGGCGCCGGTAAGACCGTGTATATCAGCCAGCTTCTCAAGGGCATGACGGACTATGCGGCAAAATCCGGCCTGGGGGCTTTCTTTACCTCGGATCACGAGTCCAACTTTATCCAGGATAACCGGGTGGCCAAAGGCGTTCCCCTGCCTATCGGTACCCTGCCCAACCGCCTCTCCCAGCCCATGTTCTACGATATTGTCCAGACCCGGGGGAGCAAAGTGAAGGAAGACACCATCGTCCTCTATGATATTGCCGGCGAGAATTGCCGCAAGGCCGGGGATATGGTCCGTTTTGCCCGGTTTATCGAGCATTCTGACGGCTTAATTCTGCTCATCGACCCCAAGCAGTTGAATTTCGTGGTCAACGACAACGCCGATGAGGATGTGGACGCTCCCTCTTTGGCCCTGAATACTCTGCACGCGGTGCTGGAAAAGGCAGAGAACAAAAAGTGTACCATTCCCATCGCCGTGTGCGTTTCCAAAAGCGACCAGTGCTTTGATATTCTGCCGGCCATGGCTCAGGACCATGTGCAGATGGCGGGACAGGATGAAACGGGAATGCCTTCCCAGGAATTTGACGGCCGCTCTTATAACCAGCTGAGCCGGGAGCTCACGGATTTGATGAAGCGCAACGCCATGTCGGTGTGCACCATTTTGCAGGGCAATTATCTGAACTTCAATTTCTTTGCCGTCAGCGCTACAGGCTGTGAGTGCGTCCAAAATGAAACGGGCCGTTCTATCCCGGTGATGAAGCCGGAGCCCCGGCGCATTGAGGAGCCCATTTTGTGGCTGTTTAAGCAGTTCGGCTATATTCAATCCAACGAGAATGTGTATCGCCCCTTCCCGGTAAAGCAGCCGGATAAGGAAATTTGGAAAAAGGGATTTATGGGCTTGGGCGGCCACTGGGAGCGGGTGGCTGGCGAGCTGGCTTCCTTTGAGGAGGATATGATCCGCGACGGTGTGATTCGGATAGGGGGGAAGTAAAATGCGCTTTTATCAGGCTTGTTATGGAAAACCCGACAATGTCAACTGGACGCTGTTCAATGTTTCCCCGGACCTTCCCCAGCATATGCGGACCTTTTTTGAAAAGGTGGGGAACCGCAACGCCCCCCAGAATCTGAGTGCTCAGGAATTGAGAGGCCAGGATGGAGCTTCTCTTTGCCTCTATGAGGTCTGCTCCCAGGACCATGTGGTGGGAGTCTCCCGGGTGCGGTACGGGTCTGTGGATAATCTGGGGCGGCCTACCATGTGTGCCCAGGGCTTTTTGTTCTCCGCAGAGGACGGAGTGCTGGACGATCCCAATCAGGTCCTCACCATTGCAGACCGGAATTTCACCTTTGAAGACGGCGGGGTTTCCGCTTCCCTGGAGCGGGAACCGGGCTTTACGGTGGAGAGCGCCATGCAGGCCGCCGGCCTGGATGACCGCAGCCTTTTAAACTTGATGGCCTGCATCTATACCTCTCTGATGAGCCGGACGGATTATCCTTTGTATCTGGTGGTCAGTGAGAAAGAGAAGAAGATGAAGGCCCTCATCTACTGCATCTATATGGCCCTGCCTTATTCCCTGCGCTACAGCCTTTCTTTCTCGGATTCCAATAATCTGCGCCGGGCTCCCTTGAAAAGCGTGATTATTTCCGAAAACATTCCTGCAGGCGACTCTTATTTCTGCCCGGAAACCGGCAAGACCAACGTGGACCTCCATGATATTTCCCAAAACCCGGAGCGGTATCCCTTCCTCTATTACCTGCGGAGCACAGGGCTCAGTGGGTTTGCCCGTTACTGCGATTCCCTCCGGGCGGCGCTGGAACGGCTGCAAATGGTCAATCCCCAGGAGTATGAATCCCTGCGGCTGGCGGATTTCATCATGCGGGGGCCGGAGTTCCTGCAAAAGATGGATACCCAGAAGCTGACCCGGTTCCTCTTTGAGCTGGCCAGCAGCGCCCCCATGCAGAACGCCCAGGCGGACGCTTATCTGGCCCAGGTCCTGGGGGAATATGCCGGCCGGGGCCAGGTGCCCAATGAGGTCCTGCTGCGCAAGCTCCAGGTGCGGGCACAAAAGACCTCCTGCCAGCCTTTTGTGGAGGAATACCGCCGTCTGCAAGCGGCGGCCTTGATGGGAGCCGGTCAGGAACAGGTCACCCAGTTCCTGGCGGAACAGAACCAGGAGGACCGGGAGCAATTTGCAGTCTGGTGCGGCTACCTTTCCGGCCTGCCCAACGGCCACACCATGATTGGCGGCTATTACGCCTTCTGCATGAAGCAGAGCATTTCCATGGAGGAACTGCTGCAAAGGGTGGAAAATGCCCGCAGTTATCTGGACGTCCCCTCTGTAGCGGAGGCAGTTTCCCAGCGGATTTTGGATCTGACCCGGCAGGCCCTTGCCCGGGAGCCGGTGGAGGAGGGCCAGTATGCCGGTGCTTTGGAGGCCTGCGCCAACGCTTTCTATACCAGCTTCCCGCAGAAGGGGCAGAGTGAGATCAACGAGGCCATTGAAATGCTGCTGACAGAGTATTGGCGCCAGTTCCGCTTGGCTTCCTTCCGCTTTGAGCCGGTGTGCATGGACAACTACCGGAATGTAGCCCTGGACGGGGAAGCAATGTGCGACAAAGTTACCTGGCTTATGGAGCTCTATGACTTTGCGGTGCAGGGGGCAAACGGCCTGCAGGAAGCGGTTTATGAGATTGAGAAACGCATCAAAGACATGACGGCCCATCTGACAGAGCAGGAGCTTCGCAGCCTGGTGGGAGAAATCCAGAGAATGCTGCTGTCTGTCCTGAAGGGACGCACCAACCGGGATTTGATTTTCTGGTATAACGTGGCCTATATGTCCTGCAAATTCGGCAATATGAGCAGCGGGTTTTATCAGATGGCCTGCTGGCATCTGCCGGTGTTGGAGGACGACGCCTGCTTTGAGGCGGAGCTGGGCCGGGATAACGTCCGGAAAAGCCTTTCCCAGCTGATTCAGCTCTTGATTGGGCGCACCGGCAACGGCGGGGCCTTGGGCGCTCTGGAGCCCTCTTCAGAGGAATATAAGCTCCTTAAGCGCCGGTGCCAGCGCCTCCAGGGTCTCCAGCAGGAGATGGCCAAAGAGGAAAAAGCCCGGGCCAAGCAGGAGGAAAAGCTGCGCCGTCAGCAGCAGAAAGCCCAGGCCCGGATGCAGGAGCCGGAGGAGTCCCAGGAATACCAGGACATTTACAGTGACAGCCACATGGAACCCCGCCATATGGCGCCCCAGGAGGACAACGGGCCCCTTGGCGGCCTGAAGAAGCTGGGCGATCTGTTCCGGGGCAGAAAAAATCGTTAAAGCCGGAGGAGAGAAGGAAGAATGAATCAAACTGTCATTTCCAATATGGAAAATACCATCCTTTTCAGCGGGCTCAGCGGCTGTAATTACTATACGGTGGATTTTTTAAAGGACGGCGCGTATCTGGGAAAGCACTGCCCCAGCGGTGAGCGGGTGGATATCCGGTTTTCGGATTCTTTCCAGAATACGGAGCAGTGGCGCCATGTGGTGGAGTATCCGGCGGACATCACCTCGTTTTTGTGGCCCCTGGATATTGTCCGCTATTATGACGGCAAGGACCAGCGTTTAGGGATGGTGTTCCGCCACCGGAATTTTCCCAAAATGCTGCCGATTAGGTACTTCCTGTATCAGGACGACGGCCTGGATTGGCGCAGGGAGCCGGTGCAGAAATTTGTCCGCAATTTTATGCAGGCCATGGTGCGCCTGCATAAGAGCGGCTATGCCTATCTGAATTTCAACATGGAGCATATTCTGTACGACCCCAAGACCATGGATCTGCTCTTTGATTTTACGCCATCGGTGATGCCGGTAGATCTCCGGCACGTGCGCCGGAGCCGGGAAGTGCCCTTTACAGAAATGGCGCTGGAATTCCTGCCTCCCTGGCTCACCCTGGACCAGCCCAACCAAATGGATTTGGTGTGCGAATACTACTCCATTGCGGCGCTGCTGTTCCGGGTCATGGTGGGGCGGATGCCCTATCAGGGCCGGCTCATGGACGGCCACGGCAATATGATGAACCTGCAGATGGATACGGACGCGGTAGTCCATCGCCGGATGTTTGAGGTGTATTTGCAGCATCCCCGGTTCATTTTTGACCCGGAGGAGAAGGAAAACACCATTGGGCTGTTTGAAAATGAAAAGAAGTATAAGGAGCGGTGGCGCGCCCTGCCGGAAGCCGTGCAGGCCATGTTCCAAAACGTGCTCAGCCAGAAAAATGTGCAGGTTCCCAATGGGGAGAGAAAGTACTATTCAGCCCAAAAGTGGCTGGAAGTCCTGACTGCGCAGCAGTGCCTGGCGGAAAAGGAAGGGTGAATATGAAGCAAGAGGATTTCATGAAAAATAATCTGAATGATTTAAAGGGCAGCGGCCAGAAAAATCCCCCGGAATCCAACCGGCTGGGAGAAGCCCT
This sequence comes from Candidatus Heritagella intestinalis, assembly GCA_904420555.1. Taxonomy (GTDB): domain Bacteria; phylum Bacillota; class Clostridia; order Oscillospirales; family Acutalibacteraceae; genus Heritagella_A; species Heritagella_A intestinalis. The sequence continues at coordinate 219,856 of CAJFVO010000002.1, read as the reverse complement.
GCGGGACTATGTCCGGGAGAGGGGCGTGCCGGCCCTGGCGGAAACAGACGCCCTGGCAGAATTTCTCCGGCAGCATGGGATTCCCAATGGGAAAATTCTGCAGGTGCGGCTTATGCTGGAAGAGGGGAGCCTGCCCAAGTACTTCCCCCAGGTAGAGTCGGGCCTGACCGTCATGGACATCAATAATATTGTCACCAGCGGGGAACGCACCACCGGCCTGCGCCGGGATACCGTGCGGGAAATCCTGGTGTCCCTGCTCTATGGCATGAATCTGCCGGATAACCTGGAAACCCTGCCGGTACAGGAAGGGGAAAAGGTAGTCTGGCGGGACAAGGGCATTATCATGCGGGGCAAGTATGGCCAGCTGGAAAAGCAGGTAATTGCCGCTATTGCCGCCAAGGATGAGGGAAAGCTCCTGGAGCTGCTGCCCAATATCAACCGCATGGCGGAGGCCGGCGTGCCGGCGGCCCTGTATTGGAAGGGCCTGTGCTATGACCTGGGCTTTGGCGTAGAGAAGAACCCGGAAAAGGTCCGGGAGTATATGGCCGCTTCTGCGGCGGCGGGAAACCCCGGGGCCAACGCCTATCTGGGGGACTACTACTTTGCTTCCGGGGACTTTGATAAGGCCCTGGGCTACTATACAGAAATCGGCGCCATTGCCCTGAACCCCCAGCGGCAGAAGAATGTGCAGGCCATACTGGCGGCCAAGCCCCAGAATTTTCAGATTCTGTGGATGTCCGGCATTTTGCTGGTGTTGGAAATTATTTTCAATATTTTTCTGGGACAGGGGATGTTCTGCAAGCCCGGCGCGATTTCCAACGTCGTGTGGGCGGTGATTTCCAGCCTGCTGTCTGCGGCGGTGTACGGCTTGTTCTGCTGGCAGTATTTTTTCCAGAAGAAAAAGCACAACCGCTGTTTGTGGGCGCCTACGGCCATGATGCTGGTGCTGCTGTGCTGCACGTTCTTTGCCATATTGTGAGGAGGGGGAAACTATGAGCGGTGTAAAACAAAAAAATTTAGCGGCCTCTCTGGCCATAATCGTTCTGGAGGCCCTTTTCCTGCTGGGAAATTATTCTGTCGAGGGCGTTGTGATACTGGTGCTGCTGGCAGTATACCTGCTGGTGCAGAACGTATTCACGGTAAAGGAAGAGGGAACCTATGGAATTTCGGATTTCCTGGGAGGATACATCGGCGCAGGCCTGACGGGCCTTTTGCTCATGGGCCTGACGGGAAGCCAAGTATATCGGATGGTAGAGGCCCAGGTAGAAATTGTGGGCTTCATTATCCTGGGGCTTTTGGCTCTGGTGTTCTGGATGTTTACCGGATGGCTCCGCAAAGGGAATGTCATCCTGCGGTTTTTGGCTTTCGCCGTGACCTATGTGGGGTATTTGCTCGTTTTGCTGTCCATGGGCCTGCAAATTTCCTGGGAAACCCTCTGCCTGCTCACATTGGCAACCGTATTGGTGTTTGCCCTGGCCCAGTATATCCAGAACCACTATGGCGGTATGGTAAGGAAATCCACCTTTAACTGGATGCACCTGTTCCTGCTGGCAGTGGTAGTGGTGGGCGCTATCTGGCCCAATTATTTGTCGGAGCTGCTGCTCTCTGTGCAGCGGCTGCCCATGCTGGATTTCTGGCCCCTGTATTTGCTGATTGCCGTGATTTTGCTCTTCGCAGCGGTGGCTCTGGTGTGCTCCATTGCGGATAAAAAGAGCGGCGTTCCCGCCTACGACGTGACGGTGGTTCTGGCGGCCCTGTTCCATGTGCTGCTGGTGCCCTTTGCCCAGGCCTTTTTCAGCCCGTTCCTTCTGGTGTTTATTGTCCTGCTGCTGGTGCTGGATGCTGTGGTGTTTTTCCGCAGCAGTAAGGAGGAGGAAAAGACCGCTACCCTGGGGAAAACCACGTTCCGGGTGAATAACCTGCTGCTGGTAGGCGGCGTGTTGGCCTTGACAGTGCTGTATCTGGCTCTCCTATACGGTAGGATTCTGCCGGCAATCGCGCTGGCGGCTTCGGCGGTAGTGCTTTTCTTCCTGCGGAAAGCCGGCAGCGGCGTGGACGGCACCCTGTTCTGGATCGTGGCGGTATTGCTCATCGGTTTGGTGGGGATTCTGTGGTGCAGCGTTACCCAGCGGACAATTTCCGCCTGCGCGTTGATTTTCTGCGTGTGCGTGATTTCCGCTTTTTCTCAGGCAGTGCTGGGCGTGCGCAACGCCAAGCAGCCTCGGCCGGAAAAGGGCCTGAAGCTGACGGTTACCCTGGCCACGGCCCTGTTGGTAGTGGTTGTGGGGTTAAACGGAAACTTTTGGGGCTAATACTGTGAAATAAAAGGAGCCGGGCGGCGGAGGCCCGGCTTTTTTGCGTTGTCTCCTTGCAACCCAAGTCCGAACATGATACACTACTATTGGGGAAGTCGACGGAAGGGCCGCAGCCGGCGGCCTGCCGTGCGTTTCTCCCCCGCCGCCCGATTGGCGGCCATGACAACGCGCCGCAGCCAGCGGCGCAGGATGGAGGAAACTTATGTTAGCAACTGAGAAAACCATGGATACCATTGTGGCCCTGTGCAAGGGGCGCGGCTTTATCTATCCCGGCTCCGAAATTTACGGAGGCCTTTCCAACAGCTGGGATTACGGCCCCCTGGGCATGGCCTTTAAGGACAATGTGAAGAGCGCCTGGAAGAAGAAGTTTATCCAGGAAAGCCCCTATAACGTGGGTCTGGATTCCGCAATCCTTATGAACCCCGAGGTTTGGGTGGCCACCGGCCATGTGGGCGGCTTCTCCGACCCCCTGATGGATTGCCGGGACTGCAAGACCCGCCATCGCGCTGATAAGCTCATCGAGGACTTTACCGGCGAATCCGCCGACGGCTGGACCAATGAGCAGATGCAGAGCTTTATCCAGGAGCACGGCATTACCTGCCCCAACTGCGGCAGCAAAAATTTCACCGATATCCGTCAGTTTAACCTGATGTTCAAGACGTTCCAGGGCGTCACCGAGGACGCGAAAAACCAGCTGTATCTGCGGCCCGAGACTGCCCAGGGTATTTTTGTCAACTTCCCCGCTATCCAGCGCACCACCCGGAAAAAGGTTCCCTTTGGCGTGTGCCAGGTGGGCAAGAGCTTCCGCAACGAGATTACCCCCGGTAACTTCATCTTCCGCACCCGGGAGTTCGAGCAGATGGAGTGCGAATTCTTCTGCAAGCCCGGCACAGATTTGGAGTGGTTCTACTATTGGAAGGACTACTGCAAGAACTGGCTCCTGTCCCTGGGCATGAAGGAAGAGAATATGCGCCTGCGTGACCACCGTCCCGAGGAGCTGTCCTTCTACTCCAAGGCCACTACGGACATTGAGTACCTGTTCCCCTTTGGCTGGGGCGAGCTGTGGGGCATTGCAGACCGCACCGACTACGACCTGGGCCGCCATCAGGAGCACTCTGGCAAGGACCTCTCCTATTTCGACCAGGAAACCAACACCCGCTACCTGCCCTATGTCATTGAGCCCTCTCTGGGTGCTGACCGTGTGGCTCTGGCCTTCCTGTGCGACGCCTACGACGAGGAAGTGGTGGACGAAGCCAAGAAGGATACCCGCGTAGTGCTGCGCCTGCATCCGTACCTGGCTCCCTTTAAGGCTGCGGTGCTGCCCCTGTCCAAGAAGCTGGGCGACAAGGCCCGGGAGGTCTATGCCCTGTTGGCCAAGAACTTCATGGTGGACTACGACGACGCCGGCTCCATCGGCAAGCGCTATCGCCGCCAGGACGAAATCGGCACTCCCATGTGCATCACCTATGATTTCGACAGCGAAAACGACGGCTGTGTCACTATCCGCGACCGGGATACCATGGCCCAGGAGCGAATTCCCATTGACAAGCTCACGGACTACATCCGGGAAAAAATCGAATTTTAAAAAATCGGCTGGGGCGCACTGCGTGAAACGCATGGGTTCCAGCCTTTTGCTATTCCATGGGGGAATTTATTAGAGGAGGTATTTTCATGGGAAACTGGAAAAAAACAGCGGCCGCCCTGCTTTTGCTGGCAATGCTCAGCGGCTGCACCACAACAAGCCCTTCTTCTGTAGAGGACGGCACAGCGGTAGGCGGAACTCCCTCTCAGCAGCAGGCCGGGCAGGAAAGCAGCAGTCAAAGTCAGGCTCCGGAAAGTGCGGTTTCCGTGGCTCCGGAGCAGCAGGAGGTTCCTTCCGATAGCAGCGCGTCACAGACCTCCGGAGAAATCGACCAGGACAAGGCCCTTTCCATTGCCATGGAGAACGCCAGCGTCCCGGAGGACGACGCTTATAACATCAAGGTAGAGCGGGATGGGGACAACAGTATCCCCATTTACGACATTGAGTTTGAAACCGACTACGGGGACTATGATTTTGAGGTGGCCATTGATGATGGCCGGATTGTAGGGGCCGATTACGAAATCAATGAGGAGTGGCTCAGCCGGCTGGGAGGCAGCCAGGTTTCCCAGGAGGATGCCAAAGTGATCGCCGCTTCTAAAATCCCCGGTTCCAGCCGGGAGGACATCCGTATCCAGGAAGAAGGGGACGATGGCCGCACTCGTTATGAGGGCTGGTGCCAGTTTGACAACATGGAGTATGAGTTTGAGATGGACCCGGAAACGGGAATCATCTTTGACTGGAACGCAGATTTACAGGATTAACTTGTAATTAAAACACAGCAGGCGCTTGGGGAAGCCCTCTCAAGCGCCTGCTGTTGTTTATTCTGCAAAGGTGATTTTCCCGCCGGAAATGGAAGAGACAATAGCCAGGGACTCCACCCGGACGCCCTGGGCCCGAAGTATCCGGCCGCCGTCCTGGAAGCCCTTTTCAATGACGATGCCGCAGCCTGCCAGTTTGGCCCCGGAATCCTTGACGATTTTCAGCAGCCCTTGCAAGGCCTGGCCCCGGGCCAGGAAGTCGTCCAAAATCAGCACGCAGTCCTGGGGGCCTAAGAATTTCCTGGAAACCTGGATGTCGTACACCGTGCCTTTGGTAAAGGATTGCACCCGGGCGGTGTAGAGGGCGCCGTCCAAATTCCGGGACTGGGTCTTTTTGGCGAACACTACCGGCACATTGCCGAAATGCTGGGCAACAATCGCCGCAATCCCAATACCGGAAGCCTCAATGGTCAGAATCTTGGTGACAGGCTCCCCGGCGAACCGGCGGCGGAATTCCTTGCCGATTTCGTTTAACAGGGAGATATCCATCTGATGGTTCAAAAAGCTGTCCACTTTCAGGACATCGTCCTCGGTGGCGCGTCCATCCTGCAAAATGCGCTGTTTTAAAAGTTCCATAAATATTCCTCTTTTTTATAATACGGGCTCCAAGGCCGCTGGATAAAAAAACGGCCTCCGCCGCAGATTCGCAGCCGAGGCCGGTGTACATAGTGAAGTTTTATTTTACTTTGGAAGCCAGAAGCTCTTTGGCCCACTTCAGGGTTTTCTGGATGTCTGCGTCCGTGACGGAACCCTTCTTAAAGAAGGAGCTCTTCACTTCCAGTTCCAGAACATCGTCTACCATATGGACGCCGTTGTTTTCCAGCTCGGTCTTCAGGTCGCTGAGATCGCTGGCCTTGCCGTTGATGAGATAGAAGGCCACGTTCTTGGTACGGGTGGGGTTCAGGTCGCGGCAGAAGTTTACTACCGGGGTGGGAACCTTGCCCTTCATGTCAACGCCAATGAACACGACTTTTTCGCCCTCGCAGGGATAGGCCGGGGGAATCTGGTCGCATACGCACTGGAATTCGCGGCCCAGTTCAGAAGCGATGGGCTGAACAGTACCGTTCTTGGAAAAATGCAGAGATTTGGCTTTCATGTATAATTCCTCCAATTATGTAAAATAACAAAGGGGTTCTACAGGTAAGTATACCATAATTTCAGAAAAATTGCCACCAAAAGCATATTCTGTTACGAGAAAACTTTTGCTACTTTTTGGAGAAACCAGACAAATATGTTGATTTTATGCACACAGTTCTTTAGAAAAATACGAACACTTTAGAATATCACAGTCTGACCGGTCTCGCCGGAGCGGAAAATTGCCTCCATGAGCTTCATGACGTTCATTACCTGGTCATGGCGGATAAGCTGCTCCTCTTCGCCGCGGCAGGCTTTGATGACGTTGCGGTAGAAGTCCCGCACATCGGACTGCACCTTGGGCAGGGGATAGGTCTCAATGGTTTCGTCAGTGCGGGGGGCCATGGTTTTGGTCAGGCCCGCAGCAGTGACCACCGGCACAGCATCCCGGTTTTCCCAGTCGGACACCATGACGATTTTGCCGCTGAGGTCCCAGTCATCAATAACGGCGGTGCCGTTTTCCCCCTGCATATACCACCGGGGCAGGGAGATAAAATTGCTGGTGCCTACTTCCACCTGGACGGTAAGGTCGTCGTCAAAGTGAAGCAGAGCCTTAAAGCCGTCGTCCACTGCCTCGTTGGTTACATGGGAGAGATCCGCGTATACCGACCGCAGGGGCTTGTCTACCATCATCAGAATCTGGTCCAGCAGGTGGACACCCCAATCCAGCACCATACCGCCGCCGTGCTCCTTCTGGTTGCGCCAGTCGCCGGGGATGCCCCGGGAACCATGAACCCGGGATTCGATGTTAAAGACCCGGCCCAAAGTACCCTCGTCATAGAGCTTTTTCATAATCAGGTAATCCTCGTCCCAGCGGCGGTTCTGGTGGACGGTAAACAGGACGCCGTACTCCTTGGAAGCGTCAATCATTTCCTGCAGCTCCTGGTGGTTCAGGCACACGGGTTTTTCGGAGATGACGTTTTTTCCATGCTTCATGCAGTCGATGCACACATCGTGGTGCAGGTCGTTGGGGATGGCCACGGTGACCAACTGGACGTTGGGGTCCTGAAGCAGCTCTTCCCGGGAAGCGTAGGCGTGAAGGCCGGCCTGCTCCGCCGCTGCGTTCCGCTCCGGCAGAATATCATAAACGCCGCAAAGGGTCAGCTCCTCCATGGTTTGCAGCTCCTGGGTGTGCCAGGTACCCATACCGCCGTAGCCGATAATGGCTACGCCAAATTTTTTCTGTTCCATATTCTAAAAATCCTTTCTTTTCGTGGGTTTTGGGACAAAAGCAGCCAGCCTTCCTGTGTGCCGCTGGCACACAGGACCCGAGCCGGCAGGAGAGAACCGCGCCTTTGGAATCCGCCAGACTGCGTCTGGACACAATCCGCGTTTAGGGCGGGATTATAAACAGCAGCCTATTTTCACACGTAACTATCTTCGCGAGAAAATAGGCCATTATTTGCACCCTGCTCCAAACGCGGACGGGAACCGCACACTGTGCGGTGCGGGTTGGAGGTCAATTCCGTCTCGCCGCCTTGCGGACAGCTGATTCCGCGACCACGCAGGTAACTTCTTGATGTTGCTCTCCCGCGAACTTGCGTCCAGGGCGCTGTTTGCCAGTGGCAAACATAGAGCGCTGACCGAGCCGGCAGGCGAGACTATCAGCCCGCTTAGGCCCACCACATGGAGGTCATTTTGTCTTCAAAGGTGAGAACGCCCTTGAGGAATTCCACGGCCTTGGAGAGACCCTCGTTCTGGCTCATGAGGCTGTCCTCGTGCTCAATGCTGATAGCGTAATCGTAGCCCACCATCCGCAGCGCGCTGATCATATCCTTCCAGTAGAGGGTGTCGTTGCCGTAGCCGCAGCTGCGGAAAATCCAGGAACGGTTGATTTCATCGGCATAGGGTCGGGTGTCCAGCACACCGTTGACAGAGGTGTTGATCCGGTCAATGCGGGTGTCTTTGGCGTGGAAGTGGAAAATAGCGTGCTCCTTGCCCAGGGCGCGGATGCTGGCCACCGGGTCGATGCCCTGCCAAATCAGATGGCTGGGGTCGAAGTTGGCGCCGATTTCCGGGCCCACGGCCTCCCGCAGGCGCAGCAGGGATGCAGTGTTGTAAACGCAGAAGCCGGGATGCATTTCCAGGGCAATCTTGTCCACCCCGTGGGCTTTGGCGAAGGCGGTGAATTCCTTCCAGTAGGGAATCAGCACTTCATTCCACTGCCAGTCCAGGATTTTTCCGTAATCGTCGGGCCAGGGGCAAGTGACCCAGTTGGGGTATTGGGAATTCTCGCAGTCGCCGGGGCAGCCGGAGAAGCCGTTGATTTGATGGATGCCCAGCTTTTCCGCCAGAAGCACGGTGTCCCGCATATCCTTGTCAAAGGAAGCGGCAATTTCCTTGTTGGGGTGTACCGGGTTGCCGTGGCAGGAAAGGGCGCTGATCTCCAGGCCGGACGCGGCAATGGTGTCCTTGAATTCCTGGAGCTTTGCGTCGTCGTTCAGGAGAATGGAGGGGTTGGCGTGAGCATTTCCGGGATAACCGCCGCAGCCGATCTCCACCATCTGGATGCCCAGACTCTTAAAGTATTCCAGCGCCTGAGGAAGGGGCAGATTGGCTACCAGATTTGTTACAACGCCCAGTTTCATAAAAAATCATTCCTTTCAGAATTCTACTGTCCTGAGGTCACAGCCCCAGAACGTCCGTCATATAAGCAAAGCTGTTTTTCGCGTCCCGGAGGGATTCCGCGTCTTCGGCTTCGTTTTCAATTTCAGCAATGGCCCACTCGACGCCGATGTCCTTGCCGGTTTCCACAATAGCCTTCAGATCGTTGGAACCCTCTCCCAGAGAGGTGCCTTTGCCGTTTGCGCCGTCTTTCAGGTGGATGAGCCCCACCCGGCTGCGGTATTGCCGCAGGAACTCGCAGGGATTGTCCCCGGCGTGGAAAACCCAGTAGGTGTCCGGCTCCAGCATGCACCACTTGGCAATCTCGTCAATGGGCCGCACCCCGTCCAGGGGGACGAACTCATGGGAGTGGTTGTGGTACAGTACCTGGATGCCGTATTTGGCAGCCTTTTCCTGGGCGGTTTTCAGCACCCGCTCCAATCGCTCCATCTCTTCGTGGGTGGAAGTGGGGGAATAGGAGCAGCCGATATAGGGGGTGCCCAGAGTGTGGTGGTACTCAATGATTTCGTCGATGTTGTGGTCCATGCGCTCCACATCCTCGTGGCAGCTCACAGAGGTGAGGCCCAGCTTTTGCAGGGTCTCCTTCATCTCTTCTGCCGGGACGCCAAAGGTTCCGGCGAACTCCACGCCCTCATAGCCCATATCCGCCGCCAGGGCCAGGGCCTCCAGCAAGCTGGCCCCGTCGTGAACCCGGTCCCGGAAGCTCCACATTTGAATGGCTTTTTTCATGTGTCCCGCGTCTCCTTTCCGGATTAGTCAAAGAAAACGGGCTTGCCTTCCCGGGCGGACTGGTAAATGGCTTCCAGAATCTTGGTGACCACAATGGCCTGCTCGGGCTTTACCACCACGTCGGTGTCGTTCTTCACGGCGTCAATCCACATCCGGGCTTCAATGTCCTCGGGGTTGGCTGCGCCGCCGTCAAAAAAGGCCACGCCGCCGGCTTCCAGGTTTACATTTTCCACCACCTGCTTGCCGTACTGCACCTTATTGATGCGCAGGCCCCCCTTCATATCGGCGCCGGCCTTGGTGCCGCACAGAGAGGTCTTGGCCTCGTCCACATCCAGGCTGTTCAGAGCCCAGGAGGATTCCAGCACAATGGTAGCGCCGTCCTTCATGACAATATAGCCGAAAGCGGAATCCTCCACGGTGAACTCCTCCGGGTCCCAGTCACCCCAGGCGTTGCCGGATTCCCGCTGGTCGCCCAGCTTCTTATACACAGAGCCCACCACCATTTTGGGCTCGTAGTTGTTCATGGTCCACAGGGTCAAATCCAGGGCATGGGTGCCGATGTCGATGAGGGGGCCGCCGCCCTGCTCTTCCTCGTTGAGGAACACGCCCCAGGTGGGAACGGCTCTTCTGCGGATGGCGTGGGCCTTAGCGTAGTAGATTTCGCCCAGGTCGCCGTTGTCGCAGGCCCGCTTCAGATACCAGGAATCCGGGCGGTAGCGGTTCTGATAGCCGATGGTGAGCTTTTTGCCGGTGCGCTTGGCGGCGTCCAGCATTTTCTGGGCTTCTTCGGTGTTGATGGCCATGGGCTTTTCGCACATGACGTGCTTGCCGGCTTCCAGGGCATCCACAGTGATGAAGCTGTGCTCCCGGTTGGGGGTCAGCACGTGTACCACGTCGATGGTCTCGTCCTTGAGGAGCTCCTTGTAGTCCTCGTAGACCTTCGCGCCCTCGATGCCGTACTCCTTGGCGGCCTTTTCGGCCCGCTCCACGATGATATCGCAGAAGGCTACCAGTTCCACGTCGGGGAGCCGGTGCAGGGCAGGCATATGCTTGTTGTTGGCGATACCGCCGCATCCGATAATACCGATTCTTACCTTATCCATGTCTGTGTGCTCCTTTGTTTTCATGATAATTGAGAGTTTCAGCCCTGGGCAGAGACGCCGGGAACTGTTTATGGTGACAGAGAGGAAAGCCCGTCTGGAGAGGGGCAGGGGCCGCCGGTGGAATCCCGGAGGATTAAGCGATGGGGGAGGAGGATGTGCTCTTCCGGCAGGTCGGGCTGGGCCATGCGGGCGGCCAGAAGCTCCATGGCGGTTTCTCCCAGCTGGCGGCGAGGCTGGGCCACGGTGCTGATGGCGGGAGTCATTACTTGGCTGACCGTGGTGTTGTCGAAGCCGAAAACCGCGATTTCCCGGCCTGGCAGCTTTCCTTGCAGCATCAGCTCCCGGCATACGCCTGCCGCCAATTCGTCGGAAATGGCGAAAATGGCGTCGGGGGGCTCCGGCAGGGCCAAAAGGCGGCGGCAGGCCTGCATCCCGGCCCGATAGGTGTATTCATAGTGTTCCTGCACATAGCCTTCCACAGGAGACAGCCCCCATTCTTCCAATGCTTGGCGGTATCCCAAAGTGCGCTGTCGGGCAGAAAGCATTTCCTGATTGGAGAGGATGGCAATCCGTTTCCGACCGTCCCGGAGAAGGGCCGACACCGCGTCAAAGGCGGCCTGACGGTTGTCGATGCCCACCGTGGAAATCTGCGCGCCTTCTACCCATTCGCTGCACATGACCAGAGGATATTGGGCGGCCAGTTCTGAGAGCGTTTCGCCGGAAAGGGTGCTGCCCAGAAGGATGGCGCCGTCAGCCGTGCGGTTGGAGAGCATTTCCAGAGACCGGCGCTCCAAGTCCGGGTCGTTGTGGGTGGCGGAAACCATTACCTGTAAGCCTTGGGCCTGGGCCCGGCTTTCCATGCCCCGGATTACGCCGGATAAAAACTGGTTGGAGAGGGAGGGGGTCAGCACCAGGAGCCGGTCGGTGTTTTTCCGGCGCAGGTTCCTGCCCAGGACGTTGGGGGTATAGCCAGTGCGGCGCACGACTTCCATCACCCGATCCCGGGTTTCGGGGGAGACCTTGGGGTCGTGGTTCAGTACCCGGGAAACCGTTGCCACCGAGACGCCGGTCGCTGCCGCTACCTCTTTCATCGTGGGCATTTGCACACCTCCATGTAATCGATTACAGCTCTTATTATACAAACCTTCTTTCCAAATGCAAGCTGGGATTTTGACGGTTTATTCTGTTAAAACTTATGCATTTTCACAAGTGCCGAAGAGGGCAAATGTCCGAGTGTGGAGAAGAAAATTTTTAAAAGGAGGCCGATGAAACGCTTATTCGGGGCAGGCTTATTAAGAAATAAAATAAAAATGTATCATATTTTACATTTTTACTTTTCCCTTTCCCGTATAATAAAGCTATCCTAATTTGCAGAGAAGGGGGATTCCCATGGGAATGACAATGACGCAGAAAATCCTCGCCGCCCATGCCGGGCTGGAAGAGGTACAGGCCGGGCAGCTCATCGAAGCCAAGCTGGATATGGTGCTGGGCAACGATATTACCAGCCCGGTGGCCATCAACGAATTTGAGAAGTGCGGGGCCTGTTCTGTTTTTGATAAGGACCGTATCGCGCTGGTGCTGGACCACTTTGTCCCCAATAAGGACATTAAGGCGGCGGAGCAGTGCCGCCAGACTCGGAACTTTGCCGGTAAATACGACATCACCAATTTCTTTGATGTGGGCCGCATGGGCATTGAGCATGCCCTGCTGCCGGAGCAGGGCATTGTAGGCCCCGGCGACTGCATCATTGGCGCGGACTCCCACACCTGCACCTATGGCGCCTTGGGGGCTTTCTCTACCGGCGTGGGCTCCACCGACATGGCCGCCGGCATGATTACCGGCAAGGCCTGGTTTAAGGTGCCCGCCGCCATCAAGGTGGTGCTGAAAAATCAGCCCACGGGCTTTGTGTCCGGCAAGGATGTGATTCTCCACCTCATCGGAGAAATCGGCGTAGACGGCGCCCTCTATCAGTCTTTGGAATTCACCGGGGACGGGGTGGCCCACCTTTCCATGGACGACCGGCTGTGCATCGCCAATATGGCCATTGAAGCCGGGGCAAAAAACGGCATTTTCCCTGTGGACGATGTGACCCGGGCCTACTGCAAGGGCCGTTTCCAGCGCACCCCGGTGGAGTACACCGCCGACGAGGACGCGGAGTATGCCCGTGTCATTGAAATCGACCTGGCCAAGCTGCGCCCCACGGTTTCCTTCCCCCACCTGCCGGAGAACACCCGCACTATCGACGAGATTGGCGAGACGGAAGTGAAAATCGACCAGAGCGTTATCGGCTCCTGCACCAACGGCCGTATGGAGGATTTGCGGGCTGCCGCCGCCATCCTTAAGGGTCGGAAGGTGGCCAAAAATGTCCGCTGTATCGTCATTCCCGGCACCCAGCAGATTTATCTGGACGCCCTCCACGAGGGCCTCATCGAGACCTTTATCCAGGCCGGTGCTGTGGTGAGCACCCCCACCTGCGGCCCCTGCCTGGGCGGTTATATGGGCATTCTGGGCAAGGGAGAAAAGGCCATCTCCACCACCAACCGGAACTTTGTGGGCCGTATGGGCCATGTGGAGTCAGAGGTCTACTTAGCCAGCCCGGCCGTGGCCGCCGCCAGTGCCGTTACCGGTTACATCACCGACCCGGCCAGCCTGTAATCGAAAAGGAAGGAGAGATTTTTCATGAATGCACATGGCACTGTCCATAAATACGGGGACAATGTGGATACCGACGTAATTATCCCCGCCCGCTATCTGAACACCGCCTCCCATGCGGAGCTGGCCGCCCACTGTATGGAGGATATTGACCGCTCGTTCGTTTCCAAGGTCAAGCCCGGGGATATTATGGTGGCTCAGAAGAATTTCGGCTGCGGCTCTTCCCGGGAGCACGCCCCCATTGCCATTAAGGCCAGCGGCATTTCCTGCGTCATCGCCGCCACCTTTGCCCGGATTTTCTACCGCAACGCCATCAACATCGGCCTGCCCATTCTGGAATGTGAGGCCGCTGCTGCGGAAATCCAGAACGGCGACGAGGTGGAGGTGGACTTTACCACCGGCGTCATCACCGACGTTACCACCGGAAAGACCTATCAGGCCCAGCCCTTCCCGCCCTTCATCCAGAACATCATTCAAAAAGGTGGCCTTCTCAACAGCCTGACCAAATAAGTTTCAAAACAGAAGCGCCTGTTCCCTTCGCTTTGGGAGCAGGCGCTTTTTCGTATAAAATCCGGGTTTCCGGCCATGCTATCCATAAATTCGGACAATCAGGAGGCTGCTATGAAACCCATCACTCCAAAGGAATATGACCGCATGGCCCAAAAGGCCTCGCCGTCCTCTCCCAGCCTGAAAAACTGCCTGCTGGCCTTTGTCACCGGCGGCGCTATCTGCGTGCTGGGGCAATTTCTCTGCGAGACCTATCAGCAGTGGGGGCTTTCTCTACAAAACGCCCGCTGCGGTGTGTCGGTGACGCTGATTTTCTGCGCCGCGCTGCTTACGGCCTTTGGTTGGTTTGATAACATCGCCCGGTTTGCCGGGGCCGGCACTTTAGTACCCATTACCGGTTTTGCCAATGCCATGGTTTCCCCGGCTATGGAATTCAAAAGTGAGGGCATCATTACCGGCCTGGGGGTCAAGACCTTCACCATTGCCGGACCGGTGCTGGTGTTCGGCATTTCGGCCTCGGTGATTTACGGCCTGGTGCTTTGGGTGATGCGGATGCTGCTGCCCCTGTAATGGAAAGGAGGGAATGAATATGCCGGAACGGGTAGGACGGTACACACTGGAATGTAGAGAGGCGTTTCTTCTTTCCTGGGCTGCCGCCGCCGGAAAAAAAGAATCGGAGGGCCCCCTGGGTGCCTGCTTTGATTGTGCCTTTACCGATGACACCATGGGCCAGGAAAGCTGGGAGAAGGCGGAGGCCTTTTTGCAGAAAACCGCGGTGGAGACAGCTTTGGGCAAGGCCTCCCTGCCGGCCAAAAGCGTGGATTTTATCTTGGCGGGGGACCTTCTCAACCAGTGTATTTCCTCCACCTTTGGTCTGCGGCCCTTTGGCATCCCCTTTTTGGGGCAGTATGGGGCCTGCTCCACCATGGCCCTGACCATGGGCATGGCCAGCCTGTTGGTGGATTCCGGGGCCGCCCGCCGGGCCGCCGCCGTGACTTCCTCCCATTTCTGCACGGCAGAGCGGCAGTTCCGGCTGCCTCTGGAATACGGCGGCCAGCGCACTCCCACGGCTCAGTGGACGGCCACCGCCTCGGGCTGCGTCATCGTTGCCGGGGAAGGACCGGTGCAGGTGCGGCGGGTGACCTTCGGGCGGATTGCGGATTTGGGCATTAAGGATGCCGCCAATATGGGGGCCGCCATGGCGCCCGCCGCCGCCCAGACGCTGCTGGATTATTTTTCCGACACCCAGACCCGGCCGGAGGACTACGACGCTATTTACACCGGGGATTTGGGGCAGGTGGGCAGCAACCTGCTGGCGGAGCTTTTGGAGCGGGAGGGGGTCTCCCTGGCAGGCCGGCACCGGGACTGCGGCCTGATGCTCTATGACCAAGAGCGCCAGGACGTCCACGCCGGAGGCTCCGGTTGCGGTTGTTCTGCCAGCGTCCTCTGCGGGCATATTCTTCCGGCCATGGCGTCGGGGGAGCTTTCCAGCGTGCTCTTTGCCGCCACCGGCGCTCTCATGTCCACCACCTCCAGCCAGCAGGGGGAGAGCATCCCGGGCATCTCCCATCTGGTACACTTGGTTTCCCCGGGCAAGGCTAAGCCTTGATGTAATCCGCGGCGGCAAGTTGCCGCATCCAACCCGCGTTTAAGGCGAGGTGGCAACCAACGGCCCAAATACCACGTGTAGCTACCTCCGCGAGGAAATAGGCCGTTTATAACCGTTCGTTTTCCCGCAGGTTGGGTGCGGACCCTGTCCACCGCAATGAAAAACCTCCCCGGCCTTTTTGGCTTGGGGAGGTTTGCGCTTCTTTAGCTGTACTGTACGCCGTATTTCGCCATGGCGGCTTCATGCTCTTCCAATGTCCGGGAGTAGTGGTTCTGGTTGTCGTTCCCAAAGAAGAAATAGAGATAATCGCTGGAAGCCGGATTCACCGCCGCCTGGATGGCCCGGGCCCCTGGGTTGCAGATGGGCCCGACCGGCAAGGCCGCACATTTATAGGTGTTATACAGGGCGGCGAATTTTCCGGTATTGCTCAAATAGGGGCTGTCTGTTACGTTCTGGTTGATGTATTCTCGAGTGGAGTCCATTTCCAGACGCATCCCCGCTTCCAGGCGGTTATAAATCACCGAGGCCACCAGGGCGGCGTTTTCCGCGCTGCGGGACTCCTTTTCTACAATAGAGGCCACGATGAGCTGGGTGTCGGAAATGCCCCCGGCCTTGGCGTTGTAGTTGTTGAGAATCCGGATAAGAACGTCTTCCGGGTCGTCGTCTACATAGAATTCGTAGGTGTCCGGGAAGAGATAGCCCTCCATTTTATAGGCCCGGTCGCTGTTTTCCGGCACGGAGAAGGACTTGGGGCTGTAGTTCTGAGCCACCTCCACAAAGGCCTGGTCATCGCATACGCCGGCCTCTTCCAAAGTCTGGGCCACCTGCATCACCGTATATCCTTCCGGGAAGGTGACGGTCACCGTTTCGGGAGGCTCCGGGGTGGGTTCGGGCGTAGGCTCAAGGGTAGGCTCTGGGGTAGCCTGGGAAGAAGCGCTCTCCGGTGAGGCGGAAGGCGAGGGCGAAGGGGAAGGGCTGCTCACAGCGGAAGCGCTGGGGGACGGACTGGGGGATACAGAATCCGTTCCGGCGGAACTACATCCGGTGCAGAAAAGGGCAAAAGCCACAGCGGCCGCCAGGCACCGTAGGAAATATCCGGATTTCTTTTTCGTCATGGGGAATCCTTCCTTTCTCTCCAAAATAATTTCCATGAATTTCCACAAACGCAAACAAAAAACGGTTTTACAGCGTTCTTGATTTTCTATCATTATACCGGGTTTTCGACAAAATGCAAGGGAATTCGCAGTCTCACACCAGGGCCCTTGACAGGTTTCAAAAATCAGCGTATGATTACAAATGCAAATTGTTTGCATTTAGGAGGCCACATGAGAAGAATTGCCTTTTTACGAAATGGAAAAAAGCGAGTCATCGCCCTGTTGACGGCCCTGGCCGTGGTGCTGGGCTGCCTGTCCGGCTGCTCCCCCAGAAGGGAAGAGGTCGGGTTCCGGGTAGTGACGTCGTTTTACCCTGTGTATATTATGACACTCAATATAACAGAAGGGATTGACGGTGTGTCGGTGGACAACATGGCCGGCCAGCAGACGGGGTGCCTCCACGACTACCAGCTGCAAAACCGGGATATGCAGAATTTGGAGACCGCCGACGCCTTTGTGATTAACGGCGCGGGCATGGAGAGTTTTTTGGATAAAGTTCTGGAGCAGCTTCCGGAGCTGCCGGTGGTGGATTCCAGTCAGGGGATTTCCCTTTTATATGAAGAGGGCCACAGCCATGAGGGGGAAGAGGGCCACGACCATGAGGACGAGGAACCCAACGCACACATCTGGGTGAGCATCTCCAACTATATCCAGCAGGTGGAGAACATCACCCAATCCCTCATGGAGCTGGATGCGGCCCACAGCGACCAGTATGCGGCAAATGGGGCGGCCTATGTGGAGAAGCTCACCGCCTTGCGGGACAAAATGCACCGGGAGCTGGACGACCTTCCTCACCGGGAGATTGTCACCTTCCACGAGGCGTTCCCCTATTTCGCCCAGGAGTTTGACCTGCACATTGCGGCGGTGGTGAACCGGGAGCCGGACAGCCAGCCCAGCGCCCGGGAGCTGGCGGACACCATCCGGCTCATTCGGGAGACCGGGGTGCAGTCGGTGTTTGCCGAGCCCCAGTATTCCGAGTCGGCGGCGCAGATTATCTCCCAGGAGAGCGGGGCCACCCTGTATTTGTTAGACCCGGGGGTCACCGGAGAGGAAACCCCGGACGCTTATTTGAATGCCATGGAAAAGAATCTGGAAATCTTAAAGGAAGCCCTGGCCTGAGCCGGGAAAGGAGCGGTTTATGGAAGCATCTGCAAAGCCCGTGTGCCATTGCAGCGTGGAGATTCGGGGTCTCACGGTGAAAAAGCACGACGGCGTTATTTTAGACCACATTGACTTGGATGTCCATCATGGGGAGATTCTGGCCCTCATCGGGCGCAACGGCGCGGGGAAGACCACCCTGCTCAAGGCCCTGCTGGGCCGGTGCGCCTACACCGGGCAGGTTTGCTACCGCAACGGCCAGGGGCAGACCGTGGAAAAGCCCCGGATCGGCTATGTGCCCCAGCGGCTGGATTTTGACCGTTCCGCCCCCATTACTGCCGGGGATTTGCTGTGCGCCAACAGCTCCCGGCGGCCGGTGTGGCTGGGCGGCTCCCGGCAGGCCAAGGAGAAGGCCGCTGCCATGCTGCAAAAGGTGGGGGGGAGCGCTGACCTGCTGTCCAAGCGGCTGGGAACCCTTTCCGGCGGCGAGCTCCAGCGGGTGCTTCTGGCCTTTGCTCTGGACCCCATGCCGGATCTGCTGCTCCTGGACGAACCGGTTTCCGCTGTGGATCGGAAGGGGATCGGCCTGTTTTATGACTTGGTGACTTCCCTGCGCAGTGAATACCATATGCCCATCATCTTGGTTTCCCACGATTTGTCCCATGTGCGCCGGTATGCCACGGTGGCGGCGGTGTTGGAAAAGACCATTCTCTGCCGGGGCACACCGGAGGAAGTGCTGGCCTCGCCGGAGGTACAGGAAATTTTTGGACTGGGGGATGCCTGATGGAAGTTTTGTATGGAATCATTGATACGCTCCTGCCCTTTGAGTGGACGGAGTTCGACTTTATGAAAAATGCCCTGCTGGCGGTGCTGCTCATCTCCCCCCTGTTTGGGCTGGTGAGCACGGCGGTAGTCAGCAACCGGATGTCCTTTTTCTCCGACGCCCTGGGCCATTCCGCCCTGACGGGCATCGCCATTGGGGTGCTCATGGGAGTAGACAACTACCTGCTCTCTATGCTGGGCTTTGCCCTGCTCTTTGCCCTGGGCATCTCCGCAGTGCTGGAAACGGGCAATTCCTCGGCGGACACTATCATCGGGGTGTTTTCCGCCACAGGCCTGGCCTTGGGGGTGGTGCTCCTCTCTGCCAGCGGCGGCTTTGCCAAATATTCCGCCTATCTGGTGGGGGATATCCTCACGGTCCAGCCGGAAGAGCTGCTGTTGCTGCTATTCATCCTCATTGGGGTAGTGCTGGTGTGGATTTTCGGCTACAACAAGCTCCTGCTCACGGGCCTCAACGAGGATTTAGCCGCCGGGAAAAATGTCCGGGTCCGGGTGGTGAACCGGCTCTTTGCCATTGTCCTAGCGGTGATTGTGACCATCTCGATTAAATGGGTAGGGATGCTGATTATCAACTCCCTGCTGGTGCTCCCGGCCGCCGCCTCCCGGAACCTGGCCCGGAACACCGCCGCCTATCACGGGCTCTCCGTGGGGATTTCCCTGGTTTCCGGCGTGGCGGGATTGATTCTCTCCTACTACTGGGGCATTGCCACCGGCGGCACTATTGTGCTGGTGGCGGCGGTGATTTTTTTCGGCACCTTCCTTTTTTCCCGGTGTCGGTCTGGGCTCCGGAAGGGGTAATATAACATAAAAAGGCTCTCTGACCCATCGAGTCAGAGAGCCTTTTTGTTGCTTTTATGCTCCTCAGAGGGAGGAAATGGCCTCGGAAATGGTGTTCAGGAAAGCCTGTTCCCCCATGGTATTCCACTTGAAAAAGATAGCCTGACTGCCCCCAGACGTAATGGCCGAGAGGAAATAGTCCTCCCCGCTGCCGGCCAGGGTAAGGGTAAGGCTCACACGGTTGCTGCCAAGCCAGCTGTAGCGCTCGAACACCCGCACGGCGCAGCGGAATTCCCCTTGGGAAAAGTCACTGCTGGCCTCCAAGGTGGCAGAGGTGCTGCCGTTTAGCACGGCGCTCTGTACCCGTGCCAAAATGCTTCGAAAATCCCCGTGGACGCGGCGCTCTAATTTTGCCATGATGCTCCCTCCTTCTGTATGATCAGGGAATCATATTCCCGGCGGCCTGATACAGCCCGTACCATTCGGGGCGGGTCAGGGGAATCTGGGAACCGGCGCAGCCATCCAGCATCCGCTGGGCCTGGGTGGTGCCCAAAATCACCTGGATGTTGGCAGGGTGGCGGGTGAGCCATGCCACGGCAATGCCGGTGGGAGTTACCTGGTATTTCTCCGCCAGCTCCTGGCACTTGCGGTTCAGCTCGGGATAGTTCTCCATGTCGCCCAGGAAGGGGCCCTCGAAAAAGCCCTTCTGGAAGGGGGACCAGGCCTGGAGGGTGATGCCCTTGAGGCGGCAGTATTCCAGGGTGCTCCCAGTGCGGTCAATGGCTTGGTCGGTGTGCATATTCACCGCCATACCGGCGTCGATAAGGGGCGTGTGGGCCACGCTGATCTGCATCTGGTTAAAGAGCAGCTTCTGGCCAAAAGCCTGCTGAAGCAGCTCAATTTGGGCGGGGTTGTGGTTGGAAACGCCGAAATAGCGCACTTTGCCCGCGTCAAAGAGGGTTTGCAGCGCCTCGGCAGTCTCTTCCGGCTCCATGAGGGCGTCGGGCCGGTGGAGCAGAAGCACGTCCAGATAGTCGGTGTGCAGGCGCTTCAGGCTGCCGTCTACAGCTTCCAGAATATGCTCCTTGGAGAAATCATAGTATCCCTTGCGGATGCCGCACTTGCTCTGCAAAATCATCTTTTCCCGGACTTGGGGGTTCATGCCCACGGCTTCGGCAAAGAATTCCTCGCAGTAGCCGTCCCCATAGATGTCCGCGTGGTCAAACATATTGACGCCGGCCTCCATAGCCGTGCGGATCAGGTGTTCGGCCCCCTTCTTGTCCAGGTTATTGATGCGCATACAGCCCATAATGATATTGGAGGGCTTCAGGTCGGAGCCGGGAATCTGCAAATATTTCATCATGAAAACTTCCTTTCTTCGGCGGTATTTCCTTTATCATAGCATGGACGGGGGAAATCGTCACGGTTTTTTCTAAAAAATGCCGGAAAAATTCCTGTAGCAGGAGAATATTGGAAGCTTGGCGTTCAAAATCCACATAAAATCCTTTGACAAATGGGGAATAAATATTTATAATGGAAAACATAACAAGAAGGCTGGTTGATTTTGCTATCTTCGCAGAAAATAAAAGCGGAAATCCAGGGACCAAAGGTGGTGAGAAGGATGGCGGAGTCCGCGATGAAAGCCGTGCTGGCGGCAGAGGAAACCGCCGCTGGCCGAGAGGAACAGGCCCGGGAGCAGGCGCAGCAGATGATAGCCCAGGCCCGGGAGCAGGCGCAGGCCATGGTGCGGCAGGCAGAGGAGGAGGCCCGGGTGGAAAAAGCCCGGCAGCTTCGGGAAGCCATTGACGCAGCCCAGGTGCAGGCCCGCAGCCTCCAGGAGGACGCCCGGCAGCAGGCCCACGCCCTGCAGGCCAGGGCGGAGAATCGGAAAGAACAGGTACAAAAAGAAATCCTTCGGGCGGTTTTGCAATAACGCCCGAAAAACGGTAAGGAGGGGATGGTATGGCTATACTGCCCATGCGCCGCATTTCGCTGTATGGGCTCAAATCCCAGCGGAAAGAAGTGCTGGAGCTTCTCCAGCGCCGGGGTGTGGTAGAGGTAATCTGCCGGCCCCAGAAGGAAGAAGCCTTTTCCTGCGCCGACACCCGGGAAGACCGGGAGCATTTTGCCGCGTTTCAGGGGCAGGCCAAGAGGGCGCTGGAAATCCTGGACGCCCATTGCCCGGTAAAAAAATCCCTGTTTGCCTCCCTGGAAGGCCGCAAATCTCTGACTCTACAGGAGTATGAGGCCAACCGGCAAAAAGTCCAGGCGGCTACAGAGGCGGCGGCCCGGCT
Source organism: Candidatus Heritagella intestinalis (assembly GCA_904420555.1). Lineage (GTDB taxonomy): Bacteria > Bacillota > Clostridia > Oscillospirales > Acutalibacteraceae > Heritagella_A > Heritagella_A intestinalis. Next base: position 198,619 of record CAJFVO010000002.1, on the reverse strand, counting down.
GGAATCCCTGGAACGGGAGCGGGAGGATCTCCGGGCGGAAAAGACCCGGATACAGGCCCGGCTAGAGTCCCTGACTCCCTGGCTGTCATTAGATGTGCCCCTCAACGCCAAGGGAACCCGCTCCACGGCGGTATTTATCGGCACCTTCCCCCAGCCCCTGACCCGGGAGAAATTGCTGCAAGAGCTGGCCCGGCGGCTGCCAGAGGTTCGGGCCATAGAGGCGGAGGTGCTCAGCACCCTGCCCCAGCAGACCTGTGTGTTTCTGCTCTGCCTCAGCGAGGAAAGCCCGGCGGTGGAGACCGCTTTGCGTGGTATGGGGTTTTCCTATCCGGCGGAGACAGGGGACGAATTGCCCCGGAAACAGCGGGAATCCCTTTTGGAAGAGGCCAAGAAGGTGGACCGGCGTGTCCAGGAAATCCAGGAGGAAATCGTCTCCTATGCCGGGCAGCGGGAGACCCTGTGTTTCCTCTATGACTACTACGCCATGCGCATTGAAAAATATGAAGTGCTGGCCATGCTCCGGCAGACCCGGCGGACCTTTTTGCTGACAGGCTATCTCCCCGCCCGGGACGCTCCGGCTCTGGAGCGGGAGCTGGAAGGAAAATTCCAGGTGTATGTGGAGCTGGAAGAGCCGGGCCCCCAGGAGGAAATCCCGGTGGCCCTGGAAAACAACCAGTTTGCCGCGCCTATGGAGCCGGTGGTGGAGGGCTACAGCCTTCCCGGCCGGGGGGAAGTGGACCCCTGCACCCCGATGGCCTGTTTCTACTATGTGCTTTTCGGCCTGATGCTCTCCGACGCCGCCTACGGCATTATTATGGTGGTGGTGTGCGGAATCCTGCTGGCGAAATTCAAAAATATGGAGAGCGGGATGCGCAAATCCCTGCAGCTCTTTCTCTATTCCGGCATCTCCACTACCTTCTGGGGGATTCTCTTCGGAAGCTGGTTCGGGGATGCGGTGACGGTGATTTCCCGGACGTTTTTCGGCGCCGAGGTGAGTATCCCGGCGCTGTGGTTCACCCCTTTGGAAAACCCCATGCTGTTGTTGGTGTTCTCCTTCCTGCTGGGGATTCTCCACCTGTTTGCGGGGTTGGGAGTGCAGTTCTATCAATGCGTCCGGGCCGGCCGGTGGAAGGATGCCCTCTATGACGTGGTGTTCTGGTATCTGCTGGTGGGGGGCGGCATCGTCTACCTGCTCACCATGGACATGGTGACGGATATGCTGGGATTGCCCTTTACCCTGGGGGAGCCGGCGGGGACCATTTCCGCCGTGTGCGCGGGGATTGGGGCTCTGGGCATTTTGTGTACCGCCGGACGGGACTCCAAGAACCCATTGAAGCGGTTTCTCAAAGGGCTCTATGGCCTGTACAATATTTCCGGCTATCTCAGCGACATCCTTTCCTATTCCCGGTTGCTGGCCCTGGGGTTGGCCACCGGCGTTATTGCCTCGGTGTTCAACCAGATGGGGGCCATGGTAGGGGGCGGCGTGTTGGGGGCCATTGTGTTTACCCTGGTGTTCCTCATCGGCCACACCCTGAATATCGGCATCAACCTGCTGGGGGCCTATGTCCACACCAACCGCCTCCAGTATGTGGAGTTCTTCGGCAAGTTCTATGAGGGCGGCGGGAAAAAGTTCCACCCCTTTGCCGCCCATACCCAATATTATCAAATCAGGGAGGAAGACCAATCATGACATTCATCGAGTTTCTCAACACCCTCGGCGTACCCCTGGCACTTTTGGGAGCGGCCCTGGCGGCCCTGATGGCGGGCATCGGCTCGGCCATTGGCGTAGGCATGGCGGGTGAAGCCGCTGCCGGCGCTTTGGCGGAGGACCCCAGCAAATTCGGCAAGGTGCTGATTTTGCAGCTGCTCCCCGGCACCCAGGGCATTTACGGCCTGCTCATCGCCTTTCTGACCCTGTCCAACATCGGCATTTTGGGCGGCAGCCCGGACATCAGCTTTGCTAAGGGGCTGCTGTACTTCTTCGCCTGCACCCCCATGGCCTTTGTGGGCCTTTGGTCCGCCAAGCGCCAGGCTCGGGCCTCGGTGGCCAGCATCAACCTTCTCAGCCGCAAGCCCGACCAGTTTGGCAAATCCATTATCCTGCCCGCCATGGTGGAGACCTACGCGGTGCTGGCTCTGTTGATTTCGCTGCTGGCCGTGGCCAATATCGGCAAGCTCCCCCTGTAATGGGAGGCAGCCTTTGATTTGCAAGGGAGGTGCTGGCGGTGACAGGCCTTGACGCCATATTGGAAGCCATTGAACAGGACGGCCAAAGGGCCGCCCAGGAAATTTTGTCCCAGGCCCGGGAACAGGCGGAGGAAATCCGCCGGCAGGGCCAGCGGGACGCCATTCGCCGCAGGGGGGAGATTTTAGAGGACGCTCCCCGGCAGGCCCGGCACGAGGCGGAGCGGGTGCGCACCGCCGCCCAGCGGGAACAGCGGCGCATTTTGCTGGAAGCCCGGCAGGCGCTCATCCGGGAGTCCATCCGCCAGGCGGCGGAATCCCTGGCCCAGCTGGAAGCGGCGGACTATTTTGCCGTGCTGCTCCGGCTGGCGGCGGCCCACGCCCTGCCCCAGGCGGGGGAGATGGTGCTGAGCCCCAGGGATCGGGAGCGCTTGCCGGCGGATTTCCCGGGAAAACTCCAGGAGGCCCTGCCGGAGGGGGCGTCCCTGACCATCTCGGCGCGCACAGAGCCGGGGATCCAGGGGGGATTCCTCTTGGTATACGGCGGTATCGAGGAAAACTGTACCTTCCGGGCCCTGTTCGACGCCAAGGAAGAGGAATTGCAGGATTTGGCCAACCGGGTTCTCTTTTCGGACTGACGGGGCCACAGGGAAAGGAGGCAGGCCATGCCGGAATTGTATCCATACGCGGCGGCCCGGGTCCATGCCCGGGAACCGCTTCTTCTGGGCCGGCAGCAGCTGGAACAGCTTCTGGCGGCCAAAACCTATGAGGATTGCCTGAAAACCCTTAGGGGCTTTGGCTGGGACGGCGGGGACACCGCCGAGGAAATCCTCGCCGCAGAGACGGAAAAGACCTGGAAGCTCATGGAAGAGCTTTTGCCGGACCCGGAGCTGTTCCGGATGTTCCGGCTGCCGGTGGATTTCAACAACGCCAAGGCTGCGGTAAAATCCGCTGTGACCCAGGTGCAGCCGGAGGGGGTGTTCCTGCCGGGAGGTTCCCTGGCCCCGGAGGCCCTTTTGGAAGCTGCAAAAACAGGGGAATTCTCCAAGCTGCCGGACTGGATGGCACAGCCCATGGAAAAGGCCCGGAAGTTGCTGCTCCAAACCGGGGACGGCCAGGCCTGCGATGTGCTCCTGGACCGGGCGGCCTTGGAAGAGATGCTCCGGGAGGGGGAGCGCTCGGACTGCCCTCTGCTGGGAGAATACGCCGAGCTGTTTGTGGCGGCGGCGGACATCAAAATCGCTTTGCGGGCGGTGAAAACCAATCGGCCTTCCTCCTTTTTGCCGGAGGCTTTGGCTTCTTGCCGCAGCGTGGAGAAGAGAGCCCTGATAGAAGCCGCCCGGGAGGAAATTGAGGGTCTCTGCCGGTATCTGGCCCTGACCCCCTATGGAGACGGGGCCGAGGCCCTGGCGGCGGGGGCTTCCGCTTTTGACAAGTGGCGGGATAACCGGGTGATGGCGCTTATCCGCCGGGAGAAGGCCAACCCCTTTACCCTGGGACCGGCAGCGGCCCATTTTCTGGCCCGGCAGAATGAAATCGCCATGGTGCGCATGGTCCTCTCCGCCAAACGGAACGGGTTGGACCGGGAAGACGTAGAGGGGAGGCTCCGGGAGCTCTATGTATAAGATTGCAGTGATGGGGGACCGGGACAGCATTTATGGCTTTGCCGCCCTGGGTCTCTCGGTGGTTCCGGCGGAACAGCCGGAAGAAGCGGCCCGCTGTCTGCGCCGGTTGGCGGAGGAGGGCTATGGGGTCATCTATATTACCGAATCCCTGGCCGCGCAAATGGAGGAAGAGCTGGATCGGTGGCGGAGCCAACCCCTGCCGGCGGTCATTCCTATTCCCGGCATCCGGGGCAACACCGGCCTGGGAATGCGCATGGTTCACAAGTCTGTGGAGCAGGCGGTAGGCTCGGATATTTTGTAAACCCAAAGGAGGAGTCAACATGGGGCTGGGAGACTGGCTGCATAAAAAGGAAGATACATCGGCTGCGGCGCCTGCCGCCCGGGAGAAAACCATGGAGGAAAAGGCCCGGGCCGTCTATGAGGAGGTTCAGCGGGAGACCTTGTCCCCGGTCATAACCATTTCCCTTTCCGATGGAGACCCGGGGCTCTGTGCCAGCAAGTTTGGCGGGCTGCCCTATCTCCCGAAGGGCGGGGAGCCGCCCAAAAGTGAAGAGGGCCGGGTTCTGCGGCTGCTGGCCCAGATAAACGGCAGAGACCTGCCGGCTAACAGCGGATGGCCCTGTCCGGGACTTCTGCAGTTTTGGGTGCTGGACGACGACTGCACCGGCCTGGATTTTGACAACCCCATTTCCCAGAAGGACAGCCGGGTTCTGTATTATGAGGAAGTGGATTCCTCTGTCACGGAAGAGGAGGTCCGGGAGAAATACCACCCCTTTGGGGAGGAGGACAGCTACTTCCCGGTGCAGGGGGCCTTTTCCCTTTCCTTTGAGGCGGGGCAGGAGGGCATGAGCTCCGGGGATTTCCGCTTTGACCAGCGGTTTACGGCCTGCTGGAATCGCCGCTATCCCCAGGAGCCTATGGAGCACTGGTTCCACCTGCCGGAGGAGGCCACGGAACCCTTCTTAGGGGAGGATAATGGCTTTGGCCACAAGTGCCTGGGGTATCCGGGCTTTACCCAGGAGGACCCCCGGTATGAGGGACATTTCCAGAACTACCGGCTGTTATTCCAGATGGACAGCGCCGGTACGGAGGACCAGGAAATCATGTGGGGAGACGCGGGAATCTGCAACTTCTTTATTGCCCCGGAGGATTTGGAAAACAAGGACTTCCGCCGGGTTTTGTACAACTGGGATTGTTATTGACTGCCCAATCAAAACAGCCGCGCCGGCGGTTGGCGTGGAAGAAAGGAATGGTGGTATCCATGAGCAAAGGGGTTATCCGAAAGGTGGCCGGGCCTTTGGTCATTGCCGAAGGGATGCGGGACGCCAATATGTTTGACGTGGTGCGGGTCAGCAGCCAGCGGCTCATTGGGGAAATTATCGAGATACACGGAGGGGACGCCTCCATTCAGGTGTATGAGGAGACCTCTGGCCTGGGGCCCGGGGAGCCGGTGGAATCCACCGGGGAGCCCATGAGTGTAGAGCTGGGCCCGGGACTCATCGGCAGCATCTATGACGGCATCCAGCGCCCCTTGGACGCCATTATGCGCATGGCCGGCAACAGCCTCCAGCGGGGGGTGGAGGCCCCCTCCCTGAACCGGGAAAAGGTCTGGGAGTTTGTCCCCACAGTGCAGGCCGGGGCCAAGGTCACCGGGGGAGATGTGCTGGGCACCGTCCAGGAGACCGAGGTAGTCCTCCACAAAATCATGGTCCCGCCGGGGATTGTGGGCACCGTGCAGTCTATTGCCGGGGGCAAATACCGGGTGACGGATACGGTAGCGGTGCTTCAAGGGGCCAACGGAGAAGAACTGCCCATTACCCTTTTACAAAAGTGGCCGGTGCGCCGGGGCCGTCCCTATGGGAAAAAGCTCTCCCCAGACCGCCCTCTGGTCACCGGACAGCGGGTTATTGACACCCTGTTTCCCATTGCCAAGGGCGGCGTGGCCGCTGTGCCCGGGCCCTTCGGCAGCGGCAAAACCGTGGTGCAGCACCAGCTTGCCAAGTGGGCCGATGCGGACATCGTGGTGTATATCGGCTGCGGCGAGCGGGGCAACGAGATGACCGACGTGCTCAACGAATTCCCGGAGCTGGTAGACCCCCGCACGGGGTATTCCCTGATGAAGCGCACGGTGCTCATCGCCAACACCTCCGATATGCCCGTGGCCGCCCGGGAGGCCTCTATTTACACGGGAATTACCATTGCGGAATATTTCCGGGATATGGGCTATTCTGTGGCCCTCATGGCGGATTCCACTTCCCGGTGGGCCGAGGCATTGCGGGAAATGTCCGGCCGTTTGGAAGAGATGCCCGGCGAGGAGGGCTACCCCGCCTATCTGGGCAGCCGGCTGGCCCAGTTCTATGAGCGGGCGGGCCGGGTCATTGCCCTGGGCAGCGACCAGCGGGAAGGGGCCCTGTCTGTCATCGGGGCCGTTTCCCCTCCCGGCGGCGACATTTCCGAGCCGGTATCCCAGGCTACCCTGCGGATTGTCAAGGTGTTTTGGAGCCTGGATTCTTCTCTGGCCTATAAGCGCCACTTCCCAGCGGTGAACTGGCTCACCAGCTACTCCCTCTATGTGGATACTCTGGAGCCCTGGTTTAACCGCCAGGCCGGGGAGGACTGGATGGAGCTGCGGGCCCGGCTCATGCACCTGTTGCAGGAGGAAGCAGAGCTGGAAGAGATTGTGAAGCTGGTGGGCATGGACGCCCTGTCCGCCCCGGACCGGCTGAAGCTGGAGGTCGCCCGGTCCATTCGGGAGGATTTCCTCCACCAGGACGCCTTCCACGAGGTGGACACCTACACGCCCCTGTCCAAGCAGCGGATGATGATGGCTTTGGTGCTGGGCTTCTACGACCGGTGCGTCCGGGCCTTGGGCCAGGGAGTCTCCATTGACGAGCTGATGCGGCTACCCATCCGGGAGCGGATTGGGCGGTTCAAATATATCCGGGACGAGGCGGCAGCGGATGAATTCCGGGGGATTGCCGCAGAGATGGATGCGGAAATCACCGCCGCCCGGCAGAAGGAGGGATTCTGATGCCAAAAGAATACCGAACCATTCAGGAAGTGGCTGGCCCCCTGATGCTGGTCCGCGGGGTGGAAGGGGTCACCTACAACGAGCTGGGGGAAATCGAGCTGCAAAACGGTGAGCGCCGCCGGTGCAAGGTGCTGGAAATCGATGGGGGCAATGCTCTGGTACAGCTCTTTGAAAACGCCGCAGGCATTAACCTGAGCAACAGCCGGGTGCGGTTTTTGGGCCGTACCATGGAGCTGGGGGTCTCGGAGGATATGCTGGGCCGGGTTTTTGACGGCTTGGGCCAGCCCATTGACGGCGGCCCGGCCCTGCTCCCGGAAAAGCGGGAGGACGTCAACGGCCTGCCTATGAACCCCGCCGCCCGGAACTATCCCCAGGAGTTTATCCAGACGGGGATTTCCGCTATAGACGGCCTGAACACCCTGGTACGGGGCCAGAAGCTGCCGATTTTCTCCGCCAGCGGTTTGCCCCACGCCAACCTGGCCGCCCAGATTGCCCGGCAGGCCCGGGTGCGGGGCACCAAGGAGCCCTTTGCCGTGGTATTTGCCGCCATGGGCATCACCTTTGAGGAATCCAACTTCTTTATCGAGGACTTTCAGCGCACCGGGGCTATTGACCGCACGGTATTGTTCATCAATCTGGCCAATGACCCGGCCATTGAGCGCATCGCCACCCCCAAGGTGGCCCTGACTGCCGCCGAATATCTGGCTTTTGAAAAGGATATGCATGTGCTGGTCATCCTCACGGACATCACCAACTACGCCGACGCCCTTCGGGAGGTCTCCGCCGCCCGGAAGGAAGTGCCCGGCCGCCGGGGCTATCCCGGCTATATGTATACGGATTTGGCCTCCATTTACGAGCGGGCCGGCCGGCAGAAGGGGAAAAAGGGGAGCATCACCCTGATTCCCATCCTTACCATGCCCGAGGACGACAAGACCCACCCCATTCCCGATTTGACGGGCTATATCACCGAGGGGCAGATTATCCTGAGCCGGGAGCTGTACCGCAAGGGCATTGCCCCGCCCATTGATGTGCTGCCCTCCCTGTCCCGTCTGAAGGATAAGGGCATTGGCGAGGGCAAGACCCGGGCGGACCACGCCAACACCATGAACCAGCTGTTTGCCGCCTATGCCCGGGGCAAGGACGCCAAGGAGCTGATGGTGATTTTGGGCGAAGCGGCCCTGACGGACATCGACAAGCTCTATGCCAAGTTCGCCGACGAGTTTGAAAGGGAGTATGTGTCCCAGGGATATACCACCAACCGGGATATTGAGGAGACCCTGTCCATTGGCTGGAAGCTCCTGTCCATTCTGCCCCGCAGCGAGCTTAAGCGCATTAAGGATGAATTTCTCGACCAGTATTACAGCGGGGAAAGCCGCTGAGAAAAGAGGTGACGGCTTTTGGCCACCCAGCATGTAAACCCCACCCGTATGGAGCTGACCCGGCTGAAGAAAAAGCTGGTCACCGCCATCCGGGGCCATAAGCTCCTGAAGGACAAACGGGATGAGCTGATGCGCCAGTTTTTGGAGCTGGTGCGGGAAAACCAGGCCCTGCGGCAAAAGGTAGAGGCCGCAGTGGAGGCCTCCAACCGACGGTTTATGCTGGCCCGGGCCGCCATGCAGGAAGAAGCCCTGAACACAGCCCTGCTGGCCCCCAAGCAGGAGGTGTATCTGGAGTGCGGCACCCGGAACGTCATGAGCGTGGAAATCCCTCAGTTTACCTGCAAGACCCGCACGCCCAACGAAGGGGACATCTTCTCCTATGGCTTCGCCTTCACTTCCGGAGAGCTGGACGAGGCGGTAGAGGCCCTTTCCGGGGTGCTGCCGGAACTGCTCCGGCTGGCGGAGACAGAGAAATCCTGCCAGCTCATGGCGGCGGAAATTGAGAAAACCCGGCGCCGGGTCAACGCCTTAGAGCATGTGATGATTCCGCAGCTGCAAGAGAATATCCGCTACATCACCATGAAGCTGGATGAAAACGAGCGCAGCACCCAAATCCGCCTGATGAAGGTCAAGGACATGATGCTCAAAGAGGCCCATGGTTACGGAAAATAACAAAACAGGGCCCCTGCAAAAGGCCCTGTGTAGTGGAAAGAAAATTTGTGGAAAGACTTGACTTTTTTTCGTTTGGAACGTATCATTAATATGTTATGGCTTTCCCTGTCCCACTTTGGGAGAGGGGAGCTTTCCTGGAGAGTTGTCCGAGTGGTCGAAGGTGCAGCACTCGAAATGCTGTGTCCTGAAAAGGACCCAGGGTTCGAATCCCTGACTCTCCGCCACCAGGCCGCGCCTGGACGCAGGTTGCGCACCCCACATCGTGGGGTGCGCTTTGTTATACGCATATTTGAAAGATGGGTTTAAAAATGAATGAAAAAGAGTTTTTAGCTTACATGCCAAGTGGTGAAAAAATCACCTGCGCAGAGCAGTTTATTGATTTTTACAGCGAGGTTTATTCCTACGATCTCGCAACTAGAGATTTGAAATTGGAAGAAAGAATAGAGGAAATTCTGAAAAGTGACACATGGGAAAGGAAAGACATTATCGATATTCTTCGGTGGAAGGTGGGTGCAACTTCTTTTGACTACGACACAGAAAATGTGATTTACCGCTGGGGGACGATAGAAGCTCATGATTTGAACGATTTGATTTTTGGAGAAAATATTTCTTGCGCTCAAAAGAAAATTTCTGCTTCTCCCAAAGATCTGCTTGAAGCGTACGTCAGTACCAGTGGTATTGGGCCGGTCTATGCGATAATGCTCCTTTATTTCCAGTCCCAGGGTGCCTACCCTATTTATGACAAATATGCTCATATTGCTGTTAGTAATCTTTTGAACCCTCAAGATTTTTGGTCCGAGAAATCCTTAATGAAAGATCAGGAGCTTAACAAACAATTCCACAGTGGATCGACGAAGATCGATATCGTGTGGAAGGATTACATAGAGAACTTTGTAGAACCTTTAAAGAACATTTTTGATTACGAGGCCGTCTACAAAAAAGACCGAAAGCTTGACCGTGCTTTGTGGACTTATGGGCATCTCTTCAATGATACCGAATCGAACAGAAAACGTATGAAATAATAAGCCCTTTTTATCAACCAAAGTTTTCTATCGTGCTCTGTTTTCGTCGAATCCCTTCTGTGGCAGTAGCTAATAGGAGGGATGCGTTTCCATTTTAGAGCGAAAGTGTAGTTTGGAATGAAACGAGCAAAACAAAAAGCCGGTACAAATGTACCGGCTTTTCTCACAGTGGTGGACGTTAACAGACTTGAACTGCTGACCCTTCGCACGTCAAGCGAATGCTCTACCAGCTGAGCTAAACGTCCATGCATCGACTGCTCAACTATTATACCTGAAAGGAAAGAAAAAATCAAGTGCTTTTTTAAATTTTTCAGAAGACTCCTTGTAGATTTTACAAAGGCTGTTTATAATCCTATTGGAAAACAGAGTCGGCAGGATGCAAGTTTCCGGATTTATATGAATTGCAGGAGCCGCCATGGAAAAAACGAAAAAGGATTGAGAAAGAGGAGATTTATGAAACAATCGGTTGCAAGCTGTGAACGCAGCGCCAAATGGGACAATGTAAAATTTATGTTGATCGTACTGGTAGTCATAGGGCATTTCCTTTCCGGATGGGCGGGAAGCAGCCCCACCGCCAATAAAATCTTCCTGTGGATTTATACCTTCCATATGCCCTTGTTTTTGTTTGTAGCGGGACTGTTTTCCAAATCCTCCATTAACCGGGGGCGTTTGCGGGGAGAAAAGGTCTTTCTTTATCTCTTTTTGTATGTGATATTGGCCGCTTTCACGTATCTGCTCAAACTCTTCTATGGCAGGAAGGCGGAACCGGAGTTTTTAGGGACCTATCACGTCCAGTGGTATATGTTTGTCATGGCGGCATTTCTGGTGCTCATGTATGGGCTGCGCCATCGATCCATGGGAATGGTACTTTTCTTCGGGATAGTGCTATCCTGCTTTGCAGGCTACGAGACGGCGATCGGGAATGGGCTCTGTTTATCCAAAATGATTTCGTTCTTTCCCTTTTTCGCCGCAGGCTATTACATAGACCCCCAGAAGCTCCAGGCCCGTCTCCAAAGAAGGGCCGTGAAGGGGATAGCAGTTGCTATTTTGGTGGGGTTTACCCTGTTTATATGGTTCCAAACCTCCTGGTATGAACGCCACTTCCAGCCCCTGCTGGTACTCTCCACCCCGGGCGTATACCGGAAGCTCCCCTGGCCGGAGGCTGGGGCCCTGTATCGCCTGGTCTGGTATGCCCTGGTATCACTGGTATCTTTGGCGCTTCTCGCCCTGGTTCCCAGCCGGAAGCTCCCGGTTTCAAAAATCGGGCAGCGGACCCTTTCTATTTACTTTTGGCACGTTCCCTTGCAGATGATTTTTACCCAGTCGGGCTTGGCGGCCTTTTTGCAGAAATCCGTCCCGGTTCCCCATACCTTGCTCTTGCTGGGGATTTCCGTGGCTCTGACCTTTTTTCTATCGCTTCCTATTTTTTCAAAACCCTTTACCTGGCTGATGAGCCGCCCACAGAGGGAAATCCCAGGAGAAAAAAGTGCGGGATAGGCGCTGCTGGTGCTTGCGTCTTGGCTCAAAATTCCGTATACTGGACAGAGCAAAACCCTTTGAGAGGAGTGGATCGCCATGTCTTGCGGGCTGGTATTGGAGGGCGGCGGCGTCCGGGGCGCGTATACCGCCGGGGTGCTGGATGTCCTGGCCCGGGAAAACCTCCATTTTTCCACCGTATACGCGATTTCCGCCGGAGCCTGCAACGCCCTGAGTTTTCTTTCCGGCCAGATTGGCCGCAACCGGGAAATCTTTGCCCAATATCTCCCGGATAAACGCTATGTCAGCGCGGGAAACCTGCTGCGCTGCGGCTCTATGTTCGGGTTTGATTTTATCTTTGGCCCCCTGTTCCACGAGCTGCTGCCCTTTGACTATGAGGCCTTTTTCCAAAATCCCACAGACCTGCAGGCCGGGGCTACGGATTTGGCCACCGGCAAAGCGGTGTTTTTCAGCAAGAAAGAGCTGGGGCCAGGCATGGAGGCTGTCCGGGCTTCTTCTGCCCAGCCCTTTTTGGCCCACCCTATCCGCTATGGCGGGAGGCGCTTGCTGGACGGCAGCGTGGCCCAGGCCATCCCCCTGCGGCGGGCAGAGGAGGATGGCAGCCTGCGGAACCTGGTGGTCCTCACCCGGGACGACAGCTACCGGAAGCCGGAAAAGCCCGAGTATCCCCGGGCCGTCATCCGCGCCCGGTATTGGCGCTACCCGGACTTTGCCCAGGCCCTCTGCCGCCGAGGCCAGGTCTACAACCAGCTGCGCCGGGAATGTCTGGAAAGGGAAGGGGCGGGAAGAGCCATTGTCATCCGTCCCAGCCGGCCCATTACCGTCAGTGCCTTCTGCCGGGACCCCAGCCAGCTTATGGAGCTCTACGCCATGGGAGAGCAGGACACCGCCGCCCGGCTGGCAGAAATCAAGGAATTTGTCACTTTGTAAGAATAGAAAGCAGCGGGCTTCTCCCGGAAAAGAGAAGGCCCGCTGCTTTTTATTCGGCTTCACGGTCGATGAATACCGGCTTGGTTTTGGAATAGAGGATTTTCTGCTTGCTGTAGAGGCCGTAATACCCGGAGAGCATATAGCTCACGGCCGCTGCCAGTAAAAACAGCAGGGGCGCTTGTCCGCCGAAGAGCTCCATACTCAGGACAAAGGAGGTCAGGGGGCAGTTGGTGACGCCGCAGAAAACGCAGATGAGGCCAATGGCGGCGGCAAATTCTGGAGGAAGCCCCAGCAGCCCGGCGGCCACACAGCCAAAGGTGGCCCCGATGAAGAAGGAGGGGACGATTTCGCCGCCCTTAAAGCCGGCGCCCAGGGTTACGGCGGTAAAGAGGAGTTTCAGCAGGAAGGCCTCCGGCCGGGCCTGGCCCCCAATGGCTTGCTGAATCACCGGCATTCCGGCTCCCAGGTAGTCCCGGGAACCTACCGCCAGGGCCAGCAGGATTACCAGCACACCGCCTGTGACGGCCCGCAGGTAGGGGTTGGGAAGGTATTTCCGGTACAGCAGGGAGATTTTGTGGAAGCTCAGGCAGACCAAAATGCTCACCAGGGCACAGAGAACCGCTAAGCCCGCCACTTGAGCCGCCGTGAAAGGCGAGAGGGCGGGAACCGCTTCTGCTGCCAGGAAAAAGGTTGTAGGGGCAATGCCGAAAGCGGCGGAAATTTGGGAAGCGGTAACAGCGGCCACCACACAGGGCACCAGGGCCGCATAGTACATGACCCCCACACTCACCACCTCCATGGCGAAAATCGCCGCCGCAATGGGTGTGCCGAAAAGGGCCGCAAATCCGGCGCTCATGCCGCAGAGGGTGATAATGTGCATATCTTTGATGTCCAGCCGGAAAAGCCGCCCCAGGGTCTGGCCCAAGCTGCCGCCCAGCTGCAAGGCCGCGCCCTCCCGCCCGGCAGAGCCGCCTAGCAGGTGGGTAATTACCGTGGTTGTAAAAATCAGGGGGGCGGTCTTCCAGGAAACCGTTTCCCGGGAGCGCACGGAAAACAGCACCATATCCGTGCCCGGGTCCCTCTCCATGCCGCACTTTCCATAGAGGAAGGCAATGGCCAGGCCGCCAAGAGGCAACAGCAGCGGCAGCCACCAATGGGCTTCCCGCATCCCTTCGCCCCAGGATACCGCCAGGTGGAAGGCGGTTCCCGCCAGGCCGATACTCCCGCCCGCTATCAGGGACAGGAGCAGCCATTTAAAAAAGGAGCCAAAATCTGAAAGCAGCGTTTTTTTCAGGTAGTCCAGCAGGGTGACGGCCCCGGACATACAGGTGGAGATCAGTTTGGGTCTTGGCATCGGCGGCCCCTCCGTTCCAACTTAAATATCTGTTGTTTCCAGTATAAAGCATCTGGAAAAGCGCAAATTTCTTTAAAAGAATGAAACCCGCAAAAAAGCCCTCCGGGAAATTCCCGAAGGGCTTTTGCATCAAAGAGTTTTATTCTTCTTCGTCACCGTTGACGCTCTTGTTTTGGAGAACGACCTCGGTGTTGTCAATGACACTCTGCACCACGCTCTGGGAAACCACGCCCACTACTGTGCCGTCTACCTCTACCAGGCAACGGCGGTCGCCGATGTCATAGTAGCTGACCGTATGAGGGTCTCTGCCATCGTAGTAGTCGTAGGTTACCGTGAGCATAGGCTCGCCGGAAGGCTCGGTTTCGGTAGTTTCGTCCAGGAGCTGGATTCCGATAATGGTCTGATAGTAAGCGGTGAACACGCCTTTATAAGTAATATCCTGCCCGTCGGTTCCCTTTACGCTGTAGTCATACACGATGTTATCTTCCGTGCTGCTCTCTTCATTTTCGGTACGAGTCAGATTGAAAACATCGGTGCCGTTGGGGGTCTCCACTGTCAGGCGGTTGATGTTGGCGATGTTCTGCATCAGCACAAAGCTGTCACGCAGGGAGAAGAGAGTGGCATTGGCCCAAACCCCTACCGTGCTGTCATCGCAGATGTAAACCACATCCACGCCGTCCAGCATGACATACCGGCCGCCGTCTTCGGAGGTGCCGCCGGAAAGCAGGGTATAAGAATTGCCGTTAACAGCAAAATCCAAACGCACCGTGGGCTCTGCCAAGCCAAACTCAGCCAGCTGTTCTTCAGTGGGCTCCACCGCAGCCACGGAAGTAGCCGTCAGAGAAGCAACGCCACTGGTAATAGAGGTCATGGACTCCTGATCGGCGTCTACCTCATAGGGTACGCTGAGTTTATAGTCCGAATTCAGAGATTCAGTCTGGGGGACGATCTGCACTTCCTGGGGGAAGTTAGTCCCGGTAAAGGTGAATTTAGTAAATTCGTTGGTAGCTTCCTCGTTGACGCTGCTGGAATCACTGCTGCTGTCATCGGTATCTTCCGGCGGGGTAATACTGAGGATGGTGGTGTTCACAAAGTCCAGGCGGTTGTTAAACAGGGAATCGCCTACGGATTCAGAAACATAAACCTTGTCGTCATACAGGACATAGTATCCGGATACCGGGCCTTCATCACCCACGGAATAGCTGCTTTCTTCTCCATCCGACAAAGTGGTGGTAACGGAAAGCTGGGGGTCGTCCAGGCCGTATTCTTCCAGGTTCAGATCCTCGGCTGCGCCAATCTCACGGGTCGCTGAAAGGGAGGTGCAGTATCCAGCGGCAGTGCTGACGCTGCTGGTGTTCTGTAAGTCCTGATCAATGCCGTCCAGATAATAGGTCACAAAAGTCTGGGGTTCGCTGGAGCTGGAGTCGGACTCTGAATCCGAACTGGAACTGGAGTTTTCAATAATCTCCACATTGGTGAGAATCCGATAGCCGCCCTCGGCGTTAGTGACGTCGATAGAGGCCACGTCTTCCCCTTCATGGGAGTACAGGGAAATTTCCTCCGTGGAAGAAGAAGCCATAGAAGAGGAGCTGTCCTCTTCCGCACTGGCGGCGGGCTGGGTCAGGAGCAGGGCAGTGATGGCCCCGCCCAAAACCACAGCTGCGGCCAGGGTAATCAGGATATAGCGAGTGTTTCGTTTCATAGATTACAGGTGCCTCCTCTTGAAGTAGATCACCAGCCCCACCAGAAGGACTACTACCGGAATGGCGATGGTGAACACGCCCAGGCCCAGCACGTTAATCACCGCAGTGGTGGCGGTCATATCCGCAGTGCCTACCTGTACGCTGGGAGAATACACGGTATTGTTGCTGTCGGTGGTATCGGTCATATACCGGAGCAGGTCGGCAAAGTAGTCGCTGTTGCTGAAGGTGTTGGTGCTGGTATAAGCGGGGGAAATCATGTAGGTGCTGCCCAGGACCACCACGTTGGCAGAAGCGCCCAAGCCGTCGCTAGCCAGGGACTTCCGGGCCATGACGCCCAGCTCATAAGAGGCCTGCTCGGTATTTCCGGAATCGGCGTCCTCGGTGTTCAGATCCTCCGCCTTTGCGAGATAAGAACTCTCGGAGGAGGAGAACAGGGTGTAAGTACCTACGCCGTTGACGCTGCTGTCGTTAAAGAGGCCTTCTACCGGCACAGACATGGGGGTCAGCAGCAGGGAATAGGTGTCGCCGCTGGGAATCATAGATTCAGAGTTGTCCACGTCAGCAATAAAGGCATAGGGAGTGCCGCCCATGGTACGGCTGGTGTCGCTCTCCATGACAATAGAAGAAGAGTCATAGGAGATGCCCCATTCTTCCAGGAAGGCCTGCAGATTGGGCAGGGTAGCCTGGCCGGGGTTCGCGGTGAACAGGATGGAACGGCTGTCCCCGTTGGGGTCTTCAGAGAGATAGGTGTCCAGCTTTTCCAGCTCCGCTTCTGTGTAGTCAGTGCCGGGAGTGGGGATATAGAGGATTCGGGTGTCCTCAGGGATGTCCTCGGTGAGGATATCGAACTGCTGGACGTCAAAAGCGTAATCGTTAAAGAAGGAGGTGATCATATCCAGATCGGTGGACTGGAGCATCTCGCTATGGCCGGTAGCGATGGAGATCAAAGGGACTTTTTCCAGGTTTACCTGCTGCAGGGCGCTGGCCACCGCGCTGTTGACGTCGTTATAAAGGGCGGTAGAACCAGTCTGGCTGTTCTGCTCCGAGGGGAACAGGTCGTTGGTGGTGAGAACACGATAACGTTTTTCAGTTTCTACTACCACGCATCCGTTAGTCAGACTTTCATCGGCATATTCGTTGGCAAAGGTGGGGTTAGTTTCCAAGTCGATGGTCTCCACATGGATTTTGGAGTTGGCTTCTACCAAACGGTCCGTAATGGAGATCAAAGTGGAGTAGGGATAGCCGTAGGACTCGGCATAATCAATCCAGCCGTCGCTGGCAATGATGTAGATGTTGGTTTCATACTGGACATCCTTGGCCACGTCCAGGGCCTCTTCCGACAGGGTGTTCACCTGATTGGCGGTGAGGTCGATGTTCATGGAGGGGAACCGGTCAGAAAGCAGGGAAACCACTACGTTGACCAGGATGACCACCACGATAAAGATGGCGGTGAAGGCAGTGGCAATACCGCCCCGCTGGAACCTACGGCTCTTCAGGGCCTTTTTCAGAGAAGAAGGCATCTTGATTTTTTTCTTTTTGCCGGCCTTTTTCTCTTCCGGATTTTCCGGCTGGGAGGCATCTTTTGCCTTGGCGTCTTCTGCTTTGGCGTTTTCGGGGGAAGCTTCGGGGGCTTGGGAGGCTTTGCCCTTCTCTTCCTGGGGCTTGCCGCCGGCGGCTTCCTCCTTCTTTACCTCTTCCAGGAGCTCCTCCTGGGGAGTTTTCTTATCGTTATTCATGGTCGTCAATCCTCCTTAGCTCCATCTCTTGCTTTCCAGACGGCGGGCAGTGAGGAAGACAAAAACAGCCACCACACTGATAAAGAACACAGCGCTGGAAATGTTGAATATACCTTGGGTAAAGTAGCTGTACCGGGAGTCAAAGGACAGCCATTCCACTACCTGGGCGATAAAGGTGCCGCTGGCCAGGGAGGAGATCTGCCCCATCATCAGGATGAAGATGGAGACGGCAAAGGTGGCGATAGCCGCAATCACCTGGCTCACCGTCAGGCTGGAAATAAACACGCCGATGGAGATCATGGCGGCCCCATAAAACAGGGAGCCCAGATAGTAGCCGAAGACCTCGCCCCAGCTGGGCTGGCCAAACAGGGAGATGGCCACGCAGGGAAGCAGGGTGCCGGTCATGGCAATAGCGTACACGATAAAGGCTGCCAGGAATTTGCCCAGGACAATAGCGGTAACGCTGACCGGGGCGGTGAGCAGGGCTTGGTCGGTTTTATTGCGCTGCTCGTCGCTGAGGCTCTTCATGGTAATGATGGGGATGACCATCATACAGTAAGTAAACATGTTGCTGTACACCATATAAATATAGGAAGAAGACCCGGTGTACATGATCTGCCAATACAGCAGGCCGCTCAGGGCCAGCAGCACAGCAATGCAGACATAGCCGATGGGGCCGGAAAAATAGGACTTCATCTCACGCTTCAGGATCGCTCTCATGCCCGCTCAGCTCCTTTCATTTTTTTCTTGGAAATCCGGGAATGATCCCCGCTGGTCAGCTGCAGGAAGACGTCTTCCAGAGTCAGGTCGGTGTTGCGCAGGGAAAGCAGGGGCCAGCCGTTGCGGGCCAGCAGGGCAAAGAGGTCGCGGCGCAGGTCGTAATCCACGTCGGTCTCCACGGAGAATTCGTAAACGCCCCGCTCCTTTTCCCCATAGGAAAGGACTTCCTTCACATGGCCCATAGAAGCCAGGGCATGGCGCACCTCGTTTTCGGGGCCGTCTATCCGGACAATCAGCCGGTGGTCGGCAGAGAGGTCATGGGCCAGCCGGTCGGTAGCGCCGTCGGCTACAACCTGGCCGTTGTTGATGATGATAATCCGCTCGCAGATGGCCTGCACTTCCGACAGGATGTGAGAGCTGAGGATGACGGTGTGCCGCCGTCCCAAATCCTTAATCAGGCGACGGATTTCAATAATCTGCTTGGGGTCCAGGCCCACGGTGGGCTCGTCCAGGATCAGCACAGGGGGATTTCCCAGCAGGGCCTGTGCAATGCCCACGCGCTGCTTATAGCCCTTGGACAGGTTGCCGATGAGGCGTTTATAGACGTCGCTGATTTTCACCAGCCGGCAGATTTCCCGGATGTGCTGCTCCCGGGGCAAAGTCACCTTTTTCAGGTCATACATGAAGTTCAGGTATTCCTTTACCGTCATGTCCATATACAGGGGCGGGATTTCCGGCAGATAGCCAATGAGCTTTTTGGCCTCATTGGGGTTTTCCAGAATGTCGTAGCCGCTCACGGTAACGGTGCCCTCTGTTGAGGACAGATATCCGGTGACAATGTTCATGGTAGTGGATTTACCGGCGCCGTTGGGGCCCAGGAAACCCACGATGGTTCCTTCTTCTATTGAGAAGCTTACGTTATCCAGCGCCAGGTTGTTGCCATAGCGCTTGGTGAGGTTTTTGACCTCTATCATCTCATTTCCCTCCTACTTGGTAGATTCTGATAAAACAGATGCCACAATATCATATCTCATTTATCTATTTTTTGCAAGACCTTTCTTGAGAAACCGGATGGCAACTCCTGTAAAAACCAGGATAGGTCCATGCCAATGATACATTTGATAAGCGGCGGGCCCGAAATCGGGGCCGAATCTCATTATACCGGCGTTATGTGATAGCAAGGTGAACAAATCCAAAGTGGCAATAGATTTTACTTTTGATTTATTATGCAAATTTAACAAAATCTTAATGCTTTCCAGCCGAAAAAACAGAATTAGGAAATTTATTCCAATTTATTCATACCATGAGTCGTGGGCTTAGTCAGAAAAATAAAAACCCGGCCGCTCCCATTTTCAACAGGGAAGGCCGGGTCTGTGGAAAGGTTTCAGTTTTAAGAAGGTCTGCTTTCTGGGGATGCAGCCGGATTACAGCTTAATAGCGCGCTGCTTTTTCAGCACCATCAAAGCAGCCAAAGCCAATACCAGAATGACAGCGCCAACGGCCAGGAAAATTCCGCTGTAGTCACCAGTGGCGACATTGTTATTCCCGCTGGAAGAACCGCTGTCCTGGTTGCTGCCGGGGGTCTCACTGCCGCCTCCGGGCTCCTGGCTGGAGGAATCCTTAGGAACCACGGTAATCTGGGCGCTGGCCGTTACCTGGCTGCCATCTGTAGAAGCGGCGGTAATGGTTACAGTTCCTTCCTTCAAAGCGGTAACAAGGCCGTTTTGGTCAACAGTAGCCACGCTTTCATCAGAAGAGGTCCAGTGAAGGGCAGAGGTGACAGCGTCTTCCGGAGTAATGGTGGCTTCCAGTTGGGCAGTTTCACCGGGCCGCAGGGTCAGGGATTCCTGAGAAAGCTGAATCCCCGTTACTGGCTTGGCAGCGTTTTTGAAGGCGTCCACCGCCTGCAGAAGGGCGTTGTTTGCCTGGGACAGCTGGGATTCCAGCTCTTCCACAGGAAGGATAGCGCCGTTGTTTTCAAATGCTGCATAGGCTTCTTCAGCAGAGGCGATGGATTCGGAGAAGGCGTTCCAATCGCTGTCGGCATATTGGAGACGATTGGCGCTTTCCAGCAGAGCCTGAGCGGACTGGATCGTCTCCTGCAGGGTGGCAGCTTGCTGGTCAGCAGGCTGGGTGTCTACTTTTTGCAGGCCGGCAAAGCGCTGGGCAAAGTCAAAGGAAATTTGGGTGTTGTCTGTATCCTTCAGGGTGTTGTGGAGCTTATCAAAGGGGAAAAGCTGCATTTCATCCGGAAGAAGGATGCCGTTGTTTTCCAGGTCTCCGTTGAGGATTTTCATCTTCTTTTCCACCCAGGGGGAATAGGACTGGAAGGAGATGGTGTTGGCGGATTCGTCAAACTCCACGCCGGTCATCCAGCCGTTGCCGCCATAGAGATCAAACTGGAAGTTGGAAACCAGGTCAATGACTTCATGGCCGTAATCGTTCTGGAAGCTGGAAACCCACCGGTCTGTAATATGGCCCCGGACTGTCATAAACACCTGGTCAAAGGGCTCCACAAAAGTGGCGGTGTCCGTGTTGTAGTGGGAAAGGACAATGGTGGGGTACTGGCGATGTGTATCCAGGACGTTGAGAATCCAGTCCCGATCCGCCTGGAGGTCGGCGTCATTCCAGGGCAGGGAGAGGAACAGGTATTCATAGGAGCCAGCCCGGATAATAAAGTAGCTGGAGATGCCGGAAGGGCCAGTGCCCTGGTATCCCCGGTCGCCCTCATAGCGCTCACCGCTGAACAGGGTCTTGAACAGCTCTCCATCATGATTGCCGTCCGTAATCAAATAGGGAAGATTGGCTTCATCCAAAATGGAGAAAGCCTGATCCGCCAGATTGAATTCCCGCTGGGTGCCGTCCTGGGTCAGGTCTCCCACGCAGATAGACATGGCAATGTTGTAATTTTCCATGTTGTCCCGGATCCATTCCAGCTGAGCGTCTACGATTTCCGGCTTGTACTGGGTCTGGTACTGCGGGTCGGGAATTACTGCAAAGGTGTAGTTGTCACGGCTGGCCAGCCCTTGATAGGGGTCGTTGTTGCCGGAAATGTTGTACCGGTCGTCAATGGTGTATTTCGTTACCAAGTAATCTTCCGGGTCCACAGCGCCTTTGGCCATGCGGATTTCTTGGATGTATCCACTGAAAATGGCGTCGCCGCAGGCTGCTTCAGAGAAGGTGTCGGCGCCGCTCCAATAGGCGGTGCCAACCACCCATCCGGCATTTTCTCCCTGGCCCAGGGTGGCAATGCCCACCTGCTCCTCAAAGGTGTTGCAGCGCTGGACCTGGATGCCGTCCACCACCATGACCGTGCTGTGGCCGTCGTTCTTGATGACAATGTGGTGCCACTTGTTGCGCTGGATGCCGCCGGCATCGGACCAGGTGGTGGGGTTGGTTTGGATTTCCGCATTGTTGGTGGTCCAGGGGTTCCACTGCAGCTCTCCGGAAGAGGAGATGTTCAGGCCGCCGTTGGCCTCCACCTCGCCGCCGGTCATGCCTGCCAGCTTGCCAGTGCCCTTCTGGCCAAATACAGAGGACCAGGCGGACAGGGTGCTGTCATCGGGGATTTTGATAATGGCTTCAATGGTGTAGCCCTCTTTGAATTCCTCGGTGTTCATAGGAGCGCCGGAGACGGTCTCAAAGAAAGCGCCGATTTTTTTCTCGCTGGGGCTTTTCGGGTTCATAGACAAGCTTTCCGTACCCGACTCCCCTTGGATGCTGTCCTCGGGGAAGGACATATAGTCTGCGGCGGTTTTCCCGGATTCTACCCGTTCCGTGTTCAGCTCCAGGTTATTCCCATTGCCGGAAGCATCCTGAATTACCAGGTCGCCGGTTTCCAGGGAACCAGAAGCAAAGTAGTCGGAATCGAACTTCCAGTCGGCCACGATTTCCGCTTCTGCCGTGTCGGCAGCAAAGGCAGGAACAGCGGCCAAGCATCCGCCGGTGGCGATCAGGCCGGCTGTCAGGATACAGAGCCATTTTTTTGCGGCTTTTCTTTTCTTCATAATTTCCTCCTTTAAGCACTTTAACGCTTGATTTACCCTCCCATTTTAGAGCGTTATTAAAAATTAAAAAACCACAAATCAGAAAAATTCAGGTAAAATCCAGTAGCGGTAAAGGGGAAAATTGTAAAAAACCAATGGCCCCACAAAACAATAAGGCCCCCTCAAAGAGGGGGCCTTTGGTAGCCTGATCTATATTACGCGTGGTAGCAGGTGGGTGCTTCCATCTCGCCCCAAACGCGGACTGGCACCGTACACTCTGTGCGGCGCGGATTACGTCCAGGCTTAGCCTGATTATTTGAAGTAGGCGACGCCGGATTCGAAGAGCTTCTGGTCTTTCTCGCCGGGCACGTTGTCGTAGAGGTTCTGGCCCTTGCGCTCGCTGTGACCCATCTTGCCCAGGACGCGGCCGTCGGGGCTGGTGATGCCCTCAATGGCGCACACGGAGCCGTTGGGGTTCCACTCAATGGAGCCGCTGGGCTTGCCGCAGGGGGTCACGTACTGGGTAGCCACCTGGCCGTTGGCAATGAGCTGCTCCAGATGGGCCTCGTCTGCCACAAAGCGGCCCTCGCCGTGAGAAACCGGGATGGCGAAAATGTCGCCGGCGTTGACCCCGGCAAACCAGGGAGACTTGACGCTGGTCACCCGAGTGTAGACCATCCGGGAGACGTGGCGGCCCAGGGTGTTGAAGGTCAGGGTGGGGGCGTCCTCGGAGGGCTCGGTGATCTTGCCGAAGGGCACCAGGCCCAGCTTGATGAGAGCCTGGAAACCGTTGCAGATGCCCAGCATCAGGCCGTCGCGAGCTTCCAGCAGGTCGGTGACCGCCTGGGCAATCCGGGGATTGCGGAAGGTGGTGGCAATGAACTTGCCGGAGCCGTCGGGCTCGTCGCCGCCGGAGAAGCCGCCGGGGAGCATGATGATCTGGGACTGGCGGATGGCCTTTTCCATGGCCTCGATGGTCTCCTCAATGGCGGAGGGGGTCAGGTTGCGGACCACCAGCACCTGGGGCTCTGCGCCGGCCTTTTCAAAGGCCCGGGCCGTGTCGATTTCACAGTTGGTGCCGGGGAATACGGGGATGAATACCCGGGGCTTAGCCGCCTTGATAGCGGGGGAACCGGCAAAGCGCTCCGTATACAGAGGCACATCCTTTTCCACTTCCACGGCCGGGGCAAAGCTGGGGAAAATCTTTTCCAGCTTGCCGCTCCATACAGAAATCAGCTGGTCAATGGGCATCTTGGCGCCGCCCAGCACCAGCACCGGTTCTTCGGTGGTGACGCCCACAGCCACAGCCTCTTTCGGGAAGGCGGCGCCGGGGCGCAGCTCCGCCACAATGGAGCCGGAAATGGGGGCGAACAGAGTCTCGGCGTCCTCCATGTTCCGGTCAAAGGAAATACCCAGCTTATTGCCGAATGCCATCTTGGCGGCAGCAGCGGCCACGCCGCCCTCCTTGACCACAGAGGCGGAGAGGATGTCGCCGGCTTCCATCATGGAGAGGAGGTTCTCATACCAGCCGGGCAGGGCGTCCCAGTCGGGGAGATGGGTCTCCTGGTTCTCGGGGAGCTTGAACAGCACCACCTGGCTGCCTGCCTGGCGCAGGGCAGCGGAAACGGTCTTGCTGGCCTTGGTCATGGTGATGGCGAAGCTCACCAGGGTGGGAGGCACGTCCAGGTCCTCAAAGCTGCCGCTCATGCTGTCCTTGCCGCCAATGGAGGGCAGGCCCAGCTTCAGCTGCGCGGTGAGAGCGCCCAGCAGGGCAGCGGCTGGCTTGCCCCAACGGGAGGGAACATTCCGGAGACGCTCGAAGTACTCCTGGAAGGTGAGGCGGGCCTTCATGGGGTCGGCGCCCACAGCGCACAGCTTGGACAGGCTCTCCACCACCGCATAGGCCGCCCCGTGGAAGGGGGAGAACTTGGCGATGCCGGGAATGTAGCCGTAGCTCATGGCAGTGGCGTCATCGGTCTCTCCGTGGAGCACCGGCAGCTTGGCTACCATGGCGTCTTCGGGGGTGAGCTGATACTTGCCGGCAAAGGGCATGAGCACCGTGGCCGCGCCGATGGAGGCGTCAAAGCGCTCGGACAGGCCCTTCTGGCAGCAGACTTCCAGCCGCTTCAGGTTGTCGGAGAAGGCTTCGCTGAGGGGCTTGTTCTGGAGGCACTCCGGCACCAGGTGGCGGTAATCCTTTTCTGCGTCCGGGGCTTCAATATAAGCATCGGCGTTCTGGGTCACGCCGTTGGTGTCCAGGAATGCCCGGGTGATATTCACGATGGTATCGTCGCGCCACTTCATGCGCAGGCGGGGCTCCTTGGTGACCACGGCCACCACCGTAGCGTCCAGGTTTTCCTTGTCCGCCGCAGCGGTAAAGGCGGCTACATCCTCGGGGGCCAGCACCACGGCCATGCGCTCCTGGGATTCGGAAATGGCCAGCTCGGTGCCGTCCAGGCCCTCGTACTTCTTGGGAACCTTGTTCAAATCGATTTGTAGGCCATCCGCCAGCTCGCCGATGGCTACGCACACGCCGCCTGCGCCAAAGTCGTTACAGCGCTTGATGAGGGTGGACACGGCCGGGTCACGGAACAGCCGCTGGATTTTCCGCTCGGTGGGGGGGTTGCCCTTCTGGACTTCCGCGCCGCAGGTCTCAATGGATTCCTCGGTGTGGGCCTTGCTGGAGCCGGTAGCTCCGCCGCAGCCGTCACGGCCGGTAGCGCCGCCCAGCAGGACAATCACGTCGCCCTCTTCCGGGTCAGCGCGCCGGACATTAGCGCTGGGGGAAGCGCCCACTACCGCGCCGATTTCCAGACGCTTGGCCACATAGCCGGGGTCATAGAGCTCAGTGACCTGGCCGGTAGCCAGGCCAATCTGGTTGCCGTAGGAGGAGTAGCCCTGAGCGGCCCCGGTGGTGATTTTCCGGCTGGGGAGCTTGCCGTGCATGGTCTCGGCAAAGGGCAGGGTGGGGTCGCCGCTGCCGGTGACGCGCATGGCCTGGTACACATAGGCCCGGCCGGAAAGGGGGTCGCGGATGGCGCCGCCCAGACAGGTGGCCGCGCCGCCGAAGGGCTCGATTTCCGTGGGATGGTTGTGGGTCTCGTTCTTAAACTGTACCAGCCATTCCTCGGTCTGACCGTCGATAGTCACAGGCACCTTAATGGAGCAGGCGTTGATTTCCTTGCTCTCGTCCAAATCGGGAATCAGGCCCCGCTTTTTCAGCACCTTCATGCCCATAACCGCCATGTCCATGAGGGAAACAGGCCGGTCGGTTTCGCCGTAGACCTCGTCCCGAGCGTCGTAGTAGGCCTGCAAAGCGTCCTCAATGGCGGTGGAGATGGCGCTCTTTTCAATTTCAATTTGGTTCAGGCGGGTGAGGAAGGTGGTGTGACGGCAGTGGTCGCTCCAATAGGTGTCGATGACCCGCAGCTCGGTGACGGTGGGGTCCCGGTGCTCCTGATCCCGGAAGTAATCCCGGCAGAACAGCAGGTCGGAGAGGGTCATGGCAAAGCCCATGGAGTCGAAATAGGCTTTCATTTCCGCGTCGTCCCACTGGATAAAGCCGGTGACGCGGGCCACATCGGCGGGGACGTCGGCCTTCATATCCAGGCTCTGGGGCTTGTCCATAGAGGCCAAGCGGGATTCCACCGGGTTCACCAGATAGGACTTGATTTTGTCCATCTCTTCCAGGGAGAGGCTGCCCTTGATGGCCACCACCCGGGCGGTGAGGACCTGGGGGCGCTCCTTCTGGGTCAGAAGCTGGACGCACTGGGCGGCGGAGTCGGCCCGCTGGTCATACTGGCCGGGGAGGTACTCCATGGCAAACACCTGATAGTCTGCGGGGAAGGCGAAATCCTCTCCATACACGTTGTCCACGTTGGGCTCGGAGAAGATGGTGCCCCGGGCGGCGTCGAACTCCTCGGGGGAGAGGCCGTCCACGTCATAGCGGTTGAACAGGCGCAGGTCCTCAATGGCAGTGAGGCCCAGGTTTTCCCGCAGGTCGGCTTTCATGTGCCGGGCTTCCACGTCGAAGCCGGGCTTCTTTTCCACAAATACTCTGATTACCATTCGATGTCCATTCCTTTCTTGCGTTATCCCGGGCGGAAAAAGACCGGGAAAGGGCTCGCAGCAGACAGAACGCCTCCGCGCCGGCTGCTGCGGCAGGCGCGGCTCGTAGATTTCCTATGGTACCATTGTATCATAACCCGGCCTGTGAAACAAGAATAAAGGAAAAAGACAGGTTTTATACCAGACATTGCTGTCAAAGCGGCATAAAAAAGCCCCCTCCCAAAAAGGGAGAGGGCTTGGAGAGACTGGGCTCAATGATACGCGGGCAGCCAATCCCCGTGGGTCTCAATGAGGTCGTCCACCAGCTTGACGATGGTGTCCGGGTCCAATTCGCTGCCAGTGTGGGGGTCCAGCATGGCGGCCTGATAGATGTGCTCTTTCTTCCGGGTCACGGCGGCCTCGATAGTCAGCAGCTGCACATTGACGTTGGTCATGTTCATGGCGGCGCACTGCACCGGCAGGCGGCCCGCCCGGCAGGGATGTACCCCCATGCCGTCAATGAGGCAGGGCACCTCTACGCAGGCGTCGGCGGGCAGGTTCTCAATGAGGTTCCCGGTGTTCAGCACGTTGCCGCCGATTTTGTAGGGCGTGCCCGTGACAATGGACTCCATAATATAGGAAGCGTATTCCCGGGAGCGCTCGTGGTCCAGCTTCTTCTGGGTGCGCAGCTCGTCCCGTTCCTTTTCCCAGCCGGCAATCTGCTCTACGCAGCGGCGGGGGTATTCGTCCAAGGGGATATGGTAGCGGTCAATGAGCTCCGGATACTTGGATTTGATGTAGAACATATTGTATTCGGAGTTGTGCTCGCTGGACTCGGTGCAGTAGTAGCCAAAGCGGCGGATGTAGTCCAGACGCACCAAATCATGGCGGGTTTTCTCCACCCAGTCGGGGGCGTCCTGGGTTTTCCCATAGAGGTGGGCGTCCAGAGCCAGCTTGGTCCGGCGGCGGATTTCCGGGTACAGGTCGTTGCCGTCCTTGTCCCGCAGCTCCAACAGCCAGCCCATGTGGTTGATGCCGGCAATGCGCTCCCGGCGGCCCTCCAGCTTGTCCTCCATGCCCAGCTCCTTCAGCAGGAATTCCGAACACACCTGGACACTGTGGCACAGGCCCACGGTCTCGATGCCCGTATACCGCTGCATGTAGCCGGAGAGCATGGCCATGGGGTTGGTGTAGTTGAGGAACAACGCATCCGGGCAGACTTCCTGCATATCCCGGGCAAAGTCGTCCATGACGGGAATGGTGCGCAGGGCCCGCATAATGCCGCCAATGCCCAGAGTGTCGCCGATGGTCTGGCGCAGGCCGTACTTCTTGGGCACTTCAAAGTCGATGATGGTGCAGGGGTCATAGAGCCCCACCTGGATGGCGTTGACCACGAACCGGGCCCCCCGGAGGGCTTCCTTCCGGTTTTCTACGCCCAGATAGGCGGTGACCTTCCCGTGGCCGCCCTTGGTCTCGTTCATGGCGGAGATAATCTCGAAGCTCTCCTGCAAGCGGACAGGGTCGATGTCGTACAGGGCGAATTCCCAGTCCCGGAGAGACTCCGTACACATGCAGTCTCCCAGCACATTGCGGACAAACACAGTGCTGCCCGCGCCCATAAAAGTAATCTTGTTCATATAGCATCCTCCTGCTTATGATGATTCCGTCCCCTGATTTTCCAGGGGGATTTCCTGCCCTTATGATACCACCGGGCCGGGGAAAATCCTATTGCACGGTGTGTGGTTTCTTTGGTAAAATGTTAGCAGTATTCTTGCGAAAGGGAGGGCGCAGAATGGAGAAGCAGATTCTGCTGGTGAACCGCCACTGGCACGACGTAAACCCCGTGGACTGCGGCTGGGAAGCCTGTGAGCCCGGCCACGCCTTCGGCCCGGCGGCGCGGTTTTACTGGCTTTTGCATTATGTGGTTCAGGGCCGGGGCACCTTTACCGCCGGAGGAAAGGAAACCCCGGTGCGGGCCGGGCAGATGTTCGTCATCCGGCCCTTTGAAGTCACCTATTATGAGGCCGACCGTCGGGAGCCCTGGGAATATATTTGGATTGGCTTTACCTGCGGCATCTCCCTGCCGGAGTGCCTTTTGCAGGAGGCGGTGGTAAACGCCTCCCGGTGCGGGAGCATTTTTAGCTCTATGTTGGAGGCGGAGAACCAGACGGATGGCCGGGAGCTGTTTCTCTGCGGAAAGGTGTTCCAGCTGCTGGCGGCCCTGGAGGAGAAGCCCACCGGCGGTGAGGACTATGTGGAGCAGGCTAGAACCTATCTGGAAGCCAACTATATGCGGGACGTGTCCATTGGGGAGCTGGCGGGGAAGCTGAACCTGAACCGCTCCTATTTCAGCGCCCTGTTCCGGAAAAAGACGGGGAAATCCCCCCAGCAGTACCTGACGGATTACCGGATGGAGCGGGCCTGCCAGCTCATGACAGAGCACGGGTATTCTCCGGGGGAGGCCGCCTTGTCCACCGGGTATCCGGACATTTTTAGCTTTTCCCGGATGTTCAAAAAACGCTTCGGCGTCTCGCCCCGGGAATACAGCAGACGACAAACGGAAAAGGAGGAGTCCCTTTGAAATTCATCCATACCTCCGACTGGCACCTGGGGCGGATGCTCTATGGCCGCTCCCTTCTGCCGGATCAGGAGCATTTTATCGAAAACACCCTGCTGCCCCTGGTGGACCGGGAACAGCCTGACGGGGTGATTCTGGCCGGGGACATTTACGACCGTTCCGTGGCCCCAGCGGCGGCCATCCGGCTCTTTGACCGGACCGTGGAGGCCTTAGCCCAGCGGGGCGTGCCCCTCATCGCCATTGCCGGCAACCACGACGGCGCCGACCGGCTGGCAGTGGGAGCGCAGCTCCTGCGGAAAAATGGAGTGGTCATTGCCGCCCGGCCCCAGGATGCGTTCTCCCCCTATGTGCTGGAAAAGGCCGGGGAGACGGTCCAGCTTTTCACCCTACCCTGGCTGGACGCCCCCAGCGCCCGTCAGCTGCTGGGAGAAAAGGGGAAAGACCTGCGAACCTGGGGCCAGTGCGCCCAGGCCATTGTGGACAAAATGGCGGGGATGTTCCTTCCCGGGGCGGCCCATGTGCTGGTTTCCCACTGCTTTGTGGCGGGGAGTATGCTGTCCGATTCCGAAAGCACGGTGTTTGTAGGGGGCGGCGACCAGACCCCGGCCGACATTTTCGCCCCCTTTGACTATGTGGCTCTGGGGCACCTCCACGCCCCCCAGCGGGCCGGGGAAAAAGGCCGGTATTCCGGTTCCCCGCTGTGGTATTCCGTGGACGAGGAAAAGCACAAAAAATCCCTTTCCATTATAGAGGTGCGGCCCGGAGGGTTCTCCCTGGAGGAGGAGCCGGTAGTCCCCCTGCGCCGGGTGCGGCGGATTTCCGGGAAATTCCAGGAGCTGCTGGAAGCTGGGGAGGCTTCCCCCTCGGAGGATCTGGTGGACATCACCCTCACCGACGAAGGGCCGGTGTATCTGCCCGCTAAGCAGCTGCGGCCCTATTATCCCAACCTCCTCTCCATCCACAGCCAGTGGATGATGCGCCGTCAGGAGGAATCTGAAATTCAGGCCGCCGACGCCCGCCGGGTCTCCCGGACAGAGGTGCTCTCCCGGTTTTTGCAGGACGTCTGCGACACGGAAATGACCCCGGAGGACGAGGCCCTCTTTGCCGAGACCCTCCGGCAGCTGGATTTACAGGAAGGAGCGAAACAGCCATGACCCCCATTTTGCTGGATATGCAGGCTTTCGGCCCCTATTTGCACCAGACCAAAATTGACTTTACCAAGCTGGGGATGGATTCCCTGTTCCTCATCACCGGCGCCACCGGCGGCGGGAAAACCTCCATTTTGGACGCCATGAGCTTTGCTCTCTATTGCCGGGCCACCGGCGGCCGGCGGAGCTGGGAGGAAATGCGCTGTGACAGCGCCTCGGACGATGTGAGCACCTTTGTGGAGTTCCAGTTCCGGCTGGGAGGGGAGGTATACCGTTTTGTCCGGAGCCGCCGGGTGCATTTTGTCCGGGGCAGCGGCCGGCGGGAGTTCCGGGAGGAGCATTATTGCAAGGTTTTGCAGTGGGACCCGGATTTCCAGCGTGATATGTGGAGAGAACTGGAAAGCGGCAGTGAAAGCCAGGTGCGCCGGTACGCGGAAAAGCTCCTGGGCCTGACAGCGGAGCAGTTTTCCCAGGTGATTGTGCTGCCTCAGGGGGATTTTTTGCGGCTGCTCCGGGCCAGCTCCCGGGAAAAAGCGGAGATGCTGCGCACCCTGTTTTCCATGACCGAGTGGGTGAAGATTCAGAACGCGTTGGGGGAACAGTCCAAAGCGTTGGAAAAGCAGCTCAGCGAGGCCGACGCCGCCCGGGATGCGGTGCTCCGGCAGGAGGGAGAAGAAACCCTTTCCGGCCTGCGGGAAAAGGCCCTCCGGCTGGAAGAGGAGGAAAAAACCCTGGAAGAACAGGCGAGAACGGCCGGGGAAGCCCTCCAAAAAGCGGAGCAGACCCTTGCCGCACGGCGAGAGCTGACCCGCGTCCGGCTGACAGCCCGGCAGGAGCGGGAGAACCTTTCCCGCTGGGAGGAAGAGGGAAAGAAGGCGGAGGCGGCTCTGGCGGGACAGAAAGCCGCTATGGAGGAAGTTCCGCACTTGCGGGAGGAATCTCGGAAAGAGGCCGCTCGGGCAGCCCGGCTGGAAGAGGAGCTTCAGCAGGCCCAGACCCTGGCCCAGGTGGGTGACCGGCTCCGGGAAACGGAGAAAGCCCTCCAGACTGCCCGTGCTGGGGTGGAGCAATCCCAAAAGGCCCGGCAGGAGATTGTCGGCCGTCTGGAGACAGGGGAAGCCTTTATGAAGGAGGTGATGGCGGCAGTGGAGAAGCTGCCGGCCCTCCGGGAGCGGGAGGCCAATTTGGCCCGGGGAGAGCAGGCGTATCAGGAGTGGGACGCCGCCCGGGAAAAAGCCCGCCGGCAGGAAAAAGAAGTGGATACACAGAAAGCGGCCTGTGCTCGTCTGGCCGTCACCGCCCGGAGCCTCACGGAAAGCCTGTCCCGGCAGGAAGCCCTGTTCCGGGCGGACCGGGCCGCCTTTTTGGCGGCAGGGCTGGAAGAAGGGGAGCCCTGTCCGGTGTGCGGTTCCCGGAACCATCCCGCGCCGGCTTGCCCGGGAGAGGGGGCCATGGAAAAGGGAGAGCTGGAAGAGCTGCGCCGGCAGGAGAACCAGGCCCGGCAGGCTGTGAGCGCCGGGGAAGGAAAGCTCCGGGCCTTGGAAGCCCAGTGGGAGCAGGCGAAAGCGGAATCTGCCCAGCGGGAAACGCAGGCCGCGGCCTTCGGCCCTCGGGAGGAGCTGGCCCGGAAGCGGCAGAGCCTGGCCAAAGAGCTGGCAGAGGTACAAGGGATTGCCGGCAAGCGGGCCGCCGCCCAGAAGCGGCTGGACGCTTTGCAGCAGGAGCTGGAAGCTGCCAGAAAGCAGGGGGAAGAGGCATTGGGCCGTCAAAAGAGCCTCTCCGCCCGGCTGGAAGAGCAGCAGGCCCGTCAAAAGGAGCTTTTGTCCCGGTGGCAGGGAGAGGCTCCCAAGCCGGACTCCCTGCGCCGGGAATGGGAGCAGGCTCAGGCCCGTTCCCGGACTTCTTCGGAAAAGGCGGACGCCCTGGAAAAGGATTGGGCTTCCCTGCAAAGCCGGGCAGCCGGGGCCAGAGCGTCCCGGGAAGAGGCCCGTCTCCGCTGGGAACAGGCCGAAGCGGATTGCCGTCAGCGGGAAGCTGCCTGGCAGGGGGAAATCCCTCCGGAGGAAGCGGTTTCCCAGCAGTATCAGGAGGCCAAGGCCCGGCTGGACGGCCTGAACCGGGGCCGGGGCGAAAAATCCCAGCAAAAGAAATCCAGCGCCCAGGCCGTGAAGCGGCTGGAAGCCCTGGAAGAAGAATTTTCCGGGCTGCAAAAGCAGTATTGCCAGGCGGCCCGGCTGTACAAGCTCCTTTCCGGGAGCAATCCCCGGCGGGTGCCCATGGACAAATACGTTCTGAGCATCATGCTGGAGGAAATTTTGGCCTGCGCCAACCGGTTTCTCACCCGGTTCAGCCGGGACCGCTATACCCTGTGGCGCAGCCAGGAGCGGGCCGCCCATAATGCCTACGGCGGGCTGGATTTGGTGGTGCTGGACGGCATGACCGGCCACGAGCGGTCTGTGGACACCCTCTCCGGCGGGGAGCAGTTCCTGGCCTCCCTCTCCCTGGCGTTGGGCCTTTCGGAGACGGTGCAGAACCAGTCCGGCTGCGTGGAGCTGGAGGCCCTGTTTATCGACGAGGGCTTCGGCTCCCTGGACCAGGAGACATTGGACACCGCCATGAAGGCCCTGGCCATGCTCCATCAGGGCGGGCGCACCATCGGCATTATCTCCCACGTCAGTGAGCTGCGCAGCCGCATTGGCAACCGCATTGAGGTCTCCCGACTGCCCGACGGCAGCGCCGACGCAAAGGTGGTCGCCGCGGAATAACGTGAATCGCCTGTTTAGTGCTCATCGGAATAGCCGGTTTGTTTTTGGCAGCCGCTTCTAACATAAAAAAGAAATAGCCGCCCAACCCTCCAAAAGTTGACGGCTATTTCTTAGCACAAAACCGGAAGGGCAAACCAATGTGATGGCCTGCCTTTTCTGTTTTTATGATAGCACTTGCTTTTGAAAATGTCAATATCGCTTTGGCGTTTACCGGCGGGCCAGAATCTCCGTCAGCAGGGCGTCGGCGGCTTCCTCCTTGCTCATCAGGGGCAGGGCTTTTTCCCCGTCCCGGGTGATGAGGGTCAGCAGGTTGGTGTCCACGGCAAAGCCCGCCCCGGCTTCCTTTAGGTTATTGGCGGCAATCATGTCCACATGTTTTTTCTCCAGCTTTTTCCGGGAGTTCTCTATCATATCCCGGGTCTCCATGGAAAAGCCGCAGAGGAACTGGCCTTCCCGGCGGTGGTCCCCCAGATATTGGAGGATGTCCTGGGTGCGTTTCAGAGGGATGCTCAGGTCGTTGTCGGATTTCTTCACCTTGTCCTGGGCCACCTGGACAGGGGTGTAGTCCGCCACCGCCGCCGCCTTGATGATGATGTCCTGCTCCGGGGCCCGGGTGGTCACTTCCCGGAACATATCCTCCGCTGAAACAATCTCCACGGTCTCCACAAACCGGGGACGCTCCAAAGCGGTGGGGCCGGTGACCAGCGTTACCTGGGCGCCCCGGCGGGCGGCAGCCTTGGCAATGGCGTAGCCCATTTTCCCGGAGGAGTGGTTGGTGAGATACCGCACCGGGTCCAGGGCCTCCTGGGTGGGGCCGGCAGTGACCAGCACCTTTAGGCCGGCCATGTCCTTTTCCCGGGCAATGGTCTGCAAAATCCAGTCCAGCAGCACCTCCGGCTCCGGGAGCTTGCCCTTGCCGCTGTCCCCGCAGGCCAGATGGCCGCTGGCGGGCTCCACCACCTGCCAGCCGTATTCCCGGAGAATCCGCAGGTTGTCCTGGGTCACGGGGTTTTCGTACATCTGGGTGTTCATGGCCGGGGAGAGGAGCTTGGGGCACTTGCAGGCCAGCACCGTAGTGGTGAGCATATCGTCGGCAATGCCGTGGGCCAGCTTGGCGGCTACGTTGGCGGTAGCCGGGGCCACCATGACCACGTCCGCCTGCTTGGCCAGGGAGATGTGCTCCACGTCGAACTGGAAGCACCGGTCAAAGGTGTCCACCGGGGCCTTGTTGCCGGTGAGGGTCTCAAATACCATGGGGGAGATAAAGCGGGTGGCGTTTTGGGTCATGAGCACATGAACGTTGGCGTGCTGCTTCACCAGCAAAGACGCCAGGGAGGCGGCTTTATAAGCGGCAATGCTGCTGGAAACGCCCAGCAGAACGGTCTTTCCTTTCAGCATGGTTGGTGCTCCTTCCTTTTTTAGAGGTCGATAGATTTAGTATAACAGTTTTTGCCGGGAAGCACAATCAAACCCTGGCAGGCAAGTGTCACCCGGCACAAAAAAATTCCCGCTCTTTTGTGGAAATCCTATGGCTCCCGGTTTGCACATTAGAGGGAATTATGGTATGATATTTTTGAAACAAAGCCGCTGCTTCCGAAAAGAGTACCAAGGAAGGCCGGCGTCAGGCTGAAAACCGAAAACAGGAGGTCAGAAAATGAACAGCAGTGAAAAAAAACAGCTGAAAATTGCTGCCTGTAAGGTGCGCATGGGCGCAATCGAGGGCGTATTCCACGCCAAATCAGGTCATCCGGGCGGGTCCCTTTCCGCAGCAGACCTGTATACCTATCTCTACTTTCAGGAGATGCACATTGACCCGGAGAACCCCAAGGACCCGGACCGTGACCGCTTTGTGCTCTCCAAGGGCCATTGTGCTCCCGGCCTGTATGCAGCCCTGGCTCTCCGGGGCTATTTCCCCATGGACGAGCTGAAAAAGCTCCGCCACATCGGCGCTATGCTCCAGGGCCACCCGGACATGAAGGGCACCCCCGGCGTTGACATGAGCTCCGGCTCCCTGGGCCAGGGCATCTCCGCTGCCTGCGGCATGGCCAAGGCCGGCAAGATGGACAACAAGGACTACCGGGTATACACCCTGCTGGGAGACGGCGAGATCGAGGAAGGCCAGGTGTGGGAGGCCGCTATGTTCGCCGGTCATCAGAAGCTGGACAACCTGTGCGTCATCGTGGACTACAACGGCCTGCAGATTGACGGCCCTGTCAGCGAGGTTGCCGGCCCGGAACCCATCGACAAGAAGTTTGAGGCCTTTGGCTTTGACGTGACCACCATCAACGGCCACTGCTTTGACGAAATCGAGGCGGCGTTTGAGCACGCCAAGACGGTGAAGGGCAAGCCCTGCGCCATTATTGCCAAGACCGTCAAGGGCAAGGGCGTTTCCTTCATGGAGAACCAGGTGGGCTGGCACGGAACGGCTCCCAACGCGGAACAGTATGAAATTGCCATGCAGGAGCTGCGCAAGGCTCTGGCGGAATTGGAGGCGGAATAAAATGGCTGAGATGGTGAAAAAGGCAACAAGAGAGAGCTTCGGCGAGGCCCTGGTGCAGCTGGCCCAGGAGAACCCCGATGTAGTGGTGCTGGACGCGGACCTGGCTGCGGCCACCAAGACCGGTACCTTTAAAAAGGCATATCCCCACCGCTTTATCGACTGCGGCATTGCCGAGTGCAACATGATCGGTATCGCCGCCGGCCTGGCCACCTGCGGCAAGATCCCCTTTGCAGCGTCCTTTGCCATGTTCTCCGCAGGCCGCGCCTTTGAGCAGGTGCGCAACTCCGTGGGCTATCCCCACCTGAACGTGAAGATTGCCGGCTCCCACGCGGGCATCTCCACCGGTGAGGACGGCGCTACCCACCAGTGCTGCGAGGACATCGCCCTGATGCGCACCATCCCCGGCATGGTGGTCCTCAACCCCAGCGACCACTATGAGATGCTGGCCGCCGTCAAGGCCGCTGCCGCCCACCAGGGCCCGGTGTATATCCGTCTGGGCCGCCTGGCAGTGGAAAGCATCAACAATAACGACGACTATCATTTTGAGCTGGGCAAGGGCATTACCCTCCGGGACGGCAAGGACATCACCATTGTGGCCACGGGCCTCATGGTGGGCGAGGCCGTCAAGGCCGCCAAGGCATTGGAGGCCGCCGGCATCGACGCCCGGGTCATCAACATCCACACCATCAAGCCCATTGACCGGGAGATCATCGTCAAGGCCGCCAAGGAAACCGGCCGCATTGTCACCGTGGAAGAGCACAACATCATCGGCGGCCTGGGCGAGGCTGTCAGCGCTGTGGTCTGCGAGGAATGCCCGGTTCCCGTCACCCGCATCGGCGTCAACGATGTGTTTGGTCATTCCGGCCCGGCCGTGGACCTGCTCAAGGAGTTCGGCCTCTCTGCGGAGCACATTGAAGAAGTGGTGAAGGAAGTCCTTCACAAAGCATAATTCCCTGTTTTTCTCCCCCGCCGCGGCCCTCCGCAGTGGGGGAGATTTGCTTTCCGGCGGCAAAAGGCTTGGGGAAAAAGAATCTTGTTGGGGAAGGGCTTTATTTTCTGTCGAAACCGTGCTATGATGCTCAATAACAGAAAAACTTCCGGAATCGCCTGCGGGAAGAGAAGGCGGGCGTTTCAATAGGAAAGGGATTTCTAAAAATAGGGAAAAGGAGAGGGCTATGAAATTTTTGATACTGTCCTGCAATACAGGAGAGGGCCACAACGCCGCCGGACGGGCGGTAATGGAGTGGGCCCAGCGCATGGGTCACGAGGCCCGGATGGAAGACATGATGCTGCTGGCGGGCCAGCGGGTTTCCCGGATGGTGGGGGGCTCTTATGTGGGCATGGTGAAACACGCCCCCGGGGCCTTTCATATGCTGTATCAGGCGGGCGGGAAGCTCTCTTCCGCCAAGCGCCAGTCCCCGGTGTACTACGCCAATCATTTTTTGGCGAAGCCTCTGGCCCGCTATCTGGAAAAGCACCCTGCCGACGTCATTGTCACGCCCCATCTGTTCCCGGCGGAAACCCTCACCTATATGAAGCGCCGGGGCATGACGGACATTCCCGTGCTGGCAGTGGGCACAGACTACACCTGCATC
Source organism: Candidatus Heritagella intestinalis (assembly GCA_904420555.1). Lineage (GTDB taxonomy): Bacteria > Bacillota > Clostridia > Oscillospirales > Acutalibacteraceae > Heritagella_A > Heritagella_A intestinalis. The sequence continues at coordinate 162,147 of CAJFVO010000002.1, read as the reverse complement.
CCCTTTTGGGAGGAGACCCGGTGCGACGGGTATATCCTGCCCCATCCGGATTTAATGGAGGAGTATGTCCACCGGGGCATCCCTGCCGAAAAGCTCTTTCCCCTGGGAATCCCGGTGCGGCCGGCCTTTTCGGAGCCGGAAACCCGGGAAGAAGCCCGGCAGAAGTGCGGCCTGCCCCAGGACGGCAAAGCCTATCTGGTCATGGGAGGCAGCATGGGTTTTGGCAAAATTCATCTGTTTGTGTCGGAGCTCCTGCGCCAGCGGGAGCCGGGAGACTCGGTGGTGATTATCTGCGGCAGCAACCAGAGCTTGGAAAAGACCCTGAAGAAGCTCTTCGGGGCTTCGGAGCGGGTACACATTCTGGGGTTTACCCGGGAGGTTCACCGGTATATGGCCGCCTGCGATGTGATTTTCACCAAGCCCGGAGGCCTCACCTCTACAGAGGCGGCGGTGCGGCGCATCCCCATTGTCCACACCAACCCCATTCCCGGCTGCGAAACCGCCAATCTGGAGTTCTTCGGGAGCCGGGGCATGTCCCTGCCGGCCCGGAAAATCCAGGAACAGGTGGAGGCGGGCAAGCGCCTGTTAGAAGCCTCGGAGCGGGAGAAGATGCGCAAGGCCCAGCGGGACAACATCGACCCCCAGGCGGCGGTGAAGCTCATCCGCTTGGCGGAGTCCGGCCGGTTTTAAGTTCTTGTATGAGAGAAGGAAATGAATGAAGGAAAGGAGACCGCTATGAAAGCGCTGAATGCCCCTTATTTTTGGTATGCCCTGCTGGGATACGCCAGCGGGAGCATCCTGTTTGCCTATCTGGTGCCCAAATACCTGCTGCACACTGATGTGACCCAGGGCACCGACGACCAGAACCCCGGCACTTTCCATGCCTTTGAAAAGACCGGGGCCGCTATGGGATTGTTTGTACTGCTTTTGGAGCTGGCCAAGGGCTTTCTGCCGGTCTGGGCGGCAGGGAGAGTGCTGGACCGGGAGAACCTCTGGTTTGCGGCAGTGCTGGCGGCTCCGGTGCTGGGCCACGCCTTCCCCTTCTGGCGTATCCGCCGGGGCGGCAAGGCCATTGCGGTTTCCTTTGGGGTTCTGCTGGGCCTTTGGCCGGATTTGCGGGCCCTGGGTATTCTGGTGGGCTGTTACCTGCTGTTTTCCTTGGTGGTGGTGATCCAGCCCCACCTGCACCGCTCCATTGTCACCTATGGCTGTTTGACCCTATTGTGCTTTTCCCTGATTTCTGAGCGCTCTCTGGTGCTGGGGGCCGCCATTATTTCCTTGGTTGTGGTGGGCAAGCATCTGAAGCAGTACCACGGGGAAAAGGCCCATGTCCGGCTGGGATGGGCCCCGAAGAAGAAGGGGACTCCGGCGGCTCAGGATCCGTACCGGGATCAGAACCACCAATAAGGCAGTGCCTCACAAAGAAGAAACGGCCATCAAAGGGCAGAAAATTCCCCGGCAGCTTTCGGAGCCGCCGGGGAATTTTACATGAGAAACAGCGTCAGAGCAGCGGATTGCCAACCATTTCCTGCGAGGGATCCTCGTGACAGCGGAGCATTTCTTCCCAGAGGGCATTAGCCCCCAGACCGGAGAAAAGGTAGCCCTGGTTCCCGATGGAGAGGATATGGCCGCTGTCTGTTACCAGGAAGCAGGTAGGCACATCGCCCATGAGCATCCCCAATTTCCCGTCTTCCTCCCAGGAGAGCAGGGGAACGATAATCTCCGTGCCGGCAGCGGGATGGCTCGTTTCCATCAGATGGGAAGTCCGCACGCTTACGGAAATCTTTTCGCCGGGGGAGAAATGCCCCAGGCCGTCGGCCAGGACTTCCACAGAGTACTGGAAGCAGTCGGCCTGGGCGGAACTCAGATCGCAGGGGAGGTAACTCCCGTCCTCCGTTTCTTCCCAAGCGGAGGGTTCTCCAACGATTCTGCCGTACACAATGGCTTCGGCGTCTTTTACAGCGTCTTCCACACTGTAAAAGGTGTCCACAGTCTGTGGGAGCTTCCATCCATAGCCGGCGGCGGAACCGGCTTCCTCCATCGTCTGTTCCCAAGTCTGTGGTTCCGGGTCAGGGAGCTGGGCGGCCTCCTGGGGAGCGCTGCATCCTGCCATGGCAAGAAATACGGTTGCCAGAATGCAGGCAAGGCAGGCCAAAATGATTTTCTTGCTGCGGGATTTCGCAGTCATCACGGCACCTCCTAACATAAATCGATGATAATTTTACTGGCTTTTACGGTTTGCTCATGGGGTTCCGCTTCTTCTATGTAAATTATAACACAAAACAAAAGGCCAATAAAGCAAAACTTCTATAATTTATTATCGGTTAGTAAAATGTAAACCGAAACTCAATTCTTCGTTTTATATATTCTGAACAACCGGGAGGAAAAGGCCCCGGATGGGCAATACAAAACCAACAGAAATTGGAAGAGTTTAGGTCCCCAAGGCTCCGCCATTCTGCACAGAAATCAACCGAAAAATTCTTGCAATAGAGCGAAAAAACAGCTTGCCTTTTGGCCTTGAGTATGGTACAATATTCAGGCAAGACTGCAACACGATATGCGATGAAGCGGGAGGTTGCGGCTGGTTTCAGCCGGTTTTTCCGTGGAGTATGTCCGATTTTAAACCGGGCGACAAGAATATGAGTGCGCTGCGCCACGCGCCTATGCGGCCTGTTACTCACCGCAGGGGTGCGCCATGCCGGAACCTCCGGCGCCGGATCTCCGGCTTGGGAAATGGCTCTACAGCCCTCAGACGTTTTTTATTTGTCCACACCCGGATTCTGTGCAAAACTGAATCCGGTTTTTGAATGTCAGGGTGCGAAACACCCGGCAAGGTGTGAAAAAATAAAGGCGCCGCCCGCCAACTACGATCAAGGAGGCGATGATAGTGGCAGTCAAGGAAAAAATCAGAATTCGCATCAAGGGGTACGATCATCAGCTGGTGGACCAGTCCGCCGAGAAGATCGTTGCAACCGCAAAGCGCACAGGCGCTCGGGTATCCGGCCCTGTCCCGCTGCCCACCGAGAAGCAGGTAATCACCATCCTGCGCGCTGTTCACAAGTATAAGGACAGCCGTGAGCAGTTCGAAATGCGGACCCACAAGAGACTGATCGACATTCTGCGGCCCTCCAACAAGACCGTTGAGTCTTTGATGGGCCTGGAACTCCCCGCCGGCGTTGAGATCGAGATTAAGCTGTAAGGCTTTTCCTCAACCAACCGGACGGCTGGGGTCAAGTTGGCCCGAAAGGGTCAACCAATAACCTGCATAGGAGGTATATTTCATGCAAAAAGGAATCATCGGCAAGAAGATCGGCATGACCCAGATCTTCGACGCGAGCGGGAACGTCATCCCCGTAACGGTTCTGGAAGCCGGCCCCTGCGTGGTTTCCCAGAAGAAGACCGTTGAAAACGATGGCTATGATGCCATTCAGGTAGGCTACGGCGACCTGAAGGCGCATCACGTAAACAAGCCCATGAAGGGCCATTTTGCCAAGGGCAATGTGGCTCCCAAGAGAACCCTTCGTGAGTTCCGCCTGGAAAGCACGGACGGCTATAATGTGGGCGACCTGATTAAGGCGGACATCTTTGCCGAGGGCGACAAGGTCGATGTGACCGGCACCAGCAAAGGTAAGGGCTATGCCGGCGGCATCAAGCGCTGGGGTCTGCACCGCCTGAAGGAAACCCACGGCTCCGGCCCTGTGGCTCGCCACGCCGGCTCCAACGGCTCCACCTCCTCCCCCTCCCGCGTGTTTAAGGGCAAGAAGCTGCCCGGCCACATGGGCGCTGAGCAGGTGACCGTGCTGAACCTGCTGGTTGCCAAGGTGGACGCTGAGAACAACCTCATCGCCGTCAAGGGCGCCGTGCCCGGCCCCAACGGCGGCATCGTGGTTATCCGCGACAGCGTGAAAGCGTAAGGGAAGGAGGAACAGATATGCCTACAGTAGCAGTTTTCAATATGGCTGGTCAGGAAGTCGAGAAGATCGAGCTCAACGACGCCGTATTCGGAATTGAACCCAACGTTGCAGTGATGCACGACGTGGTGAAGAACCATCTGGCCAACCGCCGCCAGGGCACCCAGAGCGCCCTGACCCGTGCGGAGGTTTCCGGCGGCGGCAAGAAGCCCTGGAGACAGAAGGGTACCGGCCACGCCCGTCAGGGCAGCACCCGTGCTCCCCAGTGGACCCACGGCGGTATCGTCTTTGCCCCGAAGCCCCGCTGCTATCGTTATACACTGAACAAGAAGGTCCGCCGCTTGGCCATGCTGAGCGCCCTCTCCAGCAAGGTTGCCGACAACCAGATGGTGGTTATCGACAATATCGCTGCCGAGGATTACAAGACCAAGACCATCGCGGCTATGCTCAAGGCCGTGGGCGCCGAGAAGAAGGCCCTGATTGTCCTGCCTGAGGTGGACAAGAAGGTCATCGCCTCCGCCAACAACATCCCGGGGGTCAAGACCGCCCAGGTGAACACCCTGAATGTTTACGACATCCTCAACGCCGACATGTTCGTCGTTGCCAAGGGCGCCGTTTCCAAGATCGAGGAGGTGTACGCATAATGATTGCACAGGACATTGTGATCCGCCCCATTATCACCGAAAAGTCCATGGCCGGCATGGGCATGAAGAAGTACACCTTCGAAGTTGCCCCCAAGGCCGGTAAGATTGAGATTGCCAGAGCAGTTGAAGAGCTGTTCGGCGTGAAGGTGAAGAAGGTCAACACCCTTCACGTGAGAGGCCAGATGCGCCGCCAGGGCCGTTACATGGGTTACACCAAGGCCTGGAAGAAGGCTATCGTTACCCTGACGGACGACAGCAAGACCATCGAATTCTTCGAGGGCATGATCTAAGGGATTTCCCCTGTTTCAGCCCGAGCCCAAGAGGCAGATATGGGAAGAGGTGGCAGCCTTCCCGCAAAGCCAACATGAGGAGTGTGAAACCGAATGCCAATCATCAACTATAAGCCGACGACCCCGGCACGGCGGAATATGTCCGTTACTGATTATTCCTCCCTGTCCAAGGTGGCGCCGGAGAAGAGCCTGCTGGCTCCCATGAAGCATAAATCCGGCCGCAACAGCTACGGCCGCATCACCGTCCGCCACAGAGGCGGCGGAAACCGCACCAAGTACCGCATCATCGACTTCAAGCGTCAGAAGCACGGCATGGAAGCTACCGTCCTCACCATTGAGTACGATCCCAACCGTTCCGCTTTCATCGCTCTGGTGCAGTATGAGGACGGCGAGAAGAGATACATCATCGCTCCCAACGGCCTGAAGGTCGGGGACAAGGTGGTCTCCGGCGCCCAGGCCGACATTAAGCCCGGCAACGCCCTGCCCCTGTCCGCTATCCCCACCGGTACCTTCATCCACAACGTGGAGCTGTATCCCGGCAAGGGCGCTCAGCTGGCAAGAGCCGCCGGCATCCTGGCCCAGCTCATGGCTAAGGAAAACGGCATGGCCCTTCTCCGCCTGCCCTCCGGCGAGCTGCGCAACGTGCCCGACAGCTGCATGGCTACCATCGGCCAGGTCAGCAACATCGACCACGAGAACGTGAAGATCGGTAAGGCTGGCCGCAAGCGCCACATGGGTTGGAGACCCACCGTTCGCGGTTCTGTTATGAACCCCAATGACCACCCCCACGGCGGTGGTGAGGGCAAGAGCCCCATCGGCCGTCCCGGCCCTGTTACCCCCTGGGGCAAGCCCGCCCTGGGTTACAAGACCCGCAAGCATCACAACCGCAGCGACAAGTTTATTGTCCGCCGCAGAAACGGCAAATAAGGCGTACAGAAAGGAGCTGTTGATTTTTTATGAGCAGAAGCATCAAAAAGGGTCCTTATGTACAGCCCGTGCTGCTGAAAAGGATTCAGGAAATGAACGCAGCCGGCGAGAAGAAGATCGTGAAGACCTGGAGCCGCGCCTCCGTAATCTTCCCGGACTTCGTCGGCCACACCATCGCCGTACACGATGGCCGCAAGCACGTTCCGGTATATGTCACTGAGGATATGGTTGGCCACAAGCTGGGCGAGTTCGCCCCCACCCGTACCTTTAGAGGGCACGCCGGTTCCAAGACCACGAAGTAAAGGCCGAAAGGAGTGTATAGCATGGAAGCAAGGGCCGTTTTGAGATACGCCCGCATTTCGCCCCGCAAGGTGCAGATCGTTCTGGATCTGATCCGGAACAAGCCCGCCGATATGGCGATGGCCATCCTGAAGCATACGCCCAAGGCCGCATGTGAGGACTTGGAGAAGCTGCTGAAGTCTGCTATGGCGAATGCTGAGAATAACCACAATATGGACGCTACGAAGCTGTATGTAGCCGAGTGCTCCGTTGCCCCGGGACCGATCCTGAAGCGCATCCGTCCGAGAGCGCAGGGTCGTGCATTCAGAATTCTGAAGAGAACCTCGCACATCACCCTGGTGCTGAAGGAAAAGGAATAAGCGGAAGAGGAGGTTATACTAATGGGTCAAAAAGTAAATCCCCACGGACTCCGTGTGGGCGTAATTAAAGACTGGGATTCCCGCTGGTTCGCCAGAAAGGACGTTTTCGGCGACACGCTGGTAGAGGACTACAACCTCCGCAAGATGCTGAAGAAGCAGCTTGCCGCCGCGGGTGTTCCGAAGATTGAAATCGAGCGCGACGCCTCTAAGGTTCGCATTCACATCCACTGCGCACGGCCCGGCATGGTCATTGGACCCAAGGGCAGCGAGATCGAGAAGATCCGCACCCAGTGCGAGGCTTTCCTGAAGAAGCCCGTCACCATCAACGTAGTGGAAGTCCGCCAGCCCGACCTGAACGCGCAGCTGGTGGCTGAGAATATTGCGCAGCAGCTGGAAAAGAGAGTTTCCTTCCGCCGCGCTATGAAGCTGTGCATCGGCCGCAGCATGAAGCTGGGCGCCAAGGGTATCAAGACCCAGGTTTCCGGCCGTCTGGGCGGCGCAGAAATCGCCCGCACCGAGCAGTACCACGACGGTACCATCCCGCTGCAGACCCTGCGCGCAGACATCGATTACGGCTTTGCCGAGGCTGCCACCACCTATGGCCGCATTGGCGTAAAGGTGTGGCTGTATCGCGGCGAAGTGCTGCATGACAACCGCAAGCCCCGCAAGGAAGGAGGCAAACAATAATGTTGCTGCCTAAGAGAGTGAAATACCGCAGAGTGCACCGCGGCCGCCTGACCGGCAAGGCCTATCGCGGCAATAAGGTGACTTACGGCGAGTTTGGCCTGCAGGCCCTGGAGCCCTCCTGGATCACTTCCAACCAGATCGAGGCTGCCCGTATTGCCATGACCCGTTACTGCAAGCGTTTTGGTAAGGTCTGGATTAAGATCTTCCCCGATAAGCCCATCACCGAGAAGCCCGCTGAAACCCGAATGGGTTCCGGTAAAGGTTCTCCCGAGTACTGGGTGGCCGTGGTAAAGCCCGGCCGCGTTATGTTTGAGATTGCAGACGTTCCGGAGGCAACCGCCCGCGAGGCACTGCGTCTGGCTGCCAACAAGCTGCCCATCAAGTGCAAGTTTGTGAAAAAGGAAACGGGGTGTGAAGAGTAATGAAGGCTGCAGAGATCAGAGAGATGAAGCAGGAAGAGCTGGAAGCAAAGCTGAAGGACCTCAAGGCCGAGCTTTTCAACCTGCGGTTCCAGCTTGCAATCAACCAGCTGGATAACCCCATGCGTATCAGCGCTGTGAAGAAGGACATCGCCCGGGTCAAGACCATTATCCGGGAGAACGAGCTGAAGAACAGCGTCAACGCGTAAGAAAGGGAGGGTTAAGCTGTGAGTGAGAGAAATTTGAGAAAAACCAACGTGGGCCGCGTTGTCAGCGACAAGATGGACAAGACCATCGTCGTGGCCATCGAGGACAGCGTTCGTCACCCGCTTTACAAAAAGATCATCAAGCGCACTGTGAAGCTGAAGGCGCACGATGAGAACAACGAGTGCAGAGTCGGCGACCGCGTGCGCGTCATGGAGACCCGTCCCCTTTCCAAGGACAAGAGATGGCGCCTGGTGGAGATCATCGAGAAGGCGAAATAATCCAGCCTTTGGCACTCAGATAAGAAAATGGCTTTTTTGGCAAAGGGTCCTGTCAGAAGGAAACCCCAGCCAATGTAAAGGAGGAACGAACTGTGATTCAGCAGCAGACTTACCTCAAGGTAGCCGACAACACCGGCGCAAAGGAGCTTATGTGCATCCGCGTCCTGGGCGGCACCGGCCGGAGGTATGCCAATATTGGCGACGTCGTGGTAGCTTCTGTTAAAAAAGCAGCACCCGGCGGCGTTGTTAAAAAGGGCGACGTTGTGAAGGCGGTAATCGTGCGTTCCGCTTCCGGCGTTCGCCGCGAGGACGGCACCTACATCCGCTTTGATGAAAATGCCGCCGTCATCATCCGTGACGACAAAAACCCCAGGGGCACCCGTATCTTTGGGCCTGTTGCCAGAGAGCTGCGCGACAAGGATTACCTGAAGATTCTGAGCCTGGCCCCGGAAGTGCTGTAATGGAGGTGCTCACGAATGAATAAACTTCATGTCAAAACCGGTGACACCGTGGTCATCCTGAGCGGCAAGAGCCGCGGCAGCAAGGGCAAGGTGCTGGAAGTCAGCCCCAAAGAGGGCAAAGTGATCGTAGAGGGCTGCAACATGGTGACCAAGCATGTGAAGCCCCGCAGAATGGGCGAGCAGGGCGGCATCGTAAAGGCCGAAGGCGCTCTGTATGCCTGCAAGGTGCAGGTCGTCTGCCCCCACTGCAACAAGCCGACCCGCGTGGGCCACAAGCTCTATGAGGACGGCACCAAGGGCCGCGTCTGCAAGAAGTGCGGCGAGTCGCTGTAAGGGAGGAAAGACGAATGGCAAGATTGAAGGAATTCTACAAGCAGGAGGTCGCTCCCGCCCTGATGAAGAAATTCGGCTACCAGAGCGTAATGCAGATCCCCAAGCTTGACAAGATTGTGATCAATGTGGGCGCCGGCGAGGCCAAGGACAACGCCAAGGTCATCGACAGCATCAGCGCCGACCTGGCCGCCATCACCGGCCAGAAGCCCATGGTCTGCAAGGCCAAGAAGTCTGTGGCAAACTTCAAGCTCCGCGCCGGCATGAACATCGGCGTGAAGGTAACCCTGCGCGGCGACCGGATGTATGAGTTTATGGACAGACTGTTCAACGTTGCGCTTCCCCGTGTGCGTGACTTCCGCGGCATCAACCCCAACTCTTTCGACGGCCGCGGCAACTACAACATGGGCATCAAGGAGCAGCTGATCTTCCCCGAGATCGAGTATGACAAGATCGACAAGGTCCGCGGAATGGACATCTGCTTTGTGACCACTGCTAACACCGACGAGGAGTCCCGGGAGCTGCTGACGCTCATGGGCGCCCCGTTTGCGAAATAAGGAGGGATTATTGTGGCCAAGACTTCTATGAAACTGAAGCAGCAGCGGGAAGCCAAGTTCTCTTCCCGTAAGTACAACCGCTGCAAGATCTGCGGACGGCCCCATGCCTACCTTCGCAAGTTCGGTATCTGCCGTATTTGCTTCCGTGAGCTGGCCTACAAGGGCGAGATTCCCGGCGTGAAAAAGGCAAGCTGGTAACACAACAGCCGAAGAGAAGGAGGTAACACCATGCAGATCACTGATACCATCGCGGACCTGCTGACCAGAATCCGCAACGCGGCTTCTGCTAAGCACGACACCGTTGAGATCCCCGCGTCCAACATGAAGAAGGCTATCTGCCAGATCCTCGTGGACGAGGGCTATATCAAGAGCTTCAGCGTGACTGAAGACGGCAAGCAGGGCATGATCAAGGTCGTACTCAAGTACGGCGAAGGCAAGACCCCCGTCATCAAGGGGCTGCGCCGTGTTTCCAAGCCCGGCCTGCGCATTTATTCCAACGTAGAAGACCTGCCCAAGGTCATGAAGGGCCTGGGCATCGCCATCATCTCCACTTCCAAGGGCGTCATGACCGACCGTCAGGCCCGCAAGGAAAACGTGGGCGGCGAAGTGCTGGCGTTTATTTGGTAAGATAAGGGGTGCAACTATGTCGCGAATTGGAAGAAAACCCATAAATATTCCCGCTGGCGTTGAGGTAAAGGTCAACGGCAGTGAAGTGACGGTCAAGGGCCCCAAGGGCGCCCTGACCCAGGCTTTCCACCCGAACATGAACATTGCGGTGGAAAACAACGAAGTAATCGTAACCCGGCCCAACGACGAGAAGGAGAACCGCTCCCTCCACGGCCTGACCCGGACCCTGATCCACAACATGATCCTGGGCGTTACCGAAGGCTTCAAGAAGGAGCTGGAAGTCAACGGCGTGGGCTATCGTGTGCAGAAGCAGGGCAAGAACCTGGTCATGAACCTGGGCTATTCCCATCAGGTCATCATGAGCGAGAAGGACGGCATCACCATTGAAGTGCCCAATCCCAACTCCATCGTGATTCTGGGGCCCGATAAGCAGAAGGTTGGCCAGTTTGCCGCGGAAGTCCGCGAGAAGCGTCCGCCGGAGCCGTATAAGGGCAAGGGCATTAAGTACGCCGGCGAAGTAATCCGCCGCAAGGAAGGCAAGGCCGGTAAGGGCTCTAAGAAGTAAGGAGTGAATGACAAATGGTGAATAAGGCTGATAGCAACAAGGCCAGACTGAACCGCCACAAGAGAGTGCGCGGCAAGATTTCGGGCACCGCTTCCCGCCCCCGCCTGAACGTGTTCCGCTCCAGCAGCAACATCTATGCCCAGATCATCGACGATGTGAAGGGCGTTACCCTGTGCGCTGCGTCCACTTTGGATAAGGAGTTTACCGGTAACGGCGGAAACAAGGAAGCCGCACGCAAGGTCGGCGAGATGATCGCAAAGCGTGCCGCAGAAAAAGGAATCACCGAGGTCGTTTTTGACCGCGGCGGCTATATTTTCCACGGCCGCGTCAAAGAGCTGGCCGAAGGCGCCCGCGAGGGCGGCCTCAAGTTCTGATAAGGAGGAATACTTTTGGCTAGAATTGACGCTTCCACCATGGAATTGAAAGAGCGCGTGGTTGCCATCAACCGCGTATCTAAGACCGTAAAGGGCGGCCGTATCTTCAAGTTCGCCGCGCTGGTCGTCGTTGGCGACGGCAACGGCATTGTCGGCTTCGGCATCGGCAAGGCCGGCGAAGTTCCGGACGCCATCCGCAAGGGCATTGAGGATGCCAAGAAGAACCTGATGAAGGTTTCCCTGCGGGGAAGCACCATCCCCCACGAGGTGCTGGGTGCTTTCGGCGCAGGCCGCGTCCTGCTCAAGCCCGCTGCTCCCGGTACCGGCGTTATCGCCGGCGGCCCGGTGCGTGCTGTGGTTGAGAGCGTGGGCATTAAGGACATCCGTACCAAGGCCCTGCGTTCCAACAATCCGTGCAACGTCGTCCGCGCCACGCTGGCCGGCCTTGCTCAGCTGCGCACCGCCGAGGAAGTTGCGGCTGTCCGCGGTAAGTCCGTGAAAGACATTCTGTAAGGGAGGTTCGCAGTATGGAACAGATCAATGTAAAGCTGGTCAAGAGCCTGATCGGCTGCAAGAAGGACCAGATTGCAACCGCCCACTCCTTGGGCCTGAAGAAGATCGGCGACTGCTCCGTGCAGCCCGACAACGCCCAGACCCAGGGCAAGGTGGCAAAGATCATCCACCTCGTCGAAGTGAGCAAGTGATCGGCAGAACGAACAAGGAGGTGCGAGTATTATGAAGTTGCATGAACTGACTGCGGTGCCCGGCTCTACCAAAGAGGCCAAGCGCATCGGCAGAGGCCATGGCTCCGGCCAGGGCAAGACCGCAGGCAAAGGACATAAGGGCCAGAAGGCCCGTGCCGGCCGCGGTTTCCGTGCTGGTTTTGAAGGCGGCCAGATGCCCCTGCAGAGAAGAATCCCCAAGAGAGGATTCAACAACATCTTCGCCAAGAAGATTGTTTCCATCAATGTCGGCGCCCTGGAGTGCTTCGAGAACGGCGCTGTTGTTGATACCCAGGCGCTCATCGACGCAGGTCTGGTAAAGACCGTCTGCGACGGTGTGAAGATCCTGTCCAATGGTAAGCTGAGCAAAAGCCTGACCGTGAAGGTGAACGCTTTCTCTGCTGCTGCGAAAGAGAAGATCGAAGCTGCAGGCGGGAAAGCGGAGGTGATCTGAGTTGTTCAACACCATTAAGAACGCTTGGAAAATCCCCGACCTTCGCAAGAAGATCCTCTTTACCCTGTTTATCATTATTGTGTTCCGGTTCGGCTCCATTGTGCCTGTGCCGTTCCTGGATATGAGCGCGCTGAACGAGCTGATGAGCTATGTAGACAGCACCAACAACGCGCTGAGCATGGTGAACATGATGACCGGCGGCGCCTTCGCCCAGGCCACCCTGTTTGCCATGGGTATTACCCCGTATATTAACTCCTCCATTATCATGCAGCTCCTGACCGTGGCAATCCCGCCCCTGGAGCGCATGGCAAGAGAGGGAGAAGAGGGCAGAAAGCGCATTGGCGCCATCACCCGTTATGTAACGGTAGTCCTGGGCCTGATTCAGGGCACCGCGTACTTCTTCTATCTGCGCAACAACAACATCACCCTGTACAACGACGGCGCAGCCCAGGTGTTTGCCGCTATCGTGATTATTCTGGCCTTTACGGCTGGCACGGCGTTGATGATGTGGCTGGGCGAGCAGATCAACCAGAAGGGTATCGGCAACGGTATCTCCATCCTGCTGTTTGCAGGTATTCTGGCCCGTCTGCCCAGCACCGCGCAGCAGCTTTGGAGCTACATTGAAATGGCCAACTCCGCCCCGGAGACCTATGGCAAGTACTATGCCCTGGCTCCCCTGTGGATTGTGCTGTTCCTGGCCATTATCTGGGTCATCATCTTCATGAACGACGCTGAGCGCCGTATCCCCATCCAGTACGCAAAGCGCGTGGTTGGCCGGAAAATGTACGGCGGGCAGTCCACCCACATGCCCATTAAGGTGGGGATGAGCGGCGTGATGCCCATTATCTTCGCCAGCTCCATCCTCTCCATCCCCAGCACGATCCAGCTCTTTATGGGCAGCAATGTGGCAGAAGGCTTCTGGGCTGCGTTCTTTGATGCTTTCTCCCCTACCGGCTGGCTCTATTGCATCCTGTACTTTATCCTGATCCTGGCATTTGCGTATTTCTACATGACCATCCAGTACAACCCCATTGAGATGGCCAACAATCTGCGCCAGAACAACGGGACCATCCCGGGCGTGCGCCCCGGCCGGCCCACTTCTGACTACATCAGCAAGATTTTGGCAAAGGTCACCATGATCGGCGCCCTGTTCTTGGCGTTTATCGCAATTATCCCCATCATTTACGGCAACATTTCAGAGCTGGGACGCCTGTCCATGGGCGGTACTTCCGTTATCATTATGGTGGGCGTTGCTCTTGACACAGTGAAGCAGATGGAATCCCAGATGATGATGCGTCATTATAAGGGCTTCCTGGATTAATAAACTGGAAGGAGCAAAAGGATTATGAAGCTGATTCTTCTTGGCGCCCCCGGCGCCGGCAAAGGCACACAGGCAGAGGTTATCTGCGAAAAACTCTCCATTCCCGCCATTTCGACGGGAAACATTATCCGCGAAGCGCTGAAAAGCGGCACGGAGATGGGCAAGCGGGCCAAGTCCTATATGGACGAGGGCAAGCTGGTCCCCGATGAGGTCGTCATCGGCATCATCAAGGACCGCCTGGCTCAGGATGACTGCAAAAACGGTTTCATCCTGGACGGCTTCCCCCGCACCATCCCTCAGGCCGAGGCGCTGGACGCTATGGGCGTGGTCATCGACCGGGTCATCGACATTGAGGTCCCGGACGACAAGATCGTCACCCGGATGTCCGGCCGCCGTGTCTGCGAAAAGTGCGGCGCCAGCTACCACCTGCTCTATAAGAAGCCCCAGGAGGAAGGCGTCTGCGGCAAGTGCGGAGGCACCCTTGTTCAGCGCAAGGACGACCACCCCGATACCGTCAAGGAGCGTCTGCGCGTGTATCATGAGCAGACCGAACCCCTCAAGGCCTACTACGAGAAGCAGGGCAAGCTGAAGATCGTAGAGGGACAGGAAGAAGTGGCTGACACCACTAAGCTGACCCTGGCCGCCATTGAGGCTTAATTGAGGCGGAGCATGATTGTATTGAAGACCAGCCGGGAACTCGCTGTGATGCGGGAAGCCGGGCGGATTTCAGCAATGGCGCTGAAGGTTGCGGGAGAGGCGGTCGAGCCCGGGGTTTCCACCTGGGAAATCGACCGCGTCGCCCGGAAGTATATCGAGTCGCAGGGAGCCGTCCCCAGTTTTCTGGGATATGGCGGCTTCCCCGCCAGCGCCTGCATATCGGTGAACAATGTGGTCATCCACGGCATACCGTCCAAGCGCCAGATCGTGAAGGCTGGCGACATCGTAAGCATCGATATTGGAGCCATGTTTGAAGGGTTTCACGGCGACAACGCCTACACCTTCCCCTGCGGGGACATTGCCCCCCAGGCCCAGCGGCTTTTGGACGCCACCCGGGAAAGCCTGTATGAGGGAATCAAACAGGCCAAGGCCGGGAACCGTCTGGGAGACATCGGCAGTACGGTGCAGCGGTATGTCGAAGCGCGCGGTTACTCGGTGGTACGGGATTTTGTCGGCCACGGAGTAGGCGCGAAGCTCCACGAAGACCCCAGCGTCCCCAACTACGGCACACCGGGAAGAGGTGTGCGCCTGCTGCCGGGCATGACCATTGCCATCGAGCCCATGGTAAACCAGGGCGGCTATGAGGTTCAGGTCCAAAAGGACGGCTGGACTACGGTCACCCGGGACGGCAAGCTTTCGGCGCACTTTGAGCATACCGTCGCCATTACTCCCGACGGGCCGGTCATTTTGACAAAGCCCGAATAAGGAGGGGCTTATGACAGAGTATGTAAGAGGTTTGGTAGTGCGCTCCCGGGCGGGCCGCGACAAAGGCGATTTCCTGGCGGTTCTCCAGGCGGAGGACGGCTGGGCGCTGGTGGGGGACGGCAAGGGCCGCCCTCTGGAAAAGCCCAAACGGAAGAAGCAGATGCATCTGGCCCCAACAGGGGTTACCCTTTCGGAGGAACAGATGGAAACCAACCGCAAACTGCGAAACGCCCTTCGCCCCTTTCGGGAAAAGGGCTAAAGCTACCAGGAGGTTCAGTCATGTCAAAGCAGGATGTTATCGAATTGGAGGGCGTTGTAAAAGAGGCTCTTCCCAATGCAATGTTCCAGGTGGAACTGCCCAACGGCCACACCATTCTGGCCCACATTTCCGGCAAGCTGCGCATGAATTTCATCCGCATCCTTCCCGGGGATAAGGTCACTGTGGAGATGTCTCCCTATGACCTGACCAGAGGCCGCATCACCTGGCGTACCAAATAAAAGTAACCAAGACTCAACCAAACTTACGATAGAATCACTTTTTCGAGCACCGGGTCCCGTATCCCGGGGCCACGCAAAGAAAGGAAGGCATTAGTATGAAAGTCAGACCTTCTGTGAAGAAGATGTGCGAAAAGTGCAAGATCATCAAGCGTCACGGCAAGATCATGGTGATCTGCGAGAACCCCAAGCACAAGCAGCGCCAGGGCTGATTGGCGCAAACCGAAACTACATGGAGGTGCTATCCAAATGGCGCGTATTTCAGGTATCGACCTGCCCAGAGACAAGCGTATCGAAATCGCTTTGACCTATATTTACGGCATCGGCCGCAAGACCGCAACCGACATCTGCAAGGCTACCGGCGTTGACCCGGACATCCGGGTGAGAGACCTCTCCGAGGACGACGCAGCCAAGCTGAGAGAGTATATCGACCACAACTGCCACGTGGAAGGCGACCTGCGCCGGGATGTGGCCTTTGACATCAAGCGGCTTATCGAAATCGGCTGCTACCGCGGCATCCGTCACCGCAAGAGCCTGCCTGTGAGAGGCCAGCGCAGCAAGACCAATGCCCGCACCCGCAAAGGCCCCAGAAAGACCATGGCCAACAAGAAGAAATAAGACAGGGAGGGAGTAAACGATGGCAGCACAAAAGGGTAAGAAAGTTACCGCAGTCCGCAGACGCCGCGAGCGCAAGAACATCGACCGCGGTGCTGCGCACATCCAGTCCACCTTTAACAACACCATAGTTACCATTACCGATATGCAGGGCAACGCTGTTTCCTGGGCCAGCTCCGGTGAGCTGGGCTTCAGAGGCAGCCGGAAGTCCACCCCCTTCGCAGCCCAGACCGCAGCCGAAACTGCGGCCAAGATTGCGATGGAGCACGGCATGAAGACTGTCGAGGTCTATGTAAAGGGCCCCGGCGCCGGCCGTGAAGCCGCGATCCGCGCACTGCAGGGAGCCGGCCTGGAGGTCAGCATGATCAAAGACGTGACCCCCATCCCTCACAACGGTTGCCGCCCCCCCAAGAGAAGACGCGTATAATTACAACATCGAGTATTAGGAGGTGCCACGTACACTATGGCAAGATATACAGAAGCTGTATGCAAGCTGTGCCGCCGGGAAGGCCAGAAGCTGTTCCTGAAGGGCCAGAGATGCTACACGGATAAGTGCGCGATCAACCGCAGAGCCTATGCTCCCGGCCAGCACGGCCAGGGCCGCAAGAAGACCTCTGAGTACGGTATGCAGCTGCGCGCCAAGCAGGTTGCCCGCCGCTACTACGGCGTGCTGGAAGGCCAGTTCCGCGGCTATTATGAGATGGCCACCAAGCGGGAAGGCAAGACCGGCGACGCTCTGCTGGCAATCCTGGAGAGCCGTCTGGACAACGTTGTTTACCGTCTGGGCTGGGCATCTTCCCGTGCGGAAGCCCGCCAGCTGGTGGTCCACGGCCATTTCAACGTCAACGGCAAGCGCGTTGACATTCCTTCCTATCTGACCCGCGTGGGTGAAGTGATCTCCATCCGGGAGAACAGCCGTCAGAGCGCCAAGATCAAGGCAGTGGTGGAGGAGAACGCATCCCGTCCCTGCCCCAAGTGGCTGGAAGTGAACCGTGAGAACCTGGAAGGCAAAATCGTTGCCGTTCCTGCTCGTGAGGATATCGACCTTGAAGTGGATGAAACTCTCATCGTTGAGTTGTACTCCAAGTAATCCCATCTGTACAGTAGTATGCTGGCTGATGGAACGGCAGGCCGGGGATTCCCGGTTTGCCATCGAGTGAAGGAGGTTCGCGAATGATCGAGATTGAAAAGCCCAGAATCGAAACCGCAGAGTTATCGAACAACGGGACCTATGGGCGTTTTGTGGTGGAGCCTTTGGAAAGAGGCTTCGGCACTACCCTGGGCAACAGCCTGCGCCGTGTGCTGCTTTCCAGCCTGCCGGGCACAGCCGTAAAATCCATGAAGATCGACGGCGTTGTGCATGAGTTTTCCACCATTCCCGGTGTGAAAGAGGATGTCACCGAGATCGTGCTCAATATCAAGGGATTAACCGCCAAGCTGCACTGCGACGGCCCGAAGACGGTGGAGATCAACGCCGAGGGTCCCTGTGAGGTTACGGCAGACTCTATCAAGTGCGACAGCGAGGTCGAAATCCTGAATCCTGAAATGCACATTGCCACCCTGGGCGAGGGTGCTAAGCTGGTGATGGAGCTGACCCTGGATAAGGGCCGTGGCTACGTCAGCGGCGAGCGGAACAAGGAGAGCATGGCTGCCGGCGTGATCGGCGAGCTGCCCATTGATTCCATTTATACCCCTGTCCTCAAGGTGAATTTCAATGTAGAGAGCACCCGTGTGGGCCAGAGCATTGACTATGACAAGCTCACCCTGGAGGTGTGGACCAACGGCGTCATCAGCGCTCAGGAGGCTGTATCCCTGGCCGCAAAGGTCCTTACGGAGCACCTGAACCTCTTTGTGGATTTGTCCGACAAGGGCAGCAGCACGGAGATCATGGTGGAGAAGGACGACAAGGGCAAGGAAAAGGTATTGGAAATGACCATTGAAGAGCTGGATCTCTCGGTTCGCTCCTTCAACTGCTTGAAACGTGCCGGCATTAACACCGTGGAGGACCTGATCAACAAGTCTGAGGAAGACATGATGAAGGTTCGTAACCTGGGCCGCAAATCCCTTGAAGAAGTTGTGTGGAAGATGGCCTCCTTGGGCTTTAATCTGCGCAAGGAAGAGGAATAAACGGCAAACCTGCCGGAACTGAACATTGATTAACGTAAAGGAGTGAAATTTCGATGCCCGGAACAAGAAAGCTCGGAAGAGACACTGCTCATAGAACCGCTATGCTGCGCGCTATGGTGACGTTCCTGCTGGAGAACGGCAAGATCGAGACCACCGTGACCCGCGCCAAGGAAGTCCGTTCTCTGACGGAGAAGATGATCACCATCGCCAAGGAGAACACCGTGTACAACCAGCGCCTGGTTAACGGCTTTGTCACCAAAGAGGCAGTAGCCCACAAGCTGTTCACCGAGATCGCTCCCAAATACGCGGAGCGCAACGGCGGCTACACCCGCATCACTAAGCTGGGGCCCCGCCGCGGCGACGCTGCCGAGATGGCGATTATCGAGCTGCTGTAAAAGCCATAAGGAAAGTAAAGAGCCGGAATTCGCAGAGAGCTGCGGGTTCCGGCTTTTTTGCTTGTGAGGGTCTGGTTCAACGGGATTGCCGCGTTGTTTACAGTTGCGGTGCGATCCGCATTAGGGGATAGGGGAGAGGTACAGCAGTCCGATTCCCCGCGGTGAAAGAGCCAGGCAAAACCATGGCCCTCCCCCAAGAAAGTTGTTGATTGCCGGCGGATGAGACTCTTAGCCTTGCGCACCTTGACAGGAAAATCAACGATATACTACAATAAAGAGAAAAAGCTCCGGTAGCCGGAGCGTACCATAAAGGAGGAAAATTGTAGGATGGTTCGATTTGCATTATTAAGCGGTTGGCACGTCCACACCGGTTGGTTTGCCGGGGAGCTGTTGAAAAGCGGCCTGGGACAGTTTGCGGTGGTCTGGGACGAGGATGAAAAGCGCGGCAGGGAGTATGCCCGGCAGTTTGGCGCGGACTACACCTCATCTCTGGAAGAGGCCTTGGGCCGGGAAGATGTGGACGCCGTGATGGTGGAGTGCCCCACCACCCGGCATCGGGAAGTGATTGTGGCGGCGGCCCGGGCGGGAAAGCACATTTTCACCGATAAGGCCCTGGCACTGACCCAGGAGGACAGCCAGGCTATCCGGGAAGCCGTGGAGGCGGCGGGGGTAAAGCTGGCCGTATCCATGGAGGCAAAGAGCACCGCCCCCTACCGGTATCTCCGCCAGCTCATCCAGGAAGGCAAGCTGGGGCGGGTGACCTCCGGCTATTTCCGCCGGGCCCACGGGGCGGCTCTGGACCCCAACATGCTCCCGGCCTATTGGTTTGACAAATCCCAGACCGGGGGCGGCGTCACCCTGGATCTGGGCTGCCACGGGCTGTATCTGCTTCCCTGGCTCTGCGGGGAGCCGGTGCGGGTGACCAGCCGCATGGGAGAGCTCTATGGCACCGGCAGCGATGAGATTTCCTCCACCATCCTGGAATTTGACTCCGGGGCCATAGGCACGGCCTTTACCTCCTTTGTCTGCGGGAAAATGGAGAACCTTCTGGAAATCCTGGGCACCGAGGGCATGGCGGTGATTACCGGCACGGACCCGGGAAATTACCGGATGCTTCTCCAGTCCGACCACCTGCCGGGGTTTGAAACCCTCTCCCCGGTGGAACAGGAATGGCAGGACGCGGAATACCCCATTGTCCAGTTTGCCCGGCTGGTGGAATCGGAAGAAAAGAGCCTGCCGGACTTTGATTTGGACGCTGGCTGCCAGCTGACTCGAATCATTGCAGGGGCCTATCGTTCGGCGGCCCAGGGCTGCACTGTTGACCTGGGGTAATCTCTATTTCCCGCCCTATGCGCTACTTTCCCAATCCTCTGTTTTGTGATATGATACTCATATAGCCTGAAACCGGGAATCTTTCCGGGATTTCAAAGGAAAGGATCTGTTACTACCATGGAATATGTATTTTCCCAAAGGGTGCAAGCCCTGAAGCCCTCTGCCATCCGCGAAATTTTCAAATATGCCGCCGATCCCAGCGTGATTTCCCTGTCCGCCGGGAATCCGGCCCCCGAGGCCTTCCCCAAGGAGGCTATTGCCGAGATTACCTCCCGGATTATGGCGGAGCGCCCCATTGACGCTTTGCAGTATGGCCAGACCGAGGGCTACATCCCTCTGCGCCAGACCGTGGGCGCCTATATGAAGGAGACCCACAACGTGGGCCGGGAGTTTGACGACGTCCTCATTACCTCCGGGGCCCAGCAGGTCATGGATTTGCTCACCAAGTCCCTGTGCAACGAGGGAGACGTGGTCATCTGCGAGGAGCCCAGCTTTATCGGCTCCCTGAATTCCTTCCGCTCCTACAAGGTCCGGCTCCGGGGCGTTCCTATGGAAAAGGACGGCATGGACATGGAAGCCCTGGAAAAGGCCCTTCAGGAGGAAAAGACCGCCAAGTTCATCTACACCATCCCCAACTTCCAGAACCCCTCCGGCATCACCATGAGCTGGGAGAAGCGCCAGACCCTGTATGCCCTGGCCAAAAAATACGGCGTGATGATTCTGGAGGACAACCCCTATGGCGACCTGCGGTTCGCTGGGGAACACGTTCCCGCCATTAAGAGCCTGGACGAGGAGGGCATTGTCATGTATGCCGGTACCTTCTCCAAGGTGATTTCCCCCGGCCTGCGGGTAGGCTATGCCATTGGCCCCAAGACCGTGCTCCAAAAGATGATCGTCTGCAAGCAGGGCGAGGACGTCCACACGGGAATGCTCTCCCAGATGATCTGCCACGAGTTTATGACCCAGTACGACTACAAGGCCCATTTGGCCGGCCTCAAGGACATTTACCGGAAGAAGAGCGGCATTATGCTGGACAAAATGGAGGAGTGCCTGCGGCCCCTGGGCATTACCTGGTACCCCATTGAAGGCGGTTTGTTCCTGTGGTGCTCCCTGCCCCAGGGTGTGGATATGCCCGGCTTCTGCAAGGCTGCGGTGCTGAACAAGGTGTGCGTAGTGCCCGGCAACGCCTTCCTCACTGACGACACCGCCCCCTGCCAGTCCTTCCGCATCAACTTCTCCACCCCCACCGACGAGCAGCTGGTCAGGGGCATCGAGATTCTGGCGGAGACCGCCAAGGCCCTGCTGTAACCCCTCTGTGAATCCTATAGCATAAATAAAGGCTGTCCGGTTTTTGTGGCCGGACAGCCTTTTTGCGCCAGGCTGAGCCTGGACGTAAGCCGCGGGATAGCGGCATCTATGAGCGGGCTTTTCTCCCGCGTAAACAGCCTGGGCGCGCACCCAACCCACGCAAGGCTGAGCCTGGACGTAGGCCGCGAGGCAGCGGTATCTATGAGCAGGCTTTTCTCCCGCGTAAACTGCCTGGGCGCGGCACATCGTATGCGCACCCGATCCACGGGGAAACCGGGCGTAAAAGACAGGGCTCTCTTGCTGGCCGCATAAAATATGTTACAATAAATGTCGAAAAGGCAGTCCATCACCAGGGCGAGCGGACAGGGTCCGCACCCAACCCGCGAGAAAGCCGGGCGTGAAAAACAGCCCATTTTCTCGCGAAGGTAGCTGAGAGCGAAAAACAAGTTTCCTATTGATGTATCCACACTCCGCGTGGAACCGGGCTGTTATTTACCCCAGGCCCAAAACGCGAATCGCCTGTGGAGGCACTCCACCTGCTTGGTGTTAATCGGTTTAGCTGGTTTGTTTATCGCAGCCGCTTCCCACATAAAAAAGAAATAGCCGCCCAACACCCCAAACGTTGACGGCTATTTCTTTTAGCTAACAGTGAGGGGCAAACCGTTGATGGTCTGCCTTTTCCTATATTTATGATAGCATTCTTTTTGGGAAATGTCAACTTGGAAAGAGAACCAATGGAGTTTCATCCATTGCGAAGGCCCCTGCGGGGAATCTGCTTTCGCTATGGGGTTCCCACACAAAAACAGCCGCCGGCTTCTGAAAAGCTGACGGCTGTTTGTTGTTTGGTTCCGCATTCCCAGAAGAAACCGGGAACCGGCCAAGGGATTTATTCCTCCGTAACGGAGAAGCTGGCTTTCAGGCGCATATCGGCGGCGTTGACCCCCAGGGTGACTTCAAAGTCGCCGGGCTCTACCCGCCACACATAATCCGGGCCCAGGGTGCGCATCTGGCGCGGCCCGATTTCCAAGGTGACGCGGCGGGTCTCGCCGGGCTCCAGCTGGATTTTGGTAAAGGCGGCCAGCTCCATCACCGGCTTCACCGTGGAGCTGAACTTGTCGTTGAGGTAAATCTGGGGTACGTCCGCACCGGCGCAGCTGCCGGTATTGGTCACGTCAAAGGAGACCTGAAGGGTCTCGCCGGGACGGATGGAGGAAGCGGACAGTTCCAGGTTGTCATAGGCGAAGGAGGTGTAGGAGAGACCGTAGCCGAAGGGATACAGGGGCATCCAGTCCATCTCCACATAGCGCCATCCGCCGCCGGGAAGACGGCTGTAGTGGCAGGGAATCTGCCCCACGGAACGGGGGAAGGTCATGGGCAGGCGGCCGGAGGGGTTGGCGTCGCCAAAGAGGATTTCCGCAATGGCCGGGCCCCCCTGCTCGCCGGAGAGCCACGCCTCCAGAATGGCCGGAATGTGGGCCTGCTCCCAGTTGGCGGTGACGGGGCGGCCGCCCTGGATTACCAGCACCACCGGAGTGCCGGTTTCATACACCGCCTGGAGGAATTCCAGCTGGCTGCCGGGCAGGTCCAGGCTCACCCGGTCGAAGTTCTCGCCGGAGGTCTCCTCGTTGTCGCCCAGGCACACAATGGCCACATCGGCCTTCCGGGCGGCCTCCAGGGCTTTGGAGTAGTCCTCCATGCCGCCGTTGTAGCCGAAGATCACCCGGGCGCCGCGCATATCGTTGGTGTACTCGATGCGCACATCGTAGAAGCGGCCTTCCTCAAAGTGGAAGGGCAGAAGCTGGGTGGATTCCTTGCCCTCGCCCCAGCCGTCAATGAGGAGCTCCCCGTCGATATACAGGCGCATACTGTCCTGGCTGCTCAGGCCGATGCAGCCCTGCAGGTCGTGGGGCATTTTCAATTTGCCGGTCCACACCACGCTGAAGCAGTTGCCGTCCACTGCCGGGTGGGGCTTGGCATAAATCCAGTTGAAGTTAATCATCAGGTCGTTGCGCACCGCCACCGGCTCGCCGGAGCAGGTGCGGTTGTTGTAATAGCGGCCGGTGAGGCCCATATTGCCGTCCTCGCCGGTGAGGAAGCCCTGGTCAAAGGCGTGGATGGTATCTCCCAGGAAGTTGCAGCCCCGCTCATAGAGGACCTGGGTTTCCGGGGAAACTGCTGCCCGGACGCCCTCCAGCACGGAAACGCTGTTCTCCCGGTAGGGATGGGCGGTGTAGCCGCCCAGGGCGGGCTCGTCAGCGGCAGGCCCCAGCACGGCCACGGTCTTCAGGTTCTTGGAAAGGGGCAGCAGGCTGCCCTGGTTTTTCAGCAGGACCACGGATTCCCGGGCAATGCGCCGGGCCACCTCCTTGTGGGACTGGCAGCGCAGGACGGCCTCCTCCCGGCCCTCGGGGACATAGGGGTTGTCAAAAAGGCCCAGCAGGAACTTCACCCGCAGCACCCGGCGGCAGGCCTCGTCCAGCACCGATTCCTCCATCTCGCCGTCGCGCACCAGCTGGGCAACGCCTTCCTGCCACTCCTCGTGGGGGAAGTCATAGAGCTGCAAATCCACGCCGGCCTGAAGGCCCAGGCGCATGGCCTCCTTGCGGGTGGGGGCCACAAAGTGCCAGTCGTTGAGACGCACCACGGCGGTCATGTCGGAGCGCACAAAGCCGGGCATGCCGAACTGGTCCCGGAGCACATCGGTGAGGATTTCGCGGTCCATGGAAACGGGAATGCCGTCGATGGAGTTATAGGAGCACATGGTGTTGACCGCCTTGCCGTCTACAAAAGCGGACTCAAACACCGGCATGCACTCTGCAAAAATCTGGTGGCGGCCCATGGTGGCGGGGGCGCAGTTGAGGCCGGCTACCGGGTTGCCATAGCCCACATAGTGCTTGGGCTCGGCGGCCACGGTGTCGGGGCCTTTCAGGTCGTCGCCCTGGAGGCCCTTAACGGTCTCCCGGGCAAATTCAGAGCACAGGTGCACGTCTTCGCCGTAGGACTCTTCTGCGCGGCCATAACGGGGGTCGCGGATCAGGTCCATTACCGGGCTGAAGGTCTCCCGGACGCCGCAGGCATAGGCTTCGGCGGCGATGCAGCGGCCCATCTCATAGCCCAGCTCCGGGCGGAAGGTGGCGGCCAGGCCGATCTGCTCGGGGAAACAGGTGGCTTTTTTGGACATAAACCCGTGGAGGGCCTCCTCGCTGAACAGGAAGGGGATGCCCAAACGGGTCTTTTCCACGGCATAGCGCTGGATTTCGTTGGCCTGGGCGGCGGTGCAGCCCCTCAGCTGGATGCTGCCCACGCTGACGCCTCCCAAAAGCTCCTCTAACTTCTGGGGCTCCACCTGGGTGACAAAGCCCTCGGCGTTTACCTGGGCGAAATCCTGGGCGGCGTATTGGTCGGTCTGCATGATCTTCTCCTCTAAGGTCATGCGCTGCAAAAGGTCCTCCACCCGCTCTTCTGCGGGCCGGTTGGAATCCTGGTAGGGATACATAAGCAGATGCTTCCTCTCTTTACATATTTTTCATCGAAACAGGGCGGACAGGCCTCCGCCCGAAATCGTTTCCATGATAACAGAGGCCGCTGGGAAAATCAACCGGAATTCCATGAATTTTATCAAAATATCCTGCAAAAGGGGGCTTTGGGAACGCGCCTTCCGGCAGGTGCAAATTCTTTGGATTTTACATAGGCTTTTCCCAAAGCTGACGGGGATTTTACAATGCGCGGATAAACTGATATAATAGGCTTTATCTGGACTTCCAAACGCCGGAAAAGGCCTGCATAAACAGAAGCCATTAAAAAAATTACTTTTTTCCGGGCCGGCCCCGGTTTTTCCCGTGCCCATTCGTATTCTACAGACAGGGGTGTCATTGTTGAAGCAGGAACATGAGCTTGTCGCGCAGGTATACGCGGCCAAAGAAGATACCTTGGCAGCCGACCGCCTGGTGCGGCAGTACCTTCCCTTTATTAAATCAGAGACAGCGAAATTTATCCACCGGTTCCCGGAGGAGGGCCAGGATGACGAGCTGAGCATCGCCATGTTCGCCTTTCACGAAGCGGTATTGCAGTATCACCGCACCCGGGGGGCCTTCCTGAAGTTTGCCGCCATGACCATCCGCAGCCGCCTCATCGACTATGCCCGGAAGGAAAAGCGCCATCAGGGGCAGATTTCCCTGGACCGGGCCGACCGGGAGGACGAGGATGACCGCACCTTGGGAGACCGGCTGGAAGACCAGCGCAATGTGGTAAAGGAGCGGGAGAGCCGCTCTGCCGCCCAGGCGGAAATCGCCCATTTTGCAGAGCAGCTTTCGGAATTCGGCCTGTCCCTTACGGACATCGCGGACAACTGTCCCAAGCAGAAGCGGACCCTGGAGGCCTGTCACAGGGCCCTGGCCTATGCCCGGGAAACCCCGGAAATTCTGGAAAAGCTCCTCTCCAGCAAAAAGCTGCCCCTCTCCCGGCTGGCAACCGGCTCCGGCGTAGAGCTGAAAACCCTGGAGCGCCATCGGAAATACATGGTGGCCGTGCTGCTGGCCTATACCAACGGATTTGAGATCATACGGGGGCACCTGCGCCAGATGTCCCCCCAGAAAGGAGCACGGAGCCAATGAGCTATCTGGTAATGGAATGCGGCCTGAGCTACGCCGTGGTACTGGACGAGGCGGGACGCTTTCTCAAAGCGGCCAACCTGGGGTATCAGGTGGGGCAGACTTTGGACCACGTCCTCCTCTTAGAAGAAAAGAAACAGCCTACCCTCCGGCAGAGGATGGTGCCTCTGGTGGCGGCGGCGGCCTGCCTGTGCCTGATGCTGCTGGTTTCCGTGGAATTTTTCTTCCTGCCGGTGGGCAGCGTGCGGATGCAGATTAACCCGGAGGTCCGCATGGAGGTCAACCGGGTGAACCAGGTAATCGGCCTGGAAGGCCTGAACCAGGACGGGAACGACTTGATTGACGGCTACGGGTACCGGTGGAAGAGCGTGGAAGAGGTCTCTGACGACCTGGCGGACCGGGCCATGGAGATGGGCTTCCTCACAGACGGCGGCTCCATCGGCCTGACGGCGGAATCCGACAACGATGACTGGAACGCCAACACCGTCCACGCCATTTTGGCAGAGCTGGAAAACCATCTGGGCAGCAAAGTGGAGCTGGTAGACGGGGCCCTTCCCGAGGAAGAAGACAGCTCCCAATCCGTCATTGTGATTTCCCCGGAGGACTACCTGCCCTCCTCCAGTTCCTCCTCTGAAAGCAGCGGGGACGATTCTTCCAGCACTTCTTCCGGTGGGGCGTCTTCCAGCGCGTCCAGTGGGAATCCCGGCAGCAGCGGGGACGATGACGATCAAGGGTCGCCCAGCAATACCGGCGGCGGCTCCTCCAGCGCATCTTCCAGCACAGCTTCCCGGCCTTCCTCCTCTGAAAGCAGCGCCTCCTCCCGGCCCTCGGGGAACACCAACGGGGATACCAACTATGACGACAACGGCACCACCAATTATGGGGATGACGATGACGGAGACGATGACGACGATGACGGCGACGATGAAAACGAGCCGGATGAGGACGATGACGACGATTGAGCCTGCCTCCTGAAGGCTGCAAAAAGGCCCGGCGCTTCTTTTGGAAGCCCGGGCTTTTTTATGTCTTTCTGTATTATTCCCGCAGGACGTAAACGGAAAATTCCGTGACCTTCCCGTCCTCCAGAGTAAAATTGGCCATGTACAGGTTGTAGGGGTCCCCTTCCCCACTGGCATACTGGTAGAACTCCTCCTCGGTGCCGGTGAACAGGGTATATCCGTCCTCTCCCCGCTCCAGGCCGTAGGAGTACCGGTCCGCCGATTCGCTGGCGGGCTCTCCCAGGGCTTCCTTTATGTCGTCCGCGCTGTCCCCCATATCCACGCCCAGGCTGGTGGAAAAGGGCATCTCCTCCTGGCCCACATATTGCAGGGATGTCACCTCATAGGGGGACTGGGCTCCATAATAGGCAATCAATCCATACTTCGTAACCCAATCGTCAGGTTCCCCGCCCATTTCTTCCAGGACCTCCTCCCGGTTCATGTCCACGGTGACGGTTTTGCCGTCTTCAAAGGAAGCCCCCAGGCTCTCAAACTCCTGGCCGGCTGTCTCGCCGCCGCTGTTCTGGCATCCGGAAAGGGTCAGGAGCATGAGAAGCCCCAGGGCGCAAATGATTTTTTTCAAGATGAATTCCTCCTCTTCTGCAAAGCGTCGTATCCAAAGTATACCAAGAAAGCGGCGCTTTTGCAACCAGGCTGAGCCTGGAAAAACTTTTCCTCCCGACCCCGGTTTTGGAAACCGCCCTCCGTATTCTGTAATCAAGGAATTCGGAAAGGCCCACAGCCTTCCGGGTAACGGAAAAAGAAAAAAGAAAAAATCTTCTTCCAACCCCGGTTTTGGAAACCGCCTTCCGTATTCTGTAATCAAGGAATTCGGAAAGGCCCACAGCCTTCCGGGTAACGGAAAAAGAAAAAACAAAAAATCTTCTTCCAAACCCCGGTTTTGGAAACCGCCCTCCGTATCCTATCATCAAACAGTTCGGAAAGGCTAAAGGCCATCCGGGCAAAGGGAAACGAGAAGAAAAGAAAAACAAAAAATCTTTTCCCAAACCCCGGTTTCGAAAACAGCCTTCCGTATCCTGTATACAAGAAAACAAACAAGGCTTCCCAAAGCCACTAAACCAATAAAAAGGAGACGAATACCATGAAAAAACTGACTTTGAAGAACAAGCTGATGACCGCTGCTGCCGCCGTGCTGAGTCTCGCCCTCCTGGCAGGATGCACCTCCGCAGCTGACAACACCTCCGCGGGAGCAGCCGCTTCCGGCACCCAGACCTCCGCCATGGGAACCCTCCTCCTCAGCGTCAACCCCGAAATCGAAATCGACTACGACAGCCGGGGCCAGGTAGTGGACCTGCAGGGCGTCAACGACGACGGCAAGGCCGTGGTCAGCGGATACGCAGGCTATGAAGGCCAGGACTGCCGCACCGTGGTCAGCGGCCTGGTGGATGAAATCTATGAAGGCGGCTACTTCGATGAGAAAATTGACGGCCACACCAAGAACATCGTGGTGATGCTGGAAGAAGGCTCCAAGTATCCTGGGGACGACTTCTTAGAGCAGGTAGCCGACAGCGTTCGCGAAGCCGTGAAGGCCCGCCAGCTGGACGCCTCCACCATGACTGTGGACCAGGGCGACCTGGAAAGCAACGGCTACATCGGCCTGGAAAAGGCCAAGGAGCTGGCCCTCTCCCAGCTGGGGCTCTCCGCTGACGAGGCCACCTTTGTGGAGCGGGAATACGAGCTGGACGACGGCGTTTATGAGATGGAAATCCACGTTGGCAATGCAGAGTACGAGGTAGAAGTGGACGCCCGCACCGGCAAGATCACCGAAGCCGACTATGACCGCAACGACGATTGGAGCCACTATCAGTCCAGCGCTACTCCCAAGCCCACCACCAAGCCCTCCTCCAAGCCCAGCACCGGCGGAACCACCGACTATGACGACACGGACTACGGCCCCAACAACGACGGCGTTACCGATTACAACGACACCGACTACGGCCCCAACAACGATGGCGTCACCGACTACAACGACACCGACTATGGCCCCAACAATGACGGTGTGACGGATTACGACGACACCGACTATGGCCCCAACAATGACGGTGTGACGGATTACAACGACACCGACTACGGCCCCAACAACGACGGCGTCACCGACTACAACGACACCAACTATGACGACAACGGCACCACCGACTATGACAACGACGACACCGATTACGGCGATACCCACTACGGCAACGATACCAACTACGACGATGGCGGCGATACCGACTATGACGACGATGACGACGATGACGACTAAGCCCTCAGCCCCTCCAAAATTGCGCCATGAATGGAAGCACCAGATCAACCTGCGGGAAGACCTGGTGCTTTCCGCAAGACTGCGGCGCTTATTCCCCCACGACCCCCACGCCGGCCCCGACGGCTCCTACCGGGTCACCAGCCTGTATTTCGACACCCCCTATGACACGGCCCTGCGGGAAAAGCTGGACGGCGTCAACCGGCGGGAGAAGTTCCGGCTGCGGTATTACGGGGCGGACACTTCCTTCCTGCGGCTGGAAAAGAAGTATAAAATGAACGGCCTGTGCGGCAAGCGCAGCGCCCGGCTGACCTTGGAGCAGGCCCAAAGGCTCCTTTGTGGTGACTGGGCCTTCCTGCTGGAAAGCGGGAACCCCCTGCTCCAGGAATTCTACACCAAGCTGCGCCGGGGTCTGGCCCCCAAAACTGTGGTCTGCTATGACCGGGAAGCCTTTCTATACGCCCCGGGGAACGTGCGCGTCACCCTGGACCGGGCCCTGCGGGGGGGCGGGCCGGAAACCTTCCTGCCCCCGGGAAAGCAGGTGCTCCGGCCTATGGAGCAGGAAACAGTGCTGGAAGTAAAATACGATGAATTTTTGCCGGAGGTAGTGGCTTTGGCCGTACAGGTGCCGGGCCGCCGGGCGGGGGCCTGCTCCAAATATGCCCTGTGCCGCCGGTTTGACTAAGGCCCCGCCAGAAGAACCATAAAGGAGAGCTTTTCATGACCACATTCCAGGATATTTTCAAGTCCAGCTTTTTGGAGAACCTCACCAGCATCTCCATGCTGGATATGGCCATTGCCCTGGCGCTGGCCTTTCTGCTGGGGCTGTTTATCTTTTTCATCTATAAAAAGAGCTACACGGGCATTATGTATTCCCGCAGCTTTGGCGTCACCCTCATTGCCCTGTCCCTCATCACCACCCTGCTGATACTGACCGTGGTGAGCAACGTGGTGCTGTCTCTGGGCATGGTGGGCGCCCTGTCCATTGTCCGGTTCCGCACCGCCATTAAGGAGCCCATGGACATCGCCTTCCTGTTCTGGAGCATTGCCGTGGGCATTGTGCTGGCGGCGGGGCTCATTCCCCTGGCGGTATTCGGCAGCGCCTTTATCGGCCTGGTTTTGTGGTTCTTCTCCCGGAGCAAAACCGTGGATTCCCCCTATATCCTGGTGGTCCACTGCGAGGGGGAGCAGGCGGAAAAGGATATAAAGGAATTTGTCTCGGCCCGGGTAAAGCGCATGAACCTGAAGAGCAAGAGCGTGGAGCCGGGATGCATCGAACTGCACTATGAGGTGCGGCTCAAAGAAGACGACAGCAGCTTTGTCAACGGCCTGGACCAAATCCCCGGGGTGAGCCATGTGACGCTGGTGTCCTACAACGGGGACTACATGGGGTAAACCAATGCTTGGGCACAAACATATCGACAAAATCTGCATCATCGCTCTGGTGCTGGCCATGGGGCTCACCGCACTGCTCTTCTGCGGGGAGAGCCTGGGCCTTCAAAAAGCCAGCGCTTCCCCGGCCTACGCCACCCGGCTCTTTGACGGCAGCCGGGTTCACACCATTGACCTCCAGGTGGAGGACTGGGAAGCTTTTCTCCAGGAAAAGGCCCCGGAGGAGGAGTACATCCCCTGCACCGTGGTGGTGGACGGGGAGGAATTCCGGCAGGTGGGGCTGCGGGCCAAGGGGAACAACTCCCGGCGGCTGACCCACGAATACGGCCTCTCCCGCTACAGCCTCAAGCTGGAATTCGACCACTACACCGGGGGGAACACCTACTACGGCCTGGATAAGCTGTCTCTGGATTCCTCCTTCCAGGACAACAGCTATCTGAAAACCTGGCTGGTCTACGACATGATGGACTACATGGGGGTGCCCACGCCCCTGTGCAGCTATGTGTGGGTCACCGTCAACGGCGCTCCCTGGGGGCTGTTCCTGGCGGTGGAGGAGCCCGAGGAATCCTTTGCCAAGCGGAACTTCGGCAGCAATTACGGGGAGCTGTATAAGCCCGACTACCGCTCCCTCAACGACGAAAACGCCGATGTGGCCCTGCGGTATGTGGACGACGACCCCCAGAGCTACGACAACATCTTCCGCAACGCCAAATTCAAGACCTCCCAGACGGACCAGGAGCGGCTTATCGGGGCCTTGAAAACCCTCTCCACCGGGGAGAACCTGGAAAGCGCCATTGACGTGGACGAGGTGCTGCGGTATTTCACCGTGCAGGTGTTCGTCATGAACTGGGACAGCTATCTGGGCCCCACAGGCCACAACTACTTCCTCTATGAGGAGGACGGGGTGCTGCAGATTCTGCCCTGGGACTACAACCTGGCCTTCGGCACCTACGCCCTGGGCATGACCGACCCCATCCGGGACCCCAACGTGCTCATCAACTACCCCATCGACACCCCGGCGGAAGGGGAAGTCATGTTAAACCGGCCCCTGTACCACACCCTCATGCAGCAAAACGCCTATTTCCGCCAGTACCACGAATATTTTGACGCCCTGCTCTCCGGCTATTTTGAAAGCGGGGAATTCCAGGTGCGGCTGCGCCAGACCGCCCAAATGATCGCCCCCTATGTGAAACAGGACCCCACGGCCTTCTGCACCTATGAATCCCACCAGCTGGGGGTGGAGACCCTGGAAGAAATCTGCCAGCTTCGGGCCCAGAGCGCCCGGGCCCAGCTCAACGGGGAAGTGCCCTCCACCATCCGGGGCCAGAGCGAAAACCCCGACCTCTATATTGACGCTTCCTCGGTGGACATTGCAGATTTAGGGGACTTCGACGACTTAGAGACCGCCAAGGCCCGCCAGGCCGCCGCCCTGGAAGCAGTCCCTACAGGTTGAACCTGGCCGCAACTCGTGGAGCAGCTGACAGCTAAAAACAGCCCTGTATTTTTGCGAAAGTAGCTTGTGCGAGTGAAAAGTCGCATTGCGGATGCCGGTATTTTGTGGGGACATCAAGGCTCAACCTCGTTTTGATAAAAGTTCATCTTCTCTGACCTCACTTGAATTTGCCAGACGAATGATTCCTTTGGCTACTTCGTCAATTCCGTTTGGGAAGAGACGGAATCCGGAGACCAGGTGGAGACCTTTCCTCGGTGCTATGAAGTGCGAATTTTAACATGAATCTCTCACAGGGAGGGCCTGCTGGCCTTCCCTGTTTTTTTGCGGCGGCGCGGGCGCATAGGATGCGCTCCCAAGCCGCTATCTCGCGGCTTACGTCAAGGCTTAGCCTTGCGCGGGAAGAAAGGCCGCTCTTTTACTCCCTCCGTCTGCATTCGCAGACACCCCCCTCATGGAGGGGGGCTTCCCTCCCAGGCTGTTTATGCGGGAGAAAAGCCCGCTCATAGATGCCGCTGTCTCGCGGCTTGGAACCGGGCGCCGTGTGCCGGTGGCACACAAACAAGGCGCCGACCGGAGCGGAGAACACTGCCCGGTTCTATTTTTTCTTGGGGATGCATACCATGGATACAGCATATGGGCCCCCAGGGCGGAAGGAGGAAGCAGCAGGATGGCGGCAAAAATCAAATGGTTGACCCGGGCGGCGGCAGCGGCGACTGCTGTCACAGCGGCGGCCTGCTTTGCAGTTCGGTGTTTTCCCCTGTTCAGCGGGGAGCAGGCGGCCCTGGCTACCGCAGACCTGCTGCTGCCCCGGGCGGCTCGGGAGCTCTACGCGGACCCTCAGGCCGGAAGCTCCAGCCTCATTGAGGAGGACGGGCCGGTCTCCCAGGCAGAGGCCACGCCCTCTCCCACCCCGACGCCGACCCCGGAGCCTACGCCCACGCCCACTCCCAAGCCCGGTGCCAAAGCTACTCCCATCACCGAGACCCAGATGGGCGGCGGCACCCAGGTGGGGGACTTTTTTATCCGCAACGACGCCGGCGAGGATGTGGATTTTGCCAAAGAGCTGGAAATGGGGCCGGAGCTGGAAATCCGGGCGGACGGCACTCCCATGGTGCTGCTCTACCACACCCACACCACGGAGTCCTATTTGTCTCAGGAGAGCGCCTGGTATTATGAAGGCACCCCTACCCGGAGCCAGAATTTAGACGAAACGGTGGTCATGGTGGGCAACGCCATTGAAGCCCAGCTCAAAGCCGCCGGGTTTGGGGTGGTCCACGATACCACGGTCCACGACTATCCGGCCTATACAGGCGGCTATACCCGTTCGGCGGAAACCATGAAAAAGAATCTGGAAAAATACCCTACCATCCAGATTACCCTGGACATTCACCGGGACGCCATTGGGGGAGAAGAGGAGCGCATTAAGCCCACGGCCACGGTAAACGGCAAAAAGGCCGCCCAGTTTATGATTCTCTCCGGCTGTGATGACGGCGGCACCCTGGATTTCCCCAACTGGCGGCAGAACCTGCGCTTGGCCCTGCAATTACAGCAAACGGCTTCCCAGCTGTATCCCGGCCTGGCCCGGCCCCTGAGCTTTAAAAACAGCGTGTATAATGAAAATCTTACGCCGGGCTCCCTGCTGGTGGAGTTCGGCACCGAGGTGAATTCCCTGGAAGAAGCCGCCTATGCCGGCAGCCTCTTTGGAGAAGTGCTGGTAAAGACCATGCAGTCCCTGATGGAATAGCGGGCATATATTTGCGGCATACTAAGTCCATCGTATGCGGCTGGAAGCCAATAAACAGCCTGCCTTCGGTTAACGGAAATGCAGGGGCTTGTGAAAAGAGGAAGACTGTTATGGATGGAAAAAGCCAACGGGAATTGAAAGAGAAAAAGCGCCGCCACGACCAGCGGGCCTGGTTCTGGATTCCCTTTGCCGTGACCCTGAGCCTGCTGGTGCTGCTGGCGGGTTTAGTCACGGTAGAGGTGCGCTGCCGCCAGATGGGCCTGGGGGATTACACTCCGCCCTTGGCGCTTTCCACGGTCACCGGCAACCGGACCCTCCTCCACTATGACCTGCTGGGATGGGAAGGGGACTTGGACTTGACTTTTGTGGATAACCTTGTGGAATATGTTGAAGAAAAATTACAGGGCGTAGAATAGGGGATTGCAAGCCTTTTTTTCGAAAGGCCGGGAATCAGGGGGAAACGCCTTAAAAACCGGCTTTCCTATGGGAATTTTGAAGGGAAAACCCCACGAAACACCCGGGATTATGACAGGTTTCTTAAAATTTCAAAAAGGGGCTTGGGGAGGGAAGGGGAATAGTTGTTTTTTGTCGAATATCTGGTATAATGATTCCATAATGAGTATGTATGCGCCGGGAGCCAGCCCGGTTGAAAATAAGAGAGTTTATGGAATTTTTGGAGGTGCCGGGATGAAGAAGTACAAGCAGTGGGCGATCATCGGCCTTTGCATCCTGTTGACAATGTGTATGGCGTTTTCTGTGGCGGCCCAGGGAGTGGGAGTGACTCCCTATACCGAGGGGAGCGCTACGGAGCCCTCGGAGCCTGTAGAGCCGGTAGACCCTCCGTCCAGTGAACCGGAGCCTGAACCCGAGCCGCCGGAGCCCTCTTCCAGCCAGAGTTCCAGTTCGGAAAGCAGCAGCTCTTCTGGGGGGAATCAGGGCGGTACATCCTCTAACAACCGGCCTTCCGGCGGGGGCGGAAATCACAATACCAGCAGCACCACCAGCCGGCCTTCCAGCGGCAATTCCACCAATTCCAGCCGGACCAGCAGCTCTTCCAGCACGGCCTCCCGCACCCAGACCACCGGCGGGAACACCGCTTCCGCGTCCCCTTCGGCGTCTCCTACGCCCAGTGCCAGCCCGTCTGCCAGCCCCAGCGCAAGCCCTTCCCAGTCTCCCTTGGCAGGGGCCAATGCCTCCAGCCTTGGCAGCTATGACAGCAATATTTCCGTGTCTGTTTCGGAAACGGACAACACCCGGGTGAACTTTATTGGGATTCTGGCTTGGGTGTGCATTGGCATCGGCGTAGTGGTAGTCGTCCTGGTGCTTTTGAGCAACCGCTACGGCCCCAGAGGGGGCGGCGGACGCAGACGCTACCGCAGCGGCGGTTTCCGCAGGAAGCGCAAGGGGCGTCTCCTCAGCGACCGCTACTACCGCAATCGCTATTGAGTGCCTTCCTACCAAAAAATATCTTTGGGCCGGTGTTCCGGCCCTTTTTTATTGCCATACCGCATGGCGGCAAGCAGCGGGCGCGCCCGCCGCAGCCTGGTCTTGCCTAAAAAGCCCGGCTGTGCTATACTGACTCTGATTATAAAAAACTGTATTTTCATAGATTTTTCCGGAAAGAACAGGTGATGGAGATTGGCAGTGCCACAGGATAAAATTCGGAATTTCAGCATTATCGCCCACATCGACCACGGGAAGAGCACCCTGGCCGACCGCATCTTAGAGCAGACCCAGGCAGTGGCCCTTCGGAACATGGAGGATCAGCTCCTGGACAACATGGACTTGGAGCGGGAGCGGGGCATTACTATTAAGGCCCACGCTGTGACTCTGGTGTATCGTGCCCAGGATGGGGAGGACTATGTATTCAACCTCATCGATACCCCCGGCCATGTGGACTTCAACTACGAGGTTTCCCGCTCCCTGGCGGCCTGCGAGGGGGCCGTGCTGGTGGTGGACGCCTCTCAGGGCATTGAGGCCCAGACCCTGGCCAACACCTATCTGGCGGTGGATGCCGGGCTGGAGCTGGTGCCGGTTATCAATAAAATCGACCTGCCCAGCGCCGACCCGGAGCGGGTGGCCAACGAAGTGGAGGACGTCATCGGCATCCCGGCTCAGGACGCGCCCCGAATCTCCGCCAAACAGGGCATCAACATCGACCAGGTCATGGAGCGCATTGTGCAGGACATCCCGGCCCCCCAGGGCGACCCGGAGGCCCCGCTGCAGGCGTTGATTTTCGACTCCTATTACGATGCGTATAAAGGCGTGATTGTCTATGTGCGCATTAAGGAGGGGCAGGTACACCCCGGCGACACCATCCGCATGATGGCGGTGGGCAGCGAGTTCACCGTGGTGGAGTGCGGGTATCTCCGTGCCACCTCTTTGGAATCCGCCGACGGCCTTTCCGCCGGAGAGGTGGGCTACATCGCCGCTTCCATCAAGAACGTCCGGGAAGCCCGGGTAGGCGACACCGTCACCCTGGCCAGCCGTCCCGCCGCTGAGCCCCTGCCGGGGTATCGGGCTGTGCAGCCTATGGTGTTCTGCGGCATTTATCCCGCTGACGGCGCACACTACAGCGACTTGCGGGATGCTTTGGAGAAGCTGCAGCTTAACGACGCGGCCCTGACCTTCGAGCCGGAGACCTCGGTGGCTCTGGGCTTTGGTTTTCGCTGCGGCTTTTTGGGCCTGCTCCACATGGAGATTTTGCAGGAGCGTTTGGAGCGGGAATATAATCTGGATTTGGTGACCACCGCCCCCAGCGTGGTGTACCACATCACCAAGACCGACGGGGAAATGATTGCGGTGGACAACCCCACCAACTACCCGGACCCCACTCTCATTGCTAAGGCCGAGGAACCGGTGGCCAACGCCCATATCTATTCTCCCAGTGAATATGTGGGCAATATTATGGAGCTGTGCCAGGAGCGCCGGGGCGTCTTTAAGGATATGAAATATCTGGATGCCGACCGAGTGGACATCCACTATGAGCTGCCCCTGAACGAAATTATCTACGACTTCTTTGACGCGCTGAAGTCCCGCACCCGGGGCTATGCTTCCTTTGACTATGAGCTCATGGGCTACCAGAAATCCAACCTGGTGAAGCTGGACATTATGCTCAACGGCGAAGTGGTGGACGCTTTGTCCTTTATCATCCACGCAGATAAGGCCTATGGCCGGGCCCGGAAGATGGCGGAAAAGCTGGCGGAGAAGATTCCGCGCCAGCTCTTTGAGGTGCCCATTCAGGCTTGTATCGGCGGGCGGATTATTGCCCGGGAAACGGTGCGGGCCCTGCGTAAGGACGTGCTGGCCAAGTGCTATGGCGGCGATATTACCCGGAAGAAGAAGCTGTTGGAGAAGCAGAAAGAGGGCAAAAAGCGGATGCGCCAATTGGGCACGGTGGAAGTACCCCAGGAGGCGTTTATGAGCGTTCTGAAGTTGGATGAGTAAGCAAACTGTAAGAAGGCCCGCTTTTTGCCAATCGGGAGGCAAAGAAGCGGATGCGCCAATTGGGCACGGTGGAAGTACCCCAGGAGGCGTTTATGAGCGTGCTCAAGCTGGATGAATAAAGAGGAAAGCGTAAAATTTGGCGCGGAGCGATTGCAGAGTCCAGAGAGACTCAGTCTCTCTGGCGGGAGTATGAGGGCAGAGCCCTCATAAAAGGCGAAGCCCATAAAAAGCAATCTACCTGTTCCCAGCAATAGCAAGAGCCGCCGAAGGCGGCGCGAGCCCTGAGAGGCGGAGAGGTTCCGTTTTTTGGCCGAAGTATGAGAGCAGAGCTCTCATAGAAAGCGAAGCCATAGAAAAGGCATCTACCTGTTCTCAGCAATAGCAAGAGCCGCCGAAGACGGCGCAAGCCCTGAGAGCATATCGACCAAAGCATGGGAGCCCCTTCCGGCCTTGCAGAACAGCAAGAGCTGCCAAGGGCGGCGTATATTCCCTTTTCATCTGCTTACCTGCCAGAGTCCTTTGTTGCACCCTTTTTCGGGGTGATTTTAAAGATTTCTACTATAAATTATCAACAAGATATGGTATAATCAACTTAATAGGAAAGGAGGGATTGGTTCCCATGATCGGTTTGTACATCCATGTCCCATTCTGCAACGGCAAATGCCCCTACTGCGACTTCTATTCTGTGGCCGGGGATGACTCTGTGAAAGAGGCATATACCCAGGTGCTGGAAAAACAGCTGGCCTTTTGGGCGGAAAAGCTGGCCCAGGAAGGTACGCCCCCTAAGGCGGATACCCTCTACTTTGGCGGCGGCACCCCCAATCTTCTGGGAGCCTCCCGCCTGTCCCGGCTCATCCGAAAGGCCCAGGAGTGTTTTGGTTTGGAAAAGGCCGAAATCACCTTGGAAGTCAACCCCGCCTCCCAGCTGGATGACTTCTTTCGGGAGGTGTTTCAGGCAGGGGCCAACCGGGTTTCCATTGGCTTGCAGTCCACCCATAACACCGAGCTGAAGGCCCTGGGCCGCCGCCATACGGCAGAGCAGGCCCTTGCCACTATAGACGCTGCCCGTTGGGCCGGATTCTCCAACCTTTCTCTGGACCTGATGCTGGCCACTCCCGGCCAGACCACCGGCAGCGCTCTGGCTTCTGCGGCCCTGTGCGCCGAGCTGGGGGTGCCCCATGTGTCCGCTTATCTTTTAAAGGTGGAGCCCGGAACCCCCTTCTGGGAGCGCCGCACAGCGTTGACCCTGCCCAATGAGGACGAAACCGCCCGGCGGTACCTCACGGTGGGGGCCTCCCTGGAAAACGCCGGCTTAAAGCAGTATGAAATCAGCAATTTTGCCTGGCCCGGCTATGAGAGCCGCCACAACCTGAAATACTGGCACTGTGAGGAATATCTGGGCTTGGGCCCCGGGGCCCATTCCTATTTGAACGGAAAGCGTTTCTATTATCCCCGGGATTTATCCGCCTTTTTGCAATCTCCCACCCCGGTGGCAGACGGGGAAGGCGGCACCTTAGAGGAAACCATCCTTCTGGGGCTGCGGCTGCGGGAGGGCATTACCCGCTATGGCCTGGAAAAGGCCTTTGGCGAGGAGGGACGAGCAGCCTTCCAAGCCATGGAGAAGAAGTGCCGGCTCTACCAGTCCGCCGGGCTGCTGGAAGCGGACGAGAACCGTATGGCCCTGACGCCCCAGGGGTTCCTGGTATCCAATAGTCTCATTGCCGAGCTGCTGCCGGATTGAGGTTGTAAATTTCCTTGAGGAGTGACATTCCCTTGCACCTGACCTATAAGCACACCCTGTATGCCTGTTATGCGGGCTACATTACCCAGGCGGCGGTCAACAACCTGGCGCCCCTGCTGTTTATTGTTTTCCAGACCCAGTTCGGCCTCTCCTTTGAGATGGTGGGCCGGCTGATCCTCATCAACTTCGGCACCCAGCTGCTGGCCGATGTGCTGGCGGTAAAGTTCGTGGATAAAATCGGCTACCGGGCTTCCGCGATTCTGGCCCACGCCCTGTGTACAGTGGGGCTGGTGCTTTTAGGCGTCCTGCCCCGGATTAGCCCCTCGCCCTATGCCGGCCTGATTTTCGCCGTAATTACTTACGCTTTGGGCGGCGGCCTGCTGGAAGTGTTGGTGAGCCCCATTGCGGATTCCCTGCCCGGGGACAAGAAGGCCAGCGCCATGAGCCTGCTTCACTCCTTTTATTGCTGGGGACAGGTGGCGGTGGTGCTCATCAGCACTCTGGCCCTGGCGGCCTTTGGAACCGAAATCTGGATGTGGCTGCCCATTGGCTGGGCGCTGCTGCCTTTGTGCAACCTGTTCTTCTTTACCCAAGTGCCCCTAATGCCGCCGGTACCGGAAGAAAAGCTCATGAGCATTGGGGAGCTGTGCAAGAGCCGGGTGTTCCTGGTCTCCCTGCTGGTGATGATGTGCGCCGGCGCCAGCGAGCTGACCATGAGCCAGTGGTCCTCCTTGTTTGCAGAGACGGGCCTGGGGGTCTCCAAGACTCTGGGCGATTTGCTGGGGCCCTGCCTGTTCGCCGCCCTCATGGGATTGGGCCGATTGCTGTACGGCGTTTACGGCGCAAAGCTGAACCTGCGCAATACCCTGCTCTGCTGCGGCGCATTGTGCGTGGCCTGCTACGCCCTGACCATCTTCGCCCCGCACCCGCTCCTTTCCCTGGTGGGCTGTGCCCTGTGCGGGTTCTCGGTGAGCGTTATGTGGCCGGGTACTTTTTCCGATACAGCGGCGCGGTTTCCCCGGGGCGGTACGGCTATGTTCGGCATGATGGCGGTGTTTGGAGATTTGGGCGCCTCTTTGGGGCCGTGGATTTCCGGCGTGGTCAGCGATTTCTCCCAGCAGACCAGCCTGCTCCAGCAGCTCCAGACCACGACCGGGCAGGCCCTCTCCCAGCTGGGTATGAAGTCCGGCCTGCTGGCGGGGATGCTGTTCCCGGCGCTGCTCATCCTGTGCGTGCTGTATCTGAAGTCCCGCAGAGCCCGGAGAGCGATGGCAGGGGAGTGACTTCTTTCTGAACGGAAAAATCCAAATAAGACAAAGTTCCGGCAGTTTTCTTTTTAAAGATAGCTGCCGGATTTTTATTGGGAAGGGAGTTTTCCCAGGCACATCAAGAAAAGTATTGAACTTGAAAGGGAAGACTCTCAAAAATAGGAATCTAAATTTTACATTTCTTCGGAAGATTGATTTTGTATTTCGGCGCTTTCACGAATCTTTCCCCCTGTCGGAATCGTCCTCCCTTTACAAAGTGCTGAAAATATGGTATATTTAATCCAATTGCACCTGACATTTTCCGCGGGTTTTTATTGAAAAATCCACGAATTTCATTGGCTTTGCGTGCTACGGGTCTATAAAGGAGGATTTCATTCTATGAAGTTGGCTTTTTCCACATTGGGGTGCCCGGACTTTGACTGGGCGGAAATTTATTCCATGGCAAAGGATTTCGGATTTTCCGGGATTGAAATGCGCGGACTGGGCGGGGACATCTTTTCCATTACGGCCCGGCCCTTTCAAAAAGAGAATCTGCCGGGGACGGTAAAGCTCCTGCATCAAAAGCACCTGGAAATCTGCTGCCTTTCCTCGGGCTGCGCCCTGAAATTTGCCGATAAGCGGCAGGAAACCGTGGAAGAGCTGCGGCAGTATATGGATTTGGCGGCAGAGCTGGGCACCCCGTTTATCCGGGTGCTGGGAGACCTGACCGCCGCGCCCCAAGGAGAAGTGGACGACG
The DNA here is from genome assembly GCA_904420555.1 of Candidatus Heritagella intestinalis. GTDB lineage: Bacteria > Bacillota > Clostridia > Oscillospirales > Acutalibacteraceae > Heritagella_A > Heritagella_A intestinalis. The sequence goes on along the minus strand of CAJFVO010000002.1, from coordinate 121,368 downwards.
CCCTGGTGCTGGACACCTTAAAAGAGCTGGTGCCATACGCGGAGAAAAAGGGCGTGACCCTGCTGGTGGAGACCAATGGCGTGTATGCGGACACCAACCGGCTCCGGGAGCTGCTGAATCAGATTGAAAGCGATAACATCGGCGCCCTGTGGGATCTGCACCACCCCTACCGCTATGCCGGGGAATCCCCGGAAACCACCGTGCAGAACCTGGGGGCCTACATCAAATACACCCATGTGAAGGATTCCCTGGTGATAGACGGCCAGACTGTGTATCAGATTATGGGCGAGGGCGACCTGCCCATGGACGCCATGATGCGGGCCCTGCGCTCCATTAACTACGAGGGCTATGTCTCCCTGGAATGGCTCAAGAGCTACGCCCCGGACCTCAGCGACCCGGGCATCGTATTCCCCCAGTTCGCCAATTATATGGAGCGGTATCTGGACCGGCCCCAGGACATCCGCCGGCTCTATGACAACCACGCCAAAACCGGCAAATATGTGTGGCCCAAAGAGCACCTCATCGACCTGACCTTCCCCCAGGTGCTGGACCGTATGGCCGAGGAGTTCCCCGACCAGTACGCCTTCCGCTACACCACCCTGGATTACACCCGCACCTATTCCCAGTTCCGGGACGATGTGGATACCTTTGCCCGCTCTCTCATTGCCATGGGCGTGCGCCCCGGGGACCACGTGGCCATCTGGGCCACCAACGTGCCCCAGTGGTACATCACTTTCTGGGCTACGGTAAAAATCGGCGCCGTGCTGGTGACGGTAAACACCGCCTATAAAATTCACGAGGCTGAGTACCTTCTGCGCCAGTCGGACACCCATACCCTGGTGATGATCGACGGCTACAAGGATTCCGACTATGTGGGCATTATGAAAGAGCTGTGTCCCGAGCTGGCCACCCTGGAAAAGGGCCATCCTCTCCACAGCAAGCGCTTGCCCTTCCTGCGGAACATCATTACCTGCGATTCCGTCCAGCCGGGCTGCTGGACCTGGGAGGAAGCCATGGCCCTCTCGGAGCGCACCCCTCTCAGCGAAGTGCATCGCCGGGCCGCAGCCATCGACAAAAACGACGTGTGCAATATGCAGTACACCTCCGGCACCACCGGCTTCCCCAAGGGCGTCATGCTCACCCACTATAATGTGGTGAATAACGGCAAGGCCATTGGCGACTGCATGGACCTCTCCACAGCGGACAAGCTGATGATTCAGGTGCCCATGTTCCACTGCTTTGGCATGGTGCTGGCCATGACGGCCGCCATGACCCACGGTACCACCATGTGCCCCATCCCGGCCTTCTCTCCCCGGAAGGGCCTGGACTGCATCAACCGGGAACAGATTACCGCCTTCCACGGGGTTCCCACTATGTTTATTGCCATGCTGGGCCACGAGGACTTCCCCAAGACAGACTTCAGCCATATGCGCACGGGCATTATGGCCGGCAGTCCCTGCCCCATTAAGGTCATGCAGGAGGTTATCGAGAAGATGCATATGCCGGAAATCTGCATCACCTACGGCCAGACTGAGGCCTCTCCGGGCTGCACCATGAGCAAGACCACCGATTCCATTGAGACCCGGGTGAACACCGTGGGCGGGCCCATTTTCGGAGTGGAATGCAAGATTGTGGACCCGGAAACTGGCAAGGATTTGCCGGACAATGTGGACGGGGAATTTGTGGCCCGGGGCTATAACATCATGAAGGGCTACTATAAGATGCCGGAAGCTACCGCCGCCGCCATTGACGAAAACGGCTGGCTCCACACCGGCGACCTGGCCCGCCGGGACGAAAATGGCAACTACAAGATTACCGGCCGCATCAAAGATATGATTATCCGGGGCGGGGAGAACATCTATCCCAAGGAAATCGAAGACTTTATCTACACCCATCCCAAGGTGTCGGACGTGCAGGTCATCGGCGTGCCCAGCCAGGACTACGGCGAGGAAATCGCGGCCTGTGTCATCCTCAAACCCGGCGAGACCATGACCGAGCAGGAGCTGAAGGACTTTGTCTCCTCTCACATGGCCAAGCACAAGACCCCCCGGTATGTGGATTTTGTGGACAGCTTCCCCATGAACGCCGCCGGCAAAATCCTCAAATACAAGATGCGGGAAGAGGCTGTGAAGAAGTTCGGCCTCCAGCAGGCCAACGCCATTGAGACGGCGTAATTGGGCTGTGGTACAGCACAGGATAGAGGAGGGGTTGGATGCCGTGTTTGTTTTATGATTCTCCTATTGGGCCTATGACCCTGGTACAGGAGGGAGAGGCCCTGGCCCGGCTGGATTTTGATGTGCCTTCCCAGCCGGAGGAAGCCACCCCGTTGCTCCTGGAAGCCTGCCGGCAGCTCCGGGAATACTTTGCCGGGGAGCGCAAGGCCTTTGCCCTGCCCCTGGCCCCGGCGGGAACGGAGTTTCAGAAAAAGGTGTGGGCGGCTCTCCGGGATATCCCCTGGGGCGAGACTCGCAGCTATGGTGACATTGCCCGGGCCATCGGGAAGCCCACTGCTTGCCGGGCTGTGGGAATGGCCAACGGCAGGAACCCCCTGCCAATTTTCATCCCCTGCCACCGGGTCATCGGCACAAACGGCTCCATCACCGGCTATTCCGGCGGGTTAGAGAAGAAGAGATTTCTCCTCCGGCTGGAGGGAATTTCTCAGTGGAAGGAAAACCGCTCGGGGAAGTCCCTTGCCGAATAAAAATGCTGCAAAAAAGCCAGGAAGCCTCCCGGAATGGGAGTTCCCTGGCTTTTGTTTTGGAGAATTAACGGATGAAATTGGTGCTTACCCGAGGCTCTCTTTCCGGCTGCGCCACACCGGCCGCTTTGCCCGCTTCAATGGACTGCAAAAGCCAGGCCATATTTCGGGCCAGAGTGCGCATGGTCTGCAAACCTTCCAAGTCCTGCCGCACCTGCTCCGGGGTGTTGCCGTGAACGGAGTTCCAATACTGGGAAGAGACCACCGGCATGGAAGAAATGGTAAAATACTTGTTGAGCCGGTCAAAGGAGGCACTGGCCCCGCCCCGGCGGCAGCTCACCACAGCGGCGGCGGGCTTGTGGGCAAAGAGACTGGATTTGCCGTAGAATACCCGGTCCAGGAAGGCCGTACAGGCGCCGGCGGGCCCGGCGTAGTGTACCGGCGCGCCCACAACAAAACCGTCTGCCTGGGCCAGGGCCTCTACACATTCATTGACCCGGTCTTCTGTAAACACACAGCGCTTGGCGGCGGAACATTGCCCGCAGCCCAAACAGCTGCGGATGGGCTTGTTGCCCACCCAGATTTCCTGGGTCTCAATGCCCAGGCGTTCCAACTCCCCGGCCACTTCGGCCAGAGCGGTGTGGGTGCAGCCATTTTGATGGGGGCTTCCGTTGAGCAGCAATACTTTCATTTTTATAACATCCTTTCTGGTGAAAAAGTGAAAAATCCGGCGCTGCTTTCTTGGCAGCGGCCGGATTTTTTAAAGCTGTGGAAGGGGGGAGAAGATTAGGCCTCGTCCTTCCCGCAGCACTTCTTATATTTCAGGCCGCTGCCGCAGGGGCAGGGATCGTTGCGGCCGGGCTTCTTGTCGCTGTGAACCGGACGCTTGGTGTCGGTGCCGTCGGCGCTGGTGGCGGTGGGCTTGGCCACTTCTTCACGCTTGGGCGGCTCGGCACGGCGGAGCTGTACGGTGAGAATCATCCGGGCGGTGTTTTCCCGAATCAGGGCGATCATCTCATCGAACATATCAAAGCCTTCCAGCCGGTATTCCACCACGGGATCGCGCTGGGCATAGGCGCGAAGCTGGATGCCCCGCTTGAGTTCGTCCATGGCGTCGATGTGGTCCATCCACAGGGTGTCCACGTTTTTCAGCAGGATGACGCGTTCCAGTTCCCGCATAATCTTCTCGCCAAAGAGCTTCTCCCGGGCCTCAAAAATCTTGTGGGCGCGCTCCTGGAGCTGCTCCGCCAGGTAGGAGGGTTCCAGGTTTTCCAGCTCTTCGCCGGTATAGTTGAATTCCTCGGGGGTAATCATCCAGCCCATATAGTGCTCCCGCAGGGCAGGCAAATCCCAGTTATCATCCAGGGTGTCTCCCGGCAGATAGCGCTTCACGTTGTGGGCAATGGCCTCGTCGATCATCTTCAGAATCTGGTCGCGCATATCCACGCCGTCCAGCACCTGATCCCGCTGGGCATAGATGATTTCGCGCTGGCGGTTCATCACGTCGTCATACTGCAGCACGTTTTTACGGATGGCGAAGTTCTGGCTTTCTACCTTGCGCTGAGAGCCTTCGATGGTGTTGGAGAGCATCTTGGCCTCGATGGGGGTATCGTCGTCCACATTCAGATGCTCCATCAGAGCGCGGATGCGTTCGCCGCCGAACCGGCGCATCAAATCGTCCTCCAAGGACAGGTAGAACCGGCTCATGCCCGGGTCGCCCTGACGGCCGGAGCGGCCGCGGAGCTGGTTATCGATACGGCGGGATTCATGGCGCTCGGTGCCGATAATATACAGGCCGCCGGCTTCCCGGACCTCTTCGGCAGCGTCCTTGATCTGGTCCTTATATTTGGCTTCCAGCTCCTGGAATACCCGGCGGGCTTCCAGAATCTCCTGATCCTCGGTGTCGGAGAAGGCGTCGGCTTCCGCAATGAGCTCCTCGCTGAACTGCATCCGGCGCATTTCTTCCTTGGCCATGAATTCGGCGTTGCCGCCCAGCTTAATGTCGGTGCCGCGGCCAGCCATGTTGGTGGCGATGGTCACCGCGCCCTTCTGGCCGGCCTGGGCCACAATGGCGGCTTCCTTTTCGTGATACTTGGCGTTGAGCACCTGGTGCTTGATGCCCCGGCGCTTCAGGAGCTTGCTGAGCTCCTCGGACTTTTCAATGGAGATGGTGCCCACCAGGATGGGCTGGCCCTTTTCGTGGTGCTCCACAATGTCGTCAATGACGGCGTTGAACTTGGCTTTCTCGGTCTTATACACCACATCGGGCATATCTTCGCGGATCATGGGCCGGTTGGTGGGGATCTCCACTACGTCCAGCTTATAGATCTCCCGGAATTCCGCTTCTTCCGTCATGGCGGTACCGGTCATGCCGGAGAGCTTTTCATAGAGACGGAAGAAGTTCTGGAAGGTAATGGTGGCCAGGGTCTTGCTTTCGTGGGCCACTTTTACGCCTTCCTTGGCTTCGATAGCCTGGTGGAGGCCCTCGTTGTAGCGGCGGCCATACATGAGGCGGCCGGTGAATTCGTCTACGATAATGACCTCGCCGTCCTTGACCACATAGTCCACATCCCGCTGCATGACGCCGTGAGCCCGGATGGCCTGGTTAATGTGGTGCTGGATGGTGATGTTGTTGGCGTCGGTGAGGTTTTCAATATTAAAGTACTGCTCCGCCTTTTTCACGCCGCGGGGGGTGAGGGTGGCAGTCTTGGCCTTTTCGTTGACGATATAGTCGCAGTCCTGATACAGGGCGTCGTTGTCTTCCTTTTCGTTGAGCTCCGCCACCCGGGTCACGGTAAGGCTCCGGGCAAAGCGGTCGGCAATGGAGTAGAGCTCCGTGGACTTTTCGCCCTGGCCGGAAATAATCAGGGGCGTACGGGCCTCGTCAATGAGGATGGAGTCCACTTCGTCCACCACGGCAAAGTGATGGCCCCGCTGTACCTTGCGGTCCTTGTAGATGACCATGTTGTCCCGCAGATAGTCAAAGCCGAACTCATTGTTGGTGCCGTAGGTGATGTCGGCGGCATAGGCCTTTTTACGCTGGTCGTTGGGCATGTCGTGGGAAATCAGGCCCACGCTCAGGCCCAGCCAGCGGTATACCTTGCCCATCCACTCGCTGTCGCGGCGGGCCAGGTAGTCGTTGACCGTGACCACGTGGACGCCCTTGCCCGTGAGGGCGTTGAGGTAGGCGGGGAGGATCACGGTCTGGGTCTTACCTTCACCGGTCTTCATTTCGGCAATGCGTCCCTGATGCAGGACAATGCCGCCGGTAATCTGCACCGGGAAGTGGGGGGTGCCCAGCACCCGGCGGGTGGCCTCCCGGCACACGGCAAAGGCGTCGGGGAGGATATCGTCGGTGGTTTCGCCGTCAGCCAGGCGCTCCTTGAGGACGCCGGTCTGAGATTTCAGCTCTTCGTCGCTCATCTCCTGATATTTGTCTTCCAGATCCAGGACGGCGTCCACAAGGGGCTGGATCCGCTTGAGCTCCCGTTTGCTGTAGTTGCCAAACAGGGAGGATAAGATATTCTTCATGATACTACCACTCTTTCCCGGCCAAAACATCGAGGCCGAATAGTTTCCCCTCCCGGATTGATTCCAGCGGCCCGGACAGGGAGGGAAAGGGCCGCGATGCCGGGCAAAGCCGGCTGTATCCGGTATACGGTATATACCCGGCCTTTTTGGATAAGGCCGGATCAAACTGCTAAACCTTGACTATTATACCATGAACCGCTGGCAAATGGAAGAAAGTTTTACGAAGAAAAACCGGAAAACTCCCCTCTATTATAGAGAAAAAGCCCATAAGGAGAGGCAGTTTCTGGAAAACCCAAAAAACGCCTCCTCAAACTCGCCAAAGTACGGCCCGCACAGGGGAGGCTTCCAGCCCGTGGAGCTTCAGCGGCATGGCGCAGAGGGTGTAGCGCCCATCGTTGACCTCATCCAGATAGAGGCCCTCCAGCAGGGGAATTCCCCGGGAAAGGAGCTCTATATGGGGGCCTTCCTCATCGTCCTCCGGGGCAATGGACGGCTGGTCGGTTCCCACCAGGCAGACGCCGGCTTCCCCCAGGGCAAAGGCCGCGCTTTTGGAGAGGAAAGCCCCTCCCCGGAAAAGAATGCGCTCCCCCGGCCAAACGTGCAGGCGGTCAATATCCCTGCCGGTGAGGATTCCCGAGACGGTCATGACCCGGCAGTCCCCCAAAAAGGTTTCCAGGGGGATTTCATCAATAGCCGCGCCGCCCTCCATAAAGTGCAGAGGGGCATCTATATGGGTGGCGCCGTGGCTGCCGGTGTAAAATCCTGAGAGATTGCAGGAATCCCCCAAAAGGATTTGGCTGATTTTTTCTGCTTTGGGAATGGGGTCCCCGGGATACACAGGGGTGGAGAAGAGCTCCCGGGAAATGTCATAGAGTTTCACGGAAAAGACCTCCTTTGCCAGAGGCATCACCTCCGGCAGACCATATGAATTTTGCTGGAGAACGTGTGGAATCGCAGCCCGGGGAATGGCCGCAGCCGTTAGCTCAGCTTGTCCAGCTCCGGCAGGGCCTGGGTGAGCAGGGCAATGGAGCGGCTGGCCGCCTCTTTAGCAAACTGCGGGTAGTCCACCACAGCGTCGTCGTTGCCGTTATCGGAAATGGAGCGGAGCACCGCAAAGGGCACCTGGTTCATATAGCACACCTGTCCGATACTGCCGCCTTCCATCTCGCAGGCCATGGCGTGGAACTGCTGGGAAATCGCCGCCATTTTTTCGTGGCTGGCGATAAACTGGTCCCCAGTGGCCACCACGCCCCGGAACACCCCGCCATCGTAGACGGCCTCCGCTTTTTGGGCCAGGACCTCCGAAACCGTGGGGTCTGCGGGGATTTCAATCAGGTTGATGCCGGAAATTAGGCCCACCGGGTCGCCAATGGGGCTGGTGTCCATGTCGTGCTGCATCACCGCTGTGGCAATGACCACATCATGGATGCGGATGCCCTGGCCAATGCCGCCTGCCACGCCGGTATTGATGACCATTCGGGGGCGGAAGCGCATAATCATCGCCTGGGCGCACACCGCCGCGTTGACCTTTCCGGGGCCGCATACCGCCAGGGTGCACAGCACGCCGTTGATGGTGCCCCAGTCAAAGCGGATACCGCTGATGTGCTCGGTCTGCCGGTTCTCCATACACTCCCGCAGGCCGCTGATTTCGATTTCCATTGCGCCGATGATTCCAACCATTTCGCATCGTCCTTTCTGTATGTCTTTTCTGTTATCCCTGGGCTTGTGGGGCGGAGAGGGAAATTTCAAATTGATAGCCGTCAGCCCCGGAGGTGTCGGAAATCCCCAAGCCGCTGCCGTCAGCGCCATACCAGGTGCCGCCGCTGGGCAGGCTCTGGTCAAAGGCCGGGACAGATTCATCCGCTCCGCCGAAAGCTTCAATGAGCATATCCCGGGCCTGGAGGAAGGCGGCAACATAGGCTTCCTGTTCCGATTCCCCAAAGGAAAAGACATAGGAGCATCCGGTTACGCCGCCGTCAGCCTCGGTGACCCGCAGGGCCGCGGAGGAGGAAAAGTCGCTGAACTGGGCCAAGTTCCGGGTCACGTAAACACCGCTGGCATCATCCTCATATTCGGTGTCCAGCCCGCCCTTAATGGCTTCCGGCCACAGGGACGCCAGCCCTTCCAAAAATTTTTCCTGGTCAGAGAACCACTGGGTCCCGGCAAAGACAAAGCCGTCCTCCTTGCTGCCCAGGTTTTCCAGGAGCTTCACAGTGCCCTCCCCCTGCAGCTCCGAGGAGGCGTCTGGCTCCGGGGATTCCTGGGGTTCCTGGGATTCAGCGGATTCCTGGGGAGATGCCGAAGCAGAGGGAGAGGGGCTGGGCGATGGGGAAACCGAAGAAGTGGGTTCCGGATTGCAGGCCGTGAGGAGCAGGGCGGCGAGGGCCGCCAGGAGCAAGGCCGGGCAGAGCCGGCGGGAAAATACGTGAAAATGCTTCATGAAACAGGATTCCTTCCTAAAAAATAACATAAAATTGGGAGACGCGGAAAACGGAAGGGCGCCGGAACCCTGTCCGGAGCCCTTTCTTCTCGCTGTCAGCCGGTGGACTGGGTTTCCCCTTTATCCTCCAGCAGTGTAATGGTAATGTCAAATTCCGAACCGGATTGCTGCCCGCTGTCCGACATCCGGTATAGGGTCAGAGTAATCTGGTCTCCGGGGCTGTAATTCAGCAGGACAGCGGAAATTTCCGAGAGATTGCTGACCTCCTGGCCGTCCACGCCGCAGATAATATCCCCCACAGCGCCGCCGGCAGTGGTGATGTCGCTGTCCTCATCGATTTCCAGGATGAGGAAGCCCATGGGGACGTCGTAGAACTGGGCTTCCTGCTCGGAGAGGTCCCGTCCGGTAATGCCCAGGCGGGTGCGGCCCTCTACATAGCCCACGTTCATCAGGCTGTTGAGGATCTGCTCTGCCCGGCTGACGGGAATGGCAAAGCCCATGCCTTCATAATCCTCGGCTACCAGCTTGCTGGAATTGATGCCGATGACTTGGCCGTAGGTGTTTACCAGGGCCCCGCCGGAGTTGCCGGGGTTAATGGCTGCGTCAGTCTGGATATAGGTCATGCCGTTTTCGCTGCTGGATTCCAGCCGGCGGTCCAGGGCGGAGATAATGCCCCGGGTCATGGAGCTGGCGAAGTCCAGCCCGCCGGGATTGCCGATAGCCAGCACCGTGTCGCCAATGGACATCTGGCTCACATCGCCGAACTCTGCCGGCGTCAGGCCTTCAGCGTCAATCTTGATAATGGCCAAATCCGTGGTGCGGTCGTAACCCACCACCACGCCGTCGTATTCCACATCGTCCCGGGTGACCACCGTCACCTTGGTGGAGCGGGAATCATTGACCACATGGCTGTTGGTGATAATGTAGCCGTCAGAGGTGGCGATAATGCCGCTGCCCTGGTCGGTTACTTCCTGTTCGGATTCTCCATCGGAGGAATCGCTGGGAGCCGTAGCTACGATCCCCACCACCGAGGGGGCTACTTTTTGATACACTTCCTTGGCTTCCAGGGGCTCCCCGTCCGGCAGATCCATAATCTCAATAGCAGCGCCGGTACCGGTGCTGGGAGAAGATTCCGGGCTGGGGGAGGGGGTAGCTTCGGCCTGGGAGCTGGACTCGCTCTGAGAAGAGGAGGAGGGGTTTTCGGGAATCAGGGGCGAAGAGCCGTCTGTATTTCCGAAGAAGGCGGATGCAATGGCATTGCCAAAGAAGCCTACTGCCATTCCCGCAGCCAGTACGATGATGATTCCCAAGAACCATTTCTGCGCAGTGCCCATCCGGCGCTTTTCCGGGACGGGGGTTTCCCAAGGGCCGCCCATAGGGGAATAGGAGGCGGGCTGCTGGGGAGGGACGTCACCGCCGGCTGGAGGCGTATAGGGATTCCCGGCGGGGGGTTGGTTCCAGCCTCGCTGCTGATAGGGGTTCCCGCTTTGGCGGGAGGAATCGTTCCCAGGCGTGTAGGGCATATTTCCCCGGGAATAATGGTAATACCCGCTGTTCGCAGAGGAATCATAGGGATTCCGGGGCGGGGTGTGGCTGCTTTCGGGGGCCTCCGGTGCGCTCGGTTCAGCCTGGGCGGCCTCTTCCGAAACTTGGCCAAAGGCATCCGGTGCGCTCGGTTCAGCCTGGGCAGCCTCTTCCGAAGCTTGGCCAAAGGCATCCGGTGCGCTCTGTTCGTCCTGAGCAGCTTCTTCCGGAGCCTGGCCAAAGGCTTCCGGTGCGTTTTGTTCGTCCTGAGCGGCTTCTTCTGGGGCCTGGCCAAAGGTTTCCGGCTCGCTTTGGTTATCCTGAGCGGTATCTTCCGGAGCTTGGTCAAAGGCTTCGGGTGCGCTTTGTTCAGCCTGAGCGGCTTCTTCTGGGGCCTGGCCAGAGACTTCCGGCGTGCTTTTTTCAGTTTCGGCAGCTTCTATCGGGGATTCCGTAGAGTTTTCCTCTGTCGGGGAATCAAAAGCGGAGCTTCCCCAGCCATTGCCCCATTGGCCGCCCCAGGCGTCCGGCTTGGAGGAATCGAATGCAGAGGCGCCCCAGGCACTTTCTTTTTCATCAGAGGAAGGACTGCCCTGTGCAGCGCCCGAGGGCTCCGAACCGGCGTCTGGGCTTCCGTCCTTGGGGTCGGGGGAATAGGGGGATTTCCAGGGGGTATCTGTCATGGGGCGTCATTCCTTTCTGTAGAAGAAGCTTCCGTTTCCGGAGAAGGCATGGGCTCTTCCGGCGCAAACCCGGCGTCCGGCTCCGAAGGCTGCTGGGGAGAAGAAGCAGAAGCGGCCTTTTTCCGGGACTTCCGGCTTTTGCGGGAGGAGTCTTTTTCCGGTTTTTGCAGGGTGTTTTCCTTGTTTTTGACATTTTCCGGCCGTTTGGGCAGCCAGAAGCTGAATTGGGTGTATTGATCCACAATGCTGCTGGCGGTAATTTCGCCGCCGTGGAGGTGGACAATGGTCTTGACAATATACAAACCCAGGCCCAGGCCGTTTTTGTCCTGGCTGCGGGATTTGTCGGTTTTAAAGAAGCGGTCGAAGATCATGCGGATGTCGTCAGGGTCGATGCCGTGGCCGCTGTTGCGGATGGTCACCGCCGTGCGGTCGGGGAGGTCTTCAATCTTAATGGCAATATAGCCTCCCGGGTCGGTGAATTTCACGGCGTTTTCAAAGAGATTGTAGACCACCTGATGAATCATATCCGGGTCGCCGTCCACAAAGAGGCTTTCGGTGTTTTCCAGTCCCCGAATCTCCAAACGCTTTTCCTCAATGGGCTTTTCAAAGGAGAAAATAGCGGTGAGGATGGTATTGGTCAAATCAAACCGGGCGGGGTGCAGCTGCAGCTCGCCGCTGTCGATACGGGAGAGGTCCAGCATGGTGCGCACCAACCGGGACAGGCGCTTGACTTCCTGGGACACGGTGCGCAGATAGTGGGCTTCCCGTTCCGGCGGGATGGTGCCGTCCAGGATGCCGTCGATAAACCCGGCAATGGTGGTCATGGGGGTTTTCAGCTCGTGGGAAACATTGGCGATAAAATTCCGGCGCAGGTTTTCGCCGCTGGCCAGGGAGGCCGCCATATTATTGAAGGCCGTGGCCAGTTCGCCGATTTCGTCATTGCTGGTCACCGGCACCCGCACGGAGAAATCCCCCTCGCCAAAGCTTTTGGCTGCGGCGGACATCTGCCGCAGGGGTTTTACCAGCTGATAGGAGAAGGCCCAAATGACGCAGAAGGTGAGCATAAAGGCGGCGATAGCAGCCAGCAGGAAGATCCGCAGCATTTCCATACGGTAGCTGCTCACCGCCTGGATGCTGGTGGCTACGAATACCGCGCCGATGGGGACGTCGTCCACCAGCACCGGTTCGCCTACAATGTAGTAGTTTTCCCGGTAAACGCCGGAAAGGGTCCCTTGGGATTCATAGCCGCCGTCCACCAATACCTGCCGCATAATAGAGGGGTCCACCGTCCGGTCGGTTTCAATATTGCTGTTGGTATAGGCCCCCAGCAGCCGCTGGCCGTTCTGATCGGTGATAAAGATGTCGGCGTCGATGTTTTCCGAAAACCCCTGCATTAAAAATTCCATGCTGGAGTTGAGCTCATAGCGCTGCTGGCTTTCGTCATAAACGGAGGCGGCCTCTGCCATCCGGGCCACGTACTGGGCGTTCTGCCGGAGCAGGTCCCGTTTTTCATTCTCCCAGTATTGGGAGACAAAAACCAGCATCACCATGCCCAGCAGCAAAAAGCTGGCCAGTACGATAGCCATGGTAATACGGAGATATTTTTTAAAAAGGGTCTTTTGCTTGGGCACGCCCATGTTGTCACTCCCAAAAACAGCGCCCGGCATAGCCGGGGCCGGATGTTATTCTTTCACTTCAAACTTGTAGCCTACGCCCCAAACGGTCTTCAGGGACCACTTGTCGGAAACGCCTTCCAGCTTTTCCCGCAGGCGCTTGACGTGGACGTCCACGGTACGGGAATCGCCGTAGTAATCAAAGCCCCAGACCTCGTCCAGCAGCTGGTCCCGGGTAAACACCCGGTTAGGGTTGCTGGCCAGATGGTAAATGAGCTCCATCTCCTTGGGCGGGGTGTCTACCTGCTTGCCGTTGACCTTCAGCTCATAGTTGGTCAGGTTAATGGAGAGCTTGTCGTATTTCACTTCCTTGACGGTATCATTGGCGTTTTTGCCCATACGGCGGAGCACCGCCTTGATGCGGGCCACCACTTCCTTGGTCTCAAAGGGCTTGACCACATAGTCATCAGCCCCCAGTTCCAGGCCCAGGACCTTGTCAAAGACCTCGCCCTTGGCGGTGAGCATAATAATGGGGCACTGGGATTTTTTGCGGATCTCCCGGCAGACCTGCCAGCCGTCCAGCTCGGGGAGCATGATATCCAGCAGGATCAGGTCAGGGGAAAAGCTGTCGAAGAGCTCCAGGGCCCGGCGGCCGTCGTTGGCCACCGCCACCTCGAAGTTTTCCTTTTCAATATATAAGCGGAGCAGTTCACAGATGTTCTGGTCGTCGTCTACTACCAGGATTTTTCCAGCGGACATAATGGGGAAGCCTCCTTTATTTTCAAAGCGTTATCATACAAAACCGGTACGAAGGGATTCGCTGCGGTGTATTTGTGAAAACCATGCCTTTGCCGCTGTCATTGCGGTTTGGGTACTATTTTCAATTATAAGCGATTCATCGAACAAAGTCATGAATTTTTTGTGACGCCTGTAAAAAGAGGGAAAAATTTCCTTAGGAGACTTTTCTTCACTTTTGGAAGCGTATAGGGGCTATCTTCCCGGCAATCGAGGAAAACTGAGAGGGATGCACAAAAAGAAAATAAAATATTTTACACAATGATATAGCCTAAAAACAAAAATATTTTAGTAAATGGGTTTAAAAGTAAAGGCAAATCAGGTATAATGAAGGAGAGTTGCGGGGGACTTCCCCCGAAAACAGCCCGGCAGGGGGCTTCCTGCGGGCACACAGGGAGGTTTTTATTTTGCGTGCAAGCGGAATCCTACTGCCGGTGAGCAGCCTGCCCTCCCCCTATGGGATTGGGACGCTGGGCCGGAGCGCTTATGAATTTGTAGATTTTTTGCAGGAGGCGGGCCAGGCCTACTGGCAGGTGCTGCCCATTGGCCCCACCAGCTATGGAGACAGCCCCTACCAGAGCTTTTCCACCTTTGCGGGGAACCCCTATTTCCTGGACTTGGACATCTTCTGCGACCAGGGGCTTTTGACGAAAGAGGAATGCTTGGAATACAACTGGGGGGACGACCCGGAACAGGTGGATTATAAGGCCCTGTGGGACGCCCGGTTTGTATTGTTCCGAAAAGCCTTTGCCCGGGGAAAAGAGGAGCCGGCCATGAAAAAATTCCGGGAGGAAAACCGCTGGTGGCTGGAGGACTACGCCCTGTATATGGCGGTAAAGGCCCAGATGGAGGACCGCTCCTGGATTACCTGGGACGAGGACATCCGGCTGCGCCGGCCGGAAGCGTTGGCCCGGTATCGGGAAGAACTCTGGGAGGACGTGGATTTTTATATCTTTCTCCAATACCATTTTTATGAGCAGTGGGGAGCCCTGCGGAAATACGCCAATCAGAAGGGCGTGAAGCTCATCGGGGATATCCCCATCTATGTAGCCTTGGACAGCGCCGATGTTTGGGCGGAGCCGGAGCAGTTCCAGCTGGACGAGGACTGCCGCCCCATTGATGTGGCGGGCTGCCCGCCGGACGCCTTTTCCGCTGACGGCCAGCTGTGGGGGAACCCCCTGTACCGCTGGGAGGACATGAAGGAAAATCAATATGCCTGGTGGGTGCGCCGGCTGCGCCACAATGTGCAGCTCTTTGATATGACCCGCATCGACCACTTCCGGGGCTTTGCCGGCTATTATGCCATCCCCTATGGGGATAAGACCGCCAAAAATGGAGAGTGGCGCAAGGGCCCGGGCATTGACTTTTTCCGCTCGGTGAAGAAGCAGCTGGGAAAAATGGACCTCATCGCCGAGGATCTGGGCTTCTTGACCCCGGACGTCAAGAAGATGCTGAAAGCCTCCGGGTATCCCGGCATGAAGGTGCTGCAATTTGCCTTTGATTCCCGGGAGGAGAGCGATTACCTGCCCCACAATTACGACAAGAACTGTGTGGTCTATACCGGCACCCACGACAACGATACCACCGCCGGATGGTTTGAAACCGCGCCCAAAGCAGACGTGCGGTTTGCCAAAAAATATCTGGGGGTGCGGTACAACCGGGACGGAGCCTGGGCCTTTATCCGGGCGGCCATGGCCAGCGTGGCCAATTTGGCGGTGACTCCCATGCAGGACTTCCTGAACTTGGGGAGCGAGGCCCGGATGAATACGCCCTCCACCTTGGGCGGAAACTGGATGTGGCGGATGCAGGAAGGGGCCGCCAGCCCGGAATTGGCCGCCAAAATCCGGGACGTCACCAAGCTGTATGGCCGGGCGCCCGCGCCACGCAAAGCGAAGCCTTGACCGGGGCTCCCCATCATCCAAAAAGAAAGGAAGAGAACCATGACTCCATTTCAGAATGAAATCCTCGCGGCTTTGCGGGAAGAAACCGCAAAACCTCTATCTCAAGCCGATACCACGGCCATTTACCACGCAGTGAGCCGGGCGGCTATGAACCGGGCCCGGGACGCCTGGAAAGAAGTTCCCGGCAAAAAGCGGGCCTGCTATCTGTCCGCAGAATTCCTCATCGGCCGCATGGTCAATTCCAACCTGCTGAATCTGGGATTGCTGGAAGAAACCCGGGCCCTGCTGGAGGAAAACGGCCGCTCTCCGGAGCTCTTTGACGAGGTGGACGACCCGGCTCTGGGCAACGGCGGCCTGGGGCGTCTGGCTGCCTGCTTTTTGGATTCCGCCGCCACCCAGGACATCCCCCTGGACGGATTTGGCATCCGGTATAAGTATGGCCTGTTCCGCCAGACCATAGAGGGGGGATTCCAGCGGGAATACCCCGATGATTGGCAGCAGTTCGGCGACCCCTGGAGTTTGCGCCGGGCGGATGAGCGGGTGAAGGTGCATTTTGCCGGCCAGGATGTGTGGGCCGTGCCCTACGATATGCCCGTCATCGGCTACGGCGGGAAAACCGTCAATACCCTGCGCCTTTGGCAGTCCGAGGCGGTGGACGGCTTTGACTTTGCCCTGTTTAACCAGCAGAAATACAGCGAGGCCGTGAAGAACCGGGAGGAGGCCGAGGCCATTTCCACTTGCCTGTATCCCAATGACGACACCGACGAGGGGAGAAAGCTCCGGCTGAAGCAGGAATACTTCTTCTCCAGCGCTTCCCTGCAGTGCATTGTCCGGCGGTATCGGGAGCAGCATGGGGCGGACTTCTCCCACTTCCCCGAATCCTATGTGGTGCAGCTCAACGACACCCATCCCACCGTGGCCATTCCTGAGCTGCTGCGCATTCTTCTGGAAGAAGAGCTCATGGATTTCGATGAGGCATTGGAGATGGTAAAAAAGGTTTTCGCCTATACCAACCATACCATTATGCCCGAGGCCTTGGAAAAGTGGAGCGTGGATTTGTTCTGCGCGGTGCTGCCCCATGTATACCCCTATGTGGTGATGCTGAACCATGCCTTGAAACGGGAGCTGCTGGGCCGGGGGATTGCCCGGGAGCAGCTCTCCCAATACGCCATTCTGGACGGAAACATGGTGCATATGGCCCGCATGGCCATCTATGCCTCCCATTCCACTAACGGCGTGGCGGAAATCCACACCCGGATTTTGAAGGAGAGCGCCCTCAAGGAGTGGTATGCCCTCTATCCGGAACGCTTTAACAACAAGACCAACGGCATTACCCAGCGGCGTTGGCTGGCTTTGTGCAATCCGGAGCTTTCCCGGTTTATCACCGACCGCATCGGCAGCGGCTGGGTCACCGATTTGGACCAGCTGAAAAAGCTGGAACCCTATGCCGGGGACGTCAACTCCCTTCGGCAGTTTGCAGACATAAAAAAGCGGAAAAAAGAGGAATTGGCCCGGTACGTCTGGGAGCACGACCACTTTGGCCTGCACACGGATTTTGTCTTTGATGTGCAGATCAAGCGGCTCCACGAGTACAAGCGGCAGCTTCTCAACGCCTTCTCCATTATGGACATTTACTTTGCCCTGAAAGACGGCACCCTCACGGACTTTCATCCCACCGTGTTCCTCTTTGGGGCCAAGGCTGCGCCGGGATACTGGCGTGCCAAGGGCATTATCAAGTATATCAACGAGGTGGCCCATCTGGTGAACACCGACCCGGAGGTCAACCAAAAAATGCAGGTGCTCTTTGTGTCTAACTACAATGTCTCCTATGCGGAGAAGCTCATCCCAGCGGCGGACATCTCCGAGCAGATTTCCACCGCGGGCACCGAGGCCAGCGGCACCAGCAACATGAAATTCATGCTCAACGGCGCGGTGACCCTGGGCACCTATGATGGGGCTAACATTGAAATCGCCCAGCAGGCCGGGGAGGAAAACAACTATATCTTCGGCGCTAAAGTGGAGGACATTGCCCAAATCGCGGAGACCTATGACCCGGAAAAGATTTTGGCGGAGAATTCCCGGATCCGCCGGGTAGTGGAGACCCTTATCGACGGCACCTTCTCCGATGGGGGAAATGGCATGTTCCAGGAGCTGTACACCGCCCTGACCAAGGGGGCCAGCTGGCACAAGCCCGACCATTACTATCTGCTGCTGGATTTCATCCCCTACTGCGAGGCCCGTCTCCGTGCCAACCGGGACTGGGGCAACCAGGAGGCATTTGCGAAAAAATGCCTGCTTAATGTGGCCAATGCCGGGAAGTTCTCCAGCGACCGGACCATTCGCCAGTATGCCGAGGAAATCTGGGGCCTATAAGGAATACAACAAGCAGAGGGGCTGCCTGAAGGCAAGCCCCTCTTTTCCATGACGCCACAGTTTGGTATAATAGGAGAAGCGTATTTGATTTACAAAGGAGACCTTGCCCTTGGAAGCACTGATTTTTGATTCCCATGCCCACTATGACGATTCCGCTTTTGATTCCGACCGGGAGGAGCTGCTGACCCTTCTGCCCCAAAAAGGCGTGTGCCATGTTATCAACGCCGGTGCCAGCCTGAAAGGCAGCGCCGCCTCCATTGCCCTGGCGGAAAAATACCCCTATTTCCACGCCGCCGCCGGGGTTCACCCGGAGGACGCCGGCAACTTGCCTGCGGATTGGATAGAGCAGCTTGGCCGGTTCCTGGACCATCCCAAGGTAGTGGCTGTGGGGGAAATCGGCCTGGATTACCACTATGAAGATGCCTGCCCCCGGGAAGTGCAGCAGCAGGTGTTCGAGGCCCAGCTCCGCCTGGCCCGGGAGCGGGATTTGCCGGTGATTGTCCACGACCGGGAGGCCCACGGGGATACCATGGCCCTGCTGCGGAAATACCGGCCCCGTGGCGTTGTCCACTGTTTTTCCGGCAGTGCGGAAATGGCCCGGGAAGTAGTGGCTTTGGGAATGTATGTCGGCTTGGGGGGCGTTGTCACCTTTAAAAACGCCAAACATCCCCTGGAAGTGGCGGCGGCTGTGCCCTTGGAGCGCATCCTCAACGAGACGGACGCCCCTTATATGGCTCCGGTGCCCTTCCGTGGCAAGCGGTGCGATTCCACCATGATTCCCTGGTCTGCGGCGAAAATCGGGGAGATCAAAGGGGTCTCCGCCCAGGAAGTTTTGGCCCAGGGCTGCCGGAACGCGGCGGCGCTTTTCGGTATTGCCCTTTGATTGCGAGGAGGAACTAGTATGACCATTACCTATGAATACGGAAAGAATTTGTATGTGAATCTCACCAACCGCTGTCCCAACCGGTGTGACTTCTGCCTGCGGACCCACAGCAGCGGCAGCATCTATGCCGACGACTTATGGCTGGAGCGGGAGCCTACCAAAGAAGAAATCCTGGAGGACATTAAAAAGCGGGATTTGAGCCAATACCAGCAGCTGGTCTTTTGCGGCTATGGGGAGCCCACCTGCCGCCTGGAGGATGTTCTCTGGCTCTGCGACCGGGTGAAGGAGTTCAGCCCCATTGATATGCGCCTGAATACCAACGGCCTCTCGGATAAGATTAACGGCCGTCACACGGCTCCGGAGCTGGACGGCCGGTTTGAAGTGGTCTCTGTCAGCCTCAACGCCCCCAATGCGGAAAAGTACGAGGCCCTGTGCCACTCGGAGTACGGGCTGGAAGCCTTCCCGGCGGTGCTTCGGTTTGCTGCGGAGGCCGGGCTGCACGTGCCCAAAGTGTACATGACGGTGGTGGACACCATGCCCCAGGAAGATATTGACCAGTGCCGCCGCATCTGCGAGGACATCGGGGCTATCTTCCGGGTGCGGAAGTACATTCCCAATTAAAAAGGATAGAAGTGTCCATAGGGAGACTGTGAAAGTGTTTTTCTCATTAAGACATTTTAAATTCTAATATACTAAATGAAATAGAGTGTGTTTGAAAATAAAAGTGAAATAAAATTTACAAAAAGCTTCAAAAATTTCAAAAAGAGATTGACGCTTTTTGAAAATTGTGGTAGAATATAAACAAGTAAAGGAAAGGCGGTGTTTCCAATGGTTACGGTACTCTACCCCCAGGAACGGCTGATGCGAAAGGCTTCCCTTTTGTAGCAGAAAACCCCTTTTACCCGGAATGCCAAGCGCATGAGTCGGATACGAGCTCTGAAAAGAGAGCTTCGTGCGGATTCATGCGCTTTTTGCTTTCTATGGCGTTTTGGTGGCAGTCACGGGTAAAACTGTCTTTGTTTATTACCCTGGCGATGTTGTTGGGCGTTAGCGGAACGGTGTATGCTGCGGCGGCCAGCGACGAAACGCAGCCGGTAGTTCCTAGCGGAATTATACTCCCCACTCCCGAAGAGGAAGAGGAATACTGGAACAGCCTCAGCGAAGAGGAAAAGCAGCTCATTAAAGAGGCAGAAGAGGAATCTGATCGGATTGCAGAGGAATGGGCGAAGCAACCCATGACGCGCGCGGCTACGAAGATTTCCATTCCCGGGACTTTTACTATGTATGCGCAAACTCATGATATGTATTGCGCTCCTGCTTGTGTGAAAAGTATTATCCAATACCTTAATGGTTCCAGTCCTACGCAAGATGATATTGCAAGAGGAATGGAAACAACTTTGGATCGGGGAACTCTGGTAGTGAATATTGTCCCTTATTTGAATAGCAAGGTCAGTTACAACTATAAGCTGGTATCTACACCAAGTCAGACAACCATGTGTAATCGCCTGTATACTACGATTGTCACTAATAAAAAGCCCGGTATGATGGCAATTTATAATCCGAAAGGAACCAATTGGCATTATTCGACCGATGGGCATGCACTGGTAGTGAATGCTATCTATAGCGATAAGTCTAAGGTGCAGTTTGCTGATCCTTTAGGGAACAAGTACGACAAATACTATTACATTAAAACCGCTGCAATAGCGCATGCTGTGTGCGCACATTTGATTTGGTAGTATAAGGTAGATAGGTGGTAATATAGTAGTATAATGGTAGTCGGGATGGAGGGGCGCCGGCCTGTTGCTGGGCCAGCGCCCTTCTTAACTTTTTAAGCTGATAAAGGAGGAAAAGCGTAATGAAAAAGGGATTCTTCAAATGGCTTTCTGTCTGCTTTGCCATGATATTTTTTTGTTTGTGTATCAGCGGATGTAATAATAATAAGAACTCAGTCGCCCCTGGCGGAATTATTATGGAAGGAATATCCTCTCCCAATTTTCGGCTGAATCTCCGTGATGCGAATCACGAGATAATAGATGAATTGGACTATGTTGGAATGTACCCGGTTTCGGAGGGGCTGATTTATCTTTATATTCCAGAGGACGCAACTTGGACTGAATATGGCAGTTATACTGTGGATTTTTACTGGTATGAATGGGATACTCAAAATATTGTGCGGATAGGGAGAATTCCGGATTTTGCTCACATTACCACGGGTCCGGTCTGTATTGACGGGCACTTATATATGTACGTCTCTACCGGGAATTTGAATACAGAAGAGCATTGGCTGAAGCTGATAGACCTTGATATTGAGAATCTCACTATGACGGAAATCTTCTCGGAAAAGGATGGATGTCCTTATAACAGCATGGCGGCCCAGGGAGACCGGCTCTTGATGGGAAAGGTGCTGACGGGTAACGCCAGCTATTTGGAAGAATACCATACCAAAACCGGAGAGAGAAGAGTTCTTTTGGAGGCGGAATTTGATACAGAGACCAAGATGGGAGATATTATCCAAAGTGTTGCCAGCGATGGAAAGACTATCTCTTTAATCATATTGGAATCCCATGGAGAGGATCCGTATGGTCTTCGCATGGATGTCTATGATTTGGATATGAATTTCCTGCACTCTGTGGATTTGTCCCATATTTCTTCGGATAACAACGAACTAAACCAATGGGTGGCCTGGTTTGTAGCTTCCGGGGATATGATTTACTATGAAAACTACAGTGTCACTACATTTTTAGGCCGGATTAAGAATGGAAAAGCGGAAAGAGTTTTAGAAACCACTGACGATCCAGGACAATATATCTTTACTACCGCGATTGAGACCCAGCGGGATACCCAGACAGGGGTGTTTGCCCGACTTTATGATGCGGATGAGCACTATATTTATAGAATGAACTATTCGGATGGCTCTATGGAACGGGCAGCCTTTTGCCCCGAGGAGACTGGAAAAAGGATAACCGGGTTGTGGAGAGATGGCAATGATAATCTTCTTATTGAGATGAATGACAAGGAGCATAGTACTGCCCAGGAAAGAGAAACCACGATGTATCGCGTCCCCCTCTCCGAGCTGGAATTTGAGCCGTTCTTATAACCGCTCTCCATATAAAGAAATCCGCCCGCTTTTTGCCGGGCGGATTTCTTTTGCGAAGTTTTAATCTTTTTTTCGGTGCCAGTTCAGGAGAAATACCGAATTGATAATCACCAGCACTGAACCGGCATTGTGTACCAGCGCTCCTACCACCGGGTTCAGTACGCCAGTAATGGCCAGAATAATGGCTACGAAATTCAAGGCCATGGAAAAGGTCAGATTGATGCGGATGGTGGTCATCATCCGGCGGGAAAGCCGGAGCAGGTGGGGCAGTTCTCGGATGTCGTCGCTGACCAGGGCAATGTCCGCGGCATCCACGGCAATATCGCTGCCAACGCCACCCATGGCAATGCCAACCTCCGCCTTTTTTAGGGCCGGCGCATCGTTGACTCCGTCTCCAATCATGCACACCGGCTCTTTGCGCTGCTGGCTCTGGTCAATCCATTGGAGTTTATTTTCCGGCAGGCATTGGGCATGTACTTCCGTGATACCCAGCATCTTGGCAATGTGTTCTGCCGCGCTTTCCCGGTCTCCGGTGAGGAGCACTGGCTCCGCTCCAGCCCCTCGGACTTGGGTGATGGTTTCCCCGGCATTTTCCCGCAGGGTGTCCGAAAGGGAGACCAACCCCGCCAGTTTTCCATCTACGGCCAGGAAAATCACTGTGCCGCCTTCTCCCAAAGCAGCCTGGGAGGCCTCCTGGGCTGCTTGACTCAGGGGAACCTGTGCTTCCGATAGCAACTCCGGGTTTCCAGCTAATACCTGATGACCCGCTACCCGGGCCTGCACGCCCCGGCCCGGCAGCATCCGGAAGTCCTCCGCAGTAGGCAGAACCGCGTTGGGAGTTTCTTCCTTCCAGCATCGGACCACTGCTTTTCCCAGGGGATGCTCGGAATGGCTTTCCACGCCGGCTGCCCAGGCATAGAGCTGTTCCTTTGAAAGCCCCTCTTGGAGTACCTGTACTTCGGTTACCCGAGGTGTGCCGTAGGTGAGAGTGCCGGTTTTGTCAAAGGCTACCCGGGTTACTGTGGCCAGACGCTCCAAAGCGTCCCCTTCCCGCACCAGGAAGCCCCGGCGAGTGGCGTTGCCGATGGCCGCCATAATAGCCGTGGGGGTGGCCAGCACCAAGGCGCAGGGGCAGAATACCACCAAAATGGTCACGGCCCGAAGAATTTCCCCGCTGATGGCCCAGGTGAGGGCTGCCGCTGTCAAGGCGATGGCCACAATCCAGGTGGCCCAGCGGTCGGCAATGCCCACAATTTTCGCCTTGCCTGCGTCGGCAGACTGCACCAGGCGAATCATCCTCTGGATGGAACTGTCCTCCCCCACCCGGGTGGCCTTCATGTCAAAGGATCCGAACTGGTTTACTGTGCCGCTAGAGACTTCGTCTCCTGGGCCTTTGTCCACTGGCAGGGATTCTCCGGTCATGACCGATTGGTTCACGGAGGTGCGCCCGGAGAGAATTACCCCATCTACTGGAACCGTTTCCCCTGGCAGTACCCGGAGGGTATCCCCCAGCTGTACTTCCTCGGCAGGCACGACTTTTTCTGCGTTTTCCAGCAGCAGCCGGGCTGTGCGGGGCGTCAGCCGTACCAGGCGCTCAATGCCCGCCCGGGCCCGGGCGACGGTGAGTTCTTCCAGCAGAGCCCCCAGCTGCATGATAAAGGCCACTTCCCCGGCGGCAAAATCTTCCTGGATAATAATAGAGGCAATGAGGGCGATGGATACCAGTACATCGGCTTTGATGTCGAAGACGGTGACCAGCCCGATAATGGCTTCCAGCACAATGGGCACACCGCAGAGTAGAATGGCCACCCAGGCCGGGTCAAAGGGGAGAGACAGGTGCAACAAGCTCACCAGCAGCGCTGCTCCGGAGATAACCAGGAAAATAATATCGCGCTTGATACCGCCCCAACTCAACAGTTTTTCCAGCTTTTCCATTACCATAACAGGACTTCCTTTCCGCATTCCCTCCCTACGATCACGAGTCAGTAGGGGTACCAGTAATATTATACCTATGGGGGTATAGGTTTGTCAAGAGAGGAGAAAAAACTCCGGGCGATAAAAGTCCGGAGTTTCCTATTAATTAGCGGCCCAGTACAATGGTGGCAGTGCCGTCTTCGGCTACAGAGAGCCGCATGGGTTGGATGTATTTCCGTCGGAACTGAGCGGTTTCCACCTCGGTCATGTCGATGCGGGTGTTGGTAATGGCTGTCTCAAACATGTCCTTGACATTGACGCTCATGTGCTCCGCCAGATAGTCCTCCATTTCATAGAGGAGGGCCAACTCACGGATGCGGGCATCGCTGGTATTGAAGTCGTTGAGGGCACAGAAGAAGATGCCTCTCTGGGCCAGCTCCGCTTTGAGGCTGGGGCTGCACTTCTCGTATTCATACATCACCAGGAATTTGGCGTCGGGCATTTCTTGGATGAGGCCCCAGTAGTCGGAATCCGAGGCGGCCAGGATAAAGGAGGAGACGCCGTTTTTGTAGTGCTCCCGGCAGATGCCCGCCGCCAGACGCACATCCACCTGGCTTTTGGATTCCACCACCCGTTCTGCCAAAATCCGCTCCGTGGGGATAGCGGTGAGTCGGTTCAGGAGCTTCCAGGTGGAGGAAGTATGTACATCGTCATAGAGGAGGATTTTGTCAATTTTCTCGGCTTCTTCCTGACTGAGGCTGGAAAGGGCGGCATATAACCGGTAAGCGCTGCTATTTTCACAGTCCACCGCCAGAATCACCGATTCGCTGCTGTCGATAAAGTCGTAAATAGCCCGGCGCGTCTCGTCGGAAATATCCGAGACCTTGCTCATATCATCAAAGAGGTCCTGGTTTTCTTCATAGAGCCAGGTAACAAACTTTTTGTCGTTGAGGAGCAGGTTCCCCTTGTCTTTTGGGGCCCAGTTCATGTACACATGGTAGGGATAGCAGTTATAATTGCCGTAGTATTCTGCGGCGGCATTTTTACAGCCCTCTGCCGTGTCCCCTCGGGGCATCAGGAATAAATCCTTTACATAGTCAAAATTTAGCCAGGTGGGAAAGACCCGACGCACATTACCAACATGATTTTTAATGTGCCCGTTAATATCAAAAAGATAATTTTGCAGCTGATAATTGGCTTTGATAATTCGGAGTCCCATATCCGAAAGGGCCTGGAGGGCCTCTTGAGGGATGTATTCCGGCAGAGTATGGAGATTTTTCAAATCGTAATAGATGGCATGGTTGATTTTACTGTATTTTTTCTCAATGGCCGTGCGCAGGATGCAGAGGTTCCGGATAATGGAGGCCTCCCGGTCCTGGGAAAGCTCCTGAAAAATTTCTAATTTCAGCGGAGAGTGCTCGTTTTCAAAAATATGCTCGGGGACGCCCAGCAGGAATCCGACCCGGGAAACAATCTCGAAGGTACTGTTTTTCCACCATCCCTCCTGTTCGGCCCGCTGGGCTTCTTCCTGGGTCTCCTCTTCTACATGACTGTCGTCCAGTTCAATTTCCCCTGAAAATTTTACAGCGTTTTCTCCAAATCTGGATTTGAGCATTTCGATTGTCATTCGGTCCATACTTCCACCATCCTTTACTTTATAATTTTATCGATACATTTATGATAGGATAAAAAATTCCCTCCCGGGCGGTTCAAAAACCGCTCCGCCCGGGAAGGAACCAGCCGGAAGTTTTTCCGGCGAACATTGCAGCATTTGAAAGGTTACCGTTTCAAAAAGGCCGGCGCCCTGTTACACCGCCTGCCAGCCCAGAGCAAAGGCCTTTCGGTTCATCTCCAGGAATTTGGCCGGGACAGTTTCTTCAATGGCCTTGAGCCATACCTCTTGCTCCCCGCCCAGGCTCTTGGCCATAGCGCCGATAAGCACCACATTGACCGCCTTGGCGGAGCCGGCCTCTTCGGCTAGGGACAAGGCGTCCAGGGCCAGCACCCGAGCGCCCTTCTTTTCCATATCCTCCAGCAGTCCCTCGGGGTAGGTGGTGCTGCCGGTGACAACAGGCATGGGGTCCATCTTCTGGGTGTTGACCACCACGATGCCGTCTTTTTTCAGATAGGGCAGGTACCGGGCAGCTTCCAGCTGCTCAAAGGCCAGGACAATGTCCGCCTCGCCCTCTTCGATAATGGGGGAATAGACCTTCTCCCCATAGCGCACATAGGTCACCACGGAGCCGCCACGCTGGCTCATGCCGTGGACCTCCGAAACCTTGACGTCATATCCTTCTGCGACCATAGCCGCGCCCAGCAGGCGGCTGGCCAGCAGGGTGCCCTGGCCGCCCACACCTACGATCATTACGCTCTTTCCGTTTTTCATTTTGCAGTCCCTCCAATGGCTTTTTTGGGGCAGAGGCTCTCGCATACGCCGCAGCCCACGCACTGGGTGCGGTCAATGCAGGCTTTGCCGTCCCGGATGCTGATGGCCGGACAGCCGATGCCCAGGCAGGCCTTACATCCGATGCAGGAATCCGTGTCCACGGTCAGGGGCGGATTGTGCTTCACATATTTCAGCAGAGCGCAGGGCCGGCGGCTGATAATCACCGAAGGCTCCTCTGCGGCCAATTCCTCTTTCAGGGCCTGCTGTACGGCGGGCAGGTCATAGGGGTCTACCACCCGCACCCGGTTGATGCCCACAGCGTGGCACAATGCTTCCAGATTCACGGCGCTGGTGGGGTCGCCCTTAATGGTGTAGCCGGTGGTGGGGTTCTGCTGGTGGCCGGTCATACCGGTGATGGAGTTATCCAGGATAATCACCACGGAATTGCTCCGGTTATAGGCGATGTCGATAAGGCTGGTAATGCCGGAGTGGATAAAGGTGGAGTCGCCGATGACCGCCACGGATTTTTTCTCGGCTTCCTCGCCCCGGGCCTTGTTGTAGCCGTGAAGGGCCGACACCGAAGCGCCCATGCAGATGCAGGTATCCATGGCGCTCAGGGGTGCGGAGGCTCCCAGGGTATAGCAGCCGATGTCGCCGCTAACATAGACCTTGGCTTTTTTCAGGGCGTAGAACAGGCCGCGATGGGGGCAGCCGCAGCACATTACCGGCGGGCGGCCGGGAATTTCCGTTTCCAGGCGGACAGATTCCGGCAGAGGACGGTCCATGAGCCGGCGGATGAGATTCTGGGAGAACTCCCCGCACCGGGGGAACCGATCCTTGCCGATGACCTTCATGCCCAGGGACTTGCAGTGGCTCTCGATAAAGTCGTCCAGCTCCTCAATGACGTAGACGGTCTCGTTGGCGGCGGCAAATTCCAGCAAAAGGCTGTCGGGCAGGGGATGCACCATGCCCAGCTTTAAGTAGTTGACGGAATCCCCCAGGGCTTCCCGGGCGTACTGATACACCGCGCCGGAAGCAATCACGCCCACAGAAGCGCCGTTGTTCTCAATCCGGTTGATGCCGGAGGTTTCGGACCATTCCCGCAGGGCGCAGGTGCGCTCTTCCACCTTTACATGCTTGGGCTTAGCGAAAGCCGGCAGCATGACATTTTTGGCGGGGTTCTTCTCATAGGGCTTCAGAGGCACGTCTTGACGCTCTCCCAGCTCTACCAAGGAGCGGGAGTGGGCGATGCGGGTGGTGAGCCGCAGAATCACCGGGGTGTCAAACTGCTCCGAGAGCGCATAGGCCCGCATGGCGTATTCCCGGCATTCGGCGGAATCGGCGGGCTCCAGCATGGGGAGCTTTGCCGCCCGGGCATAATGGCGGGAATCCTGCTCATTCTGGGAGGAGTGCATTCCCGGGTCGTCGGCCACGCCGATGACCATGCCGGCGTTGACGCCGATGTAGCTCATGGTGAACAGGGGGTCGGCGGCTACATTGAGGCCCACGTGCTTCTGGGCGCAGAAGGAGCGAGCCCCGCCAAAGCTGGCCCCGGAAGCCACTTCCATGGCCACCTTCTCGTTAGGGGCCCACTCGCAGGTGAGCTCGTCGTATTTGGCGGCGGCCTCGGTAATTTCGGTGCTGGGAGTGCCGGGATAGCTGGAAACTACCCGCACACCGGCTTCATACAGACCCCGGGCAACGGCTTCGTTGCCCAAAAGGAGTTCTTTTTTTGACATCTGGATAACCTCCATCATAGAATAAAATTCCAAAAAAATTGCGCGAAAGAAGGGTTCTCCCCAAAAAATAAAAGTGATTCATATCCATTATACAGGAAAGAGACAATTTTCGCAAATCATTCGCCCAAAACCACGCAAAAAATGTTCCTCACAGACAAAAAGCCGGGCCGCTTTGCAGCAGCCCGGCAACATTCAGCTTTTGTTTTGGAGGGAACGGCGGCGGTACACAAAACGCCCTATTTGCAGCAGGGCCAGGGGAACCAGGTAATAGAAAGCATTCAGCAGGCTGGCCCAAGCCGGTGCGCTGTTAGCCAAAGGGTCCTGGGACAGGGAGTACCAACGGATTCCCACATGGAGCGCCATGGCGCACAGCAACAGAAGATTCACTGTCCAAAAAACTTTCTTTTTCACGGTGCTTTCGCTCCTTTTCTTGTTAAAGTAAGAGGCATTCGGCCTCACAGAAGCTGGGCAATCTCCGGGAAGGGCTCCAGGCTCCGCTGCAAAATCCCCGTCACATAGGCAATGAGGATACCGTAGTTGGTCATGGGCACCCCCTGCTCCCGGGCCCGGGCCGCACGAGACTGCATTTCCCGTTCGTTGAGCATACAGGCCCCACAGTGGACAATGAGCTTGTACTGGGTCAGCTCCTGGGGGAATTCCCCGCCGCTGGTGAACTCGAATACCGGCTCTTTCCCGGTTTTCTGGCGAATCCAGTTGGGGATTTTCACGGTGCCGATGTCGTTGCATTGACGGTGGTGGGTGCAGCCCTCGGAGATCAGCACCTTGTCTCCGTTTTCCAGGGATTCCAGAGCCTTCACGCCCCGAATGGCCCCGGGCAGGTTGCCCTTATACCGGGCGAAGAGAATGGAGAAGGAGGTCAGGGGAATGGAGGTGGGGACGTCCGCCGATACCTTTTTAAAGGCCTGGCTGTCGGTGATGACCATGCGGGGCGGCTCTTTCAGGGCAGCCAGCCCTTGGGGAAGCTCGGTTTCTTTCGTCACCACCGCCATGGCCCCGGCGTCCAGAATATCCCGGATGGTCTGCTGCTGGGGCAGGATCAGCCGGCCCTTGGGGGCGGCCTCGTCAATGGGGGTCACCAGAACCACCAAATCGCCGGGGGAGAGCAGGTCGGCCACAATGCGGCGTTCCGGCCCGGAGGGGCGCAGGGCGGCGATGGCCTCTTTCAGCTCCCGGATGTTTTCGCCTGTGGCAGCGCTGACCCAGAGGGCAGTTTCCCCTTGGGGAGCCACACGGGGCGCATCTTTTGCCAGACGGTCGCACTGATTCATGACGATAAGGCGGGGGAGCTTTTTCTCCCGGAGCAGTTGGAGCAGCGCCTCATCCTCCGGGTGCATCCCTTCGGCGGCGTCAATGACCAGCAGGGCAATGTCGGTCTTATCCAACACCTGCCGGGCCTTTTCCACCCGCATGGCTCCCAGTTCGCCCACATCGTCCAGGCCGGGGGTGTCGGTGAGAAGCACCGGCCCCAGAGGGAGCAGCTCCATGGCCTTGGAGACCGGGTCGGTGGTGGTGCCCTTCTGCTGGGAGACAATGGCCAGGGATTGTCCCGTCAGGGCATTGATTAAGCTGGATTTTCCGGCGTTGCGGCGCCCAAACAGACTGATGTGGACGCGCTCGCTGGATGGAGTGGAATTGAGGC
Organism: Candidatus Heritagella intestinalis; assembly: GCA_904420555.1. Lineage (GTDB taxonomy): Bacteria > Bacillota > Clostridia > Oscillospirales > Acutalibacteraceae > Heritagella_A > Heritagella_A intestinalis. Next base: position 92,131 of record CAJFVO010000002.1, on the reverse strand, counting down.
TCATAGGATTACCGCCTTTCTGTTAAAGAATAAAGAAAAAAGGTGAAAAAGAGGCGCGGAGCAAATACACAGCCCCCGGGCAGAAGCCCAGCAAAAGGGAAGGGAACGCTCAAAAGAAGCTGCGCAGCGCGAGCCCTCAAAGAGAGATCTCTCGTCAGGGCTGGCGTTTGGCCCGATCGCCCCGGTCGCAGACCACCTGATAGCCGATGGCCGCCATGCTCTCCTGGAGCCGCCGCAGGCCTTCGGCCGCCTCGCTGCCGGAATGGAGCTTGTTGTCGTACAGGGTGTACTTGTCCCGCACGTCCTCTGGGGAGAGGTTGGGCATGACCACGTTGGCCCCGGCCAGCATCCCCTGTTCCCGGCCGTTGGGAAGCAGGGTGCCCAGTGCCGTAGTGGCCGGCAGCAGCACTTGGGGCAGCAGAATCCGGATTAAAGAGAGCAAATACAGGGTCAGTTCCCCACTGCCCGCCGGTTCCCCGGCAAAGGGGGTGTCGTGATGGGGTAAAAAGGGCCCAATCCCCACCATGTCCGGCTGAAACTCCTGTAAAAACACCAGATCCTTTGCCAGCGTCCCCACCGTTTGCCCCGGAGACCCCACCATAAACCCCGCGCCGGTCTGGAAGCCCAGCCGTTTCAGGGTCCGCAGGCAGTCCAGCCGGTGGGAAAGGGAGAGCTCCGGAGGGTGGAGACGGCGGTAATGGCATTCATCGGCGGTTTCGTGGCGGAGCAGATAGCGGTCTGCCCCGGCCTCCCGGAATTTCCGGTAGCTTTCCTCTTCCCGCTCTCCAATGGACAGGGTTACGGCGCATTCCGGCCACCGCTTTTTTATGGCCCGCACCAGTTCACAGATGCGCTCGTCGGTAAACCAGGGGTCCTCTCCACCCTGAAGCACAAAGGTGCGGAACCCCAGCTCCCAGCCGGTTTCGCAGCAGGAGAGGATTTCTTCCCGGTTCAGCCGGTAACGGGGGGCGTTCCGGTTGCTCCGGCGGATACCGCAGTAAAGGCAATCGTTGCGGCAGTAGTTGGTGAATTCAATCAAGCCCCGGATAAAGATTTTTTTCCCATAAAAAGGCTCCCGGAAATCCCGGGCCAGTTCCGCCGCCTGGGCGGCCAGCTCGGGGGTATAGCCCCCAATCAAGGCCTCCCATTCCAGCGGAGCCAGCCGGTGTTCCCGGGAGAGCTTTTGCAGCAATTGGGTAGGATGCCCTGGAATCACGGATTTTCCTCCGATGCATCCTCCAGCCGGGCATATACGGTTTTGCTGCTGACGCCGGGGAGCATCCCCAGCTTGCCGGACAGGGCGCTGATTTCTGATTGGGGTGCGTCCAGCACCAAGCTGATAATGGATACCTGGCGTTTGTGGTAGGGAATGCCCATACGGCCGATAATACGCTCCGCATACTGATGGAGCAGGTCGTTGATTTTTTCGGCGGAATCCAGGTCTTCCACCACGATACCAATGAGAGCTACGCGGTTTTCGTTATTTTCCATGCAGAAACTTCCTTTCTATCATTGATTTTCATCTTCCGTGGAAGATAAATTTTAGAAAAACCTTTTTATGGGGCGGCAAGCTGATCAACAGAATACTGCCTGTCAAACAGAAAAGCGCCTTCGAAAAAACGAAGGCGCAAAACAACAAAGAGCACAGTTTCGCTTCCTCCGCAGAAAATACCTTTGGACTCAGCTTGCACCTTTATCATAGCATACCCCCGACGGGATTGCAAGAGAACCTGTGGGAATGCGCCTTTTCTCATTGACAAGACAGCGTCAGGTGTTTATTATAAAAGTATAAAAAACATTTTGGATTCATATAAAAACCAGACTCTATGCAAAAAGGAGGCGCGGTATGGAACTGCGAGACAAAAACGGGCTTACCGAGGCGGAATTCCTGGCCCAATATCGTCCCGGGGACTACCCCCGGCCGTCGGTGGCGGCAGATATCGCCATTTTTTCCCCGGGAGAGGAAGGCCCCCAGGTGCTGCTGATACGCCGGGGCGGCCATCCCTGTTTGGGACAATGGGCTCTGCCCGGCGGGTTTGTGGAACCGGGGGAGACCGTGGGCCAGGCTGCCGCCCGGGAGCTTTGGGAAGAAACCGGCGCCGCCGGGATTGCGCCCCAACAGCTTTTTACCTTTAGTCAGCCGGGCCGGGACCCCCGAACTTGGACCATGAGCGTGCTGCATATGGCGGTGGTGCCCCGGGAGAAGCTGGCGGTGCAGGCAGGGGATGACGCCGCTGACGCCGGCTGGTTCCGCCTGGAAATGAAAGAAGAGCCGGAACAGCCGGGAACATATTCTCTGCGCTTGACCAAGGGGGAGGAGATTTTGGAGGCTCGGGTAGCCCGGCAGGAAAATGCCCCGGACGGCCCCTTTGTGATTCTGGAAAACCATGGTCTGGCCTTTGACCATCCCAAGCTGCTGGCTTTGGCGGCGGAACATTTTGGTGCGCTGCCGGCCCCTTCCCGGGAGAAAGAGGATTTCTGAACCGGGAAATGGCTGCATATTCCATATAAAGAAGTATTGCTGCAGGCGGGCCCCAGGGGCCAGGCCTGAGAGGAAGGAGTTATCGTAATGAATCAATCCCTTTTTATCCGCAATCTGTTTGACCTGAACCACTCGGCTGCCGCTTCCCTGCTGGAAAAGTGCACCTACCCATGGGAAGCTTTGCCGGAAATCGGGGAGTTTATCCGTCAGATAGGGCCGGCCCTGCCGGAAAACGAGTATGAACAGCGCTGGTCCGGGGTGTGGATTCACCGCAGCGCCCGTCTGTACCCCAACTGCTATATCGGCGGCCCCTGCATTATCGGGGCCAATACCGAGGTGCGCCCCGGCGCTTTCATCCGGGCCAACGCCCTGGTGGGGAAGGATTGCGTTGTGGGCAACTCTACGGAATTAAAGAACGTGATTCTCTTTGACCATGTCCAGGTTCCCCACTACAACTATGTGGGGGATTCCATTTTGGGCTATCACGCCCATATGGGAGCCGGCGCCGTCACCTCCAACGTGAAGCAGGACCGGACTTTGGTTACGGTGAAAACCCCGGAGGGCCGGCTGGAAACCGGCCTGAAAAAGTTTGGCGCCATTCTGGGGGATCATGTGGAAGTGGGCTGCAATTCCGTTTTGAACCCGGGCACGGTTGTGGGCCGGGGCAGCCGGGTGTATCCCCTCTCCATGGTGCGTGGTCTGGTGCCGGAAGGGCACGTTTATAAAAATGCAGGGGAAATCGTGGAAATCCACTATTGATAGGGGCTGCTTGACAGCGGGAGGAATGGTAAGATGCAGGATATCAGCGTAGAAATTGCCCGGCTGCTCCAATTTGGGATGCAGCGGGGCCTGCTGGAAAAGGCTGACTGCACCTATGCCGCCAACCGGATGCTGGCGGTGCTGGGTCTGGATGGCTGGGATGACGCGGTAGAACCGCCTGCGGAGGCCCTGGAAAGCCCGGCTCCCATTTTAGAGGCGATTTTGGACTGGGCCTATGAGACTGGACGGTTAGAGGGGAATACCGACCCTTATCGGGATGTGCTGGATACGGAGCTGATGGACTGCATGATGCCCCGGCCTTCAGAGGTGATCCGGCGGTTTTATGCGCTGTATGAGGAGGACCCCCAAGCGGCCACAGCGTATTATTATCAGCTGAGCCGCAGCTCTCACTATATCCGCACGGACCGTGTGGCCCGGGATGAGCGCTGGACGGTACCCACTGCATACGGGAATTTGGTGATCACCATCAACCTCTCCAAGCCGGAGAAGGACCCCAAAGCCATCGCAGCCGCCCGGAACCTTCCCCAGGCTGGCTATCCCAAGTGCGCCCTGTGCCGGGAAAACGAGGGGCTGAAAGGGAACCTTTCCCAAGCGCCCCGGGCTAACCACCGGTTGATTCCTTTGAAGCTGCTGGGGGAGGAGTGGTTTCTCCAATATTCCCCCTATGTGTACTATAACGAGCACTGCATTGTGCTCAACAAAGAACATACCCCCATGAAGGTCGATCGGGACTCCATGGCCCGGCTGGTGGACTTTGTGCGCCAGTTTCCCCACTACTTTATCGGCTCCAACGCCGACCTGCCCATTGTGGGGGGCTCTATTTTGAGCCATGACCATTTCCAGGGCGGCCGGTACGAGTTTCCCATGGCCAAAGCGCCTATCCGGGAGGAAATCACCTTCTGGGGGTTTGAAGATGTGTCTGCGGGAATCGTCCGCTGGCCTATGTCCGTGCTGCGCCTGCGCAGTGAGGACAAGGAGCGCCTGCTGGATTTGGCGGAAATAATCTTGAAGCAGTGGCGGGATTATACCGATGCCTCCGTGGGAATTTACGCCCATACAGACGCGCCCCACAATACCATCACTCCTATCTGCCGGATGCGGGAAGGGGCCTTTGAACTGGATTTGGTGCTTCGGAACAACCGCACCACCCCGGAGCATCCTTTGGGGCTTTTTCATCCCCACCAGGAGTACCACCACATTAAAAAGGAAAACATCGGCCTGATTGAAGTCATGGGGTTGGCCATCCTGCCGGCCCGGTTAAAAAAGGAGCTGGCCCTGGTAGAGGAAGCTCTCGCCCATCCGGAGCGGGAAGGGGAGATTTTCTCCCAAAAGGCCATGGAGCCCCACTATGACTGGTACTGTCAGCTGAAAGAAAAAGCCCCGGTTCCGGGACAGGTTCATGGGCTGGTACAGCAGGAGGTGGGCCGGGTGTTCTGTGAGATTCTGAGTAACGCCGGGGTCTTTAAGGATACCGAAGAGGGCCGGGAGGCCTTTGGGCGGTTCTGCCAGCAGGTGAACCGGAGTTTATAATCGAGGAATCAGGAGCGCGCGCCGCAGAATTGCAAGCTGTGGCGCGCTTTTTATTTTGGGAAATTTTAGCTTCTTGGAAGGGGGTAGGAATTTTTTCCAAAAACGATGTTTCTTGTGACAACATCTATATAGAAAATGGATAGGGCCAAAATCTTGAAATCGTAAATGCCAAATGGTAAAATAAATTACGGCTGGTATTTGTGGAGAGTCCTTTTAAAATGCACAGCCGTGAAAATTGAATTACCCTTGAGGAGGGAAAAAGAAGATGTTCAAACACATGACAAAGAAGATTGTGGCGGGCGTCTTGTCGGCCCTGCTGCTGTCACAGGCGTTTGCACTGCCGGGCTTTGCGGTTGAAACTCCGGTTGAAAATGCAGCTCCCGTAGTGGCGGCGGAAACCGCGCAGGAACCCCAGCTGCAGAACGGCACGGCAGTGATTCCTGCCGGCTCCACGAAAGATGAGGTCGAAGAGATTCTCAACAAGACCCTGATTGCCAATTATGAAACCGTAGACACCCAGGATTTCCATTGGGAGTATTACTGCACTGGAAAAAACGGCTTGCTCACGAACGATGCTTGGGGCTCTATTGACGGCTTTACCAGCGAGAGAAAGGTAGTATTTGTTACCACTACCTTTACGCACCCCGCCCTGGCAGATAACAGCGACGGCAACTATCAGGTCCGGCTGGAAGGGATCGATACGGAAGTAACTCTGACCAAAGCGGCAAAGCTGTCCTCCTCCATTACGCTGCAGGAGGGCTGCACCGTAAAGCTGCCCTATAACGAGGACATGAGCGTCAACTATGACGAGCTGCGCCGCCTGATTTTTGAAAACGTGGTGGAATCCACCACTCCGGAAGGGCTCACCCCGGATGATGTGACCATCGAGTATTACGCAACGGCTACCAGCGGCGCAGTGGGGGATTTGGGCAAAGCCTGGATGCCTCTGGAAGGCGGCAAAAACGGCCTGCTGACTTATCCCGCTATTTCTGCTGGAGAGCAGAAAATCCGGATTTCCTATGCAGGGACGGACACCATTTACGGCACTTCTGCCGAGATGGACGTCACCATTGCCGAGCGCCCGGAAGCGGAAATCGAGCTGAACCAGGGCTGCACGGTGAAGCTGCCCTATACGGAGGAAATCACCGTGGATTACAGCGCCCTGCGGGAGCTGATTTTCAACACAGTGGTGAAGTCCAGCGAGCCGGCCCTTACCGTCGATGATGTGACCATTGAATACTATGCGGAAAACATCATCTTGGGTAAGCCGGCGGGTACTCATGAATGGGTTCCGCTGGAGGGCGGCTCGATTAAAAACGACCTGGGTATCGCTTTGGAATATCCGGCCATTTCCGCAGGCGAGCAAAAGCTGCGCCTGGTGTGGGGAGGCAGCCAGGAGTATGCCCCCACCACGGTGGAATTTACCCTGACCGTTGCCGACCGGGAACAGCTCCAGTTCAATCTGAACGAAGGCCCTTATGAAGTAGGCATGGCCTTCGCGGATGACCAGTCGTATGATTATAAGGCCACTGCGGAGGCAATTTACAACGCGGTAGTGGCTTCCACTTCTCCCATCGCCCTTTCCGCTGATGAGGTAACCGTGGAGTATAATGCCGACCCCACGGGGATTACCAATACCTTCAAGCCTCTGGATTATACCGATTTGGGCGGACTGGTGAAGTTCGGTACCGGCGAGTGGGAAATCCGTATTTCCTGGAACGGGAATCGGGAACTCCGCGGGAATTCCGTTATTGTGAATGTAACCACAACAGACAGCCGGCTGGAAAGCGCAGTGGCCCTGAAGGAGGGCGTTTCCATTACCTACAATATGGACGCTTCTGTCATGAAGGCCGATTTGTTCAACAATGCCATCGACTGGGAGAACTCCACCCTTCCCGCGAAGGAAACCCTGCATGTGGACGACTTTACCTTTGCCTATTACGGGGAAAATGTACTGGGCGGAAATATCAACGGCGGTATCAAAAACTGGGCTCCCATTGAGGGCGGTACAGTCACCCTTCTGACCTATCCCCAGATGGGCGCTGGAGAGAACCAGCAAATTCGGATTTCTTATAACGGCAATGCCGACTACCGCCCCTCTGCCAACAGTGAGGGCACGGTGACGGTGGAAAAGGCCAAGGTCAGCGTGACCGTGCATTCCACCAATATCTATGCCGATGAGGCCGTGCCGGCGGATTTCATCACCACCGACCCTGCCGATACCTTTGACCAGTATGTAATCTACGCCGGCGTGACCAGCAATGTGACCACTGGCCTGTATCTGGACCTGCCGGAGCGCTTCACCGACAATGCCGTGATGAAGCTTCTGGACCCCATTGTGGAGAAGATTACTGGAAAAACCCTGACCCAAATGTTCAACGACGGTATTACCGTGGGTGAGCTGCGGGAGCTGTTCAGCACCCAGGAACTTCTGGACCTGCTGGACAAGCTGAATATCGATACCGGCACATTTGGGAAGATTCTGGAAATCATCAATAAGCTTCCCTCGATTGTAGACAGCCTGAGGATTTCCTTCGGTACGCCCAATCGTGCGGGCCTGTACACGGTGGTTGCCGTTACTGACAATCCCAACTATAAGACCGGCGTGGGCATGGGCTTCCTGCTCACTAAAATGCGTCTGTCCGGCGCCAAGCTCACCTGGAATCAGGAGATTTCCGGCGGTAAGCTCACTGCGGAGCAGGCCAAGGATTTTGACTTTGGCGTAACCCTGTCCTATAATGGTGATGTAACCGTTGACCAGAGCAGCGTCCATTATCTGTATACGGGCTTCACTAATAAATGGAAGCTGTATTCCAGCACCACTACCCCGCCCACAGAGCCGGGCAGCTATATTGTGACGGTAGTGGTCTTGGGCGGCAACTATCTGGCGGCCCCCATTACCCGCACCTTTACCATCACCAAGTAAATTCCAGCATCTTACAAAATGCCCCGGAGGGAATTCCCTCCGGGGCATTTCTGGCTTTCGGGCAGATTTATCTTCTTTTTCCTCGGAAAACATAACCGTCCACTTTCTCGTCCTGGCCTTTCAGGGAGAAGATCAGGTTTTCGCAGGCAATGCGGATCATGTCCCGGAGGGATTCTTCGGAATAGAACCCGGCGTGGGGGGTGATAATGACGTTTTCCCGGCCCAGGAGGGGGTGGCCTTCCAGCTCGGGGTTTTCCTTCCACAGCAAATCCAAGCCGGCGGCCCGAACCCAGCCCTTGTCCAGGGCTTCGGCCAAGGCAGCTTCGTCTACGCTGCCGCCCCGGCCCAGGTTTAGGAAAATCGGGGAACGCCGGAGCTTTTGAAAGAATTCCCGATTGAAATAGTGGTAGGTCTCCGGGGACAAGGCCATGTGGTTGGAGATGACGTCTGCTGTCTCCTGGGCTTCTTCCGGGGTCACCAGGCGGGCCCCCAGCGCTGCGGCCTCTTCCGGCGTGGCATGGTGGGAAACCACCTGAATCTGAAAGCCAAAGGCCGATGCCCGCTGGATAACGGCCCGACTGATTTTCCCCAGGCCGAAGAGGCACAGGATTTGGCCTCCCAGACGGGGTGCTCGGGCCACCCGGTCGAACTCCCAGATCCCCTGTTCAATTTGGGAGATGTAGGGCCGCAGGTTCCGCTCCAAGGCCAGCAGCAGGGCCATAGTGTGGTCGGCCACCACATCGGTGCAATATTCCCGCACATGGCAGACGGATACCCCGGCCTTTTGAGCGGCGGGGATGTCCACCACGTTATAGCCGGTGGAGAGAAGAGAGACGCACCGTAGTCGGGGCGCGTGGGCCAGCAGGTCGGCGTCCACCCGCTGGTAATCCGTGAGCAGGGCGTCCGCGTCCCGGAGGGCCTCGTATAATTCCTCTCGGGTGACGGTTTTGTGGGGCAATAGGGTGATTTGTGTGTCTGGCTCCCGGGAAAGGAGCTCTTTTTCATAGGAAAAACCCTGTTTTAGCAGTACAGGGCTGTAAACGGCGACGATTTTTGTCATAGCGATTCCTCCAAGGCAGGATGCCCTTATCATAGCACAAACGCTGTCTGGAGGAAAGCGTTTTTCGGGGAGAAAACAATAACGGGACATGAAGCTGCCGTGAAGTTTTTGAAAGGATTTTTCGTTGCCTCTTGTGATTCTTGTGGATTTCTTCTATAATGAAGGCAAGCGAATAAAAGACGCTGTGAACCGGGATTTTTTCCGGATTCCAGAAAAGTTTTCCATTATAGGAGGATGTTTCCATGCTGAAGTTCACGTTTGCAGAACTCCCTCAGGAGTACCGCCCCGGGCTGGAAGCCCTGGCTCCGGAAATCGGCCTGTGCGAAAGCCCTGACGGTATGCCTGTCTATGTTAAAAGCGGGGAAGGGGTATCCCTTTGCCGGGAAGGGGAGGCCTTTGTCCTTTCCTGCGCCGGGAAATCGGAGTTTTTCCGGGGCCTGACCCTGCTGTGCCGGTATGCGAAAGAAGGGGAGGTGTCTGTTTCGGAAACGCCCCGGTTTGACAAATGCGGCCTCATGCCCGATTGCTCCCGCAATGCCGTGCTCAAGCCGGACTCCGTAAAATACCTGCTGCGCCGTATGGCCCTGGCGGGGATGAACTGGATGATGCTCTATACGGAGGATACCTATACTGTGCCGGAGCGCCCCTATTTCGGCTATCTCCGGGGCCGCTATTCCTTTGAAGAGCTGAAAGGCCTGGACGACTATGCCGATATGCTGGGCATTGAGATGATTCCCTGCATCCAGACCCTGGCCCATTTGGAGCGTGCTCTCCAATGGCCGGTGATGGCGGAGTATCGGGATACCGACGATGTGCTGCTTACCGGGGAGCGCGAGCCCAAAACCTATGAGTTTATCCGGCAGTGTATCCGGGCGGCCAGCGCTCCTTTCCGCTCCAAGCGCATCCACATCGGCATGGATGAAGCCTATTGGATGGGCCGAGGCCAGTACCTGAATAAGTACGGCTACGCCTCCAAGGTGGAGCTTATGCGCAATCACCTGAAGCTGGTGAAGGAAATCCTGGACGAAGAAGGCCTGGAGGCCATGATGTGGAGCGATATGCACTTCACCGCTGCCCGGGACGAAGGCGTTTATCACCCGGACTGCATCCTGACCCCGGAAATTCTGGCTGCCGCTCCGGAGAATATCGGCCTGGTGTATTGGGATTATTACCACGAGGACAACGCCTCCTATGCCAATATGCTGCAAAAGCACGCCCAGTTTAAGGCCAAGACCATATTTGCAGGAGGCATCTGGACCTGGTGCGGGCCTGCCGCCGATTACCGCAAGACCCTGGCCGCCACCCTGCCCGCCCTGGAAGAGTGCGTCAAGGCCGGAGTGAAGGAAGTCTTCGCCACCTGCTGGGGGGACGACGGCGCAGAGTGCAACCTGTATACCCTCCAGTATGGCCTTGCGATTTTTGGCGAGTACAACTATACCGGTCATTGGGACGCCGAAGAAGCGGAAAAGCGCTTCCGGGCTTCTTCCGGTATGGATGCCCAGGCGTTTTTGACCATATCCAAGCTCAACGAGCTGCCGGGCCTGGTGCGCCAGCCCAACAGCACCGCTAACCCTTGCCGGGTGCTCCTCTATGAGGACCCGCTGCTGCCCCTGTTTGAGGCAGACCTACCCCGCAATGAGGAATATATCCCCTATTACGAGGAATTGGCTGCAAAATTCGAGGCCTTTGCCCGAGAAAATGAGCCCATGCACCTTCAGCTGGAAGCCTATGCCTGCATGGCCCGCGCCCTGGTTCTCAAGTGTCGCTGGCGGATGGCTGCCGCCCCGGCTGTGCGCAATGGCGACCGCCAGGCCGCAAAAGAGCTACTTTCCCTGGCGGAAGAAAACCTGGAAGCCCTTCGTGCCCTGCGCCGGGCCTGGTACAACCAGTGGATGGCAGTGAACAAGCCCTTTGGCTTTGAGGTGCTGGATATTCGCCTTGGCGGCGCCATTGCCCGGTTTGAGACGGCTCGGGACCGTATGGCGGAATTTGCCCAGGGCCTTCTGGAGGACATCCCCGAGCTGCGGGAAGAAAAACTCCCCTATCAGACCGATGAAGAGGGGCAGTATGTGTGCCGGAACCTGTGGGCCCACATGGTAACCCCCAGCCGCATGGGACAGGAATAAATGAAGGAGTAAACCGGGCGGAGGCGCCCTCTGTCCGGATGCCTATTCAATTGGAGATGTTTGTCAAATGGAAAAAAAGATGCTCCTTTCCCCCAACGGGAATTTTTATAAAGCCAACCTTCACTGCCATTGCACTGTGTCCGACGGCCAATGGACCAGTTGGCAGGTGAAGGAGGAATACCAGAAACAGGGATACTCCATTATCGCCTTTACGGACCATATGGATTACCGCCGCCACACCACCCTGGATGATGATTCCTTCCTGACCATTGGGGCCTTTGAGGCCAATATTGACGCGCCGGCGGAGCAGTATCCCGACTGGAATACCCGGCCTGTGTACCACCTGAATTTCTATGATACTCGCCCTGAAGGACGGGACTGCGCGAAGGTGCCCATGCCGGAGCAGGTGTACACCATGGAGAATGTCAACGCCTATATTAAGGCCCGGAAAGACGAGGGGTTCCTCTGCTGCTATAACCATCCCTGGTGGAGCGTGCAGACTTATGAGGACTATGCCCCTCTGGAAAACCTGGACTTTTTCGAGATTTACAATTATGGCTGCGAGGTAGAGGGGATGAACGGCTATGCGCCCCAGGCCTATGACGAGCTGCTGCGCACCGGCCATCGGGTTCACTGCTTTGCCACAGACGACAACCATGACCGTTCTCCTTTGGGGGACCCCCGCAATGATTCCTTCGGTGGGTTCACCATGATTCAGGCAGAGAGCCTGACTTATGACGCGGTCATCAAGGCCCTGGTGGAAGGCCGCACCTATGCCAGCATGGGGCCCCTGATTCACGGCCTTTGGCTGGAAGGAAACCGCCTGACCATCCAGTGCGACCCGGTGGAGAGAATCGGTCTCATTACCCAGGGCCGTGACGGTCAGTGGGCCTTTGCAAATCCCGGGGAGAGCCTGACGGAGGCTTCCTTTGAGCTTACCGGGGACGAGGGTTATGTGCGTTTGCAGCTTCGTGACGCCCGGGGCCTGTATGCCAACACCAACGCTTATTTTGTAAAGGAGCTGCTGGGCTGACGGGAAGCCCCTAAAGGAAAAGCTTTTGCGTAAGCCGCCCCTGCGGTGCCTCTCAAACCGGGAGGCCGGCAGTGGGCGGCATATGCCTTTATGGAGGGAAATCAGGCATAGCGCTGCGCTGGGGAAACGGCGAAAACCCCTGAAACTGCGGGAGGATTTGCACAATTGGGACGTCAGGCTCCAAGGGAATGGGGGAAATTGTAGTGAAAAAAAGAAATAGATGGGTGGCTTTTCTGGCGGGGCTTTTGGCTCTCAACGTACTTCCCGCCTGCCAAGTTGGGAACCGTATGACCTCTTCTGCAGCAGGCTCGTCTTCCTCTGAGGCTATATTGGAAGAAGAATCGGAACTAGAAGAACAAGAGGAGAACTCCGAGAGCCTCTCAGAAGAAACGCCGGAGCCTTCCGGCACAGAGGAACCGGAAATTGAAAACCGGGCGGCAGAAGCGCAGGAAGAAGAAATCCCGGAAGAGCCAGACGGCTATGAAATCGAGGATTTCCCGATTCTCTGGCAGATGCCGGAACTGCCTACTGGCTGTGAGATTACTGCCTTGACCATGACCCTGCAGTATTATGGATTTGACGTGGATAAAGTGACTATGGCGGAAGAGTACCTCCCCACGGTCCTGGCCAGGTTTTACTATGACAGCGAGGGTAATTTGTGCGGCACGGATTTGAATCAGTATTTTGTAGGAGACCCCACCACGGAGATCGGTTATATCTGCGGCACCCCGGCCATTGTCACGGCAGCCAATCGTTTTCTCGAAAGCCAGGGAAGCTCTCTCCGGGCCGTGGACCTCACCGGGGCCGAGCCGGAGGAGCTCTATGACCTGGTGGAAGAGGATATTCCGGTGGTGGTGTGGATTACCATTTCTATGGCGCCCCGGAACGAGCTGCAGGGATGGTATCTGGACGACGGTTCTTATGTAGAGTACAGCACCAACGACCACGGGGCAGTGCTCATTGGCTATACAGAGGATACGGTTGTCATTGCGGACCCTCTGGCTGGCCGCATGGAGTACAGCCGGGAAGCCTTTGAAGAAGTGTTTGCTTCCCGGGGAAATCAGTGCGTGATTTTAGAGTAAGCGCAGAAACAACATAAGCGGAAAGGGGAAATTTCATGGAGACAAAGCCGGTGCGGGGGCGGTTTGCCCCCAGCCCCAGCGGACGGATGCATCTGGGCAATATTTTCTGCGCCCTCATGGCCTGGCTGCCGGTACGGGCTGCCGGGGGCGAGATGGTTCTGCGCATTGAGGATTTGGACCCGGACCGCTCCCGAATGGCGTATGCCGCCCAGATGGAGGACGATCTGACCTGGTTCGGCATGGATTGGGACGAAGGGGGCAGCAAAGGCGGGCCCCAGGGCCCCTATTACCAGAGCCAGCGCACCCAGCGGTATCGCCGCTATTTTGAGGAGCTTCGTGCAAAAGGCCTGGTCTATCCCTGCTACTGCACCCGTGGCGAGCTTCACGCAGCCCAGGCTCCTCACCGGGAGGATGGCGCGCCCATTTATTCGGGCCGGTGCCGTTCTTTGACAGAAGAAGAGCGGGCCCAGCTGGCCCAGACTCGCCGCCCCGCTTACCGCCTGATGGTGCCCGACCGGGAAATCGCCTTTACCGATGGCTGTCAGGGGGAATTCCGGGAAAACCTTCTCCGGGACTGCGGGGATTTTATCATCCGGCGTTCCGACGGGGTCTTTGCCTATCAGCTGGCAGTGGTGGCTGACGATGGGGAAATGGGGATTACTCAGGTGGTGCGTGGATGCGATTTGCTGGATTCCACGCCCCGGCAGCTCTATCTCTATGAACTGCTTGGTTATCCTGCCCCGGAATTTTTCCACATTCCCCTGCTCATGTCCCCTTCTGGAAAGCGCCTCTCCAAACGGGACAAGGCCCAGGACGTGGGATTCCTTCGGGCCAACCACCGGGGGCCGGAGGCGCTCTTGGGCCAAATGGGCCTTTGGGCCGGCCTTTTGGATCGTCCGGAAGCAGTGACGGCCCGGGAGCTGGTGGCAGAGTTCCGGAAAAAGGGAATGAACTTTCAGGGAAAAGGGGAGCTCACGGTGCTGGAAGATTCCCAACCCCAGTGAGGGACGCAAAAGCGCCGCAGAAATCAAATTTTCCACTAAAAAAGAAAAACTGGTGGAAAACCCAACTCAAATCAAGGCCCTCGGCAGAGATGCCGGGGGCCTTTTGCCTTTCACGGGGCGGGGATACGGTTGTCCTGTTTAACCGCGGTTTCCATTTGGCCGGCAATATCCCTGCACATTTCTTTGATGCGGTCCGTATTTTCCAGGGAATCCCCATAATCGAAAAAGGCAGTCCATCACCAGGGCGGGCGGACAGGGTCCGCACCCAACCCGCGGGAAAGCCGGGCGTGAAAAACAGCCCATTTTCTCGCGGAGGTAGCTGAGAGCGAAAAACAAGTTTCCTATTGATGTATCCACACTCCGCGTGGAACCGGTTCGTTGTCAGCACTCAACCGTAAACGCGGATTGCCAGCGGAGGCTGCTCCGCCGATGTATGTAACCTATTCAGATCTATTTCAGTTCTGCTTAGTGTTAATCGGTTTAGCTGGTTTGTTTATCGCAGCCGCTTCCAACATAAAAAAGAAATAGCCGCCCAACACCCCAAACGTTGACGGCTATTTCTTTGAAGTTAAGTCATTGACTGGAGGGGCAAACCGTTGATGGTCTGCCTTTTCCTATATTTAGGATAGCATTTTTTTCAGGGGAATGTCAACTTTGGAGGGTAGGAAATCGGCTTTATTTAGTTATTGGAGAATACCTGTATTGCCTGGCATCATGATAATCTATGCGTACAGATAATTGCGATGTTAGTTTAGATTGCCTGATGGGATTGACTTGAGAGAAATGGAGGTTCCGCCTGCGCTTTTTGGTTGCAATTCCCCGGGGGCATGTTATAATAGAAACGTATCGCTGAAAAAGTATCTTTCATGGAAAATACATCTCCGGCTCCGGTCCGGAGAAATCAACTTGGAGGGAACACCCATGGACAAAAAGACGTTTTACATCACCACACCCATTTACTATCCGTCCGGCAACCCCCATATCGGGCACAGCTATACCACTGTTGCCAGCGACGCCATTGCCCGCTATAAGCGAATGCAGGGATACGACGTCATGTTCCTCACGGGTACTGACGAGCACGGCCTGAAAATCGAGCAAAAGGCGGAGGCCCAGGGCGTCACCCCCAAGGAATATGTGGATCACATCGTCACCATCTTCCAGAACCTGTGGAAGCTTCTGAACATCAGCAACGACCGGTTTATCCGCACTACCGACGACTACCATATCAAGGGCGTGCAGAAGATCTTCCGGGAGCTGTACGACAGAGGGGAAATCTATAAGGGCAAGTATGAGGGCTGGTACTGCACCGACTGCGAATCCTTCTGGACTGAGACCCAGCTCAAGGACGGCAAGTGCCCCGACTGCGGCCGGGAAGTCAAGTGGGCCGAAGAAGAGGCTTATTTCTTCCGGCTCTCCAAATATGGCGACCGCATCCTGAAGTTCTATGAGGATCATCCGGAGTTCATCCAGCCGGAAAGCCGCAAAAACGAGATGATCAATTTCATCAAGCAGGGCCTGGGCGACCTGTGCGTTTCCCGCACCAGCTTTACCTGGGGCGTCCCGGTGGACTTTGACCCCAAGCACGTGGTGTATGTGTGGGTGGACGCCCTGCCTAACTATATCACCGCTCTGGGCTATGGCAGTGACGATCTTTCCGATTACAACAAGTATTGGCCCGCCGATGTCCACTTTGTGGGCAAGGAAATCGTGCGGTTCCACACCATTATCTGGCCCGCTATTTTGATGGCCCTGGATCTGCCCCTGCCCAAGCAGGTGTACGGCCACGGCTGGCTGCTCTTTGGCGACGGCACTAAAATGAGCAAATCCAAGGGCAATGTGGTGGACCCCTATATCCTCTGCGAGCGTTACGGCGTAGACGCCATCCGGTATTTCCTGTTGCGTGAAATCCCCTTTGGCAGCGACGGCCTGTTTACCAACGAGGCCCTGATTTCCCGCATTAACTCCGACCTGGCCAACGACCTGGGCAACCTGCTCTCCCGCACCACGGCCATGGTGCAGAAGTATTTCGGCGGCGTAATTCCCGCGGAAAAAGAGGCCGATTCCCTGGACAACGAGCTCATTGAAATGGCTTCCGCCCTCCGGGACCGCTGCGACGCGGCTATCGATAAGTATCAGTTCTCCAACGCTCTGGCGGAGATTTGGAAGCTCATCGCCCGGAGCAACAAATATATTGACGAGACTATGCCCTGGGTTCTGGGCAAGGACGAGAGCAAGAAGGCCCGCCTGGCTGCTGTCATGTACAACCTGTGCGAGAGCCTGCGGATTGTCTCTATTCTGCTGGCGCCCTTTATGCCCTCCACCACCCCCCGCATCCAGGCCCAGCTGGGCGTGTCCGGCGAGGCTGTCACCTATGAAAGCGCCGGGAAGTGGGGCGTGCTGCCCCAGGACGCCCAAATCTGCAAGGGTGAGACCTTGTTCCCCCGTATTGACGTGGACAAGGAGATTGAGGAGCTGAACAAGCTCATCCCCAATCCCATGGAGAAGAAGGAAGAGAAGGCTCCCAAGGCGGAGGCCGCCGAAAAGAAGGAAGCTGCCGAGGGAGTGGCACTGATCGGCATTGAGGACTTTGCCAAGGTGGAACTGCGGGTAGCGGAAATCACCGCCTGCGAGCCGGTAAAGCGGGCCAAGAAACTGCTGAAGCTCACCCTCAACGATGGGGAAGGCCAGCGCACCGTGGCCAGCGGCATTGCCCCCTGGTATAAGCCTGAGGAGCTCACCGGCCGTCACATTGTGCTGGTATCCAACCTGAAGCCCGCCAAGCTCTGCGGTGTGGAGAGCCAGGGTATGATTCTGGCTGCCGACACCCCTGACGGAGTAAAGGTCCTGTTTGTGGACGACATCCCGGCAGGCTCCCCCATTCACTAAAAGAGAAAACAGCCGTCGTCAGTTATGGCGGCGGCTGTTTTTGTTTTTGTTTCAGTATGAAAATAGAAATTGCTCCCAATCAATTCAAAGGAGGTATCTTTATGCCACGAGACAACATCCTGCTCATCACCACCGACCAGCAGCGGTTTGATACCATCAACGCCCTGGGCAACCGGAGCATCTTCACCCCCCATCTGAACTATTTGGCGGAATCCGGCATCGCCTTTACCCGGTGCTATGCCGACTGCCCCATCTGCGTGCCCAGCCGCACCACCATTATGACAGGCCAGCGGGGCTTTGAAAGCGGCGTGGTCTCCAACGTGACCCACGAAGCGGTGATGACTGCCGCCACAGAGGCCCGCACCACATTGCCGGCGATTCTGACCGATGCGGGCTATCAGACCAAAGCTATGGGAAAAATGCATTTTGAGCCGGCCCGTGCTCACTATGGTTTTGAGGAAATGACTCTGCCCCTGGATTATATGCGCCAGTATGACCACCGCCCCGGCGGCGCCCGCCCCAAACTTCACGGAGGCGAGTGCGAGGTGGAGCCGGTGATTTCCTCGGTGGATGTGAAGGACAGCATTACCCAGTGGATTACCGATGGGGCTGTGGACTTTTTGGAAACCCGTGACCCCAAGCGCCCCTTCTTCCTGTGGACCAGCTATACCAAGCCCCACCCGCCTTTTGACCCCTGCCGGGATTTCTGGGAGCTCTATGACAAGATTCCCATGCCTGAGGCCGTCCATGGAGATTGGAGCCAAACCGTAGAAGGGCTTCCCCAGGGCCTTATGGAGGGCTGCTACGAAAACACCAATATGCATTTCTTTGGGCCGGAGCAGGTTGCCGCTGTCCGCCGGGCTTATTACGCCATGATTACCCAGGTAGACTACTCTCTGGGCCGGCTGTTTGGCTGCCTGCGGGAAAACGGCCTGTTCCAGAATACCTGGATTATTTTCACTGCCGACCACGGTGAAATGTTAGGCGACCACTTTATGAGCCAGAAAAACCTGTTCTTTGAGGGTTCCGCTCATGTGCCTCTGATTATTGTGCCGCCCCAGGGCCGCTTTGCCAACACCAACCGGAAGGTGGATGTCACTGCCGAAATTGCCGACCTATATCCCACTATTCTCTCCATGGCTGGGGTGCCAGTGCCGGCCCACGCCAAGGGGAAGAATCTGCTGAAGGAGACCGGTGAACGGGTGTTTTTTGGCAATAGCTTGAACAATCATTTCTGTGTCATGGAAAATCGGGTAAAGCTGGTGTACTGCGCCACCGGAAACCACACCCTGCTCTTTGATTTGAACCACGACCCCATGGAGCGCCATGATTTGTCTAACGACCCGGCCTGGACCGCGGAGAAAGAGCGCCTGTGGAAGCTGCTGCTGGATCACACGGCGGAATACACACCGGAAGCTTTGCAGGATGGGCAGTTTATTACCCGGGAAGCGCCTTCCTGCGCTGCCGACGTGAAAAATCATTGGTTCGGGTTCCATTATCACGACTATTCGGTGGATACCTTCCACTAAGAGCTGGGAGGAAGAAAATATGGCAAGCAAAGCAGTATTGATTCTCATTGACGGAATGCGTCCGGACGGGGTGCAGCGGTGCGGGGAGGCGTTTCCCAAAGAGCTGGCCCGGGAGGGGAGCGCTTGCTTTCGGGGCCGCACGGTAATGCCCTCTATTACCTTGCCATGCCATGCTTCCCTGTTTTTCAGCGTGGACCCGGAGCGTCACGGCATTCTCACCAACGAGTGGCGTCCCATGGCCCGGCCCATTGACAGCCTGGGGGATGTGACGGCCCGGTATTTCAAGCGCGCCGCCATGTTTTACAACTGGGAGCCCCTGCGGGATTTAAACCGGCCGGGGAGCCTCTGCTACAGCCATTTTCAGACCCTGGACCTGCCCTGGGAAAAGATTTTGGAAAGTGAGCGGGACATGACCCGGTTGGCGGTGGACTATCTGCAAAAAGAGGAACCGGATTTTCTCTTCCTGTATCTGGGCGGCGTGGACAACACCGGCCACCAGTTCGGCTGGATGACGGACAAGTACCTGAGGGTCCTGGCCAACGCCTGGCAGTGCGTCAAGCAGGTAAAGGAATCCCTGCCCCAGGGGTATCACTTGGTTGTCACCGCTGACCACGGCGGCCATGACCGCGACCACGGCCTGGACATTCCCGAGGACATGACCATCCCGCTGTTTTTCTGGGGACCTGCTTTCGCTCCGGGAAAGGAGCTGGAGAATGTGAGCATCAAGGATATCGCCCCCACTATCGCATATCTGATGGGAATGCGCTGTCCGCCCCAATGGGAAGGCCGAAACGTACTGCAAGACCAATGACCCAATAAAGATAAAAATCCCGCTTGAACAGCACCCCAATTGTTAGACAGTATGGTATACTGAATAACAAGAGGGGTGTTTTATTATGTCAAAAGGAATACCGAAGAAACACTACGTGCCAGAATTCAAGCAAATGGTAGTAGAGACGATGAGAGAGGAACACATCAGCGTTCGAGAAGCAATGCAAAGGTTTAAAATCAATGACCATAAGATCATCGAACGCTGGGAGCGAATCTATCTTGAAGAAGGGCCGGAAGGCTTGGCGGTAGAACGGCGAGGGCGAAAAGGTGGCGGTCGGCCGGCGAAGTTGTCTAAGGAGGTTGAGGAAGATCTCATTGCAGAGAACCAGCGGCTGCGAGCAGAGGTGGATTACCTAAAAAATTTGCAAGCCTTGGTTTTGGAGGAAGAGCGACGCCAGCGCGGAAAACGCAGGTAGTCCAAAAACTAAGGCAGAAATATCCTTTATCCCTTCTGCTTGAAATCGCTCAACTGCCTCGTGCTACCTTTTACTACCATATGAAGCGGATGCACCGGGCAGATAAATATGCAGAAGCAAAAGAAGAGATTATTTCTATTTATCACAAAAACAGAGGACGATATGGGTACCGGCGTATTACCGCAGCATTACACAATAATGGGATGCATCTGAACCACAAGACGGTGCAGAGGCTCATGAAGGAGATGGGGCTGGTCTGCCGTGTCAGAATGAAAAAATATCGCTCCTACAAAGGAGAGGTTGGCAAGATCGCACCGAATCTGCTGAACAGAGACTTCTATGCGGAAAGGCCAAACCAGAAGTGGGTCACCGATGTGACAGAGTTCAATCTGTTTGGCCAGAGGCTCTATCTTTCTCCCATTCTGGATCTGCACAATGGGTATTTGGTCAGCTATACCATCTCCGACCGACCGGTTTTGAGCATGGTAACAACGATGCTTACCAAAGCATTTGCAACCATACCGGATGGAACCGGACTGATTCTTCATTCTGACCAAGGCTGGCAATACCAGCACAGGCAATACCAGAGAATGCTCAAAGCAAAAGGCATCCGGCAAAGTATGAGCCGCAAAGGGAACTGTCTGGATAATGCCGTTATGGAGAATTTCTTTGGCTTACTCAAAAGTGAGCTGCTATACCTGCAAAAATTCCAGTCCTTAGAGCACTTCAGGCAAGAGCTGGTCGACTAAAGGGCTTGCCGCCTGCCATTCACAGACAACAAGCCCTTTCGGTCGCTTGATCAATTTCTACTGCATAATATTGTCTAACTTTTTGGGGGCATTTCATTTGCTCCGGTCAGCGGAATTTTTTATGATATGGATTGCCGAATCCTGATTAAGAAATCGCTTCCTTCATGGACTTCACGTATTCCCCGATATAGGGCGGGGCCTGGGTGCCGTATTTCTCCAGAATCTTGATAATGGCGGAACCCACAATCACGCCGTCAGAGAGGCCGGCCATCTGCCGGGCCTGCTCCGGGGTGGAGATGCCAAAGCCAATGGCGCAGGGAATCTGGGTGTTCTGCCGCACCACCTCCACAATGGAAGCCAGGTCGGTGCGGATTTCCTCCCGGGTGCCGGTGACCCCCAGGCTGGAAACAATGTAGAGGAACCCCTCGGCCTCCCGGGCAATCATGGCAACACGGTTGTGAGAAGTGGGGGCAATGAGGGAGATCAGGTCTATGCCGTATTGACGGCACTGGGGCAGGAATTCCTCTTTTTCCTCATAGGGGACGTCCGGCAGAATGAGCCCGTCTATGCCGATGTCCCGGCAGGCGGAGAGAAAGCGGTCCGCGCCGTAGGAGAAGACCACGTTGGCATAGGTCATAAACACCAGGGGGATGGTCACATCCCGGCGCAGCTCCCGCACCAGGTCGAAGATTTTGTCGGTGGTCACGCCGCCCTGCAGGGCCCGGATGTTGGCTCCCTGAATGACCGGCCCTTCGGCAGTGGGGTCGGAGAAGGGGATCCCCAGCTCAATCAGGTCGGCGCCGTTGGCCGCAGCGGCCCGGACGGCAGCGGCGGTGGTTTCCAAATCGGGGTCGCCGCAGGTGATGAAGGCGATAAAGGCCTTCCCGTTTTCAAATGCATGGCAAATGTTACTCATGGAGATCCTCCCCTCTGTAGCGGGCAATGGCGGCGCAGTCCTTGTCTCCCCGGCCGGAGAGCGTGATGACGATAATCTGCTCTTTGTCCATAGCGGGCGCAATTTTCATGGCGTGGGCCACTGCATGGGCCGATTCAATGGCCGGGATAATGCCCTCCGTGCGGGCCAGATATTCAAAGGCGTTGACCGCTTCGTCGTCGGTGACAGGCACATACTCCGCACGGCCCATGTCGTGAAGCTGGGCGTGCTCCGGGCCCACACCGGGATAATCCAGCCCGGCGGAAATGGAGTATACCGGGGCAATCTGGCCGTATTGGTCCTGACAGAAATAGGACTTCATGCCGTGGAAAATGCCCACCCGGCCGGTGTTGACCGTGGCGGCGGTTTCAAAGGTGTCGATGCCCCGTCCGGCGGCCTCACAGCCGATCAGCCGGACGCTCGGGTCGTTGATAAAGTGATAGAAGCTGCCGATGGCGTTGGAGCCGCCGCCCACGCAGGCCACCACCGCATCGGGAAGCCGGCCCTCTTTTTCCAGCATCTGCTCTTTGATTTCCCTGGAAATCACCGCCTGGAAGTCCCGGACAATGGTGGGGAAGGGATGAGGGCCCATGACGGAGCCAAGGCAGTAGTGGGTGTCGTCAATACGGGAAGTCCATTCCCGCATGGCTTCGGAAACCGCGTCCTTTAACGTGGCGGTTCCGGTGGTTACAGGCACCACTTCAGCCCCCAGCAGCCGCATCCGATAGACGTTAAGGGCCTGCCGCTGGGTGTCCTCTTTGCCCATAAAGACCACGCACTCCATGCCCATGAGAGCGGCGGCGGTGGCGGTGGCCACGCCGTGCTGTCCGGCGCCGGTTTCGGCAATCAGGCGGGTTTTGCCCATCTTCTTGGCCAGAAGGGCCTGGCCCAGCACATTGTTGATTTTGTGGGCGCCGGTGTGGTTCAAATCTTCCCGCTTGAGATAGATTTTGGCGCCGCCCAGGTCGGCGGTCATTTTGGCGGCATAATAGAGCCGGGAGGGCCGGCCGGCGTATTCGTTGAGGAGCTCTTCCAGCTCCCGGTTGAATTCCGGGTCGTCTTTATAGTGGTTATAGGCTTGCTCCAATTCGATAACGGCGTTCATCAGCGTTTCGGGGATATACTGCCCCCCGTAAATGCCGAAGCGCCCATTTGGGTTGGTCATGGGAATCTTCCTTTCCAAATTAGGATCTTTTTTATTGTATCACAATGGCGGCTTTCGGGAAAGCTTCCGCACCGCCTCCACCGCCCGGACGAAGGCTTCCATTTTGGCGGGGTCTTTTTGGCCCTGGGTCTCAATGCCGGAGCTCACGTCCACCCCATAGGGATCCAGCCGCTCCAGGGCAGTAATGACGGTTTCCGCATCCAAACCGCCGGCCAAAAAATAGGGCCGGGAGATGGCTTCCAGCAAACGCCAGTCAAAGGCGGCGCCTGTGCCCCCCGGGCCGGAATCCAACAAAATCAAATCCGCCGGGCTTTCCTGGGCCAGGGCGGCGTCTTGGGGTGTGTGGAGGGAAAAGGCCTTGATTACCGGCCTGCCTGCGGCCTTTTGAAGGAACCGGATTTCTTTCTCCCCCTCCCTTCCGTGGAGCTGGGGAATATCGATGATCCCCTGTTCCAGCAGGGAAAGGATGGTTTCCGGGTTCTCATCCACAAAGACCCCCACCGCCTGAATGGAGGGGTCCAGCTGCTGTTTCAGCTCCGCCGCCTGCTTTGGAGAAACATACCGCCGGCTTTTGGGGGCAAAGACAAAGCCCACATAGTCCGGGTGCAGCCGGTTGGCGGCGTCGATGTCCTGGGGCCGGGAGAGGCCGCAGAGCTTGATGCAAATCATAAGGCGCCCCGCAGCCGGGCCAGCGCCGCTTTTTTGTCAGGGGCCCGCATGAGGGTTTCCCCGATGAGCACCCCGTCCGCTCCCATATCCCGGAGAGCGGCAATGTCTTCCGGCGTCTTTACGCCGCTTTCGGAGATAAAGAGCACGTTTGGGGGAATCATCTCACGGAGGCGGCGGCTGTTTTCCGGGTCTACGGAGAAATCCTTGAGATTCCGGTTGTTGACGCCTACCATCCGGGCCCCGGCCTTCAGGGCGGCGTTCCCCTCTTCTTCGTCATGGATTTCCACCAGAGCGGAAAGACCCAGTTCATCGCAGATTTGCATAAATTCCCGCAGAATCTCTTCCGGCAGCAGGGAACAGATCAGGAGTACCGCACTGGCCCCTAAGAGCTTTGCCTCATAGAGCATGTATTCGTCTACGGTGAAGTCCTTCCGCAGGCAGGGCAGGGAGACGGCCCGGGCGATTTCTTCCAGATACGCATCGCTGCCCAAAAACCACTTGGGCTCGGTGAGCACCGAGAGGCAGTCCGCCCCGGCGGCCTCATATTCCCGGGCAATTTCCACATAGGGGAAATCCGGCGCAATGAGCCCCTTGGAAGGAGAGGCTTTTTTGCATTCGCAGATAAAGGACATTCCCGGCTTTGCCAGGGCCTTTTCAAAGGCAAACTCCCCTTTGGGCTGCGCCAGGGCCTGCCGCCGGATTTCCGAAAGGGGGAGGGCTTCCTTGGCCCGCTGTACCCGCTCCCTGGCATAGCCGGCCAGTTGGTCTAAAATTGTCATTTACTTATTCCTCCCCTGTATTGCTTTGGGCGATGAGCTGCCGCAGCGTTTCCATGGCTTTTCCGGAGTCGATGAGCGCCCCGGCCAAAGCCACGCCCTCCTTCATAGTGGGGGCCTTTTGGGCGATATACAGAGCCGCTCCGGCGTTGAGAAGCACGGCGTTGCGGCGGTGGCCCTTTTCTCCCTGCAAAACGCCGATGGTCAAGGCCGCGTTTTCCTGGGGGGCGCCGCCCCGCAGGTCGTCCCGAGTGCATCGGGCAAAGCCGAATTCCTCCGGGGTAATGGTGTAGGCCTTAAACCAGCCGTTTTGGAATTCACAGACAGTCGTGGGGGCGCTGAGGGAGATTTCATCCAGCTTATCCTGGCCGTAGACCACCATGCCCCGGCGAACCCCCAGATTGATGAGCACCTGGGCTAAAGGCTGCACCAGATATTCGTCGTAGACCCCCAGCAACTGCATGGTGGGCTTGGCGGGATTGGTCAGGGGCCCGAGAATGTTGAACACGGTCCGGAACCCCAGCTCTTTGCGGATGGCCCCCACGTATTTCATGGAGGTGTGGTACTTCTGGGCGAAGAAGAAACACATGCCCACATTTTCCAGCAGCTTGCGGCACAGGGTCGGGTCCTGCTGGATGTTGACCCCCAGGGCCTCCAGGCAGTCCGCGGTGCCGCACTGGGAAGAGGCGGCCCGATTGCCGTGCTTGGCCACCTTGACGCCCCCTGCCGCCGCTACCAAAGCGGCTGTGGTGGAGATGTTGAAGCTGTGCGCGCCGTCTCCGCCGGTTCCCACAATTTCCAGCACATCCAGGCCCGTATCCACCTGGATGGCGTGGGCCCGCATAGCGGCGGCGCAGCCGGCAATTTCGTCGGTGGTTTCGGCCCGGGTGCTCTTAGTGGAGAGGGCGGCCAAAAACGCGGCATTCTGGGTAGGGGAGGTTTCCCCGCTCATGATTTCATTCATCACCGCATAGGCCTCGTCGTAGGTCAAATCCTGCTTGTTGACAATCTTTACAATGGCTTCTTTAATCATGGTGGGTTCCTCCTTACTGTAAATGGATGAAATTCCGGAGCATGGCCTTGCCGTCCGGGGTCATAATGGATTCCGGGTGGAACTGCACCCCGTAAATGGGGTACTCCCGGTGCTGTACTGCCATCACCTCGCCGTCGTCGGCAACGGCGGTAACCAGAAGCTCTGGGGGCAGGGTCTCCTTGTCCACGGCCAGGGAGTGATACCGAGCCACCGGGGCGGTTTCCGGGCAGCCCTGAAACAGGGGACAGTCTTTCGAAAAATGCACCTGGGACTGTTTCCCGTGCATGAGCTTTTTCGCATAGGTGACCGTTGCGCCAAAGGCCTGGCAGATGGCCTGATGGCCCAGGCAGACTCCCAAAAGGGGAATCTCCTTCCCCAGCTGTTTTGCGGCTTCTACAATACAGCCGGCGTCTTCCGGGCGGCCGGGGCCCGGAGAGAGGATGATTCTGCTGGGTGCCAGGGCCCGCATCTCCTCTACCGTCATTTCGTCATTGCGGATGACCCGGATGTCCGGCTGGATTTCCCCGATGAGCTGGTACAGGTTGTAGGAAAAGCTGTCATAGTTGTCGATGAGCAAAATCATAAGTCCGCCTCCTCTGCCCGCTTCAGGGCCGTGACCACAGCCTGGGCCTTGTTGATGCATTCCTGATATTCCGTTTCCGGGACAGAATCCGCCACAATGCCGGCGCCGCTGCGCACAAATACCCGGCCGTTTTTCTGGTAGGCAATGCGGATGGCAATGCAGGTGTCCATGTTCCCGGTAAAGTCGATATAGCCGATAGCGCCGCCGTAAATGCCCCGCTTGTTGTTTTCCAGTTCCCCAATCAGCTGGCAGGCCCGGATTTTCGGCGCGCCGGATAGGGTACCGGCAGGAAGCACTGCGCTGATGGCGTCCAGTGCGTCCAGGCCCTCCCGGAGCTCTCCCCGCACAGTGGAGCCGATGTGCATCACGTGGGAATAGCGCTCGATACAGTGGAACCTTTCCACGGAAACCGAGCCGAACTCGCTGACTTTCCCCAAGTCGTTGCGGCCCAAATCCACCAGCATATTGTGCTCGGCCAGCTCCTTTTCATCGGCCAGAAGGGCCTCTTCCAGGGCTTTGTCCTCGGCCGGCGTTTTGCCCCGGGGCCGGGTGCCTGCCAGGGGGAAGGTGTGGAGCACGCCGTTTTCCAGCTTCACCAGGGTTTCCGGGGAGGCCCCGGCCACCTCTACATCGGTGCCGGACAGGTAGAACATATAGGGAGAGGGGTTCATGGTGCGCAGGATGCGGTAGGTGTTGAACAGGCTGCCGGAGAAGGGGGCTTCCAGCCGGTTGGACAGGACAATCTGAAAAATGTCCCCTTCCCGGATGTGGCGCTTGGCCTTCTCCACCATGCTGCAAAAGGTGTCCTTGTCAAAAAGCGGGGTGATTTCCCCGGTGAGATGGCCGCCGGGCTCCTGCTTTTTCTCCCCAGTGCGCAGCAGGCGGCAGAGCTGTTCCAGCTCCAAAACGGCTTTCCGATAGCCGGTTTCCGGGTCTTCCAGGGGCATATTCACCATGAGGATCATCTGCTGGCGGAAGTGGTCGAAAGCAATGACCTTGTCAAAGAGCATCAAATCCAGGTCCTGGAAGGCTTCTCTGTCCGGTACGGCGTTGCGCACAGAGGGCTCGCTGTAGCCCAGGTAATCATAGGAGAAGTATCCCACCAGCCCGCCGGTAAAGGAGGGGAGCCCTTCCAGCCTAGGACTTTTGTAGTCGGCCAGAACCTGCCGGATAGCATCGGCGGGGGTTTCTGTGTGGAATTTCACATTGCCCACCTTCATTTCGCCGCCCCGGCAGGTAATCTCCAATTTAGGGTCAAAGCCCAAAAAGGTGTAGCGGCCCCAGGTTTCCTTTTCCGCCACAGATTCCAGCAGGAAGCAGTGGTTGGAAACGTTTTTTAAAATCCGCATGGCCTCAATGGGGGTGCAGAAGTCGGATAAAATCTTGCAGCTTACCGGCAGGACCTTGTAGTCCTGGGTGGAAGCGATTGCCTTTACTTCCTGCAAGCTGGGAGAAATTTTCATAGCGGTACCTCCTGGAAAAAGAAAAGCTCCTCTGACGTTCTGCCAAAGGAGCAAACAAAAACGTCCTTGACAGAACCTTCTTCTGTCAAGGACGAATAAATTCAAATTTATCCGCGGTGCCACCTTGCATTCACGGGAACCCCCGTGCCCTTTAGCGGGATACCAACATATCCCCGGCAACTGACGTATGCCCACACGTTGCAGAATACTCTGGAAAGCAGGCTCTCCATTTGACTGCACCCTCAGCGGTCCATTTGACAACTTGTTTCTTACCCGATTCTCAGCAGCGCGGGCTCTCTGTAAAGGCATCATTGCCGTTATCTCCGCCTCAACGGTTTATCTGGGTAAAGTATAGCGCGGTCTTTTGGATTTGTCAATCATAAATTTCTCAAAAAGCCAGAGAAGCCCATGGGGAGAGCAAAAGCCATGCGCCGAAAAGATGCAGAATATAGCGGTTCCAGCTGGAAAAGGGCTGCGAACGCTTACTGGTTTCGCTCATGTGGGGCCCTTCTTTTGACTTTGAGGAAAGCCCGGCCCTGCTCTAAATACAGCGCTTGCTCCTCATCGGTGAGGGCGTGGAAAATGCGCAGCAGTTCCCGGTCCAGGGGGCCGGCGGTTTCTTCCCGGTGATCCAGCAGATAATCGGCGGAAACATGGAAGTAATCTGCCATTCGCAGCAGGATAGAAAAATCCGGTTCCCGCACCCCCTGCACATAGCTTCCCACAGTGGAAGCGGCGATGTGCAGGTCAGCGGCCAGCTTTTTCTGGGTGATCTCGTTTTCGTCCAGCAGTTGGCGCAATCGTTGGTGAAAAGGCAAGGGTATCAGCTCCTTTTTTCCTGATTGTACCGATTATTCCGCCGGGCAGATGTAGTTCAATTCCCCGATTTGCTTGCCGTGCTTCCAGTAAATCCGGGGCACCCGCTTGCCCACCAGGCACACCATTTCATAGTGGATAGTATCGTTGAGGGCTGCCAGTTCATCCACCGGCAAAAAGGCCTCGCCGTCCCGGCCAAAGACCGTCACCACGTCCCCTTCCTCCACGCCGGGAATCTCCGTCACGTCCAGCATCAGCTGGTCCATGCACACCCGGCCGATAATGGGCGCGCGCTTTCCCCGCACCAGCATCTGCGCCTTCCCCGAGAAATGCCGGGGATACCCGTCCGCATAGCCGATGGGCACCGTAGCTACTACCGTGCCCTGAGAGGCGGTAAAGGTGCGGCCGTAGCTCACCGTAGCCCCGGCGGGGATTTCTTTCTTCTGGGAAATGACGGTTTTCAGCTCCATAGCCGGCTGCAAATCCAGGGGATGGCGGATGCTCTCCGACGGCTCCATGCCATAGAGGATGATGCCAGGACGCACCATATCCAGCTGTAATTCCGGATAGTCCAGCACTGCACCGCTGTTGGCGCAGTGGCGCACCGCAAAATGCAGGCCCCGGGCCTCCATGGCTTCCACTGCCTTGCGGAAACAGTCGTATTGGGCCAGGGTGAAGTTCTCCCCCTGGTCGCCGTCATCAGACACGGCAAAGTGGGTGAAGATGCCCTCCGGAGCCAGACCGGGCAGCCGGGCGGCGTTTTCCATTTCGTCCAGGGAAGATTCGTCCCGTGCCGGATTCTGATACAAGAAACCGATACGGCTCATGCCCGTGTCCACTTTCAGGTGGATATTCACGGTGACGTTGGCCTCTTGGGCATACCGGGAAAGCTGCCGGGCGTAGTCCAGGGAGAGGACGGTCTGGGAGATGTTCAGCTCGGAAAGCTCCTCCGCGTTTTGAGGCGGGGTGTAGCCCAAAATCAAAATGGGTCGGGTGATGGCGCACCGGCGCAGCTGGATGGCTTCCTCCAAATTGGAGACTGCAAACCAGTCCGCACCCAGGCGCTGATATTCCCGGGCTACCATGGGCGCTCCGTGGCCGTAGGCGTCGGCCTTAACCACGCAGCACATTTTTACCCCGGGTTTCAGGGCGTTCCGGATGGCCCGGAAGTTATGATCGATGGCGTCCATATTGATGTCCGCCCAAGTCCGTTTTAAAAAATGATGCACGAAAAACCCTCCTTGCTCCTGTATGGTTATACAGAAAAATGGATCTTTTGCAGGCTCACTTATTGTAAGCCTGTGGGGGAAAAAAGTCAAGGCAAACCAGCCTTTTCAAAAAGTGTATTAGATAGGAAACAGCTTTCCTCCTGATAAGTCCAAAAAAGGATGAGTGCGTACGGGTGAAAACTGCATGGATTTCAAGTCGATCGAAAAAAGGAATTGTGCAGATGGGATAAGTTGAATATTTATACAGAAAGCACTTGATTTCCTGTATAAACGGTGTATAATAAATCGCATACCGGCATCCCCGGCCACAAGTCCCTCTGCGGCGGGCCGCAGAGGGTTCGATATACAACGATATTGATACAGGAAACAGGAGGATTTATACAATGGCTGACAACAAGATCAAAAAGGTAGTCCTGGCCTATTCCGGCGGACTGGATACCTCCATCATCATCCCGTGGCTCAAGGAAAACTACGACAACTGCGAGGTTATCGCAGTTTCCGCCGACGTGGGCCAGGGCAGCGAGCTCACCGGCCTGGAGGAAAAGGCCAAGAAGACCGGCGCTTCCAAGCTGTACATCGAGGACCTGAAGAAGGAATTCATCGAGGAATATGTGTACCCCACCGTGAAGGCTGGGGCTGTGTATGAGAATAAGTACCTGCTGGGCACCTCCTTCGCCCGGCCCATTATCGCCAAGCGCATTGTGGAGATCGCCAAGGCCGAAGGCGCCGACGCTATTTGCCACGGCTGCACCGGCAAGGGCAACGACCAGGTGCGTTTTGAGCTGGCCATCAAGGCCTTTGCCCCGGAGATGAAGATCATCGCTCCCTGGCGGATCTGGGACTTGAAGTCCAGAGAAGAGGAAATCGAGTACGCCGAGGCCCACAACATCCCCTTGAAGATTACCCGGGAAACCAACTATTCCAAGGATAAGAACCTGTGGCACCTGTCCCACGAGGGCCTGGATTTGGAGGACCCCAACAACGAGCCCAAGTATGACGATCCCAGCTTTCTGGAGCTGGGCGTTTCCCCGGAGCAGGCTCCCGACCAGCCCGAATACATCACCCTGCACTTTGAAAAGGGCATCCCCACCGCTCTCAACGGCCAAGAGCTGGGCGCTGTGGAAATGATTGAGAAGCTCAACGAGCTGGGCGGCCGCAACGGCGTGGGTATCGCCGATATGGTAGAAAACCGCCTGGTGGGCATGAAGAGCCGCGGCGTGTACGAGACTCCCGGCGGCACCATCCTGTATCACGCCCACAACAAGCTGGAAGAAATCTGCCTGGATCGGGATACCGCCCACTTTAAGCAGCATGTGGCCCTGAAGTTCGCCGACCTGGTGTACTTCGGCCAGTGGTACACCCCCCTGCGGGAGGCCCTGTCTGCCTTTGTGGACAGCACCCAGGAGACCGTTACCGGCGATGTGAAGCTGAAACTGTATAAGGGCAATATTATCGATGCCGGCGTTTCCTCTCCCTATTCCCTGTATGACGAGGACATCGCCACCTTCGACGAGGACGAGGTTTACAACCAGAAGGATTCCGAGGGCTTTATCAACCTGTTCGGCCTGCCCATCAAGGTGCAGGCGATGAAGCGCCAGAAGATGGAAAAGTAAGCTGTACGCCTGCATTGCCATGAAATTTTCCCCGCATAGTCCCCCTTCGGGGAGGGTATGCGGGGTTTGGTATTCTTTTTGAAGAGTAGGCCCCCAGGCTGCGGGGCCGCAGAATCCCATCAAGTTTGGAGGAATTGACGTGAAATTATGGGCCGGACGCTTTCACAAGGAGCTTGACCCCAAGACCAATGTTTTTAACTCCTCGATTTCCTTTGACAGCCGTATGTATCAGGAGGACATTCAGGGGAGCATTGCCCACGCCACCATGCTGGGGGCCTGCGGCATTATCGATAAAGAAGAATCCGAGAAACTCTGCGCGGAGCTGAAAAAAATCAGCCAGGAGATCACCGACGGCACCCTGCCCATCGATCCCAACGCCGAGGATATCCACACCTTTGTGGAGGGCGAGCTGACCCAGCGGCTGGGCAGCACCGGTAAGCGGCTGCACACTGCCCGGAGCCGCAATGACCAGGTAG
The DNA here is from genome assembly GCA_904420555.1 of Candidatus Heritagella intestinalis. Lineage (GTDB taxonomy): Bacteria > Bacillota > Clostridia > Oscillospirales > Acutalibacteraceae > Heritagella_A > Heritagella_A intestinalis. The sequence continues at coordinate 60,940 of CAJFVO010000002.1, read as the reverse complement.
CCCTGGATGTACGCATGACCCTGAAAAAGGAGGCCGCCGGCCTGCTGTCCCAGCTGAAAGAGCTGTGCACAGTGCTGGCCAAAAAGGCCGGGGAATACAGCGGGGCCATTATGCCCGGCTATACCCATCTCCAGCGGGCCCAGCCCATTACCTTCGGCCACCATCTGCTGGCCTATGGGGAGATGTTCCTCCGGGATATTGGCCGCCTGCAGGACGCGGTGAAGCGCATGGACGTAATGCCTTTGGGTTCCGGCGCTCTGGCGGGGACCACCTATCCTTTGAACCGGCAGATGACGGCGGAACTGTTGGGTTTTTCCCAGGTAAGTCGCAACAGCCTGGACGGGGTTTCCGACCGGGATTTCTGCATGGAGCTGGCGTCGGCGGTGTCCATCGCCATGGTACACCTGTCCCGGTTCTCCGAGGAGATTATCCTGTGGTGCTCCTGGGAGTTTAAGTTTGTAGAGCTGGACGACGCATTTTCCACCGGCTCCAGCATTATGCCCCAGAAGAAGAATCCCGACATTGCCGAGCTGGTACGGGGCAAGAGCGGCCGCGTGTTTGGCGATTTGATGACCCTGCTCACCATGATGAAGGGGTTGCCCCTTGCCTACAACAAGGATATGCAGGAGGACAAAGAGGCTATTTTTGACGCGGTGGATACCCTGAAGCTGTGCCTGACGGCCTTTATCCCCATGGTGGACACTATGCGGGTGCTCACGGACAATATGCGGGCGGCAGCGGCCAAGGGCTTTATCAACGCCACCGACTGCGCCGACTATCTGGTGGAGAAAAAGGGCCTGCCCTTCCGGGATGCTTACCGGATTACAGGGGAACTGGTGGCCAGATGCATTGAGCTGGGCGAGACCCTGGAGAGCCTGCCGCTGGAAGAGTATCAGAAAGCCTGTTCGGAATTTGACGAGGGCGTATACGGTGCGATTTCTCTGGAAAAGTGCGTTAACGGCCGCACAGTATATGGCGGCCCGGCTCCGGACAATGTGAAAGCTCAGGCAGAGGAAATGCTGAAAAGGCTGGAAGAAATATAGAAAAACACAAGGCAAAAAATATGGCGCGGAGCGGCGGGGAAGCGGCGTGAAAATTTGAAGTTGTGTCCCCGCGAATATACGGATTCCAAAGGAACTTAGTTCCTTTGGCGGGAGTATGAGGGCGGCGCCCTCATGAAAACGAAGCGTAAGCGAGTTTAGAAAATAAAATTCCCACTCAACCCCAAGAGCCGCCAAAGGCGGCGCGAGGACAGAAAAGCGTATTCTTCCTGTGTAAAGGAAGCCAAAATCCATTTCTTTCCACGCAGCGGCAAGAGCTGCAGAAGGCAACGCGAGCCCCAAGCGGCAGAAAGCCAAAGACCCGGCGATTTTCAGGCCGGTTTTTCCGGAATGTTAGGAGGTTCATGATAATGGCATATACATTTATCGAAGGCGGCGTTACCGCCGCACAGGGTTTCACCGCGTCCGGTGTCCACTGCGGCATCCGGCGCAATAAATCCAAGGCGGATTTGGCCCTGATTTTCAGTGAAAAGCCCTGTGCGGCCGCCGGGGTCTATACCCTCAATAAAGTCAAGGGCGCGCCTATCCTGGTGACAAAGCGCAATTTGCAGAACGGCACCGCTCAGGCAGTGGTGTGCAACAGCGGCAACGCCAACACCTGTAATGCCGATGGCGAGGAAAAGGCCTGGCGGATGTGCGAGATTACCGGACAGGCCCTGGGACTGGACCCCTCGGATATCATTGTAGCTTCTACCGGCGTGATTGGAGAGATTCTCCCCATCGAGCCCATTGAAGAGGGCGTGCCCGAGGCTGCAAAAGAGCTCAACCGTTTTGGCAGTGAAGCTGCCGCTATGGCCATTATGACCACGGATACGGTGAAAAAAGAAGTGGCGGTGGAATTGGAGCTGGACGGCAAAAAAGTGCATATTGGCGGCATCGCCAAGGGCAGCGGCATGATTCACCCCAACATGGGCACCATGCTCTGCTTCCTGACCACCGATGCAGCTATCTCCACCCCCATGGTGCAGAAGGCCCTGCAGGCCGCCGCCGATAAGAGCTTTAACATGGTGAGCATTGACGGGGACACCTCCACCAACGATACCATGACCCTCATGGCCAACGGCATGGCGGGGAACACGCTTATCGACAGCGAGAACGAGGACTACGGCCTGTTTTACGAGGCTTTGGAAGCCATGTGCATCCAGCTGGCCCGGATGATTGCCGCCGACGGCGAGGGAGCCAGCCGGCTGTTGGTGTGCAAGCTCACCGGCGCCAAGGACGAGGAGACCGCCCGGGTTATCGCCAAGGCAGTGATCTGTTCCAGCCTGGTAAAGGCCGCTATGTTCGGCGCAGACGCCAACTGGGGCCGGGTGCTGTGCGCCATCGGCTATTCCGGGGCGGAAGTGGACGTCACCAAGGTGGATGTGAGCTTTGCCTCCAAGGCCGGCACACTGGATGTGTGCAAAGACGGCGCGGGCATCCCCTTTGACGAGGATGTGGCAAAGAAAGTGCTGCTGGAGGATGAAGTGGATATTATCGTGGTGCTCCACGATGGGGAAGGCTATGCGGAAGCGTATGGCTGCGATTTGACCTATGAGTATGTGCGCATCAACGGGGATTACCGCACCTGAGAACAGAGCAAACGCTACAACACCAGGAAAGGAAAGGAACGGATATGCAGATAGCAGATCGGGATAGGGCGCAAGTCTTGGTGCAGGCCCTGCCCTATATTCAAAAATACGCAGGAAAAACCATTGTGGTCAAGTATGGCGGCAACGCCATGGTCAACGAAGAGCTGAAAAACGCCGTGATGAGCGATATTGTCCTCATGCAGCTGGTGGGCATCAACGTGGTGCTGGTTCACGGCGGCGGGCCGGAAATCAGCGCTATGCTGAAGAAAATCGGCAAGGAAAGCCGGTTCGTCAAGGGAATGCGCTACACCGACCAGGAGACCATGGACATTGTACAGCAGGTGCTGGCGGGCAAGGTGAACAAGCAGCTGGTGCAGCATCTGGAGCAGCAGAGCGGCAAGGCGGTGGGCCTGTGCGGCCTGGACGGCGGCATGCTCATGGCGGATAAGCTGGTTTCCGGAGAAGAGGATCTGGGCCTGGTGGGTGAGATTCGGGAAGTCAACACGGCTGTCATCGAAAACGTCACCCGGGCCGGTTATATCCCGGTAGTGGCCACCGTGGCCGGCGGCTATCACGGGGAAGTTTATAACGTCAACGCCGATGTAGCCGCCGCTCAAATCGCCGCCAAGCTGGGAGCGCTGAAGCTCATCCTCATGACCGATGTCCGGGGACTGCTCCGGGACCGGGAGGACGAGAGCAGCGTGATTCCGGTGGTCAATGTCAGCGATGTGCCCCGGCTCCAGCGGCAGGGCATTATCAGCGGGGGCATGATTCCCAAAATTGACTGCTGTGTGGAGGCGGTACGCCAGGGGGTAGAGCGTGCCCACATTATCGACGGGCGCATTCCCCACTCCATTCTGATTGAGCTGTTCTCCGATGAGGGCATTGGTACCATGCTGTATTGACGGGAGGTTTTGGCAATGGGTTTTCAGGAAGTAAAACAGCAGGAACAGGCCAACATGATGCACACCTACGGCCGTTTCCCGGCAGCTTTGGTCAAGGGCAAGGGCGTGCGCGCCTGGGATACGGAAGGGAAGGAGTATTTGGATTTTGCCAGCGGCATTGGCGTCAACTCCCTGGGCTGGTGTGATGCAGGCTGGGTAAAGGCCGTGTCGGAACAGGCGGGAACTCTCCAGCACATCTCCAACCTGTATTACAGCCCGGTGCAGACCCAGTTGGCAGAATCGCTTTGCCAGGCCTCCGGAATGTCCAAGGTGTTTTTCGGCAATTCCGGAGCCGAGGCCAATGAGTGCGCTATCAAGCTGGCCCGAAAGTGGGGCATGGCCCAATCCCCCAGGAAAAACCGGGTGGTGACTTTGGTGAACTCCTTCCACGGCCGCACCGTCACCACCTTGGCCGCTACCGGCCAGGAGGAGTTCCACCAGTGGTTCTTCCCCTTTACCGAGGGCTTTGACTATGTGCCGGCCAACGATTTGATGGCCGCTGAAAAGGCCGTAACCGAGGACACCTGCGCGGTGTTTGTGGAGCTGGTTCAGGGAGAAGGCGGCATGTTCCTGCTGGAGGACGATTATGTCAAGGGCCTGCGGGAGCTGTGTACCCGGAAAAATGTCCTGCTCATGGTGGACGAAGTCCAGACCGGCGTGGGCCGCACGGGAAAATTCTATTCCTACCAGCATTTCGGCATTCAGCCCGATGTGGTTACCAGCGCTAAGGGCTTGGGCGGCGGCCTGCCCATTGGGGCCTGCCTGTGCAGTGAAGCCCTGGCAGATGTGCTGAACGGCGGTATGCACGGCTCTACCTTCGGCGGCAACCCGGTGGTGTGTGCCGGGGCCTTGGAGGTTCTCCGGCGGGTCAATGACCCGGCCTTTTTGCAGAAGGTGGAGGAAAACGGGGTCTATTTCCGGGAGAAGCTGGCGGCTATTCCCGGGGTGGAGAATGTCCGGGGCCTGGGCTTGATGAACGGCGCAGATGTTTCCCCCTCTTTGGGAAAGACCGCCGGGGACGTGGCCAATGCCTGCCTGGCAGAGGGCCTGCTGATTCTCACCGCCCATGGGGCCCTGCGGTTCCTGCCGCCTTTGGTCATCACCAAAGAGGAGATCGATGAAGGGCTGGAAAAGCTGAAAGCGGCGCTGCAAAAGCAGTAAATCCCAAAGCTGAGAAAATTCCCATTGGCAATATCATGATAAAAATGCAAAAATAAAAGGGAGGTTATCCTGATGAAACATCTTTTGAAGCTGCTGGATCTCACCAAGGAGGAGATCATTGACCTGCTGAATCTGGCGGACCAGCTGAAGTATGAACAGAAGCACGGTATTGAGCACCACTATCTCAAGGGGAAGACCCTGGGTATGATCTTTGAAAAGTCCTCCACCCGCACCCGGGTTTCCTTTGAGACGGGGATGTATCAGCTGGGAGGCCATGCCCTGTTCCTCTCTTCCCGGGATTTGCAGATTGGCCGGGGCGAGCCGGTGCAGGACACCGCCCGGGTGCTTTCCCGGTATCTGGACGGCATTATGATCCGCACCTTTGCCCAGGAAGAGGTGGACGCCCTGGCGGAGTACGGTTCCATCCCGGTTATCAACGGCCTGACGGACTTTGCCCACCCCTGCCAGATTCTCGCCGACCTGATGACCATCCGGGAGTATCGCGGCAGTCTGGAAGGCCTGCGGATGTGCTTTATCGGCGACGGCAACAACATGATGAATTCCCTGATTGTGGGCTGCCTGAAAACCGGCATGGAGGTTTCGGTAGCCTGCCCCGAGGGCTACCGGCCGCCCCAGGTGATTCTGGATTTTGCGGCGGAGTACGGCGATAAATTCCGCATGACCGATAAGCCTTTGGAGGCCGCTGTGGATGCGGATGTGGTGATTACCGACGTGTGGACCTCCATGGGCCAGGAAGAGGAGCGGGCCGCCCGGGAGGCCGCCTTTGCCGGCTATCAGGTCAACGCTGAACTCATGGCTAAGGCCAAGCCCGACGCTCTGGTGCTCCACTGCCTGCCCGCCCACCGGGGCGAGGAAATTACCGCCGATGTCTTTGAGGCCCACGCGGCAGAAATCTTTGACGAGGCGGAGAACCGGCTCCACGCACAGAAGGCCGTGCTGGTGCGCACCATGAAGGGATAATTTTTTGCATAGAATTGCCGAAAGTCTTTTGGATAGGCTTTCGGCAATTTTGAATTTTGAAAAAAGGAGTTTTCCAGATGAGCATTGACGTAATCCTGACGCAAAAGGGGCTTTTCAAGAAACCCATGCCCCTGGAAGTTATCTTGGGAAAAGAACTGGCTTATGGAAAGATGGAGGGGTTCCGACTGATACGGGGGCAGTTGGGAGAGACGGAATTTTTGGCCTATCATCCGGAGCACATTGCCCGGGGATTCAGCGTGATTTGGTCGCCGGAGGAAAAAGAGCGCATCCAACTGCGGGCTCTGACGCCCTCCACCGAAGCTGAACTGCGGGATTTTTATGATGCAGTTGACCGCATGGTTTCCTATTGGAACGGCCGCTTGGAAGTGGACGGCGCCCCCATGAATGCAGACCAATTTCAGGCGGGGTTTTCGGAGATGGTATCCTTCCAGCAGCGGGCCTTAGAGGATATGTGCCGGAACATTCTTGCTGGGATGAACGGCGATTTGACCCTGTTTTCCGCTAGGTGGCCCCTGGTGGTGGGAAAGGAGGAGGCATACCGGTTTTTGGAGGAGCCGGAAACTTTTGGACAATGGCTGCATGAAAAGCAGTCTATAGACGCCTATTATGCCGCCCCCCTCTTTTTCAATGGCCCGGTGGGAATCCTGGGCCGGTATGTGCTGACAGAGGAAGTTCGCAGCATTTTCCCCACTCAACCTTCTGTGCCCTTTGGCGCTATTGACCCCAAAACCAACCAGAAGCCGGTGTGTAACGATTTTGCCATAGCGCTATACTCCACCACACGGGGAACCGTGATCGGGGAGATTCCCTATGACCGGCTGCTCCAGAAGATTCCCCCGGAAAAGGTCTCCCAGTTTGATGGAGGAACTGTGCTTTTAGAGCCGCTGTCACTGTCTGAAATGGAAGCGTTGTTAGATAATTAACGCCCCAATGGCAAAACGCCCCGCATCGGCTTTTTAAAGGCCGTGGCGGGGCGTTGGTTTTGGTGGGGTGGGGAAATAGCTGATAGGAACTTTTGGGATAGTTGCCAATTATTTTTTAAAAATACCTTGAAAATTAAATAAAATATAGTTATAATAATAAAAAATGCCCGTTGTCGGAAGGCGGCGGGCAGGGGAGGCTATGTGATGGAAAACCGTATCTTCAAAGTGACATCCAAGAACAGTAATGTTCCGCTGAAAATTGCCCACGGCCATTTTGCGACTAACCACTCCCATGTCAATTATTATATCGACATGACGACGCTGAAGACCCGTCAGAGCGAGGCGGAAGCCGCCGCTAAGGCCCTGGTGCCTCATTACATCACCAATACCGTGGTGGATACCATCGTCTGCCTGGACGGCACCCAGGTCATCGGTGCTTATCTGGCCCAGGAGCTGAATCGGGCTGGCTTTATGTCCATTAACGCCCACAAGACCATCTACATTGTCACGCCGGAATATGACAGCAATGGCCAGATGTTTTTCCGGGATAATATCCAGCCCATGATTCGGGGCAAGCACGTGCTGATCCTTATGGCTTCGGTAACCACCGGTATCACCATCCGGAAAATCGCGGAATGCATCCAGTATTACAGCGGCATTGCAGCGGGAGTTTCCGCGATTTTCAGCGCTGTAGACCAGGTGGAAGGCATGAAGATCAACGCTATCTTTGATTCGGAGGATCTGCCGGGTTACGAGACCTATTCCAGCCATGAATGTCCCATGTGCCGCCAGGGCCAGAAAGTGGACGCCCTGGTAAACAGCTACGGCTATTCCAAACTATAAAAAAATCCCAACAGCACCTTTTGCAATGCTGTTGGGATTTTTCATTTCATACGGAAAAGGGATTAAAAGTATTTTGTTTCAAAAACCTGTAAAGGAATCCGCACAATCTTTGCAGGTTGGGAACGCCGGGATATTTTGGGAAGGAAAACCCCGGCGCCGGCGCGTCCGGGGTTTTATAAAAGATCAATAGAGAATCAGATTGACAGCCAGAAGCTTCACAATATTCGCAGAATGATTGATCCAGGTGTGTTCCTTGCCAGCCTGGATCTGGATGCTGTCTCCGGCATAAAGAGTAAACTCTTTGCCGTCCATGAGCAGGGTAATAGCGCCTTCCAAAATGTAAACGAATTCTTCCCCTTTGTGGCTGCGGGTATCCGGAAGCTGCTCTTCCCCCGCTGCCGGGAGCACCGTGTAGATACGGGGGCTCATGTGGAATTCTCCGCCGGGAACCTTCAAGCTGCTTTGGTATACTCGTTCATTGATGCTTTCAGCATGCAGGTTGATGCCATGGGCTACGGGGTCGCAGTAGGGAGGGCGAACCTGCTCTTCAAAGAGCTCGGACAAGGGGGTTTCCAGGACACGGGAAATTTTTTCGAGAGAATCCAGCGCGATAGAGGAGAGGCCACGCTCAAACTGAGAGAGGAAACCAACAGACAGGCCGGTCTTTTCACCAAGCTGCTTCAGGGTCATTTTCCTTTCGGTGCGTTTTTGCTTGACTTTTGCGCCGATTGCGGTGTTCACGTTCATTGCGGATTCTTCCTTTCTAAAATAAAGTTTTCCAGCCTTGCGGTGGTTTGAAAGCTGCTTGTCTTTACAATACAGGCCTCCATGTCTATAATAGCGCAGGTTTTCCCTTGTTGTCAAGAAAAAATTTTGAATATTTTTCTACAAAATTGAAAAAACGCATCTCTGAAATTCAATTATAAAAATTTATCAAAAAGAATTCTTGATATTTCTTGACAATGCCAGAAAAATCTTTTATAATTTAAAAAGTGAAAGGGAGTTCCCTTTTTTTGGTTCACTTTTGTGAATGTGCCCTGTTTTTGTCTTAGTTTGTTATAGTTTCATTTAGGGTTATTAGAAAGGACACAAGAAGGCCCTGGAAAGAGGTTTGATATTCCGAAAAGCGGGGCGGAGAGGTAAAAAATCTTTGAAAATAAAAGAAAATGAAACGCGTGACAGTGTTTTTCCAAGAAAAGAGAGCAATATAGAAAAAATGCCGCAGCTTATGGGGAGAGGTTCCTAATAGGCTGGGGATAAGAAGAAACGATGCAAAGGAGTGTTTTTTTTGAAGATCGGTTTTATCGGATGCGGCAATATGGCGCAGGCTATGATGGGGGGCATGATTCGGAACAAGCTGTGTGCGCCGGGAGATATTACAGTCCACGATATTTCCCCGACGGCAGAAGAGCGGGCCCGGACGGATTTTGGCGTATCAGCGGTGGAAACCAACGCAGAGGTGCTCCAGAACTGCCAGCTGGTGGTGTTGGCGGTAAAGCCCCGGTTTTATGAAGAAGTGCTTCGGGAAATCGCTCCGGAGGTCCAGGAGGACAAGGTGATTCTGTCCATTGCCCCGGGAAAGAGCCTGGCCTGGATAGAAGAGATTTTTGGGGGGCAAAAGCTGCCCATTATCCGCACCATGCCCAATACCCCTGCCATGGTAGGCGAGGGCATTACCGCGGTTTGCCCCAACGAGCAGGTGTGCCCGGAAATGCTGGATATGGCCCTGGAGGTCCTGGGCTGCTGCGGAAAGACGGAAGTGGTGCCGGAATACCTGCTGGATGCAGTGGTGGCCGTAAGCGGCAGCGCCCCGGCGTATGTGTTCCTGTTTATTGAAGCCATGGCAGACGCTGCGGTAGCGGAAGGGATGCCCCGGAACCAGGCGTATTCCTTTGCAGCACAGGCAGTGCTGGGCAGCGCCAAAATGGTGCTGGATACCGGAAAGCATCCCGGAGAGCTGAAGGATATGGTCTGTTCTCCTGGCGGCACTACCATTGAGGCAGTGCAGGTGCTGGAGGAGACCGGGTTCCGCAGCAGCGTGATGCAGGCAATGCGGGCCTGTGCGGAAAAGTCCCGTTCTATATAAGACACAGAAAGATACCGGGCGTGGAAGCAGCGGCTTTTGCGCCCGGTTTTTGCACCCCAGGCCATGGTTTCTGGGTTTTCATTTCCGGAAGAGATGTGCTATAATGACAGAATCAAGGGCCGGTGGCCGGAAAGGATGGAAGTGCATGAAGTTTCGGCGTAAGCCGGTAAAAGCGTGGCAGGTCATACTCATCGCGGTGATTGTGGTAGGCATATTTGTGGTGGTAGGACTGATGCGGAGCAATTATAACATTCCTTATACAGAGGAGCCCTTTGGACAAGAGGCCCTGGAAAAAGCCCGGGATTTGGCCGGTGCGGAGGAAGGGGAGCTCTATGCCACCGGATTTACCTATAATAACAGCGAAGAGGAAACCTTTGTGGTGACGGCTGCCGGGCCGGGAGCTAATGACCGGTGGCAGGAATGGAGCCTGATTTGCTATGCTGCCGATGGGCAGATGCCTTACCGTATGGAAAAGGGACAAGCAGTGGTCAGCCTGCCGGAGGAGGCCGAGCCTATCGAAGGGGTATTTGCCCGGCTGGGCCTTTTCCGGGAAAATCGGGAAGCGGTATTCTCCCTGTTCTCGGAAGAGGGGAAGGCGGTCAAAGGGGAGAGCAATGTGCTGCTGGATTTGCGGGACCGCTTTGGGGAAACCGACCTGCTGGTCCGGCGGGAGGCGGCTTCCAGCCTGCCGGAAGAGGGTTCCAGTACCGCGCCCAGCCCCTCTGCTTCTCCGGCCCCGCCGGTGGAGACCCGGATGAGTTTGGAGGAAGCGCTGCCCCAGGTGCAGACGGTGACGGTTTCAGACCAAGGGGTTGCCCAAGCGCCCTATACCCCGGGAGACTGTACAGAAGAGAGCTTCCTCCTCTACCGCAGCGGCGTATTAGAGGGGACTTTGACGGAAACCCTGTTAGCAGTGGTGAATATAGAGGCGTGAGGAGAACCGCCCAGAGGAAAGGATTGGTGAAATGCGGGAACAGGAAAATCAGATTTTGCAGGAAGAGCAGCCCCAGCGGGCGTTTTTGGTCTCCCTGGATACCGGGGAGTTCGACGCCCAGGCTTCTTTGGAAGAGCTGTATGAGCTGGTGCGCAGCGCCGGAGCGGAACCGGTGGCGTCGGCCATGCAGAAACGTCCCGCCCCAGATGCGGCCTATTGTGTGGGGTCGGGCTTGCTGGAAGAGATTTTGGAAACCTGCCAGGTGCAGGAAATCGACCTGTTGGTGTTTGACCGGGAGCTGAGCCCTACCCAGATTCGGAACATTGAGGACAAGAGCCAGCTCCGGGTGGTAGACCGCACCATGTTGATTTTGGATATTTTTGCCCAGCGGGCCCAGAGCAGCGAGGGTAAACTGCAGGTAGAGCTTGCCCAGTTGAAATATCTTTTGCCCCGGCTCTATGGCAGAGGCACGGCCCTTTCCCGGCTGGGCGGCGGTATCGGCACCCGGGGGCCCGGTGAAACCAAGCTGGAAACCGACCGCCGGCACATCCGCAGGCGGATTTCCTCTTTGCAAGAGCAGCTTCGCCAAGTGGAAAAGCGCCGGGAGCAGGCCAGACGGCGCCGGAAAAAGGATGGGGTCATTACCGTGGCCCTGGTGGGCTATACCAACGCCGGAAAGAGTACCCTGATGAACCGGCTGACCCAAGCGGGGGTTTTGGCGGAAGATAAGCTCTTCGCCACGTTGGACCCCACTGCCCGGGCCTTAAAGCTCCCTGGCGGGAAAACCGTCATGCTTATCGACACCGTGGGCCTGGTGCGCCGGCTGCCTCACCAGTTGGTGCAGGCCTTCCACTCCACCCTGGAACAGGCGGCGGAAGCGGATATTATTTTGAATGTCTGTGACGCTTCCAGCCCGGAGGCCCGGGTGCATCTGGAGGTCACCCAGAGCCTGCTGGCGGAGTTGGGCTGTGGGGACCGCCCCGTCATCCCCGTGCTGAATAAGTGCGACTTGGCTCCAGCTTTGCTGGATTTGCCTGCGGTGGGGAACAGTGTGCGTATCAGCGCCCGATATGGGGAAGGCATTGACGCCCTGTTACAGGCCATTGAAGAGGCCCTGCCGGTGCGGATGCGCCGGGTAGAGCTGCTCCTGCCCTTCGCCCAGGCGGGCCTGGCTGCCCGCATTCGCCGGGAAGGGGAGGTTTTGGAGGAAGAGTATACTGCGGAAGGGCTGCGGCTTACTGCCAGCGTGCCGCCGGAAATGTTCTCCCTGATAGAACCCTACTGCCTGCCGGAAGCAGATTTGGAAAAACCCTGAAAAAGGGAATCGCATAAAAATCAACAGCGGGAAGCCTTGGAATACTCCAGGCTTCCCGCTGTTGGTTTTATAAGGAAAATGAAAGAGCGTTGTATTCGAGTTATTCTACACGGCCGGAGGCTTTGGCCTCTTCAATGACCTTGGCGGCCACCTGAGCAGGGGCTTCCTCATACCGGGCAAATTCAAAGGTGAAGCTGCCGCGGCCCTGAGTTACCTGGCGGACGTAGGTGGAGAAATCGTGCATTTCCGCCATGGGGACATCGGCCTGGACGGTCTGCATCCCATTGCCGGCAGGCTCCATGCCCAGCACGCGGCCCCGGCGCTTGTTGACCTCGCCCATAATATCGCCCATGTTGGCGTCCGGCACCGTGGCCTTCAGAGAGCCGATGGGCTCCAACAGCACGGGGCTGGCCTGGGGCATACCGGCCTTGTAGGCCAGGGCAGCTGCCATCTTAAAGGACATTTCCGAGGAGTCCACCGGATGGTAGGAGCCGTCATACAGGGTAGCTTTCAGGCCCACAACCGGGTAACCGGCCAGGGGGCCCTTGGCGATGCACTCCCGCAGGCCCTTCTCAACTGCCGGGAAGAAGCCCTTGGGAACGGCGCCGCCGACCACGCGCTCACCGAACTCCAAGCCCTCGCTGTCGCAGGGCTCAAACTCGATCCACACATCGCCGAACTGGCCGTGACCGCCGGTCTGCTTCTTGTGGCGGCCCTGTACCTGCACCTTTTTGCGGATGGTCTCGCGATAGGCCACCCGAGGCTCTTCCAGGGTGACGTCCACGCCGAACTTGCTCTTTAAACGGGCCACCAGCACATCCAGATGCTGTTCGCCCAAACCGGAAACCACCATCTGATGGGTTTCGGTGTTGTTGACAAATTTAATGGAGGGGTCTTCTTCCATGAGCCGGAAGATACCCTGAGCTACCTTGTCCTCGTCGCCCTTGTTCTTGGGCAGGATAGCCATAGAAAGGGTGGCGTTGGGATAGTCGATGCCTTCCAGCGTGACCTTGCGGGCAGGAGAGCAGAGAGTATCGCCGGTGAGGGTGTTGGCCAGCTTGGGGATAGCGCCAATATCGCCGGCGGGGATGTAAGGCACATCTTCCTGCTTTTTGCCGCAGAGCATCACGGTCTTGCCGATGCGCTCAGTGTTGCCGGTGCGCATGTTGACCAGAGGGGTATCGGAAGAGATTTTGCCGGAAATTACTTTTACATAGGACAGGCGGCCGATAAAGGGGTCGGCTACCGTCTTAAAGACGATAGCAGCCGTGGCGGCGTCCTCGTTGACGGTGAGCTCCACCGGGTTGCCGTCCACGTCCACAGCCAGCTCCGCAGCCTTTTCGTCTGCTTTGGGAGCCAGCCAGGTGAGGCCGTCCATAAACTGCTCCATGCCGCGCATGAGCATAGCGTCGCCGCAGAACACCGGGGTAATGGTGCCGCTCTTAACGCCCTTGCTGACGCCTACAATTACCTCTTCCGGGGTAAAGGGCTCGCCGGAGAAGTATTTCTCAAACATTTCGTCGCTGGTTTCGGCCACAGCCTCATAAACGGCGGTGCGCAGGCCTTCCAGACGGTCGCCCATGTCGGGCATGGGAACCACTACCGGCTTGCCGCCGGAATAATCATAGGCCTTGTATTCCAGAATATTGATGTAAATATTGGCCTGCCCGTCCACAATATAGGGGACCACTACCGGGCACACCGAGGGGCCGAAGCTGGCTTTCAGGTCTTCAAATACCCGATAGAACCGGGCGCTTTCATCACAGAGGCCGTTGACGAAAATCATCTTGGCCAGGCCGCGCTTCTGGGCGGCGGCAAAGGCTTTTTCCGTGCCTACAGAAACGCCGGACTTGCCGGACACTGCAATGAGAATGGTATCCGCAGCCCGCACCGCCTCGCACAGGCCGCTTTCAAAATCAAAAAGGCCGGGAGCGTCAAGGAGGTTGATCTTGTGGTTCTTCCACTCAAAAGGAGCCACAGCGGCGGATACGGAGGACTTGCGGCGGATCTCTTCGGGGTCATAGTCGCACACCGTGTTGCCGTCTCCGATTTTGCCCCGCCGGTCAGAAGCACCGGCCAGATACAGCATGGCTTCTGCCAGAGAGGTCTTGCCGGCGCCGCTGTGGCCGGCCAAGGCCAGGTTGATGATATTCCCTGCATGATAAGTTTTCATATTGCCAGAACACTCCTTCCATATTATCCGCATTCTGTCTGCGGAACGACAAGGGATTTTCCCTTTTATGGAAACCCGCTGGTTGTAACACTCCCCGTCATCATCCTATATCAAAAATGCCGTTAAAAAGTTACAATTCAAACTGCGAATTTCTTGATAATTATATCGCACTTCTACAGATAATACAACCGCCAATTTGGGTTTTTGCCAATATAAATAAATAAAAATTCTTCTTATTGGAAGAATTGACGGAGAAAAATTTTAAAAATTCAAGGGAATTGCCGAAAGCAGGGGGAAAAGGGCGCAAAAAAGGAGGCTCCCGAGGGAACCTCCTTATCGTAGGAAGAATCGTATGGTCAGGGCTTATGGAGCCTGGGGAAGAACAAAATGACAAAGCACCAGAAAACTTCATAGAGCACCAGGGAAAGGGTGGAAAGCTGCTGCAGGCCGGAATAACAGCCCAAGAAGGCCACCAGCACAAAGCCCAGTACCACAGCTACAGTCTGCATGGCGGTGGCCAGGCTGAGATTGCTCCGGGTGCGCACACAGGCGGAGAGCATCCGCAGCAGGGAAACCGGGCGGCCCCGGGTGGCAAGCAGCGCCGGGGTGCGCTCGCAGGGTTCGCTGGTCACCCGGACGAATTCCTCGCCCAGGTTGGCGGAGAGCACCTGAATGGAGCGGGGGTCCAGGCCGAAGCAGTGGGCCAGGAAAGGCGCGGTGATATTGGGGTCGCAAGTGCGCACAATCAGGCTGATGCCATTTTCCTCCATGCGCTGCAGCTCCCGGACCCGATGGATGTCCCGGCGATAGGTGAGCAGGAACATGGCCACCAGCTGGCCGCCCACTGCCAGATAGGCGATTTTCTTCCCGCCGGACGTGTATTTATCCTCGAATTCGTGGGAGGGCGGGTCGATATGATGGGCTGCCAGGAGATCCCGGTTGCCGATAAGCACTTTTTGCCCGCCGACCCAGCCGGTAACGCCCCGGCCATCTTCATAGACGGGTTTATCTGTCCGGGGAAGGATTTCCCGGCGGGTTTTGATGATTTGGTCAAATACGCTGACCAGAGGGCCGCCGGCAGCGCACATCAGGGCGGTGGCCTTCAAAATGGCCTCGTCAATCCGCTGGGCGCCGAAGGTCTTAATGCCGTTGAGGACAATAGTGCCCTTGGGGAAAAGGTCCTGGGCGTCCAGCATGACCGCGTTGACGTTGCTGAATTTTTCCACAGCAGGATAACCCACCGCCATGGCGCCGCAGCGTTTGCCCAGCTGGGAGAGCTTGCGCAGCAGCACGTTGCCGCCTAACAGGCCGGTAAAGGGCACGCAGATGCAGGCGGAGGCCGTAAAGGCGGAAACCGCCTCGGTGGCGCTGTGGGAGATGAGCAGGCTGGCAATACACAGGGCCAGGGAAGCAATCAGGCCAATGGGAGCCAGGTTCTGGCTGTTGGTTTCCAGAGGGTCCGGCTCATAGGAGTGCTGGAGGAACCGGGTCAGGAACCCGGCCTTTTGCTGATAAGCAATCACCGGCGTACCCAATACACAGTTTTTGGCCAGCTTTAAGGAAGTGTTGTAGTCGTCATAGAGCTGTACGGCGAATTTTGTCTCCCGGGAAGCCACAAAGCGGAAGTTATTCCAGATCCGGCGGATCATCACCAGCTTGCCCAGGGAATTCAGAAACAGCCCGCCGGAGGCCAGTACAGAATACAGGTGCAGGGAGCCGCTCATAATCTGCTCCGGGAAAACACAGGCGCAGATGGCCTGGATGAGAGCGGCTACGGCTGCGAGAGCCAGGCCGCTGTCGGAATTGGCCTTAAAGCGGAACAGGGATTTCAGCCCGCTCCAGATCATGCGCATGCAGAAACCAATGGAGATTACCAGGAAAATCAGGTTCAGGGTCATGTAGACAGTGCCGGTGGTCTCCTCGGAAAAATGCCAGGGGAACAGGTTGGTAAACTCGCCCATTAAGCCGAACAGGCCCAACAGGCCGGTACACAGGCCGGTGACCAGCACCCGGAGGGTAAGCTCCCGCATACTGGCCCGCAGGTCGTGGGACACAGAAGCTGCGTCCGAGGGGGCGTTGAAATCCTCCAGCTCTTCTTGGGAGGGCGCAGCCGGCTCGGCAGCTTCCTCTTCCGGCTCATCGCCCCGCAGGGAAAATCCGCTTTGCGCTGCCTTTTTCCGCTTCATCTTTTCATGCCTTTTCCGGCGGCGCTGGGCCTCGGCTTCCCTTTTCCGGAGGAGCTCCTCTTCGTAGCAGCGGGATTCTTCCCGCAGGGCAAAATCCAGCACGTCCAAATCCATGAGATGGACGGGTTTTGAATGGGCGGCATAAGAGGGGCCTTCCCGGGCCTCCCGGGGCATTTTAGGCTGCCGGGGGGATTCGTCCACAAAGGGGTTGTTGGCGGAAACAGATTCCTCGGGTTCTTTCGGTTTTTCCGGATGTTTTTCCCCGCGGCTGCGGATGCTGGGAATCCAGCTGCTATGGAATTCCTTTTTCGCGGCGGGAGTTTTGGCTTCTTCCCGGGAAGCGGATTCCTTGTGTTTTTGGGGTTCCTCTGCCATGTGTTTGGGTTTGGCAGGGGATTCCGCCTGAACGTGAGTCTCTTCATGTTTAGAGGGTTCCTCCGCCAAAGGCTTGGGCTTGGCAGAAGGTTCAGCTTGTGTGTGGGCCTCCTCATGCTTGGAAGGCTCCTCCGCCATGTGTTTGGGTTTAGCAGAAGATTCTGCCTGTGCGTGGGCCTCTTCATGCTTGGAGGGCTCCTCCACCATATGCTTGGGCTTGGTAGAAGGCTCCACTTGCGTATGAGCCTCTTTATGCTTAGAGGGTTCCTCCGCCATATGTTTGGGTTTAGCGGGGGATGCTGCATTTGCCTTTTGCGCGGCAAGATAGTCCGCGATGGGAAGAATTTCCCCAGCCGGAGCGGGTTCGGCGGCGTTTTCGTTGGATGCCGCTGCCTGTTCCCGCCGCTTTTTGCGAACCTGCTCTAAAATAGCGTCTACCGTCAGGGGCTCCTGGGGAGGGATGGGAGGCGTTTTTGGGGCGGTTTCGTCCGGCACAGCCTGTGCGGCCTTCTGGGGAGCGGGCGCCTTTTCCGGCTGAGATTCCGCAGCTTCCACCGTTTGGGGATGGTGTGCCTTTTCGGAAGCCCCTTTCGGTTTCGGCGGTTCCGGTAGGGGAGCCGGCGTCTCCACCGGCGTTTCCGTATGTACCGCTGCCTTGGGAGTAACAGAAAAAATCTCTTTTCCGTGGTCAATCCCCGTCTTTTTGGGGAGAGGGCGGATGACGCCCAGTTCAGTGGCGACCTGATGGAAGTTCAGCCCCTGGGCTTCCAGAGCCTCCTCCACCCGGCGCTGGCGTTCCCGGTGCAGTTCCCGGAAGCGGCTGGCAATTTCCTCGTCCAGCTCGGATTCCGGCGTGTTGTCAAAGAGAAAGGAATATTCATCTGTAGGATGGTTCTCGTCTATAGGGTGCTCTCCGGGCTCTTCCAACCCCCGTTGATATTCTTCAATGGGCTTGAGCTGCAGCCCGTAATAGATGTCCTCGGTTTCGTCCGGCTCTTCCTCCTGCCGCCGCTTCCGCCGGCCCAAAAAGCGCTTCCACCGGCTTTCCCGGGCAGGCTGCCGGGAGGGCGGCTCCTGCTGGGGCGCTTCCGGCTGGGAAGGCTCCGTGGCCGGGGCGGCGGGAGCCTGGGGCTCCTTGACGGGCGCCGGCTGGCCGGCGGCATTTTCTGTGGGTTGCCTAGTCTTCCTGGAATCCCGCAGGGAATGGGCCTCCTGCAGGATCTGCTCTAAAAGCTCGTCATTTTCACGTTTTTTATCATCCATGAAGCTGTCCACACTTCCCTTTTTCAAGAATACCGGCCCGCTGGTTACCGGGCCTTGAGTTCCCCGCGCTGGCGGGCGATCTCATAGCAGAGAATCCCGCAGGCCACGGAGGCGTTGAGCGAATTTATCTTTCCCTTCATAGGCAGAGATATGATAAAATCAGATTTTTCCCGCACCAGGCGGCTGACGCCAAAACCTTCGCTGCCAATCACCAGGGCCGCCGGGCCGGTGTAATCCACCTGGCACCAAGGCTGTCCGTTCATGTCGGCGGTATAGACCCACACACCCCGGCTTTTCAGCTCGTCAATGGCGGCGGCCATGTTGTTTACCCGGGCAACGGGCACATACTCCACCGCTCCGGCAGAGGCTTTCCCCACAGCGTAGGTGAGCCCTACAGAGCGGCGCTTGGGGATAACCACTCCGTGGGCCCCGGCGCATTCTGCGGTGCGGAGAATGGCCCCCAGGTTGTGGGGGTCTTCCAGTTCGTCGCAGAGAATGAGGAAGGGCGCTTCTCCCCGCTCCTTAGCCAAAGCAAAGATGTCGTCCAGGGAGGCGAACTCCTTGACGGCGGCAGTGGCCACAACGCCTTGATGATTGGCGTGGCCGCAAAGAGCGTCCAGCTTGCGGCTGTCCACTTCCTTAATAACGGCTCCGGCCTTTTTGGCCTTGGCAATGAGCACGGAGAGGGAGCCGCCCCGGTTTCCCCGGGCTACATAGAGGCTGTCGATGGTGCGTCCGGCCTTCAGGGCCTCACTGACAGCGTTCCGTCCGGCGATTACATCTTCCCCCCGGGTGCGGGGGGCTTCGTCTGTTTTTTTCTCTTGTATCATCAAAATCTGCCTTTCCCGCCCCTCCCGCTGAGAGGCGTCGGGTAATATTTTCTCGAAAACAGGTTCCGTTGCCAAAAAGGCCGCCGGATATCCCGCTATTTTCTCAGTATATCATATTTTGCCGCAGGCTGGATACTGGAAAACAGGAAAACCGGGAAAATTCATGGAAAATCCAAAATTTTTATCGCTTCCCACGGCAAAGCGGCGGGAAAATCCATTTGACAAACCGGGGAAAGGGGGGTATACTGAAAACAAATAGCGAAAAACCGTTGAACAGGAAGAGTACACAGGCAAGGGAGCCTTCAGAGAGCTGCGGTCAGGTGCAAGCGCGGCGGCGTCCGGCCGGTGGAATGGGCCTGTGAGGGCGGAGGCGAACCGGGCAGATTTCCGCAGTAGTCTCCGACGGGCATCCCTCGCCGTTACCAGAGGAACGCATGGAAGCTTTTCGCGTGCGGCAAAGGTGGGCGCTTTGCGCCAATTTGGGTGGTACCGCAGGACTTTTCGCTCCTGTCCCTTCTTAGAGGGACAGGAGCTTTTATTTTATCCTGCCTGCTGCCCTGCCCGTGTCTGCGGAAAGCTTGGTTTATCGTAAAAAATGGATCTGGGAATTGTGTGTCTGTATCGGAAAGCCGATGTAATTCCCTGATTTTCCGAAAAAGAAAGGAATGAATTTCTATGGAAACTGTCAAAACCGAACGGAAACCCGTCATTTTCAGCGCTATCCAGCCCAGCGGCACCATCACCCTGGGAAATTATCTGGGCGCCCTGAAAAACTGGATCTCTTTGCAGGATGATTACGACTGCATTTATGCCCTGGCAGACCTGCACACCATCACGGTGCGTCAGGACCCGGCTACTTTCCGCCGCCATACTCTGGAGGCCTATGCCTTGCTGCTGGCCTGCGGCATTGATCTGAACAAGAGCCTGTTCTTTATCCAGAGCCAGGTGTCCGCCCATGCAGAGTTGGCCTGGGTCCTCAACTGCTACACTCAGTTTGGGGAACTCTCCCGGATGACCCAGTTTAAGGATAAATCTCAGAAGCATCCAGAAAACGTCAATGCCGGCCTGTTTACCTATCCTAGCCTCATGGCGGCAGACATTCTCCTGTATCAGGCAGATCTGGTGCCGGTGGGTGCGGACCAGAAGCAGCATTTGGAGCTGACCCGGAATATTGCCGAGCGCTTTAACGGCCTCTACAGCCCCACCTTTGTGGTGCCCGACGCCTATATTCCCAAAACCGGCGCCCGGATTATGTCCCTTCAGGACCCCACCCGGAAGATGTCCAAATCCGACGAAAACGCCAACGCATCGATTGCCCTGCTGGATAAACCCGAGGATATTATGCGCAAGTTTAAGCGGGCCGTCACTGACAGCGAGGCTTGTGTCCGCTATGCCGAGGGCAAGGACGGCGTCAACAACCTGATGGGCATCTATTCCTGCGTCACCGGCAGGACCTATGAGGAAATTGAGCAGGAGTTTAGCGGAAAGGGCTACGGCGACTTCAAAGCCGCAGTAGGTGAAGCAGTAGTAGAGCACCTGCGGCCCATCCAGGAGCGGTTCTCCCAGCTCATCCAGGACAAGGCGTATCTGGAAAAGTGCTACACGGAGAACGCCGAAAAGGCTTCCCGCATTGCGTACCGCACCCTGTCCAAAGTGATGAAAAAGGTGGGTTTCCTGCCTCTGGGTAAAAAATAATTTTTACTGCCCGGCTTTAGCCGAGAAGTTTCTATAAAAATGCCCCGATACGGTTTTTCAGGCCGTTTCGGGGCATTTTGCTGTTTGTGTTTACAGCGAGGTCCGGTCAAATCCCAGATAACGGGTTCCCTGAAAGTGCAGCTTTCCGGAATCCCCTTCCACCAACTGGCCGTATTCCCAGTCGTTGACCTGGAGCTCCAAGCGGTCCCCGGACTCCACCTGGAAGGTGACAAAGTACCGGGTAGAGGAGCCGTTATTCCGATGATAGTGCTGGGCGCGCTTCGTGACGATTTGGGCCTCCACCGTCAGGCGGGGAGAATTGTTGTTTTTGCGCATCTGCGAAAGCCCTTTTACCATGGAGTAAACAAATACGATGATAAAGAATATGAATACCAGCATAAAAAGAAAAGGGAAAATATTCGTAAAGATATCCGTAAAAGTAAAACTGTTCATTTTTAAATAGCCTCCTTTTGAAAGGTACGGATATAATGAAAGAGATACTGCTGGGCCACCCCGGCATAGTGGCCGAAATCTTCGGGCTTCCACCCGGGGAACCAGTTGGCCATGACCCGCTTCATCCACACATCCAAGGGGAAGGCTTCCAGCCGGTGGAACCCATAGAGCAGGGCACATTCCGCCACTTTGGGGCCTACGCCGTGGATTAACATGAGGGTTTCCCGGGCCTTATCCAATTCCATGTGGGGGATGGCCCCAAGGTCAACGGTGCCGTCCGTTACCAGCCGGGCGGCGGAGAGGAGGTATTTGGCCCGGAATCCTGCCCGGAGGGGAGCCAGCTCTTCCAGAGAAGAGGCGGCCAGCCGTTGGGGTGTAGGGAAGAGGAATTCCCCTTGTGGAGAAGGCTCTCCCAGGGTTTCGCACAGCCGCTGGATAATCCCCTTAATCCGGGGAATGTTGTTGTTTTGGGAGATAATAAAGGAGCATAGGGCCTCCCAGGAATCCTGGCGCAGGAGCCGGATGCCTCCGGCATAGGCGCAGGCCTCCTGTAAAACCGGATGCATCGCGCTCAGCTCCCGGCGGATGGCTTCGTAATCGGTGTCTAAGTCAAAGTAGCGCCGCCACAGGGAATCAAACTCCTCCTGCTTACAGGAAAAAATAAGGGAATCCCCTTCCCGGTGAAGGGAAAGCTCCCGGCCAAAGGCGACTCCCTGCCAGCGGGTGTCTTCCTTTTTCCAGCGGAAGCTCTGGCCGCAGTCCAGAGTCTGGTCCGGGTCGAATACAGCGGGAAAAGATACCGGCATAACAGGCCTCCTTAGCGGTTTTTCTTGCCAGCATCCGGCTCTGCCTGGGGCTGGCGGGAGGTGAGGAACCAAATAGCCCGTTCGATAGAATCCCGGGAATTGCCCCAATCTGCCCCTTGATTCCGGTAGTCGAACATCCGGCAGAAGTGGGTCACATCCCCTTCCAGCTCTTGGAGATAATTCCGGGCCAGGGAGGCGGTGACTTCGTGGAAAGCCGGGAAATTCTTTTTGTTCATTTTGGTGCCGGCCCGGAGAAGGGCCCGGTAATGAGGGAAGCACAGGCAGGGCTGCTGGGCATAGAGCTTTCGGAAATCCTCTTCTGTCTGCCACAGGTTGATGACGGTTTCCAGCAGGTGCTCCATGTTTTTTTCGATGTTTTCACAGATAAAGCAGCTGTGGGCCCGGGCGTCCGCCGCAGGCAGGAGCTTTTTCACAGCAGTTTTCTGGTCGGCCTTCCCTTCCGGCAGCACATCATTTTCCACTTCCTTGAGGAGGCTTTCCAGAATCAGCGCCACGGAGAGGCGGCTGCCCCGGTCGAGAATCTGGTCAAAATGCTCCCGGCAAAAGCCCAGGCGGTTGGTCTCAATCCGGACGTCGGGCTCCATCATGGCCGCGCCGGTAATGTAGGTGGCCATCCGGTCTTCCAGCATATCCCGCATCCGGCAGATGGGGCAGCCGTCCCGGGGCTCAAATACTTCGCTGATAGGGATCGTACAAATATCTTCACGCATGGGGTGCTCCCTCTTTTCCTGAGAATCCCGGAGACTATCCGAGTTTCCTCTATCATAGCATAAAAACAGCCAAACCGGAACTCTGTTTTACGGTTTATATCTCTGTTGAAAATGTGGAAAAGTCCGAAAAGTTTTCAAGACCCCGGTGAAGAGAGCGGATAGGACACTTTTTGCAAAATATTTTTGCCACTATATCTGGTGTTGCAAAAAAATTCGGCCACAAATCCCCGGATTTTTCCTATTCCCGCTATACATTGGGTTTTATAAAACGTGTTTTTTCAGCAAAATAAGTTTACATAATCTTATTTTCCCGATAGGGGACAACTGTTTTCCACGGAAAATTTCCCGTCTCCATCCGGAGTTATTCACATTTTCCACCGACTTTTCCACGTACCTCCCCTTTTTGTCCACATAAATTATGTGAACCAAATGGCATTACCCACTGTATAAATTGGAGGGGAACAGCGAAGAAATTGTAAAATTCTCAAAGCCAACCTGTGTTTTTATAACCACTTATCCGGAAAGCATACCGCAATATTTTAGCAAAAACATCTATACGCAGTCGGGAATCTTCTTGAATTTGTAAAGGAAGCGTAAAGGCTGCGAAAACAAAGGGGAAAAGGAAAGCGCTTGCCGAAAATGGTGGAAAACATGTTTAAGAAAGAGAGGTATGCGTCGGAGGAAGGATGGCGAAGGATGCGGAGATATGGTATGATATGGGGGAGACAATCTGCAAAAGGAGGAGATTTAGATGAAACGACAGATTGCACCCGAAACCTTTGGGCAATATACCATACGCTTGGCCAGGGCCGAGGACGCGGAGGCCTATTACCAGCAGAATTTTGCTCCCATGGACCCGGAGGTGGCCCGCTTTACCGGGTGCCAGCCGGCTTTTACGCGGGAAGAGGTACTGAAAGCCTTTTTTGCCCATCTGCCGGATGAGACCCGGTACGACTTTTTGCTGGAGGACACCCAGGGCCGCATTGTAGGGGAAAGCGTCATCAATGAAATCGACTGGGATTTGCGGAAAGCCAATTTCCGCATCTGCATCTTCCATCCCGAGGATAGGGGCCAGGGCTTGGGCGCCTGGGCTGTGCGGAAAACCCGGGACATTGCCTTTGGCGTTTTGAAGCTCCACCGGTTGGAGCTGGATGTGTTTTCCTTTAACCCCCGGGCGGAGCGGGCCTATCAGGCGGCGGGCTTTGTGCGGGAAGGGGTTCTGCGGGATGCGGTACGGGATGCGTCCACAGGGGAATATGGGGATGATATTCTCATGGCGATGCTGGAATCCCAGTGGCGCCCGGAAGCGTAAAAAGGTAAGAGCTGGACAAAGGGGATAGGACGCGGCCCTGTCCTTTTTTTGTTTGGAAAACCCGGCCTAAAAAGGCGGGGAAATTTTTTGTGGCCCATTGGGTCCTCTTTTCCGGAATCCTTGCGGATTGGCACAGGCAGGCGGAGAGAGGCGTTTTTTTTGCCGGGGAATTCTGCGGGGAGAATGGTTTTTTCCGTGGGAAATGGGGAACAGACGGGGAGAAAAATTACCGGCACAGTACCGCCGTTTGACAAAATGGACAAGCATTGGGACGTACAATAAGACTTGCGCGGTTCTCCTTCCCCGAAAGGCCGGGGAGGAAAACGGATGCGGACCATCAAAAAGGAAGGCGTGGTGTATTATGGTCAGTGCGTTGGCGGCGGTTCGGAGAAGGGTGTCCCGTTGGAAGGATTCCCCGGTGGTTGCAGAGTTAGCGGGAGTGGCTGGAAGCTTTCTGGCTGGTTTCCTGTTTGCCCGGGCCCTTGCCTTTGGGAAATATGCCCCCTTTGGGGCAGCAGCGGCGGCAGCCGCTCCTTACCGGTTTATGTGGGCCGCTACCGCCGGGGCAGTTATGGGATACCTTCTCCCATCTTCCCTGCTGGTGCCAGTGCGCTACATTGCCTGTGTGCTGGCCGCCGCCGCCATCCGTTGGACGCTCCACGACCTGCACCGCATTAGCCGGAACCAATTTTCCGGCCCTCTGGCCGCTTTCGGCCCCATGCTGGTGACAGGGGCGGCCATGGCTGCCATCAACGGTTCCCCTCCCTCCACGGCGGCCCTTTATTTGGCGGAAGCCCTTCTGTCCGGAGGGGGCTGCTGGTTTTTCCAGCGGGTCTGGGAACTTCCGGGAAGCGGTGGACTGCGCAGCCTAAATCAGCCGGACCTGGCAGGGGTCACCGTATCCCTGTGCGTACTGGCCCTTTCCCTGGCAGACGTAACTTTTTTCGGGGTGTCTCTGGGGCGCATTGGCGCAGTGCTGTTTGTACTGTATGCCGGGCGCTATGGAGGGATTTCTGCCGGGGCAGTGGCCGGCATTGCATCGGGAGCCGTGATGGGCCTTTCTACCGTGGGCCTAACGCCCCTTTCCGGGGCCTATGCCCTGGGAGGCCTCATGGCGGGGGTGTTTTCTTCTATGGGGAAGCTGGCCTCTGGGATCGCCTTTGTGCTTTCCTATGGGGCGGCGTCTTTACAGGCCGGCGTCAGCCAGGGAGCCGTTGGTTTTGCCGAAGCCGCTGTAGCGTCAGTGCTGTTCTTGGTGTTGCCGGCAGGAGGCCGGCTGGCGGCGTTGTTTTCCTCTCCCGGGGAAAGCCTTCGCAGCAGCGGCCTGCGCAAGGCCATGACAGCCCGGCTGGACAAGGCCTCCCAGGCCCTTTCCGGAATTTCCCGCACGGTGGATGAGATTTCTCAAAAGCTCTCGGTGCTGTGCGCCCCGGATATTGAGGGGGTATACGCCAGGGCGGCCTCAAAAACCTGTGCCCGGTGCGGCTTGAAGCCCTATTGCTGGGAACGGGAGTACCGGACTACCATTGGCGCCTTGGAAGAAATGACGGAGACCCTGCGCAAGGATGGACAGATTGACAAAAAGGAGGTGGGAAGCTATTTACAGGAGCGCTGCGCCCGGCTGCCGGAACTCATTCAAAACATAAATGGCTGTTATCAGGAGTTTCTGGCCAAAGAGGCGGCAGAGCTCCGGGCCCAGCAGGTGCGGGAGGTGGCGGTGAGCCAATTCGGCATTACCGCCCGGCTTCTAAAGGACTTGGCAGCGGAAACAGAGGAATGCTGCCGGTTTGACTATGAGGCGGCCCGCCGGGTGGGGGAGGTCCTGCGGCAGTTTGGGGTGCTCCCCCTAGATGTCAGCTGCCGGTTGGATCCGTTTGACCGGATGACGGTGGAGGCGGAAACCGCCAGAGGCGACCGGAACCGGCTGAACAAAGGGACCATTACCCGGGAAATTTCCCGGGCCTGCGGGCGGGAGTTCGCCCCGCCGGGAATTTCTTTGGTAGGAGACAACTGCACCCTCGTGCTCCATGAGCGCCCGGCCCTGCGAGTGACCCAAGGGGCATGCCAGCACGTGTGCGGCGACGGAAAGCTGTGCGGGGACAGCTACTCGGTGTTTGACGATGGATGGGGGCGGCAGACTGCCGTCATCAGCGATGGGATGGGCACCGGTGGACGGGCGGCAGTGGATGGGGCCATGGCCTGTGGCATGATGGAAAACCTGCTGAAGGCCGGTATCCAGTTCCCCAGTGCGCTGGAATTGGTCAACGCAGCGCTGCTGGCCCGTTCCGGGGATGAATCCCTGGCCACGGTGGATGCAGTGTTAGTAGACCGGTATACGGGGAAATCCGTGTTTTATAAAGCCGGTGCGCCGGTGAGTTTTGTCCGGCGCAAAGGGCGGGTAGAGGAGGTGGAAGCACCCTCGTTCCCGGTAGGAATCTTAGGGGAGACGGAGTTTGCCCAGGCAGAGCTGGAATTGGAAGGAGGGGATCTCATTGCCCTAGTGTCCGATGGCGTCATCGCCGGAGGATGCCAATGGGTGCGGGAAATGCTGGAAGACTGGACCGGTGGTGACCCGGGAGATTTGGCGGCCCGCTTGGTAAAGACTGCCCAGGAAAAGCGAACAGACGGCCACGACGACGACATTACCGCGTTGGTTTTAACCTTGGAAGGGAGGAGTGTCGCACAGAAGAGTTCATAAAACCATCGAAAGGAGGAGGTAGGAGAATTTCCTGAAAATTCCCATAGAAAAGCTCCCCGATCCGGAATGGATCGGGGAGCTTATTTTTTTGAGAAAACTTACTGACCGGAAGGGACAATGACTACCGCTTGGCTGCCCAAGTCCTGGTATCGCTGGGTAAGGGTGTCGGCGGGAAGTTTGACTTGTCCATTGCTGTCATAAGGATCCAGGCAGATGTATTCATCATTTTCCCGGCCGATGAGAACCATGCAGTGCTCGTTGCCCGGCCAGTAGAAGGTGCTGCCGTCGGGAAGAATCCAGCCAGAACCCTCCCGCACCTCCAGCAGGTTGATGGTAGCCCAGATTAGTACTGGAATTCCCTGGGCCACATAGTCGGAATACAGGGTATCTAAGGAGATGTTTTCCAGTGCAATGGCTTCCAGCTCCGGACATACTTCCGGGATAATCCCGGCAATGACTGGAGCGAAGCAGCCATAGCTACCTTCCGAATAGGGGGTGCCTACAAAGTATTCATTGGGGTCGGGGCCGTAGAGAACATCATCCCGATACTCTACATCCCAGCAGGGCAGAGCATCCGCCATCTCTGTTGCAGAGACATCAGAACCCCAATATTGCACCACCATGGTGGCACTGACCACCTCACAGCCGGTGGGGAGGATGCCTTCCTGGGAAATGTAGGGCACATCTTCTAATACTGTGTCCGGGGCTGGCGTGGGCTCTGGTGTGGCAGTGGGGGCTGGAGTGGCCGGTGCAAAAACCGGAGAAGGGGAAGGTTCGGCAGGCGCCGCTACCGGCAATGTAGATGAGAACCAGGCAGCACTGGTAAAGACACCCGCTAAAATGGTGAGGCATCCCACGCATAGAAAAATCCGGAGCACAAAATGCTTTTTGGGGCTGTTTTTCATTTTCGGTTTCATCTTTTTCATCTCCAATGGCGTTTTTTGCTTAACATTTATATTTTCTATTTAAAGCCAATATCAAAAATATAGGTTTCCGTCCGTGAATATTTTTCATGATCCATGGCAAAAGATTGGAAGATCGGATATTTTCATGCGTGGAGAGCTGGAAAAAACCAAGAACGAAAACCTATGCATAAATCGCACCACAGAAATGCATCAAACTTGCATCATAATTGTATCATAGTTGTATCATTTGCTCAACAGATAATTTTGAAACGTATTCGCCTTCAAAAAGGAGGGAGAATTTCCGAAGAGGCGGCGGTATCATGTCCCTGCATATGGTTAGGAGGGATGAAATGATGGAATATGATTGGGACGCTGTCCGCAACGCCTATGTGTGCGGGGAGGAGAGCCTTTCTAAGCTGGCGGCGCGATTTGGCATCCCAGTGAGCAGGGTAAAACAGCGGTCCGCCCGGGAGGGCTGGGCCGCCCAGCGGCAGCAGTATCGGGAAAAGCAGGAAAAGGCCTCCCCGGAAGAGCGCATTGCCAAAATGGCAGAATTGCTTCTGGAAAAGCTCCGTCGGGCCGCCGAGGAGCTGGATGTTTATACATCGGTGTCTAAGACGCGGCGCAAAGAAAGCCAATACAGCGATAAGGGGAAGCTCACCGGTGAAACGGTGACGGAAAAGGAAAGCCGGGAAACCTTCCGGGACGTCATCGACCGCAGCGGCCTGAAGCAGCTCACCGCCGCTTTAAAGGATCTCAGGGATATCCAGTCCGCCCTGGCCCAGGAACGGGAAGGCTTTGTAGGCGGCGTGGTGGAGATTGCCGCAGTCGCGGA
The DNA here is from genome assembly GCA_904420555.1 of Candidatus Heritagella intestinalis. GTDB lineage: Bacteria > Bacillota > Clostridia > Oscillospirales > Acutalibacteraceae > Heritagella_A > Heritagella_A intestinalis. Next base: position 32,838 of record CAJFVO010000002.1, on the reverse strand, counting down.
GGAAGGGCAGGAATTAGAAGAGGAGGAGAATCAGGATGGCTAATTGCGTGTGGAGTCCTCAGCTGCGGCAGAGGCTGTTTCAGTCCCGGCCGGAATATGAAGCGCTGTACGGCGGCGCGGCGGGAGGCGGGAAAAGCGACGCCCTATTGGCAGAGGCCCTTCGGCAGGTACACATTCCCCATTACCGGGGCTTGATTCTCCGGAAAACCTATCCCCAGCTTTCCGAACTCATTGACCGGAGCCGTGCCATTTACCAGCCGGCCTTCCCCAAGGCCCGGTATAACGCCACCAGCCACTGCTGGCTGTTTCCCAGCGGGGCGAAAATCTACTTCGGCTCTATGCAGCATTCCGAGGACAAGGTCAACTATCAGGGCAAGCGGTATGACTTCATTGCCTTTGACGAGCTGACCCACTTTACCTGGGAGGAATACAGCTATCTTTTCAGCCGAAACCGCCCCAGCGGACCCGGCACCCGGGTGTACATCCGGGCGGCCACCAATCCCGGCGGCGTGGGGCACAGCTGGGTGAAGGAGCGCTTCATCACCCCGGCCCCGCCCATGACGCCCATTTGGAGCCAAATGGAGGTGGATACCCCCCAGGGCCGGAAAAGCCTCAAGCGTTCCCGGATTTTTGTGCCGTCCACGGTGTTCGACAACCAAAAGCTCCTGGAAAACGACCCGGGGTATCTGGCCAACCTGGCCATGCTCCCGGAAGCGGAGCGCAGCGCCCTGCTCTATGGCAGCTGGGATTCCTTTGACGGCCAGGTGTTCTCCGAGTGGCGCAACGACCCCACCCATTATCAGGACCATCGGTGGACCCACGTCATCGACCCCTTTCCCATCCCGGCCCACTGGCGTATTTACCGGGGGTTCGATTTCGGCTACTCCCGGCCCTTTGCGGTGGGATGGTTTGCCGCCGATCCTGACGGGAGGCTCTACCATATCCGGGAATACTACGGCTGTACCGGCACCCCAAATGTGGGCCTGCGGATGCATCCGGCCCAGATTGCCGCGGAAATCCGGAAAATCGAGGAGGAGGACCCCATCCTTCGGGGGCGGAAGATTATCGGCGTGGCGGACCCCAGCATTTTTGATGAGAGCCGTGGGGAGAGTGTTGCCGCCATGATGGAGCGGGCGCCTAATTTTATCTACTGGTCCGGTGGGGACAACACCCGGCTTCCCGGCAAAATGCAGTACCATTACCGGCTGGCCTTTGACCGCAGCGGATTCCCCATGATGCAGGTATTCCACACCTGCCGGCATTTTATCCGGACTTTGCCAGCATTGGTATATGATTCCTCCAATGTAGAGGACATTGACACCACCCAGGAGGACCATATTTACGATATGTGCCGTTATGTTCTCATGGAAAACCCCATTTCACCTCAGGAGACTCCGGAAAGCCAAGCTCTGCTCTTGCCGCCGGAGCTGCGCACAGAAGAAGAGGCGCACTTTTTTCGGCTGTAAATCTCATATAATGCGAATCCCCCGGAAGCGATTCCGAGGGGATTTGTATAGAAAAAAGGCCGGAGGCCTTCCCTAGAATGGAAGACCTCCGGCCCGATATTTTTAAATTATTTGGAAATCTTAGCTACGCCGAATACTGCGTCTTCGCCGTTAATATCCCACTGGGACACCACGCCCTCGGCCTTGCCGACGGTCAGGCTGTCTGCCAGCACGTCACGGCTGATAGCGTCAACATACTTCTGGGCGATCTCGCAGACCTTTTCGCTGCCCTCCATGGTGACGGCAATATGGTCTGTCACATCGAAATCTGCATCCCGGCGCATGGACTGGATTTTGCTGATGATCTCCCGGACAAAGCCTTCCTCAATGAGCTCCGGGGTCAGGCGGGTATCCAGCACAACGGTGACGCCGCGGTCGGTGATGGAAGCAAAGCCCTCCATCTGGGAGGTCTCAATGAGCAGCTCTTCTTCCGTCAGGGAGGTTTCCCCGGTGGAGAGGGTCAGGGTCAGCTTGCCGGTTTCGTCCAGCTCCTTCTTGGCCTTGGCGCCGTCCAGAGCGGCCAGAGCTGTGCGCACCTCGTTGATCTGCTTGCCGAACTTGCGTCCCAACAGCTTCAGCTGGGGCTTGAAGGTGTAGTTGGTAAAGCTGGAAGCGTCGCTGACAAATTCCATAGACTTGACGTTGAGCTCTTCCGTCATGATGGTCTGGAACATGGGGTCAGAGACAAACTCCGCCCGGACATACATCTTGGCCAGAGGCTGACGAATCTTTAGATTGGCCTCGTTGCGGGCGGCACGGCCCAGAGCCACAATCTCCAGCACCTGCTCCATCTGGCGCTCCAGCTCCTCGTCAATGAGGCTCTCGTCGCACACCGGGAAGTCGCACAGATGCACGCTCTCCGGGGCGGTTTTATCCAGGTTACGCACCAGGTTCTGATAGATTTCCTCGGTCATAAAGGGAATCATGGGAGCGGCCGCCTTGGCGGTGGTCACCAGAGCCGTGTACAGGGTCTTGTAGGCGTTGATCTTATCCTGGGTCAGCTCCTTGCCCCAGAAACGCTGGCGGCTGCGGCGGACATACCAGTTACTCATATCGTCCACAAATTCCTGCAGGGCCCGGGCCGCTTCGGGAATCCGGTAGTTTTCCAGATTGGTATCGATATTCCGGACCATGGTGTTCAGCTTGGAAAGCAGCCACTTATCCATGACGGACAGGGTATCCATCTTCCACTCGTACTGATTGGGGTCGAATTGATCGATTTCCGCATACAGCACATAGAAAGCATAGGTGTTCCACAGGGTGGAGAGGAGCTTGCGCTGGCCCTCCCGCACGGCCTTGTCAGAGAAACGCTTGGGAAGCCAGGGGGCGCTGCTGGTGTAGAAATACCAGCGGATCGCGTCGGCGCCATGGGCTTCCAGCGCCTTGAAGGGGTCTACGGCGTTGCCCTTGGATTTGGACATCTTCTGGCCGTTTTCATCCTGGACATGGCCCAGAACGATGACGTTCTTAAAGGGAGCTTTATTGAAAATCAAAGTGGAGATGGCCAGCAGAGAATAGAACCAACCGCGGGTCTGGTCCACAGCCTCGGAGATGAAATCCGCCGGGAACTGCTCTTCAAAGAGCTCCTGGTTTTCAAAGGGGTAGTGGTGCTGGGCGAAGGGCATGGAGCCGGAATCAAACCAGCAGTCGATAACCTCGGGCACCCGCTTCATCTGCTTGCCGCAGTGAGGGCAGGTGATGGTCACCGCATCGATAAAGGGCCGGTGCAGCTCGATATTATCCGGGCAGTTGGGGGACATGGACTTGAGCTCCTCAATGCTGCCAATGGCGTGGCGATGGCCGCACTCGCACTCCCAGATGTTCAGGGGGGTGCCCCAGTAGCGGTTCCGGCTGATGCCCCAATCCTGGACATTTTCCAGCCAGTCGCCAAAGCGGCCCTTGCCGATAGACTCGGGAATCCAGTTGATGGTGGCATTGTTCCGGAGCAAATCCTCCTTAACAGCGGTCATCTTGATAAACCAGGTGTCCCGGGCGTAATAGATCAGGGGAGTGTCGCAGCGCCAGCAGTGGGGATAGCTGTGGGTAAACTGGGGCGCGGAGAACAGCAGGCCCCGCTTCTCCAAATCCTTGAGAACCTCCTTGTCGGCATCCTTGCAGAACACGCCGGGCCAGTCGGTTTCCTGGGTCATCTCGCCCTTGGCATCCACCAGCTGCACCAGGGGCAGGCCATATTTGCGGCCCACATTGGCGTCGTCTTCACCGAAGGCCGGGGCGATATGAACCACACCGGTACCGTCGGTCAGGGTGACATAGTTGTCGCAGGTGACATACCAGCACTTTTCCTTGGGCTGGACAAAGCGGAACAGGGGCTCATACTCCTTGTATTCCAAGTCCTTGCCCTTGTAGGATTCCAGCACCGTGTAGGCGCCCTCGCCCAGAACGGTGTCGCACAGGGCATGGGCCAGATAGTACACCTGACCGTCCTCGTTCATCTTGACCTTGACGTATTCCTCATCGGGATTGACGCACAGGGCCACGTTGGAGGGCAGGGTCCAGGGGGTGGTGGTCCAGGCCAAGAAAGAAGCATCCTCATCCTTCAGGCGGAAACGGGCAATAGCGGAGCGCTCCTTCACGTCCTTATAGCCCTGGGCCACCTCGTGGCTGGAAAGGGGCGTCCCGCAGCGGGGGCAATAGGGGACAATCTTAAAGCCCTTATACAGCAGGCCCTTTTCCCAAATCTGCTTCAATGCCCACCACTCGGACTCGATAAAGGAGTTGTCATAGGTGACATAGGGGTGTTCCATATCCGCCCAGAAGCCTACGGTATTGGAGAAATCCTCCCACATACCCTTGTACTTCCAAACGCTCTCTTTGCAGCGGTCGATAAAGGGCTCCAGGCCGTATTCCTCAATCTGCTCTTTGCCGTCCAGGCCCAGCAGCTTCTCCACTTCCAGCTCTACCGGCAGGCCGTGGGTGTCCCAGCCGGCCTTACGGGGCACATCGTAGCCCTTCATGGTGCGATAACGGGGAATCAGGTCCTTGATGGCGCGGGTCTCCACGTGGCCGATATGGGGCTTGCCGTTGGCCGTGGGCGGGCCGTCATAAAACGTATAGTTGGGGGCGTTGTGGCGGATCTCGATGCTCTTTTCAAAGATGTGCTGGTCGTGCCAGAACTGCTCGACTTCTTTTTCCCGTTCCACAAATTTCAAATCCGTGGATACCTTGTCATACATGGGGGTTCCTCCTTTGATTTTTATCATATTCTCCGATGGGCCACGGGGCAAATAAAAAAGCCTTCCTCCTGCAAAAAACAGGACGAAGGCTGTGTGCTTTCGCTGTACCACCTATTTTCGCGGCATACCATCATATGCGCTCCCGGTAACGGCGGGAAGCCGGCATAGCCTACTGAGAAAACCGTTCAGCCTGCGACTGGTAGAGTGATGTTCCATCAGGACCCGACGGCACCGGGCTTGCACTGCCCCCGGCTCGCTGAAGCGCTGGATTCCTGTGTACTGTCTCCGTCAACGTCTTTTGCCATATGTCTCTATGGTATCCCATCCGGCCCGAAAAGTCAAGCCAGAAGCGGGAATTTTCCCGTGATTCCGCCGCAAAAACTATGCGGACAGAAAGTTTTCGCACAGCTCTATGATCTCCTCTTTTTTGGCCAGCACCTTCAGCCACTCCGCCGGGATGCTTTCCACACCGTACAGGATTCCCGCCAGGCTGCCGGCCACAGCGCCAACGGTGTCGGTATCGGAGCCCAGATTCACCGCTTTCAGCACGCAATCTGCATAAGAATTTGTAGTCATCAGGCACCAGAGGGACGCCTGGAAGGTATCCACCACATAGCCGCTGCTTTTGATTTCCGTTTCCTCCATAGCCGCCAGCTTTTCGGAGGAGACAAACTGGAATAGGGGCCAAAACTTCCGGAATCCTTCCGCATTTCCATACCGTTCTGCTCCCTGGGTGGCGGCGCGGTCAATGGCCTGGGCCAGAGGGGCCCCGTTCATCAGCTCATTGGCCATCATGCAGTAGAGGCCGCAGGCCATGAGGCTGATGGGGTGGCCGTGGGTCAGCCGGGAAAGGTCGTGAACCAACGCCAAGGCTTCCGGCTTTTCCATGCAGGCAGGCCCGTATTCCCGGCGAAGATAAAAGACTGCCGGGAGAACCCGCATCAAAGAGCCGTTGCCGTTATCGTGCTCCCCGGTTCCGCCGGACTCCACTGCCGGAACCCCCTGGGTGTAGCGGCGTAAGGCAAGACGGGTGATCCCACCAATATCGAACAGCTTCCCGTAAGGGGTCATATAGCCCTCATCCACCCAGCGGCAAAACCGGTCCATCATATCGTCAAAATCCACGCCTTTTGTCAGGCTTTCCAGAGTACACAAAGTCATGGTGGTGTCGTCCGACCAGGTGCCCGCCGGCTGGTGATGGGTCCCGTAGGCCCGCATCCCGGTCACCGGATTCCGGACCAGCTCCTCCCGGGAACGGAATTCCACCGGTACCCCCAGGGCGTCCCCCACGGCCAAGCCCAAAATACCGCCTATGACCCATTTCCGCAAATCTTCCATAAAAAGCCCCTCCTTTTTCTTTCTGCCTCCATCATATTCTTTGCGGCTGTCAAAAGTCAAGGGCTTTCTTCCATTAAAAAGCAAACTTTCAATCTTTTGGCGGCGAAAAGCCATAGGAGCGGTAAAACTCCTCCAAATCTTTCCGGCTCTGCACAGCCACTGCCTGCAAAAGCCTGCCTGTGCCCGACTCCCGGAAGCCCACCACCGCCTCTCCGGTGCAGACGCTCTTCTCCACAACAACGTCCTTTGCCCCAAGGCCCGGGGGTGGGGTAAGGAGCGTGCGGCGCTTTTTCCCAATCATACTATCCCTCCCGCAGAAGCCCTGCCGCGCAAAACGCACGGCAGGGCTTTCTCGTTTACATGGCTTCTTCAATCATGGCGATATAGTCGTCCACCGGGATACTCTCCGGGGCCTTGCCGTTTTCGTCCAGGGCACTGTCTGGTACAAACGCTGTAGAGACTGCGCCATTTTCTACTGGAATCAGGGTATTAGGCGGGAGAGGAAAACCATTGTCATATAAAAACAGAATATACTCTTTTCCAGTTTCTACTGGCGTGAAATCTCTCAGGGTGTAAACCGTATCCTCGGTTTCGCCGCCATACTCCTTATACGTCACCGTTCCGGAACCCTCGCCCTTAGCCAATTCCTTGATGGTAATGGGGATCTCGCGGTAAAAATCCATGGTGCCTTCGCCTTCTGTTCCCTCGCGTACTTTTGTCTCTCCACGCTCACCGGCTGTGCCGTATACAATAGTACTAGCTTTATCTACGGCTTCTTCAAAATCATAATAAATCCATTCCGCTGTCCCGCCTACCATCTTCTTCTCCTCGGTGGGAATCGAGCTGCCGGTTTGGGAGGAAACGCATCCGCTGAGAAGGGCCATAACGACTGCCAGCACACCGGCCAGCAGAGCTTTCTTTTTCATAACCTCGCCTCCTTCCTTACTAGAGAACAGGCGTTATTATTCCATTTCCCGACGAATTGCATCCAGATACTCCTCTACCGGCATGGATTGAGGATAATCCTTTTCCTCAATCCAATCGATGCCCGGCAGAAGCCCATTGCTGGTATCAACGATTCCGTCATCCACCGTCATCATGGCGTAGGGTGCCAGCGTCCATCCCTCTTCAGCCAAAAATACAATATACTCCTGTCCTTCTTCGTAAAGCTGAGCACCGTCTAATATATAACAGGTATCTTCTGTTTCACCGCCCGGCTCTACGGAAATCACCACCCCGTTATCCGCATTTCCCTTTACAACTTCTAGGGTTTCTATCGGTACTTCCCGATAATAATCCCCCGCTTCTTTTCCAGAGGCCCCTTCAAAAACCTTTGTTTCCCCCTTCTTCCCGGCGCGCCCATACACAATGGTAGCTGCTGTATCCACAGCGTCCTCAAAGCTGTAGTAGGGCCAGGTGCTGTAACTGACCACTTGCTTCTTCTCCTCCGTGGGAATCGAGCTGCCGGTTTGAGAGGAAGCGCAGCTGGTGATCAGCAACATGGAGAGCGCAACAAATGCGTAAAGAAATACTTTTTGTATTTTTCTCATTATGTCCACCTCACCATTCTTGATAAATCAGCCGATAAGAAGAAATATCATAATCCGTTAATGTGATGTTCTGATAGTTTGTTCTGGCTATTGGATACATCACATTTTTCAGACAGGTAGCGCTCCAACAGGGGCCGCTTCCCTCACTGGCTTCATGGCAGTGGGCAATTCCGATTGCATGTCCTAATTCGTGCTGCACGATCGTTTGGATATCATAACAATCTTTTGCTTTACCTACCGACCACTTCTTTCCTGATTCAAGCTTAATTGTAACCGCTTGCAACTCACCTTTTTCAGGATTTGGCAGACAATATGCTACTCTGCCAAATCCTAAACCACTTTCAAATTTAACTACATTATCCACCGTCACGGAATCCTGCACCACATACAAAGAAAGCATCTGCTTTCCATTGGTAGTCCGCACATCGCTCCACTTTCCGCAAGCTCGAGTTACTGCTGCCCTTTGATTGGCTGAGAAGTAGCAATTAAAGGGGATAGAAGTCTTATACCATCTATACGGTAAACTCTTCGCAGAAGCCGGCATACAGCAACAGCCTATACAGAAAAGGATTGCGAAAAGGAAGGAGCATATTCTCTTTTTGTTCATATACGGACACGTCCGCTCTTGGGAGTCCCCGCAGCTGGCGGATTCCTCCCGGCAAAGGGCCTATGCTGAGGCCGGACGTGCTTGCCCGAACCCAGCGCTTACCGTTGGGACGGAACCATTGGAATCACCTCTTTTCTGTCTTGCAAATCCGTACAAATCTTACATTTATATTTTAGATGATTTCTCTAAATTTTTCAATGCGCTATGTACACAAACAATTTACAATTTTTTGGAATTTATTACAAATTTAAAATTTTTATTTTTACAAAATAAAATCAGTTATCAAAGAGGGTAATACCGCGTCTATCAAGGTGGCGGGATAGGTTTTCCGCAAAGAATCAGGTGTTCTACGCTCCGTAGACAGGCGAAATTCTACGCTTCGTGTGTGGAATTCCGCTGTTTTTCCTGGTATTCTATTGACGAAAGGAGGCGATTCCTGTGGATCAAATCAAAATCGGGAAATTTATCGCCCAAATGCGCAAAGACCAGGGCTTGACCCAAAGGCAGTTGGCGGAGCTTTTATCCATCAGCGATAAAACCGTTTCCAAATGGGAATGCGGAAAAGGGCTGCCGGAAGCCTCTCTCATGCTGCCACTGTGCGAGGCCCTGCATATGACGGTTAACGACTTGCTGACAGGGGAGAAGATTTCCCCGTCAGAGTATCAAAAAAATGCGGAGGAAAACATGATGGGACTGCTAAAAGAAAACGAGGAAAACAAAAAACGGATGGCGCTGTCGGTAATCTGCGGGGTAATTACCATCATTGCGGTGTGCGCCCTGGTGGTAATCGCCGCTTTTCTTCCCCTGCCCACGCCGGCACGGATTGCGGTGCTGATACTGGCTGTGGCAACGGCGGTGGCAGGCATCTGGGCCGCCGCTATGTTGGAAGTAAAGGCCGGATATTACGAGTGCCCCCACTGCAAAGCCCTTTTTGTCCCTACCATGGGGCAGTATGTCAAGGGCTACCATACCCTGACCCGGCGCAGATTGACCTGCCCGGAATGCGGGAAAACTGGGATGTGCCGCCACCGCATCGTGCGGTAATCATTTTCTCTCCTTCCAAAAGCATCGACCGCGGCCTGTACTTTTCTTGTAAAATACGGTATAATGAGGCCGAGAGAACTGACCAATTGTAAAAAGAGTTTTTACGATGCGGTTGTCATCGCGAGGATTTACGAAAGGATTATAGTACCATGACAAAAATACTTTTTGTGTGCCATGGAAATATTTGCCGCAGCCCTATGGCGGAATTCGTCATGAAAGACCTGGTTCGGAAAAAGGGACTGGAAGGAGAGTTCCTCATCCGTTCCGCCGCCACCAGCCGGGAGGAAATCGGCAATGATGTGCATCCCGGTACCCGGAATAAGCTGCGGGAGGCTGGCATTCCTACAGAGCATCGCCGGGCCACCCAGATGACAGCCCGGGATGGCAAAGACTACGACTATCTCATCGGTATGGACCGGTGGAACCTGCGGAATATGAAGGGGATCCTCCGGGAAGAGGACTGGGGGAAGGTCTCCATGCTCCTGCACTTCTGCGGAGAGGACCGGGAGGTGGCGGACCCCTGGTATACCGGGGATTTTGACCAGACCTATGAGGATGTAACCCGGGGCTGTGCGGCCTTGCTGGAAACCATTTGCAGAGAGGGTAGACTCGAAAAAAATCACAAATAAAAGTGAATGCAGACAAAGCAAAAGCCCGATTGGCTCCCTAAGAGGAGCACAGTCGGGCTTTTTGTGGTTTTAGGATGGGAAAAGCTGGTGGTCTAGAGAAACATAGCTGGGATACTGGTCTGCCAACAATCGGAAGCCGTGTTCCACGGCTTCCAGTACCGGGGACAAGCGGCTCCAGCCGGAGAGGGTAGGGGAGAAATCCAATTCCAGGACTCCGTTGCTCTTTTGTACGGACAGGAAACGCAGGCCACCCTGGGTATTTTCCCGGAGAAGGGTCTCTTCCAGCAAAGCCCCCAGCATAGAGGTCGCTGCGCAGACAATGTCTTCCCCGGCGGGCGCATACCCGGCATGGCCCTGGATACGGATTTGTATCTGCCCTCTCTCCTGTTGGAAATCTATCTGCATCAAGATGCGGCCTCTGGTTCTGTGGGTTCTGTCTGTTCCTGCGTGGAATCCGGTTCTTCCATGGCGGGGGCTGCGGAACCGGACGTCACCAGCTTGGCCATCTGCGTGAGCTGCTCCTGCATTTTGGCAAGCTGTTGCTGGAGCTGCAAGTTTTCGGAGACGGATTTTTTCACCATCTCCTTGCCTTCAAAGTCCATCATTTCCAGAGCGGCCAGGGCCTGCTCGCCCATATCCGGCCGGAAGAAGCCCAGAGAATACAGTTCCTTTGCCAGCTCATTCTGGGCGGCCTTGCTGAAGGGAGAGGCCTTCTGGCTGGTAACCCGAATATCAAAAACCGGCAGGCGGTTGCCCAAATCCAGACCAAAGGCGCTCCCCTGGGACTGCGGCCGCAACGTGCGGTTGTCCACGCTGAAATATTCCTCGCCTTCCGTCCCCACAATCCGGAAGCACCGGGGTTCCGTGTAAAACTGCCGGATCAGCTCAATACACAGGTAGTTCAGCTGGGCAAAGGCCCGATAGCTGCCCTTAATCATGTCACGGGAAAGCTTGCTGCCCGCCTCCTGCAGAGCGGCAATGGCGCTGGCCGCCGTGACGCCGCCGCTGGTGCTGCCCTGGGAAAAGTCCCGGTTGCCGCTGGTCTCCTTCATTTCCTCGATTTTTTGGGAGAGCAGGTTGGGAATCAGGCTGTCAATGGCCCCGATATTCACTTCCCGGATGCTGTCCTCCCCCAGGCCGGAGCCGGAAACATGGATAAAGTCCCGGTTCCAGTCGGCAAATTCCTTTTCGTTGACAGAGCCGTTGTCCCGGATAAAATAGCGCTTCCGGGAGGCCATCATGGCGTGGCGGAGCATCGCCTGATTCAGCTTGTCGATATACATCTGACAGTCCTTCATGACGTCCACATAGCCAAAGCCGGCAGGGGTCCCTTCATCGGGGAACAGGGTGTCCGCCACAAAGGGGTACTGGCCGTGGTCATACCAGCCGCTTTCCCGGAGGAGGGGATTGTTTTCGCTGGCAAAGAGCACCGTGTCATTGACGAACTTGCAGTAATGAAGCAGGCCGTTCCGCTTGTAGTACCAGTCCACTACGGCGGATTTTTCGCTGGTGTCTACACTGTCGTCATAGAGGTACTGGCCCATTTCCAGAGCGGAGGTGTGTAAGGTGCCCCGGAGCTGGGGATATTCCTCTTCCAACAGGGCGTTGTCCCGCAGCTCCACGGTAAACAGGTCCCGGCTGTCCTGCAAATCCCGGATGCCCGGCTCCCAGAAGATATTGAGCATATCCACCGGCCGGATGTCAATGTCCCCCAGGCCGTTTTCCCGGTCAGGGTTCCAAAAGACCCCGTAAATGCCGGTGCCGCTTTTCAGCTTTTTCCACCAGACGTCGGAGTAGGTGCGTTCAAACTGGTTCCGCTCCAAAATCACCGGAAGGATAGCTCCCAGCATCTGAGCGGCTTTCCGGTCGCTCTCCTCCCGGGGAAGGACGTTGGGCTCCGGGTAGTTGTCCATGGCGTCGGCGTGTTTGTTGGCAATGGAGTTGAAGAGCCAGGCCGAGGCCGGTTCCGGGTCGCCGGCCCGGGAGTTTTTCCGGAAGTGCTCCCAGTGGCGCATTTTAAACCACTGTTCGTTTTCGATGACCCGCTTTTCCAGGTTGGCCTTGCCCTGCCGGTATTTTTTCAGCAGTTCCGCCGCCGCCCGGACTTCCGCCGGGCCAATCACCGGTTCCGGTTCGGGGGTCCAAGTTTTGTTTTCCATGAAGAATTCTTCCTTTCCCGCCGTAATTCGCTTTTTACAAAAGCGGGGCGCGACTGTATGATACGGGAAAAGGCGGGAATGCGCTCCCCTGTTTTGCAGAGAAAAAGGCCCGCCGAGTGCAATCGGCGAGCCTTTTGTATAGGAGAATGATGTTATTTTGCTTCCAGGATAGCGCCCCGGTTTCCGGAGGTCACCAGCGCCGCGTAGCGGGCCAAGTAGCCGGTGGTGATTTTAGGCTGGCGGGGTTTCCAAGCGGCCTTCCTCCGGGCCAGCTCTTCATCGGAAACCTCCAGCTTAATGGAGTGCCCCATGATGTCGATAGAGATCATGTCCCCCTCTTCCACCAGAGCGATGGGGCCGCCTACTGCGGCTTCGGGGGAAACGTGGCCGATAGCAGCGCCGCGGGTAGCGCCGGAGAAGCGGCCGTCCGTGATGAGGGCTACGGTGCTGCCCAGGCCGCGGCCTACAATGGCCGAGGTGGGATTCAGCATTTCCCGCATCCCCGGGCCGCCCTTGGGGCCTTCATAGCGGATGACCACCACATCGCCGTCTACAATCTTGCCGCTGTTAATGGCTGCCAGGGCGTCCTCTTCACAGTCAAAGACCCGGGCAGGGCCGGTGTGCTTGAGCATTTCCGGCGCCACGGCGGAGCGCTTTACTACGCAGGAATCCGGCGCCAGGTTGCCCCGGAGCACGGCGATGCCGCCGGTGGGGCTGTAGGGGTTTTCCACAGGCCGGATGACCTCCGGGTTCCGGTTGACGCTGTTGGCAATATTTTCGCCCATGGTTTTGCCGGTGCAGGTCATTACGTCCAGGTTCAGCAGGCCCAGCTTGCTGATTTCCTTCATTACGGCGTACACGCCGCCGGCAGCGTTGAGGTCCTCCATGTGATGGGGGCCGGCAGGAGCCAGATGGCACAGGTTGGGGGTCTTTTCGCTGATGTCGTTGGCGATGTCCACGTTCAGCTCAATGCCCGCCTCATGGGCAATGGCCGGCAGATGAAGCATGCTGTTGGTGCTGCATCCCAGAGCCATATCCATGGTCAGGGCGTTGCGGAAGGCCGCTTCGGTCATAATATCCCGGGGCCGAATGTCCTTTTTAATGAGCTCCATAATCTGCATACCGGCGTGCTTGGCCAGGCGGATGCGCTCCGAGTAGACAGCCGGAATGGTGCCGTTGCCCGGCAGGCCCATGCCCAGCACCTCGGTGAGGCAGTTCATGGAGTTGGCGGTGTACATACCGGAGCAGGAGCCGCAGGTGGGGCAGGTGTGGTTTTCAAAATCCAGCAGCTTGGCGTCATCGATCTTGCCGGCGTTGTAGGCGCCCACGGCCTCGGAAATGCTGGAGAAGCTCACCTTACAGCCATCCACAGTGCCGGCCAGCATGGGGCCGCCGCTGACAAAAATCGTGGGCACGTTGAGCCGGGCCGCAGCCATGAGCAGGCCGGGGACGTTTTTATCGCAGTTGGGCACCATCACCAGGGCGTCCAGGGCGTGGGCCATAGTCATAGCCTCGGTGGAGTCGGCAATGAGATCCCGGGTGACCAGGGAGTATTTCATGCCCTGATGGCCCATAGCCAGGCCGTCGCACACCGCGATAGCCGGAAACACAATGGGGGTGCCGCCGGCCATGGAAACGCCGGTTTTCACAGCCTCCACGATTTTATCCAGGTTCATGTGGCCGGGAACAATGTCATTCTGGGAGCTGACCACGCCGACCAGCGGACGCTCCAATTCCTCTTTGGTAAATCCCAGGGCGTTGAACAAGGCGCGGTGGGTGGCGCTCTTCACGCCTTTGGTCACTGCATCGCTTCTCAAGGGAAAGCCTCCTTCTAAGTTTCGTTCCGAGTTGTATAATCTCATTATATCTTGTCAGACAACGAATGTCAACAAGAAGAGCATGGATTTCCCTTTTCCAAAAGGTAGACCGACGGCCTTTATTTTTTAGCAAGACAAGTTTCCATATCATCCATAGCGGCCTGATAAAAGCTGGGATAAAAAGAAGGGGTGAGTGGATCCGTTTTTGTTATTCCACAGCTTCGCACTTCTGCCTCCAAGAGAGAAAGCAGTTCGTACTTTTCATTAAATTTAGAAGGGCTTGATTCTGCTGGATCATAAAAATAGAGTTTTCCTTTGTTTGTGGCTTTCTCCCGTTTTTTTCGGTTCAACAGCCACCACAAATCCATCTCGGAAAGGCCGAAGCCAAAACCCAAGCAATACACGTCTCCCAGAATGAAGGCATCCAACCAGCTTTTGACAGGAATTTCCACTCCGGCCTTTTGGTTTTCCGCATACAGATTCCGGCGTTTTGAAAGAAGATCCTGACATCTTCGAAGAAGAGAGCCGTAGTAATAATGGCCCAGCATCATGCTGTTGGGTTTCCGGGCCTCTCCATGAATATGCCAGATCTTATTTTCCCGGCCATGATATGGCACTGCATAGTATGTGTGCAGTAAAAATTTAGGTTCGGCCTGGGATACTTCGGTTGTGTGCCGTTGAAATTCCCGAAGCTTCCGATCGGTTTTTGCTTTGTTAACAGTATTATTTTGACGGCAGATAATTTGGGGAAGGGCGGCCTCTTCCAGTTCATAGCTGTAATTGGTAGTAAGAATATGGTCAAATCCCATAGAAAGCAGCCGGCATAGAGCTTCTCTCAGCTCCCTACTGGGTTCTCTTCCATAAAAGAAACTTTGATTTTCTACATTTTTCATCGCTTCGTCAACGTGATCTTTCGTGACGATTATGGCTCGTAAAGGCATGGGACTTTCTAAATCCAAATGTTCGCCATACCGGTCCTTCTTTTTGGGAAGGTCATCCCGGTTAGCAATTTGTTGAAGAAGTTGCTCCCAGGAAATGCCGCCGTAAGCTTGTAATAGGCCATTTCCGAGAAGAAGGACTTGGGGTTTCTGCGTAGAATCCATGGAAGAAACCTCCTTTTTTAAAGTGTAGATTCTGTAGCAACTTCCACGCGATGGAAGGCCAAAATCGGCAAATGGGTGGCGAAATCCACCGGCAGGCGAGCGGGAGGCTCCATCTGCCAGCCGGCGGAAACCTGGCAAGGCTCCTGTGCCGGCTCTGACAGGTGGAGGCGGATTTTATGATCAAAATATTCTGCTGCCTTAATAGAAAGGGACTTGTCTCCGCTCCAAACGGTGAAGGCATTCCGGTCAACCAAAACGGAATCATAGCCGTAGATTCGCCCGGCCACAGGGGAGAAGGTGAGTTCGACAACATCCGGGGCCGTCAGCACTGCTGATTCCAAATCGGGGGCGGGATGGCTCCAAGAGCGGTGATAGATGTCCCGGAGAGTCGCCGCGGCCAGCCGTTCTCCCAGCACTACATTGGCGGCAGCGGTGTTGTGAATGCCGTCGCTGAGACTACAGTCAATGGCGGGAACTATGGAAATCCCCGGGATTTTCCGGGCGGCCTGCCGCTGGGCTTCCCGGACAGTGCCCCAGCCTTCATCAAAGGGCAGACCATCCTCATAGGCTAAGCGCCGGTTCAGTTGGATGGTGAGCCAGGGAATCTCCGCACCCATTTCTTTCCGGAAAGCCGACACGGTTTGGGCGAACCGGGAGAAATAGCTGTCCGCCTGCCCGTTTTCCGCGTCGGTGCAGCCCTGATACCAGAGGACTCCCGTTACCTGACCGCCCTGGGAACGCAGCGTCTCCATCATAGAGCGGTACAGGCTTCCGTCCTCTTCCGGGTTCCACTGGGAGAGGGGAGAGCCGCCCAGAGAGGATTGTATCAGGCCGATAGGGTATCCCAGTTCCCGATGGAGGGTTTTGGCAAAGGACAGATAGGGGCAGGCCCCGGTGTTGCAGCCTTCCAGATTGGCCGGATGGGCTGAGTCGGTGGAATCATTCATGGGATGCGAAGCCAAGTCCCAGTGCAGATTGTTCCGGCACAGATGGACCCCCAGCTCCGGCGGGTCATAGGCGGGTTCTTTGCCGTATCCGGCAGAATTGCTCTGGCCGGCAATGACATACAGGTCCCCAACGCCCAGATGGTGGCGCATATCCCCCCGGACGCCCCATTCCAGCACGGGATCGCCTTCGTCCAGCAGGGTAGTCTCTAGGCGGTACAGGCCCCCGGCAGGGACGGTGAGTTCTGTCTCCCACTTTTCTCCTGGGAGCAGCCGGGCACGCTGCCAGCCCAATACCTCTATCCCGCTGTCCTCCCGCAGGATCCTGACGTATACCACCGGGGAAGCAATCTCCCGGCCCTCTGGAATCACATATTCCCCGCCTGCACGGATACAGGCAAAACCGTGGGTTTGCTGAAAAATCTGCCAATTCTCAGGCCCGAATCTGATAAAAACTCCAACCAAAACAGCGCACTTCCTTATTGTAAAAATAGGGTTTCCCCTTTTGAGAGTATCATAGCACGGAAGATACGGCAGCACAAGCAGGGCTTGCGGAGATTTTTCCATCGTGGTAGGATATGGATAGACGGATAGAGGAGGAAGAACCATGGAATGGCAAGTGATTCCCTGGACGCAGGAGATGTTAGAGGAAAGTGTGGATTTCCTGATCGATGTCTTTTCCCGGGAGCCCTGGAATGAAACCTACGATTCCCGAAAGCAGGTAGAGGACTATTTCCGGAATATGGCGGATAACAATTACTTTGTGGGCTTTGCCGGGCTGCTGGACGGCCGTCTGGCGGCCCTGTGCCTGGGAATGAAAAAAGCCTGGATCCAGGGGATGGAGTACTATATCGACAGCTTTTCCGTCCGGTATGATTTGCAGGGGCAGGGGATAGGCAGCCGCTTTTTGCAGGAAATCGAAAGCCGCCTGCCGGCCTGGGGCCTCAAGGGAATCATGCTCACCACGGACCGGACAGCGCCGGCGTTCCGATTTTATGAGAAAAATGGGATGACCTCTTTGGAAGAGCTTCGCATTTTCGTAAAGGGATAAACGGGCATAAAAAAGCGGCGTCCCCAAGGATGCCGCTTTCGTCTATACGTTTTTTACTTTTTTCTCCCTTTCCGGCCGTCAGCGTCAATGGGCAGGATTGCCTCAAACACCGCTGTGTGCCGGGAAGTGTAGTTCCGGTCTACATGAAGGGAGCCGAAATACCACTTTTGATATTTGACCTTCTTGGCCACCTCTTCAAAATAGGTTTCCAAAGGCGTGCGCTCCCGAGGGTCCTCAAACCGCCGGCCCGCCCCCGGATATGGGGAGTGGGTGATGATGTAGTCCACTGTCAGGTCGTGCTGATAGAGGTTTTCCACGCCCTCGTCCATTTCGTGAATGTCAGGCATTTCCCGTTCCCACCAGCAGCCGGCCTCAATGCGCATCTGTTTTTCCGGGCTTTCCCCACCGCCAAAGGTGAAGATGCTCTTTCCCTCTATGGTGAAGATCTGGCCCCGCATCAGGTGCAGGATGTTTTCCCGGATCCGGTGAACCTTGCCGCCGTTCCATTCCTCCACCGGATACTGTTCCAGCAGGTCAAAATTTTCGTGGGCGCCGTCCACAAACAAAATCGTATATTTCTTTTTCGAGAGCTTATCCAGGGCTTTTTTCTCAGAGTCGCTGTTGTCCCAGAGAAAACCAAAGTCGCCACATATGATGAGCTTGTCGTCCCGCTTCAGGCGATGCAGACGGAACGTCTCCAATCGGGAGAGGTCCCCGTGAAGATCGCCGGTTACATATATCATAATTGAGATGCCTCCTGCTGTATTGAAGTCCCTGCCCGCATATCCATAAATGATTACAATTTATTACAATATGGGAAAGAGGGCTTTCCAAGAAAAGAGTTAGCTGGTATACTGGAAGAAGAGTTTACAGAACATCGCGGAAAGCGGAAATTCCCGCTGCCCTTTATCATACCACATCGGAGGGGAAAGTTCCATGAAAAAAATACAAAAATTGCTGCGCACAGTTGTTTCTCTGGCGGTTTGCTGCTGCCTGGCCCTGTCGGTTACAGCTGGAGCGGCCACCTTTTCCATTGATTTTGACCTGGAAAGCGAAGGCGTAGTCCTTATCAATCTGGATACCAATACCACTGTATACGAGAAAAATGCGGATGAAAGGCTGGAACCGGCCTCCATTACAAAAATTATGACCTATGCGGTAGTGTGCGACCATGTGGAGGACTTGGAAGGCACCATGACCACGGTCAGCGAAAATGTCAACAATGAGCTCACCGGCACCGGCAGCTCTATGTCCGGCATTATCGTGGGGGAGGAGCTTTCCGTTTTGGAGCTGCTGAACCTGATGATGGTCCCCTCCGGCAATGACGCGGCCCTGGCCCTGGCGGAATATGTAGGCGGCGGGGACTGGCACGATTTTGTGGATATGATGAACGAGAAAGCCGAGGAGCTGGGCTGTGAGGATACCCACTTTGCCAACCCCCACGGCCTTCACGACGACGACCATTATACTACCCCCAATGATATGGCCAAGATCACCCAGTATGCCCTGAACCTGCCCCACTTTACGGAGATCACCAACCAGCTTTATTACACGCTGCGGGCAACCAATAAGAGCGCTGAACCCCGGACGGTCTATTCCACCAACCGGATGCTGAACCAGAATATCGACAACGGCGAATATTATTATCCCTATGCTGTGGGTATCAAGACAGGCTCCCATGACGAAGCTGGGTACTGTTTGGTGTCCACTGCTGTGAAAAACGGCTATAATTACCTGTGCGTAGCCATGGGCTGCCCCTATTATACCAGCGACGGCAGCACCAACCATCACGGGGAAATGCTGGACAGCCGCAACCTGTATGAATGGGCTTTCGACAATCTGGAGCGGCAGTCGGTGGTGTCCGAGGGGGACGCCCTGGGGGAAGTCAAGCTGGAGTATGCCTGGGACCAGGACCGGCTCCAGGTGGTGGCGGCCAGTGATTTCAGCACCATCCTGCCCACGTCTGTAGAGGCCAGCAGCATTGTAGTGGAGACAGACCTGCCGGACTCTGTGGAGGCGCCGGTGCAGAAGGGCCAGAAGGTGGGCACGGCTACTCTCAGCTATGCCGGTCAGGAACTGACCACAGTGGATTTGGTAGCAGCGGAATCTGTAGAGCGGAGCAACCTGCTCCATACCATCAGCCAGATTCGGAACGTGGTAACCTCCCGGTGGTTCCTGGTGATTGTAGGCGTTATCTTGCTGCTCCTGGTGATTTATATTATTTTGGCGCTGATTTATAACCGGAAGAAGAACAAGCTGAAAAAAGTGAAGAAATTCAGAAGAATGTAAAGGAGAGGCTATGGACTTTCAAGAGCTTTGCAAACGGGCCTTTGCGGTAGTGAATCCCCGGGAACTGTCAGAGCTGGCGGAGGCCGGAAGTGTGGGGGCCGCTTTGGAGACGGATACGGGAAATGTGTATGTGGGCGTCTGCATGGATATTGCCTGCTCTGTGGGCTTCTGTGCGGAACACGCCGCAGCGGCCGCCATGGTCACCGCTGGGGAGAGCCGTGTAGTGAAGATGGTGGCGGTAAATCGCCAGGGGGAACCCATGCCGCCCTGCGGCCGGTGCCGGGAATTGATTACCGCCCTGCACCCAGAGAATGACCAGGCCCAAGTAATGGTGGCCCGGGATACCGTCTTGACGTTGGAGAAACTGCTTCCTTATGACTGGAAAGCGGCCAAGCGTCAGCAAAAAGAATAAAAATTGCCATCTGGCCGGGGCTTTCGGAGCCTCGGCTTCTTTTGCCAGAGGGCTTCCTTGTGTTCCTCTGGCCCTTGTGCTATACTGATAGGCAGAATTTTACGGCCGCCACTGCGGCGGAAGGAGCGCGACCATGGCACAAAAAGAAAAGACCCTCTCCCAGCAAGTGGCGGACACCATCCTTTCTATGATTACCGTGGAGGGGAGCCTGCACCCTGGGGATAAGCTGCCCAACGAGAATGAATTTTCCGCCAGCCTTCACGTGAGCCGGGCCACTTTGCGGGAGGCGGTGCGGATCCTGGTTTCCCACAATGTGCTGGAGATCCGCCGGGGCCGCGGCACCTATGTGGTGGAGCGGAACCTCCACGAGCATCCCATCAGCGAGGACGAGCTCAGCGGTCTGCGGATGAACCTCCGGGATCTCTTTGAATTTCGGCTGATGGTAGAGCCAAAAGCTGCCTGGTATGCGGCCAAGCGGGCCAGCAACCGGGAAATCCAGCAGATTCTGCGGTATGGGGAAAGGGAAGAAGCCCTTATTGCTGCCGGGGAAGACCGCACGGAAGTGGAGCAGGCCTTTCACAAGTCTATTGCCATGGCGGCCCACAACGAGTTTGTAAGCCGGTTGATTCCCATCATTTATCGGGCGATTCATCAGGGGGTCCGGTTCTCGGAGAACAAAGACAAGGTGGTGCAGGATACCCTGACCGACCACCGGATGCTCATGGAGTTTATTGCCCAGCGCAATCCAGTGGGGGCGGAGACGGCTATGCGGCTGCATATTGTCCATGCTATGAGCTCTTTTGGCATTGAAATTGAAGAATAACGCTTTGGGAGGCCGTATTGGCCTCTTTTTTGTGGAATTTTGGAGTACAGGGGAAAGGGGCTTCCTTGTATATATCACAAAAAAGTTGTTTTCTTGATTAGATTTATTTACATTTCGTTTGAAAAATGATACAATAACCCTGCGGATGGTTTAGCGCTTTGTTTGGATAAATCAAAGGAAAGCCTCCGGGCTGTTGCAGATACCAAATTATTATCATTAAAAAGGGGAAGATACCAATGGAAAATTATTTTCAGCCGGAAATTGAGCTTGCCTCCCGGGAGCAGATTCGGGCTTGGCAGGATGAACGTCTGGTGAAAACGGTCCACCACGTTTACGAGCACGTACCGTATTATCGGAATCTTATGAAGGAAAAGGGCGTGACCCCCGAGGATATCCACTCGGTGGACGACCTGTATAAGCTGCCCTTCCTGACTAAGAACGATCTGCGGGAAGCCTATCCCTATGGGCTCCTGGCCGTTCCCCTGGAGGACGCCGTGCGTATCCAGTCCACCAGCGGCACCACTGGCCGTCGGGTAGTAGCGTTCTATACCCAGCACGACCTTGATTTGTGGGAGGACTGCTGTGCCCGTGCCATTGTGGCGGCTGGCGGCACCCCCAATGATGTAGTCCATGTCTGCTATGGTTACGGCTTGTTTACCGGTGGCCCGGGCCTGAACGGCGGCTCTCACAAGCTGGGTTCCTTGACCCTGCCCATGTCTTCCGGCAATACCGAACGCCAAATCCAGTTTATGTGCGACCTGGGCTCTACCATCCTGTGCTGCACCCCGTCTTACGCGGCCTATCTGGCGGAATCCATCTGGGAGCGTGGCCTGCAGGATAAAATCAAGCTCAAGGCCGGCATCTTCGGCGCGGAGGCCTGGACCGAGGAAATGCGCCGGGATATTGAGAAAAAGCTGGGTATCAAGGCCTATGACATCTATGGTCTGACGGAAATTTCCGGCCCCGGCGTGGCCTTTGAATGCAGCGCCCAGACGGGTATGCACATTAACGAAGACCACTTTATCGCCGAGGTCATCGACCCCAAGACCGGAGAGGTGCTCCCCGATGGGGAAAAGGGCGAGCTGGTGTTCACCTGTATCACCAAGGAGGCCTTCCCCCTGATTCGCTACCGTACCCGGGACATCTGCGTCCTCTCCCATGAAAAGTGCTCCTGTGGCCGTACTCATGTGAAGATGAGCAAGCCCATGGGCCGCAGCGATGATATGCTCATTGTCAAGGGCGTCAATGTGTTCCCGTCCCAGATTGAGACGGTGCTCTTGAACCGCGGATACGCCGCCAACTATCAGATTATCGTCAGCCGCGAAAACAACAGCGACAAGCTGGAAGTGCAGGTGGAGATGACCCCGGAGATGTTCTCCGATACCGTCACCGAGGTTTCCAAGCGGGAGCAGGAGCTGGAAGCCGACCTGAAGTCCATGCTGGGCATCTATGGCGATGTGCACCTGGTGGCTCCCAAGACCATTGCCCGCAGCGAGGGCAAGGCGGTGCGTGTCATCGACAAGCGCCATCTGTATTGATCCAATGAATTTATTATAAAGGAAGGGATAGCAATGACAGTAAATCAGATCTCCGTGTTTTTGGAGAATAAAGCCGGCTGCCTGGCGGCCTTTACCAAGGTCTTGCAGGAAAACGGCATTGATATGCGGGCCCTCTCCATTGCGGAGACGCCGGACTTCGGGATCCTGCGCATTATTGTAAACGATACTTACCGGGCGGCCTGCGTGCTGAAGGAAGCGGAGTATATTTTCTCCATCACTCCGGTGCTGGCAGTGGAGATTGCCGATGAAACCGGCAGCCTCTATGAAATTGTGCGGCTGTTGGGCGACAACGGCATTAACCTGGAATATATGTATGCGTTCCTGACCCGGAAAAAGGGCCGGGCCTATATGATTTTCCGGGTGGAGGACAATGATAAGGCTTCCGACGTGCTGGAGCGGGCCGGGATGCATATTGTCAGCCAGGAGGAGCTGGAAGAGCTGTAATCCGGGAATTGGTCCGATTGTGGAAAATGCGATTACAATTTGATGACAAATGGTTACAGATTAGTAATCTTTCTTTACAAAATAGCAAAAATCTGGTAAACTGTAAGCAGGAAGTGGTTGATAGCTTCTGTATTCCCAGCCCCCGATGGGGTCGTGAGAAGAAAGAGGTGGTTCCCATGAACAGCTCCTGTTGCAGTACAATGGGGCCCCTCAGCCGGAAGGCGAGGGGCCTTTTTCATTGATTATGTAAACGAGGTGGATTTATTATGAAAAAGCGCACTCGCAATGTGATTATCACCGCCTGCGTGGCCGTGGTGGTCGCGGCGGCGGTGCTGGTGGGCGTGTTTGTGGGCAAGCCTATGGTAGAGCGTCAGCAGGTAGAGCAGGAGTTTGCAGCACGCCAACAGTATTTGGAAGAACTGCATCAGAATACCCCCGACAGCAACCGGCTTCCCTATGAGGAAGGGGTTCCCCTTTCGGAGATGGACAGCCGTAGCCTGGAATCCTATTTGTATGGAGCCCAGGCGCTGATGGGCACCCCGCTGGACTCTTTGGATGCGGAGGCTTATCACATTACCCTGCCGGTGGATGTGAATTATTATTCCACGCCGGATGCATCCGGAGAACCCGCCTACACGATTCCGAAAGGCACGGAGGTCCGGCTGTATGACATCGAGGAGAAAGACCCTGCCGGCGCTGCACCCTATGGCTGTGTGTGCTATCCGGACTATGAAAAAGGCTGGCGGTATGGGAGAGCTTTCCTTCTCATGGAGGGCGCGTCCTCTATCAAACAGTCTGCGGATGACTTGAGATATTATTATGTACAGACGGAAACCCTGAAAGCGGTATTGGGTGCCTACTACGACAAAAATCAGGAAGTGCTCAGTGAAGTGTCGGGCCGGGAGGAGTATATTGACAGCTGTGTGCAGTATATTGACCGGCAGCTATTTTCTGACGGCTACTTCTGTTCCCCAGAGCTGGAACGTCTGTGGGATGGATATGTCACAGTAGCAGAACAGAGCGCGAGCCAGGAAAAAGAATAGAGAGAAGCCGGGTGTAGGGTACTGCGCCCGGCTTTAGTTACAGAAAGAGGTGACTCTTGTGAAAAAACGCACTCGCAATGTTATCATCACCGCCTGCGTGGCCGTGGTAGTGGTGGCGGCAGTGCTGGTGGGCGTGTTTGTGATTCGGCCTATGGTGACGGAGAAGAAAATTCATGTCAAGGACACGGATGACTACTACCACGAAGAAGTGCCGCTGACGGAGATACCGTGGTATATTCTGAAGCGATATACCGAGCTGGCCGTCGCCCTGCCGGCGTCTGGCGAACCCAAGCCCTCCGGGAGGCTGACACTGCCTATAGATGTACACTACTATACTTCTCCGGACGCTTCTGGTGAACCTGCCCTGACGCTGGCAAAGGGCACGGAGGTCGCAGCGTTTTCGGCATCGGGGGAGCATTATGTAACTTATATTGATATTGGCTATGGCTACTGTTGTTTCCCAGACTATAAAAAGGGCTGGCGGTATGGCATCCCCTTTACCACAGAGGATTTATCTCAGGGCGTGGGCAGGGACTGGGAAAACAAAGCCGATAAGTACTATGTGCAGACCTCGGAGCTGGAAGCCATGGCCCAAGCCTTCTGGGAAGCCAACCAGGACTCTCCGCAAATACAGGCCACCACCGAGAATAAGGGCGGCAAGGAAGGCTTTGTTCATTGGCTGGTTCGGCTCCCGGACGAGTTGATGGAAGAGTCCGGTTATTTTGATGCGCCGGACTATCCATAATCAGGAAGGTGACTCTTGTGAAAAAACGCACTCGTAACATCATCATCACTGCCTGCGTAGCCGTGGTGGCCGCGGCGGCGGTGCTGGTGGGCGTGTTTGTAGGCAAGCCCATGGTAGAACGCCAGCAGGTGGAGCAGGAATTTGCCGCCATTCAACAGCGGAAGGAAGAAGCCAACAGCAATCCCAATCTTCCCGCTTCCCGGAAGCTTGTGCATTATGATGAAGGGATCCCTCTTTCGGAGATGGATACCAACGACTTAGAGATTTATCTTCCCAAAGCACGGGCGGCAATCGCCACCCCGTTGGACTCTCCAGAAGAGGAAGCGTATCACCTTCCTTTGCCGGTGGATGTAAATTACTATAGTTCTCCGGACTCCTCTGGGGAACCCGCCTATACGATTCCCCAGGGTACAGAGGTTTTGCTGTATGACAGCGGAGAGATAGATCCCTATGATCCAGCTCCATATGGCTGTGTGTGCTATCCGGACTATCAAAAAGGTTGGCGGTATGGGGCGGCTTTCCTCACCATGGACAGCGGCATGACCATCAGCAAAGCCAGATCTAACGATGAGTTGCCCTATTACTATGTCCGCACAGAAGACCTCCGGGCGGTTCTGGGCGCGTACTATGATAAGTATCAGGAGCGGTTCAGCGCCGCAAAGGGCCGGGAAGACTACATTGACACCTATGCGGAGTATATTGACCATACATTGTTTACTAACGGTGACTTCTGTTCCCCAGAGCTGGAACGGCTGTGGGATGGATATGTCACAGTAGCAGAACAGACCGCGAGCCAGGAAAAAGAATAGAGAGAAGCCGGGTGCGGAGTACTGCACCCGGCACTTTTTGTTTCTCACAATTCATTTCAAATACAAAAAATAAAAAAGTCTGTCACACTTTTTGTCACATCTTGCATCCGGTAGGGGACGGCGTTATAATATGGAATACAAAGCGTATGAGCCGGATGCTAATGGCTTGCAACTGCCTCGGATGCGAAAGCAGACAGGCGATGAATAGAGGCCCCTTATGCGGTGGGGGGCTGGAGCCTCTGCATGGCGTTTGCCGGCAGAGGCTTTTTTGGTTTTTCCGGGCTGGATTCCTCTTGCAATCTGCGCCGCCGCAGGCTATGATAGAATTGTATGGATTTTCCAAACGCCCGCCTCGCGCTGGGCAAGACCGGCCCCGGGCCGCAGAAAGGATGGTTTCAGCATGGAACAGCTGCGACAGAAAAAGGGATTTATCATTGATATGGACGGCGTGATCTACCACGGCAACCGGCTGCTCCCCGGCGCCAAGGAGTTTGTAGAATGGCTCTATCGGGAGAACAAGCAATTTTTGTTCCTCACCAACTCCAGCCGGCGCACCCCCGTGGAACTGCAAAAGAAATTGGGCTGGATGGGCCTGGATGTGGACGAAAGCCATTTTTACACCAGCGCCCAGGCAACCGCCAGCTTTATTGCTTCCCAATACCCGGAAGCCTCGGCCTACGCCGTGGGGGAGCATGGCCTTCTCAACGCCCTGTATGACGCCGGCATCACCGTCAACGAGATCGACCCCGACTATGTCATCATCGGGGAAGCCGATAACTATAATTATGACAGCATTATCAAGGCCGTGCATTTTGTGAACCAGGGCGCCAAGCTCATCGGCACCAATTTTGACCTCACCGGCCCCAAGGGCGACGGCATCGCGCCGGCCTGCCGGGCACTGGTGGCCCCCATTGAGCTGGTCACCGGGAAAAACGCCTACTTTATCGGCAAGCCCAACCCCCTCATGATGCGCACGGGCCTCAAGCTCCTGGGCGTCCACTCCGAGGAAACCGCCATTATCGGCGACCGCATGGATACCGATATTGTAGCCGGTATCGAAACGGGCCTGGATACCGCCCTGGTGCTCACCGGCGTTACCAGCCGCGAGACCATCGGGGACTTCCCCTACCGCCCCCGTCTGGTGCTCCAGAACGTGGGGGAGATTGTTGGCTGAGTCCAGCCCCCAAAAACCAGCGGAACCTGGAAAAAACTTGTAAACCATGCGACAGGTTCCACAAAAACAACTTTCGCCATTGACTTTCTCTTGGGAAATGCTATAATAAAACTGTAGCAGCGCCCTTTAGCAAAGTGAACAAATAAAGCTGATAGAATTTGGTTAAAAAGCAGTTTTTCAAAATTCTTACGAATTTGCGACGAGATTTTAACCGAACTTTTACCGGGTATGTGGTATGATAGGCGCAAGGAAGCCAAAAACCCCGGCATCCCCTTTGGGCGGGGCGCTTCCAGCCGGCATACCGGAATCTGAAAAGAATTAGGAGGCAGCAAGTATGAAGCACAAACTGTACAACCGTTTACTGAGCTTGGCCCTTGCGCTGGGCCTGGTGGTCGGTATGCTGCCTGGCATGACGTTTGCCGGCGCAGTGGACACCACCGCCCCGCAGAGCCAGGCGGAGCAGATCGCAGAGCCCACCGAAGAGCCGGAGGCAAATGATGCGCCCCAGGCGGAGCCGAGAGTGGGTTGGGGAGATTCGGAAGGTACTTTTTATGTTCAGCATGTAGATGAGAATGGCAATCAAATTGGACAACCGTCTACTGAAACGATTGAATACAATAGATACAATAATAGTACAAGTGTAGATAGTTATGTTGAAACAAATTCGAACTATGAGTATCAGTATGCTACCATTGATGGGAATCAAGTAACTCAAATTCGGGTTTCACGCGAGAGTGGGTTGATAGGTTACTACTACTTAGAGTATTACTCCGATAAGTGGTATGAGGTGCGTGAGAACTTTACACTAACGCTTCATTATCGGAATACTGCTGAACCCGAACCTACGCCGGATCCCTCTGGCGACCTTTGGATTGAAGACGATATTATAGATACAGGCCGGTTTGTTGCTCATATCGAGGAAGCTTCGGCTGAACAGGTCGACCATTACGTCTGGTATCGTAGCGAGAGCAAAAATGGCAATTATACAGAAGTTGCCCGAGTAAAGGTAACAGGCGATGAATATAATGTTGCTGCCGCTGCCGACAATAAGGGCAACTGGGTAAATGTTGCTTATGACCGCCTGTATCAAGAAAATAATAATGAACTTGATACAACAATGCGCTACTGGTATAAAGTAGCAGCAGTGGATGCTGCTGGGAATACTATAGCAACTTCCGAAGCGGAAATGGTACCGTACTATTTTGCTCTGCAAAATGGTAGTTTTGAGGTTCCACAAGGTAGTGGTTCTGATGATATGATGCAGCAAATTCCTGTATCAACAAACGGACTGATTTGGAAAACCACTGGGCTTGGTACAGGTAGTCATAGGAATCAAGATATTGAAATCTTAAATCCTTTTTTGAATAGTAGAGCTGCTTGGGATAATTATTACCTTGATGATGCTTACAATACTACAACGGGTGTGCCGGATGGTAATCAGGTTGCAGAATTGAATTGCGAAGCGTGGGGTGCTTTGTATCAAGATGTGTTGACAGTCCCGCTCTCTACTTTGAACTGGCAGTATTATCACAGAGGTCGTTTTGGTACGAATAATCGTATGGACGAAATGCAACTGCTGATAGAGAATGTGAAGGATATTGAGGCGGGCTTTGATCCTGCTCATGGCGACCAGAGTGGGCAGTCGTATTTTGTAGATTCCTCTACTGCAAATCGTAGCAAGTGGGAATATAATAGCGGTTCTTATGAAGTTCCGGCTTCACAATTTGTCTCAAGATTTTATTTCACATCCGTAAGCTCTTATAATGGTACTACAGATGCAGCAAATAGTACAGTGGGCAATCTTTTGGATGATGTAGCCTTTACTACACATCCATTGGATCCTACTCCTGATAAGGGTACTCTGACAGTTACAAAGCGCGTAGAAGGCTTTGAAACAATCCCTGCCGACTATGAAGTGAAGATTACCATTCGGAATGGGGATTATACAGCTTCTGATACCTTGACAGCATATGAGTTTACTGCTGCGGGGGAGGGCGTTTTTACTGCTACGGCGAGCTTTAATAACATCGACCCTGGCCAGTATACCATTACCGAAGAAGTTACCGGTGTTCCGGATGGTTACGATAAAAATGAGCAAGAGCAGACAGCTGCGGATGTAGTTGCTGATACAATTACTCCGGCCACTCTCACCAATACTTACACCGAAGATACCAGCGACGAATACCCCGTGCGGTTCTACTTGCAGGATGTAAACGGTGATGAAATGTATAATTTTGAGGATGATTGGGGAATACTGCCCTCTTATTTGCAATCGGGATTTGCCAATGTAGCTACTTCTGAGACTCCCGCTTCGGATTATGTTACTACCAATATTCAAGGCCATGATGCTGTACAGAATTGGATTAAAGCAAATGGCTATGATCCGGGAATTAATATGAATGATGTGGGGACAGTCCTACAAAATTTAATAAATCAGGGATACATTACCAGAGGCACGCAGGTTGCCACAATAAACGGGGATAGCGTTACAGCTAATGAAATCATAAATAATTCGAGTGATTACTCGATTGTTTATGTTCAGGCAACCAGCAACAATGACAAACTTAATAAAGAGGGTTATAAACGTGGTAACGTAACATATGACAATGAAGGTTATCCGTGGCAGAAATCCTACCACGTCCACCTGTCTATCCGGAAGAACCCCGGTGATTTGACCATTACCAAGACCTTTGCAGGGCTTGACGAGGGTGTGGTTCCCGAGAATTTCGCCATAGAGGTGAAGGCTTCCAATGGTACTCTCATTGACACGTTGACCCTTGACGAAGCAACGAAAGCTGACGGTGTCTACACCTGGACCCTGGAAAACCTGAACGAGGATACTTACACGGTGACGGAAATCAATACCGATGTAGACAACAAAGCTTTGAATGTTGCCTATGAGGTAAAGGACACCAGCGAAGAGACCGTCGAAAGCGGCAACACAACCAGTGCCAAAGTGTCCGTGGCGGGTAATGAGACCTCCTCCGTTGCCTTCACCAACACCTATACCGATGCAGAAGGTGTCCTGACCATCACCAAGGTGCTTGAAAACAGCCAGCAAGCCACTAACGGTAAGCCCGTGTTTGACTTCAAGATTACCTCTCAGAAAGAGGATGGCACAGTCTACTATGTGCACATCGACATGAGTAATCCGGAGACGAACAACAAGGAGCTTACCCTCCCGGCCGGTACCTATAAAGTCGAAGAGCTGGATAGCCTGAACTACGAGCAGATTGATGTTGAAGGACTTGATGGAAATGAATGCGTTGAAGTCGGTGGAACCGATAAAACGGTAACATTCACCAACACCGCAGATAATTCCAACATCCCCAGCGACAGCGGCGCAACCCAGAATAACCCGTCTTGGGGCGATGGCAATGTCATCACTTGGAACAAGGATGACAAGATCATTTGTAATCCGGAGGATCCCGGAAAAAAGCCCGATAGTACCGAAAACTAAGCCAGAAAGGAGAAATGAAAAATGAAACCCTTGTTTAAGACAAAGCGGATGTGTATCGCGACCCTTCTGGCTCTGGTGATGGTGGTAGCCGTGGGCGCGACCCTGGCCCTGATGGCTAGCAGCCCGCAATTCCTTACCAACACTTTCGCCGCCGCCGATGTGGATACAGAGGTGGACGAAAATACAGACGGGGCGAATGTAAAAACCGTCTGGGTAGAAAACAACGGCAAGTCTCCCGTGTACGTCCGCGCCAGAATCATGGTTTCCGGTGTAGACCCGAAGCAAATTGAGATCGTGGACAGCGAAGAGGAAGCAGAGAAAGAGGCTGTAGATAATCCGACTATGCTGTTTCTCGTTATGCCGAATGTTAAAGATGAAGCTAATTGCTGGCAGCAAGTAGGAGAGGATATAAGCAAAGATAACAAAGATGGATTCTACTACTATCTTGGTGTTCTTCAGCCTGGTACGTCCACCAGTAACCTTATGACCAAGGTAATCATTGGCGATAAGCTGCGAGACTCTCTCCTTGTTAAAGATGAAGAGACAGGTAAGACCGACTTTGTAGACACCTTCAACATCACCATCTACCACGAGAGCGTGCTGGCCATTGGCGATGCCCCTGGCACAAGCTTGAATGACGTAGTGACCGCCTTCAATACCGCTGACGGAAATACCACCTCCAGCACGACCCCGTAAGGAGACCCCCGGATGCTTCGTAAAATCTGTAATGTCATTTCCGGGTTGTTGGCAGTGGTGCTGCTGGCCCTGGCCGGCGTGCTCATCGTGCCCTACTTAATGGGCTACACCGAGCTGGCCGTGCTCACCGGCAGTATGCAGCCCACCCTCCCGGTTGGAACCCTGATTTACGTCAAGGAAGTGGAGCCGGAAACCCTCCAGGTAGGCGACGTGGTCACCTACCGGCTGGATAGCGACACCATGGTCACCCACCGCGTGGTGGAGATCGACCCCGACGCCCAGACCCTGACCACCCAGGGCGACGCCAACTCCGATCCCGATGGCGCAATCACATTTGACCGCCTGGTGGGGAAAATGGATTTCTACATCCCGTACCTGGGTTACATCAGCTTAAACATCCGCACACCCATAGGCATTATGAGTATTTGCGGCGCGCTGATTTTCATTATTCTGCTGGCCTTCATTCCGGAGATCTTCTCCAAGGATGAGGAGGAGAGCAAGGATAAGCCTGCAAAAGAGCTTCCCCCAGACGGGAAGGAATAATTCGTTTCCCCGGGGCGGATGCCCCATGGCATAAAAATCAAAGAAGGAGTGATAAATATGAAGCGGCGCAAAAGAATCGTCATGTCGGTAATTTGCGGCTTGCTGGTGGCGGCTGTAGCCTTGGGCGGCACCCTGGCCTACCTCACCGACAGCGAGTCCATCACAAACACCTTCACGGTGGGCACCGGCTATGTGGGCAGTGACGCTTTCACTTTGGATGAAACCAAGAAGCCCGACGCTGGCCTTCCTACCGAAACGAGTACGATTAATCGTACTGAGAACAACCAGACATATTCTGGCCTGCTGCCCGGCACCCAGTTCGCCAAGGATCCCACTTTCCATCTGGGAAAGAATCAGGATGGTACCCACGTCATCGAGAGCTACATCGTTGCTAAACTCACTGATTTCGATAAGGCAATTTCTGAAGGGTATATCTTCAAGAACATGCTGGGCGAGGCCGGTTTGAACCTCAACTGGGTTAAAGTGGCCAATAGTGATGGCTCGACCAAGTCTATCGACTATAGGAAATACGATGGCTACTACATTTTCACCAACAATGGTCAAATCGATAATATGGATGTGGCCTATACCGGTGACAATGAAGGCGATATTGCTATTTTGGATGAAGGCGAAAGCACCGATGCCCTGTTCACCTACGTTCAGCTGAAAGACATGGGCAACGAGGAATTTGAGAAAGTGTCTGATTCGCTGAGTGTTGATATTTCCGGCGTAGCAGTACAGGCCCCATACACCTCTCCCAGCGAAGCGGTCGCGGCTGCTATTGACAAGCTGAAATAATACACGCAGGCTTCATAAACATGGAGAAAGAACATAAACAATTTGCGGTAACTTTCCCGCTGGCTCTTGGCGGAGCGGCCCAGGGCTTGCGGGTGAGCATACAAAAAATTTAAGAAAGAGGTAATTTGCAATGACGAAGAAGAGAATTGCCACGTTGGCTACTTGCCTGGCACTGGTTGGCGCTGTCGCTGTTGGCGGCACTTTGGCTCTGCTGACTTCCCAGACTGAGGATCTGAAGAACACTTTTGCTGTTGGCGATGGATACGATGTAACTCCTGGAAAACCTGACTTCATCCTGCAAGAAGATATTGTTAAGCAGGGTACCAATGGCGATTATGTTAAGGATACTGGATTGACTCCTGATGGACAGAACTATGACAATCTGGTATCCAATTCTACTTTGCACAAAAATCCCTTCTTTACCCTGCGTGATGCAAATGAAGATGGAACTACTCCTCCCGAGTCTTGGGTAGTTGCAAAGCTCGATCAGGCTGATATCGCTGCTATGGCCGCTCAGAACATTACTTTTGCGGCTGATAGCGCATCCACTGGCTGGTATTTGGTAACTGCCACTAGCGCAGATGAAGGCAAGACTTGGACTTATGCAAAGGCTGAAGCGGGACTTAATGCCGCTGCTTTGAACACCTTGCAGGCTGACAGCACAACTACTAAGTATTATTTCGTTTATAACCAGAAGTTGAATGTGACTAATAATG
This sequence comes from Candidatus Heritagella intestinalis, assembly GCA_904420555.1. GTDB lineage: Bacteria > Bacillota > Clostridia > Oscillospirales > Acutalibacteraceae > Heritagella_A > Heritagella_A intestinalis. The sequence continues at coordinate 386 of CAJFVO010000002.1, read as the reverse complement.
CCACTACCGCTCCTCTGTTCACCAAGCTCTCTGTTGGTGCTGTTGATTCTGAAACTGTAAATACCGAGTTGGACGTTTATGGTGTAGCAGTTCAGGCAATTGAGGGATCCACTTTGGAGGCTAATCTGAACCAGATTGTTGGTGCGGCTGCTCCTCTGCTGGATGCTGCTGTTAAAGGCTAAAAATTGCTGATTAACTCAAAGGAGTACATACCATGAAAAAAAGAAACCTTCTCATTTCCATCCTGAGCCTGGCTCTGGTTTGCATCATCGGCGTGGGCGCAACCCTGGCTTACTTCACCGATAAGACCGACACCAAAAAGAATACCTTCACCACCGGTAAGGTTGATATCGTTCTTCACGATATGAGTCCTGAGGTTGACGGTA
>CAJFVO010000001.1 GCA_904420555.1 Candidatus Heritagella intestinalis | reverse complement strand
CGGGGAAGAATGAATAATCGCATATCTTGTAGCGATTTGATAAATCGGAAAACGATAGCCACAAGATGTTGATTGTATCAATTTGGACACGCAATATGGTGGGGTATCGCGGCCTGGCCGGTGGATACCTTTGTGCAGGCCAATGATTTCACTGGGAAAACCGTCATTCCCTTCTGCACCTCTTCCAGTTCTGGCCTGGGCCAAAGCGGACAGCTCCTGGCAGAAATGGCCGGTACCGGCGATTGGCAGGAAGGCCAGCGCTTCTCTTCCGGCGTTTCCCAGGAGGATGTGCAGGCCTGGCTGGATGATTTGGGACTGTGATGGGAGAGAAAAGAGGCGTTTCTATCATGAAGCGGATTCTGTTGAGCCTTTTGGGGCTGATGCTGGTTTTGGGAATGACTGCCTGCGGCAGCGGGCAGACGTCCTCTTCCTCGGTGGCCTCCACGCCGGCGCCGGAAAGCAGCACAGCATCCAGCAGCTGGGAAGAGACGGATTCTCCGATCCTGGTAGCCTATTATGATGGAGAAAGCGGCGGCCGTGTCCGGGATGCGGCAGAGCTGCTCCAGGAGACGCTGGGCAGTGAATTGCTGGAAATCCAAGAGGAGCCTTCGGGGGATTTTTCCGCCTATGAATTTGTTCTGCTGGGCTTTGCGGCACAAAACAATACGCTGCCCCAGGCCATCCAGGATTTCCTTTCCGACAATGACCTGGGAGCCCGGACCATATACCCCTTTGTTACCGGCCAGGGAAATGAAGCGGATGCTATTTTTTCCGCCATTTCCCAGTTACAGCCGGGTGCCCTGCTGGGAGACAGCGCCCTGCTGTTTTCTACAGATACCAGCGAGAATGAAGTCACAGAGTGGGCGGAAAACCTGGGGCTTGCCCAGGAAACCCTGGCCTCGGAAAGCAGCGATACCGTTGCGTCCGCCACAGTAGTGCCGGACCAGCAGCAGGTGTTCACCCTTTGGGAAGAGGGGAACGCCCCGGCCACTACGGAATACACCGTTAACAACGGCGGCTATTCCGACGACCCGGATTTCCGGCCCTATCTCACCAGTTTCCCAGTGCCGGAAAGGGTGCAGGTCAAAGGGGCGGTGCTCATCTGTCCCGGCGGGGCCTTCCAGTTCCGCAGCGACCAGCCGGAGGGAATCGATGTGGCCGAGGCCCTCAGCGCCCGGGGGTATCAGAGCTTTGTGATGGATTACCGCCTGCGGCCCTATACCCAGCAGGAGGGGGCCTTGGATTTGGCCCGGGCAGTGCGGTTTGTCCGCGCCCATGCCCAGGACTACGGCTTTGACCCGAAGGATATTGCCGTAATGGGCTTCTCTGCCGGAGGCATTTTGAGCGGCGAGATGCTGTTAAACTTCGATGGGAACGTACTTCCCACAGACTTGGACCCGGATTACCAGCCGGACGAGCTGGACGAGGTTTCTGCCGACGCAGCCGCCTGTGGGATGATTTACTCCTTCTATGGCCGACTCAGCGTGGGCACCACCGATGTGGAGTTGCTGCGTTCCGGCGATTTGCCGCCCACCTTCTACTGCTACGGCACCCGGGATCCCTTCTATGAACAGTTCCTGGCCAACGCCGACGCGGCGGAGGAAGCCGGGGTATCGGTAGAGCGCTTGCAGCTGGATGAAATGCCCCATGGGTTCGGCGCGGACGGAGGCTGGATTCCTGCCTATGACGCGTGGCTGGAAGGAGTTTTCCAGAGCAACTAATACGCAGCCCCACCGTTTTTTCACATAGATAGACTAGCAGTCCTTCCCCGCCTGTTTCAGGGTGGGGAAGGCGCTGCTTTTTGTTGCAGAAAGAAGGCAGATCATGATGGAGGAACAATCGGAAAAATATCTGTTTGAGGAGATGCCGGTTCCTAGGGCCGTGGCGACTTTGGCGATTCCCACGGTTATCAGCCAGGTGGTGACCATGATTTACAATCTGACGGACACGTTTTTCATCGGCCAGATTGGGGATCCCTTGATGGTGGCGGCGGTGTCCCTGGTATCCCCCTGGTTTAATTTGCTCACGGCTCTGGGTAACCTTTTCGGGTTGGGAGGCAGCAGCCTGATTTCCCGGCTGCTGGGGGCGCAGAATCACAAAGACGTGAAATATGTGGCGGCCTTCAGCGTGTGGGGCGGGGCTGCGGCCACTGTGATTTTCTCCCTAGCCACTTACCTTTTCCGCGGGCCGCTGCTTGCTTTTCTCGGAGCCAGCCCGGATACCTACAGCTATGCGGAGGACTATCTGGTCTGGGTTGTGGTGCTGGGAGGGGTTCCCACTATGGTGAGCCTGACCCTTGGGCACTTATTGCGCAGCGAAGGCCACGCCCGGCAGGCCAGTGCCGGCATGATGTTCGGCGGCATCCTCAATGTGGTGCTGGACCCTGTGCTGATTTTCGGGCTCCATATGGAGGTGGCGGGGGCGGCCATTGCCACTGCGTTCTCCAATGCGGCTTCTGTGGTGTTTTTTGTGGCATGCTATCTGCGCCTGGGAGAAAAAACCGCGATTTCCCTGAATCCTGTCTATTTCACCTTCCGGTTTATCCGTCAGATTTTCTCCGTGGGGCTGGCGTCCGCCCTGGCCACGGCCCTGGGCAATGCCTCCAATATGGTCATGGTGCGGTTGGCTTCCGGCTATGGCGATATCCCAGTGGCGGCCTACGGTATTGTCAAGCGCATTGACCAGTTCCCCCTGAATGTGTCTATGGGTCTGTGCCAGGGGTTTATGCCTCTGGTAGGCTACAATTTCGCTTCTCAAAATTATCAACGTATGCGGAAAGTCTCCACTTTTTCCTGGAAGGTGGCCTTGATACTATCCGCTTGTTTTATCGCCTGCTTTGCCATTTTCGCACCGCAGCTTTTACATCTGTTTATCCCCGAAGAGGAAACCAGCACCCTGGGGGCTGCGTTCCTGCGCATTGCCTGCCTGGCGGTGCCCCTGACCTCGGTGAATTTCCTCATCAGCTACACCCTCCAGGCCATGGGGAAAGGGGCGCAGTCCGCTGCTCTGACCTTTAGCCGCCAAGGGTTGCTGAACATCCCCCTCCTTATGGTAATGAACCTGGTTTTCGGCTTGTACGGCATGATCTGGACCCAGCTGGTGGTGGAGGTCATTATGCTGCCGGTGTCTCTGGGAATGTATCTGCATACCTTTCGGAGGCTGGAATCCGGAGGAAAACAGGACCCATAACCTTTGGGTTTTCACTGCGAAACCAACGGAGACTTCCGCTTTCCGGCGGGAGGGGATAGAATAGGGATATAAGGAGATGAGCAAGATGCAGACAAGAATTTTAGGCAAAGACCTGACGGTTTCCGCAGTGGGCCTGGGATGCATGGGCTTTTCCCACGCCTACGGCGCTCCCACTGAGAAAAAAGAAGCGGTTCGCCTGCTGCGCCGGGCGGCGGAGATGGGCTATACCTTTTTTGACACCGCCGAGGTTTACGGCACCCCGGAGGACCCCCATGCCAATGAGCAGTTGGTGGGGGAGGCTCTGGCCCCGGTGCGGGATCAGGTGGTGATCGCCACCAAATTCGGCCTGCGGTTTGATATGGAGAGCGGGAAATTCCCTTACCCCCTGATCCCGGATTCCCGTCCGGAGGTGATTCGCCAGTCGGTGGAGGGCTCTTTGAAGCGCCTGGGCACCGACCACATCGACCTGTACTTCCAGCACCGCATGGACCCGAAGGTGGCGCCGGAAGAGGTAGCGCAGGTGATGGCCGACTTGATCCGGGAGGGGAAAATCACCCATTGGGGCATCTCGGAGGCCAACGAGGACTATCTTCGCCGGGCCCATGCAGTGTGTCCGGTGACGGCGGTGCAGAACCGTTACTCTATGATGGCCCGGCACTACGAGTCTCTGTTTCCGGTATTGGAAGAATTGGGTGTGGGCCTGGTAGCCTTCTCTCCCATGGCCAACGGCTTTTTAACGGGCCGCTATGGCAAAGGGGCCCAGTTCGATGCACAAACGGACTACCGGGCAGGGATGCCCCAGTTCCAGGACGAGGCGATTGACCAGAATCAAGAGCTCCTGGAATTGCTGAACCGGATGGCCCGGGAGAAAAATGCCACCTCGGCCCAGATTTCCATGGCCTGGATGCTCTGCAAAAAGCCCTGGATTGTGCCCATTCCCGGCACCCGGAAGGAAGACCGGATGCTGGAAAATGCCGGTGCGGCGGAAGTTTCCCTTTCTTTGGAGGAAGTGCAGTCCCTGGATGATGCCTTAGACCGCATGGAGATGTCGGAGGTGTTTGGCGGGACGCCTTGTAAATCTTCAAAATAACTCTTCTATATCTTGCGAAAATAGACACTATGCAATAAAATGGAGGTATTAGAATGGAATACGCAACTTTGAACAATGGAATCAAAATGCCTATGGCAGGTATCGGTACCTTTTTGCTGACTCCCGATGAAGCAGAGGCCTCTGTCCTCAGCGCCTTGCAGTGCGGCTACCGCCTTATCGACACGGCCAACGCCTATGTCAACGAGAAGGCCGTGGGCCGGGCCATGAAGAAGTCGGGCCTGAAGCGGGAGGAAATCTTCCTGGAGACCAAGCTCTGGCCGGCCTTCTATGAGCAGGCGGATGCAGTGGAAAAGACCCTGGAGCGGTTGGACACCGACTACATCGACCTGTTGCTCATCCACCAGCCCGCCGGCAACTATATTGCCGGATACAAGCTCATGGAAAAGGCCTATCAGGAGGGCAAGGTGAAGGCTATCGGCCTTTCTAACTTTACCCCTGCTCAGATTCAGGAAATTCTGGACGTCTGCCAGGTGAAACCTGCCGTGCTTCAGACGGAAGTCCATCCCTATTCCCAGGAGAAGGAGCTGAAGAAGTTCCTGGACAAAGAGGGCATGGTGATCCAGGCCTGGTACCCCCTGGGCCACGGGGATAAAGCCCTGATCCAGGAGCCCCTGTTTACGGAGCTGGGCAAAAAGTACGGCAAGTCCAATGCCCAGATGATTCTCCGCTGGCACATCCAGGACGGCAATATTGTCATCCCCGGCTCCAAGAATCCCGGCCACATCAAGGACAACTTTGATTTGTTCGATTTCTCCCTGACGGAGGAAGAGATGGCGAAGATTTCCGCTATGGACCAGCAGAAGCGCTACTACACCAGCACCCCGGAAATGCTCAAGCGGTATGCCGAGATGGTGCCCCCGGTGGACCAGCAGAAGTAATCTAACAAATGGAGCGGGGCCGGTTCCCGCGATTCCATTCTAAAATCATAATCCTGTAAGGAGTGTTTGCTATGCGTAAAAATTTCGGAACCAAGTCCTGGTTTTATCCCCTGCCGGTGCTGATTATTGGCACCTATAATGAAGACGGCACTGCCGACGCCATGAACGCTGCCTGGGGCGGCCTGTACGATGCCGACAAAGTGGTGCTTTGCCTGAGCGCCGGCCACAAGACCACCGCTAACATTCAGGCCAGAGGCGCATTCACTGTCAGCTTTGCCGACGCCGCCCATGTGGTTCCTTCGGATTACGTGGGCATCGTTTCCGCCAACACGGAGCCCGGCAAGATGGAGAAGTCCGGTTTCCATGTGACCAAGAGCGAATCCGTAGACGCGCCCCTCATCGATGAGCTGCCGGTGGCGTTGGAGTGCAAACTCCTCAAGGTCAACGAAGATGGCAATATTATTGGTCAGATTGTCAATGTCAGCGTGGACGAAAGCGTCCTGGACGGGGAAGGCGATATTGATTTTGCCAAGTTCCGCCCCATTTCCTTTGAACCGGCCCACAATGCCTACCATGTGCTGGGCGAAAAAGTGGGCAACGCCTTCCGGGACGGCGCAGCATTGAAATAACGAAATACAGTGCAATCCCATAGGAGGGGCATCACATTAAGGAGAGAGATCAAATGTTTGTTGTCTGTCATATGCTCGCTTCCCTGGACGGGAAAATTGACGGGGCCTTTTTCGGCGCGCCGGAAACCGCCCCGGCCCTCCACGCCTATGGGGAGCTGCGGGGATTTTACCACTGCCAGGCCACTCTTTATGGCACCACTACTATGCTGGGTGGATACGCCGATGGTTTGGCCCCAGCCCTGCCATCGCAAGGGACGTTTCCGGCTCAGGAGGACTGGGTGAATCCGGAAGGCCGGGAAGTGGGGAATTTCATCGTTTCCGTAGACCCCAAGGGAGAGCTGGGATTTTCTTCCCATCTGTTGGAGCGGAAAGGCCGTCCTGCCGCCCACGTCATTGAGGCCCTGACCCGTCAGGCTTCCCCGGCATACCTTTCCTATCTCCGGGAGCGGGGCATTTCCTATCTGTTTGTTGGGGAAGGCCGCCTGGATTGCGCCCTGCTGATGCAAAAGCTGGAAGCCCTTTTTGGTATTGACCGGCTGATGGTGGCCGGAGGCGGTATCGTCAATTGGTCTTTTTTGCAGGAAAATCTCATTGATGAGCTGAGCCTGGTAGTGGCTCCCGTAGCCGATGGCGGCGCCGGCGTGTCTATTTTTGAAGGGGCAGATTTCCTGCCGCCCCATGGCCCAGTGGCTTTTTCCCTTCAGGAGGCAAAACCTTTTACCGGAAACGGCCTTTGGCTGCGATATACGGCTGTCAAGGGCTAAATAGAGGCAAAATGAAAGCATCTGTAGGAGTACAATACATCATTGGACAGTAGAAGAAAAAAGGATGAAGGATAGGGTCTCATCGGTTATAGTTGGAGTTGCAGACAACAACTGTACGAGAGGAGGCCCTATCCTTCATGAACAAGAGTATAACACAAGACATGGCGTATCGGCAATCCCTAATGAAATACGCGGCGAAATACGGCGTAAGCCGCGCCAGCCGGAAGTAAAACAGCCGGTGGTACATCTACTTCTGGAAATCCCGATGGGATGGAACGGCAGCGTCTCTGGCCTGTCAGTCCAGGCGACCTCACAGTCACCCGAATCAGCATACTGAGGCAGAATTGAAACGAATCCGAGATATGCGCCGCCGCAATTCCCCATGAGGCCCGCTCAATTGGCTTTCTCCTTTAGAGTTCTCTGTCCAATATGTTTGACAAACCTACCGATTTGCGGGAGAGGGGCATGGCGGAAGGCGATTGCCTGCCGGAATAAAATAAAAGCCGGATGGCTTTCGGGAAATCCCCGAGCCATCCGGCTTTCTGAAATCCAAAAAGAGTAAATTACTTCGTTCCCTCGTACACAGCAACTGCGCAGGCCACGGTAGCGCCTACCATGGGGTTGTTGCCCATGCCCATGAGGCCCATCATTTCCACGTGGGCAGGCACGGAGGAAGAACCAGCAAACTGGGCGTCGCCATGCATACGGCCCATGGAGTCGGTCAGGCCATAGGAAGCGGGGCCAGCCGCCATGTTGTCGGGATGCAGGGTACGGCCGGTGCCGCCGCCGGAAGCCACGGAGAAGTACTTCTTGCCATTCTCCAGGGCCCACTTCTTGTAGGTGCCGGCAACCAGGTGCTGGAAGCGGGTGGGGTTGGTGGAGTTACCGGTGATGGACACGTCCACGCCCTCGTGCTTCATGATAGCCACGCCTTCCAGAACGTCGTTAGCGCCATAGCACTTTACAGCAGCGCGCTCGCCGTCGGAGAAGGGACGGGTCTCCACAATCTTCAGCTCGCCAGTGAAGAAGTCATAGTCGGTCTTCACATAGGTAAAGCCGTTGATACGGGAAATGATATAAGCAGCGTCCTTGCCCAGGCCATTGAGGATGATGCGCAGGGGCTCCTTGCGGGCGCGGTTAGCAGTACGGGCAATGCCGATAGCGCCTTCGGCGGCGGCAAAGGACTCGTGGCCGGCCAGGAACGCAAAGCACTTGGTCTCGTCACGGAGCAGCATAGCGCCCAGGTTGCCGTGGCCCAGGCCCACGTTCCGCTGCTCGGCAACAGAGCCGGGCACGCAGAAAGCTTCCAGACCGATACCGATAGCCTCAGCAGCCTCGGAAGCGGACTTAACGCCCTTCTTGATGGCAACAGCGCAGCCCAGGGTGTAGGCCCAGCTGGCGTTTTCAAAAGCGATGGGCTGTACGCCCTTTACGATCTTATCCGGGTCAAAGCCCTTGCTCAGGCAGAGTTCCCGGGCCTCTTCGAGGCTGGCAATGCCGTACTCGGCGAGACACTTTTCGATTTTGGCAATTCTTCTTTCCTTGCCTTCAAACATGACATCATTCGCCATTACAGTTTGTCCTCCTTACTATGGTCTCTTTGACTTATTCTTCGCGGGGATCGATATACTTGGCAGCGCCGTCAAAGCGGCCATACTGGCCAATGTTCTTCTTGAAGGCCTCGTCGGGGCTTACGCCGTGACGGATATCCTCCAGCATTTTGCCCAGCTTCACGAACTGGTAGCCGATAACCTCGCCTTCCTCGTCCAGAGCCATCTTCAGGACATAGCCTTCGGCCATTTCCATGTAGCGCACGCCCTTAGCGCCGGTGCTGAACATGGTGCCTACCTGAGAACGCAGGCCCTTGCCCAGGTCTTCCAGGCTGGCGCCCACGGGGAGACCGTCCTCGGAGAAAGCGGTCTGGCTGCGGCCATAGGCCAGCTGCTTGAAGATCTCGCGCATAGCCACGTTAATAGCGTCGCACACCAGGTCGGTGTTGAGGCATTCCAGCAGAGTCTTGCCGGGGAGGATCTCAGCGGCCATAGCAGCGGAGTGGGTCATGCCGGAGCAGCCCAGGGTCTCCACCAGAGCTTCCTGTACGATGCCCTCTTTCACGTTCAGGGTCAGTTTACATGCGCCCTGCTGGGGAGCACACCAGCCCACGCCGTGGGACAGGCCGGAAATGTCGGAGATCTGGTAGGACTTTACCCACTTGCCTTCCTCCGGGATGGGGGCGGGGCCGTGATGGGGGCCCTTTTTGACAGTACACATCTTTTCCACTTCAGCGGAATAATTCATATCGGTACTCCTTTCGGTTTCAGAATGCTTCAGGCGCCGCGGAAAATCCGGGGCCGCACATGTACCTATATTATAATCATTTTCCCCGGTTTTCGCAAGGGTTCCCGTAAATATTTTCATATTCCATGAGAAATTTTCCAAAAAATTCCCCTGTCCTGCCGCTGCGGCCCTTCCGGGGCGGAGGAAATTTTCCCTGCGCCGCGGTTTTTCTGAATTTTCTTCCCGACATTCTGCGTAAGAAAGGCCTTGACTTTTATCGCGGAGTATGATATAGTTCTTGTCTGTAAAGAAAACCTCTTTACAGAACCACAAGGAGGCGCCCCATGGCAAAGAATCTTCAGATCTCCTTCCTGCTGGATTTTTATGGCGAAATGCTCACGGAAAAGCAGCGGGAAATGATTGAATACTATTATAATGAGGATCTTTCCCTGGCGGAGATCGCCGATAACCAGGGTATCACCCGCCAAGGTGTGCGGGATTCCATCAAGCGGGCGGAGGCCCAGCTTTTGGAGATGGAAGAGAGGCTGGGCTTGGCCCGGCGGTTCCGGGAAATGCGGGAAGGCCTTTCCCAGATCTGCGATGCCGCCCTGCGTATCCAGGAATACAACGCCCGGTACATCTACGCCCAGGAAGTGGAGCGGGAGGTCCGGAATATTATCGATACGGCGCAGAAGCTTTGTGAAGATGAATAACCGGCGGCTTTGGCCGGCAGAGAAAGGATGGCGGCAGTTTGGCTTTTGAAGGATTGGCTGAAAAGCTGGCAAACTCATTTAAAAAGCTCCGTTCCAAGGGAAAACTCAGCGAATCGGATGTGCGGGACGCTATGCGCGAGGTGCGTTTGGCCCTGCTGGAAGCCGACGTCAACTATAAAGTGGCCAAGGAGTTCACCGCCAAGGTCACGGAGCGGGCCATTGGCGCCGAGGTAATGGAGAGTCTGACCCCGGCCCAGATGGTCATTAAGATCGTCAACGAAGAGCTCACAGCCCTCATGGGCGGCTCCCAGGCTCGGCTGGATATGCCCTCCAAGCCGCCGGCTATTGTAATGCTCTGCGGCCTTCAGGGCGCTGGTAAGACCACCCACGCCGCCAAGCTGGCCAAATTGCTCAAGAGCCAGGGGCATCGCCCGCTGCTGGTGGCCTGCGATATTTACCGCCCGGCCGCTATTAAACAGCTGCAGGTAGTGGGTGAGCAGGCAGGGGTTCCGGTCTTTGAAATGGGCACGGAAAAGCCCGTGAAAATTGCCCAGGCGGCGATCCGCCAGGCCAAGGATTACGGCTATGATTATGTGCTCATCGATACCGCTGGCCGTCTGCAAATTGATGAAGCCCTCATGGAAGAGCTGCGGCAGATGAAGGAAGCGGTGAACCCCTCGGATATTCTGTTGGTGGTGGACTCCATGACCGGCCAGGAAGCCGTGAATGTGGCAAAGACCTTCGATGACCTGCTGGAGATTACCGGCGTCATCCTCACCAAGCTGGACGGCGACACCCGGGGCGGCGCGGCTTTGTCCATCCGCTCTGTCACCGGAAAGCCCATCAAGTTTGCCGGCGTAGGTGAGAAGCTGTCAGATATTGAGGCCTTCCACCCCGACCGCATGGCTTCCCGGATTTTGGGCATGGGAGACGTGCTGTCCCTCATTGAGGACGCCCAGGCGAAGCTGGACGAAAACGCCGCCCGGAAGGCCGCGGAAAAGATGATGCAGAACCGCTTCGACCTGAACGACCTGTTGGAACAGTTCGAGCAGGTGAAGAAGATGGGGCCGCTGAAGAACGTCATTTCCAAGCTGCCGGGCATGGATAAGCAGCTGAAAAACGTGGACTTGGACGACAGCGACAAGATGATGGAGCGCATGAAAGCCATTATCCTTTCCATGACTCCCCGGGAGCGGGAAAAGCCCGAGATCATCAATCCTTCCCGGAAACGCCGCATTGCCGCGGGCAGTGGCATGAAGGTGGAGGATGTGAACCGGCTGCTCCGCCAGTTTGAACAGATGCAGAAAATGATGAAGCAGCTTCGCCCCGGTAAGGGCAAGGGCAAAAAGCGGCGGATGTTGCCTCCGGGCATGATGCCGCCTATGTAATATAGAATTCATCCGGCGGGAAAGCCCTTTGGGGAACGCGCCGGTGAAGATATACTTTTTTATGAAATCAATTTTGGAGGTATAGTCAAATGGCAGTTAAGATCAGACTTCGCAGAATGGGCGCTAAGAAATCCCCCTTCTATCGCATCGTGGTAGCAGATTCCCGTTATCCCCGCGACGGCCGTTTCATTGAGGAAATCGGCTACTACAACCCCATGGAGGAGCCCTCTGTGGTGAAGGTTGACCCCGAGAAGGCCAAGAAGTGGATTGCTAACGGCGCTCAGCCCACCGACACGGTGAAGGCTCTCTTCAAGAAGCACGGCGTGCTGTAAAAAGCTCTCGGAATTGGAGGAATCAACCATGCAGGAATTGCTGGCATCCATCGCCCAGGGCCTTGTGGAAAACCCTGACGCGGTGTCGGTTACGGCGGATGCTCCCGCTGAAGATGGAACGGTGGTCTATCATCTGCACGTGGCAGAAGAGGACATGGGCCGGGTCATCGGCAAGCAGGGCCGCATTGCCCGGGCTATCCGCGTGGTGATGCGCGCGGCGGCTACCCGGGAAAATCGGAAAGTGGCTGTGGAGATCGGCTAAGCCGACTCTTTCAGGAAGGGTCATGACAAAGGAGTTTTGTCACGGCCCTTTCTTTTTGCAGCAAGGAAGCGCCAATGGAATAAGACGCAAATGGAGGAAAGCATATGCGCAAAGAATTTCTGGAAGCAGGGAAGGTCGTGGGCACCCACGGTGTGCGGGGAGAGCTCCGGGTGGAGCCCTGGTGCGATTCCGCCGAGTTCCTTACCCAGTTTAAAACATTGTATTGGGAAAAGGGGAGCGTCCCTGTCAAGGTGCTGGGCGCCCGGGTACACAAATCCCTGGTGCTGCTCCGGCTGGAAGGGGTGGGGTCCGCCACCCAGGGGGATATGCTCCGGGGAAAGATTCTGTATTTGGCCCGCAAGGATGCGAAACTGCCGGAGGGACGGTATTTTATCCAGGACTTAATCGGGATGCAGATACAGGATGCTGCTTCCGGGCAGGTTTATGGACAGCTCCAGGAGGTTTTCCAAACAGGGGCCAATGATGTGTACCGGATTGTGGGGGAAAACGGCCGGGAGTACCTGTTCCCGGCGGTGGGCGACATGATTGCCGAGACCAATCTGGAGGAAGGCGTGATCCGGGTGCGCCCAATTCCCGGAATTTTTGAGGATGAGGTCTGAGTTTCCATGAGAATTGATTTGTTGACCCTGTTTCCCGATATGTGCGAGGCCGTCATGGCGGAGAGTATCGTGGGCCGTGCGCGGAAGAAAGGCTATTTGCAGGTATGCTGCCACCAAATCCGCGACTATGCCTATGACAAGCATCAGCGGGTGGACGATTGCCCCTTTGGCGGCGGCAAAGGGATGCTGCTCATGGCGGAGCCCATTGCCCTGTGCATTGACGACCTGACGGCACATTTGGGCAAAAAGCCGCATATGATTTATATGTCCCCCCAAGGCAGTGTGCTGAACCAGCAGCGGATCAAAGAGCTGGGGCAGATGGAGAACATCGCGATTCTCTGCGGCCACTATGAAGGGGTGGATGAGCGGCTCCTGGATGCTTATGTGGACGAACAGATCTCCCTGGGGGATTTCGTCCTCACCGGGGGAGAACTGCCGGCCCTGGCCCTGGCAGACGCTGTAAGCCGCATGGTAAAGGGTGTTTTGTCAGAGGATGTGTGCTTTGAAGAGGAAAGCCACTATAACGGCCTGCTGGAATATCCCCATTATACCCGCCCGGCGGTGTGGAGAGGCCGGGAAGTGCCGCCGGTACTTCTCAGCGGCCACCACGCCAACATCGCCAAGTGGCGGCGGGCCCAGTCTTTGTGGCGCACCTTGCAGCACCGCCCGGATATGCTGGAGCAGGTGGAATTTGAAAAAGGGGACGCAGACCTCCTGTATCAAATCAGGCACGGTGAAGAGTGATCTATGAGCTTTTGGGCAGGCGACAGGGCCTTGCAATGGGAGGCCGTTCTTTGGAAAAAAGGCGTATCCGGCTCCCGGGTTTTTCTGTTGTATGGGCAAAGTGCCGAAAATTTTTTTGTGCGGCTTGCTGCCTGAAAAAATCCCATTTTCAGGAAACTCCTTACAGGGAATTCTTCCGGTTTTTTTAAGGGCTTTTACTGTTCTTGCTCCAAAATGTTTAGAAAAAACTGGGCCAAAATACCAATGTTTCCCCGTTGCCCGCTAAAAAGTTATTAACATACACGTCAAGATGCACAAAGAGCACCGACCCCGTTTTCGGCCCATTCAGTCACACAGCCGAAATTTTCGAGAGAAGGTTGACGGCATGGCGAATTGTGGTATAATAGCCTTAAATTAACAGGATAAACGCGTTTGCTGGAATAACGGTGAGAGGCGGACCCCAAGGAGCTGATCCGGGTTTCAGTGAGTGTGTCTGTTTTGATTTTGTCTGAATCTTTTATTACTGCTTAGGAGAGTGACTACCATGTGTGTAAAAGAAGTTATGGTGCAGAATCAGGTTGGCCTCCACGCCCGTCCGGCAACTTTCTTTATCCAGAAGGCCAATGAGTTCAAATCCTCCATCTGGGTGGAGAAGGAAGAGCGCCGCGTAAACGCGAAGAGCCTGCTGGGCGTTCTGTCCCTGGGCATCGTAGGCGGCACCAACATCCGCATCATCGCCGACGGCGCTGATGAGCAGGAGGCTGTGGACAGCCTGGTAGACCTGGTGAAGTCCGGTTTTGCCGAGTGAGAAACTGAATCTCAAAGAATTGCCGCGGCGGGCCTTTTGGGCTGAAGTGTGCCGCGGTAATTTTTTTACACCGCCGGCTGGCGGTGTTTTTGTTTTTCCAGAAAGGAGGCGTTTCCATGAGCATCCATTCCCAGCCGGCCCCCACTCCTCAGGACGAAGAAAAAGCAAAGCACATCAAAGAGCTCCGGGCCAAAGCCATGCGCCTGCCCCTGCACCCGGGGGTCTACATTATGCACGACAAAACCGGGGAGATTATCTATATCGGCAAGGCCAAGGCCCTGAAAAACCGGGTGAGCCAGTATTTTGGTTCCGACAAGAACCACGAAGAAAAGGTCCGGAAAATGGTGAGCAATGTAGAATACTTCGAGTATATCCTCACCGACAGCGAATTTGAAGCGCTGGTGCTGGAATGCAACCTCATTAAGCTCCACCGGCCCAAATATAATATTCTTCTGAAAGACGATAAGGGCTATCACTACATCCGCATCAGCGGCGGCGATTGGCCCCGCATTTCGGAGGCCAACCAGATTGCCGACGATGGCGCCACCTACGCGGGCCCCTACATCAGCTCCTGGGCAGTGAAGGAATCCATTGACGAGGCCCGAAAAATTTTCCGCCTGCCTACCTGCAACCGGAAATTTCCCCAGGACATCGGCAAAGGCCGGCCTTGCCTCAATTATTACATCAAGCAGTGCAGCGCTCCCTGCCGGGGGAAGATTTCCCAGAAGGAATACCAGGAGAGCGTCCGGGACGCCCTGGACTTTTTGCAGGGGGGCAGCACCCGGGCCATCAAGACCATGACGGAAAAGATGGAAGAAGCCGCCGAAAACCTGGAATTTGAAAAGGCCGCCCGGATTCGCGACCGGCTGGCGGCGGTGAAAAAGATGCGGGAGCGCCAGAAGGTAGTGGCCAGCCCGGTGCCGGAGCAGGACGTGATTGCCCTGGCCCAAAGCGCGGCCGGAGGATGCTTCTTTGTGTTCCGGTTCCAGGACGGCCGCTTGTGCGACCAGGAGAGCTTCCTTCCCGGGGACTGCGGCGAGGCCCAGACCGCCCGGATGGAGTTTTTGCAGCAATACTACGGGATGCGGGACCGGGTACCGCCTCGCATCGCTCTGGACGGCCCGGCGGCGGATATGGAGCTTCTTTCTCAGTGGCTCAGTGAAAAGGCGGGCCGGAAGGTGACTATCACCGTGCCCCAGAAGGGCAGACAGGCCCAGCTGGTGGAAATGTGCCGCAGCAACGCAGCGGAGCAGCTGGCCCAATCCACCGGGCGGTTTACCGGGAAAGAAGCCTCCGCTCTGGATGAGCTGGGGCGGCTTCTGGGGCTGGAAACGCCCCCGTCCCGTATTGAAGCCTATGACATCTCCAATCTGGCCGGAGGCGAAAACGTGGCGGCTATGGTGGTGTTTGAAAACGGCCGGCCCTTGAAATCCGACTATCGGAAATTTAAAATCAAGACCGTTGTGGGCCAGGACGACTACGGTTCCATGCGGGAAGTGATTTTCCGGCGGATGAAGGAATACGAAAAGACCCAGGGCACCAATGAGAGCTTTGCCCATCTGCCGGACTGCATCCTGCTGGACGGCGGCAAAGGCCATGTGGCGGCGGTGCGCCCTCTGTTGGAAGGCATGGGCTATCATATCCCTCTGTTCGGCATGGTGAAGGACGACAAGCACCGCACCCGGGCCATCACCGGGGATGGGGGAGAGATCGCCATTAACTCCCACCGGTCCGCCTTTACCCTGGTATCCACCATTCAAGACGAAGTCCACCGGTTCGCCATTGGCTATCACCGGCAGCAGCGGAAAAAAGCCAATATCTCCACCACGTTGACCTCTATTGAGGGCATCGGGGAGACCCGGGCCCGTTCCCTGCTGCGGTATTTCAAGACCATCTCCGCCATCCGGGAGGCCTCTGTGGAGGAGCTGGCCAGCGCGCCGGGAATGACCCATCCGGCGGCGGAAAAGGTGTATGCGCACTTTCGGAAAACGGAGCCCTGATTTCCCCGGAGAGGAAGCCGATAGAACGGGATTGCTCATGCGATGCACAAGAAAGGAGCCTTTATGCCGCTTACCACTGTGATTTGGGATTGGAACGGCACCCTGGCCGACGACGTCCGGGTGGCCCTGCAATCCGTCAACGATATTTTAGCCCGGCGGGGCCGGGAGCCCATTACCCTGGAACAATACTATTCTTATATGGATACGCCCATCCGGCGGTTTTACGAGAACCTTTTTCACCCGTTGCCGGACGATCTTTTCGATACCCTGATGCTGGAATTCAACCAGGGCTACCGCCGCCATATGATCAGCACCGGCCTTATGGAAGGGGCCAAAGAGGCGCTGGAAGCCTTTCGCCGGGCCGGTTTGACGCAGATAATCGTCTCGGCCAGCCATACCGGGGAGCTGTCCCATTTCAGCCATCTTTTCGGCGTGGAGGGATATTTTCGCTGGATCCTGGGGGCGGAGGATTTCCAGGCGGCGGGCAAGGTGGAAATGGCCTGCCGGTTCCTGCAGGAGCAGGGGATTGCCCCGGAGGAATGTGTCGTCATTGGGGACACGCTTCATGACCGGGAACTGGCCAAGGCCATTGGCTGCCCCGTCTGCCTGCTGGACCGGGGCCATCAGAGCCGCGCCCAGCTGGAGAGTGCTGGGGAGCCGGTGTTCCACCATCTGGAGGATGCCGCATCCTGGATTTTAAAACGGACAGCACCCTAAAATTTGACATCCGCCTGGGATTCCGGTATAATAAGCAGGAATCAATCCCGCCACGAAGGCGGGCAAGGCGAATCTGAAGTTTCGTTTTCCGCAGTTTTAAGAGAAGCTGCGGCTTTTGGCGCAACCCACTAACCCACGATGTAATGATATGCAAAGAAAATACCGGTAAGGTAGAAAACCGCACGAAGCGGCTCCCTGCTTTACCGGTTTTTTATGTGTGGAAATGCGCCCATGAAAAAACGAAAGGATGTCTCAACATGAAAAGATCGACGAAAAACCTGGTGTTCACCGCCCTGTGCATTGCCATCGGCCTGTTGCTGCCCAGCGTGTTCCACCTGTTTGGGGCGGGGAGCCAGCTTCTCCCCATGCATCTGCCGGTACTGCTCTGCGGCTTTCTCTGCGGCGTGCCCTATGGGGCCTTCTGCGGGCTGGTAACACCCCTGCTTTCCTCCTTGTTGACCCAAATGCCGCCCCTGTTTCCCACGGCCCCGGCCATGATGCTGGAGCTGTGCACCTATGGAGCCCTTACCGGCCTGTTTTATCAGAAGCTCCGGTGGAACGTGTATCCCTCTCTCATCGCCGCCATGCTGGGGGGCCGTATCGTTTCCGGTCTGGCCAATGCGGCATTTATGGGGATGTCCGGCGCGGCTTATGGCTTTGAAATGTTCCTCACTGCCAGCTTTGTCACCGCCCTGCCGGGAATCCTCATTCAAATTGTGGTGCTGCCCCTGCTGGTGCTGGCCCTGCAAAAGGCCGGGTTCCTCTCTCATTCCGGGCTGCGGGCTGCCCACTAATAGCCTCAAAGACGAATTCGAAAAGGAGCTGCAACATGGATTCTCAAACCATTCGCGCGTTTTTTGATGAACGGGCTGCCGGCTGGGACGCAAGTTGTCACCACGACCCCCACCGGCTGGCGGCGGTAGCCGCGTTGGCTCAGATTGCCCCGGGGAGTCGGGTGCTGGATATTGCCTGCGGCACCGGCGTGCTCATTCCCCAGCTTTTGCAGTATGGGCCCCGGGAGGTGCTGGGGGTGGATTTCTCCCCGGAAATGATTCGGGAAGCCCAAAAGAAGTTTTCCGACCCTCGGGTGCGGCTGGAAGCCATGGATCTTTTCGATTGTAAGGAATCGGGCTTTGACACCGCCACCCTGTACAGCGCCTACCCGCATTTTCCCGATAAGGAGCGGCTGGCGGAGAAGATTTTTTCCCTGCTGCGCCCCGGCGGACGGTTTCTCCTGGCCCACAGCGAAAGCCGGGCCACCATTAACAGCCGCCATCACAGCGGCGCGGCGGCGGTGTCTGTGCCCCTGCGCCCGGTAGAGGAAGAAGCCGGCCTTTGGTCCCGCTGGTTCACCCTGGACATTCTGGCGGACACCGAGTCCTTCTATCTGCTTTCTGGAAAGAAGCGCTCCGATAGAGCTTAAAAGGCATTCTGGCCTCAGCCGTGCCGCAGATGCTCCTTCATCCGGTTAATGTGGCGCTGTTCTCCGGAGAGGAAATCTTCTGCCAGGTGGCGGGCGCCGGAAGAGGCTTCCGGAAGCCGGTGGAGCTGTTTGGTCATTTCCACGACCCCCATAGTAGAGCCGTTAATCATCATTTCCGCGATGTGTTCCGAGGAAGCGTCCGCCAGGGTTTCCATTTGAATAGCGCCCCACATCATGGCCTTTTGCAGCGGAGGATTTTTTTCCGGCAGGGCCCCGGCTTTTTGCAGGAGCTTTTCGGAGCGGGTCAAAAGCTGCTGGTAACATACGCCCTGCTCTTCAATGTGGTTTTTCAGGGAAGAGTCCCTTACCTTAGGGAGCACGGTCTCAATAGCTCCCAGGCCGGAAGCCGCCGCCTTGTGGATTTCCTTCAAAAGCGCTTCGTTGTCTTGATGCATCAAATAACCTCCTTTTAAATTCTCCCATGCTGGTGCTGGGGATAGTTTTCCGGAAAAAGCAAATGGATATGCAAGAAAGCTTCCGTTTTTGTTAAAATTATGGTATGATATTCTCAGAAAAAGGCCGGGGATTCCGGCCTTTTAGATTTGCGCTTCGCGGAAAGGACGGCCTTGTATTTATGATGCGTTTGGGGATTTCCACCGCCTGCCTGTATCCCATGGTCACAGAGGAGGCCCTGGACCGGCTGTTAGAGCGGGGGTTCCGCCTGTTTGAGGTTTTTTTCAACACCGTCTCCGAGCTGGAACCGGGCTATGTGGAAGGCCTGCGCCGCCGGCTGGACAAAGCAGGGGCTGAGGTGGTGTCCATCCATCCTTTTACTTCGGCCTTTGAGGTAATGCTGTTGTTTTCCGATTATCCCCGGCGGACGGAGGACGGTCTGGCTTTTTACCGGCGCTATTTCGAAACAGCCCAGCGCCTGGGGGCAAAATTTTTGGTGCTCCACGGCCAGCGGAATTATCAAAAGGGCCGGATTACCGAGGAAGAATATTTGGAGCGGTATTGGCGGCTGTATCGTCTGGGGCAGGAATACGGCATTACCGTGGCCCAGGAAAACGTGGTGCAGTTCCGCAGTGAGCGCGCCGCTTTTATCCAGCGGATGCGGGAGGCCTTAGGAGAGGAGTGCGCCTTTGTGCTGGACTTAAAGCAGGCGGTCCGGGCCGGGGAGGACCCTATGGAGATGTGCCGGGCCATGGGCGAGAGACTCTGCCACCTGCATTTCAACGACCATTTGCCTGGGCAGGACTGCCTGCTGCCGGGAAAAGGTGGCTTTTCCTATGAGACACTGTTCCAGTATTTGCAGGAGATAGGCTATCCGGGAAAGGGCGTTATTGAGGTGTACCGAGGAAATTTTGAGAGGGAAGAGGAACTGTGGGAATCCCTTTGCTATCTTCGCCAAATCCGTCAGAAGTTTGACAAACTCGCCTTTCTGCCGTGATTTTTTCTTGTCAAAGGAATGGTTTCTATGCTATACTATAGGTAGCGATTCAAAAGATCACCGGGGATGTAGCCTCATCCCAAAACAGACAGAGGCAGTCAGGAGGCAAGAAGAGAATGAAGTGTCCATATTGCAGTTATGATGAGAGCAAAGTAATTGATTCCCGCCCCACTGATGAAGGGGAGCGGATCCGCCGGCGGCGGGAGTGCCTTGGCTGCGGCAAGCGCTTTACCACCTATGAGATCATTGAAACGGTGCCGGTAGTGGTCATCAAACGGGACAAATCCCGGGAGCCCTTTGACCGGAATAAGCTCCTGAACGGCCTTCTCCGGGCTTGCGAAAAGCGCCCGGTATCCATGGACACCTTGGAAAAAGTGGTGGACGACATTGAAACCACCCTCCAAAATTCTCTGGACCGGGAAGTGCCTTCCAGCCTGATCGGCACCCTGGCCCTGGAAAAGCTCCGGGATATTGACGAGGTGGCCTATGTCCGTTTTGCCTCGGTATACCGCCAGTTCCAGGATATCCATTCCTTTATGGAAGAGCTCAGTCGCTTCCAGACCGAAAAAAACGAGCGGGAGAGGAAGTGATTCCCGGCTTTGTTACCTGGACGCGGCATGGATTTAAGGAAGCAGCGTGAGGAAGCTGTGCAGGCCATTGGGAAGAAGCCCAGGAAATGCCCCGGAGGGCGCGGTAAAGGATTCTTTCAAAAAATTTAAAAAAGTGCTTGCATTTCTCTTAGAGATATGATATACTAATCCTCGCCGGTTCAAAACGGCTACATCAAAGCTTCCTTTATGGGGCATTAGCTCAGCTGGGAGAGCGCTACACTGGCAGTGTAGAGGTCAGCGGTTCGATCCCGCTATGCTCCACCATCACCCGCAGACAAGATGTGTCTGCGGGCTTTTTCTTTATGCAGTTAGAAAATCACGAATCATTCTTCGTTTAGAAAGGAACCTGAAATCGTCATGGATGCCATACCGCTTTTATTGGTAATTATTTTGTGCGTACTCGCTTCTGCTTACTTTTCCGCTTCGGAGACCGCTTTTTCTACCATGAACCGCTTACGGGTGAAGACCCTGGCCGATGATGGAAACCACCGGGCCCAGGCCGCTTTGAAGCTGGTGGAAAATTACGACCGGCTGATCACGACCATTCTGATCGGCAACAATATCGTCAACATCCTCTCCGCTTCTTTGGGGACCGTGGTGTTTACCATGTGGCTGGCCGACGCCGGGGTTAGCGTGTCCACTGTGGTAATGACGGTGGTGGTGCTGATTTTCGGGGAGATTTCTCCCAAAACCTTGGCGCAGGAACACGCCGAGGCCTTTGCGCTGTTTTCGGCCCGCCCCATGATGGTGCTGCAAACCATCCTCCGCCCTTTAAATTTTCTCTTTTCCCAGTGGAAAAAGCTTTTAGACCGGGTGTTCCGGAAAAAACAGGAGCCGGGCATCACTGCGGAAGAGATTATGACTATGGTGGATGAGGCCCAGAGCGAGGGGGGCATTGATGAGCATAAGGGAGAGCTTCTCCGCTCTGCCATTGAGTTTGACGACTTGGATGCCAACGACATTCTGACGCCCCGGGTAGAGGTAGTGGCAGTGGAGAAGGACGCCGCCATGGACGAGGTGGCCAGGGTGTTTATGGGGAACCCCTATTCCCGTCTGCCGGTGTATGAGGAGAATCTGGACAATATCATTGGTATGGTTCACGAAAAGGATTTCTTTATGGCCATGAATCGCGGGGAAACCAGTATTATGGGGGCAATGAAGCCTGTGATTTATGTAGCCGGGGGCATTAAGATCTCCCGGCTGCTGCGGATGATCCAGCAGGCCAAGACCCATGTGGCTGTGGTCGTGGATGAATTCGGCGGTACGGAAGGGATCGTCACATTGGAGGATATCCTGGAGCAGCTGGTGGGGGACATCTGGGATGAACACGATGTGGTAGAGTCGGAAGTGGAAGAAATCAACAACACAACGTATCTGGTGGCTGGGTCTTATAGCCTGGAGGATTTCTTCGAGACCTTCCGCCTTCCTGCGCCGGAAGAGGCGTATGAATCCGTTACCGTGGGAGGCTGGGTCATGGAGGAACTGGGATGCATCCCGGATATCGGCGCCCATTTTGCCTATGGCGGCAATGAGGTCTATGTCACCCGGGTGGAGAAACGCCAGGTGAAGGAAATCCGGTTCCAGCTGGGAGAACCCTTGGCCCATAGGGAGGAGCCTTGACAGGAAAGGAGAAGTTCAGTATGATAAAGAAGACGGAAGCAGCTGCAAAACAGTTCACCGAGCAGCTGGTTTCCCGCACGCAGAAGGCAATGGAGCTGGGAGCGCCGGGAAAACGGCTTTTGCAGCAGTTGGAGCGGGAAAGCGGCCCTTCCATCATGCGGGGGCTGATACGCCGCCAGAGGGTTTCCGACACCTTTTCCTTTTTAGAAAAGGCGGGGCATCTGGAACTTTCCCCGGAAGCCATGGTGACCGAATCCGCCTATGGCGCCCTGTTTACCGATGAAGAGGTTAACTGGTGCTTTGAGCAGCTCTGCGATTGCGGGTATTTCCGCTGAACATTCTATAAGGAGATGTTTTTCTGTGTGTCGTCCGGTTTGATACCATGCAGATAGGAACAGGCTTCCTCAGGGAGGCCTGTTTGTTTTGCATACAATCAAACAGACGAAGGATGAGACATTTTGAAACGGAACCTGATTTTGTTGTACACCATTGTCTTTTTGCAGGGCATGGTGTTTTATGGGCCGGTAGCAGTGCTGTACCGGCAGGCGGCGGGGATTACAGTCTTTCAAATGACCCTCATTGAGGGCATTTCCCTGGTGCTCACTGTGGGGCTGGAAATCCCTTGGGGGATTCTTGCGGAGAAAATCGGCTACCGCAACACCATGGTGGCCTGCTGCATGGTATTTTTTATCTCGAAGATTATTTTTTGGCAGGCGGTGGATTTCGCCGGCTTTTTCACAGAGCGGGTATTGCTGGCGGTGGTGAGCGCCGGGCTTTCCGGCTGTGATACGGCCCTTTTATACCGTTCCTGCCGTGGGGAAGATACCCACTGGGTTTTCAGCCTGTATTCCGGGCTGGGATTGGCAGGGCTGCTGTGTTCTTCCTGCCTGTATACCCTGGTCGTGGGGGAAAATTTCCGCCTGGCCGGTTTGCTGACGGTTTTCTCCTATGGGCTGGCGGCTTTGGCTTCTCTGGGCCTGCGGGAAGTGGGGGAACCAGAAGAGGAAAAAGAAAAGAAAGCCCCGGAAAAACGCTCGCCGGTGAAAGCGTTTCGCGCAGCTTTATGGAATCCCCGCTTATTGCTGTTATTGGTTGCCGCCGCGCTGATGGAACAGACCAACTGGGCGGTGACGGTGGTCCTCAATCAGCTGCAATATCAGCGCAGCGGCTTGGAAGTGTCCGCTATGGGCGTGATTTTGGCAGGGGTAAGCCTGGTGGGATTGTTGGGGGTATTTTCCAAAAAGCTCACAGGACGGCTGGGCATCCTGGGGGCAGGTGAGCTCCTTTTTGCCCTCACTGGTGGGAGCTGTATTTTATTGGCTGTCACAGCGCAGCCGGTTGTTTCGATTTTGGGAATCGCCGTTGTCAGCGGGGCCGGCGCTTTGTTTACGCCTCTGCAAACGGAGTTGCAAAACCGCCAGGTCAAAACCTCTCAACGGGCCACAGAATTGAGTATTCAATCGGCCTTTTTGAACGGCGTAGGCGCGCTGGTCAGCGTGGCTTTTGGCCGGGCGGCGGAGGGGAGTGTTCCCGGCGCTTTTTTGCTGGGGGCCGCCTGCTGTGTGCTGGGAGGGCTGCTCTATGGGGTTTGGTGCGGTAAAATGCGATATAAAGTAGATAATGTGCATTGATACAGAAAGGACGGTTGCTATGCAGCTTGGACAGATGGAATATCAAGAGAAAAATGGAGTAGGCTTCCTCACTTTCCCCCAGCTTGCGCAGTTTTCCTGGCTACGCCAGGCATTTTCCACCCGAAAAGGCGGCGTTAGCACCGGGGAGTTCTCCACAATGAACCTGAGCTTTGGCCGGGGCGACAGCCGGGAAAATGTGGAGGAGAATTACCGCCGGTTTTGTACCGCTGTAGGCTTTTCGCCGGATAGCCTCACTGCCTCGGCCCAGGACCATCACACGGTGGTGCGCCGGGTAGGCCAAGGGGATTGGGGCGTAGGCATTTGGCGCCCCAAAGACCGGGAAAGCGTGGATGGCCTGTGTACCGATGAACCGGGCGTCACCTTGGTAACCTATTATGCCGACTGTGTGCCCCTGTATTTTGTAGACCCGGAGCACCGGGCCATTGGCCTGGCTCATGCGGGCTGGCGGGGAACCGTGGCGCAGATGGGCCGGGAGATGCTCCGGCGTATGGAGGAGGAGTTCGGTACTCGCCCCTGTGAAGTCTACGCAGCCATTGGGCCCTCCATTGGCCCCTGCTGTTACGAGGTGGATGAGCCGGTAGCCCGGGAGTTTTTGGCCCTGACCCACCTGCATCCGGAAGATTTTGTAGAGGAAAAATCCGGGGGCAAATACCAGCTGAACCTCTGGGAGTGCAACCGGCAGGTGCTGGCGGCCGCCGGTGTGCCGGAAAGCCATATCACCGTGGGTGGGGTGTGTACCCAGTGCCATCAAGAGCTGCTTTTCTCCCATCGGGCGACTGCGGGCAAGAGAGGCGGCATGGCGGCCTTTTTGGAGATCCGGGAGGATGCCAGATGACCGGAACCATAGAAGCCTGTAATCTGTGTCCCCGCCAGTGCGGCGTTCGCCGGGAGCCGGAGCAGGGAGAGGGCTTTTGCCGCATGGGCGCCCTCCCCGTGGTGGCCCGGGCAGCTTTGCACCAGTGGGAGGAACCCAGCATCAGCGGCGTCCGGGGTTCGGGAACGGTTTTCTTCACCGGCTGCTCCCTGCAATGCGTATTTTGTCAAAACGATTCCATCAGCACCCGCCGGGAGGTGGGGAAAGTCCTGACCCCAAAAGAGCTTCACCAGGTGTTTTTGCGGCTCATCGACCAAGGGGCCCACAATATCAACCTGGTGACCCCTACACACTTTGCCTTAGCTGTTGCCGAGGCCCTTTCCATGGAAAAGCTTCCCGTTCCGGTGGTGTATAACTGCGGGGGATATGAATCCCTGGAAACCCTGCGAATGCTGGAAGGGCTGGTGGACATCTATCTGCCGGATCTGAAGTACGCTTCCGATGCCCTGGGTAAACGGTATTCTGGCGCGCCGGATTATTTCACCCGGGCCTCTCAGGCAATTTTGGAAATGGCTCGGCAAACCGGCCCGGCCCGGTATGATGAAGAGGGGATGATGCAGCGGGGCACCATGGTACGGCATTTGATTCTCCCCGGGAATACCCGGAACTCCATCGCTGTATTGGAATGGCTTCACGACAACCTGCCGGAATATCCGGTGAGCCTCATGGCCCAATACGTACCCTGTGGCCGGGCTTCTGAGTTTCCGGAAATTAACCGCACCATCACCCGCCGGGAATATGAAAAAGTCCGGGACGCTCTGTTCCGCCTGGATTTGGACGGTTATCTGCAAGGCCGTTCTGCCGCTAAAAAGGCTTTTATCCCGCCCTTTTCTTTGGAAGGACTTTAAAATAAAAGGCAGAAGGTTTCCCCTATGGGAAGCCTTCTGCCTTTTGTCATTTTGGAGCAAATAGGAAGGTTAGGTCAGCGCCTGATGCAGTTCCTCCAGAGCGGCGTCATAATCGGCCGCTGTCACAATGAAGGAGATTTCCACGTCCGAGGTGCTAATCAGCCGCAGGTCCGCGTGGGCCCGGGAGGCCGCCTGGAATACCGCCGCCGCTACGCCGGGAGTATTCTTCATTCCCGGGTCGTAGACCGCGATTTTATAGTTCCCGCTGCTGACAATGGGACGGATGCCCGTGGATTCCTGGAGTTTCCGGGTAAAGGTGAGGATTTTCCCCAGATCGTCGTCCTGCACGGTGATGGAAAATGCGGTCCGGTCACCGTGGGCCGGCGCCATGGAGATCATGTCAATGTTGACGCCCATGGCTGCCACGGTCTCCAAAGAGGAGGCCAGATAGCCGATGTCAGCGGGACATCCTTCCAGGGTGATGAGGGTAATGTCGCTCAAAGTGGTAATGGCTGCGCTCATAAACAACTCCTCCTTTTGTAAAGGCTAAGCCTGGTTTCTCCCGAGAATACGCTCAGGGGCGGCAGCTTTCCGCCCCTGCTGACGGTATTCTGTGGTCAGGGTTACACCAGGGCAGACATATCATACAGTCCCGCCGGACGGCCGGGAAGATATAAAGCTGCGTTCACCGCACCGGCAGCAAACACTTCTTTGGACTGGGCGGAATGGGAGAGGCGGATGACTTCGTGCTGTCCCGCGAAGATCACTTCGTGCTCGCCCACAATGGTGCCGCCCCGAATGGAGTGGATGCCAATTTCATCGCTGCTGCGCTTCTGCCGCTGGGAATGGCGGTCATACATATAGCGGCTGGGGCCCTCCCGGGTTTCGGAAATGGCGTCGGCAATCATCAGTGCCGTGCCGCTGGGAGCGTCCAGCTTCTGGTTATGGTGTTCTTCCACAATCTCAATGTCAAAATCCCGGCCCAGTACAGCGGTGGCCTTTTTGGCCAGCTCAATGAGCAGGTTAATGCCTAGGGACATATTCCGGGAGTAGAACACCGGGATTTCCTTGGCGGCATCCTTCACGGCCTGTACCTGCTCCGGGGTGTAGCCCGTGGTGCAGAGCACAACCGGCAGTTTTTTCTCCCGTGCATATTGGAGCAGGGAGGAGAGCAGGCTGGGATTGGAAAAATCAATGAGCACATCTGCTTCCCGGTCTACCTCCGAAAGAGAGGAAAACACCGGGAAAGCTTCTGTCCCCATACTGCGCAAATCGATCCCCGCAGTAATTTCACAGTCTTGGCGGTTTTCCACAAGGGATGCGATAACCCGGCCCATGTGGCCGCTGCATCCGCTTAAAAGGATCTTTGTCATAGCTTTCTGCCGGCAAAGCGCCGGCACGCCTCCTTACATTTTGAAATTCCCGATGAGGCCGTATTGGCTCAGAACTTCTGCCAGGGATTCCTTGGCCGCAGCGCTGAGAGGCGCCAGGGGCATCCGGCACTCCCCGCAGGCAAAGCCCATGAGGTTCAGGGCTTCCTTTACGGGAATGGGGTTCACATCCATGAACAGGGCCTTCATCAAAGCCGTGTGGCGGAACTGGATTTCCCGGGCGGTCTCCAAATCGCCCCGGAGCATAGCCGCGCACAGCTCGTGCATGGTCTTGGGCATGACGTTGGCAAAAACAGAGATCACACCCTTGCCGCCCAATGCCATCATGGGCAGGGTCAGCTCATCCTCGCCGGAATAAACCGCCAGGTCATCCCCGCACAGGGACATGGTGCGTACTGCGGAAGCCATGTCGCCGTTGGCCTCTTTGGTGGCCACAATGTTGGGGTGCTTTGCCAGCTCCCGGTAAGTCTGGGGCTGGATGTTGCAGCCGGTGCGGGAAGGCACATTGTAGAGGATAATGGGGGTGCTCACCCGGTCGGCCACATAGGTAAAGTGGCGGATCAGGCCGCTCTGGGAGCTTTTGTTGTAATAGGGAGTCACCATCAAAAGGGCGTCAGCGCCGCTGGCTTCAGCAGAGCGGGCCAGCTCCACCGCATAGAGGGTGTCGTTGCTGCCGGCCCCGGCGATAACCGGAACCCGGTGATTTACGTGACGGATGGTGAAGTCCAGCACCTGGCAGTGCTCCTCGTGGTTGAGGGTAGCGGATTCGCCGGTGGTGCCGCAGGAGATAATGGCGTCGGTCCCTTCGGCGATCTGGAACTCAATGAGCCGTTCCAGCTCGGAATAGTTGACGGAGCCGTCTTCCTTCATAGGGGTGACAATGGCAACGCCGGAGCCGGTAAAAATGGTTTTCTTCATGGGTCAGATGCCTCCAATCAAAGGTTAGTCCAAATATCCCTTGGCGCACAGCAGCTCCGCCATGAGGACAGCGCCGCCTGCCGCGCCGCGCAGGGTATTGTGGGAAAGGCAGACAAATTTAATATCATACTGGGTGTCGGGACGCAGGCGTCCAATAGAGACGGCCATGCCGTTTTCCAGGTTGCGGTCCAGTTTCGCCTGGGGACGGTCGTTCTCGGTGAAATAGTGGAGGAACTGCTTGGGAGCGCTGGGCAGTTCCAGCTCCTGAGCCGGGCCGCGATAGCTTTCCCACCGGCGGATGATCTCCTCCATGGGGACCTTCTTGTCAAAGGAAACGAACACGGCGGCAGTGTGGCCGTCGGAAACCGGCACCCGCAGGCACTGGGAAGTAATGCTGGGGGAAGTGGCATTGACGATTTTGCCGTCTTCGATGTGGCCCCAAATCTTCAGGGGCTCCTGCTCGGATTTCTCCTCTTCGCCGCCGATATAGGGAATCACGTTGTCTACGATTTCCGGGAAGGTGGCAAAGGTCTTGCCGGCGCCGGAAATAGCCTGATAGGTGCAGGCCAGCACCCGGGTGACGCCCAAATCCATCAGGGGATGCACAGCGGGCACATAGCTCTGAAGGGAGCAGTTGGATTTCACAGCGATAAAGCCCCGCTTGGTGCCCAGGCGCTTGCGCTGGGCGTGGATGATCTCCGCGTGGTCGGCGTTGATCTCGGGGATAATCATGGGCACATCAGGGGTGCCGCGGTGAGCGCTGTTGTTGGAAATTACCGGGCACTCTGCCTTGGCATAGGTCTCTTCCAGGGCGCGGATCTCTTCTTTTTTCATGTCCACGGCGCAGAATACGAAATCCACCAGGGAGGTGATTTTCTCCACGTCGGCAGTGGCGTCCATTACCACCATGGAGGCCATGGAGGCGGGGATAGGGGTCTGCATAGCCCAACGCGGGCCTACGGCTTCCTGATAGGTTTTGCCGGCAGAGCGGGCAGAGGCGGCCAGTGCGCACACCTCAAACCAGGGATGGTTTTCCAACAGCGTAGCAAACCGCTGGCCCACCATGCCGGTGGCGCCGATAATACCTACTTTATACTTCTTCATAACAAAAAGCCCTCCTGAAAGATTAAAAATGGGGTTGACGGCAGGGTATAAAAAAACCGGTTGAAAACCGGCCACCAATCCAATATAATAGTACTGTTCGGGGTTATTCCGCTTCCGGCGGCGGGATAAGTCCGATAGCGCTCCATCATAAGGATATGATGACAGTTGCAGTGGTATTCCCAAAGCAGCCAGGCGGATGTTTGCCACGCACCGCCTTCGGCGACTTCCCCTTTCACAGGTGATCACAGGCCTGGCAGCCTCACAACCCATTACTTTTGAAAGACGCGCCTCTATCTTCAACGCCTTTATCATACATGATAGAGAGCATTTTGTCAATTTCTATCCGGCGTTTTGCGCCGTTTTTTTACGCCGTTCCGCTAAAGAGAGGGGAAAACAGCATAGGGAGACCCTTTTAAGAAAGGATGTTGCCAAATATGGATCAGATACCAGAGATGAAGACCCACGATTTCTATTATGACCTGCCCCAGGAGCTCATCGCCCAGACCCCGGCAGAACCCCGGGATTCTTCCCGGCTCATGGTGCTGGACCGGAAAACCGGAGAGATTTCCCACCATCATTTTTATGATATTATAGATTTCCTTATGCCCGGCGACTGCCTCATTGTCAACGACTCCCGGGTGCTTCCCGCCCGGCTCTACGGTGTGAAAGAGGAGACCGGCGCCCATGTGGAATTCCTGCTCCTTCACCAGCAGGAACAGGATGTGTGGGAGGTGCTCTGCGGCCCGGGGCGCAGAGCCAAGCCCGGCGCGAAGTTCACCTTTGGGGATGGATTGCTCCACGCAGAAATCCTGGAAGTGCTGGAAGGCGGTAACCGGCTGGCGAAATTCACCTATGAGGGGAATTTCTACTCGATTCTGGACAAAATTGGCCAGATGCCCTTGCCTCACTATATTACAGCGGAGCTCAAAGACAAAGAACGCTATCAGACCGTGTATTCCCGGGAAATCGGTTCTGCGGCGGCCCCCACAGCCGGGCTGCACTTTACCCCGGAATTATTGGAGAAAGTGAAGGCTAAAGGAGTGCGCATCGGCGCTGTGACCCTTCATGTGGGGCTTGGTACCTTCCGCCCGGTGAGTGTGGAGAAGATTTCCGAGCACAAAATGCATTCAGAGCACTACCATCTTTCCGCTGAAACCGCCGCCCTGATTCAGGAGACTAAGCAGAACGGGGGACGGGTCATTGCAGTGGGCACCACCAGCTGCCGTACCCTGGAATCGGTGGCCGCCAAAGAGGGCCGCATTTGTGAAAGCGATGGCTGGACGGATATTTTTATTTATCCGGGCTATGAATTCAAGGTGCTGGATGGCCTGATTACCAATTTCCATCTGCCGGAGAGCACTCTGGTGATGCTGGTTTCAGCCCTGGCCGGCCGGGAAAATATCCTTCACGCTTATCAGGTAGCGGTGGAGGAAAAATACCGTTTCTTCAGCTTTGGCGATGCCATGTTTATCCGGTGACAGGTGGTTTCGGAGTCGTCCAGGAAATTTTTGAAAAAACACTTGCTATTTTTCGGCGGGTATGCTATAATACCTCTTGCACGTTCCGTGCGAAGACATATCCGCCCGTGGCGAAGCTGGATATCGCAGCAGATTCCGATTCTGAAGGCCGGGGGTTCGAATCCCTCCGGGCGGGCCACCAGGCTGAGCCTGGACGCAATTCGCGTTCCGGGCTCAGTTTTTTATTTTGCCTTTTCACTCGCGTTTTCAGTGGGTATCTATTTTGTCAACGTTTCCCACAAAAAAACCGCATGAGATAGCCGTTTTTCGGTTGTTTCAGCGGTTTTTTATTTTGTCTCTGTCTATTGATTTTTACGGAATTTTAGACCTTTTTATTTTGTTTTATGGGTCAAGATATGGGTCAGATTCTAAAACAAAACCGCCCCCGCTCGGATTTTTCTCCGGGTGGGGGCGGTGTGCATGTATCAACTATTCGACTTTGTTTGCCTGCTTGCCCAGCTGGTTAATATAGGCGGAGCAGCCAGCGCAGAGGATGCCTTGCACAATGGGATGAAGGCGGCCATCAGCGCATCCTGCCAGCCGGAGCCGCAGTGCTGGCCGCGATAGTCCCAGGGCAGCACCTGATGGGTGGCGATAGAGCCGTCTGCCAGCTTGCCAAGGTGTGGGGCACCCTTCCCGCCCGTCGGGCTTGTCCTGGTTCCAGTGGTTGCCGTACTGGTTTTCCCCCAACAGACCATCGTTCGGGCAGGCATAGCGCTTGAGGTTGGGGTTGTTGGCCCCGGTGCTATGTACCATGATGCCTTCGGGAGTAATCTTGCTCTTGGTAAAAATGAGCTTGTGCAGATTCTTTGCTATCCTCTCGCTCTCCAGCCTGCAAGAAGAACATTTCGACTATTACAGGCAGCTTTTCCTCTCTGTCCAATATGTATTGTAGCTCTACACAAAAGTTAACATAAATTCAAAAATCTGCTTGCAGCAAAAGGGGAAATTCGCTATAATAAGTTTAATTATGGTTTTTCCTTTTGGGAAATAGCACCGCATCCCGAAAAGAGAAAAAGCACAAAAGCCTTGAAGAACAGGAGGAATCAAGAAATGAAGGCAATCAGCAAAAGGGTATTGGCCGCGTGCCTTTCCCTGTTGTGTGTGTTGTCGGTCTGTGTGGCCGGCATTCCGGGAATCCAGGCTTTAGCCGCCTCAACGGCCAAAACCACGGATTACCTCAATCTCCGCACAGGCCCCGGCACCTCTTATCGGGTGATCCTGACAATGCCGGAGGGAACCACTGTCACGATAGTGGATAATTCTAACGGGGATTGGGCCCAAGTGCGGACCTCTTCCGGCACAGAGGGCTATTGCAGCACGGAGTATCTGGAATTTTCCGGAAACTCCAGCAATAGCGAAACCACCGCCGCCAAAACCAACGCGTATTTGAATTTGCGCAAGGGCCCCGGCTTGTCTTACGGCGTTCTGTTTACCATGGCAGAGGGCTCCACGGTCACCGTGTTGGAAGATAACGGCGGCGACTGGGTGAAGGTGCGCACGGCTTCCGGCACAGAAGGCTACTGCAGCCGGGAGTATCTGGATCTTCCCGAGAATGAGGAAGAAGAGGAAATCGAATCCGGCACAGCCGTGACCACCGCGTATTTGAATTTGCGCAAAGGCCCGGGCCTGTCCTATGACGTCCTCTATACCATGGCTTTGGGTTCCACTGTCACCATTTTGGGGGATGCGGACGCGGACTGGGTGAAGGTGCGCACGGCCTCCGGTGATGAAGGCTATTGCAGCCGGGAATACCTGAAGTTTTCCGATACCTCTGAAGAGGACAACAAGACCACCCCGGCCAAAACCACGGATTACCTGAATCTGCGGAAAGGCCCGGGTATGTCCTATGATGTGATTTTCACCATGGCCATTGGCTCTACAGTCACGGTGCTGGGAAATACGGAGAGCGACTGGGTCAAGGTCAAAACCGCTTCCGGCACCCAGGGCTATTGCAGCCGGGAATATTTGATTTTCCCCGAGGACGCCGATGAAGACCCGGTTTCTGCGGAAACCACCGACTATCTGAACCTGCGCACAGGCCCCGGTACTTCTTACGCAGTGATTGAAACCATGGGCAAGGGCGAAACTATCACCGTTCTTTCCGGCCGCAGCGAAGATTGGGCCAGAGTCCGCACCAGTGATGGCAAGGAAGGCTATTGCAGCACGGAATATCTCCGTTTCCCCGGCGATGAAGAAGAGGAAGAAGAGGAGACCACCGTGGCCAAGACCACCGACTATTTGAATCTCCGGAAAGGCCCGGGTATGTCCTATGACGTGATCTTTACCATGGCGTTGGGCTCTACCGTCACGGTGCTGGGAGATCCCGACGGCGATTGGGTAAAGGTGCGCACAGCTTCCGGCACCGAGGGCTATTGCAGCCGGGAATACCTGCAATTCTCCGGAGAGGGCGGCGGCAGCAACGGCAGTGAAGAGCCGGAGGAATCTTATGTCCGCACGACCACGGCAGTGAATTTCCGCACGGGCCCCGGCACCAGCTATTCGGTGATCCGCACCCTGTCTACCGGTACGGTCCTCACCGTGCTGGATGATTCTAACAGCGATTGGGTGTACGTCTCCGACAGCAACGGCACTAAGGGCTATGTTTCCGCCCAATATGTCCAGGCGGTCAGCGGCAGCGGCTCTATCAGCCTGTCCCACACCAAGGTTTCCATTCCCGCTTTGAGCACCATCTATACCACCGGCAGTTCTGCCTCCGGGATGTCCCTTTCCTGGAAGAGCAGCAACACCAAGGTGGCCACGGTGCAGAACGGCTACATTTACGGCGTCGCCCCCGGCACCGCCACCATTACCGCTTCCGCCGGCGGAGAGAGCGCCACTATCAGCGTCACCGTTACAGAAGCGGCCCCGGTGAAGTCCGCCTACACCGACCCCAACGTGGTTCTGGCCGGGGAGAGCTGCAACCTGGTGGCTATCACCGATTCTACCCGGGAATCCGTGCGGTTTGTGGTGGACATGGGCAGCAGCGATAAAACCTATAACGTGACCAAGTATACATCCGAAAGCTCCGGCGCCAGCCAGGGCTTGGCCGCCAACAACACCCGCGTTTGGCAGCAGTACGTTACCTTCTCCCAGCCCGGCAGCTACCGTGTCCGGATCTACTCCCAGAAGAACGGAAAAATGAGCAGCGACTATGAGGAAATCACCGCTTTTGTGGTGTCCACCCTGTCCGACACCTCTTCGGAGGAGCGCCGGGCCAGCAATGAGATGCTGGACATCATCAGCGAGATGGAAGGCTACAGCGCGGCGGTGTACCCTGACTCCCTGGCCTATAATATCCCGACCCTGGGCTACGGCTACGTCCTGGCCAAAGGCGAGGTCTTCTACAATAACCTGACCAAGCGGGAAGCCTGGGCCCTGCTGTGCAATTCCGTCAACGAGGATTCCTACACCTCCGAGGTAAACCGCTTTATTCAGAACAATAATCTGCTGGCCAACCAGTCCCAGTTTGATTCCATGGTGAGCTTCTCCTACAATATCGGTTCCGGCTACTGGAACAACACCAGCGCCAGCTTTGACCTGCGCACCATTATGCTCAACGCAGTGGAGCCGCCGAAGATTAACGGTTCCGCAGCCGCCAAGACCACCGCTTCCTTGACGGTGTATAAGAGCGCTTCCGAGTCCAGCGGGCGGGTTACCACCCTGAGCAAGGGCGTGTCGGTTAGCGTCCTGGCCACCAAGTTCATCGAATCCAGCAACGAAATGTGGTACCAGATTCGCACTTCTTCCGGTTCTACGGGCTGGGCCAGAGGCGCCTATATCGCCTTTAATAACGCTTCCAGCCTGACCCACAACTTGAAGTACACCGATGCCATTGCCTTTGGCAGTGAAATGCTGGCGTGGCACAAGGCTGGCGGCGTGTGCTTGCCGGGCCTGTTGTATCGCCGACTGGCAGAGGCCAAGGTATACTCCTACGCCGATTATGACGCAGCCCATATGTCCAGTTCCAACTATAAAAAGAATACCTACGGGTATCACTATCCCAGCTGTTTGGCGGGCTACGAGCAGTAAAAAACAACCAATGGGGGAGAGGGCCGGTCGGCTCTCTCCCTTTTGTTATGTCTTTAGGCAGTTGAACGAAGAGAAACAGAAAACCACCCGGTTGCCGGGTGGTTTTGATTTTGCAAAAGCATAAACCTAAAGGTTTAAACCGCATAACGAACGGAGATTTCCGTAACCCCGCACAAGCCGTTACAATAAAAGCAGAAAGTATCAATAAAGAAAGGATGCGGTTCATAATGGAATATGCGACCCTTAACAATGGCGTCAAAATGCCCAAGCTGGGATATGGCGTCTATCAGGTGAAGAATGAAGAATGCGAGCGCTGTGTGCTGGATGCCATCCACACCGGCTACCGGGCTATTGATACGGCGCAGTCCTACGGCAACGAAGAGGCCGTGGGCAGCGCTGTGAAAAAGTGCGGCGTGCCCCGGGCGGAGCTGTTCCTCACCACCAAGGTGTGGATTTCCAATGCCAGCTATGAAAAGGCCAAAGATTCCATTGAGAAGTCCCTGAAGAATTTGCAGACGGACTATATTGACCTGTTGCTGATTCACCAGCCCTTTGGCGATTACTACGGCGCGTATCGGGCCATGGAAGAGGCCTATCGGGCCGGCAGGCTCCGGGTTATCGGCGTGTCCAATTTCTATCCCGACCGACTCATTGACCTATGCCAGTTTGCAGAGGTAACTCCCGCTGTGAACCAGGTGGAAACCCATGTGTTTCAGCAGCAGAAAACCGCTCACGAATATATGAAGAAATACGGCGTGCAGCATGAATCCTGGGGCCCCTTTGCGGAAGGCCGGAAAGATTTCTTTACCAACCTGGTGCTCACGGAAATCGGCGTCAAATACGGCAAGTCCGCCGCCCAGACGGCCCTTCGTTTCCTGCTGCAGTCCGATGTGGTGGTGATACCCAAGTCCACCCACAAGGAGCGCATGGAGCAGAATCTGGATGTCTTTGATTTTACCCTCAGCCAGGAGGACATGGAGGCGATCCGGGGATTGGATGAAGGGGAAAGTCTGTTCTTCTCCCACTATGACCCCGCTACCGTGGAGATGCTCACCAACATGGGCAAAACCCGGATTGTTTAATTTTGGTTTGCAGGGAAAAGCGAAAATACTTCGATGAATGGAGTGAAAAGCCATGAAATCTCTATGGAAGAAGGTTCTTGCAGGAGTTCTCGCCGCTGGATTGGCCCTATCCTTGACCGCCTGTGGAAATGGAGGGAATGCCCAAAACAGCCAAGCCGGAACAACGGGCCAGCAAAGCGCAGCGGAAATCGATTCAGACGGCGGTAACGTCCTGATCGCCTACTTTACGGCGGCGGAAAACAGCGGCGTGGATGCCATTTCTTCCGCCAGCTATACTACCGTGGACGGCCAGGCAGTGGGGCGTCTTCGGGCTGTGGCGGATATGATCCAGTCGAATGTGGGAGGCGACCTGTTCTCCATCCAAACGGCGGAGGTGTATCCCACAGACGGTGGGGAACTCATTGACTATGCCGCCCAGGAGCAGGAGGAAAATGCCCGGCCGGAGCTGACCAGCCATATTGAGGATTTGGACCAGTACGATATTGTCTTTATCGGTTATCCCAACTGGTGGCATACGGCCCCCATGATTATCGGAACCTTTTTGGAGAACTACGATTTGACCGGGGTGGATGTATATCCCTTTACCCAATCGGCTTCTATGGATACAGAGCAGTTTCAGAACTCCATGGACTTTGTGCGGGAAAGCGCGGCAGGGGCCACCGTCCACGACGGCTTGTTCGTGCGCCCTTCTGATACCGCAGGGATTGACAGCTATCTGTCCGAAAACAGCTTGACATAAAAGGCAGTGATGGATTGTAGGCCTGTTCCTCTCCAGTGCAGGGTATGGTTAGATACCTAGCGTTTATCATATACATGCTGGAATATTAGCCGCCCCTGATTTTGCGCAGCCGTTCCCACTGGAGCGGCTGTCCTCACGCTCTCCCTGTATAAAATTCATAAACGCTGGCCTATAAATAAACCGACGATTTTAGATATGGGGAACCGGTGCCGGATATCTGCAAAAGATAAGGGTTTGCCTGTTTTTTCAGATAATTGCTTAAGCTGCCGCCTCACTTTTTTAAATTGCCTGTGGCGGGATTGTCAAGTAATCTGCCATCTTCTTCAAAGCGCGAGCCATGACAAGGGCAGTCCCAGGTATGTTCGCATGGATTCCATTTTAATGCGCAGCCTAAATGTGGGCAGCGTTTGGTTGAGGGGGTTAAGAGGTTGACCACCGCTTCAAAAGCATTGATAGCAAGCTGTGGACGGAGGATGGTCCGCGATGGAGAAAAGACTTCTGCATAGGGAGTTTGCTTTTCCTGAACCAAATCGCATAGGATCATGGCCGACAGCATAGAGGAGGTCATGCCCCATTTATTGAAGCCGGTAGCAACATATAAATCTGGCGTGCTGGCAGAATACGGGCCAATATACGGAATACCGTCCAGTGTCATACAGTCCTGTGTCGCCCAGCGATATTTTTCTGTGGCTCTTGGATAATAGCGCTGTACAAAGTTCCGCAGTTCTTCCCAATTTCCTCCGGTATTTCCCGTACGATGGCTTCCTCCGCCAACTAGCAGCAGGCTTCCATAGTTGCGAAAAGACATTCCTTTTTTCGCCTCGTCTATATATATGCCCTCTACGTTTTGTGCTTTGTCTAAGGCGAGTACATAAGAGCGGTGCTGGTACATTTTGAGAAAATAGCTGCCGTGTTTATTTAAAAACGGAAAGTGAGTGGCTACAATAATTTTTTTGGCGATAATTTTACCATGGTCGGTAATGGCTGTGGTTCCAACCAGTTCCCGCACCATCGTATTCTCATAAATATGCAATTCTTTTGAAATAGCGGAAATAAACTTTATTGGATGAAATTGCGCTTGATTTGGACACTTCACTGCACCAGCTACGGGAAAGGGCAGCGGAAGATTCTGCACAAATTCTGCAGGGCAGGAAAGTTTTTCAAGGGCAAGGACTTCTTTTTCTATTTTCAAACGGTCATCAAGAGAATAGACGTAGGAAGGCTTTTCTTCAAAATCGCAATCAAGCCCTCCGCACATTTCCCGATACTTACAGAGCGCCGATTCATTTGCTTGCAAGTATTGTTTGGCTTTTTCTACACCGAATTTACGAATTAGATTATTGTAGATTAAGCCATGATGGGCGGTGATTTTTGCCGTTGTATTTTTTGTAATGCCGTTACCGATAGTTTGGGCCTCTGCCAGTACATAGGGGATTCCCGCCTGTTGCAGCATATAGGCGCATAAGATTCCAGCCATCCCTCCGCCGATAATAAGGATATCCGTTTTTATTTCTTGTTCCAGATGTTCAAAGCCGAAACCATTGGATTTTGGTTCCCATAACGAGCCCATGATACTTCTTCCCGAGATTTTGTTATCAATATTATTTTTCAAATTGTGGAAACTATTCCACCAAGAAAGGATCTTCGAAAGGGAAGAGCAAAATCGAAAAACAGAGGAAATTCCATAGGGAAAAGGGTTTCTAAAATAACGCAAGGCATACCCTTCATACCAATACCAAATGAATTGCTAAGTTGATTGCCTTTTCCGAATGTATGTGATATATTACAATTATATCTATAAAGCGAGGCAATGATTATGGAATTGCGAACTCTCCGATATTTTTTAGCGGCGGCGCAAGAAGAAAATATGACCCGCGCCGCAGATATCCTTCATGTGACACAACCAACCTTAAGCCGGCAGATGATGGATTTAGAGAAAGAATTGGGAACCACCCTGATGCTCCGTGGGAAAAAAGGTTTAACGCTCACCGATGACGGACTCTTCTTCCGGCAACGAGCAGAAGAAATTGTGGAGCTGGCGAACCGTTTGGAGCAAACATTTGTAGAAAGAAATACGGAGATCAATGGTGTAATTGCAATAGGAGCTTCCGAAGCGGTAGGGAGCCAGTTATTTGCCAAACTTGTTAAAAAGTTTTCTGATAAATATCCTCTGGTCCAATTCCATCTATATAATGAAACCGTAGACAATATTAAAGACCGATTGGATAAAGGATTAGTAGATGTAGGTCTATTGTTGGAGCCCATTGATGTGGAAAAATACGATTTTGTCCGCCTTTCTCAAAAAGATACCTGGGGAATTCTTATGCGGGACGATCATCCTCTGGCAGAAAAGAGCTTTATTACTGCTGAAGAAATAGTGGAGTATCCTCTGATACTCCCGATGCGTGAAAAGATTCGGAGTGAGATTTTAAATTGGTTGAAACGGGATGAAAAAGACCTGAGAATTCCCCTTAATTATACGCTTCTTTCAAATGCCGCCTTATTGGTAGAGGAGGGACTGGGCTGTGCATTCTGTATGGACGGCGCACTGGCAATTCGCAGCAGCCCCCATTTGAGATTTGTTCCATTCTGTCCAGAACGGACCACACGCAGCGTTTTGGTTTGGAAGAAAAATCGTCTGTTTTCTTCCGCGACTTCCCTGTTTATTCAGGAGATTAATATGCTTCGCGCAAAAATGGAATAGCATTTGATAACCAAGAAGAACCTCCTTTGTTAGCAGACTCTGGAGTGAATGAAGACAGCCAGCTGTGGAGGCGCCTTCAAGTGCTTCATGTTTATATGGCATCCGACCATTTTGAAAGGCCGGATGCGCAAGTTGCTGGCAACCCCCACCCGCCGTCTGAAACAGAAGAAGGCGCGGTAAAAACGAATATCTTTTTTGGAGAGCGTTCTGAAAATGGACGCTCTTTTTGACATTGGCTGTGCGGATAGTCGGGTAGGGAAGGCCATGACCCATATACCCCTGGCTCCGATGATATGTTGGATATCGCCAAAAAGGAGTTCATGGAGCGCATAGGACCCCGTCAGGGACTGTGTTAGCTCACTTAATATGGAGAAACCGGGCATGGGCAGCACCCGTTATCGCTTTGTGGACATCGACTATGGCGATGCGGAAATTTTCTTTGCCCAGGCAGTAGAAGGCGTGGTTCCTTTCCAAGACGAATAAATTCAAAAAGCGTCACAGGCTGTTTTGGCAACAAGAGGTGATTCCCCTTTACGCAAACTCCTGCTGCCAGCCGGTGTGAGAGGAAAAGAAAAGAGCGAAAGGGGAATAGGGTAAAGAATTTAAAGGGCGTATAGCAAAATGTACAAAACGCAAGATAA
This sequence comes from Candidatus Heritagella intestinalis, assembly GCA_904420555.1. Taxonomy (GTDB): domain Bacteria; phylum Bacillota; class Clostridia; order Oscillospirales; family Acutalibacteraceae; genus Heritagella_A; species Heritagella_A intestinalis. Next base: position 322,201 of record CAJFVO010000001.1, on the reverse strand, counting down.
TATTTATTAGAAATATACATTGGTTTTTTAAAAATCGGGCGACTCTCGCAAAAAAAAGGCTTGCGATTTGGTGAAAAGAAATATTTACAAATAATTTTACAAAAACCCCTTTACTTTATCGCTCAAAGTTGTATAATATAAACGGACATGGTAATCCGCTAATGAAATATACCGTGCGGCGGCTTTTCCGGCCGCACGTATAATGAAAGGAGCCAATAATATGACATTGAACAAGGAAAATCTCATCGCTTCCAGCGAGCTGGTGGACATTTACAAGGACGGGGATAAGTGCGTAAAGCTGTTCAAAGAGGGCGTGCGCAAGACCAACCCCTTGTACGAAGCTTTGACCCATTCCCGTGTAGAGGATACCGGCCTGCGTGTGCCGATTATCCACGAACTTTCTGTAATCGATGGCCGCTGGGCTATTGTCATGGACCTCATCGAGGGCAAGACCCTTGCCGACCTGATGCAGGAGCATCCGGAAAACATGGATCAGTACCTCAACGATATGGTGGATATCCAGCTGGAGATCCATTCCAAGACCGTTCCGAAGCTGAGCAAGCTCAAGGATAAGATGGGCCGCCAGATTAACTCCCTGACGGAAATTGACGATGTGAAGAAGTATGAACTCCTGACCCGTCTGGAGAGCATGCCCAAGCACACCAAGCTCTGCCACGGCAATTTTGTCCCTGAGAATATTATTTATAATGAGAAGGGCATCTATGTGGTTGACTGGATCGCTGCCCGTCAGGGCAACGCCAGCGCCGATGTGGGCCGTACTTACCTGCTGCTGAGCCTGCGGGATCCCAAGGTGGCTGACAAATATTTGGATCTGTTCTGCGAAAAGACCCATACCTCTAAGAAGTATGTGCAGCAGTGGCTGCCCATCGTGGCCGCCGCTTATCTGCCGGACGCCAAGCCCGAGGAGCACGATTTCCTGATGAAGTGGGTAGACGTGGTGGAATACGAATAATCGTACATGAAAAAGGAATCAAGGCAGCTGTTTCCGGCAGCTGCCTTTTCCGCTATTTTCCGTTTTGCCGCCGTCCGGAAGAAATTTCCTGTATTTGGCTGAACTTCATACAAAAAAGAAAAATCTCCGGGCGAAAATTGGCGAAAACCTGTGTTGACTTTAGAGGCCCTGATTTGCTATAATATCCTTGTTAAAAAAATAACAAATCAGCAGGCATCTATTTTCAAAAGTGTTTATTACAAAATGGAGGACTGGCACATGGAGAAAAAAGAGCAAGCAGTAACCCCTGAGACCCCTGCCACCGGTTTGGTAGACAATCTTGACGCTCTCATCGCCAAGATGGCAGAGGTCAGAGAAGCCCAGCGCATCTTTTCCACCTACACCCAGGAGCAGGTAGACAAGATTTTCAAGGCCGCCGCAATCGCTGCCAACCAGGCGCGTATTCCGCTGGCAAAGATGGCCGTGGAAGAGACCGGCATGGGCGTTGTGGAAGATAAGGTCATCAAGAACCACTATGCAGCTGAGTACATTTATAATAAGTACAAGGACACCAAGACCTGCGGCGTAGTAGAAGAGGACAAGGCTTTCGGCGTGACCAAGGTTGCCGAGCCCATCGGTGTTGTGGCTGCGGTTATCCCCACCACCAACCCCACTTCCACCGCAATCTTCAAGACCCTGATCTCTCTGAAGACCCGCAACGGCATTATCATCAGCCCCCACCCCCGCGCCAAGAAGTGCACCATCGCTGCCGCTAAGGTTGTGCTGGATGCTGCTGTGGCCGCTGGCGCTCCCAAGGGCATTATCGGCTGGATCGATATCCCCTCCTTGGAGATGACCAACGAGGTTATGCGCAGCGCTGACATCATCCTGGCCACTGGCGGCCCCGGCATGGTGAAGGCAGCTTATTCTTCCGGTAAGCCTGCTCTCGGCGTAGGCGCCGGTAACACCCCCGCTATTATCGACGACACCGCTGATATTGTGGTGGCTGTTAACTCCATCATCCACTCCAAGACCTTTGATAACGGCATGATCTGCGCTTCCGAGCAGTCTGTGATCGTCCATCAGAATGTGTATGATGCAGTGAAGAAGGAATTTGCTGACCGCGGTTGCTATTTCCTCAGCCCCGAGGAGACCGAGAAGGTCCGCAAGACCATCATTATCAACGGCGCTCTGAATGCGAAGATCGTTGGCCAGAAGGCCCACACCATCGCGAAGCTGGCTGGTGTGAAGGTTCCCGAGGCTACCAAGATCCTCATCGGCGAAGTGGAGAGCGTGGATATCGAAGAAGAGTTCGCTCACGAGAAGCTGTCTCCCGTCCTGGCCATGTATAAGGCTAAGGACTTTGAGGATGCAGTTGCTAAGGCTTGCCAGCTGGTTGCTGACGGCGGCTATGGCCACACTTCTTCCCTGTATTGCAACGCTGTCACCGAGCGTGCCAAGATTGAAAAGTTTGGCGAGACCATGAAGACCTGCCGTATTCTGGTTAACACCCCCTCCTCCCAGGGCGGTATCGGCGATCTGTACAACTTCAAGCTGAATCCTTCCCTGACGCTGGGCTGCGGCTCCTGGGGCGGCAACTCCGTCTCCGAGAACGTCGGCGTGAAGCACCTGCTGAACATCAAGACCGTCGCCGAGAGGAGAGAAAATATGCTGTGGTTCAAGGCACCTGAAAAGGTTTACTTCAAGAAGGGCTGCCTGCCGGTGGCTCTGGACGAGCTGAAGACCGTTATGGGCAAGAAGAAGGTCTTCATCGTTACCGACTCCTTCCTGTACAACAATGGCTACACCAAGTGCATTACCGATAAGCTGGACGAGATGGGCATCAAGCACACCACCTTCTTTGATGTTGCTCCCGACCCGAACCTGAAGAGCGCTCTGGAAGGCACTGCCGCTATGAACGCCTTCCAGCCCGACTGCATCATCGCTCTGGGCGGCGGTTCCGCAATGGACGCCGGCAAGATCATGTGGGTGATGTACGAGCATCCGGAAGTGGACTTCCTGGATATGGCTATGCGCTTTATGGATATCCGCAAGAGAGTGTACACCTTCCCCCACATGGGCGACAAGGCTACCTTCATTGCAATCCCCACTTCCGCTGGTACCGGTTCCGAGGTAACTCCCTTCGCCGTTATCACCGACGAGAAGACTGGCATCAAGTATCCTCTGGCCGACTACGAGCTGCTGCCTGATGTGGCTATCGTGGATCCCGACCTGATGATGAATATGCCCAAGGGCCTGACTTCCGCTTCCGGTATCGACGCCCTGACCCATGCCCTGGAGGCCTATGCTTCCATCATGGCTACCGACTACACCGACGGTATCGCCCTGAAGGCTATGAAGACCATCTTCGAGTACCTGCCCCGCGCATATGACAACGGCCCCAACGATCCCGTTGCCAGAGAGAAGATGGCGAACGCTTCCACCATGGCTGGTATGGCATTTGCCAACGCCTTCCTGGGTGTGTGCCACTCCATGGCTCATAAGCTGGGCGCTTTCCATCACCTGCCTCACGGCATTGCTAACGCCCTGCTGATCACCCTGGTGATGCGCTTCAACGCCAACCCGGTTCCCCCCAAGATGGGCACCTTCCCGCAGTACGCATATCCTCACACCCTGGAGCGTTATTGCGAGTGCGCTGACTTCGTGGGTATCAAGGGCAACACCAACGAGGAGAAGCTGGACAACTTCATCGCTGCTATCGAAGAGCTGAAGGCTAAGGTCGGCGTGAAGAAGACCATCAAGGATTACGGCGTGGACGAGAAGTACTTCCTGGATACGCTGGATGCCATGGTTGAGCAGGCATTCGATGACCAGTGCACTGGCGCCAACCCGAGATATCCGCTGATGAGCGAAATCAAGGAGATGTACCTGAAAGCCTACTACGGCGAATAAGGTTTTATCCTAACCCCGTTAACAGAGCGGGCGGAGTGAAAAACTCCGCCCGCTTTTTTGCGTTTTCAAATGCTGACCGGTACCATTGGACTTTTATCCTTGTGCCAACCAGCCCTTTGACGAATGGTTTTGATAAATATCCCCTCAAAATGGAAAGCAGTGAAAGGTCCCGGATAGGTGGAAATAAAATGATAGTTAGTTGATACAGCGGTTTACAAGGCCACAGAACATATCATTTGCCATTGCAAGGGCTTCGCTCTCAATATCGTTGAATACCCGGATATCTGCGGAGTAATTTCCCTGTAAACGCAGCGTTGCTTCTTTCTCAGTCATTTCTAAATGGCTGTACAGCATGTCTTTCCATTTCGTTTCTTTCCAACAGGGATTGATAGAGGCCAGGAAAGCGGCGATTTCATCTGCGTTTTGATACCATTTTCTACGGATGCAGTCGGCTTTCTCAGATTCTCCGTTTTTGGCCGCGTTGACCAAATCCCCTCCAAGTAATAGGTGTTGCGTTAAAAGCTCCTGGAATTCTCTGGCTGTTTTCATACCGTAAACCGGTGCAAGAAGCTGCGCAAAATCCTTGGGATTTCGGAGAAGACGGTTGGTAATCGGCTCTAAATCGCTTAGGCCTGCTGCTGTGCTAATGATGAAGAACCGTGTCCAATATACGTGCTGTGCCCATAATTGTTGTATCTGATTCATGAAACACATTTGCTTTTGCGTGTACCCATTGCGCATAAAATTCCTCCTTCCTGTCGGTGCAGCTTACTACTACTGTATGAAATCAGTGGGATAAAGGTTCCGGCATTTTTCACACCTGTAAAAACGGAAAAACTATTAGCGCAGATCGAATACCTTAATTATTTCCGGGTTGGCATGTCCGGCATTCCGCTTCTGTTTATAAAGATTATCGGTTTCAAATAAGAGAAATCCATGAAAAAGGAATGAGAAATAGAAGCCTTCTTTATTTAATTTAGAGTGTCTTAGCGGGAATGGAAACCGTTACTTGCGTCCCTTTTCCAAACTCACTGTTGACGGTAATTTTTCCATTATGAAGCTCTACAATCCACTTTACAATAGACAACCCCAAGCCAGAGCCAGAACGGTCTCTGGCTTTATTTGCGCGGTAAAAGCGTTCAAAAATGTGTTCCAGTTCGTCCTCTTTTATCCCGATTCCGTTATCGGAGATGGTAAAGGTACAGGCCTTCTCTGAATTGGTGGCTCTGACAGTTACCTTGCCGCCTTGCACTCCGTATTTGATGCTGTTTCCAATCAGATTGATGAGAAGCTGGGTCATCAGGCTTTGATTCCCAGAGATCACGCTATCCTCCGGCACCTTATTGGAATCGTATTCAAAAGAGTAATTCCATACATGGTCGGCAATTTGTGAGCGCGTTAAAACGTGTCCCTGATTGCGCAGCAGATATTCCAGCAAGGCGTATTCTGTGGAAGTTAAGGTAATATTGCGTTCTCCCCTGGTGATTTTACGATTGGAGGTATTGAGCGTCAGATCGGCTAAGGACAGCACGGCGCTTTTCGTATCACTTCCGCGGCGCAGAAGCGCCCGCACCCTGGCGGAAAATTCATCAAAGGCGAATGGCTTTACCAAATAGTCGTCTGCGCCGGCATCTAGGCCCATGACCCGGTCATCGATAGAATCTCTGGCCGTCAAAATCAACACCGGGGAGGGGTTTCCTTTACTCCGCAGTTCTTTCAGTATGGAGATTCCGTCTCTCTTGGGAAGCATCAAATCCAAAATAATACAGTCATACTGCATGGAATCGGCATAATCAAATCCGGATTCCCCATCATAGCAGTCGTCTACCGAATGCCCTTCCTCTTTTAATCGTTTTGTAATCAAGTGATGAAGGACCCGGTCGTCTTCGATTACCAATAATCTCATATCCATTTGCCGCCTTTCTATGGTTTGGTTTCATTCTATTCTTTCAAAATGAGAATTTGATGAGAAAATTTCTTTGATTGGCCAAATATCTGGCGTTCATCTTCCAAGCGCAAGATTTCCCCAAAAGCTAAAATGAGAAAACACTCATGCTATTCTCATGTGTTTGCCACTTTTCCTCTGTAAACTAACAGACATCAAAGCAAAGGAGGCAATCCCATGAGTTTACCAATGGAAATTCGCGGCGTTGATATTGTGGTTATTCCTGCTTATCAACCCTCGGGAATTCTGCTTGACCTTGTAAAAGATGTTATTGCGTTTGGCTATGGTGTGATTGTAGTGGACGATGGCAGTTCATCTGATAAGCAGTGGATTTTTGAAAAATTAAAAAATATGCCGGATGTAGTAGTTCTGTGCCATCCGAGGAACATGGGAAAAGGTGCGGCGCTGAAAACAGCGTTTCGGTATATCCGCGAGCTGAAAGATCCTGCTGCATATATCGTCACTATGGACGCAGATGGCCAGCATTTGCCGGGCGATATGGAGCAGGCAATTATGACGGCCCGGCTTTATCCCGGCTCCCTTATATTGGGAGTCCGTGATTTTAATAAAGGCATTCCCCTTCGCTCCAAACTGGGAAATAAAATCACCCGGGTGGCTTTCCGTATGATCAGCCGTACAAAAGTTACAGACACCCAAACCGGCCTTCGCGCTTTCAGTTTTTCCTTGCTGGACTATATGCTTCAACTGGAAGGGGCTGGATACGAATATGAAATGAATATGCTGCTCCACTGCCGGAGGAATCAGATTCCCATTAGGACAGTTTATTTGGATAAGGAAAATTCCAGCTCTCATTTCCATCCCTTCCAGGATTCCCTGAAAATTTTTAAAACCATTTTCAAATTCGCATCCTCTTCTTTGGCCAGTTTTGCTATGGATTATGTGTTGTTTATGATTCTGGCTGCCATTATCCAGGGCGTCTCCCATGGATTGTTACTGAGTAATGTCATCGCAAGGCTTGGGAGCGGGACCTTCAATTATCTTCTGAACCGGAATTTGGTTTTCAAAGATAAGGGAAATCCCCGCAGAACTTTTTAGCCTATTTCCTGTTAGCGGTTGGCATCCTTTTGGCAAACAATATCGTACTTTCCTTCTATGCATGTACGCTGGCAATTCCTGTTTGGCTGGCCAAGGTCCTTACAGAGATCACGTTGTTTTTGGTTAGCTTGACAGTACAGACGAAGCTTATTTTTAGAAAAAGAACACACCGTAAAGTGAAGAAAGGGAAGGTGAATGACTGTGGTACGGACGCTTCGGCCAAAATCGTATAAGCGGATGGGGGTTACTTTGTTAGCTTTAGCAGTTGATATTGCAGTAACTGCGGCAATCCTTTTGTCAATCTATTATTGCAACTACATAGTTCCCCATAAATTTGATATCCCAAATTTTTCGCTCATGACAGCAGTTTTTCCTCAGAGAGCAGCCAAAACCAGCTTCCTCGCATAGGCGGCAAGAAAATCCCAGACAATTCCTCTGCGAATAAAAATAACGGGACAAGTGAGGCCGGAAATCAGGAATCCTCTGGAACCGATACCAGCCTGGAGGGGAAGTTTGCTGATAAGTTTTCAGACAAGGTGATTTCAACGGCAAATTCCTATCGAAGTAAAGACCTGTCCGTTACCATTACCCCTTATGAATTGGGTTCGGGTATGAATAAAATCACCTATTATGTAGCAGACGTCTATACTTCCAACATCAACTGCTTCCGAACCTATTTTGGGCAGAATACTTATGGCACAGGATATACGGAGCATTTGACCAATATGAGCCGTGATGTACACGCAATTCTCGCCATGAATGGCGACTCCTATTGCTACAACCGCCAGCATACTGCCGGCGTCCTGATTCGCAACGGTACCCTTTACCGTGCGGAGCCCACCACTTCAGACGTCTGTATCCTATACAAAAATGGTGAGATGAAAACATACTCCCCCGATCAATTTAATTTACAGCAGGCCATGCAGGATGGGGCGTATCAATCCTGGACCTTTGGTCCGAATCTTCTGGATACACAGGGAAAGGCGTTAACATCCTTTAATACTTGGGATTATATTCGCAAAGCGCATCCCCGCAGCGCTATTGGCTACTACGAACCTGGCCATTACTGCTTTGTGGTTGTGGATGGCCGGCAAACCGGATATTCAAGGGGAATGACGCTTCCGGAACTAGCGCAGGTTTTTGAAAACCTCGGCTGTTCTGCTGCCTACAATTTGGACGGGGGGCACTCTACCTTTATGACTATGGGGGATCAGGTGGTAAATCATCCATACAAATCAAGCCACCAAATTGTAGATTGTTTGTATTTTGGAGAGGTGCAATAGTATGACGAAAATTTTTAAGATTCTCCCCCACATGCTGATTGTACTTGCCTTGGCTTTTGCAGTTTTTCAATTTCAGCTTCGATCTGTGTAAGCTCGATCTGATAGGCGGTCAGTTTCGGATTTACTTTTTCCTCTTTGTTTTGCCGGATTTGAAAATTCTTAAATCTTGCCCACATGGCGGTGATTGCCACTCTCTGTGGGGCGATCTACCGGTTTTCTCGTCGGTTAGAACGCATCGAGCGCCCACCAGCACAACGACTATCTCGCCATGCTCCGGCTGACCATTATGTCGGAGGAGATGCCCATCGAAGAGCGCCTGAAGGCCGGGGAAGAGTACGTCCGGGAGGATGGCAATGGGCGGTAAAGGCCCGATATCAGATCATGACAGAACAATATCAAGAAGAGATCGGAGAAAACAAAAAACTGCATTGCAAATGCCAAAAATGGCTTTGCAATGCGGTTTGCATGACTGTTACAAAATAGATACCGTTTGGGCGCGGGCACAAAACTTCAAAATAGAAAAACCTGCGGCCGCGAATTGCTGACCGCAGGTCTGTATGACTGTTACAAAATAGATATCCGCCCAAAACGCGAGAAGAAAACCAAATAAAAAAACTGAGTCCGGAACGCGAATTGCGTCCAGACTCAGTCTGGCGGAGAAAGAGGGATTTGAACCCTCGCGCCGGTTACCCGACCTACTCCCTTAGCAGGGGAGCCCCTTCACCACTTGGGTATTTCTCCATGGTAAAGTCTATGGTAAAATATAAGTTATAATCGCATGGCGGAGGGGAAGAGATTCGAACTCTTGGTCCCTTGCGAGATCACCAGTTTTCAAGACTGGCTCCTTAAACCACTCGGACACCCCTCCGGATCACTGGTGCGGCAATCTCCTGACGAAGGAGGTTCGTTTCGCGACAGACATTATTATACCGGATATCCGAAAAAATGTCAACCTTTTTTTCGCTGTTTTTTAAAAAAAATCCGGAGAAGGAAATTTCCCCCTCCGGAATACGGTTTATGACTTCTTTAACGCCTTCAAAAGCTGTATCTGACTGGAGCCTTCGCATACAGCTACAATTTCATCCCCTGTATACAACGGCGTGTTACCGTTAGGGATGATCAGCTCATCGTTGCGCACAATGGAAATAATCAGGGAGCCAGCCGGCAGTTCGATGTCCCGCAGCTTGCGCTGGTGCAGCTTGGAATTTTCCGAAAGGGTAATGGTAATGATGCTGGCCCGGCCCTTATTCAGCGTTGCCAGCAGCTGCATCTCCGCCGCGCCGATCTCCTGTTCAATGAGCTGGGCGATCATGCCGGTGCTGCTCACAGGGATATCTACGCCCAAAGCCCGCATGGTTTCCAGATTGCGGGGATCGTTGGTACGGGCAATAGCTTTGGGAATATGGAACTGCTCTTTGGCAAGCTGCACCGCCACCAAGTTGGTCTCATCGCTGCCCGTTACCGCTACCAGGCAGTCCGCCCGTTGGATTCCGGCGGCTATCAGGACGTCGGGGTCGGTGCCGTCGCCCAAAACCACCTCCGCGTCAATGAGGTTAGCCAGCTGGCGGCAGCGGAACCGGTCCTGCTCGATGATGGTGATCCGGTTTTTACGATCCATGAGGCTGGCGGCCAGATAGCGGCCGACTTTCCCGCCTCCCACAATGACGATCCGCATATTTCGCATAGTTATGAAGCTCCTTTTTCCGTTACTCACTTACTCGCTGAGAAATTTTTCTGAATTAATCTGCAAGCCGGGTGTACAGGATCTGGTCCCCGTCCTCCACTACAATATGGCAGGGGTCGCTGTACAAAAGAACAGAACCGTCTTTGCGCAGGACGCCCAGCACCTTTTCGTCAGGAAGATGCAGCATATTTAAATTCATGCCCAGCATCCGCCTCTCTGCCGGCCGCATAGAAAACGAAAGGGTATGGGTGCCAAAGGTAAGCATTCGGTTTTCGTCGGCTGGCTGGGTCAAAGCGGATTCCAGCACATCGCAGGCCAGGTTGGTGTGGCAGATGCAGCGCAGCCCCAAAGTGGAGAAAATTTCTTCCCGGGAGGGGTCGGAAATACGCGCCACCACATTTTCAATATGAAAAATCTTTCGGGCGATTTGGCAAACCGTAATATTCAGGTTGTCTTCCGGCGTGGTAGCAGCCACAGCGTCGCAGCTTTCAATGCCTGCAGCCCGAAGAATCTCCAAATCAATGGGATTGCCGGTAAAAGTAATCCCGCTGAAACTTTCATCCAAATTTTCGAACGCTTCTACTTGCCGGTCTACAACGGCAATATCATGTCCCAATCGATCCAGTTTTTTTGCCAGCCTTGAACCAAGCCGTCCGCAGCCGATAATAAGAATATTCATAAATCCTGCCTTTCCTTTTTTACAAAGAGTTTACAAAGAGGAACTGTAAAAGACCTCTGAGCGAAAATCCCTCTTTCTGCCCCTCATTATACAGCGTACCTTAGAGAAACGCAAGATGAAAAACAGATGATTTCGGAAAACGAAGAGGAGAAGGTTTTCACAAAATCAAAGGCCGCAGCAAAGACCTTGTCCTCGCTGCGGTTTTTGAGAGGCCTCATCCATCCGGGAGTTGCCAAAAAGGGGCAGGAGGCGATCCAGAAACCTTTTATTGGGGGTCTTCCAAATCGGAAAAGGCCAGCACTTTGGAAGCGCCCGCGATAAAATTCTCATATTCCATGCGGATTTGGCGGTAATAGGCACGCCCCTCCTCCGTAATGGCATAATACTGCCGCCTGCGGGAATCTTCTGCAATGCGCTTCCCGGATTCTACTATGTACCCATTTGCCAGTAAACGGTAGAAAATATTATAGGGATGGGAAATGGAACAAGCCGAATCGCTTTTTTCGTCAATAAGCTGTAAGATTTCGTGAGTGTTCATAGGGCGCTTGTTCAGAAGAGAGAGGAGAAGGAGTTCTACAATCGCTTTTTTTAAATTTAGGGTGATACCATTGGAAGTAATACCAATCCCCTCCTTTTACTACTATTCAATATACCATTGTTTTTTGATTTTATCAATAGCAACTCCCGCTTATTTTACAAAAAATTACATATTGCAAGAGTTTTCCCAATGATATATTTGTCATATGAATATATTCGTCATCGAAATATTTTAATCAATAAACGTTTTTTTAAATTTGAACGCATCGCCTCCTTCATAGGATTTCACCTGTTTCTGCCCCTGAATTATTATATATAACGATTCTATCAACACGTATTTTTGATAAATAGCGGTAGGTTTTGCCGGATAAGCCGGTAAATTAGCGGGAAAATTCCCGGTAAAAGCGCCTTTTGGTTGACAGAATCATGAAATAATGGGATAATAAGAAAAATATGCGGGATGGAAACCTGCCAGAGAGTAAAGGAGGAAGTGCATTGCGGATTATTGCCGGAACAGCCAGGGGGCGGAGGTTGGAAACCCGCGAGGGAATGGAAGTGCGTCCTACGCCGGAAAGGGTAAAGGAAGCGTTGTTTAATATTCTGCAATTCCAGATAGAAGGCCGCCGGGTGCTGGACCTTTTTGCAGGCAGCGGCCAGCTGGGCCTGGAAGCCCTGAGCCGGGGAGCCGCAGAGGCAGTTTTTGTGGACGCCTCCCGGGAGTCCGCCGATGTGGTGCGCAGGAATATCGCCGCAGTGCGGGCCGAAGGCCGCGCCAAGGTGTTCCAGACAGATTATGAAGCTTTCCTCCTGCGTCGGCAGGAGCCCTTCGACATTATTTTCCTGGACCCCCCTTACCGGAGCGGGCTTCTGGAAAAGGCCCTTCCCTTGGCAGCGGCTGCCGCCGCCCCCGGGGGGACGATTGTGGCGGAACATCCCACGGACGAGGAAGTCCCGGAAACCGCCGGGGGATTCCGCCGGGGACGTTCCTACCGGTATGGAAAGATCTATCTGACCCTTTACCGCCGGGAGGAAGAATAAGCTGCGCCAATATTTCACAGGGAGTGGAGCATTATGAAAATCGGAATTTGCCCGGGCAGCTTTGACCCGGTCACTATGGGGCATCTGGATATTATCAGCCGTTCCAGAAAAATTTTTGACCATGTGATTGTGGCGGTGATGATCAATCCCGCCAAAAAGACGCTGTTTACCGTGGAAGAGCGCATTGAGCTGCTCAAACGGGCCACGGCGGATATGGACCACATTGAGGTGGTGGGCTTCGAGGGCCTTTTGGCGGACTTTGCACGGCTGCGGGGCGCCACCGCAGTGATAAAGGGCCTGCGGGCGGTTACGGACTTTGAATACGAGTTTCAGCAGGACCTGACCAACAAAAAGCTGAATCCGGATTTCGAGACCATCTTTATGAGCACCATCTCGGAGCACATGTTTTTGAGCTCCAGTATTGTCAAGCAGATCGCCATGTTCGGCGGGGACATCTCCAATTTTGTCCCGGCCTGCATTGTGGAGGATGTCAAAAAGCGCATCTGCGAGGATAAAAACGGCCGGCCCTCGGCAGAGTGAGAGGGCTTCCCGGAAACGCGGGTGAACGGGAAATAGGGTTTGAATTTTTTGTGAGGGAATATTGCGCATACTCTTTATAGGAAAGGATGGATACGTTTGGCACGCAGTACAATAGAGAGTTTGTTGGATGAACTGGAAGAAATGGTGGACAAGGGGTCGCGGCTCCCCCTTTCCCGAGGCAGGGCTACCCTGTACGCAGAGGATGTGCGGGAGATTATTGGGGAAATCCGCTATGCCCTTCCCCAGGAATGCCGGGAAGCCCGGGCGATTATGGCGGACCGGGACCAGATTCTCCGGGAGGCCCGGACAGAAGCAGAGGGGATTGTCCGGGCTGCCAGGGAAAAGGCCCGGATACTGGCCAGCCAAACGGAGGTCATGAAGCTGGCCCGGCAGCAGTCCAGCGAATTGGCGGCGCAGACCCAGCAGAAATGCCGGGAAATGCGCAGGGCCAGCAGCGATTATATTGACGATTTGATGAAGCGCACGGACGAGGCGCTGTCCCGGAGCCTTTCGGAGCTGCGCAAAACCCGTCAAAGCCTTCGCGCCAGCCAGCATACCGGCAAAAAATAAGCAGAATGACCATAGAGCCCGGAATGCGGCCTTGTGCTTTTTGTAAAATTTTCGTGTTGAAAATTTGTTGGCAAAAAGTTTAAAATCAATATCGTGTGCGATAGAGCGCTGAATATACTATATATAGTGTATTTCGCGCTCTTTTTTGCACTTTTTTTCTTTTGTCGAAAAATGTTTACATAATAAATTTTGAAAAACCCATTGCATTTGTGCAGGCTATCGTCTATAATTTGAACATATCAGGTGGGGAAAGGCGGTTAAAAGTAGCAAGCAGTGGCAAAAATGCGGGAGATCCGCCAGCCGCTGCCAGGCAGGAGAGACGATTATGTTGATGGGTGAATTTCAACATAATATGGACGCCAAGGGCCGGGTGACCATCCCGGCCCGGTTCCGGGAGGATCTGGGTGAGAAATTCTATGTCACCAAGGGCCTGGACGACTGCCTTTTTGTCCTTTCCTCCCAGCAATGGGAGCGCCTTCTGGAAAAGATGGCGTCCCTGCCCCTTGCCAAAGCCCGGAACCTCCAGCGCTTCTTCTTTTCGGGAGCCAGCGAGGCAGAGCCGGACAAGCAGGGGAGAATCCTGATTCCGCCCCAGCTCCGGGAATATGCCGGCCTTACCAAAGACGTCACCGTCATTGGTGCGGCTACCCGGGCAGAGATTTGGGATACGGAAAGATGGCGGCAGTATAATGAAGGGCAGACCCAGGAGAGCATCCTGGACGCCATGGAACTGCTGGAATTTTAAAAGAGAGGGGGTTGGCCATGGAACCTGTTCATTTTGTACATAAACCGGTGCTCTTTCAGGAGACCATTGACTCTCTGGCGATCCGGCCGGAGGGGACGTATATCGACGGGACCGCCGGCGGCGGCGGCCACAGTGAGGCCATTTTGCAGCGCCTCACCACCGGAAGGCTCCTGTCCATTGACCAGGACCCGGACGCCATTGCCGCCTGCACAGAGCGGCTTTCCCGGTATCCCGGGTCGGTAATCCGGCGGGGCAATTTTTCCCAAATGGGCGAAATCGCTGCTGGCTGCGGCATCCGGGAGGTAGACGGGGTGCTGCTGGATATCGGGGTGTCCTCCTATCAGCTGGATACGCCGGAGCGGGGGTTTTCCTACCATGCTGACGCCCCCTTAGATATGCGGATGAGCCAGGAGGGTCCTACCGCGGCGGATTTGGTCAACACCCTGTCTTGGCAGAAATTAGCAGAAATCATCAGCCGGTATGGCGAGGACAAAAACGCGGTGCGGATTGCCAAGGCCATTGCGGCGGCCCGGGAAACCGAGCCTATCCGCACAACTCTGCAGCTGGCGGATATTGTCCGGCAGGCAGTGCCGGCGGCAGTCCGGCGGGAGCCGGGGCATCCGGCCCGCAAGACCTTCCAGGCCCTGCGGATTGCCACCAACGGGGAGCTGGACAGGCTTTCGGAGGGGCTGGACGCGGCGTTTTCCCTGCTGCGGCCCGGCGGAAGGCTGGCGGTCATTACCTTCCATTCCCTGGAAGACCGCATGGTAAAAAAACGGATGAACGATTGGTGCACGGGATGCATCTGCCCGCCGGATTTTCCGGTGTGCGTCTGCGGCAGAAAGCCCCAGGCAGAACTTCTTTATAAAAAGGGGCTGGCGCCTTCGGAAAAGGAGCTGGCAGAGAACCCCCGGGCACGAAGCGCCAGGCTCCGTGTATGCACAAAAGCCGTGCAGGAGCCGGCAGAGTAAAATAATCAGCGAGGAGAGTGGAACCATTGGCTTTGCGCAACCGTACAGAAGCATACGACCTTTCTTTCTTTGAGTCTCGCCCCTTGCGGGTGGAGGTAGGAGGGCAGCCTGCGGCGAAGCCCTCAAAGAAGCAGCAAAACCGGAATAACGTCATCGAGCTGCCCAAGAAGGAGCTGGAGCGCAATCGCCGCCGCCATCCCCATTCCCTGCGGGCAGTGGGGGTAGTCTGCGTCCTGACCCTGATGCTGACGATTATCGGCAGTGTGGTGTTCAACCAGGTGCAGCTCAACGAGCTCACCACCCAGATTACCCAGGCCGAGGCGCAGCTTTCCCAGGCGGAGAGCACCCACACCCAGCTGCAGATGCGGGCCAGCTCCAGCATGACCCTCAGCGATGTGGAGGAGTTTGCTTCCGAGCAGCTTGGGATGGGGAAAATCGGGAAGAACCAGGTAACCTATATCACCCTGACGGAAGGGGATCAGGGCAGCGTGGTGCAGCCGGGCGGCAGCGGCAGCCTGCTGGACCAGATCTGGGCCTTTTTCCAGGGGCTTCTGGCATAAAGCGGCAGGAAAGACGCATATGAAATAAAGGGGAAAAGCCCCCTGTTTGAAAGGGAGAGAGTGAAGCCGAAAAGCTTTCGCTCTCCTTTTTGCTACAAAAGGCCGGGTGTGTCCGGCTGCAACGGAGGATACAATTATGGCAAAAGGAACGACTGTCCGTATGTGGAGGCGTACGCTGACGGTGATGATCGTCATGGCGATTGCTTTTGGAATTGTGATCTTTAACCTGATCCGCCTGCAATTAGTGGATGGGGAAGAGCTGAAGCGCGCCGCCATCGACCAGAGCCTGCAGCCCACCACCCTCAGCGCGGAGCGGGGCACCATCTATGACCGCAACGGCAAAGTGCTGGCCCAAAGCGCCAGTGTCTGGACGGTGGCCCTGGAACCGGCTTACATAGAAGAAGAGGATAAGACCACCCTGGTCCGCGGCCTGGCAGAGATTCTGGACATGGAGGAATCCGAGGTGCAGGAGCTGGCAGACAAGGATACCTATTTCACCTATGTTAAGCGCAAGGTGGAGAACGACGTCAAGGATGAAATTCTGGCCTTTTTGGAGGAGAACGACATCAGCCGGGGCGTGCAGCTCATTACGGATTACAAGCGCTATTACCCCTATGGCAACTTTATGGGCCCGGTGCTGGGCTTTGTAGGCACGGATAATACCGGCCTTTCCGGCCTGGAATACCAGTATGATACGGAGCTCAGCGGCACAGCCGGGCGGCTGGTCACCGCCAAAAACGCAGTGGGTACGGATATGCCCTTCCAGTATGAGCAGCGGGTGGAGGCCGAGGACGGCTATGACCTGGTGCTGACCATTGACGAGGGCATCCAGCACTTTTTGGAAGAGGGGCTGGAAGAGGGCATCGAGAATTTCAACGTGGCCAACGGCGCCTGCGCCATTGCCATGAATGTCAAGACCGGCGCCATCCTGGGCCTGGCCACCAAGGGAGACTATGACCCCAACGACCCCTGGACCATTGTAGATGAGGAAGTGGCCAAGGAAATCGAGGCTATGCCGGAAGGGACAGAGGAAGAGAAGGCGGTAAAAGACCAGGCGACCTCCAACGCCCTGCAGAAGCAGTGGCGGAACAAGGCGGTCAGCGATACCTACTATCCCGGTTCGGTCTTTAAGATGTGCACCGGCTCCATGGCTATGGAGGAGGGCATTGTTTCGGAAGAGAGCACCTTCACCTGCAACCACTCCTATCTGGTAGAAGGCACCGGCCAGTACATCAACTGCTGGGCCTATGGCCACGGCACCCAGACCTTTGTGGAGGGTTTGTGCAACTCCTGCAACCCCTTCTTTGTCCACCTGGGCCAGGAGCTGGGCGCTGAGCGCTTCTTCAAATATTTTGAGGCCTTTGGCTTTACGGAGAAAACCGGCATTGACCTGCCCGGCGAGGCTTCCACCATTTATTATACGGCGGACCAGCTGAACCCCATGGAGCTGGCTACGGAATCCTTCGGCCAGAACTTCAGCATCACCCCTATCCATATGCTGGCGGCGGCCTGTGCAGTGGCCAACGGCGGCTATCTGGTGCAGCCCCATGTGGTGGACCACATGGTGGACGCCGACGGGAATATCGTCATGACAGCGGATACCAGCTATAAGCGCCAGGTTATCTCCACGGACACCTCGGAGCGCATGGTGAAGATTCTCAACACCAACGCCACACAAGGCACTGCAAAGAGCGGCTATATCGCCGGCTACCGGATCTGCGGCAAGACCGGTACCTCTCAGAAGATTCTGGAGGATAACCTGGATAAGACCAAGAAGCACTATATCGCTTCCTATTGCGGCTTTGCCCCGGCGGACGACCCGGAAATTGCCCTCTTGATTTATTACGATGAGCCGGACCCCAGCATCAACTATTACGGCGGCTCTGTGGCAGGCCCCACCTTTGCCAAGTGCATGGAGCAGATTCTGGAATATCTGGGCGTGGAGCGCCAGTATACCGAGGAGGAGCTGGAGAAAATCGACACCACCACGCCCTCTGTTACCGGCATGACCGTGGAAGAAGCAGAGAAGGCCGCCGGTGACGCGGGCCTCAGCGTGACGGTCAAGGGAAGCGGCGGCACGGTGCTGGAGCAGATTCCCGCCTTTGGCGAGTCCATTCCCCAGGGCGGTTCCATCGTCCTGTATACCGATGAGGACAGCAAGGAGGAAACCGTCACTGTGCCGGACCTGACAGGCATGTCCCTGTCGGCGGCCAATGAGGCGGCGGCCAATGCCGGCATCCAGATACGGGTTACCGGCGCGGCCCTGACCAGCAGCAACCCGGTTTCCCAGACCCAGGATATAGCGGAAGGGACCAAGGTGCGGCCCGGAACGGTGATTACCGTGGGCTTTATTGAAGTGGACCAGGTACAATAGAAGCCGTTTTTCAAAAATCGGCTGTAAAAAGGCGCGGTTTTGTGCTATACTGTATACCTGAATCGGGCTCCTGTGAGGGTGCGCCGAAAAGAAAACTTCCGGCGGGCTTCCTGCCGGAAAGGTAAGGTGGAGAAAACATATGAACACAATCTGGACATTGCTGGCGGCTGTCATCGCCTTCGGCGTAACCGCGCTTTTGGGAAAATGGATGATCCCCTTCCTGCATAAGCTGCACTTTGGGCAGACCATCCGGGAAGAAGGGCCCCAGTGGCACATGAAAAAGCAGGGGACCCCCACCATGGGCGGCCTGATGTTCATCATCGGCATTGTGGTGGCCATAGCGGTATGCATCCCCCTGTACTACGCCAACGTATATGACGAGACCCTGCTGATGAAGGTGCGCCTGTTTGGCGGCCTGGGCATGGCCCTGGCCTTTGGGCTGGTGGGCTTTATGGACGACTATATCAAGGTAGTCAAAAAGCGCAACCTGGGCCTCACAGAGCTGCAGAAGCTGGTGCTGCAATTTGCCGTGGCGGCGGCCTACCTGGTTTCCGTCTGGCTGGCTGGGGGAAAAAGCTCCACCATCATCCCCTTTGTGGGGGAGGTAGACCTGGGCTGGGGCTACTGGATTCTGGCGGCCATCCTCATTGTGGGCGTGGTCAATGCGGTGAACTTCACCGACGGCATTGACGGCCTCAACGCTTCGGTCACCTTCTTTGTGTGCATTTTCCTCATGGTGATTGCCGGCGTGATGAACGCCTTCAGCATGAGCATTATGGCAGTGGCTGCGGCTGCGGCCTGCATGGGCTTCTTGGTGTGGAACTTCAATCCCGCCAAGGTGTTTATGGGGGATACCGGCTCCCTGTTTTTGGGAGGCATGGTGTGCGCCCTGGCCTTTGGCCTGAACCTGCCCATTTTGCTGCTGCCCCTGGGGATTGTCTACTTTATGGAGATCCTTTCCGTGGTGCTGCAGGTGAGTTATTTCAAGCTGACCCACGGCAAGCGCCTGTTTAAAATGAGCCCTATCCACCATCACTTTGAGATGTGCGGCTGGAGCGAAATGAAGATTTGCCTGGTGTTCAGCCTGATTACAGCGGTGGGCGGCGCCATTGCCCTGCTGCTGGTATTCTTTGGGGTCTGACAGTGCATACTAACCCATATTCCATCCGGGGAGGGTTCCCCGAAAGCCTGACGGAGCAGTAAAGGAGGGGGAAGGCTTATGAGAAAGCAGAAAATACCCAGAGGCGCCAAGAAGAGGGCAGTCCGCCGGGAGACTGCGGCAGGGGGCCGCAGCGGCAGGCCTTCGGCGGCAGCCGTGAGCCCGGCGGGCGCCACCATCCCGTCAGGGAAGGTTTCCCTGTTTTCGCCCAAAGCCACGGTAAAGCGGGTCCGGAAAAAGTTCAAGGTCTTTTCTGTCCGCGGCGGCGTGGACCGGGTGTTCCTCTATATCCTTTTGAGCCTGCTGGTTTTCGGGCTGGTGATGCTGTTTTCCGCCAGCTTTGCCACCTCCTACTTTAATTCGGAGGACGGCAACAGCTATTCCTATATTGTTCCGCAGATGTGCTTTGCGGCCCTGGGATGCGTGCTGATGCTGGTGATTTCCTATTTTGATTACCATCATCTCCACAAGTTCGCCTTTCTGGTGCTGCTCATTACCATAGCCATGCTGCTGGCGGTGCTCCTCCTCCGGGGGACGGCCTTGGTGCCCCGGATTAACGGCACCTACCGGTGGCTGTATTTGGGGCCCATTAACTTCCAGCCCTCCGAGATTGCCAAGTTTGCCCTGGTGCTGATTTTTGCCCATCTCATCTCCATTAACTACGACAAAATGGAGACCTTCCGCTATGGGGTGCTGCCCTATGTGCTGATTTTGGGGCTGATAGCCGGCCTGGTGGTGATGGAGCCCCACATCTCCGCCGCCATTATCCTGGTGGCGATTTCCGGCGTTATGCTTTTTGTGGGAGGCGTGCGGCTGCGGTGGTTCTTTGTAGCGCTTGTGGCGCTGGCAGGGGCGGCCGCTTACCTGTACTTTTTCACCGATATGTTTTCCTATGCAGAGCTGCGCATCCAGGGCTGGCTGGACCCCTTTAACCCGCCCGAGGGGGTGGATACCTGGCAGACCCGGCAGTCCCTGATGGCTATCGGTTCCGGCCAGCTGCTGGGGGTGGGCCTGGCCCAGTCCCGGCAGAAATACCTCTATCTGCCTGAGCCGGAAAACGACTTTATTTTTGCGGTGGTCTGCGAGGAGCTGGGCTTTGTGGGCGCCCTGCTGGTGATCCTGCTGTTTGCCCTGCTTATCTGGCGGGGAATCGTCATCTCCCTGGGAGCCAAGGATAAATTCGGCACGCTCCTGGGCATTGGGCTCACAGCCCAGGTGGGAATCCAGGCCATCCTCAATATCTGTGTGGTGACCAACACCATTCCCAATACGGGTATCAGCCTGCCGTTCTTCAGCTATGGCGGCACCTCTTTGGTGATGCTGCTGGCCCAGATGGGCGTGGTCTTGTCTATTTCGCGAACATCCAATGTGGATAAAGTGTAGTTTGGCCCCGGAAGGGGCTTTCTGCTAAAATTAAGGGATAAAGGGGGAATGCGGGTTTTACTGCCCGCGCGTGTATGAGAGTACTGTTTGCAGGGGGCGGCACTGCCGGCCATATCAACCCGGCCTTGGCCATTGCCGGATATTTGCGGGAGAAGGAGCCGGACACGGAGATTCTGTATGTGGGGAACAAGGGCGGCATGGAAGAGCGCCTGGTCCCTGCGGCGGGGTTTGCTTTTCGGAGCGTGCGGATTTCCGGCTTCCAGCGGAAGCTGAGCCTTCAGAACCTGAAGCGCAACGCCCAGACCCTGGTGCGGGTGGTCACCTCCACCCGGCAGGCCCGGAAGATTATCCGGGAATTCCAGCCGGATATCTGCGTGGGCACCGGCGGCTATGTCAGCGGCCCGGTGATTCGGGAGGCCATGAAGCTGGGGGTTCCCGCCGTTATTCACGAGCAGAATGCCTATCCCGGGATTACCAACAAAATGCTGGCTAAAAAAGCCAGCCGGGTCATGCTGGCGGTGGCGGACGCCCAGCAGCACTTTGACAGGGGGGCCCGCTGTGTCCTCACCGGCAACCCGGTGCGGCAGGAGCTTCTCCGGGCAGACCGGGAGGATTCCCGCCGGCTGCTGGGGCTGGACGCCCGGCCTTTGATTCTCTCCTTTGGCGGCAGCCTGGGAGCCAGAAGCATCAACGAGGCAGTGGCAGACCTGCTGGTGCGCAGCGCCCGCACGGGGAAATACCAGCACATCCACGGCTATGGCCAGTATTCCAAATGGATGCCTGCCCTCTTAAAGGAAAAGGGCCTGGATTTGGAGGAATACCCCTTTATCTCCCTGCGGGAGTACATCGACAACATGCCCCAGTGCATGGCGGCGGCGGATTTGGTCATCTGCCGGGCCGGGGCCATCACCCTCAGCGAGCTCCAGGCCCAGGGGAAGGGCTCCATCCTGATTCCCTCTCCCAATGTGGCGGAAAACCACCAGTACCACAACGCCATGGCCCTGGTAAACCGGGGAGCGGCGGTGCTCATTGAGGAAAAGGACCTCACCGGGGAGCTGCTGTGGCAGAAGGTAGAGGAAATCTTCTCCAGGCCCGGCGGCGCCCGGGAGCTGGGGCGTCATGCCGCTGAAATGTCCATTTCCGACGCCTGCCCCCGGATTGTCAAGGTGATGCACCAGGTCCTCCGGGAATCCAAAAACGCCCGCTGAATCGGCCAGTTTCCAGGGTTTCACCCTTTGTGTTTCCAACGCATACTATGGAAAGCAATGGAAATCACGGGAGAAAGGGTGTTGACGTTGGAAGTTCTGCGCATCCAGGGCCCCGGGAAACTTTCTGGGGAAATATCGGTCCATGGGGCAAAAAACAGTACCCTGCCTTTGCTGGCAGCGTCTCTTTTATGCAAATCGGAGGCGGTTTTACATAACTGCCCGTTGCTTTCGGACGTGGACACGGCGGTGCGGATTCTGCGCACCCTGGGCTGCCGGGTCCGCCGGGAGGGCCACACGCTGACCATTGACTCATCCACCCTCAGCGGGGATGAAATCCCGGAAAACCTCATGCGGGAAATGCGTTCCTCCATTGTGTTTTTGGGAGCGGTGGTGTCCCGTCTGGGAAAAGCGCGGCTTTCCTTCCCCGGCGGCTGCGAGCTGGGCCCCCGGCCCATTGACCTGCATTTGGCGGCCCTGCGGAAAATGGGCCTGCACATTCGGGAGGATCACGGCTGCCTGGAGTGCAGCGTGCCGGGACGCCTCCGGGGCTGTCCCATCAGCCTTTCCTTTCCCAGCGTAGGGGCCACGGAAAACGTCATGCTGGCGGCGGTGTGCGCCGAGGGCTCCACCATCCTCTCCAACGCGGCCCGGGAGCCGGAAATCTGTGATTTGGCGGATTTCCTCAACGCCTGCGGCGGCAGGGTGTCCGGGGCGGGGGAGAGCGAGATCGTCATCCAGGGGGTAGAATCTCTGGGAGGCTGCGAGCATCAGGTGATTCCCGACCGGATTGTAGCCGCCACGTATCTGGCGGCGGCTGCGGCCACAGGGAGTGAGCTGACTTTGCGCCACGTGGATTGCAGCCATTTGCAGCTGGTGCTCCCGGTGTTTGAAGAGGCGGGCTGTTCTCTGCGCAGCCAGGGAAAGAGCCTCTGGATTCAGGCCCCGGAGCGGCTGCGGCCCGTGGGGAATGTCCGCACCATGCCGTACCCCGGTTTCCCCACAGACGCCCAGGCCCCGGTAATGGCCATGGCCTGCTTGGCGGACGGGACCAGCCTGTTTGTGGAGAATATTTTTGAAAGCCGGTATAAGCACGCCGGCGAGCTCATGCGCTTGGGGGCCCGCATTAAGGTGGAGGGCCGCGTGGCGGTGGTGGAAGGGGTTCCCGCCCTTTCCGGCGCGCCGGTGCAGGCTCCGGACCTCCGGGGCGGGGCGGCCCTGCTGGTGGCGGGCCTGGGAGCCCAGGGTACCACCCTCCTTTCCGGCCTGCATCATCTGGACCGCGGCTACGAGGCGGTGGAAAAGGCCCTGGCTTCGGTGGGGGCGGACATCCGGCGGGAAACGGCCTAAGGGGTCAAGGAAAATCAAGATTGAGGAAAGAGGGGAGAACATGGAAAGAATACCCGGCAACCAACCAGGAAACCGGCGGCGGCCGGCGCGCAGGGGCATTACGGCCCGGGCCAGGCGCCGCCGCAGACGGGCAATCCTGTTTTATTGCGTGAGCTTTTTGGTGGTCATCGCGGCGGCAGTCATCCTTTCCCTGACGGTGCTGTTCCGCATTGACACCATTCAGGTGGAGAATACCTCCCGGTATTCCCAGGAGGAGATTCTGGAGATTTGCGGCATTGAGATTGGGGATAACCTCTTTTTGGCGGATGTAAACGGCGCCCAGGAGGAATTGGACCACAAGCTCCCCTATGCGGGGAATGTGCGGGTGGAGCGGAAGCTGCCGGCAACTTTGCAGATTACCGTGGAGGAACCGGTGCTTTCGGCGGCCTTTGAGCAGGATGACAGCTATATCCTGGTAAGCCAGGAGAACAAGATTTTGGAGATCGCCCAGGCGGCTCCCGCAGGCTGCCTGGTGGTGTCCGGCTTGGAGCTGGAAAATCCCCGGGCCGGTTATCCCGCTGTTCCCAAGGAGGAAGAGGTGCAGAAGGTCTTCAACAGCCTGACCCAGGCCCTGTCGGACTGCGCCTTTTCCGGCATCACCCAGATTGACGTGTCCAATCTCTATCAGATGATGGTGGTCTACGATGGGCGCATCCGGATTCTGCTGGGGAACTCCAACGATTTGGACTTGAAGCTGGTTTCGGCGAAAAAAATCGTGGAAGAAGAGCTGGAAGAAACAGAAAAGGGCGAACTGGATGTTTCCCTGACCCGGGACCTGAAAAAGGCCTACTACAATGCAGATTCCAGTTCCTCTGCTTCCTCTGCAAGCTCTTCCCAGCCGGAGGATTCCGGGGAACCCGCTTCTTCTGCATCGTCTGAGACGGCTTCGGCCTCTTCCGCCGCTTCTGGGTCTTCCGAAGCTGCCTCGGCTTCTTCCCAGGAGAGCGGCGCTTCTCCGTCAGCCTCTTCCCAGGAGGAGGGTTCCTCCCAGCCGGCAGAGAGCAGCGTCTCCCAGGCTTCTTCCTCCCAGCCCCAGGAGGGCGGGGAATAGGGGCTGCGTTCCGGAAAACCCGCGAAAAATCAGGGAAATGGTCAAAAGAAATCTTTTTTGGCCGGCTGGAAACGGCAAAATACTTAAAAACCTATTTGCTTTCATAGGGAATTAGATAATAATGAAATAACTTTGCATACACGCGCAAATCTTTCTTGAAATTCCCAGGGAAAAGTGATAAATTTATAAAGGGTACTACTCAAAAATCATGAGGGCTGTCGGGGGGCTTCCGGCGGCTTCCATACCAAATAAGGGGGAGAAAGCAAATGCCTTTTGAAATAGACAACGAATTGATTGGCGATGAAGTAATCAAAGTAATCGGCATCGGCGGCGGCGGCGGCAACGCTGTGGACCGGATGGTGACCAGCGGCGTCCAGGGCGTGGAGTTTATCAGCGTCAATACGGATAAGCAGGCGCTGAGCCGCTCTAAGGCCACCCAGAAGGTCCAGATCGGGGAGAAGATTACCCGGGGCCGCGGCGCCGGCTCCAAGCCGGAAATCGGCCAGAAGGCCGCCGAGGAGAGCCGGGAGGCTATTGCCGCGGCTATCCGCGGTTCCGACATGGTGTTCATCACAGCCGGCATGGGCGGCGGCACCGGCACCGGCGCAGCTCCTGTGGTGGCGGAGGTCGCCAGGGAGATGGGCGTTTTGACCATCGGCATTGTCACCAAGCCCTTTGCCTTTGAGGGCCGCCGGCGGATGGAGCAGGCGGAAAGCGGCATCACGGCCCTGCGGGAGCACGTGGATTCCCTGGTGGTCATCCCCAACGAGCGCCTGAAGCTGGTGAGCGAGCAGCGCATTACCCTGCAGAACGCCTTTATCATTGCCGACGACGTCCTCCGTCAGGGCGCCCAAAGCATCTCCGACCTGATTAAGCTCCCCGGCGTGGTCAACCTGGACTTTGCAGACGTGACCTCCGTTATGCGGGACGCCGGCTATGCCCACATGGGCGTGGGACACGCTTCCGGCAAGGACAAGGCCGAGCAGGCCGCCCGGATGGCAGTTTCCAGCCCCCTGCTGGAGACGGCCATTGACGGCGCCAAGGGCGTGATTGTCAACATTACCTCTTCGCCGGATATTGGACTGGACGAAATCGACACGGCTTCTTCCATGATTACCAAGCTGGCCCACGAGGACGCCAACATCATCTGGGGCGCGGCCTTTGACGAGAGCATGGAGGACGAGATGACCGTGACGGTAATCGCCACTGGTTTTGCCTCCCACAACGGCAATGTGGCAGAGGAGAAGCCCGCTGCCGCCCCTGCGCCGGCGGAAGCGCCCGTTCCCCCGGTGAACCATACCGGCAGAACCGCCCCCGGCACCCGTGGGGCAGCCGCTCCGGCCCGGGAGCCCGCAGCCCCCATCCAGGAGGATGACGACGGCGGTTTTACCAATATTATGGACATCTTTAACAGAGGATAAATACTGAAACAGGCGGCTCCGTCCGCAGGACAGGCGTCCTGTTGGCGGGGCTTTTCCTTTGTGCCAAGGGTGGTTTGCGCCGGAATTGGAGGATTTTCTTCCAAAAACAGCGGAATTTTCTGAATATCAGCGGGTTTTGGGCGTTTTTTGCGGCCGGAATCGGCAGTTTCTACGAATTTCTCGATTTCTCTTGCAAACATAATTTATTGTGCTATAATTACCTGTGGGATTCGAGAAACTAAAAAAGCGCCTGCGGCCCTGCGGGTGCAGAACCCCAAAACACATTTTTTATCCAGCAGGAGGTGGCGAATCGTGAAACCTGACCCTCTTAGTCGATCGTGTGAAGAAACGGCAGAGAGTTTTCAAAAAAATGGAGCGCGCCGCCTGCCTGGATGGGTGCGGCTGCCGGCAGTGATGCCGGGCATAGGCAAGTTTTCCCTTGCGGGCGGCTCCATAGTATAAGGAGAGATGCGCAATGGTAAACTACTACAAGACCATCGATGGCTTTATCTGCCCGGTGGATACCTGTGAGCCCGGCTGCTGGGTCAACTGCATTGACCCCGATGAGGAGGAGGTCAACCGCCTTATTGAAGAGTTTGCAGTGGACCCGGACTTTTTCCGGGCCGCCCTGGACGAAGAAGAATCCTCCCACTTGGATACCGAGGACGGGAATACCCTGGTCATCCTGGACATTCCCTGTGTGGAGCTGGATGACGAACACCTTACCTACTTCACCCGCCCTTTGGGCATTATTATCACGGAGAAAAACGTGATTACCGTTTCCCTCCACGAGAACCCCATTTTGGATGAGTTCGCCGAGGGACTGGTGAAGAACGTGAAAACCAACCTGAAGACCCACTTCACCCTGCACCTGATGCTGCGGATTGCCAGCCGGTATCTGCAGTATCTGAAGCAGATTGACAAGCTCAGCAACCAGGTGGAGCGGGAGCTGCGCAAGTCCATGAAGAACGCAGAGCTGATTCAGCTGCTGGAAATCGAGAAGTCCCTGATGTATTTTTCCTCTTCCCTGAAGGCCGACGAAATCACCATTGAGAAGATTATGCGGGGCCGGGCCATCCGCCTCTATGAAGAGGACCAGGATTTGCTGGAGGACGTGCTCATTGAAATCAAGCAGGCCATTGAAATGGCCGGCATCCACCTGAACATCCTTTCCGGCACCATGGACGCCTTTGCCTCCATTATTTCCAACAACCTGAACATCGTTATGAAGGTGCTGTCCTCCATTACCCTGATTATCTCCATCCCCACGGTGATTTCTGGTATCTACGGCATGAATGTAGGGAACCTTCCCTTTGACAACTTCTGGTTCCCCATTGGGGTGATGGTGGTTCTCATGGCGGCGGCCTTCTTTATCCTCAGAAAAAAGCAAATGATATAACCTATAGCAGGCCGCTGGTTCCCAGGGGCCTGTTCTTATAAAAAGGCTTTTTTTACATTATTTTTACAATCTATTGATGGGAGATGAACCAAATGCGGGAGAATATTTTGTATGTAGTGATTCCCTGCTATAATGAAGAAGAGGTGCTGCCGGAGACGGCCCGGCAGCTGAAGGAAAAAATGACTTCTCTGATGGAGAGAGGCCTCATTGCCCGGGACAGCCGGATTGTGTTTGTCAATGACGGCTCCAAGGACCGCACCTGGCCCATTATCCGGGAGCTTTATGAGCAGGACCCCCTGTATGCCGGCGTCAATCTCACCCGGAACCGGGGCCATCAGAACGCCCTGCTGGCGGGCCTGATGACGGTAAAGGACGACTGCGACATCACCATTTCCATTGATGCGGATTTGCAGGACGACCTGGACGCCATGGACGAGATGCTGGAGAAATACCACAACGGCTGCGATATTGTCTATGGCGTGCGCTCCAAGCGGGAGACCGACACCTTCTTCAAGCGCTTTACCGCCCAGTCCTTCTATAAGCTCATGAAGCTCCTGGGAGCGGATACCATCTACAACCACGCGGATTACCGCCTGATGAGCAAGGCGGCCCTGGAGGGCCTGTCCCAGTTCAAGGAGGTCAACCTGTTCCTCCGGGGCATTGTGCCCATGATTGGCTATGATACGGATGTTGTCACCTATGAGCGCCACGAGCGCCTGGCCGGGGAGAGCAAGTATCCCTTGAAGAAGATGCTGGGCCTGGCCTTTGAGGGCATTACTTCCCTGAGCGTCAAGCCCATCCGGTTTATCACTTTCCTGGGCTTCTTCATTATGGCTGTGAGCATTATCGTGGCCATTTATTCCCTGGTGCAGTACTTTATGGGCTCCACCACCCAGGGCTGGACCAGTATCGTCCTGTCTATTTGGGGCGTGGGCGGTCTCTTGCTGTTCTCCCTGGGCGTAGTGGGAGAATACATCGGGAAAATCTATCTGGAAACCAAGGAGCGTCCCCGGTTCCTTATCCGGGAGTACCTGAACCGGAACCATGACAATGACCGGTAAATCCGCGGATTCCAAGTGGCAGAAGCGCTGGGAAGGGTTCTGTAAAACCGCCGTCATTGCCATTGGAGGGGTGCTGCTGGGTCTTCTGTGGCTGGGCAGCGTGGTCTTCACCGCCAGGGTCAGCGGTGTAGAGGAGGTCACCCGGTTCCATCGGGATTCCCTTCTCCTGCACGTGGCGGTCATTGGCGTGGTGACGGTTTTGGGCGCGGCCCTTTGGAAGCAGCGGCAAAAGGTGTTGGACTTTATCGAGAGGCATTTTCACGGGCTGCTGCTGTGCTTGGCGGCGGCCTATGCTCTCTGGGTGCTGTCGGTAGCCCTGTGGCCCATTGCCGACCAACGCTCGGTATTGGAGTGCGCGGCAGGGCTTTTGCGGGGGGATGTTTCCCCCTGGGAAAAGGGCGGCTATCTCTACTGCTACCCCAACCAAAACGGCCTGGTAGTGTTCTATGCCGGGCTGCAGTTCCTCTTTGGAGAGGGAAACGTGCTGGCCATTCAGTTTTTGAATGTGCTGGCGGCCCTGGCTTCGGCAGTGTGCTTTGCCGGATTCCTGCGCCGGACCGCCTTTCTCTCCCGGAGCAAACCCATGGCGCTGCTTCTGCTGCTGTATCTGCCTATGATGTTCTATGTGACCTTTGCTTACGGCACCATTCCCGGCCTGCTGTTGGCCATGCTGGGGCTCTATTGCCAGGTCCGGTATTTGGAGAACTGGAATGGGTGGTTTTTAGCGGCCTCGGCCCTGTGCTTCACCGGAGCGGTACTGCTGAAATCCAACTATCTCATCTTTCTGGTGGCGGCGGTGATTACCTTCCTGTACCACGCCCTGCGGCAAAAGAAGTGGCGCTGCTTGGTGGCGGCGCTTGTCCTGGTGGTAACAAACAGCCTGGGCAGCTTTGCCCTGGAAGTGAGCCTGGAGCAGGTAACCGGCCAGCAGATTGAGAAGGGGGTTCCTACGGCGTCTTGGGTGGCTATGGGAGTGGAGGAAGGTCCCCGGGCACCGGGATGGTATAACGCCGAACATTCCCTTCGACTGTTCCGGGAAAATGGCTATGACACCGAAAAAACGGCGGCCCTGGCTTCGGAAACAATCAAGGAGCGCATGGGGATTTTTGTGCAGGAGCCGGGCTATGCGGTGGAGTTCTTCGCCAAAAAGACCGCCAGCATCTGGAATGAGCCTACCTTCCAGAGCTTGTGGATTCAGCAGACCCGGAAGCCCCATCAGGATTTTTCCCGGCCGGTGCGCTCCCTGCTGGGAGAGGGCGGACTGCTGGGCCGGGCCTATGTGAAATTCTTCGACATTGTCCAGAGCCTGGTGTATTTCTTTGCCCTGTGCGCCCTGGTGCTGGGCCGGAAAAAGCTCACTTTCTCCCAGTTGATGCCCATTCTGGTGTTTATCGGCGGGTTCCTCTTCCACTTGATGTGGGAGGCAAAGGGACAATATACGGTGGTGTATTTCTTCCTGCTGCTGCCCTACGCCGTGAAGGGCCTGGGGATTCTCGCAGAAAAGCTCCAAAGCAGGCTATACCTGAAGGCTATTCCTGTTTTGAGAAAACGCAAACAAACAGTCTGATCCCGCGGCGCATAGTATGCGCTCCCAAGCCGCGAGATAGCATCATCTACGAGCTACCTTTTCTCCTGCGTAAGCGGGCTGGGCGGGGAGCCCCCTCCTCGAGGGGATGTCTGCGAATGCAGACGGGGGAGTCAAAGAGCGGCTTTCTTCTCCCAAACTGCCTTTTTTCAGGGCGCGGCCCTGAATCCCCTCAGTCTCCTATGGGTCGTACACCCCCTTTTCTTGCGAAAAGAAAAGGGGGGAAAAGATTCGCAAGCCTGCGCGGCTTGAGCGCGAAAGGTTCCACGCAAAGAAGCCCTGTGAAACGGGGGCTCCGGCTGCCGCACAGTGTGCGGTTCCAATCCGCGCCTAAAGTAAGCGTAAGCCGTCCCCTTTTCCCACGCGTAACTACCTTCGCGAGAAAACAGGGCTGTTGGCTACTGCTTCTTCCCCGCGAACTGGGAGCGGACCCTGTCCGCCGCCCCCGTTTAGTTAGGTATCTCCAACGCACCAACCAGCATCAGCCCTCCAACTTATCGGGCTTTCTCCTATCAGGCAGGCTGTTCCGCTACTGAATCAGCAGGGAAGAGCATTTACCCTTTTCGTCAGCGGGAGCGGGCTGGCAACGCGAGAGAAAAGCTCGCTCATAGATGCCGTTGCCCCGCGTCAAAAAAGAAGCTACCCTGACCGCCTTCGAAATGCATCCGCAAGCTTGCTTGCAGGATGATTTCGCTTGGCGTGTCAAGATGCCAGCCCATCTGATTCTTTTTCCATCTTTTCTCATCCAAGGAGAAAAGATGGTGCCCGTCGCGGCATGAGCGACAAGGCAGCTGATAGATGAATCATAGATAAGTGAGCTTATCAAAAAAGAATCCAGCAAACCCTTCTTTGCAAGAAAAGAACGCAAAAGAAAACCGCGCCCTGCCCATCCCAGGCAGCGAGCGCGGTTTTTTGGTTCCTTCTGAAAGTTAAATGATTTGGCGGGCAGCGGCCAGTTCTTCCGCCAGAGGGAAGATTTCGCCCGGCGTGTTCACTCGATGCTTTGCTTCCGCTTCCATCTCGGTGGGGCGGAACCCATACAGGCAGCCGATAAAGGGAATGCCGCAGGCCTTGGCCGCCTGGCAGTCATAGGCGGTGTCGCCTACCATTACAGCCATGGAGTGGGGCACCCGCTCCAAAAGGGCGTGAAGGCTCTGGGATTTCTCTGTCATGCCCTTTTCCAGGGGCTGGATGTAGTCGATTTGATGCATGAGCCCCGTGGCGTTGAGAATCATGGAAATATAGCGGAAGGAGGAGTTGGAGCAAACCGCCGTCTCCCAGCCGTTTTCCCGCAGGTCAGAGAGCATCTGCTGGCAGCCCTCATAAGCGGCGGCCAGATGCATATAGTCGTATTCCACTTCTGCTTCCCGCTTGAGATAGCGCTGCTGGGTGGCCTTGTCCGAGCCGGGCAGCAGCCGGTCCATGTACTCTTCTGCCGGCGCCCCAAAGACAGCGGTGATTTCTTCCGGGGACTGGGCGGGCCAGCCAAATTCAGTTTGCAGCATCCGGTGAACCTCAACGGCAAAAAGCTCGGTCCGGTTCAGGGTGCCGTCTAAATCAAAAACAATCAATTTAGATGCAGGTTTCATGCTGAAGGTTCCTTTCCTAAGCTAACTCGAATCAAAATCAGGACGCCCGGCGCTGGATAGCGGCAAGGGTGAAAAAGATTAGCCTGTGTCAATCCATAGGGCCACAGGATTCGTCACTGCCCTGATTCCTCCCAGGGATTGTCTGCCCGAGATGAAAAATTTCTCAATATAATTATAGCGCGTTTTTGCGCTTTGAAAAGGGCTCCCGGAAAAAACTACGGATGAAACAAATTTCCGGTTCCAGGTAGGGACAAATTTATGAAAAGGACTATAGCTTCCTGAGTAACAAAGGTTAGCCGCCCTTGCCATTTCCCCGGAAACAAGGTACAATAGACCCGAGACTTTCGGATAGAGACAGAAAGGATTTTGGTATCATGTGTCAGAAAGAAACGCTCCTGGAGCTGCGCCGGGAAGTCATGGAAAAGGAGTTTTCCCGGATGAACGACCGCCAGAAGGAGGCGGTTTTCCATGTGAACGGCCCCCTGCTGATTTTGGCCGGCGCCGGCAGCGGGAAAACCACTGTGCTGGTGAATCGCATTGCCAGCCTGGTCCGCTGGGGAAACGCTTATGAAAGCCCCTGGCTCTATGAGGGCTGCGGGGAAGAAGAGGAGGCTGCCTGCCGGGCTTATTTGCAGGAGGGGACCCCCATCCCCGAAGAGCAGCGCCGCCATTTGGCGGTAAGCCCCTGCCCCCCGTGGCGGATTCTGGCCATTACCTTTACCAATAAGGCCGCCGGAGAGCTGAAAGACCGTCTCTGCGCCATGCTGGGCCAGGAGGGGGAGGACATCTGGGCCTCTACCTTCCACTCCACCTGCGCCCGGATTCTCCGCCGGGACGGGGACCGTCTGGGGTATACCAGCCACTTCACCATTTACGACACCGACGATTCCCGCCGGCTCATGAAGGAGTGCCTGAAATCCCTGGGCATTGAGGAGAAGATGCTGCCGGTAAAGGCGGTGCTGGGAGAGATTTCCCGGGCCAAGGATTCCCTGATTTCCCCGGAGGAATTCACCGCTCAGGCGGGCCTGGATTTCCGGCTTTCCCAGATTGCCAAGGCCTATACCCTCTATCAGAAGCGCCTGCGGGACGCCGACGCCATGGATTTTGACGATTTGATTTTCAAAACTGTGGAGCTGTTCCAGGAGTGCCCGGAGGTGCTGGAGTTTTACCAGGACAAATTCCGCTATCTCATGGTGGACGAATATCAGGATACCAACCACGCCCAGTACCTGTTTGTGCGGCTGCTGACAGAGAAGAGGGGCAACCTCTGTGTGGTGGGGGACGACGACCAGAGCATTTACAAGTTCCGGGGGGCCACCATTGAGAATATTATGAGCTTTGAAAAGACCTTCCCCGACGCCAAGGTCATCCGGCTGGAACAGAATTACCGCTCCACCCAGACCATCCTGGACGCGGCCAACGGGGTGATTTCCCACAACACCCAGCGCAAGGGGAAAACCCTCTGGACCGGCAACGGGGAGGGGAAAAAGATTGCCTATCACACCGCCGACAACGAGCAGGACGAGGCCGCCCAGGTCACCAAGCGGATTCTGGAAGGGGTGGCGGCCGGGAGGAAGTATTCGGATTTTGCCATCCTGTACCGGATGAACTCCATGTCCAACACCTTTGAACGGGATTTCGTCCGCTCGGATATTCCCTACCGGATTATCGGGGGCACCCGGTTCTATGAGCGCAGGGAAATCCGGGACATGATTGCCTATCTCAGCGTCATCAACAATCCCGCCGACGAGGTTCGTCTGCGCCGGATACTCAACACTCCCAAGCGCTCTATTGGGGAGCGCACCGTGGCCCAAGCCACTGAAATCGCCGCCATGCTGGGAGAGCCTCTCTTTGAGGTTCTTCGCCGGGCCGATGAGTTCGCCGCCCTGAAGCGGGCCGCCAACAAGCTCAAAGCCTTCACCGACATGATGCAGGGCCTCATAGACGACGCCCAGGACGAAACCGTCTCCCTGGGGGATTTGTATCAGAATCTCTTAGAGCAGACCCAGTACCGGGAGTTTCTCCAGGCAGACGACCCGGATTCCGCCGAAGACCGCATCGAGAACATTCAGGAGCTGGCGTCCAACCTGATTCAATATGAGGAAAACAACGAGGAGGGGGGCCTGGAAGGCTTTTTGGAGGAGGTCTCCCTGATGACGGATTTGGACAACTACGACCAGGAGGCGGATTCCGTGGTGATGATGACCATGCACTCCGCCAAGGGCTTGGAATTCCCTGTGGTGTTCCTGCCGGGCATGGAAGAAGGGGTGTTCCCGGGGATGCAGTCCATTTACAACCCGGAGGAAGTGGAAGAGGAGCGGCGGCTCTGCTATGTGGCCATCACCCGGGCCAAGGAGGAGCTGGTGCTTCTCAACGCTGATTCCCGGATGATTTTCGGCAGCACCTCCCGGAACCGGGCTTCCCGTTTTCTGGACGAGATTCCCCCGGCGCTCATGGAGCACACCCGCAGCCACGATTGGAGCCGCCCCGCCCAGAGCTTCCGGCCCCAGGGAGGCAGCGCCTCTGCCTCTGCAAGACAGTTTGGCCCGGTGAATCGGGCGGCCCCCTCTCAGGAGACCTATCAGCCGGGGGATTCGGTGAGCCACAGGGTTTTCGGCAACGGCATGGTGCTGTCTGTGACCCCCATGGGCAACGACAGCCTTTTGGAAATCGCCTTTGAAAAGGTGGGAACCAAAAAGCTCATGGCCAACTTCGCCCGCCTGAAGCGGGGAGCCCCCGCAGGCAAGCCGCGAGAGAATGGCATCTAAGAGTAACGTTCCTTCCCGCGTAAAGAGCCTGGGTGCGCATCCTATGCGCCCGCTATTATATCAGCAGGAAAGATGCATCTTTCCTTTTCGCCAGCGGGAGTAAGCTGGTAACGCGAGGGAACAGGCTGCTAATCGATGCCGCTGCCCCGCGTTAAAAAAAGCTACCCTGACCGCCTTCAAAACCTGTCCCTCCCGGGACGGTTTTGCTTGGCGTGTCAAGACGACGGCCCACCTGATTCTTTTTCCATCTTTTCTCATCTAAGGAGAAAAGATGGTGCCCCGCCGCGGCATGAGCGGCAAGGTGGAGTATTGATGAGAAAATGGATAAGAAGAGCGAGCCAGAAACATAGAAGAAGCCCCTTCTCCACGGGAAAGAGAATGCCCTCCCAGGGCTATTTTGTCATTTTTCTCCCCAAATCACAGGGGCGTTCCTAGAAAAACGCAGTTCAAGCCATTGCCCAAAGGAGGGATGCCCATGGCTGGCTGGAACCCCTGGCACGGCTGCCACAAAATCAGCGAGGGCTGCCTGCACTGCTATGTCTACCGGATGGATGCGGCACACGGAAAGGACAGCTCCCAGGTAACCAAAACCCAGGCCTATGACCTGCCTATCCGAAAAAACCGGAAGGGGCAGTATCAAATCCCTTCCGGTGAAACGGTGTATACCTGCTTTACTTCTGACTTCCTCCTGGAAGACGCAGACCCCTGGCGCATGACTGCCTGGGATATGATACGTGCCCGGCAGGATTTGCGGTTCTACTTTGTTACCAAGCGGATTCACCGCTTTTGGAACTGCCTCCCGCCGGACTGGGGAGAGGGATGGGAGCATGTATATGTCTCCTGTACGGTGGAGAGCCAACAGCAGGCGGAAAAGCGGCTCCCCCTGTTTTTGCAGGCCCCGATCCGCCATAAGAGCATCCTCTGTGAGCCTTTGCTGGGGCCCATAGAGCTTTCCCCCTGGCTCACCCAGGAGATTGAGGAGGTATCTGCCGGCGGGGAGTCCGGCCCAGAAGCCCGGGTGTGCCGGTATGAGTGGGTGCAGGACCTGTCCCGGCAGTGCCAAAGGGCGGGAGTTCCCTTTCATTTCCGGCAAACCGGCGCCCTGTTTGAGAAGGACGGCAGGCTCTACCGGATTCCCCGGCAATATCAATCCTCCCAGGCCCGGAAAGCCGGGATTGACAGCAGATAGGGCAGTCAGCCCCAATGCTTTTCCATATAGTGGTGGGGGATTCCCACCTCTAAGAAAGCTTCTCCCTGACAGGTATAGCCAGCTTTCTCATAGAATCCCACCGCTGTCTGCCTTGCGTGGAGGAAGACTCCAGGGATTCCTTCCTCCCGCAGTAGGTTTTCTGCAAAGGCCACCAGTTGTCGGCCGATTCCCTGCCCCTGGAAGGACTCCTCTACCGCTACTTGCTTCATATGCATGGGGGAAGCGGCGGTTTCTCCCGGCACCAGCAGCAGGGTAGCAATGAGAGAGCCGCCTAAAAAAGCCCCCATATGGCGGAACTGCTTTTCTCTGCTCAGTTCCTCGTCATAGAGGCACAAGCCCAGAGGCCGGCGGAGCAGCCGGTTCCGCAGAATAAGGGCCTGGCCGTAAGCATCACTGCCCCAGGAATATTCCCGGAAAGAAAGCTCCGGGGCGGATGGGGAGCGCATTGGATTTTCCAAAAGAATCCCTCCTGATAGCGTAATATAGAAGAAACAAAATAAGAAAGGAATGATTCCCATGACCTTTATCTGTTATCCCAAATGCAGCACCTGCAAGAAAGCCCGTGCCTGGCTGGAAAGTCAGGGCTTCTCCTTCACAGAGCGGGACATCAAGGCCCAGCCTCCCACCCAGGAGGAGCTCCGGGAGTGGCACCGGCGCAGCGGCCTGCCGCTAAAGAAGTTTTTCAATACCAGCGGCCAGCTGTACCGGGCCCAAGGGCTCTCCAAAAAGCTGCCGGAGATGGGGGAGGACGAGCAGTTTTCCCTGCTGGCCTCTGACGGCATGATGGTCAAGCGCCCCATCCTGCTGGACGGGGAGACCGTCCTGGTGGGCTTCCGGGAGGAAGAATGGGCCCAGCGTCTCCTGGGCCTGTAAACTGCGTTGCGCCGCACTAGGCTGTTTATGGGAGCGGACAGTGTCCGCTCCCAATTCACGGGGAAACTCGCAGAGAGGCCCTTTACGCGGGAAGCAAGGCTGCTCATAGATGATGCTATCCCGCGGCTTGTGTCCAGGCTCAGCCTGGGGCGTTTTTCAGGAATACACTCCCCATGACATAGGGACAAAAATGACAAAATAGCCTCAGGGGGGCTCTTCCCTGTTCCTATAGGGGCTTGGGGGAACCCTCCCCTATGAAGGGCTGTTTGGGAGAACCCAGCCTGAAAATCCATCATTCGCACCCAGGCCGTTTACGCGGGAAGAAGCGTTGCTCCTTGATGATGCTATCTCGCGGATTGGGAGCGGATACTATCCGCCGCACGCAACAGTTGGATTTCCCGGGCGTAGCCGGCGGCATCGTTGGGGGTTTCCAGGATGAAGGGCAGGCTGTTCAGGGCTGGGTGATTGATGATCCGCACAAAGGCTTCCAGCCCAATGTAGCCCTCTCCAATCTTCTGGTGGCGGTCTTTCCGGCTGCCCAGAGGGTTCATGCTGTCGTTGAGATGGATTGCCTTGAGCCGGGAAAGGCCAATTACCTGGTCGAATTCCGCCAGTACCTCGTCCAGGTGGTTCACAATATCATACCCGGCGTCAAATACGTGGCAGGTGTCTAGGCAGACCCCCATTTTTTCAGAAAGCTCCACCCTATCTAGAATGGCCCGAAGCTCCTCGAAGGTACGGCCCACCTCGCTGCCCTTGCCCGCCATGGTTTCCAGCAGGACCGTGGCAGTGGTTTCCGGGGTGAGGATGCCGTTGAGAAGCTCTGCAATGAGCCGGACGCCCTCCTGGGGGCCCTGGCCCACATGGCTGCCCGGATGGAAATTGTACAGGCCGCCGGGGGTGTATTCCATGCGGCGCAGGTCGTCGGCCATAGTCTGCCAGGCGAATTCCCGCACCCGGGGGTCGGCAGAGCAGGCGTTGAGGGTGTAGGGCGCGTGGGCCACTACCGGGGCAAAGTGGTGTTCCTGGAGGAATTCCCGGTATTGGGCCACGTCCTGGGGGTCGATGGCCTTGGCGCGGCTGCCCCGGGGATTCCGGGTGAAGTATTGGAAAGTGTCCGCCCCCAGCTTCACGGCTTCCCGGCCCATGGCCAGAAACCCTTTGGAGGAGGAAAGATGACAACCGATATGCAGCATAACAAACTCCTTTCTCGTTTTCTCCCTTAGTATACCACATCCGTCTCCTATGGGGAGAGGGATTTTCTGTTTTTCTTGTGAAACTCGCTGCGCTATAAGGAGGAATCCCCTTGGTATCATCTAAAAACCAACCTTGGCAATATGAATCCCCCCAGCAGGTGCGGGAGATTCTGCAATCCCTGGCAGAGCCCGCCTACCGGGACTTTGCCGCTTCCCTGGTGCCGGGGGAGGAACGTCTTTTGGGTGTGCGCCTGCCCAAGCTCCGTCAGCTGGCCAAAAAGTTAGCCCGTTCCGGCTGGCAGGAGTGGCTGGCTCATGAGGAGGATTTGTTTTTTGAAGAGACCATGCTCCGGGGCATGACCTTGGGCTATATAAAGGAAGGGCCCCAGATTGTGCTCCCCGCCTGCCGGGCGTTTATCCCCCGCATCCAGAATTGGTCGGTGTGCGATAGCTTTTGTTCCTCTTTAAAGCTGCTGGGCCAATATCCGGAGGAAGGCTGGGCGTTCCTGCTGCCCTATGCCCACTCTGTGAAGGAGTTTGAAGCCCGGGTGGGGGCGGTGCTGCTTCTAGATTACTACCTGACCCCAGAGTGGATTGACCGTGCCCTGGCGCTGCTCTGCGAGATTCGTCAGGAGGGCTACTATGCCCAGATGGCCGTGGCCTGGGCCTTTTCCATGGCTTGGGTGAAGTTCCCCGAAAAAACCGGGGCGTATTTGCAGCCCGGCGTGCTGGCCCAGTCCACCCGGAAGAAAGCCCTGCAAAAGATTCGGGAATCCCGCCAGGTTAAGCCTGGACGTAATCCGCGAGATAGCATCATCAAGGGGTAACCTTTCTTCCCGCGTAAGCGGCCTGGGTGCAAATTTTATTTGTTCCGCGTGGGGATAGTTCTTTCATCACACAGCGCTTCCCCGTGAGTTGGCTGCGCATCCTATGCGCCCACTACTGCATCAGCAGGAGAGATGCATCTTTCCTTTTCGCCAGCGGGAGCAGGCTGGCAACGCGAGGAAACAGGCTGCTAATCGATGCCACTGCCCCGCGTTAAAAAAGAAGCTACCCTGACCGCCTTCGAAATGCATCCGCAAGCTTGCTTGCAGGATGATTTCGCTTGGCGTGTCAAGATGACGCCCTTCTGATTCTTTTTCCATCTTTTCTCATCCAAGGAGAAAAGATGGTGCCAGTCGCGGCATGAGCGACAAGGAGGGGCTTGTGGGAACCCTCCCACAGAAGAGCTGTTTGGGAGAAGAGGGCTACAACAAAACGCCTGTGAGGAAAGAACATGCCCTCCCCATAGGAGAGGGAGGGGCTTGGGGGATATTCCCCTAAAAAAGGGGAGTTTGGGAAAGCTCAGCTACAACAAATCGCCTGTAGGAAAGAACATGCCCTCCCCATAGGCAAAGAGGGGATGTGGGAACCCTCCCACAG
This sequence comes from Candidatus Heritagella intestinalis, assembly GCA_904420555.1. GTDB lineage: Bacteria > Bacillota > Clostridia > Oscillospirales > Acutalibacteraceae > Heritagella_A > Heritagella_A intestinalis. The sequence goes on along the minus strand of CAJFVO010000001.1, from coordinate 283,643 downwards.
AAGAGCTGTTTGGGAGAAGGAGTCTGCTCTTTTACCCCCCGTCACGCTATCGTGTGCCACCTTTCTCCACTGCCCGGCGTAAGGCAAAACCCTTTATAGAATCGGAGTAATCCTCCGTTAAAAGGAGATTGCAGAAGAATTCAGGAGAAAACACCGTGATAATTTGTAAAAATCCAAGAAACCCCTGAAAAATCAGAGAAAATCCCAGTTGACATAAAGTCAAAGAAAGTCTAAAATCAAAGACAAACAAAGTCAAAACGGAGGGGACCCCTATGAAGATGACGGACAGCGTGGTCCAGTATATCCTGTCCCTTTTGGAGGCGGAGCACGGGAGCGCGGAATTCCGGCGCAATGAGCTGGCGGAAACCATCGGCTGCGTGCCCAGCCAGATCAGCTATGTGATTTCCTCCCGCTTTACCCCGGAGCAGGGCTACCTGGTGGAGAGCCGCCGGGGGGGCGGGGGCTATGTGCGCATTACCCGGGTCATGCGGGATACGCCATCCCTGCTGATGCATCTGGTGAATTCCATTGGGAGCTCCCTGGATGCAGCCACAGCGGGGATTATGCTGCGGAATTTGGTGGAGCGCAAGGCCCTTTCCCTGCGGGAGGCGAGGCTCATGGCGGCGGCAGTGTCCGACCAGGCCCTGGCTGCGGCCCCCCGGGAAAATCGGGACCAGCTGCGCGCCGGCATCCTGAAGAATCTGCTCATGGCCGCTTACAGCGCCGCATAGGATAGGGTGATACCCATTTGGAAATATCGACCAGGGAGGTTGTCCATATGTACTGCCAGAACTGCGGGAAAAATCCCGCTACTACCCATATTAAGAGGATTGTCAACGGAAGGCTTTCCGAAGCTATGGTTTGCTCGGAATGCGCGAGAAAATTGGGCTGCGGGAACTTTTTCGGGAATTACCGGTTTTCCCTGGGAGAGCTGTTGTCCGGCCTCCTGGAGCAGGAGGAATCCCCTGAGGAGGTGCGCTGCCCGGTGTGCGGCAGCAGCTTTGAGGAAATCAGCCGCACAGGCCGTGTGGGCTGCGCCCAGTGCTACCAGACCTTCCGCCGGCGTCTGCTTCCGGTGATTCAGCGCATCCACGGCAGCACCGAGCACCGGGGGAAAAAGCCTTCCCAGGGGAAGATGATCCTGCGCCCCCAGACCGGGATGCGGGTGGTTCCGCAAAAGGTATCGGATTTAGAGCAGAAGGAGCGCCAGCTGCAAGAGGCCATTGCCTCCCAGAATTTCGAGCGGGCTGCCGTGCTGCGGGATGAAATCAAGGCGATCAAGGATACAAAGGAGGGGAAGAACCATGGGTAAACCGGCAAAGTGGTATGAGAAAAGCGGCCCGGAAGAGGATATGGTGGTCAGTACCCACGTGAGCCTTTCCCGCAATCTCAGCGGCATTCCCTTCCCGGATAAGCTGGACAATGACCGGCGGGTAGAGGTGCTGAAAAAAATCGATGAGGCGGTAACGGGGAACCCCTGTTTTCCCCCGGAGGAATTCCTGTGGCAGTATGTGTTCAGCGACCCCAAGCTGTGTGTGGGGCTGGCAGAGCGCCGGCTGGTAACGCCGGATTTCCTCTGCACCGGCAATCTCCATGCCCGGGCGCTGTTCCAGTCCAAGGACGAGGGCTTTGCCATGATGGTCAACGGGGCGGACCACCTGCGCTTCCAGGTCATGGGGGCGGGCCTGTGCTTCCACAAAGTGTGGCAGGAGCTGAAAGAGAAGGACGACGCTCTGAGCAGCGCCCTGGCTTTTGCCTTTGACGAGGAGCTGGGCTACCTGACCAGCAACCCGGCAGACCTGGGCACCGGGATGCGGGCCTCGGTGATCCTGCACCTTCCCGCCATGGAAGAGGGGGGCATTATCGGCCGCACCGCCGCCAATCTTTCCCGACTGGGGCTGACCCTCCAAAGCATTGACGGGGAGAACGGCGAATCCGCCAGCTGCCTCTATGAGCTTTCCAACCAGGTGACTTTGGGCATTGGCGAAAGCGAGGCCCTCACCAATCTGGACAGCATCTGCCGCCAGTTAATCCGCCAGGAGCGGGGGGCCCGGAAAAAGCTCCTGCAGCGCCCGGAAATCCAGGATACCGTGGCCCGTTCTTATGGGATTCTGCGTTATGCCCGGCTGCTGGACTATCCGGAATTTGAAAAGCTCCTCTCCAATGTGCGGCTGGGAGTGTCCTGCGGGTTCCTCCAGGAGGTTTCCCTGCCAGGGAGAGGCTCCCTCCCAGTACTGCACCGCCTGTCTGTGGAGGGCCAGCCGGCCAATGTGGTGGTTGCCCCCGGCGGGAATCCCCAGGTGGAGGCCGCTGCCCGTGCCCGGTTTGTCCGGGGAATCCTGGCCGCTATGGAGAGGGAAAAGCCTCAGGAGGAGCCAGAGGAATAGGCGGAGGTCTTGCCGGATAGTCCCCAAGGGGAAGCCCAGACTGAAGGCCGCTGCCCGTGCCCGGTTTGTCCGGGAAGTCCTGGCCGCTATGGAGAGGGAAAAGCCCCAGGAGGAGCCAGAGGAATAAGCAGGAGGCTTGCAGGCGTTCCCCAAGTGAACCCCTGTGACATAGAGTATAGAGAGTTTCGAAAACCATTACCGATAGATAGAGAGTAAGGAGTGGGAAGTATGTATCGTTTCACCGGATTTACAGAAAAAGCCAACGACGCGCTGAACCGTGCCATGGAAAAAGCGCAGGAATTGCGCCACGATTATGTGGGAAGCGAGCACATGCTTCTGGGCATTTTGGAGGTCGGCGAGAATACAGCGGCCCAGGTTCTTCAGAAGTTCGGGGTGACGGCGGAGAAAATGGAGGCCATGATTCGGGAGAGAATCGGCGTGGGCCCCCAGGATACCGAGATTTCCCCTTCGGATTTCACCCCCCGGAGCAAGCGGATCCTGCAAATCTCTGCCGCACAGGCGTCCCGTCTGGGACACAATTATGTGGGCACCGAGCACCTGCTCCTGGCCATTCTGGAAGAGGGCGAGGGCTATGGCATCCGCTTTTTGGCCACTATGGGTGCGTCCCGCCGGGAAGTTCTCAGTGCCCTGCTGGCGGCTTTGGGAGCAGAAGAAGCTGGGGAGGAAAAAAACCGGAAATCTGCCCCTTCCTCTGGGGGGAAAAACCAGGAAACCTCCCTGGAACGCTTTGGCCGAGATTTGACCCGGCTGGCGTCAGAGGGGAAAATCGACCCGGTCATCGGCCGCCAGGAGGAAATTCAGCGGGTCATCCAGATTTTGTGCCGCCGCACCAAGAACAACCCGGTGCTCATTGGCGAGCCGGGGGTGGGCAAGACCGCCGTAGCCGAAGGATTGGCCCTGAAAATCCAGGCCGGGGAGGTGCCCGAGCCCCTGAAAGCCAAGCGTCTGGTCTCCCTGGACTTGACCAGCATGGTGGCTGGCGCCAAGTACCGGGGGGATTTTGAAGAGCGCATGAAGAACGCCATCGATGAGGTGAAGAACTCCGGCAATGTCATCCTATTTATCGATGAGCTCCACAGCTTGGTGGGCGCCGGCGCCGCCGAAGGAGCCACCGATGCCGCCAATATCCTCAAGCCCTCTCTGGCCCGGGGGGAGCTGCAGGTCATCGGCGCCACTACCATCAGCGAATACCGGGGGCACATTGAAAAGGACGCCGCCTTGGAGCGCCGGTTCCAGCCGGTGACGGTAGGGGAACCCACCCAGGAAGAAACGGTGCTGATTCTCAAGGGCCTCCGGGACCGCTATGAAGCCCATCACAAGGTGCGCATTACCGATGAAGCCATCAACGCCGCCGTGAAGCTCTCCGCCCGGTATATTTCCGACCGGTTCCTGCCGGATAAGGCCATTGACCTTATTGACGAAGCCTCCTCCCGGGTACGCCTGCGGGCCTTTACCGCCCCGGACGGCATCCAGGCCCTGGAAAAGAAGGTCAAGGAGCTGGAGCAGGAGAAGGCAGCGGCCATTAACTCCCAGGAGTTTGAGCGGGCGGCCCAGCTTCGGGACGAGCAGAAATCCCTGCAAAAGAAGCTGGAAGAGCAGCAGGAAAGCTGGCAGGATCAGAAACAGGAGCAGAACGGCTCCGTAGTTCCGGAGGACATCGCCCAGATTGTCTCCATGTGGACGGGGGTTCCTCTGTCCCAGCTTACCGAGGAAGAGGGCCAGCGGCTCCTGCACCTGGAAGAAACCCTGCACCGGCGGATTGTGGGCCAGGAAGAGGCGGTTTCCGCTGTGGCCAGGGCGATCCGCCGGGGCCGTGTGGGGCTCAAGGACCCCCGCCGTCCTATTGGCTCTTTCCTGTTCCTGGGCCCCACGGGCGTGGGCAAAACCGAGCTGTGCAAGGCTCTGGCCCAGGCCATGTTCGGGGACGAGGACGCCATGCTTCGGTTCGATATGTCCGAATATATGGAGAAGCACACGGTTTCCCGGCTGGTAGGTTCCCCTCCCGGCTATGTGGGGTATGAGGAGGGCGGTCAGCTCACCGACGCCGTGCGCAGCCACCCCTATTCCGTGGTGCTCTTTGACGAAATCGAGAAAGCCCACCCGGACGTGTTCAATATTCTCCTGCAAATTTTGGAGGATGGCCGGCTGACGGATTCCCAGGGCCGCCATGTGGATTTTAAGAACACGGTGATTATCATGACCTCCAACGTGGGGGCCCGGCTGATTACCGACAAAAAGAAGAGCCTGGGCTTTGCGGCCCAGGAGACCCCGGAGGCCGATGCCGCCCGGATGAAGGAGCAGGTGCTGGAAGAGCTCAAGAGTCTTTTCCGGCCGGAATTCCTAAACCGTGTGGACGACTGCATTGTTTTCCGCAAACTCACCCAGGAGGATATCCGCCAGATTGCCGTCCGGCTCTTGGAGAAGCTGCAAAAGCGTATGGCAGATTTGGGAGTGGAGGTGGAATTCTCCCCGGAAACCGTGGCCCAGATCGCAGAGGAGGGCTTCGACCCGGTGTATGGCGCCCGGCCCCTGCGCCGAGCCATCCAGACCCGTTTGGAGGACCCCTTGGCCGAGGAAATGCTGGCTGGGCATATCCGCGCCGGCGTACCGGCTGTGTGCGTGTTCGAAAACGGCAGTTTTCAGTTCCGGCGGCGGGCAGTGTTCTCCGCTCCGCTCCGGTCGGCGCCCTGATTGTGTGCCACTGGCACACGGCGCCCGTTGCCAAGCCCGCGAGGTAGCATCATCAAGGAACAGCTCTTTTTCCCGCGTAAACAGCCTGCGTGGGAAAGCGGAGTCTCAGAGATAACCACAAAGCCCGCAGAAAGCGTTTGGCCTTCTGCGGGCTTATTTTTGTGTATCAAAGAGTATGGTTCAGTCGGCGGGGGCCATGCTGGAAACGTCCCCTTCGGCTACAACAGAGTAGTCCGCCGTGGATGCTCCGCCCCCTTCCGGAACAGGGTTTTCTTCCAGCTGGCTTTCATAGACCAGTTCATAGCCGGTGCAGTTTTCCGTCACATAGTCCACCACTGCCTGCACCCGGTCTGTCCCAATAAAAAATGCCTTACCGGTTGCCAGGATATTGGTGGTGAGATAGCCCTCTTCCGTGACTGCCACACTGATATTGTAGATGCCCAAAACGGGGATGTCCACAGCGATATCCAGTACCGGCATATCCTCCATCAATTCCGGCGATTCGTAATAGCCCTCCGCCAGGGGCAGGTCCGTCTCCGAAAAGAGCAGCTCCCACAGGATTTCCCGGTCCCCTCCGGTGAACTCCACAGTGGCCTGTTGGCCGTTATCTTTTTCATATTCATAGTACATGGTCCCGAACACCAGATTTTCCTGGAGATTCAGGTCGTCCAGGAACTGTCCCAGCGTCTCCGGCTGGTAGTTGGAACAGGTATAGGGGTAATAAGCCTCCGGCTGTTCCGCAAAGTGCACCAGCACAGCACATTCCTCCGAAATCCCGGGCAGGCGGTATACCTCCCCCTGATGGGTGTAGGTGGTTTCTGTATACACATCATAACCGGTGAGCGTAGCGGCACCCAAAAGCTCTCCGGATTGATGATCTCCGCCGCCGGTCCGGCCGTATTCCCGTCCCGCAAAGGTCAGGATAGAGAACTGCTGGTCCACCGTCAGATCATCCCATGGGAGGATTTCTTCTACCTCCGAAGTGGTGCTGGAAGTGCCGCCCTCCACCACCTTGAGGGGCCACCGGTTTTGCCGGGAAAGAACTGACACCGCCGCTGTGACGCCTACTGCCAATGCCAGGCAGGCGGCCACCCCGGCCAGAAGCCAGCGGTGCTTTGCTTTCCGGAAGCGTCCTTGCATATCCTCCTGGCAGCGTTCCAGCAAGGCAACGTCCGCTTCCCCAATAGCCTGAAAAATCCGTTCTTCTTTCACAGGAATACACCTTCTTTCTCCAAATGCAGCTTCAGCTTTTTCCGGATGCGGAACAGGCTGGCCTTGACGGTCCCCTCTTTCATAGCAAAGGCCCGGCCAATCTCCCCCAGGGAATACGCATACCAATACCGGGCCAGAAACAGGCTGCATTCCTTCCGGGGCAGCGCCCGCAGAAAAGCATTCATGCTCTGGGCCAGCTCTCGTTCCTCGGTTTCCCGCTGGGGGTCGGAGGGAGATGGGATACATTCCCGCAGCTCTTCCAGAGCCAGTTCTCCCTGACCGCCGCCTCGCTTCTGAGCCCGCTGTTCCCGTAAGCGGTCCAGGGAAAGGTTCCGGGTAATCTTCCCCAGGAATAGGGAGAGCTTTCCCGGCCGTTGGGGCGGCATAGACTGCCAGGCCCGCAGCCAGGTATCGCTGACGCATTCCTCACTGTCCTCCCAGCAGCCCAGGAGGTTTTGGGCAATGGCAAAGCAGTAGCCGCCGTATTGTTGTCGGGTATCCTCCAGGACCGTTTCATCCCGTTGCCAGTAACGCTCCACCAGTTCGTGGTCTTCCATTGATTTCGCCTCCTTTTCTGTTGTTTGGGAACCTCTTTCACCTTTATAGACGGAAAAAGTAGAAAAAGGTTGTTGTTTGACGCCATTTTCCTCTATGCAGAGATTGCGCGGATGGGTCACGGGCGGCATCTCCCTACGCGTGGAATAGGGCCATTGTTTTCACATGGTTTTGCAATTCCTCTTGTTCCTCAAAAAGAAAAAGGCCCCCTCTAAAGAGGAAGCCTTGGGTTTACTTTGAAGGATGGGCAGCGCCGCACCGCACAGTGTGCGGTGCCACGTCACGGAGAAGCCCACGGTTGTTTACGCGGGAAGAAAGGGGGGCTTTTTACTCCCTCCGTCACTTCGTGACACCGTTCTCACCTGCCGGTTCGGTCGGCGTCTTGATTGTGTGCCACTGGCACACGGCGCCCTCAAGGAAGGGGGCTTCCCTCCCAGGCTATTTACGCGGGAGAAAAGGTTGCTCATAGATGCCGCTATCTCGCGGCTTGCGTCCAGGCTCAGCCTGGTTAGCGGCTGAATTCTGCCAGCTCCAGAGTGGGGTTGTGCTCCTGGGCCCAGCGGATGCTCCATTCGTTGGCGAAGAGCAGCAAATAGCGGTCCTTCATATCCTGAACCTTCTTGGTGTCGGAGGTCAGGTTCAGCTTTTTCAGGTCGATATCCGCATTGTCAATCCACCGGATGTACTGATAGGGGAGGTTCTCCATGCGAATCTCCACATTGTATTCGTTCTCCATCCGGTATTTGAACACGTCAAATTGCAGGGTGCCCACCACGCCCACAATGACCTCTTCCAGGCCGCTGCCCACGTCGTGGAAAATCTGGATAGCGCCCTCCTGGGCAATCTGAGCGATGCCCTTGACAAACTGTTTGCGCTTCATAGTGTCCTTTTGCTGCACCCGGCAGAAAAATTCCGGGGCAAAGGTGGGAATGCCCTCGAACTTCACCTTCATGCCCGGGGAGCACACGGTGTCGCCAATGGAGAAAATGCCCGGGTCAAACACGCCGATAATGTCCCCGGCATAGGCCTCTTCGATGATTTCCCGGCTCTGGGCCATCATCTGCTGGGGCTGGGAGAGCTTCATTTTCCGCCCGCCCTGGACGTGGAGCACTTCCATGCCCTTTTCAAACCGGCCGGAGCAAATGCGCATAAAGGCGATGCGGTCCCGATGGGCCTTGTTCATGTTGGCCTGAATCTTAAACACAAAGGCGGAGAAGCCCGGGTCAAAGGGGTCCACCACGCCGTCCTCGGCCTGCCGGGGCAGGGGAGAGCTGGTCAGCTGCAAAAAGCTCTCCAGGAAGGGCTCCACGCCGAAGTTGGTCAAAGCGGAACCGAAAAACACCGGGGAGAGCTGGCCCTTCTGCACCTGCTCCAAATCAAACTCCGAGCCTGCGCCGTCCAGGAGCTCCACATCGTCCCGCAGGGTCTGATAGAGCTCCTCGCCCAAACGCTCCTGCATGGAGGCGTCGTCCAGAGAGGCTTCGGTAGCCTCCACTTCCCGCTGGCCGCCGTTCAGGGTAAAGGCCAGAATCTCCTTCTTTTCCCGGTCATAGACGCCCTTGAAATCCCGGCCGCAGCCGATGGGCCAGTTCATGGGATAGGTCTTAATGCCCAGCTCATACTCGATTTCATCCAGCAGATCATAGGGGTTCCGGGCTTCCCGGTCCATTTTGTTGATAAAGGTGAAAATGGGAATGTGCCGCATGACGCAGACCTTAAAGAGCTTCCGGGTCTGGGCCTCCACGCCCTTGGAAGCGTCGATGACCATGACCGCGGAATCCGCCGCCATGAGGGTGCGGTAGGTGTCCTCAGAGAAGTCCTGGTGTCCGGGGGTGTCCAGAATATTGATGCAGAAGCCTTCATACTGGAACTGCATGACGGAAGAGGTCACAGAAATACCGCGCTGCTTTTCAATTTCCATCCAGTCGGAGACCGCGTGGCGGCTGTTCTTTTTGCCCTTGACCGCGCCGGCCAGGGTAATGGCGCCGCCGTAGAGCAGGAATTTTTCCGTTAAAGTTGTTTTACCCGCATCAGGGTGGGAGATAATCGCAAAGGTGCGTCTCCGGTTGATTTCATTCTGCATAGCAGGCGTCAAAGCCAAGGGGGATTCCTCCATCCGTTGTTGAGTTTTTGTGATAGCTTGCTTCTCCCAAACAATCTTTTCACAAGGGAGTATCCCCCATGCCTCTCCGTCTCCTATGCGGAGTGCACCCCCTTTTCTCCTTGGATGAGAAAAAGGGGGGAAAAGAATCATATAGGTTGACAGCTTGACACGCCAAGCGAAATCATCCTGCAAGCGAGCTTGCGGATGCATTTCGAAGGCGGTCAGGGTAGTTTTTTAGACGCGGGGCAGTGGCATCAAGAAACAACCTGTTCCCTCGCGTTGCTATTATTTTCCCATTCAGGCAGCTTCTTTTTCGTTCAGCAGCGGAACAGCCTGCCTGATAGGAGAAAGCCCGATAAGTTGGAGGGCAGCAGTCCGTCGGTGCGGTGGCACACAAACAAGGCACCGCCCCCACGAGAAACAAATAAAACTTGCACCCAGGCAGCTTACGCGGGAAGAAAGGGTATTCATAGATGCCGCTGCCTCGCGGCCTACGTCCAGACTTAGTCTGGCGCGAATCGCCAGCGGGGGCTCCCCGCCGCGGCTTGCGTCCAGGCTCAGCCCGCTTATTCGCGGCCGTCCCAGCAGTAGGTGCAGAGGCAGTCCCGGGGAAGGCCCACGGACTCGATGAGGTCGTCCAGACGGTGATACCGCAGGGAGGTGAAGTGCAGCTTTTCCGCAATGCGCCGGAGCATCTCTCCATATTCGGGGCTCTCCGGGTTGGCATAGGGGGTCAAGTCCACTTCGCCGTCTCCGGCCATTTCCTTGATGACCCGGCGGGTAATCAAATCCATCTCAGAAGTGGAGCGGGAGAAGTTCAGATACTTACATCCATAGAGCAGGGGCGGGCAGGCCGGACGCACATGGACTTCCTTGGCGCCGCTGTCATAGAGGAACTGGGTGGTCTCGCCCAGCTGGGTACCCCGGACAATGGAGTCGTCAATGAGGAGCAGGCTCTTGTCCTCAATGAGCTCGTGAACGGGAATCAGCTTCATCTTGGCAATCAAATCCCGCTTTTTCTGGTCCGTAGGCATAAAGGAGCGGGGCCAGGTGGGGGTGTACTTGATGAAGGGACGGGAGAAGGGGATGCCGGAAGCGTTGGAATAGCCGATGGCGTGGGCGGTGCCGGAATCCGGTACGCCGGCCACGGTGTCGGGGTGGGCGTCGTCCCGCTTGGCCAGGAGCGCGCCGCACTTGTAACGCATCTGTTCCACGCTGACCCCCTCATAAGAGGAAGAGGGATACCCGTAATACACCCACAGGAAGGTGCAGATGCGCATTTTCTTGCCGGGCTGCACCAGGGTCTGTACGCCTTCCGGGGTAATCACGGCGATTTCGCCGGGGCCCAACTCCCGTTCGGCCTTATAGCCCAAGTTCAGATAGGCAAAGCTCTCAAAGGAGAAGCAGTAGCTGTCATCCTTCTTGGCCACAGAGACCGGGGTGCGTCCCATCTTGTCCCGGGCGGCATATACGCCTTTGTCGGTGAGGAGCAGGATGGTCATGGAGCCATCGATAATCTCCTGGGCATACTGGATGCCCTCAATGAGGTTGTCCTTCTGGTTGATGATGCCGGCCACCAGCTCCGTGGCGTTGATGTCGCCGCCGCTCATCTCCAGGAAATGGGCGTGGCCCTTGGTAAAGAGCTGCTTTTCGATTTCGCTGGCGTTGTTGATCTTGCCCACCGTAGCGATCACATAGGTGCCGTGGTGGGAGCGGATGATCAGGGGCTGGGGCTCGTAGTCGGAAATACAGCCAATGCCCATGGTGCCGTGCATTTCGTGGTAGTCCTTGTCAAATTTTGTCCGGAAGGGGGAGTTTTCGATGTTATGTATGGCGCGGTTAAAGCCGTCATCCTTGCTGTAAACGGCCATACCGGCCCGGCGGGTTCCCAGATGGGAATGATAGTCCGTGCCGAAGAACAGGTCAAACACACAATCGTTTTTCGAAGCTACTCCAAAGTATCCGCTCATAGAATCCTCCGTTTTTGTCCCGGCCGGCATTTACCGGCCCTTGTGTTTCTTTTCTTTCTATCAATCATAAACAGCCAAAAGCCGTTTATCAGCATGGAATGTTAACAAAAAGCATCTTAGCGTTTGATTCTAACATAATACTTATCAGAATCTTCATGGTGGATTGTTCCACCATTTTTCAGCATCACACGCAAAGAAGCAGGATTATCCTTGTTGACACTCAAATAAACTTCCTCTTCGGGAATGATTTCTGCGGCCTTTTGCAGAAGAAGGCGAAGTCCGGCTGTGGCATAGCCTTTTCCGCGAAACCCTTCCCGAATACTGTAGCCAATATGTCCAGCGCCGTTTGCCAAAGAGGGGGAAAGGTAATGACGGAGTCGGAACCAGCCTACAATGGTATCATCGTCCCAAAGCAGATAGTGGGTCTGGGGTACATATCCTTCCGGCAAATCCATTCCCTGTCCCTGACAAATCAGCGGCTGTAAAATGGCTGTCTCAAAGTTTTCGCGCGGAGCATTAGAAAAGTCGTTTATAAAACCATTTTCATCTGCGGGTACAGAAACGATATATTGATATTCTTTTTCTGCATCCTGCAAATTGATTTCTTTCAAAAAAATCATATCAGGATTTCTCCTCATACCGCTTGACGATTAAGTTGGCGCACTTATAAATGTCGCCGCCGCCCAAGGTGAGGATTAAATCCCCGGGCTGGGCCTTTTCCATGACATAGCTGGCGATTTCCTCAAAGGAATTAAACCAGCAGCTCCCAGGAATTTTGGCCGCCAAATCGCTGGTGTGGATGCCATAGATGTTTTCCTCCCGCACCGGCAGAATCTCCGTCATCACCACATGGTCGGGGATGGAGAGGGCCTTGGCGAAATCGTCCAGGAGCAGGTAGGTCCGGGAGAAGGTGTGGGGCTGGAATACCGCCCAGACCTCCCGGAAGCCCATGTGCATGGCCGCGGTGAGGGTAGCGGTGAGCTCTGTGGGGTGGTGGGCGAAGTCGTCCGCTACAGTGACGCCGTCAAAGCGCCCCAGTACCTCGAAGCGGCGGTGTACCCCGGTAAAGGCGTGGAGGCCCTTGGCGATTTCCTCCGGGGGAATTCCCATCTGGTCGGCGGCGGCAGCGGCGGCCAGGGCGTTGAGAATGTTGTGCCGACCGGGGACAGACAGCTCCACCCGGCACAGGGGCTGGCCCTGCTTCTGGATGGTGAAGCTCTCCCGGGCGCCCTTGGTGTCGGCGATGTCCACAGCCCGGTAGTCGCTGCCCTCCGCAAAACCGAAGGTAACAACCGGCGCATGGTGCAGCCCCTCTACGGCCTTCCGGCTGTTGGCGTCGTCCCCGTTGACAATGAGCAGGCGGCTGGTCTGGGTGGCGAACTGCCGGAAAGATTTGATGATGTTTTCCAGGTTCTTAAAGTAGTCCAGATGGTCCGCGTCAATGTTCAGAATCACGGAGATGGCCGGATGCAGGTGCAGGAAGGTATCCACATACTCACAGGCCTCGCAGACCATGGTCTCCGACTTGCCCGCCCGGCCGTTGGAGCCGATAAAGGGCAGCTTGCCGCCGATAACGGCGCTGGGGTCCCGGCCGGCGCTGAGGAAGAGCTGGGTAATCATGCCGGTGGTAGTGGTCTTGCCGTGGGTGCCGGAAACGGCGATGGAATCCCGGTACCGGTCGGTGACCATGCCCAGGAGCACCGAGCGCTCCACTGTGGGGACGCCCTTTTCCCGGGCGGCGATGAGTTCCGGGTTGTCCTGCTTCACGGCGGCGGTGTACACCACCAGCTGGGCGTCCCCGATGTTTTCAGCGCGATGGCCCATGTGAACGGGAATGCCGTAGGAGCGCACCCGCTCCAGGGTGTCTGATTCGTTGGTGTCGGAGCCGGTAATGACAAAACCCCTGTGGAAGAGAATTTCCGCAAGGGGGCACATACCGGAGCCGCCAATGCCGACAAAATGGATTCGCTTGACAGAATCCAGCAAACGAGAAGATTCCATGGCTTCAGACTCCTTTATGTTGAGAAAACGCCCGAAGGCGTCTCTGTTTGCGTAAATGATGGTGGGAAATATACTACCCTTTATTATATTGCGAAAGGACCTCGAAATAAACACCCAAATTCAATTTTGGCAAAAAGCGCTATTTTTTTCAAGATTTCCGGGCCTGGACTTCACACTCCGGGAAGGGCTTCCATATTATAGGAAAAGCAAGGCGGCATTTTCCTGGGAACCCCTTCCGCGCGGGGGCTTCCGGCCGCCCGCACAGCGCGGAGAAACGGCGGCGAGGATATGATACAGGAGCAGACGGTATTCGGCGTTGCGGGCGGGGACCGGCGGCAGGCAGAGCTCATTGACTCCCTGGCGGCGGACGGCTACACCGTATACGCCTTTGGTTTTGAAAAGGCCCGGCTGGATGCCCGTGCCCAGGAGGTTTCCCTTGCAGAACTGGCAGAAAAAAGCCAGGTGGTGATTTTTCCCCTGCCGGTGACGGTGGACGGCGCTCATCTGAACGCCCCCTTTGGCCGGCAGCCGGTGCCCCTGGGGGAAGAAACGGCCTCCCTGTTTTTGGGAAAGCCCGTCTATGGCGGCATGACAGAGCGCCTGGCAGCCATAGACCCTCTGTGGGAGCAAGTGCCGGTGTTTGATTATTCCCACCAGGAGGAATTCGCCGTGCGCAACGCCATCCCCACGGCGGAAGGGGCTGTGGAAATCGCTATGCATGAGTTTCCCGGAACCCTTAACGGCGCCCGATGCCTGATTACTGGCTTTGGCCGCATTGGTAAGGCCTTGGCCTGGATGCTCCGGGGCATTGGCGCCCAGGTGACGGTGAGCGCCCGGAAGCCGGAGGATTTGGCCTGGATTTCCCAGTTGGGATATGGGGCAGTCCATACCCGGGAACCGGGAGGGGGCTATCCGGTGGTGTTCAATACCATCCCGGCCCTGGTGTTTACCCGGAGCGTGCTTTCCCGGCTGCAGCCCGGCACCCTGCTCATTGATTTGGCCTCGGCTCCCGGCGGCGTAGACCGGGAGGCGGCGGAAAAGCTGGGAATCCGAGTGATTCCGGCCCTGTCCCTTCCCGGCAAGGTGGCGCCCCGGGCGGCAGGGGAGATCATTAAGGAGACAATCTACCACATGATGGAGGAGTGAGGAAGCGTTGGAGAAAACCCGAATCGGATTCGCCATGTGCGGGTCCTTTTGTACTTTTGAGCCGGCAATGGAGCAGCTCCATCTGCTGGCGGAGCAGGGCCATAAAATCCTGCCCATTATGTCCAAAACTGCCAGCGAGACCGACACCCGTTTTGGCCGGGCCTCGGATTTCATCTGGGAGCTGGAGGACACCTGCCATCATAAGGTCATCAAAACCATTGCGGAGGCGGAGCCTATTGGCCCCAAGCACCTGGTAGACCTGATGGTGGTGGCCCCCTGCACGGGGAACACCCTGGCAAAGCTCAGCTGGGGCATTACCGACACCCCGGTGACCATGGCGGTGAAATCCAGCCTGCGCATCGGCCTGCCGGTGGTGCTGGCACTGGCCACCAACGACGCCCTGGCAGCTTCCGCTCAGAATCTCGGGCGGCTGCTCAATGTAAAGAATCTCTACTTTGTTCCCCTGCGGCAGGATAACCCGGAGAAAAAGCCAACCTCCCTGGTGTGCGACTTCTCCCAGCTGATTCCCGCCTGCGAAGCGGCTCTCCAGGGAAAACAGCTGCAGCCGGTTCTGCAAGGCTGAGCCTTGACGCAACCCGCGGGAAGGCGGACAGCGAAAAATAACCTGGGCCGTCGCGGAATAAGTTGTTATTCGATGTTGCCTTCCTGATGCGTTTGCAGGGGAGGATACTATACTCCCCTGGCTGTTGGTCGATGCATCTCCCTGCGCGCGGACAAAGGGAATTGTTTCCCCTGCCTCAAACGCAGGTTGGCACTGCACACTGTGGGGAAATCAGGGGTGGAAATCCCAGAGAAATCTGCTATAATAAAGGAGTTCAAAAACTGAGCGAAAATGCGGCTCCGGCCGGAAATGAGGAATTTATGGCCAAAAAGTATTACGCAGTTCGCGCCGGGCGGCAAACCGGCGTGTTTCCTACCTGGGAGCAGTGCCGGGCCCAGGTGGAGGGGTTTTCCGGGGCCATCTATAAGGGCTTCCCCACCCGGGAGGAGGCAGAATCTTTCCTAACCGCCGGGATGGCTCTGGCAGCCCCCAAAAAAACAGAAGAAGCGGCCCCGACAGAGAGCTCCTCCCCGGCAGAGAACCTTTCTCCGGCAGGGAGGGCGGCCTGCGCGGTTGCCTATGTAGACGGCAGCTATCATGCCGCTACCGGGGAATTCGCCTGCGGGGCCGTGGTTTTCTGGCAGGGGAAGGCCTTCACTTTTTCCAAAAAATTCAGCGACCCGGTGCTGTCCCCCATGCGCAATGTAGCCGGGGAAATCAAGGCCTCCGAGGCGGTGATGCGCTGGTGTTTGGAGCATCAGGTGCCGTCTTTGGAGATTCACCACGATTATGAGGGCATTGCCCGCTGGTGTACCGGGGAATGGAAAGCCAACAAAGAGGGGACAAAGGCGTATCGGGATTTTTATCAGCAGGCGGCTCGCCGGATGGAGATTCGCTTTGTCAAGGTGAAGGGGCACTCCGGCGACCGCTATAACGACATGGCGGACAGCCTGGCCAAAAAGGCTTTGGGCATCTGCTGAAAGAAAGGAAGTCAAATCATGCGTCATCAAATGGATCCGGAATCCGTTATTCTGCAAACCGTGTTCGGGGAGCCGTCAGCGGCAAGCTGCTGGTTCATGATGAATTGGGCCCTTCTCCGGGAGAGCGGGGACGTCTCCCTGGATACCCTGTTGGAGCAGGCCTGGGCGGCCATCTCCGCCGTGGCCCTGAAAAAGCTCCTGGCGGAATTTTATAACCGCATGACCGAGTGCGGCAACGACATTGGCAGTATCGACGTCATCTCCGTGCTGGACGAGCTCTCCATTGGGGAAGAGGCGGTGTGGTTTCTGGCTGGCCAGGACAGCGGCGAGGACCCGGAGTTTTCGGAGATTCTCAACAGCCGGGACGACATCCACGATCTGCTGGAATACTTTCTCCGGCGGGAGGGCCGCGCCATTGCCCAGCGGATGTTGGAAACCTTTGACCCCTCCATGATCTTTGCCCAGATGCTGGCCACCGCCGTGGAGATAGAGGGTTTGGAGCCGGAGGAGTGCGCGTCCCTCGAAGTGTATCGGGAGGCAGTGGAGGCCTGCTTTGGCGAGCTGAATAATTTCTCTGTGGACTACGCGGTTTGCTACGAGTGGATCAGCGATGGCATGGAGCTGTGAAGGCGGCCGGCAGAGGCCGGCGGGAATTTGCTTTTTCCCAGGAAATGTGATATGATCAAATCCCGGAAGAAGGCGGGATATTAGGAGAAAGGCGGGAAACATATGCTCTATTGCCCCAAATGCAAGGCCCTGTGCGAGGATTCCGCAGTGCGCTGCCCCGAGTGCGGCCGGCGGAAACTGCGAGAGCCCACCCAACTGGACAAGGTGCTCCTGGTCACGGTGACGGAAATGGAGGCTCAGCGTCTGGAGCCGGTGATGAAGGCCAGCGGTATCCCCTATGAGATGCATCCTTCCAGCATTGAGGGCATCCCGTCCATTTATAACAGCGACGCCATCCTCTCGAACCAGAGTTTTTATGTGCTGCTTCCCCAGCTAGAGGAAGCGGAAAAGGTGGTTGCCAAGTTCCGCAAGGAGGAGGCGAAGGCCGCCAAAGAAGCGGTAAAGGCCCAGGGGCAGCCTGAGGAGCCGGAGGAGGAAATGCCCCGGGGCAAGCGCATTTTTGTGCAGGTCACCTCGGCTATCGCCTTTATTTTGTTGGTGTGGGCCGTTGTAGCCGCCACCGACTGGGCAGCCCAGAATTTGTGGTCCTGGCTTCAAAGCCTGCAATAATTCCATGAAAAAATCGGATACTATCCCTATCCGTTTCAATTCTCAAGCAAAGGAATGGTGAATATGAGCGATTACCGCATTGATACCAAGTGCATCCAGGAAGGCTATCATCCCGGCAACGGGGAGCCCCGGGTGGTGCCCATTGTGCAGAGCACAACGTATACCTATGACAGCTCCGAGGCCATGGGCGACCTCTTTGACCTGAAGGCCGAGGGCTTCTTCTATACCCGTCTGGGCAACCCCACCATGGACGCTGTGGAAAAGAAGATTGCTGCCTTGGAAGGCGGCGTGGGCGCCATGCTCACCTCTTCCGGCCAGGCGGCTTCCCTGATTTCCATGCTGAACATCTGCCACGCCGGCGACCATGTGGTGGCTTCCAGCGCCATTTACGGCGGCACCTTCAACCTGATTTACAAGACTATGAAGGAAATGGGTATCGAGTCCACCTTTGTGGGCCCTGGCTGCACCCGGGAAGAGCTGGAAGCGGCGTTCCAGCCCAATACCCGCTGCGTGTTTGCCGAAACCCTCTCCAACCCGTCCCTGGTGGTCACGGATATCGAGATGTTTGCCCAGGAGGCCCACGCCCACGGCGTGCCCCTGATTGTGGACAACACCTTCCCCACCCCCATCAACTGCCGGCCCTTCGAGTTCGGCGCGGATATTGTCACCCACTCCACCAGCAAATATATGGACGGCCACGCCGTGCAGCTGGGGGGCGTTATTGTGGACAGCGGCAATTTTGATTGGAAGAACGGCAAGTTCCCCATGCTCACCGAGCCCGATGAGTCTTATCACGGCATTGTCTACACGGAGCAGTTCGGCAAAGCCGCGTATATTACCAAGGCCCGCACCCATCTCATGCGGGATTTGGGCGCGCAGGCCAGCCCCCAAAACGCATTCCTGCTGAACCTTGGCCTGGAAACCCTGGCCCTGCGCATGGAGCGCCATTGCAGCAACGCTCTGCAGGTGGCGAAGTTCCTGGAAGGCCACGAGAAGGTCAGCTGGGTGAACTACCCCGGTCTGGAGTCCAGCCCCTACTACGCCCTGGCCCAGAAGTATATGCCCAACGGCACCTGCGGCGTGGTTTCCTTTGGTGTTAAGGGCGGCCGGGAGGCAGCCACCCGGTTTATGGATAGCCTGGAAATGGCCTCCATTGTCACCCATGTGGCGGACCTGCGCACCTGTGTCCTTCATCCGGCCAGCACTACCCACCGTCAGATGAACGACGAGCAGCTGGAAGAGGCCGGCGTGACCCCCGATCTGATCCGCTTCTCCGTGGGCATCGAGAATCCGGCGGACATTATCGAGGACATCGCCCAGGCTCTGGCAAAGGTGTAATCTTCCCTAAGAAATTATTTTAGAACTTTAGAGCATGAAAAAAGAGGCTGTCGGTTTTCCGGCAGCCTCTTTTGAATGGAAACGCTTCTTTATTTATGATACTTCTCCACAATATCCTGCACCGCGTCGATGACGTACTGGACTTCTTCGTCGGTCATGGTGGGGTAGAGGGGCAGGGAAATAATGCGCTCGAAGTGCTTTTCCGTGTTGGGGAAATCCCCTTCCTGATAGCCAAAGCGATTGCGATAGGCGCTCATGAGATGCACCGGGATAAAGTGGACGCTGGTACCCACATTGCGCTCGTTGAGCTCCACAATAAACTGGTCCCGGTCAATGGTGAGCATCTCCGGGCGGATGCGCATGACGTAGAGATGCCAGCAGTGGGTGGCGTACTCCGGTACTTCCGGCATATCCAGAGCGCCCATGGGGACAAAGGCCTCCTGATACCGGGCGGCGATGCGCAGGCGGCGGGCCTGCATATCCTCCAGGCGTTCCAGCTGGTGCAGGCCCAGGGCGGCCTGCATATCAAACATATTGTATTTAAAGCCCGGTTCTACAATGTCGTATTTCCAGCTCCCGCCCTTGGCATAGCGGTTCCAGGCGTTGCGGCTCATGCCGTGGCTGGTGAGGATTCGCGCCCGATCGGCGATGTCATCCCGGTCGGTGACCAGCATCCCGCCCTCGCCGGTGCACAGGTTCTTGGTGGCGTAAAAGCTGTAGGAAGCGGTGCCCCGCAGGCCGTTGCCAATGAGCCGGCCCTTATAGCGGCTCCACAGGGCGTGGGCGGCGTCCTCCGAGACAAACAGCCCGTGCTCGTCGGCGATTTCATAAATCCGGTCCAAATCGCACACCTGGCCGCTGTAGTGTACCGGCACGATGGCCCGGGTCCGGGAGGTGATCTTCTTTTCGATTTCCGCCGGGTCGATGCAGCCGGTGCGGTAGTCGATGTCGGCAAACACCGGGGTGGCCCCTGTATGCAGGATGGTGCTGGCCGTAGAGGCAAAGGTCATGGGGGTAGTGATGACCTCGTCTCCCGGGCCAATATCCTGGGAGAGCAATGCCACATGGAGGGCGGCGGTGCAGGAGTTCACGGCCACTGCGTGCTTGGCCCCCAGATAAGCGGCAAACCGCTTTTCAAACTCTAATGTTTTGGGCCCCTTGGCCAGCCAGCCGGAGCGCAGGGTATCCACTTCTTCGTTGATTTCCGCATCGGTGATGTCCGGCACATTATAGGGGATAAAGGTGTCCCTTTTTTGAAAATTTCCCACGGAGAAATCCCGCCTTTCCAAAAAGTAAAGCAAGTTTATGTAAGGGAAGTATAGCTTAATTTTGTGAACAAATTGTGAATTTAAAAGGAGAGGGCGAGATTTCTCTCGTTAAAATCAGGAGAAAAACGCAGATTTTAGTCTTATTCAGGAAAATTCAAAGCATTTTCCGGCGAAATTTCCGCATTTTCGCGAGAAAAGCCTGAAAATGCATTGACAGACTTTTTTCTATTTGGTAAAATACTCTCGTAAGTATACTTTTTTGTTCCCGGTAAGACTGCGACTAATGGGGTTCTGAAAGACTCAAAAAAAGATTTACTGTGCATGAACGAAAAGGTATATATTTTTGTGCATATGTAAAGGAAGGGTATGGTTATGAAAACAAGAAGTATTCCTGTCTGCATCATCCTCAGCATTGTCACCTGCGGCATCTATGCGCTCTACTGGTTCATTGTGCTGACCGATGACGTCAACCGCCTGTCTGGCCGGCAGCGTCCCTCCGGCGGCACGGCATTCCTGCTGGAACTGGTTACCTGCGGCATCTACGGCATTTACTGGGCATACCAGATGGGCGAGGTCCTGTACGCTGCGAAGGCCCAGCGGGGCTATATGGGCAGCAGTAACAGCGTCCTCTACCTGATTCTGCAGCTGATTTTCCCCATTGTCGGTTGGTGCCTGATGCAGGATGAGGTCAACAAGCTCATCGTTGGCGACAACGGCGGCTTTGGCGGCTATGGCGGATATTGATTCCCGTCTCCGCCTGCAAAATCTGCTGAAAAAGGCGGCCCTGGTCCTTCTGATAGGACTGGGGTACGCCTTTTTTGCCAGTGTTTTTCACATTGCCATTCCCTGCCCCATCCATGCCCTGACCGGGCTCTACTGCCCGGGGTGCGGGGTGTCCCGGATGTGCCTGGCCCTGCTCCGGTTTGACTGGATGGAGGCGGCGCGGTATAATATGGGAATCCTGGTGGCGGCGCCCTTTGGGGCGGCAGTGTTCCTCTCCCAGGCTGTGGGCTATGTGAAAACAGGGAGCACGGAAATGGCCCGTTGGCAGAAAGTCCTTTTGTGGGGGATGATTGCCTGGCTGCTGCTTTTCACGGTTTTGCGCAATTTGCCGGCCTTCTCCTTTTTAGCGCCGCCGGAGCTGTGATAATTTTTGAAAGGAAGGATTCCCATGGTTGTAACCGTAACCTTTAACCCTGCGTTGGACTACATTGTCTATCTCCCCGAGCTGCGGCCCGGAAGCCTTGGCCGGGCCGTCAAGGAGACCATTGTCCCCGGCGGCAAGGGGCTGAATGTGTCGGTGGTGCTGGCCAATCTGGGAATTCCCAACCGGGCTTTGGGATTTACCGCCGGTTTCACTGGGGCGGAGATTCGCCGCCTCATGGAGACTGCCGGCTGTGAGACGGATTTTATCTCCCTGCCGTCGGGCTTTTCCCGGATTAACGTGAAGGTCAAGGCCCAGGAGGAGAGCGAAATCAACGGTCGGGGCCCGGAAATCGGCCCCAAAGAGCTGGAAGCCCTGTACCGCCGCCTGGACGCTTTGCAGGAGGGGGACTTCCTGGTGTTGGCCGGGAGCATTCCCGGTTCCTTGCCGGAGGACCTTTACGACCGGATTCTTCTGCGTTTGCAGGGGAAAGGGGTGGAAACCGTGGTGGATGCCGCCGGGGAATTGCTGCTCCGGGTGCTGCCCCATCATCCCTTCCTCATTAAGCCCAATCACTTGGAGCTGGGGGAACTTTTCAGCCGCAGCCTTTCCAGCCGGGAAGAGGTGGCCCAGTATGCCCGTCTCCTGCAAAAGCAGGGCGCCCGCAATGTGCTGGTTTCCATGGCCGGGGACGGCGCCTGCCTGGTGACGGAAACGGGGGACACCTATTTCCTTTCCGCGCCCCAGGGGAAGGTGGTCAACTCCGTGGGGGCCGGGGACTCCATGCTGGCGGGATTCCTGGCAGGCTGGCTCCAAACCGGGGATTATGCCCAGGCCATGCGATTGGGGGTGGCTTCCGGCAGCGCCACGGCTTTCCAGGAGTGGCTGGCGTCTCGGGAGGAGATCCAGGCCCTGCTGGCAGGGAAAGTGATGCAGCCGGAGGGCCCGGCACAGCTCTGAAAAGGAGGCGTTTTGTTTGCAGTATGCCCAGGTGTTCAAGGGGAAGTTCCTGAAGCGCCCCAACCGGTTTGTGGCCCATGTGGAAATGGAGGACGGCCATATAGAGGTCTGCCATGTGAAGAACACGGGCCGCTGCCGGGAACTGCTGGTGCCCGGAGCGGCGGTGTATCTGGAAGAGGGGAAAAATCCCGGCAGGAAAACCCGCTTCTCTCTGATTGCCGTGGAAAAAGGGGAGCGGCTTATCAATATGGATTCCCAGGCCCCCAACCGGGCAGCAGGAGAGTGGCTGGCCCAGGGGGGCCTTTTTGCGCCGGTGACCCTCCTCAAGCCGGAAACCCGGTATGGGGATTCCCGGTTTGACTTTTACGGGGAAAGCCGGAAGGGGGATATTCTGGAACGGCACTTTGTGGAAGTGAAGGGCGTAACCTTGGAGGAGGACGGCGTGGTTCGGTTTCCCGACGCCCCTACCCAGCGGGGCGCTCGCCATCTCCGGGAGCTGTGCCGGTGCCAGGAAGAGGGCTATTTTGCCCATGTGCTTTTTGTGGTGCAGATGGAGGGCGTGTCGTACTTCGCTCCCAACGAGGCCACCGACCCAGACTTCGCCGCAGCCCTTCGGGAGGCAGCCGCCCAGGGCGTGGAGATTCGGGCCGTGGACTGCCGGGTAACGCCGGACACCATGACCATCCGGCAGGAGGTGCCGGTGCGTCTGTAACGGGTTCGGGATATTTCTCCGGATTTTGGCCATACTCTTTTTATCTCAAAGGGGAAGGGTGTGGCAAGTTGGGACGGGAAAAGCGGATTGCAGGGCTGTTTGGCCTGCTGATGACAGGGTTCCTCATTTGTGTGCTGGGGGTCATGGGGGCGGCCTTCCACGGCGATGAATTGGCCCAGGCGGCGGCCCGGCAGAGCACCTATCAGCTGACAGTGAGCCGTTCCCGGGGGGATTTCTACGACTGCACCGGCCAGAAGCTCACGGGCAGGAACCAGGAAACCCTTGCGGCGGTGGCTCCTACCGTGGAGGCCGCCGGGCGGATGGCCAGCTTAGTGGATGGGGAATACCGGCAGGCAGTGGGCAGCGCCTTGGCCAGCGGCACCCCGTTTTTGGCCCGGGTGCCGGCGGGGACAGAATCCTCTGTGGGTATCGATGTGTTTTCCGTCACAGACCGCTACAGTGAAGAACAACTGGCGTCCAACCTCATCGGCTATGTGGATGGCCGGGGAAACGGCGCGGCGGGATTGGAGAAGGCCTTTGACGCCGCGCTGCATCTGGACGGCTCTCTGCAAGTGACCTATTCGGTGGATGCCGTCAACCGGGTGCTGAACAGCGCTGACCGGGAAATCTCCGATACCCGTACCCAAGGGGAAAAAGGGGTGTTTCTGACCATTGACCGGCGCATCCAGAAAATCGTGGAAGAGGCCTGCCGGGAAGCGGAGCTGGACAAAGGGGCCGTGGTGGTTTTGGAGGTGGAGACCGGAGAAATCCGGGCCTTGGCCAGCCTGCCCTCTTTGCAGCCGGACAACATCGCGGAGGATTTGGAGAACCCGGACGGGCCCCTTATCAACAAGGCCCTTTCCGCTTATAGCGTAGGGTCGGTGTTTAAGCTGGTTTCCGCCGCCGCCGCTCTGGAAGCGGGCATTACCCCAGAATACGCCTATTACTGTGACGGAAGCATTGAGGTAGACGGCCAAGAATTCCGCTGCTTTGACGGCACGGCCCATGGGACGGTGACCATGGCAAACGCCATTTCCCGCTCCTGCAACGGGTATTTTGTCAGCCTGATGCAGCAGGTGGACCCGGCGGAATTTTTGGAGATGGCCAAAAGCCTGGGGTTTGGTCAGGAATCCGTTTTCGCACCGGGATACACCGGGGCAGCGGGGACCCTCCCCACAGAAGATTCCCTGCTGGTGAAACGGGCTTTGGCGAATTTCTCCTTTGGCCAGGGAGACCTCACCGCTACGCCGGTGCAGGTGGCGGCCATGACGGCGGCGGTGGCTTCCGGCGGCCTGTACCGGGAACCGTCTCTGGTAAAGGGGGTGGCGGACCTCTCTACGGGAGAGTATGTATATTTGCAGCCCACCGGGGAGAAGCGGACAGTGATGTCCATGAAGACGGCTTCCTTGCTCCGCTCTTTTATGGAAAAGGCCGTGGAGGAGGGCACTGCGAAGGCAGGCAAGCCGGAGTCGGTTTCGGCCGGAGCCAAAACTGGCACTGCCCAAACCGGCCAGTCCATGGAAGAGGGGGAAGTGGTACAGCTGTGGTATACCGGCTATTTTCCCGCCCAGGCGCCCCGCTATGTAGTGACGGTTCTGCGGGCCGATAGCACAGACAACGGCAAACAGGGAGCGGCGGTGTTCCAAAAAATCGCAGACCAGTTGGAAAAGCAGGGATTCTTGAGTTAAATTTCTGCCAAAGAGGTTTCCGAAAGAGCACAGCGGAAGCCTCTTTTATTTTTGGAAATCCGTTGACAGGAGCCATGGGGAATGATAGGATAGGGGGGAGAAAACCCGGAAGGATTTATCCGGGTTTGTAATCGTTTTCATTCCCTATAAGAACAGGGGAAGAAACCCAGGAGGAATGTACCATGAAAATGAAACAGATTCAAATCGGCACCTGCATCCCCGGTACCCAGGCGGAAAAGTGGATTCCCTATATGGTAGAGGCGGGCTTTGAGTGCGTGGCTATCAATTTTCACATGTCTCTCGAAGGGGTGGATTTGGAGGAGCTGGCCAAAAAGGTCAAGTCTATGCTGGACGGCACTGGCGTGCGGGTAGCCACGCTGGGATATTACTGCAACGCCATTGAGAATCCGGACCACTGGGAGACCCTGCGCCATGTAGTGGAAATGGCGCCCCTTTTTGGCGCGCCCATGGTGAGCACCTTTGCCGGGGCTTACGAGGGGAAATCCGTCGAGGACGCCATGCCCAAGTTCAAGGAAGTGTTCACCGACATCACCAAGCGGGCTGCGGACAAGGGGCTGAAAGTGGCCATTGAAAACTGCCCCATGGGCGGCAGCTGGCAGCACTGCACCTGTAATATCGGCTTTAACCCCAAGGCCTGGGAGATGATGTTCAACGAGGTCCCGGCGGAAAACCTGGGTCTGGAGTGGGAGCCCGGCCATCAGATCATCCAGCTCATCGACCCGGTTGCCCAGCTGCGCCAGTGGGTCTGGAAGGTCATCCACATGCACGGCAAAGATGCTACCGTGGACATGGACGCGGTCCGGCGTTTGGGCGTGTTCGGCGCCCATGACTTCGCGCCCCAGCGCACCCCTGGCTTCGGCGACACCAACTGGCGGGACATCTTCTCCATCCTCCACGAGGGCGGCTATGAGAGCGACATCTGCGTAGAGGGATACCACGACCCGGTGTATCAGGGCGAGTGGGAAATGACCGCCCAGCTCCACGCGCTGCACTATCTCAAGTGGTGCCGGGGCGGCGACTTCACCCCCAACCCCTGGGATTGCTGAGAATACAGGGAGGCGGAAATCATGAGAAATTCCTATCGCGCAGTAGAAGTCAAGAAGGATATGGCCGGCGGCAGCGGCACGGTGACCCTGCGGCACATTCTCAATGAGCAGGAGCTGAACGGGAAATGCCGCCTGTATGCGGAAGTCACCCTGGAGCCCGGGGCTTCCATTGGAAACCACAGCCACCACGGGGAGACGGAAACCTACTACATCCTCCGGGGCCAGGGCGTCTATACGGACAACGGCCAGGAGCGCCCGGTGGCGGCTGGGGACATCACCTTCTGTAAGGACGGGGACAGCCACGGCCTGCAAAACACCGGGGAAGAGCCCCTGGCACTTATGGCTCTGATTATTCTGGGATAACATTCATGATAGAAAATGGCGGAGTCCTCAGGGATCCCGCCGTTTTTGTGAGTAGGAGCTCTTATAGGAGGAACGCTGTGTGCTTAATTTGTGAACGGATTGCCATGCTCCAAAGAGGGGAAAATCCGTACTTTGTGAAAGAGCTGGAAACCGGCTATGTGGTAATCGGCGATCACCAGCACTTTCAGGGATACACCCTCTTTTTATGCAAGGAGCATGTGACGGAGCTGTATCAGCTGGACAAAACCCGTCGGCTGAAATTTTTGGAGGAAATGTCCCTGGTTTCAGAAGCTGTGCGGCGGGCTTTCAGAGCGGAAAAAATGAATTTGGAGCTATTGGGCAACGGAGACGCCCATCTTCACTGGCACCTGTTTCCCCGACAGGCCGGGGATTTAGAAGGATACGGCAACGGTGGAAAGGGGCCTGTATGGTGGTATCCTATGGAGCGGATGTATGACGATTCCAACAGGCCGTCGTCAGCGCTCCTGGAAACGATGAAAGAGAAACTGTCGAAAGAATTGGAAAAACTGTAATACTTAGGAGGTGCTGCTATGCAGCCGAAAGCCATACGGGGCGCCATTTTTGATGTGGACGGCACCCTGCTGGATTCCATGTATCTGTGGGACCGTGTAGGGGAGGATTATCTCCGGGGAAAGGGGATCACACCCCTGCCTGATATGGAGGAGCGGGTCCGTACCATGAGTATGATGCAGATTGCCCAGTACTGCCAGGAGGCGTACGGCATGACGGAGCCGGCCCAACAGATTATTGACGAAATTAACGGCATGGTGCTGGAAAAATACCGGAATGAGGTGCAGCCCAAGCCTGGCGTGAAAGCCCTGCTTTCCATGCTCCGGGAGAAAGGGGTGGCTTTGGCGGTGGCCACTGCCAGCGACCGCTGCCTCATTGAAGAGGCCTTGGAGCGCACGGGCCTGCTGCCCTATTTTGACGTGTTCCTCACCTGCTCCGAAGTGGGAGCGGGCAAGGATTCCCCGGCGATTTTTTATACAGCCTGCAAAGCCATGGGCACCCGTCCGGAGGAAACCGTGCTGTTTGAAGATTCCCTGTATTCCATGAAGACCGCCAAAAAAGAGGGGTTCCTGGTTGCCGCGGTATTTGACGAAAGCGCCGCCGGGGAAAAAGAAGAAATCCGGCAGCTGGCGGACTGGTATGTGCAGACGCCGGAGGAATGGCAGTGGCCCTTTGTGGGATAGGTTTCGGCGGGAACTGCATTTGGTTAAAATATGAAATCACAGCCTTTGTAAGAAAGTCATTTCTATGGTTTCCTCTGATATGTGACTTTTTTCTTTCAGAAGAATTGTTGCGGCAAGAAAAATATGATACAATAAAAGACAATATATTTGTAACGCGGACGCCGCCCCGGCAGGGTGGCGTCCCGGTACGGAAAGGCGTGGGTTGAATAAATGAAGAGAGAAGACATTCACAAGGTACTGATTATCGGTTCCGGCCCGATTATCATTGGCCAGGCGTGCGAATTTGACTATTCCGGCACGCAGGCCTGCAAGGCCCTGAAAAAGCTGGGATATGAAATTGTTTTGGTAAACTCCAACCCGGCAACCATTATGACGGATCCCGATACTGCGGATATTACTTATATTGAACCGCTGAACGTCAAGCGCCTGGAGCAGATTATCGCCAAAGAGCGGCCCGACGCCCTGCTGCCCAACCTGGGCGGCCAGTCCGGCCTGAACCTGTGCTCCGAGCTGCAAAAGGCCGGCGTACTGGATAAGTACAACGTCAAGGTCATCGGCGTGCAGGTGGACGCCATTGAGCGGGGCGAAGACCGCATTGAGTTCAAGCACACCATGGAGTCCTTGGGCATTGAAATGGCCCGCAGCGAAGTGGCCTATTCCGTGGACGAGGCCCTGGCCATTGCCGACAAGCTGGGCTATCCCGTGGTGCTGCGCCCTGCCTATACCATGGGCGGCGCCGGCGGCGGCCTGGTGTACAATGTGGACGAGCTGAAAACCGTCTGCGCCCGTGGCCTTCAGGCCAGCTTGGTGGGCCAGGTCCTGGTGGAAGAGTCCATTCTGGGCTGGGAAGAGCTGGAGCTGGAAGTGGTCCGGGATGCCAAGAACAATATGATCACCGTGTGCTTCATTGAGAATATCGATCCTCTGGGCGTTCACACCGGCGATTCCTTCTGCTCTGCTCCCATGCTCACCATCTCCGAGGATGTGCAGAAGGAGCTTCAGCGCCAGGCCTATAAGATTGTAGAGGCCATTCAGGTCATCGGCGGCACCAACGTGCAGTTTGCCCACGACCCGGTGAGCGGCCGT
Organism: Candidatus Heritagella intestinalis; assembly: GCA_904420555.1. GTDB lineage: Bacteria > Bacillota > Clostridia > Oscillospirales > Acutalibacteraceae > Heritagella_A > Heritagella_A intestinalis. Next base: position 255,938 of record CAJFVO010000001.1, on the reverse strand, counting down.
ATTATCGTCATTGAAATCAACCCCCGTACCTCCCGTTCCTCCGCTCTGGCCTCCAAGGCTACCGGCTTCCCCATTGCCCTGGTTTCCGCCATGCTGGCCAGCGGCCTGACCCTGGACGAAATCCCCTGCGGCAAATACGGCACCCTGGACAAATACGTCCCCGGCGGCGATTATGTGGTTATCAAGTTTGCCCGCTGGGCCTTTGAGAAGTTCAAGGGCGTAGAGGACAAGCTGGGCACCCAGATGCGTGCAGTGGGCGAGGTCATGAGCATTGGCAAGACCTACAAAGAGGCGTTCCAGAAGGCCATCCGCAGCCTGGAAAACGGTCGGTATGGCCTGGGCGGCGCCAAGGATTTCGCCAGCAAGTCCAAGGAAGAGCTGCTGAACCTGCTGGCTACCCCCAGCAGCGAGCGTCATTTCATTATGTATGAGGCCCTGCGCAAGGGAGCCACCGTGGAGGAGATCTTCAACCTGACCAAGGTGAAGCACTACTTTATCCAGCAGATGAAGGAGCTGGTAGAGGAAGAGGAGGCCCTCAAGGCCAACGCCGGCCATCTGCCTGCCCCGGAGGCTTTGCGCCAGGCCAAGCTGGACGGCTTCTCCGATAAGTACCTGAGCCAGATTCTCTCGGTGCCGGAGGAGGACATCCGCAACGAGCGCAAGGAAAACCACATTGTAGAGGCCTGGGAGGGCGTCCACGTCAGCAGCACCCAGGATTCCGCCTATTACTTCTCCAGCTATCACCTGCCGGAGGATAAGAGCCCTGTAAACTACGACCGTCCCAAGATTATGATTCTGGGCGGCGGCCCCAACCGTATCGGCCAGGGCATTGAGTTCGACTATTGCTGCGTCCACGCTGCCAAGGCCCTGAAGGAGCTGGGCTTTGAGACCATCATCGTCAACTGCAACCCGGAGACGGTTTCCACCGACTACGATACCTCTGATAAGCTCTACTTTGAGCCCCTGACCCTGGAGGACGTGCTGAGCATTTATGAGAAGGAGAAGCCCCTGGGCGTCATCGCTCAGTTCGGCGGCCAGACTCCCCTGAACCTGGCGGCAGACCTGAAGAAGAACGGCGTCAACATCCTGGGCACCAGCCCCGAGACCATTGACCTGGCGGAGGACCGCGACCACTTCCGGGCAATGATGGAGAAGCTGGGCATCCCCATGCCGGAGTCCGGTATGGCTGTCACCACCGAAGACGCCCTGGCTATCGCCGAGCGCATTGGCTATCCCGTTATGGTGCGCCCCTCTTATGTGCTGGGCGGCCGCGGCATGGAAGTGGTCTATGACAGCGAGAGCCTGACCTACTATATGCAGGCCGCTGTGGGCGTCACCCCCGACCGTCCCATCCTCATTGACCGGTTCCTGCACCATGCCACCGAGTGCGAGGCCGACGCCATCAGCGACGGCGAGCACGTGTTTGTGCCCTCCGTCATGGAGCACATCGAGCTGGCGGGCGTCCATTCCGGCGACTCTGCCTGTGTGCTGCCCCCCAAGGGCCTGACCGAGGAGCAGATTGCCACCATTAAGGAATATACCAAGCGCATCGCTGCGGAAATGCACGTGGTGGGCCTGATGAATATGCAGTACGCCATTGAAGACGGCGTAGTTTATGTGCTGGAAGCCAACCCCCGCGCTTCCCGTACTGTGCCCCTGGTTTCCAAGGTCTGCGGCATTAACATGGTGAAGATCGCCACCGACATTATGACGGCGCCCTTTACCGGCCGCAAGTCCCCGGTGCCGGAGCTGAAGGAGAAGAAGTTCCCCCACTATGGCGTGAAGGAAGCGGTGTTCCCCTTCAATATGTTCCCCGAGGTTGACCCGCTGCTGGGGCCGGAGATGCGCTCCACTGGCGAAGTGCTGGGCCTTTCCTCCGACTTTGGCGATGCCTTCTACAAGGCTCAGGAAGCCACTCAGAGCATCCTGCCGGTGTCCGGCAAGGCGCTGCTGAGCATCAGCGACCGGGATAAGGACGAACTGCTGGAGGTTGCCAGAGGCCTTTACGAGTGCGGCTTCTCCCTGATTGCCACCAAGGGCACCTGCGCCATGGTGAAGGAGGCAGGCATCCCCGTTTCCGAGATTGCCAAGATCAACGAGGGCCGGCCCAACGTCCTGGACATCATCACCAACAAGAGCGTGGCGCTGATTGTCAACACCCCCAACGGCAAGAAGGGCGCTGTGGATGACAGCTATATCCGCAAGACGGCTATTAAGAGCAAGATTCCCTACTTTACCACCATGGCAGCTGCCAAAGCGGCGGTGGAGGGAATTCGCTCCGCCCAGAAGCATCATCAGATTCCGGTGAAATCCCTCCAGGAATTCCACGCGGAGATTTCCGATAAATAAAATCTAATTGCTCATTACATGAAGGGTGCGGTTCTCTGGAAAAGAGGGCCGCATCCCTTTTGATTTTATATCCAAGGAGGAGACCTGCATGGAAGTGGTAGAAGGCGCTGTGATTCGCCTGGAACAGGCTGCGGCTTGTCACAGGGAAAGAGCGGAAGAGATGAAGCGAGAATTTTTTGCCGCTGGGGAAAGAGTCATCAATGGCAGCGCTCTGTATGACCAGATGGACTTTGATTCCTGGCTGGAAAACACCCAACGCAACCACGCACCGGAAACTGTAAGGAAGGATTGGACCGTTGCCACCACCTTTTTTGCCGTCCGGAAGGCGGACGGGGCAATGATAGGGGTGATTGACATCCGCCACGCCCTTTCAGTTTCCTTCCTCCGGGAATACGGCGGGCATATCGGTTATGCTGTGCGGCCCTCCCAGCGGAGAAAGGGCTATGCCACCGAAATGCTTTGCCTGGCTCTGGGGTACTGCCGGAAGCTGGGGCTCCCCGCAGTGCGTTTGGGATGCTATCTGGATAACTTGGCCTCGATTCGCACTATCGAAAAATGCGGCGGCCAACAGGTGGAGGAAAAGCCCTATCTGGACGGCAGGGAGATGGCCGTTTATGAGATTCCTCTGCCAAAGGAGTGAAGAAGCCTTTTCCGAAAAAGTGACACAATTGTAAGAGCAAAGAGGAAAATGTAAGCCCATTCGATGGTTTGCATTTTCCTTTTTTGTTACAATAAAGCCACAGCCCGGAAGGCTGCAAGCGAATCCGGGCCGTTTTGAAAGGAGGCGGTACCCTTGAAAGGGATTCTCAAAGGTTTTTGCAAGCTGATTCTTTCCCTTTTCTCTATCCTGCTGGTAATTCTTCTGCTGGTGGGGACATGGTTTGGGATAAAAGGCTATCAGATGTACCGGGACGCGGTGGAGGAAGTGCCCATTAGTGAAAAAGTGGCCAGTATCCGCAGTACGTCTGGATTTACGGAATATGAAGATCTCCCCACTCTCTATGTGGAAGCGGTGATTTCGGTGGAGGACAAGCGGTTTTGGAGCCATCATGGGGTGGATTATCTGGCCATTGCCCGGGCTGCTTGGAACGATGTGCGCTCTCTGTCTTTTGTGGAAGGGGGCAGCACCATCACCCAGCAGCTGATGAAAAACCAGTACTTCACCCAGGATAAAAACTTCGAGCGGAAATTCGCGGAAATCTTCGCCGCCTGGGACATGGAGCGGGCATACACCAAGGAGGAGATTTTCGAGCTGTATGTGAACACCATCTATTTTGGCAGCGGGTATTACGGTATTCACGATGCCGCCCAGGGCTATTTCGGCAAAGACCCCGCCGGCCTGACGGAGTCGGAAGCTGTGATGCTGGCGGGCCTGCCCAACGCCCCTTCGGTCTATTCTCTGGACGCCAATCCCGCCTTGGCCCGCCAGCGGATGCGCCAGGTGCTGGACAGCATGGTGGATTGCGGCGCTATTTCGCAAACAGAATCTGACCGGATTTTTGCCGGAGCTTAGGAGGCCGGACGTTCTCGCAGGAGCGTCCGGCCTCTTGTGAGAAAGTCTACTTGACATCCGACAAACCGCAGGTATAATAGGAAATGTGACCGGGAGTAACCATAAGCAACGGAAAGAACTTGCACTTTTTTAGATGGAGTTGCTAAAAAATTGCCGATTGCGAATCCCGGTAACCAGAGAAAATCGAAAAAGGAGAAACTGAAAATCCATGAAATTCCTCATTGAGCACCTGTCCAAGGCCTTTGATACCAAGCAAGTGCTGCGGGAGATCAACTTCACCTTCGAAAGCGGGAAAATTTACGGCCTTTTAGGCCGCAACGGCGCGGGCAAGACCACCCTCTTCAACTGCCTGAACCGGGATTTAAAAGCCGACGGCGGCAGCTTCTGGCTGGAAGAAAACGGCCAGCGCCGGGAGGTGGGGCCGGAGGACATCGGCTATGTCCTGTCCACCCCCACGGTGCCGGAGTTCCTCACCGGCCGGGAGTTCCTGAAATTTTTCCTGGACATCAACGAGGGGAGCATTTCTGACCCCAAACCCATTGACGAATATTTCGAGATGATGAGCATCGCCCCGGAGGATCGGGACAAACTGCTGAAGGATTACTCCCACGGCATGAAGAACAAAATGCAGATGCTCATCAACATCATCGCCCAGCCCAATCTTCTGCTGCTGGACGAGCCCCTGACCTCTCTGGACGTGGTGGTGGCGGAAGAGATGAAGCAGCTTCTCCGCTCCCTGAAGGCAGGCCGGGTCACCATCTTTTCCACCCATATCCTGGATTTGGCCCTGGACCTCTGTGACGAGATTGTCCTTCTGAACCACGGGGAATTGGAAGCCGTGGACAAATCCAACCTGGACAGTGGGGAGTTCAAGGATAAGATTATCGCAGCGCTGCGGGAGGAAGGCCATGAATAAGACCCTTCGGATTTCCTTTTCCCTGAAAAATACCTACCGGGTCAACAGCATCCTCTATTCCCTCAAGCAGATTCCCCTGCTGAAAAAGGTGCTGCCGGATTCCCTGTACGAAGTGTGGGCCCTCAAGCAGTTTGCCAATGTGATTTCCCTGTTCTGGGAGATTCTTTCGGTTTTTCTGGGGAAGTTTCTCTATTTCATCCTGATGATTTTTCTGGCCATGCCCCTCTATGAAGGGGCTTCCAGGCCCGGACTTTTTCTCCATCTTTTGCTGTTCCTAACCGCTGTCGGCACGATTTTGAACACCAGCCTCTTTAACCCCACCCGTGATAAATACTATGCCATTATTCTGATGCGCATGGATGCTCGGGAATATACCCTGGTCAATTACGGATACGCCATCCTGAAGGTTTTGGTGGGATTCCTGCCTTTCTGCCTGCTGTTCGGCCTGAACAGCGGCGTGCCTCTGTGGATGTGTTTGCTGCTGCCCTTCTCCGTGGCCGGGGCCAAGCTGGTCGTAGCGGCTTTCTCTCTGCGGTATTATGAGCGGAGCGGGAAAGCCTATAATGAGAATAAGCTGGGAAAATACGCCTGGCTTTGGGTGGGGCTTTTGCTTGCGGCGGCTTATGGATTGCCTGTCGCGGGCCTCATATTGCCGGAGACGGCGTCCATATGCCTGCTGTTGCTTTGTATCCCGGCCGGCGTGTTGGGAGCGAGGAAAATCCTCCGGTTTTCCCAGTATCGGGAGGTCAACCAGGAGCTTCTCTCCCAAATGCTGCACCAAATGGACGATATTGGCCATGCGGCCCAAAAGCAGAGCCGGCGAATGATTTCCGCCGATACGGCCATTACCAGCCGGCGCAAGGGCTTTGAGTACCTCAACGAGCTTTTTATCCGCCGGCATCAAAAAATCCTCTGGAAATCCACCAAGCGGATTGCGGCGGTATGCCTGTTCTTGGTGCTGGGGCTCTTGTTGGTGCTGTTCCTCCTGCCGGATTTCCGGAAAGAGACCAATGAGGTGCTGCTGAATTTCCTGCCCTATTTTGTGTTTATCATGTATGCTATCAACCGGGGCACCAGTTTTACCCAGGCGCTGTTTATGAACTGTGACCACAGCCTGTTGACCTATTCCTTTTTCAAGCAGCCGAAAATGATTCTGCGGCTTTTCGCCATCCGTTTGCGGGAGATTATCAAAGTCAACCTGCTGCCGGCGGCGGTTATCGGCGTGGGCCTGGCCGTGCTGCTCTATGCTTCCGGCGGTACGGAAAATCCCCTGGAATACGGGGTGCTCATTGTGTCCATCCTGTCTATGAGCGTCTTTTTCTCCGTACACTATCTCACCATTTACTATCTCCTGCAGCCCTATAACGCCGGTACGGAAATGAAGAGCGGCACTTACCGGCTGATTTTGATGGCCACTTATCTGGTGTGCTATTTCCTCATGCAGGTCCGGATGCCCATTCTGCTCTTTGGCCTGCTGTGCATCGCTTTTTGTCTGCTGTATTGCGGGGTGGCCTGCTTCCTCATCTACCGTTTTGCGCCCCGCACCTTCCGGATTCGCACATAAAACGCCGGTTTTACGAGAAAAGAGGGACTCTGTGGAACGCTTGATTTTTCATGTGGATGTGAACAGCGCGTATTTGTCCTGGGAAGCTGCCCGCCGGGTGGCCCAGGGCGGGGAAGACCTGCGCCGGATTCCCTCTGCCATTGGCGGCGACCCGGAAAACCGCACCGGTGTGATTCTGGCGAAATCCATCCCCGCAAAAAAGTACGGCGTCCGCACCGGGGAGCCTGTGGCCATGGCCCTGAAAAAGTGTCCAGAGCTGGTGCTGGCCCGTCCGGATTTCCGTTTATACGAGAAGAATTCCCAGGCCTTTATGGATATCTGCCGCCGGGTGGCCCCGGTGGTGGAGAAGTTCTCCATTGACGAGTGCTTTTTGGATATGACCGGCACCGGCAGGCTGTATCCCGACCCAGTGCAGGTGGCCTGCAGCATCAAGGACGCGATCCGGGAAGAGCTGGGATTTACGGTGAACGTGGGCATCAGCGTGAATAAACTCCTTGCCAAAATGGCCAGCGATTTTGAAAAGCCCGATAAAGTCCACACCCTGTTCCCGGAAGAAATCCCCCGCAAGCTCTGGCCGCTGCCGGTGGGGGAGTTGTTCTCGGTAGGCGGGGCCACGGCCCGGAAGCTGGAGCGGGCATATATTCACACTATCGGGGAACTGGCTGCCGCAGACCTGGCCCGGCTCCAGGGGCTTTTGGGGAACAAATTCGGCCAGCAGCTGCACCGGTACGCCAATGGAATCGATGATTCTCCGGTGTTGACGGAGCCGGAGGAGGCCAAGGGCTACAGTGTTTCCACGACCCTGGCAAACGATGTCACCGCCCTGGAAGAGGCCAATCAAATTTTGCTGGAATTGGCCGACAGCGTCACCGCACGCCTCCGGGCCGATCGATTCCGGGCTGGCTGTGTAGCGGTGTCTATCCGCAGCAGTAACTTTCAAAACCGCTCCCATCAGCGGAAGCTGGAAGAGCCTACGGATATCACCCAGGAAGTGTATCAGATTGCCAAAGACCTTTTGGCAGAGCTGTGGAAGGGCAGGACGCCGCTGCGGCTTCTGGGCATTTCCCTAACCCAGATTGTCCGGGAAGACGCCATGCAGACCACCCTATTCCGGGATGAAAAGCGGGAAAAGGCCCGCCGGTTAGACCACATCCTGGACGACCTCCGTGGGCGGTTTGGGCTGGATACCATTAAGCTGGGTTCCGCCTATCAAACCTCTTTGGAGGTGGGGAAGAAGTATAAGGCCCACATGGAGAACCAGCGGGAGGGGAAGGGAAAACCGTAACGCCCCAGAAAAATCCGCTGGAAGCTCTTGACAAAGTTTCCCTGCTGTGCTATCGTTAAATTAAACTAAATGCTGTCTTCGGGGCGGGGTGCAATTCCCCACTGGCGGTAATCCGATTTGTCGGAAAGCCCGCGACCGGCGCGTCTGCGCCGCTGATCTGGTGTGATTCCAGGGCCAACGGTATAGTCCGGATGGAAGAAGCGGTGAACAGAAGGTGTTCCTGCGCCCCTTTGCATCTTTTGCAAAGGGGCTTTTTGCGTTCCTCCTGCCGCCGCGCGCGGAAAAGACTGCAAATTACAAGGAGGAATTTTCCATGTCAACCCAAACCCTTCGTCCTGCTCGCGGTATCAGCGTGCGGAAGCTCACCGTCACGGCCCTGCTGGGGGCAACTGCCACCATCCTGATGTTCCTCAGCTTCGGCCTGCCCATCCTGCCCAGCTATCTCAAGGTGGATTTTTCGGAGATGCCCGCCCTGCTGGCCTCTTTTGCCCTGGGGCCGGTGTACGGTGCGGCGGTGTGCCTGATTAAAAACATCATCAACCTCTTTGCCACCACCACCGGCGGCATAGGGGAGATGTGCAATTTCCTCATCGGCGTGCTGTTTGTGGTGCCCGCCGGCTTGATCTATCGCCGCCGCCCCAGCCGGAAAACGGCCCTCATCGGCATGATTGTCGGCACCCTGGTGATGTCTGCGGGCAGCATTTTGGTGAATTATTTCATCGTGTATCCCGCGTATCTGGCCTTTATGCAGGAGGAGGCTATTATCGGGGCGTATTCCGCTATTGTGCCTGCCGCTGATACGATTTTGAAGGGCATCCTGATTTTCAACCTGCCCTTGACCTTTGCAAAAGCCGTATTGGATTCCATTATCACCTTTGCCCTGTATAAGCGCCTTTCTCCGGTGCTCAAGGGTAAAGTGTAAAAATCAGCGCGGAGGGAAATGGCACAGCGGAGAATATGGGGCAGGGATGCTCAAGAGAATCCCAACCAAAAGCCCAAAGCATCTTTCCTCCGTTTTCCGCTTTCCAGGGTTTCCCCGACAAGAATTTACAATTTATTCACAAGATACCCGAAAGAGTGTGCTATACTCTTTCCTGCAAAATTGAATCACCCCTTATCAAGAGTGACGGAGGGAACAGGCCCTGTGATGTCCGGCAACCTGCGGTGCGCGAGCGCCGTGTTGGTGCCAATTCCTGCGGGTTAAACCGAAAGATGAGGTACGCATATGCCGTCCGGTTTAGCCGGGCGGCTTTTTTGTACCCCGCGAATTTTTGAATGGAGGCTATGAAATGGCAAAATATTTTTTCACATCTGAATCTGTAACGGAAGGCCATCCCGATAAGGTATGCGACCAGATTTCCGACGCAATCCTGGACTCTATGCTGGAAAAGGACCCCAATTCCCATGTGGCCTGCGAAGTCACCGCTACTACCGGCGTTATCCACGTTATGGGCGAAATCTCCACAGAATGCTATGTGGACATCCCCTCGGTGGTGCGGAAGGTGGTCTGCGACATCGGCTATGACAACCCTGACAGCGGCTTTAACGGAAATACCTGCGCAGTGCTCACTTCCATTGACATGCAGTCTCCGGATATTGCCATGGGCGTGGATGAGTCCTATGAGATGAAAAACGGCGCCGATGATGAAAACAGCCGTCTGGGCGCAGGCGACCAGGGTATGATGTTCGGCTTTGCCTGTGACGAAACCCCGGAGTTGATGCCTCTGGCCATCTCTCTGGCTCACAAAATGGCCAAGCGTCTGGCAGAAGTCCGGAAAAACGGCCAGCTCCCGTACCTGCGTCCCGATGGAAAGACCCAGGTTACTGTGGAATATGAGGACGACCGTCCGGTGCGGGTGGACACCGTGGTGCTCTCCACCCAGCACGACGAAGACGTTTCCCTGGAGCAGATTCGTCAGGATATGGTGGAGTATGTGATTCGTCCCGTGCTCCCGGCAGAGATGCTGGACGAAAACACCCGGTTCTTCATCAACCCCACTGGCCGCTTTGTCATCGGCGGCCCGGTAGGCGACAGTGGCCTCACCGGCCGGAAGATTATCGTGGACACCTATGGCGGATATGGCCGTCACGGCGGCGGCGCTTTCTCCGGCAAGGACCCCACCAAGGTGGACCGTTCCGCCGCTTATGCCGCCCGCTATGTGGCCAAGAACCTGGTGGCTGCCGGCGCCGCCAAAAAGTGCGAAGTGCAGCTGGCCTACGCCATCGGCGTGGCCCATCCCGTGTCCATCATGGTGGAGACCTTCGGGACTTCTCCCTTTGGCAAGGACGTGCTGGCTGACGCTGTGAAGAAGGTATTCGACCTGCGTCCCACCGCCATTATCCGGGACCTGGGCCTGCGGTCTCCCATTTACCGCCAGCTGGCTGCTTATGGACACATGGGCCGGGAAGACCTGGGGGTTGCCTGGGAAAAGACCGATAAGGTGGACGAGCTGAAAAAGGTGCTGGGCCTTTAATTTGGGAGAGAGGAAAGTAAGTTTTATGGAAAGAATCGCAAGTTTCTGCGTGGACCACAACAAGCTGGAGCCGGGAATTTACCTTTCCCGGATAGACGGAGACATCATTACCTATGACATCCGGCTGGTAAAGCCCAACACCCCGCCCTATCTCCCCAACCCGGTGATGCACACTATTGAGCATCTTTTCGCAACCTTTGCCCGGAACAGCGCGGAAAAGGATTCCGTTATCTATTTTGGGCCTATGGGCTGTCGCACGGGCTTCTATTTCCTTCTGCGGAATGTGGAGAAGGCCCGGGCCGTGGAGTTGATTCGGGAAATCTTCCAGAAAATCGCCGAGTTTACCGGAGAGATTCCCGGAACCAAGCCGGAGGAATGCGGGAATTATCAGGAGCATGATTTGCCCGGCGCTCTGGAATGGGCGAGAAATTTCCTGCCGGTTATCGCGGATTGGGATGAAACCCGATTGGCTTATCAGGCATAATATTGCCAATGTGTAAAAAAGTCTCTGAAAGCGGAAGTCCGTTTTCAGAGGCTTTTGTTTTGTCAAAGTTTTCCCCTCCTGCATAGGATAGCAGAGATAAGGAGGGAAAGCCCTATGGAATGGATTGGAAAGCTGCTGCTGGTATTTTTCATGATATTAGGCATGGCGGAAGCCTGCCGGCTGCTGATTTTCTGGCTGCTCCGGCCTCATCGCGCCAAAGGCTGCGCGGTGGTTCTGGTGATGAAAGGCCGGGAGGAAGAGGCAGAGTACTTATTGCGGGCCGTAGCGGAGCGGCTCCGGTGGATGGGGGGCAAGGGCCCTCACCGGCTTATCTGTGTAGACCGTGGGATGGATGAAGAGACCAGGGAAATCTGCCGGCGGATGCAGGTGGAAATTCCCTTTTTGGAAATCTGCCCGGCCGGGGAGCTGGAAACCCGGCTTGCAGAGGAGTGCTAATGGAGATAGTTCCGCTCTTGTGAACGTCGCCCGGTAAAAGTTTGAAATCTCCTGTGGTTTGTATTATACTAATAGGAAGATTCACAGATTCGGAGGAAAGAGCATGGCGGCGGAGCGGCAGGGGGAAAGCACCCTTTATGAAATGAGCGGGACCGTGGAACGGGTGATTTTCCGCAACGAGAAAAACCAGTATACGGTGTTGGAGTTAAATAACAGCGAGGAGCTGGTCACGGTAGTGGGTACCCTGCCCTTTGTCAGCGCTGGGGAAGAGCTGAAAGTCATCGGCGTGTGGAGCAATCATCCCAGCTTTGGCCCGCAGTTCAAGGCGGAGGTTTGTGAGCGCTCCCGCCCGGCCACCGCCGCCGCGATTCTGAAATATCTGTCCTCCGGAGCGGTGAAGGGCATCGGGGCCGCTACCGCCGCCCGTATTGTGGAGACCTTTGGGGAGAACTCTTTGGAGGTCATTGAGAAAGAGCCGGAGCGGCTGGCCCAGGTAAAGGGTGTCACCAAGAGTAAAGCCAAGAGAATTTCGGAGGATTTCCAGCAGGCCAACGGGATTAAGGACGTCATGGCCCGGCTGGGGAAGTACGGCATCACGCCGGAGGAATCGGTGCGCATTTGGAAGCGGTACGGCGCCCATGCAGAGGAGTGCATTCGGCAGGACCCCTTCTGTCTCTGCGATGAGGAATTGGACATTGATTTTGCCCGGGCGGATACCATTGCCGCTTCCCTGGAAATGCCCCAGGATGACAGCGGCCGTATCCGGGCGGGTATCCTCCATGTGCTCCGGCACAACGCCGACAACGGCCACACCTGTCTTCCCCGGGACCGGCTGGCCCAGGTGGCGGCCCGGATGCTCCAGGTAGAGGTAGAATCCGTGGGCGGCACCCTGCGCAGCATGGAGGAGACCTTTGATGTGCAGGCCCAGACCTTCGGAGAGCGGGAGTTCATCTTCCTGCCCCGGTATTACCAGTCCGAAACCTATAGCGCCGACCGGCTGAAAATGATGCTCCGGTATCCGCCCCAGTCTATTGTAGGGGTAGAGGGGGCCATCAAGGAAGTGGAGATTCGGGAAAACATCCACTATGCGGCGGAGCAAAAAGAGGCCATTGTCCAGGCGCTGGAAAAAGGCTTCCTGATCCTCACCGGCGGCCCCGGTACCGGTAAGACCACGACGTTAAACGGGATTATCCGGATTTTGAAGAATAAAGGGGAAACCGTGTTGCTGGCTGCTCCCACCGGACGGGCCGCCAAGCGGATGTCCGAGCTGACTGGCGAGGAGGCCAAGACCGTCCACCGGCTTTTACAGGTGGAATGGGATGACCAGGACAACCCGGTTTTCAGCCGCAACGAGCGCAACCCCTTGGAATGCGACGCCGTGGTAGTGGACGAGCTGTCCATGGTGGATACCCTGCTTTTTGAAGGGATTCTCCGGGCCCTGCCCCTGGGCTGCCGGCTGATTCTGGTGGGGGACTGCGACCAGCTTCCCTCCGTTGGGGCGGGGAATGTGCTGGGGGATTTGATTGCTTCCGGAATGTTCCCAGTGGTGCAGCTCACGGAGATTTTTCGCCAGTCTATGGAGAGCCTCATTGTCACCAATGCCCACCGGATTGTAGCCGGGCAGATGCCGGAGCTCCGGGATAAAGCCCATGACTTTTTCTTTTTGCCCCTGCGCCGGGCGGAATCCATTTCCAATACCATTGTGGACCTTTGTGCCCGGCGGCTCCCGGCCAGCTATGGCTATTCTGTATTCCAGGACATCCAGGTGCTGGCTCCCAGCCGGAAGGGGGAGCTGGGCACCATCGAGCTGAATCACCGGCTCCAGGAGGCCCTGAATCCGCCGGAAAAGGGAAAAAAGGAGCTTTCCATCGGCGGCAGCATCCTCCGGGAGGGGGACAAGGTCATGCAGGTGAAGAACAACTACAACCTCCCCTGGACCCGCAGCGACGGCACTACCGGGGAAGGGGTGTTCAATGGGGACGTGGGCATTCTGGTGGAGATTGACAAAGCCGCTGGGGCCCTCACCGTGGCCATTGATGACAAGATGGTCCTGTATGATACCGACCACGCCAACGAGTTGGAGCTGGCCTATGCGGCCACGGTACATAAAAGCCAGGGCAACGAGTTCCAGGCGGTAATTCTCCCCATGTTTCCGGGGCCCAAGCAGCTCCAATATCGGAATCTCCTCTACACTGCCGTTACCCGGGCCAAAAGCCTGCTGATTCTGGTGGGGGAAGAGGGAACCATACAAAAAATGGTGGCCAATGACCGGAAAACCCGCCGGTATTCGGGGCTGCTGCGGTTTTTGCTGGCGAAAGAGGAACCATCAGCATGATTGCTTTTTCTGTTTGGCCAATGGGATACGGCTCTTGTATCTGCAATGAAACGTGATTCAAAAAGGGGAAATGACCCATGCGCACCGGTGTCTCGTTAAAAGAAAAACTTCTTTCCCTGATTTTCCCGGCCCGCTGTGCCTTGTGCGGCAAAATGACAGCCGGTGGCCGCCGGGTCTGCGATTCCTGTCTGAAGAATAACCCGCCCCAGGCCCGGTTCCGCTTATTAGAGGAGCCGGAGTTTTCCCTATTCTGCGTATCGGTTTACGCCTATGAAGGCCAGGCACGGCAAGCCATCCTGCAATATAAATTCCGAGGGAGGAAAGAGCGGGCGGCAGGCTTTGCGCAGGCCTTGACTCTGGCCCTGCCGCCTCGCTGGCAGACGGTGGATGTGGTGTGCTGGGTTCCTGTTTCCCGGAAGCGGCGGAAGGAGCGGGGGTATGACCAGTCGGAGTTGGTGGCCAGAAAGGTAGCGAAAGCCATTGGCCGTCCCTGTCGGAAATTGCTGGAAAAGGTCGTCAACAACCAGCCTCAGCATGAACTGAATGCCGCCCAGCGCTGGGAGAATGTCCGGAATGTATACCTGGCGGACAATAAAAAGGTCCGAGGCAAAACCATCCTGTTGATTGATGATATTGTCACCACCGGGGCTACCATGCTGGAGTGTGCTTCCTGCCTGCTTCAGGCGGGCGCTAAAGAGGTTTTCTGCGGTGCGATTGCGGAATCTCTGTTGGATATATGAAAATTGGAGGGAGTTTTTTATGAAAAAGGCCTTTGATGTTTTGCAGCAGTTACTGAAAGAGAAGCCCACAACCTTCTGTCTTTATAGCCCGTGGAATCCAAAGGAAAGATACCAAAAAATTTATATCTGCCGGGATACCCGCTGGAGCTATTTGGCGGAGCGGTGCGTTGGAGAAAGCACTTCTCTTCAGCGAATTCCAGCTGATGCGCGGTTTTCCGCATATCTTTCGGCTCGGTTCCCAAAGGTTTACCGCCGCCTGCTGGCCTTTACCCCGGAATTCCATTGGACGCTGGAAGTCTCGGAAGAAGGGGAGGTTTCCGTTTCCCAACAGGCCCTTTCCCCGCAGGAAGGGATGGCCTACCGCTGGAAACATCCAGACCCCTTGGAGGAATGGCGGGAGATTCCGCCTTTGCAGGAACTGGGCATTATGAACGAAAAAGGGCGGGTAACCCCAGACGGGGAGGAAGCGTTCCAGTCTCTCAATGGCCTTTTCTACAAAATACAGAAGCTTTTTCCTGAAAGCCACAAGGGCCTTTTCCGGGTGGTGGTGTTCCAGGAGAACATCTCTCCTTCTGATCTGCGGGAAAAGTCAAAGCTGTGGAAGTTTATCCCGTTTGTGCTTTATTATTACTTAACCCAGGTGCGGAAATTCCCTGTCAGAATGCGGGTGTTCCTTCCCGACAGCCCTCGGTTTTGGAATGAAGATGAGGAGATCGCAGCGTTAGAGGGGCTGGCGAGAACATTCGGCTATGGCGGGATGGCCTTTGAACGCTGGGAGACCCCGGAAGACGCCTTCCTTGCCGGACGGGATGCTGTTTTTATTTTGGGCGAGCCGAAATTCCGGGCGGATGACCTTATCAGCCGCGCGGTCAAACAAAAAACGGAAAGAATCGTGTTCTTGGACGATTGCTGGTACGCGAACCCCAGCGGCTGGGCCCTCGACCCATGGTTTTGGGATAGCAACCTCCAGCCTCTGAACAGCTTAGAGGGCAATTTATTGGGCTATGCTATCCGAGCCAAACTTTTGGAGTATCACGGCTATGAGACCACGCTGGCCTACGACCTTCTGGAAAAGGGAACCATGCTGCTGACAGCCCAGCAGGGAGAAATTTCCCAGGGAGAGCGGGAAAGGGCCATGGAAAAGGTGCAGTCCCTGCGCAAAGAATTTACTTTTACCGACGGCCTGTACGAAATGCTGTTCCCGGAAGAGCCGCCGCTGCGTTCCCCGGAAGAAGAGTGGTGGAAAGATTAAGGCAGCACAAGAAGAAGGGCGGCTCCTGCATGGGGAGCCGCCCTTCTGGATGTTTGTGATGCTATTGTATGGTGCGTCAGGATTCCTGAGAGGCCGAGAGATTCCGGTTGTATTCATCGACAATCTTTCCTACCAGGCGGATGCGCTCAATGTCGCCGGTGGAGGAAATCTCATCGGAAATTCCCAGAATCAGATTGGGGGCAAAGAGGTCCAGGATTTTATGGACACAGTCCACCAATACCTCTTCCGGATATTCCTCGTCAAAATAGACAGCGGGGATACCATCCAGAAGGACCATATCTCCCAGAGCCTGATGCATCTCCTCCAAAGTTACGTCACCCTGGGGAACCGGGGTGATGGCCTCGATGCCGTCCAGCCCGGTCTGCTGATAGAATTCCATCAGGCCCCGGTTGTCGCCGTCAAAGTGGGAGCAGATAAATTTTCCCGCCTGATGCAGGCGCTCACAGCGGATTTGGTATTCCGGAAGCACATATTTTTCAAACAGGGAGGGGGACAGGGTGCCGGAATGAATGTTGTCGCCAAAGTTGATAATGCGGACAGGGGAGGGGTTGATGACGTCAATGAGGCGCAAGTGGCATTCCCGCAGGGCGGCGAAATACGCTTCCACTGTCTCGGGATAATCCATCATGGCGTATACGGCTTCTTCCACGCCCATCAGGTCAATATACAGCCGCTGCACAGACACCCGGGGGATGAAAATCGTGGGCGCGCCCAGATCGCCCCACTCCGCGTGAACCTTATCAAAGGTTTCCTGGGAAAAAGCCCAGTTGGTGTGCTGCTCAATATAGGTAAAGACTTTCAAGTCCTCCTCGGTGCAGACCCACTCCTTTACAGTGAGACGGGCCCAGCTGCTGGGAGTGCTTTTGGTGATGTGGGTGACGGTTCCCACAGGGGTCTCAAAGGTGTCTGTCTGCAAGTCCCCTTCGGTTTTGCTGGTATACCGGATGGTGTCGTCATATACGGGATAGAAGCAGTCGTTGTACTCATAGATCCGGGCAGAGCAGCCCAAATCCCGGTAAATTTCCGCCTTGGTCATGCCCTTGTATTTTCCGGGCAATTCACCGTCTTCAAAGAGCTTGTCGTCAATCCAGCAGCCAATACGGGGCTGCCAGATGACTTTTCCGCCGGCCTTTTTAAAGCAGACGTCTTCGTGAAGTTTTGCGAAGTTTGTCATAGATTTCCCGTCCTTTCAGGGGAAGCTAAAAATCAATCTGAGAGTATCATATAAATCTGATTTGCGAAAAGATAGTACTTTTTTGTGAAGTTTTTGGAATTTTGTGAGGGCTTTGCCCAGGGGAAAGGTTCTTGACAAGACTGCACGGAAAGCTTATACTGAAAAAGAAGCTGGGGTGCCGCTATAGGCGGCTGAGAGGGCGCGGCCCAACCCATTGAACCTGTTGGTTAAGACCATGGTAGGGAAGCTGAAAGAATATGCAAGCGCATGTTAGGCCGGTTCCCGGGAATGGGAGCCGGCTTTTTTGTTTGTAATACAGGAGGTGCAGGAGAATGAAGTGCAGCGGAAAAGAAATCCATCTGGAAGCGCCGGTATCTGTCCGGGCCTTTTTGCTGGAGCAGGGCTATCAGCCGGAGCGAGTGGCCGTGGAGCGCAACGGCCAGATTGTCCGGCGGGCGGATTTTGACAAGGAGCTGCTTCGGGAAGAAGATACCGTGGAGATTGTCCACTTTGTGGGAGGGGGTTGACCCATGGCCCTTTCTCGTGAAGAGCTGCGCCGGGCCCGTGTAGAGCGCCAGGGAGAAGCAGTTGTCCGCCAGCTGGAAAGCGCCGTGGTGGGCATCGCTGGCCTGGGCGGTTTGGGCTCTCACATTGCCGTTTCTTTGGCAAGATTGGGAGTTGGGAAGCTGGTGCTGGCAGACTTTGACCGGGTGGACGTGACCAACCTGCACCGGCAGCAGTATTTTGCAGAGCAGCTCGGCCGCTATAAAACCGATGCCTTGGCGGAAACCCTCCGCCGCATTGACCCGTGGCTGTCCTGTGAGCTGCATCCCGTGCGCCTCACCCCGGAAAATCTCCCGGAGATTTTCGCTGGGTGTTCGGTTCTCTGCGAGGCCTTTGACCGGCCGGAGGAAAAGGCCATGCTCATTGAAACCGCGTTGACGGAACTTCCCCATACGGTGGTGGTGTCCGGCTCCGGCATGGCGGGCACAGGCTCCGCCAATACCATCCAAACGGTTCGCGCCATGAACCGGCTCTATCTCTGCGGGGATGGGGAAACCGATGTGGCCACCAGCGGCAGCCTGACCGCTTCCCGGGTCAGCGTGTGCGCGGGCCATCAGGCCCATATGGTTCTGCGGCTTCTGCTGGGGGATGAAACACCTTAAGCCTTGTGCCGCGAAATTTCTCGAAATTTGGCGCTGCCGCTTTCTGGCGGCGGTGTGAAATCAATCAGGAGGTCTTACTTATGAATGATGAATTGATTCTTGGCGGGCATTCCTTTCAGTCCCGCTTTATCCTTGGCTCCGGCAAGTATTCCCTGGAGCTCATCAAGGCGGCGGTAGAGCACGCCGGCGCACAGATTATCACATTGGCCCTGCGCCGGGCCAATGAAGGCGGCACTGCCAACATTCTGGATTATATTCCGGAAGGCGTCACCCTGCTGCCCAACACCTCCGGCGCTCGGAACGCCGAAGAGGCGGTGCGCATTGCCCGGCTGGCCCGGGAGTGCGGCTGCGGCGATTTTGTGAAGATTGAGATTATGCGGGACTCCAAATACCTGCTTCCCGACAATCAGGAGACCATCCGCGCCACAGAGATTCTAGCCAAAGAGGGCTTTGTGGTGATGCCCTATATGTACCCCGATCTGAACGTGGCCCGGGATTTGGTCAATGCCGGCGCGGCCTGCGTCATGCCCCTGGCGGCACCCATTGGCTCCAATAAGGGCTTGGCCACTCGGGAGTTTATCCAGATTCTCATTGATGAGATTGACCTGCCCATTATTGTGGATGCGGGCATTGGCCGGCCCTCCCAGGCCTGCGAGGCCATGGAGATGGGCGCTGCGGCCGTGATGGCCAATACGGCCATTGCCACCGCGGGGGATATCCCCGCCATGGCGGAAGCCTTCAAAAAGGCCATTGAGGCGGGCCGTACCGCTTACCTGTCCGGCCTGGGCCGGGTGATGGAAAAGGGCGCGGCAGCGTCTTCCCCCTTGACTGGGTTCCTGCAGGACTAAAACCGTACGCGTGGTAGAAGCTAGAAAATCGATGTGACTTCCCCGCGACTATACGGATTCCAAAGGGACTTAGTCCTTTTGGCGAGGGGGCAAGGGGGCGAGGAGCCCCCAAAACAGGCGAAGCCTGCATTAAACATTGCCCCAAGAGCTGCAAAGCAGCACGAGGGCTGACGAGGAGCAGGCTTTCAAAATAGACGTAGCCCCAGATATGCCTCTACGATAAATATTAACGAAAGAAGGAAACGCCTTCATGATCGACCAACATACCAACCACATGGAGTACCAGCCGGGAATGGAGCAAATTGACTCCGACATCCAGGATACGGTGATTTCCCGGATGAACCAGTGCGATTTTGACAGCTATACGGCTGCCGACGTGCGCCGTGCCCTGCAAAAAGACGTGCTCTCCCCCGAAGATTTCGCCGCCCTCCTTTCCCCGGCGGCAGACCCCTTCCTGGAAGAAATGGCCCACCGGGCCCAGCAGGAGACCCGGAAGCATTTCGGCAATTCCGTTATGATGTTTACCCCCCTGTACATTGCCAACTACTGCGAAAATTACTGCATCTACTGCGGCTTTAACTGCCACAACAAAATTCGCCGGGCCAAACTCAACGCCGAGGAAATGGAAAAGGAAATGAAGGCCATTTCCGATACGGGGCTGCAGGAGATTTTGATTCTCACCGGCGAAAGCCGCAGCGCTTCCCCGGTGAATTACATCGGCGAAGCCTGTAAGCTGGCCCGGAAATATTTCCGGGTGGTGGGCATTGAGATTTACCCGGTGAATTCCGACGAGTATGCGTACCTCCACTCCTGCGGCGTGGACTACGTCACCGTGTTCCAGGAGACCTACAATTCCGATAAATACGCCACCCTGCACCTGGGCGGCCACAAGCGGATTTTCCCGTACCGCTTTAATGCCCAGGAACGGGCCCTGATGGGCGGGATGCGGGGCGTAGGATTGGCCGCTCTGCTGGGGCTGGACGATTTCCGCAAGGACGCGTTCGCTACCGGCCTTCACGGCTGGCTGCTGCAGCGGAAGTATCCCCAGGCGGAGATCGCCTTCTCCTGCCCCCGGCTGCGCCCCATTATCAACAACGACAAAATCAATCCCAAGGACGTCCACGAGCGCCAGCTTCTCCAAGTGATCTGCGCCTACCGGCTCTTTATGCCCTTTGCCAGCATCACCATCTCCTCCCGGGAGCGGGCCGGGTTCCGGGACAACATCATCAACATCGCCGCCACGAAAATTTCCGCAGGGGTCTCCACCGGTATCGGCGACCACAGCGGCGAGGGCAAGGGCGATGAGCAGTTTGAGATTTCGGACGGCCGCTCTTTTGAGGAAATCTACCGGGCTATTGAGGAGAAGGGCCTCCAGCCGGTGATGGCGGATTACATCTATGTGTAAGAAAGAGAAGCACCGGTTGGTGTGCGTCACCCAGCGCACCGCCTGTGAAGGGGATTTTTTCTGGCAGATGGAGGCGATCCTCTCCATGAAGCCCGCCCGGGTGATTCTGCGGGAAAAGGATTTGCCCCTTTCGGAGTATGAAGCCTTGGTAAAGCGGCTGCTGCCCCTCTGTCAAAAAGCGGGGGTGCCCCTGACCTGTAACGGCCCGGTTCCCGGCTGGACCCTGCCGGGCTGCGGGGTGCAGCTCTCCTTTGCCAACCGGAATTTACGCGGGGCAGGGGAGTGCGGTTTCGGCGTGTCGGTTCACGCGCCGGAAGAAGCCGCCGCTCTGCGGGAGAGCCCCGCCGCCTATCTCATTGCCGGCCATGTGTTCCCCACGGACTGCAAAAAAGGCGTCCCGGCACGGGGCTTGGATTTTTTGCGGCAGGTGTGTGAAGCCGCCCGGCAGCCGGTGTATGCCATCGGCGGCATCACGCCGGAGAGGGTTCCCCAGGTGCTTCAGGCCGGGGCCGCAGGATACTGCGTCATGAGCGCGCTAATGAAAACAGCAAATCCTGTTCAGCTAATAGAAAAATTTTATCATCAGGAGGAAACGGCATATGAACTATAAGACCCAGATGGAAGCCGCGAAAATGGGGATTGTCACCCCCCAGATGCAGACGGTTGCGGAGAAGGAACGCCGGGAGCCGGAATGGATTCGGGAGCGGGTGGCCGCCGGCACCATTGCCATCCCGGCCAATATCCACCATACGTCCCTTTCCGCCGAGGGCATCGGCGACGGCCTGAAAACCAAAATCAACGTAAACCTGGGCATTTCCGGCGACGCCAAGGACTATGACCTGGAAATGGAAAAGGTGAAGATGTCCGTGGAGATGGGGGCCGAGTCCATTATGGATTTGTCCAACTACGGCAAGACCCGGGTGTTCCGGGAGAAGCTTGTGGAGTACTCCCCGGCCATGATCGGCACCGTGCCCATGTACGACGCCATCGGCTATTTGGAGAAGGACCTGCTGGACATCACTGCCGATGATTTTCTCCGGGTAGTGGAAGCCCATGCCAAGGAGGGCGTGGATTTTATGACCATCCATGCCGGCATCAACCGCCGAGCCGTAGAGGCCTTCCGCCGGGAGGGCCGCCGAATGAATATCGTCTCCCGGGGCGGCTCCCTGCTCTTTGCCTGGATGATGATGACCGGCAACGAAAACCCCTTCTTCGAGCGCTATGACGATGTGCTGGAAATTCTCCGGGCCCACGATGTAACCATCTCCATCGGCGACGCCCTGCGCCCCGGCTGCATTGACGACAGCTCCGACGCAGGCCAGATTTCCGAGCTCATTGAAATCGGCCACCTGACCAAGCGGGCCTGGGACGCTGATGTCCAGGTGCTGGTGGAGGGCCCCGGCCACATGGCCATGAACGAAATTGCCGCCAATATGCAGATGGAAAAGCGCATCTGCCACGGCGCACCTTTCTATGTGCTGGGCCCCATTGTCACGGACATCGCCCCCGGTTATGACCACATCACTTCCGCCATTGGCGGGGCCATTGCCGCTTCCAACGGAGCCAACTTCCTCTGCTATGTGACCCCGGCGGAGCACCTGCGCCTGCCGGATCTGGACGACGTGCGGGAGGGCATTATCGCCTCCAAAATCGCCGCCCACGCCGCTGATATTGCCAACGGCCTCCCCGGCGCCCGGGATCGCGACAACGAGATGTCCACGGCTCGCCACAAGCTGGATTGGGACGAGATGTTCCGCCTGGCCCTGGACCCGGATAAGGCCCGCCGCTACTATGAGTCCACGCCCCCTGCCGAGCGCCACACCTGCTCTATGTGCGGCAAAATGTGCGCCGTGCGCACCACCAACATGATTCTCGAAGGAAAAACCGTGAAGTTCTGCTCTGAGAAGGGCAGCTGCGGAGAATAAGCCGAAAATAAACAAAAATCAATCGGGAAGCTTTCATAGAAGAGAGCTTCCCGATTTTTTATGCTTTCATTATTATATTATGCGCAGGCGTCCACGCCGTTTTTGGTTTCGCAGGGGTTCTCGCCGGTGATAATGATTTCCCCCTTGGAATTCTCGTCGTCCCGGATGATTTCCCCCACTGCCGGCACTTGAATCCGCCCGGAAAGGGGATTCTTAATGCTGATCACCGAGGTGGTCACCGTGGCCTCCACCTGGGACTTTTCAAAGCACAGGTCCGCGTCCAGCATCTGGCAGTTCACCAGCTTCAGGTTCTGGCAGTAGCAGAAGGGCTGGGTGCCGATGATTTTGCAGTTGATGAGGGTCAGCCCATTGGAATACCAGGCCAGATACTCTCCCTTGACCACGCTGTCCCGGACAGTGACATTTTCTGCGTGCCAGAAGGCGTCTTTGGTATCGAAATTGCAGTTTTCGAACACGGCGTTTTTGATGTACTGGAAGGAATACTTCCCCTTGAACTCTACTTCAGAAAAGCGGAGATTTTCCGAGCGCATCATAAAATATTCGCTTTCCGCTTTGCAATGGCGCATTTCTATATTCTGCACCGACCAGCCGAATTCGGGGGAGAGGATGTCGCAGTTTTCCATGACTACGTCCTGGCATTCCCGCAGGGCCTTGATGCCGTGGAGTTTGGTGCCGGTGATGGTGATGTGGTCGGAATACCACAGGGCTGCCCGGCAAAGTTCCGTCATTTCCGAGTTTTGAATGGTCAGCCGGTGGTCGTGCCAGAAGGGATACCGCAGGTTGCAGAAAACATGGTCCACCTGAATGTCGCTGCTTTCTTTCAAAGCGCTTTCCCCGTCAGCCGGGCCGTCAAAAGCGGAATCCTTCAGCAAAAGCCCGTGGCTGCCGTAGAGGGCCCGCTCCTGGTCAAAAGTCTGGTTTGTAATCGTATTCATAAGAATTCCCCTTTACCAAATGAGAGTATGGTGGACGTTCCACCCTGTGGGAAAAGGCATTTCTAACAGCCTTTGCCCATGAGATTCTATCGTGTAAGGTTGTATGGTTTAATAGTAGATGGAAGGGCCTAAAATGCCGTCACTCTATTATAATCCGGACAGGGGAAAATAGCAAATACCTGTTTTTAATAGGTGATAATAGCTTTTATGCATGGAGGCTCCCTTGGAGCCGCGCAGTACAGAACCGAACTTTTACCCCGGCCCTTCCATAAATGAAAAAGGCGGAGAAGGAGAGGGGCAAATATCTTGCCGGCGGAAGGTCTTGCCTTCCCGCTTGGAATCCCGAGCTTTTCTGGGGTGGAAGCAATAGCGATTCCTTTCGAAAGCCGGCGAAAAGTTTTACCAGCAGCCGCAAAATTTCCTGGAAGAAGGGGCTTCCAGAAAAAAATAAAAAAATTTGGAAATTGTAGTTGACAACCGTTTCCGGATATGGTATTATACTAAACGTCGCTGGAACGAGCGATACAGATGGCCCGGTAGTTCAGCTGGTTAGAACGCTAGCCTGTCACGCTAGAGGTCGACGGTTCGAGCCCGTTCCGGGTCGCCATTATGCCTCTGTAGCTCAGTTGGTAGAGCAGGGGACTGAAAATCCCCGTGTCATTGGTTCGATTCCGATCGGAGGCACCAATTATGCGGACGTAGCTCATCTGGTAGAGCGCCACCTTGCCAAGGTGGAGGTAGCGAGTTCGAGCCTCGTCGTCCGCTCCATATGGCGACATAGCCAAGTGGTAAGGCATGGGTCTGCAAAACCCTGACTCCCCAGTTCGAATCTGGGTGTCGCCTCCAAAGCCGTGAAACTTTTAGTTTCACGGTTTTTTTCTTTTTGCTGAATCTTGAACGGGAAAGGGGAAATGGAGTTGGAACGGGAAAACCGATTGCTGCTGGCAGCGCTGCTCTATGAACAGGGGCACCCTCGCCGCACCCAGCATATTTTAAAGGTCTACGCCCTGGCAAAGCTCATAGGAGAGGGGGAGGCCCTGATGCCGGAAGAGTTGGAAATGGTAGCGGCGGCAGCCATCCTTCACGATATTCCCATCCGGCGATGCAAGGAGAGATACGGAGACGCCTGTCAGGAAAACCAGCGCATGGAAGCCCCGGAGATGGTGGAATCGTTTTTGCGTGAAGCTGGGTATCCCGCAGGGGTTTCCCAGAAGGTGCTGCCTCTGGTGCTGCTCCATCATCAATACGGGGAGGCCGATAAAGACAAAAAGCTGCGGATTCTCATGGAAGCGGACCTGCTAGTAAATTATTTGGAGAAGGAAGAGCCCATTTCCCCGGAGCAGTTACAGGGCTTTTTCCAAACCGCCACAGGCTGCCAGCTGGCAAAGGCTATGAGTAAGCGGCCGGGCCGCTGCTGACGCTTTCCCTGCATCAGAATGACAACAAGGGGAACAGCGGTTTCGCGGCGCAGCCCGGATTGGAAAATCTGCGTTCCTTTTTTCAGCGCTTTGTGCTATAATAAAAACCATACGACTACCAACTATGGCAAAGTTCAAAATATAAGGAGGTTCCCTATGATTTCCTGCAGCAAAACCGGGATGTATTATGCCCGTGGACAATGGGTGGCGGCCGACGCCGAGGCTCCCGCCAAACTGAAAGCCCTGGGCTTTGACGATTCCCAGGTGGAGAACGCCAAAACCGGCACCATCGCTTGGGATATTCTGCAATCCCACAACCAGAGCGGCGACAGCGAAAACCTGAAAATCAAGTTCGACGCCATGGCCAGCCACGACATCACCTTCGTGGGTATCGTGCAGACAGCCCGGGCTTCCGGCCTGGAAAAGTTCCCCATGCCCTATGTGCTCACCAACTGCCACAACAGCCTGTGCGCAGTGGGCGGCACCATTAACGAGGACGACCACCTCTTCGGCCTGTCCGCTGCCAAAAAGTATGGCGGCATCTTCGTGCCCCCGCACATGGCGGTAATCCATCAGTATATGCGCGAAATGCACGCCGGCTGCGGCAAGATGATTCTGGGTTCCGACAGCCACACCCGTTACGGCGCGTTGGGCACCATGGCCATCGGCGAGGGCGGCGGCGAGCTGGCCAAGCAGCTGTTGGGCCGCACCTATGACGTAGCCCGTCCCGGCGTAGTGGCCGTGTACCTCACCGGTACCCCGGTTGCAGGCGTAGGCCCCCAGGACGTGGCCCTGGCCATTATCGGCGCGGTGTTTAAGAACGGCTATGTGAAGAATAAGGTCATGGAGTTTGTAGGCCCCGGCGTCCACAACCTGGCGCTGGAATACCGCAGCGGTATCGACGTGATGACCACGGAAACCACCTGCCTGTCCAGCATCTGGGAGACCGACGACAAGACCAAGGAATACCTGGCCATTCATGGCCGCGGCGGCGACTACAAGCCTTTGGCTCCCGCTGACCTGGCTTATTACGACGGCTTGGTAGAGGTGGACCTCTCTGCGGTCCGT
The DNA here is from genome assembly GCA_904420555.1 of Candidatus Heritagella intestinalis. GTDB lineage: Bacteria > Bacillota > Clostridia > Oscillospirales > Acutalibacteraceae > Heritagella_A > Heritagella_A intestinalis. The sequence continues at coordinate 230,589 of CAJFVO010000001.1, read as the reverse complement.
CCCATGATCGCCCTGCCCATGCACCCCTCCAATGTGTATACCATTGAAGAGCTCAACGCCAACCTGGAGGACATCCTCCACAAGACCGAGGAGGACTGCAAGGCCCTTATTGGCAACGACAACGTGAAGCTCTCCCTGGTGGATAAAATCGAAAACGGTCACCTCCGGGTAGACCAGGGCGTCATTGCCGGATGTGCCGGCGGCACCTATTCCAACATCTGCGAGGCCGCCCAGATTCTCAAGGGCCACTCTGCGGGCAATGACGAGTATGCCCTCAGCGTGTATCCCAGCAGCCAGCCCACCATGATGGCTCTGATGAAGAACGGCTCTCTGGCCGACCTGATGGCTGCCGGCGCCACCATCCGCACGGCTTTCTGCGGTCCCTGCTTCGGCGCAGGCGACGTACCGGCTAATGGCTCCTTGTCCATCCGTCACACCACCCGGAACTTCCCCAGCCGCGAAGGCTCCAAGCCCGGCAACGGCCAGATCGCCGGCGTGGCTTTGATGGACGCCCGTTCCATTGCCGCCACCACCCGCATGGGCGGCATCCTGACCCCGGCTACCGACATCGACTACACCCCCAATATCCCGGCCTATGAATTCGATGATTCCAGCTATCGCAGCCGTATTTACGCCGGCTATGGCAAGGGCGATTTCGATGAGATTCTCCGTCTCGGCCCCAACATCAAGGATTGGCCGGAGATTCAGCCTCTGCCGGAAAACCTGCTGCTGAAGGTTACCAGCTATATCACCGACCCGGTGACCACCACCGACGAGCTCATCCCCAGCGGCGAGACCAGCTCCTTCCGCTCCAACCCTCTGGGCCTGGCGGAATTCACTCTGAGCCGTAAGGACCCCGCTTATGTGGGCCGCGCCAAGGAAGTCCAGGCGGAAGAAAAGGCCCGTGCCGCCGGTGACACCAACGCCGCCCTGCTGGAGCAGGTGCAGAAGGTTCCCGGCTGCGAGAACACCGGCTGGGAGCAGGTGGGCATCGCCTCCACCATTTACGCCATCAAGCCCGGCGACGGTTCCGCCCGTGAGCAGGCCGCCAGCTGCCAGCGTGTGCTGGGCGCCGGTGCCAATATCGCCGTGGAATACGCCACCAAGCGTTATCGCTCCAACCTTATCAACTGGGGTATGCTGCCCTTCCAGCTGGAAGGGGAAACGCCCTTTAAGCTGGGAGACTACATCCTGGTTCCCAATATCCGCTCGATTATGGAAAAGGGCGAGATTGCCTCGGTTCCGGCCTATGTCCTGGGTGAGGAACCCAAGGCCTTTAACCTGTCCATTGCTGCGCTGACCGATGACGAGCGCCAGATTTTGCTGGACGGCTGCCTCATCAATTATTACCGGCACTAATATAAAAGAAAAACGCGCAGAGTCCAGAGAGACGCCGTCTCTCTGGCGGAGGGCGTTGACCGAATCGTCAGGTGAGGCTGGGGGCGAGGAACCCCGAAAATGCGGAGCGCAGCGAACCCAGGAAAATGGGCTTCCCGTTTCCACAAACAGCAAGAGCTGCCTTTCGCGGCGCGAGCCCGAAAAGGCAGTTCTTTATTGTATCAAAAGGAGAGAGTAGGATGCTTTGCATTGCCAAGGCTCCATGCAAGGTCCGCTGAGGACGATGCCTGCATGGAGATCGTAGAATCGTCCCTGCCGGGCTTTGCTTTTTGAATGGATATGATCTTTTCAAAGGAGCAAAGTCAAATGTATAAGCTGAAAACTTTTATCCGGGAGCTTCACAGCTTCCTGGTTCTGTGGTCTACACAGTCTCTTTCGTCCCTGGGCAGCTCTATGACGGGGTTTGCCCTGATTATCTGGTCTTACCAGCAGCAGGGTTCCGCCCTGAGCACTGCCCTGCTGTCCGTGTGTTCGTATACGCCTTATATTCTCATGGCGATTTTTGCCGGAGCCCTCAGCGACTCCTGGAATAAGAAAATCACCATGCTGGCCAGCGATACCTTCGCGGCCCTCTGCACAGCAGCATCCCTGCTGCTCTTGTGTACTGGCCGGCTGGAAATTTGGCACCTGTATCTTCTCAATGCCCTAAACGGCCTTATGAGTACCGTCCAGCGTCCGGCCGCCGATGTTGCTGTCAGCCTGTTGATTCCCAAGAAGTATTATCAAAGGACCAGCGGGATGCAGCAGCTCTCTAATTCCCTGATTAACATCATTACCCCGGCGGCTGCTTCGGCAGTTTTGGCCCTGGCTGGCATCGAGGCTGTTTTGATTTTCGATTTGCTGACTTTTGCGGTGGCCTTTATTGCCTTGCTGTGCTTTGTGAAAATCCCCGAGCCTCCCGCCCGGGAAGAAAAGCGCGAGACAGTGATGCAGTCTGTGCGGTCGGGCCTGGGGTATCTGAAACAGAACCGGGGGATTCTGGACCTGATTCTGTTTCTTGCGGTTATCAATTTAATCGCTTCGATTTACGAGGCCGCCCTGCCTGCCATGCTTCTCTCCCGGGAAGGCGGGGGAGAGGCTGCCTTGGGCATAGTCAACACCGCCATGGGGATTGCCATGCTGGCCGGCAGTGTCCTGGTTTCCTTTTTGCCGGCGCCCAAAAGCCGGGTGCGGGTTATCTGCAATAGCCTGCTGTTTGCCATGAGTACGGAGAATTTTCTTCTGGCCTTGGGCCGCTCTGTGCCGGTTTGGTGTATCGGCGCGGCGTTGGGCTGGATTTTTATCCCTATGATGAACGCCAATATGGACGTCCTGCTCCGGAACCGGATTCCCATTGAGATGCAGGGTCGTGTTTTTTCCGTGCGGAACAGCCTACAATTTTTCACCATTCCCATCGGGTATTTTGTCGGTGGGCTGTTGGTGGATAGGGTGTTTGAACCGCTCATGGCTTCTTTGCCCCAGGGCATGTTCCTCACTGCACTGTTTGGTTCCGGAAAAGGCTCCGGAGCGGCGCTGCTGTTTTTTGTCATCGGTTTTGCCGGGATGTTTACCTGCCTGTTTTTCCGAAGGGACAAGAACCTTTGGAAGCTGGAGGAGTAATCCGGCTGTATGGTTTTGAATAGGATAAATTCTTGCAGTTTTTAGGAGGATATCTTATGAACGCAACTCTTTCCCTAATCGATGAGGGAGTGCTGGAGAAGATTGAAACCCTGATTTCGGAGATGACGTTGGAAGAGAAGCTCGGGATGCTTCACGGCGACAATGTGTATGATACCAAAGGCGTTGCGCGTCTGGGCATTCCGCCCTTCCATTTTTCCGACGGCCCCATGGGGGTGCGCGGCGAGTTTGACCGGGAAACCTGCAGTTATGTGGGGGATACCGGCGATTTTGCCACTGCGTTTCCCTGTATCACGGCGGTGGCCGCCACCTGGAACCCCGAAATGGCCTATGAAAACGGGAAAGCCCTGGGCCGGGAGGTCCGGGGGCGGGGGAAGGACGTTTCCCTCTCTCCGGGAATCAACATCCACCGAACCCCTCTCTGCGGGCGGAATTTTGAGTATATGTCCGAGGACCCCTATCTGATTTCCCGGATGTGTGTGCCGGAGATTCAGGGGATTCAGGAAAACGACGTGGCCGCCTGTATCAAGCATTTTGCCGTCAATAACCAGGAAACGCGCCGATTTGACGTGAATGTGGAAGTGGACGAGCGTGCCCTCCACGAGCTGTATCTCCCCGGCTTTCAGGCGGCGGTGCAGGAGGGAGGATGCCTGGCTGTCATGGGCGCCTACAACCAGTTCCGCGGGGAATACTGCTGTCACAACCAATATCTGATGCAGACCCTCCTGCGGGAAACGTGGGGGTTTGACGGGATCGTCATCTCCGATTGGGGCGCGGTACATGATACGAAAAAGGCGGTGGACGCAGGCGTACATTTCGATATGAACGTCAGTAACCGTTATGATGAATATTATTACGCCAACCCCCTGAAAGAGCTGGTAGAAGCCGGCGAGATTTCGGAGGAAACGGTAAACGGGATGGTTCGCCAGATTCTGAAGATGATGTTCCAGCTGAAAATGATGGAGCCGGAGCACCGGAGTCCTGGCGCTTACAATACCCACGAAAACCATATTTCCGCCCGGAAAGTGGCTCGGGAATCCATCGTCCTTTTGAAAAACGAAGAGAATCTCCTGCCGTTGGCCAAGGATTTCCATGGTTCCATTGCGGTGATCGGCGAAAACGCCAACCGGATGCAGGCTTTCAGCGGCGGCAGTTCCGAAGTAAGAGCCCTGTATGAGATTCCCCCTTTGCTGGGAATCCAGATGCATCTGGGCGGCAACTTCCACGTGCAGTATGCCAAAGGGTATTCCTCCAATCCGGAGGATACAGACCAGCGGGAAACGCTGGCGGAGGAAGCCTGTAAACTGGCGGCATCGTCGGATGTCGTGATTTATGTGGGCGGCCTCAACCATGATTACGATATGGAAGGCCAGGACCGGCCGGACATGAAGCTGCCCTACGGCCAAGACGCGCTGATCGGCAGGCTTTTGGATGCCAATCCCAATACGGTTATCGTCAATATGAGCGGCTCGCCAGTGGAAATGAGAAGCTGGATTGACCGCGCAAAGGCGGTAGTGCAGTATTGGTATGCGGGTACAGAAGGGGGCATGGCGCTGGCAGAAGTGCTGTTTGGCGATGTGAACCCCTCTGGCAAGCTGCCCACCACCTTCCCCAAGGCGTTGGAAGATACGCCGGTTTCCCGGTTCGGAGAATTTCCCGGCGGCGATACCGTCACCTATAAGGAAGGCATTTATGTGGGCTACCGCTACTACGACAGCTTTGACGTGGAACCGGAGTTCTGCTTTGGCCACGGGCTTTCCTACACGGAGTTCGCCTATACGGATTTGCAGCTCCATACGGCCCAAGGGCAGGAGGGTACGCCGGAAGTCCGGGCAACCTTCACCCTCACCAATACCGGCGCCGTTTCGGGAGCTGAGGCAGCGCAGCTCTATGTGTCGGATACAGCGTGTTCTGTTGCCCGTCCCGCGAAAGAATTGAAGGGATTTGAAAAGGTATTTTTGCATCCCGGCGAGAGCAAAGAAGTTTCGATTCTGCTGCCCAAAAACGCCTTCTGTTATTACAGCACGGAGGATATGGACTGGAAATTGGAACCCGGTCAATTCCGCATCCTGGTGGGGAGTTCTTCCCGGGACATCCGGCTGGAAGGCAGTGTGGAGCTTTGACTTGCGTTTGCGTGATTTTTAAGGAAAGGGGGCGGCTGGTATGAAAGCCAGAGTTCGGCCAGAAAAAGAAATCTTCCTCCTCTATGGTTTGGAGGAGGAGACCGAAAAGGGAAAAAAGCTCCGGGAGCTTCTGAGCACCATGGGTATAGAAACTGTGACGGTGACAGATGATATGCTCTCGGAAACCGTGGAATTCTGCGCTGGCCTGCCGGGAAGCACAGCTTCCGGTGCGCCCTATGGGGGAGAATCCCTGCCCTACGAAATGATGGTCATGCAGATCACCCGTCCCCGTCTCAACGAGGTTCTCACAGCCCTGCACAAAGGCGGGCTTTTGGTAGAGCGCAAGGCTGTCATCACTCCCACCAACCGGAAATGGAGCTTCCAGCATCTGTATGAGCAGGTCTGTGAAGAGCATGAGTGGATGACGGCCAAGGCAAAACCGGGCCAAAATTGAATCCTGAACCCAGTAAGGCCGGACGCTTTTGTGGCTGTCCGGCCATTTGTTTGCCTGAGGGGTTGGAAAACCTCCCGAATTTTGCTATAATAACTTGATAGTTATGAGTCCGGCATTTGTCCGCCGGTTTTTTAGAGAGAAAGGAATGGTCCCTTATGGCTACTGTCACCCTGTTGGCCTGTACGCCCTCCCCCGAAACTATCGTGGCATCCTCCGCAAAGCTGTGTTATTCCCCTTCGGACATCAGCACCCTCATGGAGGGGCTGACCCCGGAGAAAACGGCTTCCTTTGTGGAAATGCTGGCGGAAATCGGTCATGAAAGCCCCATCGAGCACGCTTCCTTCACTTTCGGCATTGAAGGCGTGTCCCGCTCTCTGCTGGCCCAGATTACCCGTCACCGCATCGCCTCCTACAGCGTCCAGAGCCAGCGGTATGTGAAAGAGGCGGCCTTTGAGTTTGTGGTTCCCCCGGAAATCGAGAAGATTCCCCAGGCCAAGGAAGAGTTTCTCCGGGCCATGGCCGAGGATCAAGCCCACTATGAATCCCTGACCGCCACCCTGAAGGCCGCCCATAAGGAGCGGCTTCTCCAGGAGGGAAAGCCGGAAAAAACCGCGGACCGTCTGGCGGAAAAGCAGGCCATTGAGGACGCCCGGTTTGTGCTGCCCAATGCCTGCGCCACTAAGATGATCGCCACCTTTAACGCCCGGTCTCTGCTGAACTTTTTCGCCCACCGGTGCTGCAACCGGGCCCAGTGGGAGATTCGGGAGGTGGCGGAGCAGATGCTGGCCCTGGTCAAGGAACAGGCGCCCCATCTCTTTGCCCATGCCGGGCCGCCCTGCCTGTTTGGCCCCTGCCCGGAAGGGAAGATGTCCTGCGGCAAGCAGAAGCAGGTGCGCCAGAAATACGGCGTGGAGGGCACCACAGAAAAATAAACCCGGGTTTGGCGGTGGAAAAAGGCCAGCGCGTTTTGGGCCCCGGGAACGAAAGGTTGATGAAGACAAGATGAGCCTGATTGTGTTAGAGGGATTGGACGGTAGCGGAAAAGGCACCCAGACAAAGCGGCTCTATGAATCCTTGGAGAAAAAGGGCCCGGTGCGCCGGCTTTCTTTTCCCAACTATGCATCCCCGTCCTCTGCTTTGGTAAAAATGTATTTGCAGGGGGATTTCGGCTCCCGGCCCGAGGACGTCAACGCCTATGCGGCCTCCGCTTTTTATGCGGTGGACCGCTACGCCTCCTATCAAATGGACTGGCGGCGGGACTATGAGGCGGGGGTGCTGCTGCTGGCAGACCGCTACGCCACCTCCAATTTGGTGTATCAGCTGGCCAAGCTCCCCCGAGAGGAATGGCCCGGCTATCTTCGCTGGGCTGAGGATTTTGAATACGAAAAGCTGGGCATCCCCCGTCCGGATTTGGTGTTGTATCTGGACATGCCTCCGGAAATTTCCCAAAAGCTGCTGTCCCAGCGGTATCAAGGGGATGAGAGCAAAAAAGACCTCCACGAGCGGGATACGGCTTTTTTGGCCCATTGCCGGGAATGTGCTTTGTTCGCAGCGGAAAAGCTGGGATGGGAGGTCATTTCCTGCGGCCGCCACGGGGAGCCCCGGCCCATAGAAGACATCCAACAGGAATTGGAAAGGAAAGTGACGGAACGCCATTTATGCTGAATTTTCACACGCCTACCATTGAAGACCGGGCCTGGATACAGCCCGTCCTTTCGACTGCCGGAGGAAGGGGCAGTGAGGATGCCTTTGGCACCTTGTTTATTTGGAGCGGGGCCTACCACACTGAGGTCTGCCGCCACGGGAATCTGGTGTTTACCCGCTATGGACGGGCTGCCCACACCTATGGTTTTCCTGCGGGGGCAAAGTCTCCTCAGGAGCTCAAGGAGGCCTTGCTGTTATTGCAGGCACACACCCAGGAAACGGGGGAGGCCCTGCGTCTCTGGGGCATGGACAAAGGGGAGAGGGAGCAGATAGAAGCGGTTCTGCCTGGATTTTTCCGCTATTCCTCCACTCTGGATGACAGCGATTATCTCTATGCGCCGGAGGACCTCATCTCCCTGTCCGGACGGAAATATCACAGCAAGCGCAATCACATCGCCCGGTTCCGCCGGACGTATTCCTACACCTATGAGCCAGTGTCGGCGGAAAATTTAGAGGATTGCCGGCAGGTGGCCCGGGCCTGGTGCTTGGCCCATGGCTGCGGCGGCGGGCTGAAAGACGAGAACTGCGCTATTGGCAAGGCCCTGGATCATTTTGAGGCCTTGGCCTTTGTGGGCGGCCTTATCCGGATAGACGGCAAGGCGGTAGCCTTTACGGCAGGGGAAGCCATCAACGACCAGGTGTTTGACGTTCATTTTGAGAAGGCTCTGGACGGCTATGACGGCCTGTATCCCGCCATTAACCAGGCCTTTGCCGAACACGCCCTTTCCGGCTACCGGTGGATTAACCGGGAGGAGGATATGGGGCTGGAGGGGCTGCGCCGGGCCAAGGCTTCCTATTACCCGGCGGAAGTGCTGGAAAAGTTCACGGCTGTCCGGGAATAACAGGGGGGAATGGAGATGCGGATTCAAACAGCAGAATATGGAATGCGGGACGCCCTCATAGCCCTTTGGCTGGAAGTCTTCGGCGGTTCGGAAGAGGAGGCCATAGCCTTTTTCCGCTGCGGCTGGCAGCCGCAGACCACCTTGGTGGCAGAGGAAAAAGGCCGCATCCTGTCGGCTCTGCATATGCTTCCCTGCCAGATGCTCGCCGCCTCGGGGGAGCGGGTGCCGGCCCATTATATCTATGCGGCGGCCACCGGCAAAGCCTATCGGAGTAAGGGTTATATGGGCGCCCTTTTGGAAGAAGCCGCCCGGCTGGGAGAGGCCCGGGGAGAATACGCCTCGGTACTGCTGCCCGGGGAAGCCTCTTTGTACCGCTATTATCACCGGTTCGGCTACCGGACGGTGTTCGGGGTGCGGGAGTGTTCGCTGGACCGGAAAGCGCTTCTGGAAAATTGTGGGCCTCTTCCCCGGGAAAAAGTGGTGCTCACCGGCAAAGAGTGCGCCGCCGTGCGGGAGCGCTGCTTGGAACATACCCTCGGTTCTGTTATGTGGGGGCCCCGGGCGGTACAAAAAGCCCTGGAAATGCAGCGGTATAACGGGGAAGGCGTGACCTTTTCCCGGCAGGGCTACTGCATTTTTGCCCCGGACGGTACCGTGCGGGAGCTGATGGCGCCACCCGGTGGAGAAGAAGCTCTGCTTGTTCAGGCGGCGTCCCAGTGCAGGGGAGAACTGCTGCGGGTGCGCCTGCCGATGACTTCGCCCCTGCTGCCGGGATTGGGAGAGGTACAGCCCCGGGGCATGATGCGGCCTCTGCGGCCCTCTATTTTGGCGGGATTCCCCGCAGACGGTACGCCCTATTTGGGCCTTACCCTGGAATAATTTTTGTGAAAATCCCGCCTTTGGGCATATTCCTGGGGAAGAAACGAGGACTGGCCTTTACAAAATAGGGAAATATCCGGTATAATAATAGAAAAATGCCGAAACCGGCCCAGTGTCGGGGACGAGGAAAAGGATGGTGCAGGATGATTTATCTGTTTTTGGCCGATGGATTTGAAGAGATCGAGGCCCTGGCCACGGTGGATGTGCTCCGCCGGGCAGATTTGGAGGTAAAGACCGTAGGTGTGGGCTCCAAGCGGGTCACCGGCTCTCACCATATTGTAGTGGAGGCGGATCTGGAGCAGTTCGAGGTCCTCACTGATACTATGGAGATGGTAATCCTCCCCGGCGGGATGCCCGGTACCCTGAATTTGGAAAATTCTCCTGTGGTGACGGCAAGCCTGCGCTACTGCGCCGACAACGGCCTGCCCATTGGGGCTATCTGCGCTGCGCCTTCGGTGCTGGGGCATTTGGGGCTGCTCAAGGGCAAAAAAGCCCTGTGCTTCCCCGGTTTTGAGCAGGAGCTGGAAGGCGCTGAGCTGGCGCCGGGCTTTGTGTGCCGGGACGGCTTGCTGGTTACCGGAAAAGGCCCCGGAGCTTCTTTGGAGTTCGCCCTGGAAATCGTCCGGATGCTCAAGGGCGAGGACACCGCCCAAAAGGTAAGGGTGTCGATGCAATGCCCGTGAAAAATATCAAAGAGCTGAAAATCCGCCTGCGCGCCCGCTATCGGAGCATCCGGGAAGAAATGCCCCCGGAGGAGAAACGCCGCCAGGATGAGGAAATTGCCCTGCGCATCTGGAAGATGCGGGAATACCAGCGGGAGAAGCTCTTTTTTACCTATGTCAGCAAGCCCATTGAGGTGGATACCTTTGGCCTGATTCGCCGGGCCTGGAAGGACGGCAAAACGGTTGTGGTTCCCCGGTGCATCCCCGGCACCTATGAAATGGCCTTTTTTCGCATTGATTCTTTAGATGATTTGGAAAAGGGAAGTTTCGGCGTGCTGGAACCTATCCCGGAGCGATGCCAGGAAATCACGGACTTTTCAGCGGGATTCTGTATTGTCCCCGGCTTGAGCTTTGATTCCCACGGTTACCGGCTGGGATATGGGAAAGGCTATTACGACCGCTTTTTAGCCGGTTTCGGCGGGTTTAAGGCTGGAATCTGCTACAGCAGCTGTATCCAGTGGAATCTGCCCCATGGTTATTACGACAAACCCGTGGATGTTCTTGCCACGGAAAAATACACGCGGCGCATACAAAAAGCGCCGGCGGCCCCTTCCCGCCCACAGCGCCGGAAGTGAGCGTTCCGGAGAGAGGGCGGCCGTGTGAAGCAGGAGGTTTCTTCATGGACGATAACAAGCAATTTACCGACGCGCCTGGCGGGGATTCCACGCCGCAGCAGCAGCGGCCTGAGAAATTTCAGCTCCATATCCCGGAAGAGGCCCTGCAATATGGAGACGAAAGCCCCGAGATGCAGAGCTTCAGCGGTCAGGGCAGCGCTTCTCAGGCCCCCTCTGAGGAAAAGCAGAGCCGGAAACAGCGCCGGCTGGAAAAGAAGCAGGCCAAAGCCCGAGAAAAGGTCAAGGGCAGGAAAAACCGCGGTTTATTCCGGTGCGTGTGGATTTCCATGGTCATTCTGGTGTCCATTGCCCTTTCCCGCTATCTGCTGGTGGGGGTGAATGATATGCTGGCGGTGAGCCGCACGGAGGGCACCGCTTCGGTGGAGCTTTCAGAGGACCCCACCATGGAACAGGTTTCCCAGACCTTGACGGAGGCGGGAGTCATTTCCAATCCGGAGTTTTTCTCTCTGTACTGCATGGTCACCGGCGCGGACGATGGTTTCGGCCAGGGCAGCTATGAAATCGACACCAACATGGACTATGAAGCCATTGTCAATTTTCTGCAGAACAACAACAACCGTCAGGATGTGGTGAATATCACCTTCCCTGAAGGCCTGAACCTCCGGGAATTTGCGGAGCGCCTGGAAGAAAACGAGGTCTGTACCGTGGAGGAGGTTTTGGAAGCCGCCAATTCCGATTTGTTTGACGATTACGACTTTATCAACGCCATTGACAATGAGGATGAGCGCTATTACAAGCTGGAAGGCTATCTGTTCCCGGATACCTACGACTTCTATAAAGGCGAGGACCCGGATATCGCCTTGGGCAAAATGATCAACAACTGCCAGAACCGGTTCTCCAAAGAGATGCGGGACCGGGCAACGGAAATGGGGTATACCATTGATGAAATCCTCACCCTGGCTTCCATTGTCCAGGCAGAGGCGAATGGCGAAGACGATATGGGCATGGTAGCAGGCATCCTGCTGAACCGTCTGGAGGACGGCGCATCCCATGACATTTACCGGCTGGAATGCGACTCCACCACTTTCTATCCCTATCGCAGCCAGTCCCAGGTGCCGGAAGAGGAGCGGGAGACTTATGTGAGCCGTTATGACACCTACACCATCGAAGGACTGCCTCCGGGGCCCATCTGTAACCCGGGCCTCCAGGCCATTAACGCGGTGCTGTGGCCGTCGGAGGACTCCGAAGGGATGTACTATTTCTGCCACGATGCAGATGGCAACGCCTACTATGCTTCCACTTGGTCGGAGCATCAGCAGCATCTGGAAGAAGCGGGCCTGCTGGATTAAGCTGGAAATACCGGCGTATGCGGCCCTTTGACCATTGGAAAGTAAGCTGAAAACCGCGCGTACTCCGCCAAAACCGAGTGCGCGCGGTTTTGTGTGGAAAGGATTTGCCTTTCCGAAACTTCATGAGAATAAAGGAGGAATCTTCCTTGACCATTGAGCAAACGACCCCCGCTGCACCAGCTGCCCCAGCGGCGCAGCCTTTGCGGGCGGAGCTGCTTTCCCCGGCGGGGGATTTTGAACGGCTGCGGGCGGCCTTCCGCTATGGGGCCGACGCGGTGTATCTGGCCGGTAAGGAGTTCGGGATGCGCAGCGCTTCCCCCAATTTCGGCTTTGAGGAAATGGCGGAGGCTGTCCGGCTGGCCCATTCCCTGGGGAAGCGGGTGTATGTCACCTGCAACACTCTGCCCCGGGGCGAAGAGCTTTCCCGGATGCCCGGCTATTTGGAGGGCTGTCAGGCCGCCGGGGTGGACGCCCTGATTATCAGCGACCTGGGAGTGCTGCGCATGGCCAAACAATACGCCCCCAATACGGAACTGCACATTTCCACCCAGACCGGCGTGGTCAACGCCGAGGCCGCCTGTATGCTCCATGAGCTGGGAGCGTCCCGGGTGGTGCTGGCCCGGGAGCTGACCTTGGAGGAAATCGCGGAAATCCGGGCAAAAACCCCTCGGGAGCTGGAAATTGAAGTGTTTGTCCATGGGGCCATGTGCGTGTCCTTTTCCGGCCGGTGCCTGCTGTCCAACTACTTTACCGGCCGGGACGGCAACCGGGGAGAATGCGCCCAGCCCTGCCGCTGGAAATACAGCCTTATGGAGGAAACCCGGCCCGGGCGATATATGCCTATTGAGGAGACGGAGCAGGGGACGTTTATCCTCAACTCCCGGGATTTGTGCATGGCGGAACACATTCCGGAGCTGCTGGAAGCTGGCGTCTACAGCCTGAAGATTGAGGGCCGGGCCAAGGCGGACTATTATGTAGCCAGCGTCACCAAGGCGTATCGGGGAGCGCTGGATGCAGCCCTTTCCGGGGAGCCTTCGCCCGGCTGGGTCATGGAGGAACTGGATAAAATCAGCCACCGTGGTTACAGCACTGGCTTTTACTTCGACAAAAACGGCCCGGGCCAGGACTGCGAGCGGGGCGGCTATGTCCGGGACTGGGAAGTCGCCGCCGTCTGCCTGGGCACCGGGGAGGACGGCCGGGTGCGGCTGTCCCAGCGGAACCGGTTTTTCCAGGGAGAGTCCCTGGATGTGCTCTGTCCGGAGGAAAAGCCCTTTACGGTGGTTTTGGAGGATATGCGCAACGGGGAAGGGGAGCCTATCCAGGCCGCGCCCCACGCCACCATGGAGGTCACCGGCTTTGCTGGCCGTTCCATCCCCGCCGGGGCGTATCTCAGAAGGCGGAAAACGGAGTCTTGATGGCATTTTCGTTGGGAATTTATCGCAGGAGGGGAGCCGTGTAATGGGGTTTCGTCCAGTGTGTGAAAATTCTCCGCAAAAAAATCGAAAGAAAGTGTTGTTTTTTTCGGGAAAATCGGATATAATAGTCAAGGCCCGTTAAAAAGGGCTTGCCGGATCACCGGCTTTATAGGGAAAGAAAAGCAAGACAGAGCGCGTATCGCAGGATATGCGGGCGAATGGGTCTGCACGGCGGGGCGCCGTGAACCATGTCAGGCGGGGAACCGAGCAGCATTAATCGGAGTTGCCCTGTGCGATGCAGCCAGCCCGTTCGTCCGTATATCCTGCGGTATGATGCCGCCGAAAAGGCGCTGTCTTGCTTTCTTTATCTTTCCTGTTGATTTCTGTATGTAGGAAAGCAAACCGCAGAGGGGGTAGGGTTGGAGATGTATCAGGTCTTATACCGGAAGTGGCGGCCGCAGGTCTTTGCAGACGTGGTGGGCCAGCCCCAGGTGACAGTGACCCTCCAACACGAGCTCATGGCCGGCCGGGTGGCCCACGCCTATCTGTTCACCGGTTCCCGAGGGACCGGAAAGACCACCTGTGCAAAGATTCTGGCAAAAGCGGTGAACTGCCTGCACCCGGTAAACGGGGACCCTTGTGGGGAATGTGAGATCTGCCGGGGCGTGGAAAGCGGCTCGGTAATGGATGTGGTGGAGATTGACGCCGCCAGCAACAACGGCGTGGACAATATCCGGGAGCTCCGGGAAGAGGCGGCTTTTACCCCCGCTTCCGCCCGGTACCGGGTGTATATTATCGATGAGGTACATATGCTGTCGCAGGGAGCCTTCAACGCCCTGCTGAAAACCCTGGAAGAACCTCCGGCCCATGTGCTGTTTATTTTGGCCACGACGGAGGTCCATAAATTGCCGGCTACTATCCTGTCCCGGTGCCAGCGGTTTGACTTTCACCGGATTGCCCCCGAGGACATTTCCGACCGATTGGAATATGTGGCCCGGCAGGAAGAGGCTTCCCTGGACCGGGAGGCAGGCTTGCTCATTGCCCGGCTGGCGGACGGCGCCATGCGAGACGCGTTGTCCCTGCTGGACCAGTGCTTTGGCCGCAGCCGCCAGGTTACGGTGGAAGTGGTCAACGAGACCGCCGGCCTGGCCGGGAGGGAGCATCTGTTCCAGATGGCCCAGTCTATCCTGGATCGGGATTCCCCGTCTGCCTTGGAGCTGGTGGACAGGCTCTACCGGGAATCCAAGGATATGGCCCGGCTGTGTGAAGAGCTCACCGGCCATTTTCGGGGAATGATGCTCCTAAAGACCATGAAGGACGCCGGAAGTTTGTTGGTGATGACCCGGGAAGAAGAGGAAAAATTGGCCCAGCAGGCCAAGGAAGCCCCTCTGGCCTTGATTCTCCATGTCCTGTCCGCGCTACAGGAAAGCCTGGAGCGGATGTATCGGGGCGGAGACCGCCGGGTGGAAATGGAAATGACCCTCATCCGTCTGTGTACGCCTGAGTTGGAGGACAGTACGCCGGCTCTGGTTCGCCGGATAGAAGCCTTAGAGCGCCGCTTGGCAGCGGGGATTCCGGTTGCCCCTCCCAAAGAGGAGGCCCCGGCTAAGGCTGTTGTTTCTTCTGCCCGGCCAGAAAGCCCTCCGGCCTCAGCGCCTGCCCCTGCAGCGGAAAAGCCCGCTGCTCCGGAGACGATTTCTTCCCAAAGCGCCCCGGCTCCCTCGCCGTCAAAAGAGGAAGCCGCTCTCCGGCAGGAGGTTTCCTCCCGGTCGGAGGCCGTTTCCCAGCAGGGGGCTTCTTCCAAAGGGGATTCCCCTTCTCTGGAAGAACTGCGGGCCAACGCGGAGCCTTTGCCTCAGTGGCCGGAGATTCTGCAGGTTCTGCGGAACTATTCCCAGTCTGTGGCGGCGGCATTTCACGGTTCCAGCGCCTACGTCAGCGGGAATTACCTGCTCATTGACGTGGCTCAGGACATTGGCTTTGAGCTGCTGCGCAAGCCAGCTCAGCGGGAGCGGATGCGGGATGCCATCCGGCAGGTAACGGGGAAGGTCTATAAGCTGGGCCCCTATAAGCCGCAGGCGGAAGCCGAAACAGAAAAAACACACGACCCTTTGACTGCCCTGGTCCAAGAGGCCCGGCAGGCGGGGATCGAATGTATTGAAGAATAAGCTTTGTTGCTAAAAAATCCTGCGCCCACCAAAATAGGGCCGGGTGTGACAAAGCAAAGTAAACATCTTAGGAGGAATTTTTTATGAAAGCAAGATTACCCCAGGGATACGGTGGAAGCAAGAATAACCTGCAGCACCTGGCCCGTCAAGCCCAGAAGCTCCAGGAGGATATGGACGCTTTGGCCAAGGAGCTGGAGGAGAAGGAATATAGCGCGACTTCCGGCGGCGGCGCCGTTACCGTTACCGTTACCGGCAAAATGGAGCTGAAGTCCATCGACATGAAGCCCGAAGTGGTGGACCCCGAGGACATTGAGATGCTCACCGACATGATTATGGCTGCTGCCAACGAGGCTCTCCGCGCTGCCAGCGATGAGAAGAACAACAGAATGGACGAGCTGTCCGGCGGTCTGAACGTGCCGGGCCTGTTCTAAAAAATGGCCGCTTATCATGTGGTTCCCCTGGAAGTCCTGTTGGAGCAGTTTGAAAAGCTGCCGGGTATTGGCTATAAAACCGCCCAGCGCTTGGCTTATTATATGCTCCGGGCTCCCAAGGAGGAAGCCGAGGCTTTCTGCAAGGCGATTCTGGAAGCCAGGGAGAAGGTCCATTACTGCAAAATCTGCTGCAACCTCACAGACCAGGAAATCTGTCCGGTGTGTCAAAGCGACTCCCGGGACAAGTCCGTGATCTGTGTGGTGGAGGACCCCCGGGATGTGTTCTCCTTTGAACGCATCAACGAGTATAACGGCCTGTATCACGTGCTTCACGGGGCGATTTCCCCCATGGGAGGCGTGGGGCCGGAGCAGCTCCGCATTAAAGAGCTGCTGGCCCGTGTAGGCGGGGACTCCCCGGTGAAGGAGGTTATTATGGCCACCAACTCCACAGTAGAGGGGGAGGCTACGGCTATGTACATTTCCCGGCTTCTCAAGCCCCTGGGCATTAAAGTCACCCGCTTGGCTTATGGAATCCCCGTGGGCGGGGAGCTGGAATACACCGATGAGGTGACCCTGACCCGGGCCATGGAAGGCCGCAGGGAGCTGTAACAGAATACTGCCTATTTTCCCGCTGTTTCGCAAGAGGCAGCGGGATTTTTGTTGCTGGTGGATTTTCCCTGGAAAGTGTGGTATGATGATTTCATTCTATTATATTCCTATTGGAAAGAGAAAGGCGGCGGGAGAATGCGGGGACGGTTGCATCTCTATACAGGAAACGGCAAAGGCAAATCCACAGCCCTGGCGGGCATGGCGCTGCGGGGGGCGGGAAACGGCCTGCCGGTGTGGTTTGTCCAGTTTTTAAAGACGTCTCCCAGCGGGGAGGTTTCCCTGCTGGGGGAGATTCCCGGAATTACGGTGCTGCGGCCCCAGGGCAGCGGCAAATTTACCTGGGAGATGAGCCCAGAGGAAAAAGAATCCATGGCCCACACCCACGGCCTTTTGTTGGAGCAGGCTTTTGAGGAGGCCCATGCCCATACGGCCTCTTTGATTTTGCTGGATGAAGCCCTGGATGCATTGGAATTGGGCCTTCTGGATGAAAAACTGGTGCAGGCCTTGCTGCTCCATCATCAGCCTTATGGAGCGGAGATCGCCTTTTCGGGCCGGCGTGCTCCCAAATGGCTGGAGGAAATCGCGGACTACCACACGGAGATGCAGAAGAAAAAGCATCCCTTTGACCAGGGGCTACCGGCCCGCCAGGGCGTGGAATGGTGAGAAACAGAAGAAAGGGGGAAGCGCCCCATGTATAAAATCTTCATCGTGGAGGATGACAGTGTAATCGCCGGGGCCGTTGCCCGGCATATGGAGAGCTGGGGATGCCAGGTACACTGTGTGGAGAATTTCCAGAAAGTGCTGGCGGAGTTCGTGGCCTTTGACCCGCAGCTGGTGCTGCTGGATATTTCCCTGCCCTTTTTTAATGGGTATCACTGGTGCAATGAAATCCGCCGGCTTTCCAAAGTGCCCATTATCTTTATTTCCTCTGCTTCCGATAACATGAATATCGTGATGGCCATGAATATGGGCGGGGATGATTTCATTGCCAAGCCCTTTGACCTCCATGTGCTGGCGGCCAAGGTTCAGGCGGTGCTCCGTCGCACCTATGATTTCAGCGGCCAGACCAGCCTGTTGGAGCACCGGGGGGCCATCCTCAATATGGGGGACGCCACCCTGACCTATGAGGGCAGCCGGGTGGAGCTGACGAAGAACGAATATAAAATCTTGCAGACGCTGCTGGAGAATAAGGGCCGGGCCGTGAGCCGGGACACCCTGATGAATAAGCTGTGGGAGACGGACTGCTATGTGGATGAAAACACCCTCACCGTCAACGTGACCCGCCTGCGCCGGAAGCTGGAAGGGGTAGGTCTCAGCGGCTTCATTATTACCAAGAAAGGCATCGGGTATCTGGTACCATGATAGAAACCGTTTCTTTTTGGAAAATTCTGTGGGAATACTGCCGGCAGCGGCGCAAGCTCCTGTGCCTGCTGCTGGTGCTGGCGGCCATCAACGGGTTTCTTTTCGCCGTGTATCATCTGGAGTGGGAGGCCCTGTGGTATATGCTCCTGTTGTGGGCTGTGGTGGGGCTGATTGCCGCTGTGATTGATTTCTGGCTCTTTTACAGCCGCCACAAAAAGCTGGAATCCCTCCGGGCCAATATCCGCTATACCTTGGAGGAGCTGCCCCAGCCCCGGAACCTTATTGAGGCGGATTACGATGACGCCCTCCGGGCGGTGTTCAGCGAAAAGCAGCGGGTGGAGTCCGCCGCGGACCAGGAAAAAGGGGCCATGCTGGAATACTACACCCTTTGGGCCCATCAGATCAAAACGCCCATTGCCGCCCTGCGTCTGCTGCTGCAAAGCGAGGAAACCGAGTGGAGCCGGGACGCCCTGGCGGAGCTGTTCCGGGTGGAGCAGTATGTGGAAATGGTGCTGTCCTATCTCCGACTGGGGAGCACCACCAATGATTTTGTTATTCAGGAGTACCCCTTGGAGGGGATTGTCCGTCAGGCTGTGCGCAAATATGCGCCCCTGTTTATCCGCAAGAAAATTCAGCTGGAAATGGAGCCCCTCCCCAGTAAGGTCCTCACCGATGAAAAGTGGCTGTGCTTTGTGGTGGAGCAGATTCTCTCCAATGCCCTGAAGTACACCCCTAAGGGGAAGATTACCATCCGGGAGGAGCCGGGAAAGGCGCTGGTCATTGAGGATACGGGAATCGGCATTGCGCCGGAGGATTTGCCCCGGATTTTTGAAAAGGGCTTTACCGGACGCAATGGCCGGGAGGACAAGCGGGCCACGGGCCTGGGGCTGTATCTCTGCCGGGAGGTGCTCCAAAAGCTCTCCCATAAAATGCGCATTGATTCCCAGCCGGGGAAGGGGACCCAGGTGCGCGTCCTTCTGAACCAGGTGGAGCTGGGGAAGGAATGAGGGCTGGATTGCGGCACGCGGAAAAAGAAAGGGCCCTTGCGGAGCAGCATCGCTATCTTACAAAACCGTAAGCTAAAAGGGGAAAATGTAAGCCAGAGCCATGGCGTACATTTTCCCTTTTTGTTATACTGGTTCCAGGCCTTTTTCCATGGAGGCCTGGAAAAGGAGGCGCAGCCATGTCGATTTTGGAAGTCAACCACCTGAAAAAGATTTATACCACCCGGTTTGGGGGCAGCCAGGTGCAGGCCCTCTCGGATGTGAATTTTTCCGTAGAGCAAGGGGAGTTTGTGGCCATTATGGGGGAGTCCGGCTCCGGCAAAACCACCCTGCTCAATATCCTGGCCACGTTGGATAAGCCCACGGCTGGGGAGGTGCTTCTGGCCGGGCGGAATATCCTCTCCATTCGGGAGAAGGAGCTGGCGGCCTTCCGCCGGGACCACCTGGGCTTTGTGTTCCAGGACTTCAACCTGTTGGATACCTTCAGCATCCAGGACAATATTTTCCTGCCTCTGGTGCTTTCGGGGAAGAAATACATGGAGATGAAGGAGCGCCTGGCGCCCATTGCCGCCCGGCTGGAAATCACTCCCATCCTGTCCAAATTCCCCTATGAGGTCTCCGGCGGACAAAAACAGCGGGCCGCCGTGGCCCGGGCGCTCATCACGGAGCCCCAGCTGATTTTGGCTGACGAGCCCACCGGCGCCCTGGATTCCCGGGCTTCTGACGGCTTATTGCGGATGTTCCGGGAGATCAATGCCGGGGGCCAGACCATCCTCATGGTGACCCACAGTATCAAGGCCGCCAGCAGTGCCGGCCGGGTGCTGTTTATCAAGGATGGACAGGTGTTCCATCAGGTGTACCGGGGTTCCCACACCCAGGAAGAGCTGTATCAAACCATTTCCGATACCCTCACCCTCATTGCCACCGGGGCTTCCATGGCCTCTGGCAGCAGCGTTTTCCAGGGTAAAGGCGGTGACTGGAATGGGGAATAAGTTCTTTTACGCCAAGCTGGCGGCGGTGAGCATCCGGAAAAACGCCCGGCTGTATCTGCCGTATCTGCTCACCTGCGTGTTTACCGTAGCGGCCTATTATATTCTGGCGGCCCTTTCTTTAAACCCCGGGTTGGAGAATATGGTCGTAGGCAGCCAGTCTACCCCCACAATCCTCTCCATGGGGGTAGCGGTGGTGACCCTGTTCGCTTATGTCTTTATTTTCTATACCAACAGCTTTCTCATGAAGCGCCGGAAAAAGGAATTTGGCCTGTATAATGTCCTGGGCATGGGGAAGGGGCACCTTTCCTGGGTCATCTTTTTTGAGACGCTGTATCTGGCGGTCATCAGCTTGGCAGTGGGACTGGGACTGGGCGTCCTGCTGGATAAGGCGGCGTTTTTGACCCTGGCCCGGCTTTTGGGGGCGGAGGTTCCCCTGGGCTTTTATGTTTCGTGGACGTCTATTCTCCACGCCCTGGTGATTTTTGGCGCCCTCTTCCTGCTGATTTTTCTCAACAGCCTGCGGCAGCTCCACTTTGCCAACCCCATTGAGCTGATCAAGGGCAGCCAGATGGGGGAGAAGGAGCCCAAAGCCCGGTGGCTGCTGGCTTTTTTGGGGGCGGCGTGCCTGGCTGCCGGCTACTGGATTGCCGTGACCATCACCAACCCGCTCCAGGTGCTGTCTTTGTTCTTTGTGGCGGTGATCCTGGTAATCCTGGGCACCTACTGTCTGTTTACAGCGGGAAGCATCGCCCTGCTGAAGCTCCTGCGGAAAAACCGAAAATTCTACTATACGCCCCGGCACTTTATTTCGGTTTCCGGGATGCTCTACCGGATGAAGCAGAACGCCGTGGGCCTGGCCAATATCTGCATCCTGTCCACCATGGTGCTGGTGATTCTGTCTACCACCTTCTCGATGTATTTCGGCCTGGACGACATGATTCAGAATAACTACCCCCGGGATATGGAAGTCCGGGTGGGCACGCCTGGGCAGGATTTGCAGGAATCTTTGGAGGAGTCCGTCAACGCCATTCTCTCCCAGAAGGGGAGCGGGCCGGAAAATTCCTTTTGCTATTCCTGGCTGAGTATGGATGTCCGGGTAGTAGACGGAACCTTTGCCGTTGACCGGGAGACCATTGACCAAAACCTTACAGCGCCCTCCTATACCCTGTGTGTGGTGACCCTGCAGGACTACAACCGGCTGATGCACACCCAAAAGACCTTAGAGGACGGGGAAATCCTCCTGTATACCGGCAGCGAGACCTATGAGGGGGATCACCTCCGGATCGGGAATACCACCTACGCCATCCGGGAGCGGGTGGAGGACTTTCCGCCCAACGGCGCTACGGCCGCGGCGATGAACGTCCGCCTGTGCCTGGTAGTCAAGGATTGGGAGACCCTCCGAGCCATGAATCGTATGCAGAATCAAGGCCCAGGCTCCCTGTATGGCATTGCCTGCTCCTACTACTTTGACCTGCCGGAAACAGGGGAGGCCCAGAACCAGATTGTGGACGCCCTCTATACGGGCCTTTCCCAGAGCTATTTTGATAGGGTAGCGGACCAGGGGAATGGGGACTTGCAGTATTTGCGCATCTCCCAGCAGGAGGAAGAGCGGGGGTTCTATCTGGGAACGGTGAGCGGCCTTCTGTTTATCGGGGTGCTGCTGGGAGGCCTCTTTATGATGGCCACCATCCTGATTATCTATTACAAGCAGATTTCTGAGGGCTATGATGATAAAGAGCGCTTTGCCATTATGGAAAAGGTGGGCATGGACAAAGGGGAAGTCCGCCAGGCGGTGCGCTCCCAGGTGCTCACGGTATTCTTCCTGCCCCTGGTGGTGGCGGGAATCCACACGGCCTTTGCTTTTCCCATGATTTCCCGGCTTTTGAAGATCATGGCTTTGCAGAACACGGACTTTTATATTTTCTGCACAGTGGCGGTGTTCCTGGTGTTTGCCCTGTGCTACGGAATCATCTACGCGCTCACCGCCCGCATTTATTACCGCATTGTGAGCTAAGGATCGCTATAGATATTGTGATAAACCGGCATACAGCCTGGTGGGAGCAGCACTTCTTCCACAAGGGCTGGAGCCGGTTTTTCCTATGCAGCGTCTCTGTGCTGGGAAGATTTTTCCCATAAGTCTGGGCTTTTCCGACAAAATATGCTATACTGAAACCAGCGACCCCAGGAGAAAAACGCACAGGCTTGCGGGAAAGAAGGGATTCTATGCTGGAAAAATCACAAGAAGAGCTGGAACAAATGGCGGCAGCAATCAATACCCTGGCGGCTTTTTGCGGCAAACGGGACCTGCCCCGGCTGAGCCGGGAGGAGCTGCGCCGGTATTGCGGCGTTTCCCGGGCGGACTGCATGATGCTCTTTGGGGAAAGCATCCCCTGCGCCGGGGATGTGGCGGCCCAGGCCATCCAGGAGGATATGGTGGACCTGTTTATGATTGTAGGGGGAGAGCGGAGCACCACGGATTCCCTGCGGCGGAAATTTCACCGGGCCTTTTGGGATATTGAAGTCACCGGGAAAATGGAAGCGGATATTTTCGCGGAATATTTGTACCGGCAGTACGGCGTGGCCCCGGATTGGATTGAGCGGGATTCCCGGAATTTTTCCGATAGCATTGCCAATGCCCTGTTCATTCTTCGGGAAAACCAGGTATTCCCTAAAACCATCCTGGTTATCCAGGACGCAGTGATGCAGCGCCGGGCAGAGGAAGGCCTGCGCAAATATCTGGGGGATTCCGTGACGTTGGTCAGCTATGCCGGCTATCAGGTGCAGGTGCGGGTGCGGGACGGCGGCCTGACCTTTGTTCCGGGAGATGTGCTGGGCATGTGGGAGATGGACGAGTATATCGCCCTGCTTCTGCGGGAGATTCCCCGGCTTCGGGACGACGAGGAGGGCTATGGCCCCAAGGGGAAGGACCGCATTGCCCATGTGGAGATTCCTCCGGAAGTGCTGGAGGCCTATGAGGTTCTGCGGGCGGCAGTTTCTTCCGATGAGGAATAAGAGTTTCGGTATTTTTGCTTAATTTTCCTGCTTTCTTTTGGTGAGCATGGGTGTTTTTCCGCAATCTTTTGGGAATTCGCCTCTTGAATTGACTTTTCAGCCTGAGGAAGGTACAATAAGAGGAGCCACGCGCAGGGGACCGGCTCTGCGGCGCTGCTCTATACAGCAGCGATCTTATTTGATACGGGAGGCATTCTCTTGTTTACAATGTTTAGTATTTTTAAAGAGCACCGGCACAATGCCAAGCAAATCTTCATGTTGGCCAAGACTGAATTGAAAAAGGACTATAAAGGCTCTTTCCTGGGAACCGGCTGGGCAGTGGTCAAGCCCCTGTTTACCCTTTTTATTTACTGGTTCGCTTTCAGTTTCGGGATCCGGGCTTCGGGAGACATTGCGGGGCTGCCCCGGTTTATCTTTATGCTGGTGGGTTTTATCCCCTGGTTCTTCATCAGTGACAGCATTCTCTTCGGCTCCCAATCCATCCGGAAAAACCGGCAGTTTGTGGTAAAAATGTATTTTCCCGTTTCCAATATCATGACCTTCACTTTATTGGAGAAGTTTATGGTTCACCTGTTGCTGTGCGGCCTGATGGTCGTTTACCTGTGCTTTGCCGGGTATTGGCCCAGCGTGTACACCCTGCAGTTTTTCTACTACTGCCCCTTGATGTTCCTGTTTTTCCTGGCCCTTTCCTGGTCCACTGCGCCCATGAGCGCCTTCAGCCGGGACTTTGAGAACTTCATCAAGTCCATTATGACCGGCCTGTTCTGGCTTTCCAGCGTTATGTGGGACAGCTATACCATGGACATCGACTGGCTGCGCCGGCTGATGCTCTTTAACCCCATTAACTATTTCGTCAATGGCTACCGCAAGGCCTTTGTCTCCCAGGAGTGGTTCTGGGAGTATCCCCAGGAAACCCTGATTTTCCTGGCGGAGCTGGTAGTGATTATGCTGCTGGGAATGTACAATTACAAGCGCCTGCGCAAGCGGCTGCCGGATGTGCTGTAAGGAGGGATTGCCGTGGAAGAGAAAATGCAGCCTGCGGTGGTGTTTGACCACGTCAGCAAGGAATACACCCTGTATCGGGACAATAAAGAGCAGTTTCTGGCCCTGTTCCACCATTCCAAGAACCTGCGCAAGCACATGGCCCTGAAGGATGTGAGCCTGACCATCCAGAAGGGGGAGTCTGTGGGCATTATCGGCAACAACGGCGCGGGCAAATCCACCATGCTGAAGATGATTACCGGGGTAGCGTTCCCCACTTCCGGAGAAGTCACCGTCAATGGCCGGGTAGCGGCCCTGCTGGAGCTGACAGCGGGCTTTTCCAGCGAGATGACCGGCCGGGAGAACATCTATCTCAAGGGCTATCTCCTGGGGCTGACCGATGAGTATATCCGCTCCATTGAGGATAAGATCATCGAGTTTGCCGAGCTTGGAGATTACATTGACCAGCCGGTGCGGACCTATTCCAGCGGTATGAAAATGCGCTTGGGCTTTGCGGTGAACATCAACACCGACCCGGAAATCCTGGTGGTGGACGAGGCTCTGAGCGTAGGCGACGCCCGTTTTAAAAGAAAATGCAAGGACGCTATCGGGGAGATTATCAAAAAGGGCACCACGGTGCTGTATGTGAGCCATTCCCCGGCGGACGTGCGGAAAATCTGCACCCGTGCCATTTATCTGGTGAAGGGGCAGGTGGTCTTTGACGGCGATGTGGAAGAGGCCTTGACCATCTATGAACAGCAGAATGCCGGCAAAGCCAAAGCGGCTCCCAAGAAAAAGTAATGCGTTTATCAGCCCCCTGTTTCCTCAGGGGGTTCTTTGTTTCGGAATATCTTTCAGGAAAGGGGAGAGGATCATGAGTCCTTCTGAAAAGCGGAGACAGGAGATTTTAAAAGTGCTGCAAAGCAGCCAGAAGCCGGAGAGCGCCTCTTCCTTGGCCCGGCGGTTTTCTGTGAGCCGGCAGATTATTGTGGGGGATATTGCCCTGCTGCGGGCGGCCTCCTATGCCATTGACGCTACGCCCCGGGGCTATGTGATGCAGCGGGAAAATTCCCAGGCCCGGCGGGTGATTGCCTGCCGTCACGAGGATGCCCGGCTCCAGGAGGAGCTGTATACCGTGGTGGATAACGGCTGCGGGGTGCTGGACGTCATTGTGGAGCATCCCCTTTACGGGGAGATTTCCGGCAGCCTGCAAATCTTTTCCCGGTATGACGTGGACGCCTTCTGCAAAAAGCTGGAAAAGGAGAAGGCCAACCCCCTCTGCGCCCTCACGGGGGGCATCCACCTGCACACCCTTTCCTGCCCTTCGGAGGAGGCCTATCAGCGGGTGCTCTCGGCCCTGCGGGAAAAGGGCATCCTGTTTGAAAAGCCGGAGGAATAGCCCTTTGGCTTTTGCCGCGCTGCAAAATACATTGTGAAAATGAGGGAACCAACCATGCGCAACTATTACGATGATCCCGTTTTCTTCGAGAAATACAGCCAGATGAGCCGCTCTGCCCAGGGGCTGGCAGGGGCCGGGGAGTGGCCCACCCTGCGGCAGATGCTTCCGGACTTTTCCGGCAAA
The DNA here is from genome assembly GCA_904420555.1 of Candidatus Heritagella intestinalis. GTDB lineage: Bacteria > Bacillota > Clostridia > Oscillospirales > Acutalibacteraceae > Heritagella_A > Heritagella_A intestinalis. The sequence continues at coordinate 205,370 of CAJFVO010000001.1, read as the reverse complement.
ACGGTGCTGGATTTGGGCTGCGGCTATGGCTGGCACTGCCTTTATGCGGCGGAGCACGGGGCTAAGGCGGTTCACGGCATTGACCTCTCGGAAAGGATGCTGGCAACCGCCCGGGAAAAGGTGCGCCAGGCCGGCTGGGAGGACCGGATTACCCTGGAAAAAACCGCCATGGAGGACTATGCCTATCCGGCGGAAGCTTGGGACGTGGTGCTCAGCTCTTTGGCCCTGCACTATGTGCCGGACTTTGCCCAAATCTGCCGGCAGGTGTACCGCACCCTGAAGCCCGGCGGGACCTTTGTGTTCTCTGTGGAGCACCCCATCTTCACCGCCTATGGCAACCAGGACTGGCTCTATGATGAGCAGGGGAACATCCTCTGCTGGCCGGTAGACCGGTATTTTTCCGAGGGTTGCCGGGACGCTGTCTTTTTGGGAGAGACCGTGGAAAAGCAGCACAAGACCCTGACCACCTATCTTCATTCCCTGCTGGCGGCGGGGTTCCGCCTCACCGACCTGCGGGAGCCGGAGCCGCCCAAAGAGCTGATGCACCTGCCCGGCATGGTAGACGAGCTGCGCCGCCCCATGATGCTGCTGGTTTCCGCAGAAAAGCCTCTCTGAGGAGAACCATAAAAAAACAAAAAACACCGGCCTTGGATGCTTCCAAAGCCGGTGTTTGCTTTACTCTATGAAGTTTTCTCTGGTTAGCCTTGGGCCGCTTTGGGCTCGGAGGCTTTCCGGCCCAGGTGTACGCTCACCGGGATGGTGACCACCTTCTGCACGGCGCGCCACACCACCACAGCAATGCCGTAATCCACCATGCTGTGAATCACCGTGCCCACGCCTACCAAAACAATAACGGACATGAGGTAGCCCTGCTGGGTCTCGGAGCCGTTAAAGTAGAACCAGGTGGAGACCAGGGTCTCGCAGGCCCCGTGGATGAGGCCCATAACCAGGCTGAACAGGGTGCTTTTCAAGGGGCGGTTGACGATGTTCTTGCTGTGCTGGAGGAACCAGGCTCCCAGGGCCACGAAAACAATCTGGCTCAGGGCCCGGAGCACCACCACCAGGGGGAAGCCGGACAGGAAGAATCCCAGGGTAGTTCCCAGGCAGACCACCGCTGCTACCGGCAGGGAAATAAACATGGCCAAAAACAGGGGTACATGGCTGGCCAGGGTAAAGGACGCGGGCTCGATGATAATCTTGGGGCAGAACATGGGAATCACAATGCCCACTGCGCAAAGCAGGGCGGCAATGACCATGGTTTGAATTCTCTTTTGGATTTTCATTCTGATACCTTCTCTCTGCATATACACGCGATGTGTCTTGACACCTGTATTGTACACAGCTTCTTTTCCGCTGTCAAGACACCCGCTGGAATATCAGAACAATACCCAAAAACTTTCCCCCAGGCTGAGCCTGGGCGGAGAGCCGCGAGATAGCGGCATCTATGAGCGGGCTTTTCTCCCGCGGCGGACAGTGTCCGCTTCCAAGCCGCGAGGAAGCAACTTCTATGAGTAAGCTTTTCTCCCGCGGCGGACAGTGTCCGCTTCCAAGCCGCGAGGAAGCAACTTCTATGAGTAAGCTTTTCTCCCGCGTAAACGGCCTGGGTGCGAATTTTATCTGTTCCGCAATTAACAGAAAGGCTCTAATTTCTCATTGTATAAATTGGTGCGGGTAATCCGTTCGTATAAGTCCAGCCCTAAATGCCGGGCCGCAGCGTCCTTGAGAAGGCCGGGATTCACGCCCCCGTTGAGGCTGATGGGCAGCCGGTGCTCGCCCCGCAGGGAGCCGTCCTCTGCCAGAGTCAGGGAGAAGTCCTGGAAATAGGGCCGGATGTCAAACTCCTTGGGCCCCTTTTTGGTGTGCTTGGATACCAATATCTCTTCCCGGGACAAAAGCTCCTGCAGCTTGGCCAGAGCCTCCTGGGGGGTGCAGTTCTCCGGCCGGTAGACAATTTCATAGGAAGCCCAGGCCACATCCTTGGCCTTCATTACCGGCTCCGTCACGTCAAATACGTGAATGTCCAGAGGCAGGGCCGTGTTCAGCCGGCGGATGATTTCCTCCCCGGCCATCTCCTCTGTCAGGCGGATGTCCATGGATTCCCGCAGGCCGATCATGCCCAGGGAAAGGGGCATGGTAATGGTGAGAAACACATGGGGATGGAACCCCTGGGTGTACCACAGGGGCAGCTTGGTTTTGTGGAAAGCCCGGGACATACACCGGTTCAAATCCAGGTGGGAAATATACCGGGCGGTATCCTTCTTCTCAAACCACACGCGAACGGTCTTCAACGCAGATTCCTCCTTTGAAACAGGCGGCCCCGCAGGCGGAGCATTTTTCACGGCAGTTGGGGGTAGCGGCGGCTTCATAGGCCTTTTTGCATTCCGCTATGAGGAATTCCTTCCGGATGCCGTAATCCAGATGGTCCCAGGGCAGGACCTCGTCAAAGCTCCGGCGGCGGTTGGCGTAGAAGGCCGGGTCCAGGCCCGCCGCTTCAAAGACCGCCAGCCAGTTTTTCAGGGAGAAGCAGTCGCTCCAGCCGTCAAAGTGGAAGCCCCGCTTCCAGGCCTCCTCCAGCACCCCGCAGAGCCGGCGGTCGCCCCGGGCGAAAACCGCCTCCATAAAGCTGGTGTCCGCGTCGTGATAGTTCACCGTGAGCTTCCGGGTGGTGATGGAATCCTTCAGCAGGTACTGCTTGCGGCGGAATTCCTCCATGGTGTCCTGGGGCTCCCACTGGAAGGGGGTAAAGGGCTTGGGCACAAAGGCGGCGGCGCTCACCGTCACGTTGACGCTCTGGCCCTTGGGACGGCCCTCACAGTGATAGTAGGCGTCCACCACCTTTTGGCCCAGAGCGGTGATGCCCGTGACGTCCTGGTCGGTTTCGGTGGGCAGGCCAATCATGAAATACAGCTTCACCCGGTTCCAGCCGGCGCCAAAGGCGGTGGTCACCGTATCCAGCAGTTCCTCTTCCCGGACGTTCTTGTTGATGACGTCCCGCAGCCGCTGGGTGCCGGCCTCCGGGGCAAAGGTCAGGCCGCTTTTCCGCACGGTTTTGATTTTATCCGTCAGCTCGGTGGAGAAGCCGTCCACCCGCAGGGAGGGCAGGGAGACGTTGACCTTGGCGTCCTTGGTCCAGGTGAGGAGCTCATCCAGCAGCTCGTTGATGCGGGAGTAATCGCTGGTGCTCAGGGAGGAGAGGGAGATTTCGTCATAGCCGGTGGAGGCGCACAAATCCCGGCACTGGCGGCTGATGGTCTCCACGGATTTCTCAATGACAGGGCGGTAAATAAACCCAGCCTGGCAGAACCGGCAGCCCCGGATGCAGCCCCGGAACACCTCCGCCACGGCCCGGTCGTGGACAATATCCAGAAAGGGCACCACAAAGTTTTCGGGATAATAGGCCTTGTCTAAATCCAGGAGCACCCGCTTCTGCACGGTGGCGGGTGCCCCTTCCAGAGGCGTCACGGCCTTCACGGTTCCATCGGGGTGGTAGTCCACCTGATACAGGGAGGGCACATAGACCCCGGGAATCTGGGCGGCCTCCCGGAGAAATTCCCGGCGGCTCTTGCCCGCTTCCTTGCAGGCTTGATACAGGTCGATGACCTCCAAATCCACTTCCTCTCCGGCGCCCAGGCAGAACAGGTCGATAAAGTCCGCCAGGGGCTCCGGGTTGCAGACGCAGGGGCCGCCGGCAATGACAATGGGGTCGTCCTCCCGCCGCTGGTCATTGCGTACAGGGATGCCGCCCAAATCCAGCATATTAAGGACGTTGGTGTAGCTCATCTCGTATTGGAGGGTAAAGCCCACAAAGTCAAACTGGGAGATGGGGTCCCCGCTTTCCAGGCCGTACAGGGGAAGGCCTTCTTTGCGCATGAGCTCCTCCATGTCCACCCAGGGGGCAAATACCCGCTCGCACCAGACGTCCTCCCGCTGGTTCATCAGGCCATAGAGGATTTTCATGCCCAAATGGGACATCCCGATTTCATAGGTATCGGGGAAACAAAAAGCAAACCGGGTCTTTACCCGGGAAGGGTCTTTCCTCACGGCGTTGAGCTCGCCGCCTACATACCGGCCCGGCTTTTGGACCTTGGATAAAATTTGCTCCAGCTTTTCGCTCAGCTTCAATCTTTCCGCCTCCTTGTTTTCCCAGGCCAAGGGGCCCGGCTCGCAGAATCGTGCAGACTATTATACCATACTTCCCCGGGATTTCAAACCCGCCGGCATACAAAAAGCCGCCTGGCCTCCCTATAGGGGAAACCAAGCGGCCATAAAAAGGCGTTCCGGGGTGCAATTACAGGATGATTTCACCGTCCACGGTGCCGGGGAGGCCGGCAGCATTGGATTCGTCGGTGTCAATGTGCATGGCCAGGGCATACTTGGGGCTGACGCGGCACACCACATCGCCGAAAACCAGGGAACGGCCGTTGTAGTCCAGCTTCACGGAGACAATCTGCTTGTCCGTAACGCCGGCCTGCTGGGCCTCTTCGGGGTTGAAGTGAATGTGGCGCTTGGCAGCGATAACGCCGTGGGTAATCTCCACCTCGCCGGCAGGCCCGATGAGCTTGCAGCCGGGGGTGCCGGCCAAATCGCCGGATTCCCGGATGGGGGGATTGATGCCCAGCTTACGGGCGTCGGTGAGGGCCACTTCCACCTGGGTTTCCGGGCGCACCGGGCCCAGGATGGACATTTTCAGGGAACCCTTGGGGCCCACTACCTCTACCTTCTCATTGGTGGCGAACTGGCCGGGCTGAGAGAGGTCTTTTTTATGGCTGAGGACGGCGCCCTTGCCGAACAGGGTCTCCAAATCCTCCTGGGTGACATGCAGATGACGTGCGGAAGTTTCTACCATTACCTTCAATGGAAACATCTCCTACTTTAATAAATTTACCTTCAACGGAGACGCCGGGAGCGCCCCGCTTTCTTATTGTACTATCTCCGGCGCTGGATTGCAACTGGAAAGGAAGAGAATTCTTTTGGATTTTGTCGGGAGCCGTGGTATAATAAATCCACTATGCAATCCCATGAAATAGGAGGAACGGTTATGACCCAATGGAGCAGCTTAGAAAAGGATTGCCTCAACTGCCAAAAATGCGGCCTTTGCAGCACCCGGCGCCACGTGGTGTTTGGGGCGGGAAATCCGCAGGCCCCGGTGCTTTTTGTGGGGGAAGGCCCCGGGGAGCGGGAAGATTTGGAGGGCATCCCCTTTGTGGGACGGGCCGGCCAGCTTTTGGATAAGCTGTTGGCGGCGGTGGATTTGGACCGGGAAAAGGATTTGTACATCACCAATATGGTCAAGTGCCGGCCTCCCCAGAACCGGGACCCCAAACCGGAAGAGCAGGAAGCCTGTATGGAGTGGCTGCGGCAGCAGGTGGCCCTGATGCGCCCCAAAGTGGTGGTCTGCCTGGGGCGCATTGCCGCCATGAAGCTCATTAAGCCGGACATGAAGATTACCCGGGAACACGGGAAGATTTTTAAGAAAGGGGACCTGCTGATGATGGCTACTCTGCATCCGGCGGCCCTGCTGCGCAACCCCTCGGCAAAGCCCGGGGCTTTTGAGGATTTCCTTCGTCTCCAGCGGCTTTTGCAGGAAAAGAGCTGGGCAGGCGAGGGCTTGACGAAGTAGCTTCTACAGGCGATTTGGGGCAGCCTCCTTCTCCCAAACGGCCCTTCTGTGGGAGGGTTCCCACAAATCCCTCTTTGCCGCTCATGCCGCGGCGGGGCACTGTCTCGCCTGCCGGCTCGGTCGGTGCTATTTGTCTGCCACTGGCAGACCGCACCTTTTCTCCTAAGATGAGAAAAGGAAGCAAAAGAATCATAGGGGCGTCATCTTGACACGCCAAGCAAAACCGTCCCGGGAGGGACAGGTTTTGAAGGCGGTCAGGGTAGTTTTTTTAGACGCGGGGTAACGCTGTGTGATGAACAGCCTGTTTCCTCGCGTTGCCAGCCTGCTCCCGCTGGCGAAAAGGGTAGAGGCAGCTTTCCTGCTTGATTCCAGTAGTGGAACAAAAAAACTCGCACCCAGGCTCTTTACGCGGGAGAAAAGCCCGCTCATAGATGCCGCTGCCTCGCGGATTGCCTGCGGAGGCTCTCCGCCGCGGGAAGAAGCGTTGCTCTTAGATGATGCTGCCCCGCGGCCTGCCAGCGGGGGCTCCCCGCCGCTGGAGCCATAGGACGGTGTCGTGGAGGGTCTGCATCAAATCCCGGGGGCGATAGTCCAGCTCGGCAGTGGCCTTGTCGTGGGAAAAGCGGTCGTTGCTTTTGAGAGTGTAGAGGGAGTAGGAAGTGAACAGGGGACGGGCCTTTTTCTTTTTGGCCGCCCATTGCAGCAGCGGGGCCGCTCCTTTGGCCATCCACATGGGGAGCACCGGCAGCTTTCTCCCGCCGGAAACGCTCCGCACCATGGAGAGGATGTCCCGCAGCTCATAGTGGCGGTTGGAAAGGATGTAGCACTGGCCCGGGCGTCCCTTTTCCGCCGCCAGCAGACAGCCCTTGGCCACATCCCGCACATCCACAAAGTCATAGCCTCCATTGACGCAGGCGGGCAGCCGGCCCCGGATATACTCGCTGACCATCTGCACCAGGTGGTTCCCGGAGCGGTCATAGGGCCCTAAAATTCCCGAGGGGTGTACCACCACAGCGTCCAGGCCCTCCGAAGCGGCGTCCAGCACCAGCTGGGTGGCCTCCGCTTTGGTTTTGGCATAGCCGCCGGTCACCTCTCCCGGGGAGAAGTGGTTCACTTCGGTGAGCACGCTGGTCTTGTCCTTTTCGGGAATGGCGTGAACAGAACTCACATAGACCAGCCGCTGTATCCCATATTCCCGGCACAGGGCGACAATGTTCCGGGTGCCGTTGACATTGACGTCATAGAGCTGGGGAGAGACGGTTTCGGAAATATCCACAATCCCCGCGGTGTGGATGACCACAGCCTGGCATCCCTCCAGACCCTGAAACAGGGGGCGCAGGCTTTCCGGGTCCCGGACGTCCCCCTGAAAATAGCGCAGGTTCCTCCGGGCAGGCGCTGCCTCTCCCGGCAGAACCAGCCCCCGGACCGGCTCTCCGGTTTTTTCCAAAAGCCGAAGGAGGGTGCTTCCCAAATGACCGGCAGCGCCGGTGATAATCCAGATTCTTTTCATTTTCATCAGGCTTCCTCTCTTCCCGAATCCGGGAGCACAGCCCTACTGCAGGGCGATAAACGGTATTCCATTGGCAAGGATAGTATACCATAGAGAGATGGCTCTCATTTGAAGAATTTAAGTAGAAATCATGAAGGACGCAAAAAAGAGCGCTCCCACCGCTGGGAAGCGCTCTTCTCTTATGGGCTTATTCTGTTACCAGGCCCTCTGTGCCGTCTGTAATGGCGGAGGGGTCCACTTCTTCATAGGCGTCCGGGTCGTCCACCTGGATGGTAACCTCCGCGCCGGGGTTCTGCAGGGTCAGGTCAATGGTCATGTCCATGGTCCCCGTCATGCCGTCGGAGTCCATGCTGGCAGAGAAGGAGAACTTCTGGCCGGAAAGATAGCCGTCCTTGTCAATGGTGAATTGGCCGGAGGCGTCGGTAATATCCATGCCCTGGCTATCCTGGACGGCCCCCATAATCTCCTCAATCAGGGCGTCGCCGCCGGTGAAGGAAATCACCCGGTTGTCCCCGTCCTGGGTGACGGATACGTCCTCCAAGGAGGAGAAGTCCGTGGGGGTACCCGACGCATCCAGCAGGTTTTCCCCTTGGGTGGCCAGAAATTCGTCATAGTCGGCGGCGTATTTCATTTTGGAGCCCATGGTGTCCACATAGCACCAGCCGTCCTGATAGATGGTGTGGGCCTCTACGGATTCCCCAAACAGGTCCATGGAGACCACAGCCTCCACCTGGGGGTTCTCCTGGTCGTTGATGAGCTTCAGGGTTTGATCGATGTCCATTCCCATCTGGATACCGCCCATGTCCATCTGGGCTGACATGGCCACCGCGTATTCCGCGCTGGACAGGGCGTTGGTCTTGGCAGCGGCGCTTTCCAGCATTTCCTGGGGCGTCTGCGGCTGGCAGCCGGCTAGGGCCAGCATCATGCCGGCAGCCAACAGGGCCGAAAGGATTCTCTTTTTCATTGTCTATCTCTCCTTTTTTACGGCCTTGTTTCAGGCTATGGTTCCCCTGGGGGAACCGGCAGGCAAGACCGTTCTTTCCTATATTATAGCGAAAAAATAGAGGTTTGTCCACGAAAACAACGGATTTTCTGCGTAAAATTCCATAAAGAATCGGGAAAGCCTTTGGCATCCGGGGGTTTTTGTGCTATAATGAGACCTTATCAGAGAATAGGCAGCGGAAAGCTGCAGGAAAGCGGGGGTTTCCATGACAGAGCAAACGAAAAATTTTGAAAAAGCGGCGGCCCTTTTCTGGGCCCTGGGGGGAAGTATTCCCCACGACTCCGAGCTGGAAACGGCAGCGGAAAAGGAAGTCAAGGAAGCAGGCAGCCGGGAAGCTGTTTTGCGGCGGGCCATCCGGCTCTGCGGGGGAGGCAATACCCCGGGGGAGCGGTACCTGCTGGCCAACCTGTACAGCTGGCTGGGGGCTTCCGCTGCCCGAGAGACGGTGCGCTGGGCATCAGCCTACCTTTCCGGCCCGGCCTGGGAGCGCCTGCCCCGGGGCCTGGTGCGCCAGGAAGGCATCCAGCTCAGCTGGGAGAGCAGCAGCCGGGCGGCCATGCTGGCGATTTTGGCGGGAGCCCAGGCTCAGCTGGGGGAGAGCGGCCCGGCGTTGGCCAACTACGGAGAGGCGGCCCGTTTGGAGCCCTATAACGCCATGTATCCGGTAAAGACCGCCGACCTTCTGGCCAAGACCCGCAGCCCGGAAGAGGCCCTGGCGTATCTGAAAAACCAGCGGGCCAGCGCCAGCTATCAGCCGGTGAAGTACCGGGATCAGCAGGGGAACCGCCTGATAAACGACACCTTCCAGCAGCTTCTGGAAGCCCACATCCGCAAAATAGAATCCGCCTTACAGCGGCGGGGTGTCCCCGCAGACGATCCGCGGGGAAGCAATATCTAGGAGCGGGCTTTTTTCCCGCGTAAACTGCCTGACTGGATTGAATCATTTAATTCACGAAATCTTTTATTAAATTTGGGGGTATCGCTCCCCGCCGCATATGATACGCAGAATATTGAAGAAAGAAGGAAATTGATTGAAGCAGACAAGACCGTATCCCGCCGTCCAAATCACAGAGAAAGGGGAAAAGAGCCTCCGGGGCGGCCACCCCTGGGTATATGAAGGGGAGGTCACCGGTATGGAGGGCACTCCGCAGGATGGAGAGCTGGTGGACGTGGTCAGCCGGAAGGGGCGCTACCTGGGCACCGGCTTTTACAACCACCATTCCAAAATCCGCATCCGTGTGATTTCCAACAACACCAACGATACCTTTGACGAGGCCTTTTTCCGCCGTCGCCTGCGCCACGCTTGGGACTACCGGAAAACCGTCATGGGGGAGGATCGGGACTGCTGCCGCATTATTTTCGGGGAGGCCGACCATTTCCCCGGCCTGACGGTGGATCGCTTTGGGGATATCCTGGTGGCCCAGACCCTTTCCCTGGGCATAGAGAAGCGCAAGGAGATGCTCTTTCCGGCTCTGTATGAGATGCTCCGGGAGGACGGGGAAACCATCCGGGGGATTTATGAGCGCAACGATGTGGCCATCCGGGAATTGGAGGGCATGACCCAGGGCAAGGGCTTTTTTCCGTTGCCTGGGGTTCCTCTGCCAGAGAGCACCGTGACGGAGATTCGGGAAAACGGCATCCGCTATTCTGTGGACTTTGAGAATGGACAGAAAACCGGCTTCTTCCTGGACCAGAAATACAACCGTCTGGCAGCGGCCAGACTGGCCCCGGGGCGCCGGGTGCTGGATTGCTTTACCCACACAGGCTCCTTTGGCCTCAACGCCGCAAAAGCCGGGGCAGCGCACGTGTGCTCCGTGGATATTTCCGCAGAAGCCGTGGAGATGGCCCGGAGCAACGCCAGTCTCAACGGCCTCACCGACCGGATGAGTTTCCGCAAAGCCGATGTGTTTGATTTGCTGCCCCAGCTGGCCCAGGAGCCCGGCGAAAAGTTCGATTATATTATCCTGGACCCGCCGGCCTTTACCAAGTCCCGGAAAACGGTGCACAGCGCAGCCCGGGGCTATAAGGAAATCAATCTCCGGGCCATGAAGCTCCTGCCTCGGGGCGGCTATCTAGCTACCTGCTCCTGCTCCCACTTTATGACGGAGAAGCTCTTCTGCGAGATGCTTCGGAGCGCGGCTTTTGACGCCAATGTTTCCCTGCGGCAGATCGAAGCCCGGCAGCAGGCCCCGGACCACCCCATCCTCTGGAACGTGCCGGAAACCAACTACCTGAAATTCTACCTCTTCCAAGTCGTATAGCCCCGGGCAGTGCCCGGTTCCAAGCCGCGGGATAGCGGCATCAAGGAACAGCCCTTCTTCCCGCGTAAATAGCCTGGGTGCGAATTTTATTTGTTTCGCGTGGGGATAGCTTCTTCATCACACAGTGCTTCCCCGTGAGTTGGGAGCGGACCCTGTCCGCCGGTATACAAGAGTATTAGTCTGGCGCGGATTGGGAACAGACGCAGGGAGTTAGCCTTGTCTCAATCTTCTTGTCGCAGCCCAAAGGGGAATAAAGAAAATACTCCATGTGGGAGCCGGAATAGAAATATACCGGCGGCTCCGGGCGGTAGCTGTATTCAAAGGTCTCGATGATGATCAGTTTAATCTTCATCCGGTTGGGCACAATGCTCTTGATAAACACGCTGGCCTGCTGTCCCGGGGTAACGCCGTCCTTGGGTTCCGCCAGGCCCGCCAGGTTGGGAGCTAACTCTACGAAAATCCCATAGGGCTCCACGCTCCGCACAATCCCCGCCACGGTTTCCCCAGGGGCAAAGGCGGCGGCGTTTTCCTCCCAGGTGCCCAGCAGCTCCTTGTGGGAGAGGGTAATCCGCCGGTTTTCCACAGAGCGCACCATGGCCCGGATGTCCATGCCCACAGAGAAGCGCTCCCGGGGGTGGTCAATGCGGGAAACAGAAATGGCGTCAATGGGCAGCAGGGACACAACCCCGCAGCCGATGTCCGCAAAGGCCCCAAAGGGCTCCAAGTGGGTTATCCGGGCGGGAATTACATCTCCGGGGACTAGGTGGGAAAGATAGCCTGCCGTGCATTTTTCTTGGGCCCTGCGCCGGGAAAGAAGGGCCAGAGGATTCCCCTTTTCGTCCCGGGTGAGCTCGGTCACCACAAAGCACACCGGCCGGTTGACTCGGGAAATCACGGCGATGTCCCGCACGGTGCCTTCCCGGATGCCCAAAGCGCCCTCCTCCCGGGGAATGACGCCCCGGATGCCGTGAAGGTCCACAATGAGGTTGTGGCTGCTGTCGCAGATGAGGGCCCGGGCTTCCAAGATACGCTCCTCCCGCAGAGCGTCGGCTAAGGCGGCCTGGGTGGCCATGGCGGCTTTGTTTTCAGGGGTGTCGATCTTCCATCCTTCCGGATAATACTGCATACGTCTGTCATTCCTTTCTCATTACTGGATTTCAAATTTGCAGCGGAGGCCGTAGACAATCCGCGTTTAGGGTGGGGTGGAAATAACGGCCTAATACCACGCGTAAGTGGATGCAGCAATAGGCAGCTTGCGCGGGAGAAAAGGTTGCTCCTCGATGCCGCTGTCTCGCGGACTGGAACCGGGTGCGGTATGCCGGTGGCATACAAACGAGCCGGCAGGCGAGACCACTGTCCGGTAGTTTTTATGTATGCGTGGAGAGAATAAAATATGAGGGGAGGCAAGGAGGAGCATAAAGAAAGCCTTGCATCCCGGCGAATTTTCTACTACAATACAAATGCAGGTTTTGGCCTGATTTTACAGTGAAAGGAAGAAACTCCCTTGATGAAAAAAAGAACCACCGCCCTGCTGGGGGCGGCATTGCTCCTATTCAGCTTTTCCGGCTGCCAGCAGGCTTCCGGTGAAAATCCCGCTGTCACCGTCCTCTCGGATGGAGAAACCGCCAGCCAAGCGGATACCAGCGGGGAAATCATCAGCCAGGATGCCTTCCCCCAGGGAACCGACAGCGATACCGAGCTGGGCTATCAGCTGGAGCTCCCGGAAGAGGGGGAGGAGGTAGCCGTGATGACCACCAGCATGGGGGAAATCTCTATCCGGCTGTTCCCGGACGCCGCCCCCAAGACCGTCTATAACTTTAAGAAGCTGGCCCAGCAGGGCTATTATGACGGTCTGACCTTCCATCGGGTCATCAACGACTTTATGATTCAGGGCGGAGACCCCAATGGCGACGGCACCGGCGGTGAGAGCGTCTGGGGCGGGAGCTTTGAGGATGAGTTCAGCAAAACCCTGGTGAACCTCCGGGGCTCCCTGGCCATGGCCAACTCCGGCAGCAACACCAACGGCAGCCAGTTCTTCATTAACCAGGCAGGCCCGGTGGATGCTTCCCTGTGGGATACCATGCAGACCAATTACGATCAAATCAAGGATATGAGCGATGAGGACAAGCTGTCGGTGCAGAGCTATTACGGCTATACCTTCCTGAATATGGATGCGGTCACCGACGCCTATAAGAGCCTGTATGAGGAGCAGGGAGGCAATCCTTCCCTGGACGGCGCATATAATGCCTTCAACCCCCAGCGCGGCCATACAGTGTTTGGCCAGGTGTATGAGGGCATGGAGGTAGTGGACGCCATCGCCCAGGTGGAAACGGACGACAGCGATAAGCCTGTAGAGGACGTGACCATCAACAGCATCGAAATCGTCCCCTACACCCCAGACTAAGTCTGGACGTAAGCCGCGCCGCACAGTGTGCGGTTCCAAGCCGCGAGGTAGCATCATCTATGAGTGGGCTTATCTCCCGCGGCGGATAGTATCCGCTCCCAAGCCGCGAGATAGCATCATCTATGAGCACCCTTTTCCCCCGCGTAAACAGCCTGGGTGCGAGTTTTATCTGTTCCGCGCGGGGATAATTTCCCTATCACACAGCGCTTCCCCGCGAGTTGGCTGCGCATCAGCAGGGAAGATGCATCTTTCCTTTTCGCCAGCGGGAGCAGGCTGGCAACGCGAGGGAACAGGCTGCTAATCGATGCCGCTGCCCCGCGTTAAAAAAAGCTACCCTGACCGCCTTCAAAACCTGTCCCTCCGGGACGGTTTTGCTTGGCGTGTCAAGATGCCAGCCTATCTGATTCTTTTCCCCCCTTTTCTCATTCCAGGAGAAAAGGGGGTGCCCTCCGCATAGGAGACTGAGGGGCTTGGGGGATATTCCCCTGAAAAAGGGGAGTTTGGGAGAATCCAGCCTGGAAACCCCTTGCCCGCGATGTTTTCTACACATATACCCCCATGACAGTGGGACAAAAACAGCCCCGCAGAGCCGGTTCCCCGGTCAGCCCGCAAAAAATAAGAGGAACCCTCCAAAAAAGGCTCCTCGTTTTTGTGCATTTTTCTATTTGTTTCCCCTTGCCCTATAAAAGGTTTTCCCAGGTCAGGGTCTCGCTCTCCGCCAGGTGCTGGATTTGCGCAGCGGTTTCGTCGCACCCGGCCTGGAGCATTCCCAGCTCCCGGCTTTGGAGCAGGGCGGGGAGCCGCAGCAGGGAGGCCTCCGCTGCCGCCAAATCGTCGTGGGGCAGAAAGAGCTCCAGCCGCCAGCGATAGCCCTGCCATTGACGCTCCAGGTCCTGGGTGGCAGCCAGGGCAGTTTCATAGTTCTCCTGGCTGACCAGGGACTTCACCTGCTGTAAGGACCCGGAAAGGGCGTCTGCCGCCCCATAAGCCGTGCGGTTCCCCGCCCAGCAGCACCAAAGGAGCAGTACCAGCAGTACCCCGGAAACCCACAGACGCTTCATCTTATGCCCCCTCCTTTCCCTGCACCGGCCCCTGTCCGGCTTTCTCCTTGGGAATCACCGTGCAGCTGCCATGCTGGTCGGCGGTCATGAGGAATACCTCTTTGGGGGAAAGCCCCCGGCTTTGCAGGATTCCCTGTACCCATTGCCGGTCTTTGCCGCACAGGGAGAGGGAAATATCCGAGAATTCCCCGTCGCTGACGACCACCACTTCCAAGCCGGTATCCCCCGGGGAGAGGCCCAAAAGCTGGTTGGTAGGGGCGTCTTTTTCCGGCTTTTTCACCACGCTGAGCTTGCCGTTGGTCTCCATAATGGCCCAGGCCACATCCCCAATGGAGAACACGTCCTTTTCCCGCAGCTCCTCAAAGAGGTCCTCCACACTCAGGCGCAGCCGGGCCATTTCTTTTTGGTCCACCTTCCCGTTGTTGATGAGCACCACGGGCTTGCCGCAGACCAGCCGCCGGAATTTGCCGCTTTTCAGCATAAACACCGAGGCGGCAATCTCGCACATCACCAGCACGGCAATGGGAATCAGGCCGCTTACCAGGGGCTGGCCGGTGTTCTGCATAGGCACCGCCGCCAGGTCGGAGATGAGCAGCGTCACCACCAGCTCCGAGGTCTGCAGCTCGCTGATCTGCCGTTTGCCCATGAGCCGCACTGCCGACAAAATGACTATGTACAGCAGTACAGCCCGCAGAAAAGAAAGTATCATGGAACGTCCCTCCCGGTTTTGATGGAGATAGCTTGCCCAGCCTTTGGCCGTTTATGCTGCCGCCGGAAAAATTCGGATTTCCTAAAAGAAAAGCCTTGACAATCCGGGAAGGGGCGGGTATAATAGCTTAGGAAAACAAAGAAGGCCAAAACGGGTCTCACCTGTGGAGTTTTGTCTGGCACGGGTCAATAGGAGAGGGGCGGCAGGAATCCTGCTGCATTTTTCGAGGATTGACGCGCAGACAGAACGATTTTCTGGCCTGCGCTTTTCGTTTTTAATGACTACGTGTTTTGGAGGTGCTTACCCATTAGCAACAAGGAACTGCAGATTAACGAAGAAATCCGCGATAAAGAAGTTCGCGTTATTGATTCCGACGGCTCCCAGCTGGGGATTATGCCGGTTCACCAGGCGCTGGAAATGGCCTATGCCCGCAACCTGGACCTGGTGAAAATCGCCCCTCAGGCCAAGCCCCCGGTTTGCAAGATCATCGATTACGGCAAGTTCCGTTTCGAGCAAGCCAAACGGGAAAAGGAAGCCCGCAAGAACCAGCGCGTCGTCGAAATCAAGGAAATCCGTCTGTCTCTCAACATCGATACCCACGACTTCAACACCAAGCTGGGTCACGCAAAGCGCTTTTTGGAGGACGGCAACAAGGTCAAGGTTTCCATCCGCTTCCGCGGACGGGAAATGGGCCATCCGGAGCACGGCTATGACACCATGAGCCGGTTTGCCGAGGCTTGCGCCGAGTTTGCCAACATTGAAAAGCCCGCGAAGCTTGAGGGAAGAAACATGCTGATGTTCCTTGCCCCCAAGCCCGTCAAATAATCACACTTCTAAGGAGGAGCAGTTATGCCCAAGCTCAAGACTCACAGCGGCGCTAAAAAGCGCTTCAAGATTTCTAAAAATGGTAAGGTAATCCGCGCCCACGCCAACAAGAGCCACCTGCTCAACGGCCACGGCAAGACCCGCAAGACCAAGCGCGCCCTGCGCGGCACCACGGTTGCGGATAAGACCAATGTCCGCCAGGTGAAGAGACTCCTGCCCTATCAGAACTAAGACTAACCGAGTGATTTGGAGGTAAATAAACTATGGCACGTGTAAAAGGCGCGTTGATGACCCGCAAGAGAAGAAAAAAGGTACTGAAGCTGGCTAAGGGCTATTGGGGTTCCAAGAGCCGCCACTTTAAGATGGCCAAGCAGGCTGTTATGAAGTCCGGCAACTATGCCTACATCGGCCGCAAGCAGAGAAAGAGAGATTTCCGCCGCCTGTGGATTACCCGTATCTCTGCCGCCTGCAAGATGAACGGCATCAACTATTCCACCTTTATGAACGGTCTGAAGAAGGCTGGCATCACCCTGAACCGCAAGATGCTGTCCGAGATCGCCATTGCCGACGAGGCCGCATTCAAGGCTCTGGTCGAGCAGGCCAAGGCCGCTCTCTAATAAGCTGTCAGTGCGCTCGGGGCCTTCGCTCCGGGCGTATCTTTATACAAGGGTATCCTGGAAAATGCCCTCGTCATGCCGGAAAGGAACACTATGATCGAAACCATCACCAGCCGGAAAAACCAGCGGATTAAAGAAGCAGCCGGGCTCGTGCGCTCTGCGGAAAGCAGAAGGGCACAGGGCCTTTTTGTCGTGGAGGGCGCCCGCCTGTGCTATGACGCCCTGCGCAGCGGCGTCCCGGTGCAGCAGCTTTTCTTTACCCCCCAAGCCCGGGAGAAGTACGGGGACTACGTAGAGCCCCTGGTGCAGGCCGCCCAGGCCGCTTTCTGCACAGAGCCCCATGCGGCGGAGCTTTTGTCCGGCACCAAAAACAGCCAGGGGGTCTTTGCCGTCTGCGCCCAAAAGCCCCGGCTCTCCCTGGAAGCGCTGCCAAAAGGCGGCCGCTATCTGGGCCTGGAAGCCCTTCAGGACCCGGGAAACCTGGGAGCCGTCATGCGCACTGCCGAAGCCCTGGGCATTGCCGGCCTGGCCCTTTTTGGGGAGTGCTGTGACGTGTACAATCCCAAGGCCCTTCGGGCAGGGATGGGCGCGGCCTTCCGGCTGCCGGTGTATCAGGGGGGCTCCTTTGCAGAGATTGCCCCTCATCTGCACCGCCGTGGGTTTGCCACCTTTGCCGCCGTGCCGGATGCCGGCGCCCAGCCGGTAACGGACTGCCCCTTCCCGGAGCCCTGCCTGCTCCTGGTGGGGAACGAGGGCAGCGGCCTGCTGCCGGAGACCATCGAGGCCTGTTCCCAGAAAGTCACCATCCCCATGAAGGGACGGGCAGAGTCCTTGAATGCAGCCTCTTCTTCTGCTATCCTTATGTGGGAGATGATGCGCTGAGCCGGGCAGCCCGGAAGAAGGGGAGAGAGGGGGAAGGAACGTGACGGCAGAGGAAGAGCGGGAGCTTTTATATTGGCTGTTGGCTCAGCAGATATTTGGCTGCGGCAGCGCCCAGCCCATGCACTTTTTTCAGCTTTATGGCTCCATGGCGGCCTTTTTTGAGCAGGCCCTCTTCGGCCCTAAGCGGGATCTGTACCGGGAAACCCTCCTGAAAAGGGGGGAGAAGAGCCGGTTGGAATCCATCCGACCGGAAAGCTGCCGGAAGATTCTGTCCCAGTGCCAGGAACAGGGCATTACCCTGCTGACCCCGGCGTCCCCGTCCTTCCCGGATTGCCTGCGGCACATTGCCAACCCGCCGGCAGTGCTGTACTGCAAGGGGGAGCTGCTCCCGGTAGACGAAATCCCTACCATCGCCGTGGTGGGTTCCCGCAAAGCCTCTCTCGGCAGTGTCCAAGCCACCCGGGTTTTGTGCCGTCAGCTGGCTGAGGCTGGTGCCGTGGTGGTCAGCGGCGGGGCTTTAGGGGTGGACGCCGCCGCCCATGAGGGCGCATTGGATGCCGGCGGCCGGACCCTCTGCCTGCTGCCCTGCGCCATTGGTGCTCCCTATCTCTCCACTAATGCGAACCTGCGCAGACGCATTTTCGAGCAGGGCGGGGCCCTGTTGTCGGAGTTCCCGCCGGGGACAGAGGTGCAGAAGTGGCATTTCGATGTGCGCAACCGGCTGATTTCCGGCCTGAGCTGTGGGGTGTTGGTGTCGGAAGCCGGCGTGAAAAGCGGCACCATGCTTACCGTCCGCCACGCTACAGAGCAAAACCGGGAGGTTTTCACCCTGCTGCTGGATGTGTGGGAGAAAAACGCGGAGGGCATTTTGCAGCTTTTGTGGGACGGGGCCAAGCCGGTTTCCTGCGCGGCGGATATTCTGACGGAATATCAGGGCCGCTTTCCAGCTTTTCGGGTTCCCCAGCGGGCGCCTTTGTCGGAGCTGCCTCCCAAGGAGCGGCCCCAGGCCCCCACGGAGCCTTCTTCCAGCTCGCCAAAGGCCGCGAAGCCGTCGATCAGCGCCCTTTCTCCCGGCGCCCAAAGGCTGTATGGCGCTCTTTCTGCCCAGCCGGCCACAGCGGAGGAATTGTCCTACCGTACAGGACTCCCCATGAAAGAAATTCTGGAAATCGCTTTGGAGTTAGAACTGGCAGGAAAACTGCGTTCTTTTTCCGGGCGCAGGTATGCAAAAGGGGGATAAAGGCGTATCCTAAAGCAGGCGTACAGATTCGGCCATTGCCGGAATGTAACCCCTGTGAAAGCCGTCTGGAAGCAGGCGGTTTTCACAAGGCTTACAACCATAGGGTTCTCCCCGAGAAATGGAGGGGGAGAGGCCCTGAAACCAATAGAGAGAAAAGAACCTTTTGCCGGCCGGAGGGGTCTCCTGCCAAAGGCCGCGCCTGGCGGGTTCGCCGGGAATATCACGGAAAAAGGATAGGTGAGAAGCATTGTCAAAACTCGTCATTGTGGAATCGCCCTCCAAGGCGAAAACCATTAAAAAATACCTGGGCCCCGGCTATGAAGTGGTGGCCTCTATGGGCCATGTGCGGGACCTGCCGGAAAACCGCCTGAGTGTAGATGTCAAGCACGATTTTGCGCCCAAATATGTCATTATCAAGGGGAAGGAGAAGCTGGTAGACGAGCTGAAGGCCGCTGCCGCCAAAAGCGATGGCATCTACCTGGCCACGGACCCGGATCGGGAAGGAGAAGCTATTTCCTGGCATTTGGCCTATATTTTAGGCCTGGATGTCAATGAGGAGAACCGGGTGACCTTTAACGAGATCACCAAAACCGGCGTGGAGGGCGGCATGGCCCATCCCCGCTCTATTGATATGAACCTGGTCAACGCCCAGCAGGCCCGCCGGATTCTGGACCGGCTGGTGGGCTATAAGCTCAGCCCCTTTTTGGCCAAGGTCATTCGCCGGGGGCTTTCCGCCGGCCGCGTGCAGTCGGTGGCGGTGCGCCTGGTGGTGGACCGGGAGGAGGAGATTCGGGCCTTTCAGCCCGAGGAATACTGGACCATCGACGCCAAGCTCATCCCCAAAGGCTCCCGGAAGGTTTTCCCGGCTTCTTTCTATGGGGATGCCCAGGGGAACAAAATCAAAATTGCCAGCAAAGAGGAAGCCGACGCCATTCTGGCCAAGCTGGAGGACGCGGATTTCGTGGTGTCCAAGGTAAAAAAGGGCAGCCGGCGCAAATCCCCGGCTCCGCCCTTCAGCACCTCCACCATGCAGCAGGAAGCTTCCCGGAAACTGGGCTTCCAGGCCCGGCGCACCATGAAGGCGGCCCAGGAGCTCTATGAAGGCGTGGAAATCCAGGGCCAGGGGGCTGTGGGCCTCATCACCTATATGCGTACCGACTCCCTGCGCCTTTCCGAGGACGCGGTGCAGGAGGCGGCGGCTTATATCCGGGAGCGCTGGGGAGACCGCTATGCCCCGGAGAAGCCCCGGCAGTATAAGACCCGGGCCAACGCCCAGGACGGCCACGAGGCTATCCGCCCCACCAATGTGCGCCTGACTCCCGAGGATGTGAAGGCCAGCCTCACCGGCGACCAGTATAAGCTCTATAAGCTCATTTGGGAGCGGTTTGTGGCCTGCCAGATGTCCAACTGCCTGCAGAGCACCACCCAGGCGGACATCACCGCCAACGGTTATCTCTTCAAGGCCTCCGGTTACACGGTGACCTTTGACGGCTTTACGGTGCTCTATGTGGAGGGCAAGGACGAGGAGAGCAAGGAGGGCGGCGCCCTTCCGCCCCTGGAGAAGGATATGCCCTTGAAGAAGAAGGAGCTCACCGGCAACCAGCACTTCACCCAGCCCCCGGCCCGGTATACGGAAGCCTCCCTCATCAAGGCCCTGGAAGAGAACGGCATCGGCCGTCCCTCCACCTATGCCGCCACCATTTCCACCATCACCGGCCGGGAATATGTGGTGCGGGAGAACAAGGCCTTCAAGCCCACGGAGCTGGGAGAGGTCACCACCAAGCTCATGAAGGAGCGCTTCCCCAAGATTGTCAATGTGCGGTTCACCGCCCAGGTGGAGAACGAGCTGGACCAAGTCCAGAGCGGCCAGGAGGATTGGGTGCAGACCCTGCACAATTTCTATGACGACTTCGACAAGACCCTGCAAAAGGCCAAGAAGGAGATGGAGGGGGTCAAAATTACCCTCAAGGAGGACCAGACCGACCTGATCTGTGAAAAGTGCGGCCGGCCCATGGTGGTGAAGTTTGGCCGTTACGGCAAGTTTATCGCCTGCTCCGGCTATCCGGAATGCAAGAACGTCAAGAAGATCGTCAACGAAACCGGCGCTGAGTGCCCCAAGTGCGGCGGCAAAGTGGTGCTGAAAAAGTCCAAGCGGGGCCGGGTGTTCTATGGCTGCAGCGAGTATCCCAACTGCGATTTTGTCTCCTGGGACGAGCCCACCATGGAAAAGTGCCCCCGCTGCGGCAAGACATTGCTGAAGAAAAAGGGCAAGCATCCCAAATACTACTGCATTACCCCGGACTGTGGGTATGAGAAAATACAGGAGGACGGCGAATGAAGGAAGTAACCGTAGTGGGGGCCGGTCTGGCCGGTTGTGAAGCCGCCTGGCAGGCAGCCCAAATGGGGGTGCCCGTGCGCCTGGTGGAAATGAAGCCCAAAAAGCGCACCCCGGCCCATCAAAGCCCCCTGTTTGCAGAGCTTATCTGCTCCAATTCCCTCAAGGCCGCCCGGCTGGAAAGCGCCGCCGGGATGCTCAAGGAGGAAATGCGGCGGTTTGGCTCCCTGCTCATGGCCTGCGCCGACCAGTGCGCCGTGCCGGCAGGCGGGGCCCTGGCGGTAGACCGGGTGCAGTTTGCCCAGATGGCCACAGAGAAAATCCGCTCCCGCCCCCGGATTACCGTGGTAGAGGAGGAGGTCCGCACCATCCCCCAGGGGGAAGCGGTGGTCATTGCCACCGGGCCTCTCACAGCAGATGCTTTGGCGAAAGATATTTTTCAGCTCTGCGGCGGCGGCCTGAGCTTTTTCGATGCAGCCGCCCCCATTGTCACGGCGGAGAGTTTGGATTTTTCCCGGGTGTTTGCGGCTTCCCGCTATGATAAGGGGGAGGACGACGCTTATCTCAACTGCCCCATGAACAAAGAGGAATACGAGGCCTTTTATGAGGCCCTGGTCACAGCGGATCGGGCCCCCATCCACGATTTTGACGTGCAGAACCCCAAGGTCTATGAGGGCTGTATGCCGGTGGAGGTCATGGCCCAGCGGGGGAAAGACACCCTGCGCTTTGGCCCCCTGAAGCCCGTGGGCCTGCGGGACCCCCGCACCGGCCACCGTCCCTGGGCGGTGGTGCAGCTCCGCCGGGAGGACGCTGAGGGGACCCTCTATAACCTGGTGGGCTTCCAGACCAACTTGAAGTTTGGGGAGCAGAAGCGGGTGTTCGGGATGATTCCCGGCCTGGAAAACGCTGAGATTGTCCGGTATGGAGTCATGCACCGGAATACCTTTTTAAAGTCCCCTGGCTTTTTGGGGGCGGATTACGGCGTTCTCCGCCGGCCCGGCCTCTATTTTGCCGGCCAGATTACCGGGGTGGAGGGCTATATGGAGTCCGCTTCCTCGGGGATTCTGGCGGGACGCAGCGCGGCGGCCCGGCTCCTGGGGAAGGCCCCCCTGGTGCTTCCCCGGGAAACCATGATGGGCGCCCTGGCCGATTATGTGGCCAACAGCCCCAGCAAGGACTTCCAGCCCATGGGAGCCAACTTCGGGGTGCTGCCGCCCATAGAGCCCCACATCCGGGACAAGCGCGCCCGGTATGCGGCCCTTTCTCAGCGGGGACTCAATCTGCTGTCAGATATTTTGGATACAGAAGAGAAGAGATGAAAAACTCCGGCGATGCCGGTGAAAGAGGTGTTGTGCTGTGAAAATTATCGTAGACGCATTTGGAGGGGACAATGCTCCTCTGGAAATTCTCAAGGGCTGTGAAATGGCGGTCAAGGAGCTGGATATCGACATCCTCCTCACCGGCCAGGAGGCAGTGATTCGCAAAGTGGCGGCGGAAAACGGCATTTCCCTGGACCGCATGGAAATCGCCGAGGCCCCCGACGTCATCACCATGGACGATTCCCCCAAGAGCATTATGAAGGAGAAGAGCCAGTGCTCCCTGGCCGAGGGCCTGCGCCGTCTGGCCGCCGGGGACGGGGACGCTTTTGTTTCTTCCGGCAACAGCGGCGCTCTGGTATTCGGAGCCAATATGATTGTCAAGCGCATCCGTGGGGTCAAGCGGGTGGCTTTCGCCCCGGTGCTCCCCAAGGACGAGGGCTTTTTCATGCTCATTGACGGCGGTGCCAATGTGGAGTGCCGTCCGGAGATGCTCCAGCAGTTCGGCATGATGGGCGCGGCCTATATGGAGCACGTCATGGGCGTGCCCAACCCCCGGGTGGCCCTGGCCAACGTGGGCACCGAGGACCACAAGGGCGGCGAGCTCCAGCTGGAATCCTTCGCCCTGCTGCAAAAGTCTCCGGTGAACTTTATCGGCAATATCGAGGCCCGGGATATTCCCGTGGACGCCGGCGACGTCATTGTCTGCGACGGCTTTACCGGCAACGTGATTCTCAAGCTCTATGAGGGCGTGGCCATGACCGTCATGAAGAAAATCAAGGGCATCTTCACCAGCAGCCTGAAAAACAAGCTGGCCGCCGCCATGGTGCTGGGGGATATGAAGGTCCTGAAAAAGCAGATGGACTACAATGAGTACGGCGGGGCCCCCATTATGGGCGCGGCGAAGCCGGTATTCAAGGCCCACGGCAGCGCCAAGGCACAGACCTTTAAAAATGCCCTGCGCCTGACCAAGGCCTATGTGGAGGGAGATGTGGTGCGGAAAATCACCGAGTCCCTCCAGACCATGAAGGGTGAGGGGGAGCAGGCATGAGAGACGTGAGGGAATTAGAAGAGAAAATCGGCTACCATTTTCAGGATAAGACTTACTTACTCACCGCCCTGACCCATTCCTCCTACGCCAACGAGCACAAGGGGGAGTGCAAGTACAACGAGCGTCTGGAGTTCCTGGGGGATTCCGTTTTGGGCGTGGTGGTGGCGGATTACCTGTTTAAGCACCGCCCGGACCTGCCGGAAGGGGATTTGACCAAAATCCGCTCCTCCCTGGTGTGCGAGAAAGCCCTGTGCGGCTATTCCCGGCAGATGGGGGTGGGGGACTACCTGCGCCTGAGCCACGGCGAGCAGAATTCCGGCGGCCGGAGCCGCCCCAGCATCCTGGCAGATGCCTTTGAGGCCCTCATTGCGGCGGTGTACATGGACGCCGGGGAAGAGCACGGCATGGAGGAGGCCAGGAAGTTTATCCTCCGCTATGTGCTCCCGGCCCTGAAAAGCGCCAAGCCCCGGGCCTTCCGGGACTTCAAAACCGTGCTCCAGGAGATTATTCAGCAGAATCCCGAGGAGCGTCTGGAATACGTCCTCACCGGGGAGAGCGGCCCGGACCACAACAAGCACTTTACCGTGGAGGTTCACCTGAACAGCAACGTCATCGGCAAGGGCGGCGGCCGGAGCAAAAAGGAAGCGGAGCAGCAGGCAGCCCGGGAAGCCCTGGAGCTGATGGGCTATTGAAGCCGGGGAATCTGGCGGTATTCGTCCCCCACAACGGCTGCCCCCACCAGTGCAGCTTCTGCGACCAGCGCCGCATTACCGGACAGGGCTCCCAGCCCACCCCGGAGGAGGTGTTCCACACTGTGGGGCAGGCGGCCTCCGGCGGACGGGACCTTTCCGGCTGCGAGCTGGCCTTTTTTGGCGGCAGCTTTACGGCCATTGACAGGGAAACCATGGTGTCCCTGCTCCAAGCGGGGAAGAAGGCCGTGGACGCCTTTGGCTTGAAGGGAATCCGCTGCTCCACCCGGCCGGACGCCATTGACGAAGCGCGCCTTTCTCTGCTTCAGGCCTACGGCGTCATCGCTATTGAACTGGGCGCCCAGTGTATGGACGACGGAGTTCTCGCCCGCAATGGCCGGGGCCACACCTGTGAGGACGTCTGGCGGGCTTCTAAGATGATAAAGGCATACGGCTTTACACTCGGCCTGCAAATGATGACGGGCCTGCCCGGCTCCAATGAGGAAATCGATTCTGTAACGGCAAAAGCCTTTACAGAAATAAATCCTGATACGGTGCGGATTTATCCCACTTTAGTGCTGCCGGAGACCCAGTTGGCCCGGTGGTATCAGGCGGGGGAATATGCACCGCAAAGTTTATGTAAAGCTGTAGAACTTTGCAGCAAGTTGCTGCTGCTCTTTGAGGAGGCCGGGATTCCCGTTATCCGGTTAGGCCTCCACGACACTCCGGAGCTGAAGGCCCGGGTGCTGGCGGGGCCTTATCATCCGGCCTTCCGCCAGCTCTGCGAGAGCCGCATCCTCCTGGGGCGAATTTTGTCCCTTTTAGAGGAAACCGGCGCGCCCAAGGGGCCGGAAATTCTGGTGGCGGTGCATCCCAAAAGCATCTCCAATGCCCTGGGCCAGAAGCGGGGGAATCTGGAGCAGCTTCGGCAGAAGGGCTACCGGGTTCGGTTCTTCCAGGATGTATCCGTTCCGCCGGCACACTGTTCACTATCAAAGAAAGGGTTATAGAAACCATGCTGTTACAATCTCTGGAGCTTCAGGGCTTCAAAACCTTCCCGGATAAAACCACCCTGCGCTTTGAAAAGGGCATTACCGCGGTGGTGGGCCCCAACGGAAGCGGAAAAAGCAATATCAGTGACGCCGTCCGGTGGGTGCTGGGAGAACAGTCGGTAAAGACCCTGCGCTGCTCCCGGATGGAGGATGTGATTTTCAGCGGCACCCCGGCCCGGAAGCCTCTGGGCTATGCGGAGGTGACCCTGACCATCGACAACTCTACCCGGGAGCTCCACTTTGACGGGGACACCGTGGCCATTACCCGGCGGTACTACCGCTCCGGGGAAAGCGAGTACCTCATTAACCGGGCCGCCGTGCGCCTGAAAGACATTCACGAGCTCTTTATGGATACGGGCCTGGGCCGGGACGGCTACTCTATAATCGGCCAGGGCAAAATCGACAGCATTGTGGCTACCCGTTCCGAGGACCGCCGGGAAATCTTTGAGGAGGCCGCGGGGATTTCCCGGTTCCGCTACCGCAAGGAGGACGCCCAGCGCCAGCTGGACAAGGCCGAGGACAATCTGCTGCGTTTGCAGGACATTGTCAGCGAGCTGGAAAGCCGCATTGCCCCTCTCCGGGAGCAGGCGGAAAAGGCCCAGCGGTTCCTCTCTCTGTCTGAGGAGAAAAAGACCTTGGAAATCGGCCTGTGGCTCCACACGTTAGACCGCTCTGGCCGGGTGCTCCGGGAGCAGGGGGATAAAATCACCCTGGCCCAGTCCCAGCAGGATAAGGCTGCTCAAGAGCTGGAAGCCCTGGCCGCCCATATTGAGGAAAACTACCGGGCTGTCAACAACTGCACCGCCCAGATGGAGGAAATGCGGAAACAGGCTTCCGCCCAGGAGGAGGCCGCCGCCCGGCTGGACGGGGAAATTTCCGTTTTGGAAAACGACATTCTCCACAACCGGCAGAACGGGGAGCGGTTTGCCCGGGAGTTGGAGCAGTTCGCCGCCACCCAGAAAAACCTGGATTGGGAGATTGCCGCCCGGCAGACGGAAATCCAGGTAAAGGAGACCGAGGCCGCCGCCCGGGAAGAGGAATTCCGCAAGGCCACGGAAAACCTGCAAACCCTTCGCCGGGAAGCGGACGCCGCCTCTGCCCAGGTGGACGCCCTCTCGGTGCAGGTTGCTGAAAAGAACGCCGCTTTGTCCGAAGCCCGGGTACAGGCCACCGGCGCCCAGTCCGCCATCCGGGAGATTACCGCCCGGCAGGATTCCGTGGAGCAGATGCTGCTTTCCCGCCGAAGCCAGGAGGAGCGCCTGCAAAAGGAAATCCGGGACAACGCCGCCATGCTTTCGGAAATGGACGCCCGGCTGGAATCCCTGCAAAATACCGTGCGGGGCTATGAGCTTCGAGTGCAGTCCCGCCAGCAGAAGGCCGAGGAGCAAAAGCGCCAGAATGACCGCCTGCATTTGGACATCCAGGAGCAGCTGCGCCGGGCCAAGGTGCTGGAAGATTTGGAGCGGAACCTGGAAGGCTTTGCCCAGAGCGTCAAGGCGGTGATGAAGGAGGCCGGCCGGGGGAACCTCCCCGGCATCCACGGACCCCTTTCCCGGCTGTTCCGGGTGCCCCAGCAGTACGCCGTGGCTATCGAAACCGCCATGGGGGCCGCCATGCAGAATATTGTGGTGGGCGCCGAAGAGGACGCCAAAGCCGCCATCCGCTTTTTGAAGCAGCGGGACGCCGGCCGCGCCACCTTCCTGCCCCTTTCCACCATCCACGGCAGCCTGCTGCAGGAGCCCTCTTTGGAAAACTGCCCCGGGTTTGTAGGGGTGGCCGCTTCCCTTTGCAGCTGTGACGACCAGTATGAGGGGGTGCTCAATTCCGTTTTGGGCCGCATTGCCATTGCCGAAGATTTGGACAGCGCCGTGGCTATTGCCCGGCGGTTCCGGTATCGGTTCCGCATTGTGACATTGGACGGACAGGTGGTCAACACCGGGGGCTCCCTTACCGGCGGTTCCCGGGCCCGGAATTCGGGCCTGCTGAGCCGTGCTTCGGAAATTGTCCGCATCCGGGAAAAAGCCGCCGCCATGGAGCAGAACGCCCAGGCCGGCCAGGAGCGCTTGAAGGCCCTTACCGCCGAGGCGTCCGCCGCCCAGGGGGAGCTTTTCGCCGCTAAGGGAGAGCTGGCTTCCGCCCAGGAGGAGCGCTTCCGCACAGAGACCGAGGGCAAGCGGCTGGAGACAGAGCGTCAGGCCGTTGCCCGCCACAGGGGAGAACTGGAAGAAGAGCGCCGGGGCTCCGGCAGCCGTCTGGAATCCCTGCAGCAGGAGCTGGTAAAGGCCCAGGAGAAGGAGCGACAGCTTTCGGAAGAATTGGAGGGCTTGCAGTCTCAGGTACAGGGCCTCACCGGCAGCCGGGAGGATTTGATGAAGCGCAGCGAGACGGTCACCGCCAGCCTGCAGGAAATCCGCATGGCAGCCCTGGAAGCCCGGAAGGACCGGGAGTCCCTGGAAGCCTCTGTGGAGGAGCTCCGCCGCCGGAAGGAGGATTCCGCCGGCCGGCAGGAAGAACTGCAGGAGGAGATTCGGCAGGCAGAGCAGGCTGTGACGGACTTGCGGGAAAAAATCGCCCAGCGCCGGGAGGAGGCCGCCGGAAAGCGGGAATCCGCCAAGGACGCGGAGGAAAAAGCCCGTCTGGCCGGGGAGCGCCGCATGGAGCTGGAAAAGCGCTCCGGAGAGCTGCGGGCCGCGGAACGGGAAAAGAACACCCAGCGGGAAAACATGGCCCGGGAGCTGGCCCGTTTGGAAGAGCGCCGGGACAGCCTGCAAAAGGAATACGACGGCATTATCAGCCGCCTGTGGGAAGAATACGAGCTGACCCGCCGGGAAGCGGAGCAGATGGAAATCCGCATTTCCGATTCCCTGGAGGCCCAGAAGCGCCTCAACGAAATCAAGCTGAAAATCCGGGGCTTGGGCTCAGTGAACGTCTCCGCCATTGAGGAATACGGGGAGGTTTCCCAGCGGTATGAGTTCCTCATGGGGCAGATGCAGGATGTGCAGAACGCCAAGGAGGAGCTGGTGCGCCTGATTCACGATTTGACCCGCCATATGCAGGAGCTGTTTACCGCCCGGTTCCAGGAAATCAGCGGCCACTTCACTGCCATTTTCAAGGAGCTTTTCGGCGGTGGAAACGCCACTCTCAGCCTCAGCGACCCCTCGGACGTGCTCCACTCCGGCATTGACATTGCCGTGCAGCCCCCGGGGAAAATCGTCACCCACATTGAGTCGTTGTCCGGCGGCGAAATGGCCTTGGTGGCCATCTCCATTTACTTCGCCATTATGAAGGTGAGCCCGCCGCCCTTCTGTGTGCTGGACGAAATCGAGGCCGCTTTGGACGACGTCAACGTAACCCGGTTTGCCGCCTATCTGCGGCGGATGAACCGGAACACCCAGTTTATCGCCATTACCCACCGCCGGGGCACCATGGAAGAGGCCGATGTGCTCTACGGCGTCACCATGCAGGACCAGGGCATTTCCAAGCTGCTGGAACTGCGCAATGCCGAGGACAGCGCCGCAGAGCTGGGAGCGGTGTAAAATCGAAAAAGAGAAGGGTCTTTTCCACCCCGTATGGATTGGCCGGCGGATTTATGGTATAGTATAAAAGAATGGCCGGAGACGTTCCGGCAAAGAGACGAACGGAGGGACTTTATGGGACTTTTCAGCAAAATCAAGGAAGGCCTGAAGAAAACCCGGGAAAGCATCAGTTCCCAAATCAGCGGGATGCTGCATTCCTTTACCAAAATTGACGAAGAGCTCTTTGAAGAGCTGGAAGAGCTGCTGGTCATGGGAGACGTAGGCGTCACCACTGCCGGGCATATCTGCGAGACCCTGCGGCGGCGGGTGAAGGAAGAGGGGGTCAAGGACCCCAACGCCATTATGGGGATGCTTCAGGAAACCGTGGCCCAGATGCTTCGGGGCGGGGAAGACCTGCAAATCAGCACCCGGCCTTCCATGATTCTGGTGATTGGCGTCAACGGCGCAGGAAAGACCACCACTATCGGCAAGCTGGCCGCCCGCCTCAAAGGAGAAGGGAAGAAGGTCATCCTGGGAGCTGCGGACACCTTCCGGGCTGCAGCCATTGAACAGCTGGAGGTCTGGAGCCAGCGGGCGGATGTGCCCATGATTAAGCACGCCGAGGGCAGCGACCCGGCGGCAGTGGTGTTCGATACCATTGCGGCGGCCAAGGCCCGGGGCTGTGACGTGATTATCTGCGATACAGCCGGGCGTCTCCACAATAAGAAAAACCTCATGGAAGAGCTGGCGAAAATCAACCGCATTACTGAGCGGGAGCTCCCCGGCTGCGATAAAGAGGTGCTGCTGGTGCTGGACGCCACCACCGGGCAAAACGGCGTGAACCAGGCCCGGGAGTTCAGCGCGGCGGCAGGCATTACGGGCATTGTCCTCACCAAGCTGGACGGCACTGCCAAAGGCGGCGTGGTGCTGGCTATCCGGGAAGAGCTGAACCTGCCGGTGAAGTTTATCGGCGTAGGCGAAAAGGTGGACGACCTGCAGCCCTTTGACGCCGACGACTTTGCCCGGGCTCTCTTCGAGCGGGACGACCACTGAGGAAATGGAGGGATTCCCATGAAATTTGTCATTGCCACCCACAACCAACATAAATTGCAGGAGCTCCAGCGCATCCTGGCCCCCTTGGGCATCGAGGCCATTACCGCCGATTTGTCCGAGGTGGAGGAAACGGGAACCACCTTTGCAGAAAACGCCTTTTTGAAAGCCCAGTCCGCCTGCCGGGAAACGGGACTGCCCGCCGTGGCCGATGATTCCGGCTTGGAGGTAGAGGCCCTGGACGGCCGCCCGGGGGTGTATTCCGCCCGGTATGCCGGGGAGAACGCTACGGACGCCCAGCGGATGGAAAAGCTCCTGGGAGAGCTGGAAGGCGTCCCGGCAGAGAAGCGGGGAGCCCGGTTCGTCAGCGCGGTCTGCTGTGTGTTCCCCGATGGGGAGCGCATCCAGGCAGAGGGGGAGTGCCCCGGCGCCATCGCCTTCGCCCCTGCGGGCGAGGACGGCTTTGGCTATGACCCGGTGTTTTTGTGCGGGGAAAAGACCTTCGCCCAAATGACAGCAGCGGAAAAGGATGCAGTGAGCCACCGGGGCAAGGCATTGGAGAAGTTCTCCCAGGCATTGGAAGCCTTTTTGAAGAAATAACAATAACCAAAAGATTGATACTATGTAAGGAGTATGTATATGCTGACAAGCAAGCAACGAGCCTATCTGCGCTCTCTGGCAAACCCCCTGGACACCATTTTAATGGTAGGCAAATCCGGCATGAGCCCGGAGCTGGTAAAGCAGGCGGACGACGCCCTCACCGCCCGGGAGCTCATCAAGGGCCGGGCCTTGGAGACCGCGCCCTTTTCTCCCCGGGATGCCGCCGAGGAGCTGGCCCGGGAA
Source organism: Candidatus Heritagella intestinalis (assembly GCA_904420555.1). GTDB lineage: Bacteria > Bacillota > Clostridia > Oscillospirales > Acutalibacteraceae > Heritagella_A > Heritagella_A intestinalis. Next base: position 175,387 of record CAJFVO010000001.1, on the reverse strand, counting down.
ACCGGCGCCGAGGTGGTGCAGGTCATCGGCACCCGCTTTGTCCTCTACCGCCGCCACCCCAAGGAGCCGAAAATTGTCCTCCCCAAGGGGAAAGACTGAGAAGGGTGATAGCGCATGGCGAAAATCGGCCTCTATGGCGGCACCTTCAACCCCATTCATGAAGCCCATATTCATCTGGTAAAGGATTTTGCCCAGCAGCTGGGGCTGACCCAGGTGCTGCTTATGCCCACCTTCCAGCCGCCCCACAAGGAGGCCCACCAGCTGGCCAGCCCTCAGGACCGCCTGGCCATGTGCCGCCTGGCCGCCCAGGGGGATGGGCGCATCCGGGTTTCGGATTTGGAAATCCGCCGGGCGGGGAAGAGCTACACCGCCGAGACCCTGGAAGAGCTCCACCGGCTGTATCCGGGCAACCAGTGGTATCTGCTCATGGGGGAGGATATGTTTCTCACCATTGACCACTGGCGCTGGCCGGAAAAGATTTACCAGCTGGCCACCCTGTGCGCCGCCCCCAGGAGCCCGGACGGCATGGAGCACCTGCAGCGGAAAGCGTCGGTTTTGCAGGCCCAGGGCGCGCAGACCCTGCTCTGCAATATCCGCTTTCTGCCGGTGTCCAGCACCATGGTCCGGGAAGCCGTCGCCAAGGGTGATTCTTTGGAAGGGCTGGTCTCTCCCGCCGTGGCCCGGTATATCGGGGAAAAAGGCCTGTATCGGGAGGAGGAAATACAATGAAACTCCGCAGAGCATTCTTAGGAGCGGTGGGGGCCCTGTTCCTCCTTTGGGGGATTTACACCGCAGTGTTCGGCATTTCCCAGTTCCGCCAGGAGCTGGCCCAGCAGGATTGGCGGGTTTCCATGGCCACGGTCACCGCCGTGGAGCAGCGCTGGGAATCCTCCGGGGGCCGGCACAGCAGCAGTAAAAAAGTCTACGACGTCACTTATGAATACGCCGTCAACGAGGGATCCTACACCGGGGAGCTGGTGGGGGATGCCACGCCCCGGGAAGTGGGGGACAGCTTCGATGTGAAAGTAGACCCTGCCCATCCGGAGGTCTCCACCGCCATCTTGGAGCCTCAGCCCGACGCCCTGGTGGTAAACCTTTTGGGCGGGGCGGCCTTCTGCCTCATTGGCGTGTGGCTGATTTTCTTTCCTCCGGGAAGGAAGCAGCGGGAAGAGCATACCCTCCCCAGCCGGTGACATCCCGGCCTTTTGGGGAAAACAGGGCGGTTTCTCTTGACACGGGGAAGGCCGGTAGAGTATAATTGACGGTAACAGTGTAATACGCAGAAGACTGTGAAGGGAAAAAGACAGCGGGCGGCCTGGCAGAGAGCCGGCGGCAGGTGCGAGCCGGCAGGAGCCCGCTGTGGATAGCTCATCCCGGAGTTGCCGCTCTCTTAAGGGGCGGACGGTTGGCCCCGTTATCGGCCGGGATTTGGAAAGTCCCATAAGGGCCGTGGAATACGGCTGAATCAGGGTGGTACCGCGGAATGAAGATTTCGCCCCGGATATGGCGTAGGCTGTATCCGGGGCTTTTTGTTTATCCGGGAGTTCCGGCCATCTGGAAAGGAAGGGCGACAATATGGGAAAAAAGGATATGGAGCGGGAAGCGCGGCTGTTTCAGCGGTTCCCCACGGCCAAGGCCTACGGGGAAAAAATCCGCCCCTTGCTCTCGGAGAAACGGTACCGCCACAGCGTCAACGTGGCATATGAAGCGGTGGTGCTGGCAGAGCGGGTTGGCGCGGATGTGCAAAAGGCCGCCGAGGCCGGCATCCTCCACGACTGTATGAAGGACACCCCGCCTTTGGAGCAGCTTGCTATGGTGCAAAGGGCAGGGATGCACCTGACGGAATTGGAGCTGGGAGCCAAAAAGCTCTATCACGCCGTCAGCGGCACGGCCTATCTCAAAGAGGTCCTGCACATCACCGACCCGGAGATTTTAAACGCCGTGCGCTACCACACCGTTGGCCGGGAGGGGATGACGCCTTTGGAGCGGGTGGTCTTTACGGCAGACTTTGTCTCTGCGGACCGGGACTATCCTGGGGTAGACCGGATGCGGAAAAAGGCGGAGACCGACCTGCGGGCCGCCATGATCGAGGGCCTGGCCTTTACCATCCAGGACCTGACCAAGCAAGAGGTGCCGGTTCATCCCGACACCGTGGCCGCTTATAACTGGGTGCTGATGCATCCGGAGGCTTTTGAAAACACTTCTGCGCCTTCCCAAGAGGAAGGCTGACAAAATAGAGAAGTCCCGAAGAGGACGCAAAAGGGAAGCCGCTTTTCAGGAGCGGCAGCTTCCCCCAATCACAAGAAACCAGAAAAGAAGAAAGGATTTTGCACATGACAGAACTGGAACTGGCCCGGGCGGCTGCCAAAGCATTGGACAGCAAAAAGGCCCTTGACCTGAAGATTCTGCGGATTACGGAGCTTTCCGTCATCGCTGATTATTTCGTCATCGCCACCGGCACCAGCAATACGCAGGTAAAGGCCCTGGCCGACGAGGTGGAATTCCGCTTAAAGGAGCAGGGTGTGGCCCCCGGCCACATGGAAGGCTACCATTCCAACTCCTGGGTCCTGCTGGACTACGGCAGCGTGGTGGTACACGTCTTTACCCCCGAATCCCGGAATTTCTATGACCTGGACCGGCTTTGGAAGGATGGGGAAGAAGTGGACCCCGGCCTTTCGGAATAAGGCAGTTTTCAAGATCGCACAAGGAGGATATTTTCCATGAAATACAATCCCAAATCCATTGAGCCCAAGTGGCAGCAAAAGTGGGAGGAGGCCGGCGTTTTCCACGCCTCCAACCACTCCGATAAACCCAAATATTTCACTCTGGTAGAGTTCCCCTATCCCTCCGGCCAGGGCCTGCATGTGGGCCATCCCCGGCCCTACACCGCTCTGGACATTGTCTCCCGGAAGCGCCGGATGCAGGGGTATAACGTCCTGTATCCCATTGGCTGGGACGCCTTTGGCCTGCCCACGGAGAACTATGCCATCAAGAACCACGTGCATCCCGCCCAGGTCACCAAGCAGAACATCGCCCGGTTTAAGCAGCAGATTCAGTCTTTGGGCATTTCCTTTGACTGGAGCCGGGAAATCAACACCACGGACCCCAACTACTACAAGTGGACCCAGTGGATTTTCCTGCAGCTGCTGAAGCACGGCCTGGCCTATAAGAAGGAGATGGCCGTAAACTGGTGTACTTCCTGTAAGTGCGTGCTGGCCAACGAGGAAGTGGTCAACGGCGTGTGCGAGCGTTGCGGCAGCGAAGTGGTCCGCAAGGTCAAGTCCCAGTGGATGCTGAAGATTACCGAATACGCCCAGCGCCTCATTGACGACCTGGATTTGGTGGATTACCCTGAGCGGGTGAAGGCCCAGCAGATTAACTGGATTGGCCGCTCCACCGGCGCCGAGGTGGATTTCCCCACCACCGCCGGGGATACCCTGACTGTCTACACCACCCGGCCCGACACCCTCTACGGCGCTACCTACATGGTGGTTTCCCCGGAGCACCCCTACCTGGAAAAGTGGGCGGACCGGCTGGAAAATATGGAAGAAATCCGGGCCTATCAGGCGGAAGCCGCCAAAAAGTCCGACTTTGAGCGCACTGAGGTGGCCAAGGACAAGACCGGCGTTCGGCTCCAGGGCGTTGCCGCTGTGAACCCCCTCACCGGCAAGGAAATCCCCATCTTTATCTCCGACTATGTGCTGGTTTCCTACGGCACCGGCGCGATTATGGCTGTGCCTGCCCATGATACCCGGGACTGGGAGTTCGCCAAGAAGTTCGGCCTGCCCATTGTGGAAGTGGTCAAGGGCGGCGATGTGGAGAAGGAAGCCTTCACCGACTGCGACACCGGCATCATGGTCAATTCCGGTATCCTGGATGGCCTCAGCGTAGAGGACGCCAAGAAGCGCATTGTTGCATATTTGAAGGAAAAGGGCATCGGCCACGAGAAGGTCAACTACAAGCTCCGTGACTGGGTGTTCTCCCGCCAGCGTTATTGGGGTGAGCCTATCCCGGTAGTTTATTGCGAGAAGTGCGGCTGGGTGCCCCTGCCGGAGGAGCAGCTCCCCCTGACCCTTCCGGACGTCAAGTCCTATGAGCCCACGGACAACGGCGAATCCCCCCTGGCCCATATGACCGACTGGGTAAATACCACCTGTCCTCATTGCGGCGGCCCGGCCCGCCGGGAAACCGACACCATGCCCCAGTGGGCCGGCTCTTCCTGGTACTACCTGCGCTACATGGACCCCCACAATGACAAGGCCCCTGTGAGCAAAGAGGCCCTGGATTACTGGAACTGTGTGGACTGGTACAACGGCGGCATGGAGCACACCACCCTGCACCTGCTCTACAGCCGTTTCTGGCATAAGTTCCTCTATGACATCGGCGTGGTTCCCACCGCAGAGCCCTATGCCAAGCGCACCAGCCACGGCATGATTCTGGGGGGCAACGGTGAGAAAATGAGCAAATCCCGGGGCAACGTGGTGAATCCCGACGACATTGTCAACGAGTACGGCGCGGACACCCTGCGCCTCTATGAGATGTTCATCGGCGACTTTGAAAAGGCCGCTCCCTGGAACATCAACAGTCTGCGGGGCTGCCGCCGCTTCCTGGAGCGCTACTGGAACCTCCAGGAAATCCTCACCGAGGGCGGCCTGCGTCCGGAAATGGAGACCGCTTTCCATAAGGCCATCAAGAAGGTCACCGAGGATATTGAGAGCCTGAAGTTCAACACCGCGATTGCAGCCCTGATGGCCCTCATCAACGACATTACCGATCATGGCTCCATCACCAAGGAGGAGCTGAAGATCTTCACCCTGCTGCTGAACCCCTTTGCCCCCCATGTCACCGAGGAGGTTTGGGAGGCCAACGCCCTGGGAGAGGGCATGGTGGCCAGCGCTCAGTGGCCGGCTTATGACGAGGCCAAGTGCAAGGACCAGACCGTGGAGATCGTGGTGCAGGTAAACGGCAAGCTCCGCGCCCGGATGCAGGTGGAAGCGGACATCGCCAAGGAGGACGCTTTGGCCGCCGCCAAGAATGAGCCCAAGATCGCCGCAGAAATTGCCGGCAAGAAGATTGTCAAGGAAATCTATGTGCCCGGCAAGCTGGTGAATATTGTAGCCCGATAAGGCTATCCCAAAAACAGGAGAGGAGTTGTATTATGGAAGCAAGAGTCGTTGAGATTGCCGAGCGCATCCGTGCGCTGCGGGAAATCTGTGAGTTTACCATGGAGGAAATGGCAGAGGCCCTGGATGTCTCTCCGGAGGAATACCGGATGTGCGAGGAAGGGAAGAAGGACTTTAATTTCACTTTCCTGTACAAGTGCGCCGATAAATTCGGCGTGGACATTGTGGAGCTGCTCACCGGCGAGGACCCCCACCTTTCCTTCTACTGTATTGTGCGCAAGGACGAGGGCCTGGATATGCGCCGCCGCAAGGGCTTTACCTATAAACACCTGGGGTATCGCCTGAAGCACAAGCTGGCGGAGCCGTTTTTGGTAACCGCCCCGTACATTCCGGAAGAACAGGAGGCTCCCATTGCCCTTTCCACCCACGCGGGCCAGGAATTCGACTATATCCTTTCCGGCAAGCTCAAGGTGCAGATGGAGGAGCACACGGAGGTGCTCAAAGCTGGGGACGCCATTTTCTATGATTCCGGCCGCGGCCACGGCATGATCGCCACCGGGGGAGAACCCTGTCAGTTTCTTGCCATTGTCATCAAAGACCAGGAGGAAGAGGAGTCATGCTGAATATTCATCAGAAATATTGCCGCGAGACCTTTTATGACGGCCAGCTGGTAGGGTTTGAGCCGGTGTATCAGCCGGATTTCAACTTTGCCTATGATGTGGTGGACGTTATCGCTGAGAAAGAGCCGGTGCGCCGGGCTATGCTCTGGTGCAACGAGGCGGGGGAGGAGCACACCTTCACCTTCTCCGAAATCTCCAAGGCCAGCAACCGGGCGGCCAACCTGTTTTCTTCCCTGGGCATCAGCCGGGGAGACCGGGTACTGCTCATCTTGAAGCGCCACTATCAGTTCTGGTTCGCCCTGCTGGGGCTCCACAAGCTGGGGGCTGTGGGCATTCCCGCCACCAACCAGCTGACCAAAAAGGACATCGCCTACCGCTGCAACGCCGCCGGCATCAAGGCGGTGATCTGCACCACAGACGGCGATGTGGCGGAGCACGTGGACACGGCCCTGCCGGAGTGTCCCACAGTGGAGATCAAGATCAGCGTCCACGGGAAGCACGCCGACTGGGTGGACTTTGACAAGGAATATCTCAAGTACTCTGATGAATTCAAGCGGGTGGAGACATTGGCGTCTGACCCCATGCTCATTTATTTCACCTCCGGCACCACCGGTATGCCAAAAATGGTCTGCCATGACTTCACCTATCCCATTGCCCACATTGTCACGGCGAAATACTGGCAGAATGTTGTGCCTGACGGCCTGCACCTGACCATCTCCGACACCGGCTGGATGAAATCCATGTGGGGGAAGCTCTATGGCCAGTGGTTCATGGAGGCGGGCATCTTTGTCTGCGACTTTGACCGCTTCCATGCAGAGCAGATTCTGCCCCTCTTCGCCAAGTATCAGATCACAACCTTCTGCGCGCCGCCCACTATGTACCGGTTCTTCATCAAGGAAGATTTGTCCAAATACGACCTTTCTTCTTTGCAGCACGCCAGCATTGCCGGCGAGCCCTTGAACCCCGAGGTGTTCAACCAGTTCTATAAGGCCACGGGCCTGCGGCTTATGGAGGGCTTTGGCCAGAGCGAGACCACCCTGCTTCTCTATAACCCGGTAGGCACCAAGCCCAAGCCCGGTTCCACCGGCCGGCCCAATCCCTGCTATGCGGTGGATTTGGTGGATGCCCAAGGCCGCACGGTTCCCACCGGCGAGGTAGGCGAAATCGTGGTGCGCACCGACAAGGGCAAGCCCGTGGGCCTCTTCGACGGCTATTACCGGGATGAAGAGCGCACCCGCAGCGCGTGGCACGACGGCATCTACCACACCGGCGACACGGCCTGGCAGGATGAGGACGGCTATTTCTGGTATATCGGCCGCAACGACGACATCATCAAGTCTTCCGGCTACCGCATCGGGCCCTTTGAAATTGAGAGCGTGCTCATGGAGCACCCCGCTGTGCTGGAATGCGCCATTACCGGCGTGCCGGACCCGATCCGGGGCCAGGTGGTCAAGGCCACCATTGTGCTGTCCCGTGGCTATGAAGCCAGTGACGAACTGAAAAAAGAGCTGCAAAACTATGTAAAGAAGCAGACAGCCCCCTATAAGTATCCCCGGATTATTGACTTTGTGGCAGAGCTGCCCAAGACCATCAGCGGCAAAGTCCGCCGGGTGGAAATTCGGGGCGGTATGGACTAATCTGCTGCCTGTAATAGAAAAAGCCATCGCCGCAGGACGTTCCTGTAACGGTGGCTTTTTTGCAGGCTGGAGGGGAAGCCGGACAAAAAATTCCCGGAATTGGCCGTTTTTTCCCAAAATCTCCGAGCGGATATGTTATAATAAGGGGGTAAGCCTTTTCCATTTTACTACTTTAGCAAAGGAGTGAAGACCCCCATGAAAAATAAAAAGACCCTTTTGGGCGTGGGCATTCTGGTAGTGGCAGTGGCAGCCCTGTTGGCAGTCTATTGGTTTACCAGGCCGCAAACAGAAGAGGGCGTCAAGCAGATTACCGTGCAGGTGTACACCGACGGCCAGATGCTCCGGAAACACGAAATCCGGACAACAGAGGAATACCTCCGGGGCGCGCTGGAGCAGGAGGGCCTCATTGCCGGAGAAGAGCAGTCCGCTGGGTTTTATGTCCAGACAGTGGATGGCGTTACCGCCGATGAGTCTCAAGAGGAGTGGTGGTGCCTGACCAAGGGTGGAGAAAGCCTCACCACCGGCGTAGACGCCACCCCCATTGCCGATGGGGATACCTTTGAACTGACCCTTACCGTAGGCTGGTAAGGGGGCAAAAGGAGGCAGCCTGATGATTCGTTTGGTGGCCAGCGATATTGACGGTACCCTGCTGCAAGGGGACGCCAAAACCCTGCCGGAAGCTCTGTTCCCCCTCATCCGCCGGCTGGCCCAGCAGGGCATTGCCTTCTGCGCCGCCAGCGGCCGGCAGTATACCAGCCTGCGCCGGCTCTTTGCCCCGGTGGCGGATGAAATCTACTATCTCTGTGAGAACGGCGCCATTGTCTACGGGAAAGGGGAGGCCGCCCCGGTGCTGGGAAAGACCGCCATGGACCGGGCTCTGGCGGAACAGCTCATCGGGGAGATTGTGGCCCGGCCCGAGTGCGAGGTGCTCATTTCCGGGGCAAATATCAGCTATCTCATGCCCAAGGCCCAGGAAGTCGTCACCCATATCCGGGACTTTACCGGAAACAACATAGTGCTTATCCATAGTCCAGAGGAAATCCAGGAGGAGATTATTAAAGTCTCCGCCTTCTGTGTGCCGGATACCCGCAAAACAGAAGCAGAGCTGGCCCCTAAGTGGAACCGTCACTTTCGCGGAGCCGTGGCCGGCCTTCAATGGCTGGATTTCACCCTGGCAGATAAGGGAGTGGGCATCCGCACCCTGTGCCAATCGCTGAATATTTTGCCGGAGGAGGTCATGGCCTTCGGGGACAACTTCAACGATGTCCCCATGCTGGAAACCGTGGGTCATCCTGTGCTCATGGAAACTGCCCATCCGGCGCTGCTGGCCCGCTTCCCGGTGCAGTGTGGGAACGTTCCCGCCTTTTTAGAAAACCGTTTTTTCAAAGAATAACCGAAAAATACAGCCCGAACCGGCTTCCCTTCTGGGACACTGGTTCGGGCTGTTTGTTTTGTAAAAGGGATTACTGAATGAGCTGTACATGCTTAATCCGGCCGTTTTTGCCGCTGCTGCGCACAGACAGGCCGTGGATGTCGCTGACAAACTTCACAAAGGTGGTGTAGCCGTAGTTCTTCACATTGAACTGGGGGAACTGCTCGGTGAGCCACTGGTTCAGCTGGCCCAGGTTCAGCTTGCCGTTGCGGGCCCGCTCCCAATCCCGCACATAGGCCACAATGGCGGAGCGGACAGTATCGGCGTCCAGGTGGTTCTGACGCAGGGAGACAAAGAGCACATTGTTGTGGCGGCTCAGGCTCAGGCCGTCAAAGGCGGAGAGAAATTTAGACAGCTTGGTATAGCCGTAGTTCCGCACGTCAAAGTCCGGATACCGCTTTAAGAGCAGGTTCCCCAGCTCGCCGATGCTGATGCCCTTTTCCTCGTCGCCGTTCTCGCTGATGATGTTCACCATGGCCTTGAGAATGGTGTCGATGTCCGTCATGTTTTCGCCGCTGCCCGCCTCATCCTGATTGGATTTCTCCTCTTCGGCGGCTTCGGCTTCCGCGTCGGCCATGAGGACTTCCAGATATTTAAACACGTTGCAGGCCACGCTGAAGGGCTTGGGGGTTTTCTTTTCTCCCATGCCGATGACCATCATGCCGGATTCCCGCAAACGCATGGCCAGCTTGGTAAAGTCGCTGTCGCTGGACACCAGGCAGAAGCCGTCCACGTTGCCGGAATAGAGGATGTCCATAGCGTCGATAATCATGGCGGAGTCTGTGGCGTTTTTGCCATAGGTGTAGCTGTACTGCTGCACCGGCGTAATAGAATTTTCCAGAAGCTGCTTTTTCCAGCCGGCAGCGGCGGCGCTGGTCCAGTCGCCGTAAATCCGCTTGTAGGTGACGTTTCCGTAGTTGGAAATCTCGTCTAAAATATATTTAATATAAGAGTTGGAAACATTTTCCGCGTCAATCAATACGGCAAATCTCTTTTCATCCATGGGGTTGCCTCCCTCCTAAAAATAAAGGTAATGGTTCAGCGCGGCTCTTGCAGCAGGGCCTTTAACAGAGCTTCCGTCTGGGCGGGGTCGGCCTTGCCCCGGCACTCCCGCATGACAGCGCCCATGAGGGCTTTCAGGGCCTTTTCCTTGCCGTCCCGGTATTCCTGGGCCGCCTTTGCGTTGTTTTCGATAGCCTTTTGGCACAGCTCCCGGAGCTTCTCCGGGGAAATGCCCTCTAAATCTTCCGGCTTTAGGATTTCTTTCCAGGGCTTGCCCGTGTCCAGCATGGTTTCTAAGGTGGAGCGCAGCAGGTCCCGGCGAATCTTTTTTGTTTCCAGCAGGCGAATGAGCCCACTGAGCTCCTCCGGCGGGACGGGAATCTCTCCCTGCTCTTTTTCCTCTTCGGTTTTCAACCGGCGGAATACCTGCTCCAAAATGCACCGGGCGGCGTTTCGCGGTTCCTCCACTTCCCGGGCCGTTTCATCGAAATATTCCGCGATTTTCCGGTGCTGCACCAACAGCTTGGCGTCCTCTTCCGGCAGGCCGTATTCTCTTTGGAACCGGGCCTGCTTTTCCCGGGGCAGCTCTGGCAGGGAGCCCCGCAGTTTTTCCACCCACTCCGGGGAAACTGCCACGGTGCATAGATCCGGTTCCGGGAAAAAGCGGTAATCCTGGGCGTCCTCCTTGCTGCGCATGGGCTCGGTGCGGTCTTGTTCCGGCAGATACCGCAGGGTTTCTTGGGAAACGGAACCCCCCTGCCGGAGAATTGCCTCCTGCCGCCGGGCCTCATAGCGAATGGCCCGCTCCATAAAGGTAAAGGAGTTCATGTTTTTGATTTCCGTGCGCACGCCGTAATTCTCTGTGCCTTTGGGCCGCAGGGAGACATTCACATCGCTGCGCAGGGAGCCCTCCTGCATTTTGCAGTCGGAGATTCCCAGATACCGCATGGTCAGCCGGAGCAGCTCTAAATACTCCCGGGCTTCCTCCACCGAGCGGAAATCCGGCTCCGTCACCACCTCGATAAGGGGCACGCCGCAGCGGTTGTAGTCAATGCAGGTTTCCCCCTGCCGGTGAATCAGCTTCCCAGCGTCCTCTTCCAAGTGGATGCGGGCAATGCGGATGACCCGGCCGTTGGAGAGGGTCACCTGGCCGTCCCGGCACAGAGGCACATCGTATTGGGAAATCTGATAGGCTTTGGGCAAATCCGGATAGCAGTAATTTTTCCGGTCCATATGGGAACGGGGAGAAATGGTGCACCCCAGGGCCAGCCCCGCCAGCACCGTAAAGCCCACAGCCTCCCGATTGAGCTTGGGCAGGCTGCCGGGCAGTCCCAAACACACCGGGCAGCACCGGGTGTTGGGCTCCCCGCCAAAGGCAGTGGGGCAGTCGCAGAACAGCTTGGTTTTGGTGGAGAGCTCCACATGGGTCTCCAGGCCGCAGACCAGTTCGTATTCCATCACAGAACCTCCTTTTGCAGCAGGGCAGCTACAGGCTTTGGAAGCGGGAGGCGGGTTCCCGTCTGTTCCAAGTGATGGGCCACCCGGAGAAGCAGACCGTCGGCAAAGGGCCGGCTGATGAGCTGCACCCCGGTGGGATGGTCGTTTTCCCAAACCGCGCTGGGGGTGGATAGGGCCGGCAGGCCGGCCAGACTGGCAGGCACCGTACACAAATCCGCCTGATACAGGGCAACCGGGTCTTTCAGGGCCTGTCCCAAGGGCAGCTCCGTGGCGGGGAAGGGGGGAGCCAGCAGGAAATCGAACCGGGAAAGGGCTTCCAGCAGGGAATCCTTGACCGCCTGCCGGGCCTTTTGGGCTTGCTGGTAATATTGCTCCCGGTGGCCGGCAGAGAGCACCCAGGCCCCCATGAGGATGCGCCGGCGCACCTCCGGGCCAAAGCCCTCCCGGCGGCTGTTGCCCACCGCCTCTTGAAAGCTGGCAGCGGGCTTTTGGCTCCGATGGCCGTAGCGGATTCCGTCATACCGGGCCAGATTGGAGGAGGCCTCGGCGCAAGCGACAATGTAATAGGCGGGGGCGGCCAGCTGTAACGCCGGCAGGGAGATTTCCTCCACAGAGACGCCCAGGGCTTCCAGCCGCCGGAGGGTATCCTCTACCGCGCCAATGGCGGCAGGGGAAGCGCCTTCCAGCATTTCCCGGGGAATGGCGGCTTTCTGTCCCCGAATCGGTTCCTCCAAAGAGCCGGAAACGGGAGCCAATCCCCGGTGGGTGTCGTCCCGGGAGTCGGGGCCGGTAATGGTATCTAACAGCAGGGCGGCATCTTTGGCGCACAGGGCCATGGGACCGATTTGATCCAGGCTGGAAGCATAGGCGATGAGCCCCCACCGGGAAACCGCTCCGTAGGTGGGTTTCAGGCCGGTAATCCCACAGAAGGCCGCCGGCTGCCGAATGGAGCCGCCTGTGTCAGAGCCCAGAGCGCAGACTGCCAGCCCGCCGGCCACTGCCGCCGCCGGCCCGCCGGAAGAGCCGCCCGGAGAAAGCGAGGGATTCCAGGGGTTTCGACTGGGGCCAAAGCAGGAGGTTTCCGTGGAAGAACCCATGGCGAATTCGTCCAGGTTCCCCTTGCCCAAAAGCACCGCGCCCTGTTTCCCCAAGGCTTCCCACACTGCCGCATCATAGACAGGCCGGTATCCCTCCAGCATCCGGGAGCCGCAGGTGGTAGGCAGTCCCCGGGTGCTGATGTTGTCCTTGAGCACCATGGGAATGCCGGTCAAAGGGGAGAGGGGTTCCCTTGCCGCCAAACGGCGGTCTGCCAGTTTCGCCTGTTCCAGGGCCGTTTCCTCTGCCGTGTATAGTAGGGCGCGGAGAGCGGGGTTGTCCCGCCGGATGGTTTCCAGAAAATATTGGGTCAGTTCCAGGGCGGAAAGCTGCTTTTGGTCCAGCATAGAGCGGAGAGGTTCCAGTACGCTCACGTCACATCCCCCTTTCCAGCCTGAAAAAAGAAAAAGCCTTCCCGGCCTTTCTCTCCCAGGGCTTCTTCCCGAGGCAAAGAGGGCCGGGGGGAGTCCTCCCGAAGGCCGGCAGTCTCCTCTTCTTCCGCAGTTTCCCCAAAGTCCTCCTGGCAAATACGGCTGAAAAAGCCCTCCATTTCCAGCAGGGCGGGTTTCAGAGCTTCCCAGTCCTCCGGTTCCGGAGGCAGTCCGGCTAACCGGGCCAGCCGGAGAAATTCTTCCTGTTCCAGATGCATGGCAACCAGCCTTTCTTACACTTGTCTCAGCCGGCCATCAGCCGCCGAAAAACATATGCTCTACAAAAATCTTCACGCCGATGGCAATGAGGACAATGCCGCCGGCCAGCTCCGCCTTGGAGGACAGGAGGCTACCGAACTTCTTGCCGATAAATACGCCGGCGGTACATAGCACCAGGGTAATCAGGCCGATAATCCCCACGGAAAGGAGCATCAGGGGCACGCTGTCAGCCCCCACAGCGCCGGGAAGGATGATGCCGGTGGCCAGGGCGTCGATGCTGGTGGCCACTGCCATGGCAAAGAGCATTTTCCAGCTCAGAGCCTCCCGGGTGCCGGCCTGCTGGGGCTCCTTGTGGTGGGCAAAGGATTCCCGGAGCATCTGCCCGCCGATAATCGCCAGCAGAATCAGGGCAATCCAGTGGTCAATGCTGGAAATAAACCCTGCCCCAGCGGTGCCGATGAGCCAGCCGATAAAGGGCATAAAAGCCTGGAATACGCCGAAGCAGACAGACATCCGCAGGGCAAAGGCCAGGTTGACTTTTTTGGTTACCGCCCCGTTGGTGACGCTGACCGCGAAGGCGTCCATGGCAAGGCCCACGGCAATGCCGGTGAGAGAAATAAAATCCATCAGAATCTGCACTCCTTTTCAAAGATCAATGGGTGATGGAAAAGGCCCTTTGAGCCGTTTTGGCCCAAGTTGTTTTTACCTCTTATCGCCCCAATATTTTCGATATTTTTAGGGGCAGGTTAACTTTTTCATTTTACGCTTTTCCCAGTAGGATGTCAATGAAAGCCCCTTCTTTTTCCCGGTGATTTCTTCCTGTTCTGCAAATATGAATGGCCGGGCCGGAATATGCCCATTGCAGGGGGCCTGGGAATCTGGTATAATCAAAACTGTAATTTTGAAAAATACCGCAGTGCTGTGTGAAAGTGCCGGCACAGGAAAGGGGATGGCGGCGGATGATCGCGATTATCGACTACGGGGCGGGAAACCTGCAAAGCGTGCGCAAGGCCCTGGATTTCATCGGGTGCGAAGCCCGGGTAACGGACCGTCCGGAGGATTTGGAAACAGCAGAGGCGGCAGTGCTGCCGGGAGTAGGGGCCTTTGGAGACGCCATGGCTTCTTTGGAGAGCCGGGGCCTGGTGGATCCGGTGCGGGCATTTATCCGGCAGGGCAAGCCCTTTTTGGGAATCTGCCTGGGATTGCAGCTTCTCTTTGATTCCAGCGAGGAATCCCCCGGGGTCAAGGGCTTGGGCGTCCTGCCCGGGAAGATTCTCCGCATCCCAGACGGGGAGGGGCTGAAGGTGCCCCATATCGGCTGGAATTCCCTCTCGTTCCCCAACGGCCGGGGCCGGCTGTTTGCGGGCCTCTCCCAGGAGCCCTATGTGTACTTTGTCCACTCCTATTATTTGAAAGCGGAGGACCCCCAGATTGTGGCCGCCACTACGGAGTACGGGGTGACTATCCACGCTTCGGTGGAAAAGGGAAACCTGTTCGCCTGCCAGTTCCACCCGGAGAAAAGCGGCGCAGAGGGATTGCAAATTTTGCAGAATTTCGCGGCGCTGGCCGCTGGGGAGAAGGGGGAGTGAGAAAATGTACGCAAAGAGAATTATCCCCTGCCTGGATTTGAAGGACGGGCGGGTGGTCAAGGGAACCAATTTTGTCAACCTTCGGGACGCCGGGGACCCGGTGGAGGCGGCCGCCGCCTATGACGCTGCCGGAGCGGACGAGCTGGTGCTGCTGGATATCACTGCTTCGGCCCAGGGCCGGGGCACGGTTATCGACATTGTGGAGCGGGTGGCCTCCCAGGTGTTTATCCCCTTTACGGTAGGGGGCGGCATCCGCACCGTGGAGGATTTCACCACCCTGCTTCGGGCTGGGGCGGATAAAGTTTCCGTCAATTCCGCAGCCCTGAAGAACCCGGAGCTCATCCGGGAAGCGGCCCAGAAATTCGGCAGCCAGTGCGTAGTCTGCGCCATTGACGCCCGGCGCCGGCCCACCGGCGGCTGGACCGTGTATCTCAACGGCGGCCGGGTGGATACCGGCAAGGATGCCCTGGAATGGGCGGCGGAGGCAGAGCGGCTGGGGGCCGGGGAGATTCTCCTGACCAGCATGGACTGCGACGGAGTGAAAAACGGCTACGATCTGGAGCTGACCCGGGCCATTTCTGAGCGTGCAGGCATTCCCGTCATTGCTTCCGGCGGGGCCGGAAAGCTGGAGCACTTCTACGATGCTTTTACCGAAGGAAAGGCGGACGCCGTGCTGGCAGCTTCCCTGTTCCATTTTGGAGAGATTGCCATCCCGGATCTAAAGGAATATCTGGCAGGCCGGGGGATTCCCGTGCGCCGGGCCATTCCCAGAGAGGCGTAAGGGGGCAGGGGATGTAAAAGAAGATGCGGGCGGTCTTTTCGGAAGACGCCCTGTATTTTCAAGTGGAAGAGGTTGCCTTTATGAATCCTCCCGAGGCCTGACTCTTTGTCAAAAATGGCGAAACCCTGTGAAGGGGGAAAAAAACCTTGCAACCCGGCGGGGAGTGTGGTATAATATTCCGGCGTGAGATGTGCCGCTCACGCCGGAGCTTGTTTTCCGACAAAATTTATGGCAACAACACACGCCGCAAGGCTTGACAGACGATGGTGCCCCGGTTCGGGGTTTTCCGTCTGAAAGGACTGCGGCGGAGGAACAACCAAGGAGGATTTTCAAATGGCAGTCGTATCTATGAAACAACTGCTGGAGGCCGGCGTTCACTTCGGCCACCAGACCAGAAGATGGAACCCCAAGATGGCTCCCTACATCTTCACCGAGCGCAATGGTATCTACATCATTGATCTGCAGAAGACCGTGAAGAAGCTGGAGGAAGCCTATAACTTCGTCCGTGACCTGTCCGTAGAGGGCAAGTCCGTGCTGTTTGTGGGCACCAAGAAGCAGGCGCAGGAGTCTGTGAAGGAAGAAGCTGTCCGCGCTGGCGCTTTCTATGTAAACGCTCGCTGGCTGGGCGGCATGCTCACCAACTTCCGCACCATTCGCCGCCGCATTGACCGTCTGCGTCAGCTGCGCGCCATGGAAGAGGACGGCACCTTTGATCTGCTGCCCAAGAAGGAAGTTGTCAAGCTGAACCTGGAAATTGAAAAGCTGGAGAAGTTCCTGGGCGGCATCAAGGAAATGAAGGAGCTGCCCGGCGCTCTGTTCATCGTTGACCCCCGCAAGGAGCGCATCGCTGTTTCCGAGGCCAAGAAGCTGGGTATCCCGATCGTGGCTATCGTTGACACCAACTGCGATCCCGACGAGATCGACTATGTGATCCCCGGCAATGACGACGCTATCCGCGCTGTTCGTCTGATTTCCGCCACCATGGCTAACGCCGTTATCGAAGGCCGCGAGGGCCGTATGGGCGCTGCCGCTGCGGAGGAAAAGGAAGAAGAGGCTGAAGAGGCCGCTGAATAATTATTCAGAAGTGATGATGCCCGCCTGCAGCTTTTTGTTTCAGACGGGCATTTTTTGGATATGGTATAAGAAAGAACAGAACCGGCCTAAAACAGCGCCGGTACATTGAGAATTGGAGGAATTTCAAATGGCTTTTACTGCAAAAGACGTTGCCGCCCTGCGTGAGAAGACCGGCTGCGGCATGATGGACTGCAAGAAGGCGCTGACCGCTTCCAACGGCGATATGGACGCTGCCCTGGACTTCCTGCGTGAGAAGGGCCTGGCTGCTGCTGTGAAGAAGGCAGACCGCATTGCTGCCGAGGGCGTGGCTTTCGCTGCTGTCAACGACGACGCTACTGTGGGTGTTGTTATCGAGGTTAACGCTGAGACCGACTTCGTTGCCAAGAACGCTGAGTTCCAGAACTTCGTAAAGATCTGCGCTGACACCGTGATGGCTCAGAATCCCGCTGATGTGGACGCCCTGCTGGCTTGCAAGGCGGAAGGCAGCGAGCTGACCGTGGACGCCCTGCTGAAGGAGAAGATCCTGGTCATCGGCGAGAACATCAAGGTTCGCCGTTTTGCCCGCTTCGAGGGCCATGTAGCCGCTTATATCCATGCTGGCGGCCGTATCGGCGTGCTGGTGAACTTCGACACCGATGTTGCCGGTAAGGAAGGCTTTGCCGACTACGCTAAGGACATCGCTATGCAGGTGGCTGCTGCGAACCCCGGCTATCTGAACGAGGCTTCTGTGCCCGCCGAGGTCATCGCCCATGAGAAGGAGATCCTGCTGGCCCAGATCGCCAACGATCCCAAGAATGCCAACAAGCCCGACGCCATCAAGGAGAAGATGGTGGTAGGCCGCATCGGCAAGTTCTATAAGGAGAACTGCCTGGTTGACCAGGAGTTCGTCAAGGATCCCGACCTGTCTGTTGCCAAGTACACCGATAAGGTTGCCAAGGAGCTGGGCGGTTCCATCGCTATCACCGGCTTTGTCCGCTTTGAGAAGGGCGAGGGCCTGGAGAAGCGCGCTGACAACTTCGCTGAGGAAATTGCCAACATGGTAAAATAATGCATCCTGGATGCTGCTGAAAGGCAGGCTGTCCCCTTATAGGGCGGCCTGCCTTTTTATTTTCCCGAAAACGGGGAGAGGGGAAGCGGTTTCTGGCGCTTTCCCCGGTAAAAATTATCTGTGAGACAGGAAAAATGGAAAAACTATGTTAAAATGTGTTTCCCGTGCTTTACTAATACAGCGGTTTTCGGTATAATGGAAGACAAGAGAATTAGCGGTTGCAAAACCGCGATAGGAGTTGTGACGGAATGGAAAGATTTGTAGGAACCATCTCAAGAGGAATTCGGGCGCCGATTATCCGGCAGGGAGACCCCTTAGGGGAGATTGTGGTGCAGTCGGTGTTGGAAGCCGCCGAAACCGGCGGGTTTTCTGTCCAGGACCGGGATGTTGTGGCCATCACGGAAGCAGTCGTGGCCCGGGCCCAGGGCAATTACGCCGGGGTGGAGGATATTGCCGCCGACATCCGCACCAAGTTCGGCGGGGAGACTCTGGGAGTGATTTTCCCCATTTTGAGCCGGAACCGTTTTGCCATCTGCCTGCGGGGCATTGCCATGGGCGCCAAGAAAATTGTCCTCATGCTCAGCTATCCTTCCGATGAGGTGGGCAACCATCTGGTGGATTTGGATATGCTGGACGAAAAAGGCGTGAACCCCTGGAGCGATGTGCTCACCGAGGCCCAGTTCCGGGAGCTCTTCGGCTATCACAAGCACACCTTCACCGGCGTGGACTACATCCAGTATTACAAGGACCTGATTACCGCCTGCGGTGCGGAAGTGGAAATCCTTCTGGCAAACAACTGCAAGACGATTTTGGACTATACGAAGAATGTCCTGTGCTGCGACATCCACACCCGGGAGCGCACCAAGCGCCTGCTGAAGGCCGCTGGGGCCGAGAAGGTTTACGGCTTGGACGAGATTTTGACTGCCCCGGTCAATGGCAGCGGCTTTAATGAGGATTACGGCCTGCTGGGCTCCAACAAGGCCACTGAGGACAAGGTCAAGCTCTTCCCCCGGGATTGCCAGGAGTTTGTGGAGGATGTCCACCGCCGTTTTCTGGAGGCCACTGGCAAGCATGTGGAAGTGATGGTGTATGGCGACGGCGCTTTCAAGGATCCGGTGGGGAAGATTTGGGAGCTGGCAGACCCGGTAGTTTCTCCGGCGTATACGCCGGGGCTGGTAGGCACTCCCAACGAAATTAAGCTCAAATACCTGGCGGATAACGATTTTGCCGATCTCAGCGGCAAGGAACTCCAGGAGGCGATTTCCCAGTCCATTCGCGGTAAAGAGAGCAATCTGGTGGGGAGCATGGCATCTCAGGGCACCACGCCCCGCCGGCTCACAGACCTCATTGGCTCTCTGGCGGATCTGACTTCCGGCAGCGGCGACAAGGGCACTCCCATTGTGTATATCCAGGGATATTTCGACAATTACGCAGCAGACCGGTAAAGAGCGCCTTTGGGAAAAACCCGGGAAATGCTTTACTTTATGGTGTGGGTATTGTAAAATAATAGAAAATCAGTCTGGAGGTTTTATGGTTGGAACTGAAATATAAACGCGTTTTACTGAAGCTCAGCGGAGAATCTTTGGCAGGAAGCCAAAAACACGGCATTGATTTTGATACCGTGCAGAAGATTTGCCGCCCCATTAAAGAAGTGGCAGATCTGGGCGTGCAGGTAGGCATTGTAGTCGGCGGCGGCAACTTCTGGCGCGGCCGCAGCAGCGGGGAAATGGACCGTACCCGGGCAGACCACATGGGAATGCTGGCCACGGTAATCAATGCCCTGGGCGTGGCCGACGGCTTGGAGCAGCTGGGCGTACAGGTGCGGGTGCAGACCGCTATCAGTATGCAGGAGCTGGCGGAACCCTATATCCGCAATCGGGCAGTCCGCCATCTGGAAAAGGGCCGGGTTGTGGTCTTTGGCTGCGGCACGGGCAATCCCTTCTTTTCCACCGATACGGCCGCAGCCCTGCGGGCAGCGGAGATTGACGCTGACATTATCATGAAGGCCACCATGGTGGACGGCGTTTACGACAGCGATCCCAAGAAGAACCCCAATGCGGTGAAGTACGACACCCTGACCTTCAGCGATGTGCTGAATCAGAATCTGCAGGTGATGGACAGTACGGCGGCTTCCCTGTGCCGGGATAACCACCTGCCTATTTTGGTGTTCAGCATTGAGGAGCCGGAGAATATTGTCCGGGCGGTGCTGGGAGAGCCTGTAGGCACCCTGGTCACTGACTGAGTTTACCCGCAATTTTCCGCTTCTGCTTTTTCCACGCCGCCACGGAGCGAGGACAAGAAAAGCCGAGGCAATCCAAAACCGTAAAAATATTTTCCGTGGAGAAAAGGTGTTGAATCAATGAAAGAGGTATTGGCAAAAGCGGAACACAAAATGAATAAATCCCTGTCCGTTCTCATGGACGACTATGCCGCCATCCGTGCCGGCCGCGCCAACCCGGCAGTGCTGGATAAGATCATGGTGGATTATTACGGCGCCCCCACGGCCATTAACCAGTTGGCGGCAGTTTCCGTCACCGAGGCGCGGGTGCTCACCATCCAGCCCTGGGATTCCTCTGTGTGCCGCGCTATTGAGAAGGCCATCCAGACCTCCGACCTGGGCATCAACCCCCAGAGCGACGGCAAGGTTATCCGGCTGATTTTCCCCCAGCTCACGGAGGAACGCCGCCGGGATTTGGCCAAGGACATCAGCAAAATGGCCGAGGACTGCAAGGTAGCTATCCGCTCTATCCGCCGGGACGCCATTGATAAGCTCAAGGCCATGAAGAAGAACGGCGAGCTCACTGAGGACGACCTGAAGCAGGCAGAAAAGAAGACCCAGGATCTGACGGATAAGTTCTGCAAGGAAGTGGAGACCATCCAGGCCAAGAAGGAAAAGGAGATCATGGAGATCTAATCCTCTTGGGAAACCGGGAATCTTTCAAATCACAGGACAGGAGCGGTAGCTTTGATTTTTGGAAAACAGGAAAACAAGCAGCCTGTGGAACGGGTTCTGCCCCGGCATCTGGGCATTATCATGGACGGCAACGGGCGCTGGGCAAAAAAGCGCGGCTTGCCCCGTTCTGCCGGCCATACGGCGGGGGCCTCTAATTTTCGGACCATCACCCGCTATTGCTCCAATATCGGGATCCCGTATTTGACGGTATACGCATTTTCCACAGAGAATTGGAAGCGGCCGGAAGAGGAAGTCTCTGCCCTGATGAAGCTCTTTCAGCAGTATTTGGAGGAGGCTCTGCGGGACTTCCTGGATGAGAACATCCGGGTGCGGTTTATCGGGGATACTTCGGTGTTTTCCCCGAAGCTCCGGGAGCTGATCCAGCGGGTGGAGGATTCTTCCGCCTGCAAAACCGGTATGGTGCTGAACATCGCCATGAACTACGGCGGCCGTGCGGAAATTATCCATGCGGCCAGGAGCCTGGCGGAAAAGGTGCGGCAGGGCGAGATGGCGCCGGAAGAGATTACGGAAGAAGTTTTCTCCCAGGCGCTGTATACCGGCGGCCAGCCGGACCCGGACCTCATTATCCGTCCCAGCGGGGAGCAGCGCACCTCTAACTTCCTTTTGTGGCAGTCGGCCTATGCGGAGTATATTGTCTGCGATATTCTTTGGCCGGACTTTAAAACCAAAGACCTGGAGGAAGCCTTGGACGAATTCTCCAGAAGGCAGCGCCGGTTCGGCGGTGTATGACCCGTCTTTTCCACATCCTGTGGCCCCAAATTCAATGAAAGCGTGTGATAACCGTGAAGCAGCGAATCCTATCCGGCGCCATGCTCGTTGCCTTTGTGGCGGCGATTGTGATCTTTAACAGCTCATTTCCCTTTGCTTTAAACATTGTTTTGGCGCTGGTAGGGGCTTTGGGCCTTTGGGAGCTGATTACAGCTTTGGGCATCCAGAAACGGTATTTCCTATCCCTTCCCAGCGTTGCTATCGCGCTGGCAGTCCCTTTTTGTCCCGACTTTTTCTTTTTTCAGCTGGCAATCTATGTTTATACGCTGCTGATTTTTACTGGGCTGCTGTTCCACCACCAGGAGGTCTCCTTCCGGGAGCTGGGGGTGGTATACAGTATGTCCCTGTTAATCCCCTGGGCCTTGTCTACCTTGGCCTCTATCCGCAGCCTGGAGACGGACGGCCACGGGATGTTTTATGTGATTATTACCATCAGCGCCGCCTGGGTGGCGGATGCTGGCGCCTACTTTGTGGGCAGTTTTTTGGGCAAGACCAAGCTGTGCCCCATGATTAGTCCCAAAAAGACGGTAGAGGGGGCCGTAGGCGGCTTGGTGGTCAATGTGCTGGCCATGCTGGCCTTTGGCTTGGTGTTTGCTTGGATGAATCCCGACTTGCAGGTCAACTACTGGGTCCTCGCCATTATCGGCGCAGGCGGGTCAGTGACTTCTATTTTGGGGGATTTGAGCTTCTCCTTAATCAAGCGGAGTTGCCATATCAAGGATTTTGGCCAGGTAATTCCCGGCCACGGGGGCATTTTAGACCGGTTTGACAGTGTGATTTTTGTGTCGCCCTTTGTCTATCTGCTGGTCAGCGTGTTCCCCATCCTGCCATTATAAAAGAAAAGCCCCCGGAAAAAGGGGGCGCATTCCGGGAGGCCGCATGAATTTCATGCCGGCCTCTGTCTGCTGCAAAGGGCGCTTTGTTTCCGAAAGCCGTATGTTTGGGCTTTTCCACATCATACATGTTATACCAGTGACGGGAGTGGGAATTCCCTGTTAAGCCCGTCTGTTCCGGGAATTCTAACAGCAAGAGCGCAAAGAAAAAACAAATGGGGGAAACGATTTCGATATGAAAAAGATTTCCATTTTAGGCTCCACCGGTTCTATCGGCACCCAGGCCCTGGATGTGGTTCGGGGTCTGCCCGGGAACCTTTCCGTGGCGGCGGTAGCGGCCAACGCCAATATCCAGCTGCTGGAAGAGCAAATTCGGGAATTCCGGCCGGCCTTTGCCGCGGTGTTTGACGAGGCTGCCGCCCAAAAATTAAAGCTGGCGGTGGCCGACTGCCCGGTGCGCATCGGCGCGGGCATGGAGGGCCTCTGTGAGGCGGCCTCCTTGGAGGAGGCGGATCTGGTCCTCAATTCCGTAGTAGGGATGGTGGGGCTGGAACCCACGCTGGCCGCCATTGCCGCCGGGAAAGAAGTGGCCCTGGCCAATAAGGAAACCCTGGTGGCCGGCGGAGCCCTGGTGATGGAGGCCGCGAAAAAGCGGGGAGTTAAAATCCTGCCGGTGGACAGCGAGCATTCGGCGATTTTCCAGTGCTTGCAGGGCCGTCCGCCCAAGGCCCATGACCCGGAAGGCAGCGCCCTGAAAAGGCTGATCCTCACGGCTTCCGGCGGGCCCTTTTTCGGAAAGACCCGGGAAGCGCTTGCCCATGTTACGCCGGACCAGGCTCTGCGGCATCCCAACTGGAATATGGGGGCCAAAGTTACCATTGACTCCGCCACCATGATGAATAAGGGCCTGGAGATTATCGAGGCCGCTTGGCTCTTCGGGATGCCCGGGGAACAAATTGACGTGGTGGTTCACCGGGAAAGCGTAGTGCATTCTCTGGTGGAATACTGCGACGGCTCGGTGATTGCCCAGCTGGGGGTGCCGGATATGCGGGTGCCCATTCAATACGCCCTCACTTGGCCCGGGCGGGCGCCTTCTCCGGCAAAAAGCCTTTCTCTAACGGAATACGGCGCCCTGCATTTCGCGCCGCCAGACCCGGAGACTTTCCAATGCTTGGCGGCCTGCCAGAAGGCCCTGGCCCGGGGAGGCCTGGCGCCTGCCGCTGCCAACGGCGCCAATGAAGAAGCCGTAAAGCAGTTCCTGAATGGGAAGATTCCTTTCCTGGAAATCGGGGAGCTGGTCACCCAGGCCATGGAGCGTCAGCCCGATGCGCCTTGTGATTCCCTGGAAGCGGTTTTGGAGGCGGATGCCAGCGCCCGGGCCTATGTACGGGAACGGGCCATGGGGTAATTCTCTGCATTTGTCATTTTGAAATGAGGTGTTCACCATTACGATTCTCATCAATATTTTACTGGGCATTATTGCGGTTCTGCTTTTCTGCCTGATTGTTTCCCTTCACGAATTCGGACATTTTATTACAGCCAAAGCCTGCGGCATCCGGGTCAATGAATTCGCCGTAGGCATGGGGCCTACCCTGTTCCACTTCCAAAAAGGGGAGACCACTTACTCCCTGCGGCTTCTGCCCATTGGCGGCTTCTGCGCCATGGAAGGTGAGGACGAAGAAAGTGACGATGCTAAGGCCTTTGGCAATAAGCCGGTGTGGAGAAGGATGATTGTGGTAGCTGCCGGCGCGGTGATGAATCTGCTTCTGGGATTGGTCTTTATGATGATTATCCTGGTGCAGCAGCCCGTTTATACCAGCACTACGATTTCTCAATTTGCTGAAAATTCCGCTTTGGAATCGGCAGGATTGCAGGCCGGGGACCGTTTTGTCTCCATTGACGGCTACTCCATTAACTGTGACCGGGATTTGTCCTTTGCCCTGGCCCTGGCCGATCCCGATTCGGTGGATATCCAGGTGGACCGGGATGGACAGCTCATGGAGTTCAACGATATTCAGCTGCAAACCACGGAGCAGGACGGCCAGCAGGTAGTAACCCTGGACTTCTATGTCATGCCCTTAGAGAGAAATGTGGGAACCGTATTGCAAAAGACCTTCACCGACACCTGGTCCATGGTGAAAATGGTGTGGGTGAGCCTGGTGGGGCTGGTTACCGGCCGGTTCGGCCTCAACGAGATGGCGGGCCCGGTAGGCATGGCCCAGGTGATCAGCCAGGCGGCAGCCATGGGGTTGGAGACCGGATTTATCACGGCGCTGAATAATATCCTGATGATTATGGTGATTCTAACCGTAAACCTGGGGATTTTAAACCTGCTGCCCTTGCCCGCTTTGGACGGTGGCCGGCTGGTATTCCTGATTATCGAAGGGATCCGCCGCAAGCCCATCAATCCCAAGTATGAGGGATGGGTACACGCCGCCGGCTTTGTGCTCCTCATGGGCTTGATGGTGTTGGTGGCCTTTAACGATATTGTGCGGCTGTTTAACGGCCACGGCTTGGGAGGCTGACCCAGGCATTTGTAAGGAAAGGGAAAGGGGAAGTAGTAAATGGAGAGACACAAGACCCGGCAGGTCCGGGCGGGAAAAGTAGCCATTGGCGGAGGTGCGCCGGTAACGGTGCAGTCCATGCTCAGCGTACCCTCTACGGATATTGCCGGAAGCGTGGACCAGGCAGTGCGGCTGGAAAAGGCCGGCTGCCAGATCCTCCGGGCAGCTATCCCTAATCGGGAGGCCGTAGCATTGATTCCCGCAATTAAAGAGGCGATTTCCATCCCGTTGGTGGCGGATATCCACTTTGATTACCGCTTGGCCTTGGAGGCCGCGGCGGCCGGGGTGGATAAAATCCGCATTAACCCGGGGAATATCGGCTCCGACGAGCACGTCAAAGCCGTAGCGGATGAATGCCGCCGCCGGGGGATTCCCATCCGCATTGGGGTGAATTCCGGTTCCCTGGAAAAGGAGATTCTGGCCAAATACGGCAGCCCCACGCCGGAAGCCTTGTGTGAGAGCGCTCTCTATCACGCTTCTCTTTTGGAAAAATTTGATTTTACGGACATTGTCCTGTCTATGAAGTCCTCCCGTGTGGATAAAATGATTCGGGCTTATGAGCTGGCTTCTGAAGCCTGCGATTACCCTCTGCATCTGGGGGTCACCGAGGCAGGCACCGCCCGGATGGGGCTTGTCAAATCCGCCATCGGCATTGGCAGCCTGCTTCAGCGGGGCATTGGGGATACCATCCGGGTTTCCCTGACGGCTGACCCAGAGGAAGAAGTAGCCGCCGCCCGGGATATTCTCAAGGCCTTGGGACTGCAGCATGGGCCAAAGCTGGTTTCCTGCCCCACCTGCGGGCGCACCCGCATTGACCTCATCGCCATTGCCGGCGAAGTGGAAAAGCGGCTGCAAAACTGCCAGAAGGACATTACCGTGGCGGTAATGGGCTGCGTGGTCAATGGCCCCGGGGAGGCCCGGGAAGCGGATATTGGCATTGCCGGCGGCGATGGGGAAGGCCTGCTCTTTAAAAAAGGGCAGATTCTCTGCAAGGTGCCGGAAACCGGCCTGGTAGACGCTTTGATGGACGAAATCGAAAAGTTATGACGGCACGCCGCCTTCGGAAGAAGCCTCTTGGGGCAGCCGGAGGCGGCGTATTTGGCTTATGAGAAATCAGGAAAAGGAAGGTCGCCTGTGAAGAGCTTTGAATCGTTATTTGCAAACCATATTGACTGCGCTTCCCTGCCCGAAGAAGTGCGGCAGGGAGAAGTGCGCTCTGTCCGAGTGGAAAGGGAAAGACGCTGGCTGGAGGTGGTGGTGGCTTTCTCCAAGCCAGTGGAACGGACGACTCTTTTTCGGGCGGAGAGGCTCTTGGAAAACTCCCCCTTGGAGCTTGGCCGGGCCATGATTCATCCCCGGTATCCGGAGGAGACCTTCACCGCGGAGTATTTCCCCAGCCTGGCCATGGAGCTGAAGCGCCGGGACGCCAATGTCAACGGCTGTTTTAAGGATGCCACCGCCCAGGTTCGGGAGCACACCTTTTGGGTCTCCCTGTGTCACGGCGGCCACGACCTGCTGATAGCCCGGCGCCTGGACGAAGCCCTTTCCAACCTGATTGCTGAAGAATTTAACGTCACTATCCCTGTGAAGTTTGAGGGGCGGCTTTCTCTGGAACTGGGAGAATCTGTCCAGGTGGAGGCGGTGAAACGGGAAGAGGAAGCCCGACGCCGGGAAGCGGTTGTGGAAGAGGTGGCCCAGTATGAGGCCATGATGGAGGAACGTCCTGCCCGCGCTTCTTCCAAAAAGAAGGAGGGCCCGCCCCGGTCGGTGAGTGTGCGTTCGGCGGAGAACCTGTATCCCACCATCCTGCCGGATACCGCTAAGGATATTCTGGGCCGTATAGGCCGCGCCGTGCCTATCCCCATTGAAAAGGTCACCCCTGATATTGGCAGCGCCTGTGTTTGGGGAGAAATCTTCTCCATTGAGAGCAAGGAGACCCGGGACAAGAGCCGGAAAATCTATACCATCAATATCACGGACTATACCAGCTCTATTTCTCTGAAAGTCATTCAGGACATTAAGCAGTGCAAGCTGTTGGATACTCTGAAAAAGGGTATGAGCATCCTGGCCCGCGGCAATGTGGAATACGACAAATACGACCACGAGGACGTGATGCGTCCCCGGGCCATCGCCTCGGTGGAACAGTTGAAGGTGGTGGACGATGCGGAAGTCAAGCGGGTGGAGCTGCATCTGCACACCAATATGTCCAGCATGGACGGCATGACGCCGGCCGGCGACCTGATTAACCGGGCTTTCCGTTGGGGGCAGAAAGCCATCGCTATCACCGACCACGGCGTGGTCCAGGCTTTCCCCGACGCCATGAACGCCGTAGAGGCCATCCGCAAGGACGGCGGGGAGATGAAGGTCATCTACGGCGTGGAGGCCTATTTTGTCAACGATATGGTTCCGGCCGTTACCGGCCAGGGGGAAATGCCCTTTGACGGGGAATTTATCGCCTTTGATATTGAAACCACTGGCTTCAGCGCCAGCAATGACCGCATGACGGAAATCGGCGCGGTGCGCATCAAAAACGGGGAGATTATCGACAGTTTTGATACCTTTGTCAATCCGGAACGTCCTGTCCCCGCCAAAATTACCGAGCTCACCGGCATCACCGACAGTATGGTCCAGGACGCCCCCTCGGAAAAGGAAGCTCTGGAAGCCTTTTTTGCCTTCTGCGGGGAAGGAAACCCTGTTTTAGTGGCCCACAATGCGGAATTCGACACTTCTTTTATGCGGGCGGCTTCCAAGCGCAGCGGACTGGAGTTCCCCTATACGTATATCGATACCGTACCCATGTGCCGCTCCATGCTCCGGGATATTAAGAACTGCAAACTGGATACCGTGGCTGAATATCTGAAGCTGCCGCCCTTTAACCATCACCGGGCCTGCGATGACGCCAAAGTTCTGGCGGAAATCTTCAAAATTCTGCTGGTGCGCCTGAGAGAGGATACCGGAACCAAGGAGATTTCAGCCATTAACACCTCCCTGGCCGGAGGCGACCCCAAAAAGCTGCCCACCTTCCACCAGATTATCCTGGTGCAGAACCAGACGGGCCTACGGAACCTGTATAAGCTCATTTCCTACGCTCATTTGGATTACTTCTACAAGCGTCCCCGGATTCCCAAGAGCGTCCTCATGGAGCACCGGGAAGGGCTGCTCATCGGCAGCGCCTGCGAAGCTGGCGAGCTGTTCCGGGCCATCCTGCGTCACGAGTCTTGGGAGAAGCTGTGTGAAATCGCCTCCTTCTATGACTATCTGGAAATCCAGCCCCTGGGGAATAACCGGTTTATGCTCCGTAATGGCTCCGCTTCCAGTGAGGAGGAGCTCATGGACTTTAATCGTACCATTGTGCGTTTGGGCGAAAAGCTGAATAAACCCGTAGTGGCTACCGGTGATGTCCACTTCATGGACCCCAAGGACGCCAAATATCGGGAAATCCTCATGGCGGGCCAGGGCTTTGACGACGCCTCGGAGCAGGCCCCCCTGTATATGCGCACCACCGCGGAAATGCTGGAAGAATTCCGGTATCTGGGGGAGGAAAAGGCCTATGAAGTGGTAGTGGAAAACACCAACAAAATCGCGGATTCCATCGATATTGTCCGGCCCATTCCCAAAGGCACATTCCCGCCCTTTATCGATGGGGCAGAGGAGCAGCTGAACGCCATGTGCTGGGAGCGGGCTAAGGAAAAGTACGGCGACCCCCTGCCGGAAATTGTGGAAAAGCGATTGAAGCGGGAACTGGATTCCATCAATAAGCACGGTTTCTCAGTGCTGTATATGACAGCCCAGAAGCTGGTGGCGGACTCCGAGGCTCATGGCTATCTGGTGGGCTCCCGTGGTTCGGTTGGTTCATCGTTTGTGGCCAGTATGGCGGGTATTTCCGAGGTCAATCCCCTGGAGCCCCACTATCTCTGTCCCAACTGCAAGCACAGCGAATTCATCACCGACGGCAGCTATGGCTCCGGCTTTGACCTGCCGCCGAAAAAGTGCCCGGTCTGCGGCACAGACTATGAGCGGGACGGCCACACCATTCCCTTTGAAACCTTCCTGGGCTTTGACGGCGATAAGACCCCGGATATCGACCTGAACTTCTCCGGGGAATACCAGTCCAGCGCCCATCGGTATACCGAAACTCTTTTCGGCAAGGACAACGTGTTCAAGGCCGGCACCATCGCCACCGTGGCGGATAAGACCGCGCTAGGCTTTGTGAAGAAGTACGCCGAAGAGCGTGGCATCCCCCTGCGCCGGGCGGAGGAACAGCGGCTGGCCATTGGCTGCACGGGCATTAAGCGCACCACTGGCCAGCACCCTGGCGGCATGGTGGTTGTGCCAAAGGGCCACGACATCTACGAGTTCTGTCCGGTGCAGCATCCCGCCAACGACCAGAAGTCCGACAACATTACCACTCACTTCGACTTCCACTCCATTCACGATACCATCTGTAAGCTGGATGAGCTGGGCCATGATGTGCCCACCATCTACCACTATTTGGAGGAGTACACCGGCATTCCCGTGATGAACGTCTCCATGAGTGACCCGGAGGTCATGTCTCTGTTCCACTCTACCAAGGCCCTGGGAGTCAAGCCGGAGGACATCGACTCCACCACCGGCACCTTCTCTCTGCCGGAGCTGGGCACCCCCTTTGTCCGCCAGATGCTGGTGGATTCCAATCCCCGGACCTTCTCGGACCTGCTGCAAATTTCCGGCCTTTCTCACGGCACGGACGTGTGGCTGGGCAACGCCCAGGATTTGATTAAAAACGGCACTTGCACCATTTCCGAGGTAATCGGTACCCGTGACAGTATTATGACGTACTTGATGCTCAAGGGGTTGGAGCCGAAAATGGCCTTTAAGATTATGGAAATCGTCCGAAAGGGCAAGGCCCCCAAGCTCCTTACCGATGAACATAAGCAGGCCATGCGGGATCACAACGTGCCGGAATGGTACATTGATTCCTGTCTGAAAATCAAGTACATGTTCCCCAAGGCCCACGCGGCGGCCTATATGATTTCTGCTCTGCGGCTGGGGTGGTACAAGGTACACCGCCCTGTGGAGTACTATGCCGCTTACTTCTCCGTCCGAGGCGAGGACTTTGATGGGGCGGTAGTGGCCCGGGGTCGGGACGCCGTCCGGCAGAAAATGACGGAAATCAACATGAAGGGCAAGGAGGCCAGCGCCAAAGAGGAAGCTGCCTATTCCACCCTGCAAATTGTCAATGAAATGCTGGCCCGGGGCATCGAGGTGCTCCCGGTAGATTTGTACCGTTCCGCCGCTAAAAAGTTCCTGGTGGAGGACGGCAAGCTCCGGCTTCCCTTCTCGTCCCTCAGCGGCGTAGGGGAGGCCGCCGCCGTCAGCTTGGAGGAAGCCAAAAATGACGGCGGGCCTTACATCTCCATCGATGACCTGCAAGCCCGTTCCAAGGTTTCCCGGGCGGTGATCGATACTCTGCGGGAGGCAGGGGCCCTGGGCGGTCTGCCGGACAGCAGCCAGATGAGCTTTTTCTGATGCTCTGCCGGGGAGATACCCAAAGGCCGTTGACAGCCGATGCTTGAATATGGTATCATAGCATCACGCTAAAGTGAAACAAAAGGAAGCGAGGAAGCGCGGATGAAGCTTTATAATAAAATCACGCCGGAGGGGACGCGAGATCTGCTCTTTGAAGCCTGCGCCGCTCGGCGTTTGGCAGAAGAGAAGCTGGAAGAGGTGTTTGCGTCCCACGGTTACCAGGAAGCGGTGACCCCAGGGGTGGAGTTCTACGATGTGTTTGATCCCCACCGTTCGGGCATCTCCCAAGAGGTGCTGTATAAGATGAGCGACCCCAAGGGCCGGCTCCTGGTGCTTCGGCCCGATACCACCACACCCATTGCCCGGTTGGCCGCTACCCGGCTGCAAAACATGGAGAAGCCCATGCGGTTCTACTACAGCCAGCCTATTTATCGAAATAATCCCAGCCTCACTGGTCGGAGCAACGAGACCATGGAGGCCGGCGTGGAGCTGCTGGGAGCCGGAGGCCGCCGGGCGGACATTGAAGCGGTGGCGTTGGCAGTCCAGGCCATGGAGAGCTGCCTGCCCGGCTTCCGGATGGAAATCGGCCACGCGGGCTTTTTCCGGGCCTTGGCGGCGGAGCTCCCCATTACCGAGGAAGAGCGGGAGGAGCTGCGCAGCACCATTGAATCCAAAAATTATGCCGCTCTGAGTACGCTGCTGGAAGGGTTGGAGGATAGCCCGGCCGTCCGGGCCATGGGGCGCTTGCCCCGGCTTTTCGGCGGGGCGGAAGTCATTGATGAAGCTCTGGCCCTGTGCCCCGGGGAGGAAGCCCGGGAGCCCCTGCAATACCTGCAAAGCCTTTACGAGTCCCTGCGGGCCCTGGGCCTTGGGGACCGGATGATGGTGGACTTAGGGTTGGTGCAGCGCAACGACTACTACACCGGCGTGGTGTTCAGCGCCTATGTGGAGGAGT
Organism: Candidatus Heritagella intestinalis; assembly: GCA_904420555.1. Classification (GTDB taxonomy): domain Bacteria; phylum Bacillota; class Clostridia; order Oscillospirales; family Acutalibacteraceae; genus Heritagella_A; species Heritagella_A intestinalis. Next base: position 144,276 of record CAJFVO010000001.1, on the reverse strand, counting down.
GGGGCGACGCCGTGCTTCTGGGCGGCCGCTACGACAATCTGCTGTCCCGGTTTGACGCCCCCATGCCTGCGGTGGGCTTCTCCGTCAACGTGGACGCTGTGGCCCAGGCTATGGTCAAGCGGGGCCAGGGCGCGCCGGTACGCAAGCCGGATGTGTTGGTCTATGGGGAAGCAGGCCAGGAATTGGCCGCCCTGCAATACGCCTCCCAGCTCTGGCAGCAGGAGGGCCTCATCTGTGAAAATGCCCTGTGCGATTCTCTGGAAGAAGCCAAAGCCCTGGCCAAAGCCAAGGCCATTCCCCGAGTGGATGTTGTGGGCGAAAACGGGATTGTGAAAGGGGGCGCTGTTCAATGAAACCGCTGCGCATTGCCCTGACAAAGGGACGTTTGGAAAAGGACACCGTGGCGCTGCTGGAGAAGATGGGAATCGACTGCACCAGCGTTCACCACAAAGGCCGGCAGCTCATCCTCCCCATTGGGGACGGGCAGATTGAAGTGGTGCTGGCCAAGGCTGCCGATGTGATTACCTATGTGGAGCACGGTGTGTGCGATTTGGGCGTGGTAGGCAAGGACACCATCATGGAAAACGGCAGCCGTTTTTACGAGGTGCTGGATTTGGGCTTTGGCCGGTGCCGGTTTGCTCTGGCAGGCCCCAAGGACCAGGACTTTTACCAGGGCTTTTCGGAAAAAACCGTGGCTTCCAAATATCCTAACGTGACTCGGGCCTTTTTTGAAGGAAAGGCCATGGATGTGAAGGTCATCAAAATCGAGGGCTCTGTGGAGCTGGCCCCCTTGCTGGGCCTCTCCGATGCCATTGTGGATATTGTGGAGACCGGCTCCACCCTGAAGGAAAACGGCCTGGAAGTCAAGGAGTTTGTGGCGGATATTTCCGCCCGGCTGATTGTCAATATTGCCAGCATGAAACTCCGGAAGAAGGAAATCGAATCCCTGGCTGCCCGAATGGAAGCGGCTATCAAGGAGACCGGAAAGGAAGAGGAGAAATGAACGAAGAACCCATTGCCATTTATGAGCGGAAGCTGACCAAAAAGGAGTTTGTTGCCGGTGTGGCTTGGCTGTTTCGGCGGATGCCCTATACCGTGGTGGTTTGCTTGGTGGCCTTCCTCGTTTGGCTGTATTTGCTTCTGGGTGTGTTGGTGTTCGCCTCTTCCGGAGACTATCCCGATGGGCTCTGGGAGATGTTTTTGGAAATCACGCTACTTCTCTTATTCGTTTACGCGCTCCCGTATGTAGGGGGCATTTTCAGATACCGCCAGATGAAAATGCTGGAATCCCGGGACAGCCGGGTGCAGTGGGTATTTTTCCAAAACCGCATGGAAAAGCGGCAGGGCGGTGTGCCGGTGCAGGTGCTGCGCTATGAGGATATCCGGAAAGTACGGTACCACAAGCATCTGCATTTTCTGTCTGCGTCCCATTTGGTCTGCGTGATGCTCCAGGAGGACGGATTTATCCAGGGGGATTTTGACACGGTGTGCCGCTGTATGGAAGCCCATTCCGGCCGGAAACTGCGGAAAAAATAAACTTCCTCTTGACTGGTTTCCGTATCCTATCGGGAGGTCAAAGGGGTCTGGTGTGACGGCCTTTTGCGCCTGATCTTGTTTTCCCATCAGATTTTGGGAATCTATCGGGCGGATGGTTTTTCCCAGGGAACCTTTGAAGCAGTGCTCCAGGCTATGGAAATTCAGACAAAAAGAAAATTGATGAAAAGATAGTATATTGGGAAAAGGGCCGCAAGATGGATAGTATGTCCGTTTCAGATACAAAAGATGTGCATTATCTGGTGTTTCCCAGTTTCGTATGGCTTGCTATACCGGATCGTAAATTTATCGAGAGAAGTTGGAACGCCGTTTGGAACGCGATTTGTGATAAAAAAAGAAAATAAAATTTTAATAGAGTAGGAGGAGTTTTCATGATTCAAACTGTAGCCGGCAACGCGGAGCTTTGCCGCGGATTTATTGAAAAATTAAAAGAGCGTATCGGGGAAAACGACCGCAAAGTGGATGGCGCAGTGGCGGAAATTCTGGAGAATGTCCGGAAAAACGGCGACGCGGCGGTGCGGGCCTATACGGAAAAATTTGATGGGGCTGCTCCGGAAAAAACGGAGATTTCCCGGGAAGAGCTGAAGGCCCTGGCCGCCCAGTGCGACCCGGCCTTTTTGGAGTCCCTGGAAAAGGCGGCGGCCAATATCCGGGACTTCCACCAGCGGCAGAAGCAGCAGAGCTGGCTCACCACCCAGCAGGATGGAGTGCTCATGGGCCAGCGGGTGCGGGGCCTGCACCGGGTGGGCATCTATGTGCCCGGCGGTACGGCGGCCTATCCCTCTTCGGTGCTGATGAATGCCATCCCCGCCAAAATTGCCGAGGTGGGGGAGATTATCATGGTGACGCCTCCGGCCAAGGGCGGCAAGCCCAACCCGGATATTATGGCGGCGGCCCTGGCGGCTGGGGTAGACCGGGTGTTCCTCATGGGCGGCGCCCAGGCGGTAGCGGCCCTGGCCTACGGCACGGAGACGGTTCCCAAGGTGGACAAGATTGTGGGCCCGGGGAATATCTTCGTGGCCACGGCCAAGAAGCACCTGTATGGCACTGTGGACATCGACATGATTGCCGGCCCCAGCGAAATCCTCATTTTGGCAGATGAAACCGCGAAACCCGCCTATCTGGCGGCGGACTTGATGTCCCAGGCGGAACACGACCGCATGGCTTCGGCGATTCTCATCACCACCAGCGAGAAGCTGGCCCAGGAGACCGTGGCTCAGCTCCAAGAGCAGATGCAGCGCCTTTCCCGCCGGGAGATTATCGAGGAATCCCTGACCAATTTCGGTGCGGTTATCGTCTGCGAGACCATGGAGGAGGCCGTGGAGTTTGCCAACGACCTGGCCCCAGAGCACCTGGAAGTCTGCTGTGCCAATCCCATGGAGTATGTAGGGCGGTTGGATAACGCCGGTTCTGTGTTCCTGGGCAATTACTCCCCGGAGCCCTTGGGGGATTACTTTGCCGGCCCCAACCACGTGCTCCCCACCAGCGGCACCGCCCGGTTCTTCTCGCCCCTTTCTGTGGATAGCTTTGTGAAGAAGTCCAGCTTTATCTACTACACCCAGCCCGCTTTGCAGGCGGCTTCGGAGGATATTATCCGGCTGGCGGAAACCGAGGGCCTCACCGCCCACGCCAACTCCATCCGGGTGCGGGGAGAAGAATAAGCCATCAAGAAAAAATGCCGGCCTACCCGGCAGAAGGGAGCCGCCTATGTATCAACTGAACGATAAAATTCGTAATTTAAAGCCCTACGACCCCATTTCCGGAGAATATGCCATCCGGCTGGACGCCAATGAGTCCTTTTTCAGCCTGCCGGAAGACCTGCAGCAGGAGTATGCCCGCATTGCTTCCCACCTGGCTCTGAACCGGTATCCGGACCCTTTGGCCACGCAGCTGTGCCAGGCCTTTGCGGACTACTACCAGGTGCCGGTGGAGAACGTCACCGCCGGCAATGGCTCCGATGAGTTGATTTCGATTATCTGTAATTCCTTCTTGGAGAAGGGAGACCGTTTCCTGACCCTGGAACCGGAATTCTCCATGTACCGGTTCTACGGGAGCCTGTCGGAGGGCGTCCCGGTGACGCTGCAAAAGCCGGAGAATTTGCAGATTGATGTAGACGAAGTCATTCGGGTGTGCCGGGAGCAGGACATTAAGCTGCTGATTTTCTCCAATCCCTGCAACCCCACCTCTCTGGGCCTTGGCCGGGAGGAGGTGCGCCGCCTGATTTCCTCGGTGGAAGCCCTGGTGGTGCTGGATGAGGCCTATATGGACTTCTGGGCTCAGAGCCTGCTGCCGGAATTTCAGGACTACGACAACCTGATGATTCTGCGGACCTGTTCCAAGGCCTTTGGCGGCGCGGCTTTGCGGCTGGGCTTTGCAGTGGCTTCCCTGCCTTTGACCAACGCCTTGAAAGCGGTGAAATCCCCCTATAATGTGAACTCCTTCTCCCAGGCGGCTGGGGCGGCCCTGCTGGGGCGCAAAGAAGCGTCCCAAGCGGCTTTGGAGGAAATTCTCCGCTCCCGGGAGGAGCTGCTGTCCGGCCTGAAAGAACTGGAAAGAGAATTCCCACAGGCTCTCCATGTCTATGAGAGCTGCACCAACTTTGCCTTTCTGCGCATGGAGAAAGCGGAAGGAGCCCATGCCTATCTGTTGGGGCAGAGTATCGCTGTGCGGAAATTCCCCGGCTATCTGCGGATTACGGCGGGAACCCTACAGGAAAACGCCGCCGTATTGGAAGCATTGGCCCGGTTCCTCCGGGACGCAGGAAAGGAGTGAAGGCTATGAGTCAGCGCACTGCCCAGGTAACCCGCACCTCCAAAGAAACGGACATCACCGCTTTTGTCTCCCTGGACGGAGGCCCGGTGAAGGTGGAGACGGGAATTGGATTTTTCGACCATATGCTCACAGCTTTAGCAGTTCACGGGGGCTTTGGCCTTTCCCTTCACGCGGAAGGGGACTTGTATGTGGATTGCCACCACACCATCGAGGACACCGGCATTGTGCTGGGGAAGGCCTTTGGACAGGCCTTGGGGGATAAGGGCGGCATCTGCCGGTTTGGCAGCTTCTTTATCCCTATGGACGAGGCCTTGGCCTTTGCTTCGGTGGACATCAGCGGCCGGCCCTATCTGGTGTTCCAGGGAGAGTTCCCGGAAGAGCGGGTGGGGGATTTCGACACCTGCATGGCCGAGGAATTTTTCCGGGCGTTTGCGGTGAACAGCGGCATGACCCTGCATCTTCGGGTAGAATACGGGAAAAACTCCCATCATATGATTGAAGCTCTGTTTAAAGCGGCAGCTCATGCCCTCCGACTGGCTGTTGCCCCCAATAATGGCGGCGTCCTCTCCACAAAGGGGATGCTGTAATCGATGATTTTTATTTGAGAAAGCCCCGACCAGCGGGGAGAAGGAAGGAATGTATATGGTAATTTTGCCTGCCATTGATTTGCATGAAGGGCAGTGTGTGCGCCTCCACCAGGGGGAATTCTCCACTGCGGAAAAAGTGGCGGAAGACGCATTGGAAACAGCAAAGGGCTTTGAGGAAAAAGGGGCCCGCTGGCTCCACATGGTGGATTTAGACGGCGCAAAAAGCGGGAAGCCCATGAACCGCGAAACGATTTTCCGGGTGATTGGGAATACCGGCCTTCGCGTGGAGATAGGCGGCGGCATCCGGGATATGAAAACCGTGGAGGAATATCTGGAAGGCGGGGTTTCCCGGGTGATTTTAGGTTCCGCTGCGTTACAGAATCCGGACTTTGTCAAAGAGGCGGTAACCAAATACGGCAAACGCATTGCCGTGGGCATCGATGCCCGGGGCGGCAAAGTGGCGGCAGCCGGCTGGCTGGAAACCTCCGATGTGGATTATCTGGAAATGGCCAAGCGTATGGAGGACATCGGCGTGCGTTACCTGATTGTCACGGACATTTCCAAGGACGGCACCCTCAACGGCCCGAATCTGGATATGCTGGACAAGATCAATAACGCGGTTTCCTGTAATATCATTGCCAGCGGCGGCGTCAGCAACCTGAAGGACATTATTGACCTCCACGACCTGAATCTCTATGGAGCCATCTGCGGCAAATCCCTCTATGCGGGAAGCCTGGATTTAAAGGCGGCTCTGCTGGCCGCCCACCGGATCTCCGGGAATCATACGCATCCGGAAGAGGCCATGGATGACTTTATCGAGCAGTATTTCCGCAAAGGCGACCTGATTCCCGCTATTGTTCAGGAGGCCGCCACTGGGGAGGTGCTGATGCTGGCTTATATGAATCGGGAATCCCTGAAGCGCACCTTCTCCACAGGGTACACCTGGTTCTATAGCCGGAGCCGCCAGAACCTCTGGAATAAAGGGGCTACCTCCGGCCATGTGCAGAAGGTGGTGTCTATCTCCGCTGATTGTGACGACGACACCCTGTTGGTCAAGGTTATCCAGACGGGAAACGCCTGCCACACCGGTTCCCACAGCTGTTTTTATAAGACCATTTGGAAAGAATAATCCCATAGAAAGGAACGAGCAAATATGAATGACGCATTGCAGTCTTTGTATCAGACGGTAGTTGGCCGGAAAGAAGAGAAGAAGGAAGGTTCCTACACTTGCTATCTCTTTGAAAAGGGCCTGGATAAGATTCTGAAAAAGTGCGGGGAAGAGTGCAGCGAGGTGATTATTGCCGCTAAAAACGGCGACAACCGCGAAACGGTGCTGGAAATTTCCGACCTGTTGTATCACTTGATGGTTCTCATGGTCAACGAGGGCATTTCACTGGAAGAGGTGGAGGCCGAACTGGAAAAGCGCAGCGAAAAAACCGGTAACCTGAAGACCTTCCACCAGGTGGACAAAAACACCTGAATTGATTTCAGTGACAGTGAATAAAAAGAGGGGATTCCCAGCTTGTTGGGACTGATATTACTAGTGTCTTTAGCCCTTACAGGGTGTCAACCGGGAACGGAATCTGAAGTTAGCACGGGCGAGCCGGCTTCCAGCGCAGTAACAGAGTCCAGTGTTTCCCAAAACGGGACGGAAATGGAATCCGCTCAACCAGAGGAAACGGTGGACGGTTTGAAGATCACTGCGGAAGGTGTCCCTGTGGAAGTTCGTTTCGCCAGCGATGGACAGTATCGCTGCGAATATGACAAGAACGAGTATGCTGTCACGACTACGACAAACGGTTCGACCTTTGAAATCAAGGTAACTGACAGTAAGCCAGAGACAAATAATGAAGACAATGTTATAGTCTACATTCCCGATCAAAGCTATGGTCTCATCACGGGTGTCTCTGAAGGAAGTTCGCTCATCCTGCCAGCAATCAATGCGAATATCACTGTGACAAGCAACGCCAGTTCCGTCATGGCTAGCCTTCCGTCTGACTATAATAAGACGTTAAATTACACGGGAAATACGAGTTCCTGTTCCCTGTCTATGGGCGGCGTCCATGATTTTGCTGTCAACGCAAAAATCTCCACTTCGTCTGTTTCGGTTCCCAGCAGTTGGCCTGCATATGATATGCTTAGCACAAGCTATGACTACACAAGTGGAAATGGTACCGCAAAGATCAATATCGACGTTACAAGCAGTTCGTTTGTTTTTAGCGATGAATGATGACCATTACGGTTCATTCCAATAGTCTCTGCAAGCGCTAAAATAGTTTTCCTGCCGCGTAAACTGGCCTAAGGGAAACATAGAAAAAACAGAAACTATAGCGGTTTAGCTATTGACCTTCTCAGGAAACAAGGGTATAATGGATAAAACACTGTCGATAACAGTAAACCGGCAGTGTTTTTTCATAAATTTTATATAACAGCACAAAATAATCATTGAAAAGACCATAATAAAAAATCTAAGGAGCTGCGTCTTTCATAAAAAATTTACAAGGAAATCAGAGCTGCTCCGAAGAAGAGAAGGAGAACGTTTCCATGACCAAAACAACACTGGTGATTATGGCTGCCGGGATCGGTTCCCGATTTGGCGGCGGTATTAAGCAGCTGGAATCTGTAGGCCCTAACGGGGAGATCATTATGGATTATTCCATCCACGATGCCATTGAAGCGGGTTTTAATAAGCTGGTTTTCATTATCCGCCGGGATATTGAAGAGGCTTTCCGAGAGGTCATTGGCAGCCGGATGGAGAAAATCTGCTCCGCTTTGGGCGTAGAGATTGACTATGCTTTCCAGGAGCTACGGAATCTGCCGGAAGGGGCCGAGTTCCCAGAGGGCCGCACCAAACCCTGGGGCACCGGTCAAGCCGTGCTTGCCTGCAAAGAGATTTTGCAGGAGCCCTTTGCCGTCATTAACGCCGATGACTATTACGGGAAGGAAGCCTTTGTGCGCCTCCACGATTTCCTTATAGCGTATACTCCGGAAAAGTCCAACGACCTGTGCATGGCGGGCTTTATCCTGAAAAATACCCTCAGTGAAAACGGCGGCGTAACCCGGGGAATTTGCCAAGTGGACGAAAAGGGCTATCTGTGCCAGGTTCATGAGACCCGGAACATTCTCAAAACGCCGGAAGGCGCCGTGGTAGAAGGGGAAGACGGTTCCCGGACGCCGGTGGATGTGGAATCTCCGGTTTCCATGAATATGTGGGGCCTGACCCCGGCCTTTGTGAACCTGCTGGAAGAGGGCTTCCAGGAATTCTTCCGCAATCCCCAGAATGACCTTTCCAAAGGGGAATTCCTGCTGCCCATCTATATCGACCAGCTCTTACAGGAGGGCCGAGTAACTGTGCAGGTGCTTCCCACCCACGATAAGTGGTTCGGCGTCACCTATCAGGAGGATAAGGAAACTGTCATCCAGGCTTTCCAGGAGCTGATTTCCAAAGGGGTTTATCAGAAAGACCTTTTCAGTGACTTAACTTAAAAAATAAAACCGGTTTGGAGAGAAGAAAACGCTCCAAACCGGTTTTTCTTTTTAAAACAATGGTCGCCTTTGCGTTTTTTCGCCCATCAGAGGTTACCCTTGCAGCATCCGGTACATAGCCTCCAGGCAGATGCGGGCGTGCTCTAAATAGCGGTTGCGGTCAATGTGCTCGTTGACCTGATGCAGGCCGCGATCCGGCTCATCCGGGAAAATCGGGCCAAAGGCTACGCCCCTGCCGGATACCGCGCGGGCATAGGTGCCGCCGCCAGTGGCATACAGATTGCAGGGCTGGCCGGTAACGGCAGTATAGGAGCCCTGAAGCAGATGAATGAAGGGGCTGTCTGCCGGCAAATACAGGGGAGGCGTGTGCTCCGTTACGGTGAACTGCAAGCCAGCCTTTTCCGCACAGGCCCGGAAGGCCTCGATAATCTTCTCGCCCTCTGCGGTTACCGGATAACGAATATCAAATTCTGCGGAAGCACCGGATACATCCATGTGCAGCAGGCCCAAATTGCAGGTTAGGGCTCCGGAGGGCTCGTCAGAGCAGGCAATCCCCAGAGAAGCGCCGTTGGTTTCACAGCCCACATAGCTGTGCAGGAAGGTCAGGAAGTCACCTAAATCTTCTGGGGCAAGTACGCTGCCCAGCAGGGCAATTCCGTGGGAAACTGCGTTGAATCCCTCGTCAGGCTGCATCGCGTGGACAGCTTTGCCCTTCGAGAGAATTTCAATCCCCTCACTGGTGACCGAAAAGGAGAACTCTCCGGGAAGGGAGCTCTCGGAAAGGGCTTTGGCCTCTTCCAAAGAGCAGTGCAGCAGGATTTCCCCTTGATCGGGCACAGCATTGACGACAGTGCCGCCGGTAAAGCGAAGAATGTTGGGGGAAGGCGCGCCCTGAACCCGAACGCGGAGAATGCCTTTTTCCCGGTTGCACACGCCGTAGTCGGAATCCGGCGTAAAGGCAACGTCGGGGAGGGGCTGGCTCTCAAAATAGTGGGGGAGATCTTCCATCCCAATTTCCTCACCGGAGCCGAAAATTACCCGCAGCCGGCGTTTTCCGGTAACCCCGGCATCCTTCAGGGCCTTCAGGGCATACAGGGCGGCAATTGCAGCGCCCTTGTCATCGGCAGTCCCACGACCGTAGAGGAGGTCTCCCTTTTGCGTCAGGGTGAAGGGGTCGGTATCCCAGCCGGGCCCCACCGGTACCACGTCCACATGGGCCAAAACCGCGGCGATTTCGTCCCCTTCGCCGTATTCCGCATGACCGGCATAGTGGTCGGCGTTATACACGGACAGCCCCATTTCCGCTGCCCGATTCAACACAAAATCTAAAGCCTGGGCGCTGGCCTTGCCATAGGGGAATTCCCCCTCCGCCGGGCCGCACACAGACGGAATGGCCACCAGGGCCGCTAAATCCCGGATCATATCCTCAGCATAGGCGTCGATCCGGTTTCCAAAATGAAGAACGGTATCCATTTTGATTCACAACCTTTCGACGGCCCGGACAGTCAAAACACTGCCCGGGCCGTCCTTTGTTCCTGTTGATTTACGGAGAGCGCTCCCGGGAATCATTCCGAAAGCAACTCCAGCTTGCGCACACACTCCTTGCAGACGTTCTGTCCACGATAGGGGATCAGGTTCTCCGTGGAGTGGCAGAAGGTGCAGCGAGGAGAAAACTTCCGCAGGATAATATCATTCCCCTCGGTGAAGATTTCAACCGCTTCTTTCTCCCCCAGATGGAGGGTTTTGCGCAGCTCGATGGGCAGCACCAGCCGGCCCATGTTATCGATGGAGCGTACAATGCCTGTCGATTTCATTTGCTTTTTCTCCTTTCCGGAATCCGCGTTTTGTAGAACTTTGTCGAATCCCTCTAAATATAGGATACCGGTAATTTCCAAATTTGTCAACATATAAATGATAAAAAATAAAAAGTTAAGAAAATTGTAATAATTTATGCTTAATCGTAAAAAACGGCTTAAAGCCGCCATTTTTAAAAGGAAGACTTAACTTGCTTCACTAACGCAGACGGATTTGCAGCAAACATACAGAAAATACGCCATATCTCCATGCCGCAGGCATTTCTCTCCCTTCTGGCGCATATCATGTCAGCACAAAGGCTGATAAAGACGGCCCAAAGGGGTGAGGATATGCTGAATAAAATTTGGGCGGGAATGATCCTGTTGAGCTTTTTTTGCGCGTTGGCCACCGGACGGATGGAGGCCCTCTCTCAGGCGGTGCTGGAAGGAAGCCAACAGGCAGTGGAACTCACCCTCTCGATGGCGGGGATGATGTGCGCCTGGACGGGCCTGCTGCGCATTGCGGAACAGGGTGGCGTCACAGCACTGCTCAGCCGGTTGCTGGCCCCCATTACCCGCCGATTATTGCCGGGAGTGTCTCCCAAGGGAGAAGCCATGGAGGCGGTGAGCCTGAACCTGACCGCTAACCTGTTGGGTTTGGGTAACGCCGCTACCCCCCTGGGGATTGCCGCCATGAAGGCCCTGGTCCGGGAAAATGCCCAAGGGGAACCTCTGCCCAACCGGGCTATGGTTCGGTTTGTGGTGCTGAATACCGCCTCTATCCAGCTCATCCCCACCTATATCGCCGCCCTGCGGGCTCAATACGGCAGCGCCTCTCCCTTTGACATTACCCCGGCGGTGTGGCTGGTGTCGGCAGCGGCCTTGATAGCAGCTTTGGGGATGTGCCGGATTTTAGAAAGCAGGCGCCGCCATGGATAAGCTGGGGGTGTGGATTCTGCCGGGTGCAGTCGTGCTGATTGTGGCCTTTGGCCTGGTGCGGCGGGTGCCGGTATTCGATGCTTTTCTGCAGGGAGCCAAAGAGGGGCTGTCCTCCAGTATTTCTATTTTGCCCACGTTGGTGGGGCTGATGATGGGCGTGACCATGCTGGGGGCTTCCGGAGCCCTGGACATGGTGTCCAGCTTCCTGGGGCCGTGGGCGGAAAAGCTGGGGTTCCCGGCCCAGGCGTTGCCTTTGGCGCTGTTGCGGCCCTTTTCCGGCAGCGGAAGCACGGCATTGGCAGCTTCCCTGTTCGAGACCGTCCATCCGGACAGCTTTGCCGGGCGGGTGATCTCCGTGCTCATGGGGAGCAGCGAAACCACCTTTTACGCCATTGCGGTGTATTACGGGGCAGTGGGCATCAAAAAGACCCGCTGGACCATTCCCGCCGCCCTCACCGGGGATGTGGTCTCTATGGCGGCTTCGGCGGTGGTGGTGCTGCTGTGGTTTCCCCAGCCCGGGGTATAAAACAGGGGAGGGGCAACAGGAAATAACAGAAAAACCTATCCTCTCTCGAATACAGTGAGTGGATAGGCTTTTCTGTATGTAGGGGGGAAGAGAGTCTCCTCCCGCAGTTGTTATGTGTGTTTAGTCAACCTCTTCGGTGATGGCATTCAAACTGCCGGCCTTGAGATACGCGTTGATAAAGCCGTCCAGGTCGCCATCCATTACCGCGTTGATATTGCCGGTCTCATAACCGGTGCGGTGATCCTTTACCAGGGTGTAGGGCATGAACACATAGGAGCGGATCTGGCTGCCCCAAGCGATTTCCTTCTGCTCGCCCTTGATGTCGCTGATCTTTTCCAGATGTTCCCGCTCTTTGATTTCAATGAGCTTGGATTTCAACATCCGCATGGCCACGTCCCGGTTCTGGTACTGGCTGCGCTCCACCTGGCAGGCCACCACAATGCCCGTGGGAATATGGGTCAAACGCACCGCAGAGGAGGTCTTATTAACCTTCTGTCCGCCGGCGCCGCTGGCCCGGTACACGTCCATTTTAATGTCCGCCGGATCAATTTCCACTTCGATGGTGTCGTCGATTTCCGGCATAACTTCCAGGGAGGCAAAGGAGGTGTGCCGCCGGCCAGAAGCGTCAAAAGGGGAGACGCGAACCAAACGGTGAACGCCGGCCTCGCTCTTTAGGAAGCCGTAGGCATTTTCCCCTTCAATGAGGACGGAAGCACTCTTGAGGCCAGCTTCTTCGCCTTCCAGATAGTCCAGGGTCTTTACCTGGAAGCCGTGGCGCTCGCCCCAGCGGTGATACATCCGATAAAGCATCTCGGCCCAGTCCTGGGCTTCGGTGCCGCCTGCACCGGCGTGGAAGGTGAGGATGGCGTTTTTAGCGTCGTATTCCCCAGTGAGAAGGGTGGTCAGACGCATGGCCTCCAGGCTGCTTTTGAAAGCTTCCAGCTCTTCCTGGGCCTCCGGCAGAATGGACAAATCCTCGGCCTCGTCGCCCATCTCCGCCAGAGCCATGGCGTCGTCAAACTGCCGGCACAGCTTTTCATAGCTCTCCACCTTGTTTTTCAGGCCGCTGGTGCGCTGCAAAACCTTCTGGGTGTTTTCCGGATGATCCCAAAATCCCGGGGCAGCGGCTTCCTGTTCCAGCTTTTCGATCTCTTCCTTGGTCTTTTCCAATCCCAGCGCGTCCGCCAGATCCCGGAGCTCCGGTTCCAGGTCGGTGAGGGACTGCTTCACTTCTTCAAATTGCAGCATATTTTTCTACCTCTACATTTCTACACAGAAATTATCCGGCCGGATGCGCCCCGCCGGCGGGCACTTAACTATCCTATTATAGAAGATTTCCAGGAAAAAGTAAAGCCCTTTGATACTGCCGGGAGATATAGAAAGCGCCCCGCACCTGCCGGGGCAGATACGGAGCGCTTGACTTAGAAGAGGGATTTCCCGATTCGCTGAGCTAAAAGGCTCTCTTAGTAGGAAATCTTGATGGTCTTGATTTCGAAGGGCCGGAAGGTCAGTTCCAGGGTATCGCTGGCCGGGAGGGCCTCCTGGGTTTCTTCCAGCATATTGGTGAGCTCCACAGCCTTGGGGGCAAAGCTCAGGGAGAGCTTGCCGTGAGTGAAGCCGCCTTCTGCCTCATACACACGGGCGATAAAGGCGTTCTCACTGTCCTCGCAAGCCTTCAGGGTTTCAATGACCAAGTTGGGCTTGTCGGTAGAAATGAGAGAAGGAATCTCCCGCACGCCGGCTACCTGCACGGGCTTGTAGTTAAAGGCATAAGCAGGCTCAATAACGTTCTGGGCCGAGAAACCGCCCTGGTGGGGCAGCAGACCGTACTCGCAGTAGTGCAGGCCTCTGTCGCCATGAATATAGTCCGGACGCAGGCCGCCCTTGTGCAGGGAGAGCCGCAGCTGGCCTTCATAGGCGGAGATGCCGTACTTGGAGTCGTTGAGGATGGACACACCGTAATGGGCTTCGGAGAGGTCGGTATACTTGTGGTTGAGAACCTCGAACTTGGCCTGATCCACGGAGTTGTTCCGGGTGGTGGGGCGCTTCAGATAGCCGAACTGGATTTCCTGGCGGACAAAGTCGTTGAAGATGTCCGTATCAAAGGCCGTCTTCAGGAAGCGGTGATCGTCCTGCCAATCCATCAGGGTCTCAAAGCGGACCAGAGGGCTGTTGGCGGAGAACACCATATCCTGAGTGATGGTGGACTTTTCGGTGATCTGATAGCGGCTGCGGATGCGCAGTTCTACGGGGCCGTTGGCGATGACTTCCCGGGACAGCAGGGAAGCGCAGTCCTTAAACTTCATCTGCAGGTCCGCGTCCACATCCCAGTTATCCCACTCGGAGGGCAGGTCTTCCGCTACCAGGAAGGTGTTGAAGGCATAGCCTTCGCCGGTGAGTTCCCGCTGGGCCTGGATGTCATAGAAGGACTTCATATATCCGCGGTCATCAAAGGCAACCTTGGCAAAGGGAGTGGTCAGGTCCTGGCCGTCCAGAGCAAAGGCGGAGGGAGCGGCTTCCGGCTCGCCGGGCTCCAGGGTCAGCACTACGCTGCCATAGGGAGGCAGCTCCACGCCAGCCACAGCCAGCTTGCGGCCGTTCTGGAGGGTATCCACTACCTGCTGGGCATAGCCGCCCTGTACCCGCATACCGGGGACATAGTCCAGATAGAGGGTTTCATTCCGGGTGAAGGAGGTGGTGTTGATCACCGTCACCTTGTTGTCCTCTTTTGCAGCAGCAGCGGCCTGCTGGATAAGCACAGCGGCTTTTTCCATCAGAGCGCCGGTTTGCTCCAGAGATTCCTGGTGAGCACGGGGGATGCAGGTGCCGGGCAGAATATCGTGGAACTGGTTCACCAACAGCGTGCACTGGAGGTCACGATAAGCGGCATCGCTGGCAGGGATATGGGATTCCACTGCATCGCAGACGGTGAGGGCTTCCAGGTTGTGCAGGGCGATTTCCGAGAGGCGGTTGTGACGCTTGATATTGTGCTGGTTGGTCAGAGTGCCCCGATGCAGCTCCAGATACAGCTCGCCGCTGTAGGTGTCGGGGTTCTTGGCGTTGGCTTCCAGCTCCTGCATAAAGCGGCTGACCGTGGTGTGGTCTGCCTTGGGGCAGCCTTCCAGGTCGTGGCAGCGCCGGGCGATTTCCACCATTTCAAACTGGGGTCCGCCGCCGCCGTCACCAAAGCCGTAGGAGATGAGCTTGCGGTCCGCCACATACTTCTGGCGCACAGCGTCAGGGCTCTTGGTGCCGTATACATACTCATAGAAATCCTTGGGGGCCGGCCACACGTGGGTCTTGTTCAGATGGGCAAAAACCCGGGTGCCGTCGATGCCCTTCCAATAGAAGGTGTCATAGGGGAATTGGTTGGTGTCGTTCCAGGCCATTTTCGTGGTGAGGAAGTACTTCACGTCGCAGCCCTTCATAATCTGGGGAATAGCGGCGGAATAACCGAAGGTGTCCGGCAGCCAGAAGGCGTCGGAGGTATAGCCGAAATACTGGCGGGTGAACCGCTGGCCCCACAGGAACTGGCGGATCATGGACTCGCCGGAGGTAATGTTGCAGTCGCATTCCACCCAGACGCCGCCGTTGGGCTCATAGCGGCCCTCCTGGACCTTTTCCTGAATCCGGGAGAAGAGCTCGGGATAGTGTTCCCGAATGACCTCGCCGTGATAAGCGGAGCTCTGGACAAAGGTGTATTCCGGATATTGCTCCATGAGGTTCAGCTGGTTGGAATAGGTGCGGGCGCACTTCTTAATGGTCTCATCGATATGCCACAGCCAGGCAGTGTCCATGTGAGAATGGCCGATGATGCCCACAGAGGGGGCGGTGGAGCTGTTATGCCGGGCCAGAGCCGGAGCCATAATCTCCTCGCCCTTGTCCAGAGCCGCATAGAATTCCTCGCGGCTGACGCAGGCGGGATCATAATAGAGCACCTGGTGCAGGGCCAGCATCACGTTGATGAGCTCAGCCTTGCGGTAGCTGGTCTCGTCCAGGACTTCCACCAGCTCGTTGAGGGTGCGCAGGTTAAAGTAGAAGTTAGCGATTTTGTCGTTCTTCACGCAGATGTCCATGGAGGTGAAGGGGAACCGGAAATCGTGGTGGGGATTCTCCTCAAAAGGCATGGTGCCCATGACATAGTGGCCCGCATAGAATTCCAGGTCAATTTTGATCTCCTGGCCAGCCTTGGGGTCCTTCACCAGCATATCGCAGTAGTGGTTGCCGTGGCCGGTGACCACGATCTTGGTGGCATAGGTGCCGAAGGGCTTGCCGTCCACCCACAGCAGGGCTTCGTAGCCGCCCACCTGGGGCCGGAGGAACAGGGGACGTCCCGCATATTCTTCGGGAACCTGATAGGTGGTTTTGAACCAGCCATAGACGTTTTCGCCGCCCCAGATATCCCCGGGCTGGACGGGATGGTATAGGGAGTCCTCCGGGATATTATATAGCTGCTCTTTGGTCTCATAGAGCGAGGTCGGAAGGTCGCAGACCTTTTCAAAAATCATGTGGTCCAAGGTGTCCTCAAAGCGCTTGAGCTTCCGGAGCATCCGCTGGATCTGCTTGTCATTCAGCATACGATTTCCCTCTTTTCGTTTGATATTTCACCGGCTGCCATCTTCGCCGCCGGTAAATGACTTCTATTTATACGATACAACAAATTGCCCCCTGCCGTCAAGACTTTAACAAGATTGCTGGACAAATTTAGGAAAAAATAAAGCCTCCCCCGTTTCCGCTCCAAGAGAGAAGGAAAATAGGGGAGGCTGGGACAGCCGGGAAATTAGATCAATCCAATTCCAAAGCGCCGGTATACAGCTGATAATAGGTGCCCTTGAGCTTGAGCAAATCCTCGTGGGTGCCGCGCTCAATAATACGGCCGTGATCCAGCACCATAATGGCATCGGAGTTGCGGACCGTGGACAGCCGGTGGGCAATGACGAACACCGTGCGGCCGTACATCAGGGCGTCCATGCCCCGCTGCACAATGGCCTCTGTGCGGGTATCAATGGAAGAGGTAGCCTCATCCAGGATCATTACCGGCGGGTCGGCAACAGCGGCCCGGGCAATAGCCAAGAGCTGGCGCTGGCCCTGGGACAGGTTAGAGCCGTTGCCGTAAAGCATAGTGTTGTAGCCATCCGGCAGCCGGGTGATAAAGTCGTCGGCTCCGGCCAATTTGGCGGCGGCGATACATTCCTCATCGCAAGCGTCCAGGTTGCCGTAGCGGATGTTCTCCATCACCGTTCCGGTAAACAGGTTGGTATCCTGGAGAACAATGCCCAGAGAGCGGCGCAAATCCGCCTTCTTGATTTTGTTGATGTTAATATCATCGTAGCGAATCTTGCCGTCCTCAATGTCGTAGAAACGGTTGATGAGGTTGGTAATGGTAGTCTTGCCTGCACCAGTAGAGCCTACAAAGGCCAGCTTCTGGCCGGGCTTGGCGTAAAGGGTGATATTGTGGAGAACCATTTTCTCCGGCGTGTAGCCGAAGTCCACGTCATAGAAACGCACATCGCCCCGCATCCGGGTGTAGGTGACAGTACCATTGTGATGAGGGTGTTTCCAGGCCCAGACGTTGGTGCGCTCCTTGCACTCGCTCAGGCTGCCATCGGCGTTTTCCTGGGCGTTGACCAGAGTTACATACCCCTCGTCGGCCTCGGGTTCTTCGTCCAGCAAAGCCAGAATCCGGTGGGCGCCGGCAAGGCCCATAATCACCATGTTAATCTGGTTGGACACCTGTCCTACTGCGCCGGCGAATTGCTTGGTCATATTCAGGAACGGCACCACGATGCTGATGCTGAACGCCATACCGGAAATGCTGAGGTTCGGAGCGCCGGACAGCATCAGGGCGCCGCCGACAAGGGCCACCACCACATACATAACATTGCCGATATTGCCAAGCAGGGGCATAAGAATGTTAGCGAAGCGGTTACCGTTGCGGGCGTTGAAGAAGATTTCCTCGTTGACTTTGTCGAAATCCTCTTTGGATTCCTTTTCGTGGCAGAACACCTTGATAACCTTCTGGCCGGTCATCATTTCCTCCATGAAGGCCTCGGCGTTTGCCAGGGTCACCTGCTGGCGCAGGAAGTACTTGGAGGAGCGCTTGGTGGCGAATTTGGCGGAGAATACCATGCACACTACGCCCAAAATAACCACCAGGCCCAAGATCACGCTGAAGTACATCATGATGCAGAATACGGTGAACAGCGTAATGCCGGAAATCAAAATCTGGGGCAGGCTCTGAGAAATAAGCTGGCGCAGAGTATCCACATCGTTGGTGTAATAACTCATAATATCGCCATGGCCGTGGGTATCAAAGTACTTGATTGGCAGGTCCTGCATATGGCTGAACATCTTTTCCCGAAGCTTTTTCAGGGAACCCTGGGTGATAATAGCCATAAACTGGGTGTAGACAAACCCGGCCAGCAAACTGATAATGTACATGACAACCAAAACAGCCACCATACCAAGGATTTGGCCGGATACAGAAGACCAGTCGCCGGACCGGTAGCTCTCATCCACCAGGGCGATGATATTCTGCATGAAAATAGAGGGGACAGCGCTGACGATGGCGTTGATAAGGATACAGATCAAGGTCACCGGCAGCAGCACCGGGTAAAATTCAAAGAGCAGGCGCAGTACCCGGCGCAGCACGCCCTTAGGGGCCCGCTGGCCCCGGGCCGTGGAGGCAGGGGCGGCGGACTTGGAGTTCTTATTCTTCGCCATTTTTGTCGCCTCCCTTGTTCTGCGTGGTATAAATTTCGCGGTAGATTTCGTTGGTCTTAATGAGCTCCTCATGAGAGCCGATAGCAGCGATACGCCCGCCTTCCATGACGATAATGCGGTCGGCGTCCTCTACGGAGGCTACTCGCTGGGCGATGATAATCTTGGTAGTCTCGGGGATAAACTCCCGGAACCCCTGGCGAATCAGGGCGTCGGTACGGGTATCCACAGCGCTGGTGGAGTCGTCCAAAATCAGCACCTTGGGCTTTTTCAACAGAGCCCGGGCAATGCACAAACGCTGCTTCTGGCCGCCGGAGACGTTGGCGCCTCCCTGCTCAATCCAGGTGTCGTATTTGTTGGGGAACTGCTGGATAAACTCATCGGCCTGAGCCAGCTTACATGCTTCCAGCATCTCCTCATCAGTGGCGTCAGGGTTGCCCCAGCGCAGGTTATCTTTGATGGTGCCGGAGAAGAGCACATTCTTCTGAAGCACCACGGCTACGCTGCTGCGCAGCACGTCCAGGTCATACCGGCGCACGTCCTGGCCGCCTACCTTGACGCAGCCCTCGGTGACGTCGTACAACCGGGGGATCAGCTGCACCAGAGTGGATTTGGAAGAACCGGTGCCGCCCAAAACGCCAATGACTTCCCCGGACTTAATGTGCAAATCCACATCAGACAGGGCCATACGCTCGGCCTTTTTGGAATACTTAAAGCTCACATTGTCAAAGTCGATGGAACCATCCTTGATCTCTGTCAGAGCGTTCTCCGGGCTGGTAAGGGTGCTCTCCTCAGAGAGGACCTCCACAATACGTTCGGCGGACTCCATGGACATGGTGATCATCACGAAGACCATGGACACCATCATCAGGCTCATGAGGATTTGGAAGCTGTAGGTGAGGATGGCGGACATCTGACCTACAGCGACTTCCATGCCCTGGGAGGTGATAACCAGATAAGAGCCGAAAGACAGCACAAAAGCCATGCCGGCATACACGCAAATCTGCATGACAGGATTGTTCAGCGCCATAATCCGTTCAGCCTTGGTGAAGTCCTTGCAGACATCTTCGGCAGCGCCGGCGAACTTCTTCTTCTCATAGTTTTCCCGCACATAGCTCTTGACTACCCGCATAGCCTGAACGTTTTCCTGGACCGAATCGTTGAGGGCGTCATACTTGCGGAACACCCGGCGGAAAATAGGGGTAGCGGCCCGGATAATCAGCACCAGAGCGATGGTCAGCAGGGGAATGGTCACCAGGAAAATCATGGCCAGGCGACCGCCCATGGCGAACCCCATGACGAAAGAAAAGATCAGCATCAGGGGACCGCGGATAGCGATGCGGATAATCATCATAAAGGACATCTGCACGTTGACCACATCAGTAGTCATACGGGTCACCAGGCTGGATACGGAGAACTTGTCGATGTTCTCAAAGGAATAGTCCTGGATGCGGTAGAACATATCCTTACGCAGGTTCTTGGCGAAGCCCGTGGAGGCAGTGGCGCAGGTGTTACCGGCGGCCACACCGAAAACCAGGGACAGTATCGCCATAACCACCAGCTGGATACCGTAGTTGACAATAACATCCATACCACAGCCGGCCTGCATTTCGTTGACCAGGTTGGCGATGATGAAGGGGATGATACATTCCAATACGACTTCCACCACAACCAAAATGGGCGTTAAAATGGCGGTTTTCTTGTACTCGCGGATGCTGCGAGCGAGGGTTTTCAACATACCTGTAAATCATTCCTTTCTGAAAGGCTTTTCTAAAAGGCAGTTTTGCAAAAGCCATCCAACTTGCGCAAAACCGCCTTTGCTTTTTGAGAGACGGCAAAAACCGTATAGTAACCTTCCCCAAGTTATATGTCAGACATCAAACAACATGGGTACAGCACTGCCTGAACAGCCTGCATAAACAGAAGGCCCGGCGGCATTTTCAGAGTCCTTTGCCGGGCCCGCAGTCTATGAATGTAATAAGGTTACACGCCTTCCAGGTTCCGCTTGATCCGCTCCAGATACTGGCCAAGCTGTTCCAGTTCTTCGGGAGAAAAACCACTGGCAATGCGCTTTTCCAGTTCACTGTTGGCTTTTGCGGCCAAACGGTGAACCTCCCGGCCCTTGTCGGTGAGGAGCAGCTTTTTCAGGCGAGCATCGTGAAAAACAGATTCCCGGCGGATCAGGCCTTTGCTCTCCATGAGCTTAACCACCTTGGACACAGTGGAGCGGGTAATGGAGAAGGTGTTTTCCAGGTCCCGCTGGTAGATGTTTTCCCCTTCATGCTCATACAAGAAATCCAAGATCCAGCCATTAGAGCCGGTCAGGTTCTGGGTCTGACGGATTTCCATGCTGTTGTCCGCACAGCGGCGGAGCATCGTGGAGATACGCAAAATCTCCAGACCATAGTTCGGTTCATGTTCCATGATAGCGCCTCCTTACAATGAATCTTCAAACAATCTCATAAAAATTATTGTTTGATGTTAAACAATAATACTGCAAATTTAAATGGTTGTCAATAGGGAACAGAGTGAATTTACGAATTAGACACAAAAGCTGTCAAAATATCAAGAAAGGGGGGAGGTGTATCCGGGCCCTCCTTGACAGATTTGACGGATTCCGTTTTTAGAGGAATTGGATAAGAATACTTTGTTATGACAAGCATAGACGGATATGGTATACTATATAATAATGAAAAATGCACAGCGGAGGAGATCCCATGAAAAATATCCGACCAACTACCGCAGCTCTTTCTTTGGCGGGAGCCGTCCTGCTGGGGCGGGCCAGCTGGGAAGAGAACCATCATCTTTCGGAAACACATATTACCCTAAAGGTTTCCGGCCTGTCGGAGGCCTTCGAGGGGCTCCGGCTCCTGCACCTTTCTGACCTGCACAACAGCCGGTTTGGCCCGGGGCAGAGAAAACTCCTGGAAAGAGCTGCTGCAGCCCGTCCTGACGCTGTGTGTCTCACCGGGGATTTGATTGACAAACGCCGGACCCGGAGCCTGGAAGAGGCTGGCCCTGCTTTGGAGCTTTGCCGGGGTCTGACCGCCTTGGCGCCGGTGTTTTTTGCTCCCGGCAACCACGAGGCCATATTCCCGGACTATCCCAAGCTGCGGCGGATTTTGCGGGAAATGGGGGTGATCTTCCTGGAAGACCGGCGGGTTTTGTGGAAAAGGAATGGCTGTCAAATCGCTCTGGCGGGCCTGCGGGACCCCGGCTTTTTCAAGGAAAATAAGCTGCGCTTTCGCCAAAACCTGTATCGGGTAACAAAGGGATGCGATACCTTCACAGTGCTATTAAGCCACCGGCCGGAGGAGTTCACCGAATACTGCGCTGCCGGCGTACAGGTGGTGCTGGCCGGCCATGCCCACGGCGGACAAA
Source organism: Candidatus Heritagella intestinalis (assembly GCA_904420555.1). Lineage (GTDB taxonomy): Bacteria > Bacillota > Clostridia > Oscillospirales > Acutalibacteraceae > Heritagella_A > Heritagella_A intestinalis. The sequence continues at coordinate 122,518 of CAJFVO010000001.1, read as the reverse complement.
TACGCCTGCCGGGGTTAGGGCCCGTATGGGTGCCCAGCCAGGGATTTTTCCCGGAATACGCCCAGGGAGTCCACCAGCTGGGACGAACCTCTATGGCGGTGAGCCGGGGATTGGGAAACAGCCTGTTTCCCCAGCGCATCCTGAACCGCCCGGAGATAGTCGTTGAAACGCTTTTTTGTGGTTCAGCTGTAAGATAACCCAGCAAAAGGAACCAGTTGTTTCCCCATGTAGATAACTCCGCAAAAAATAGGGCGAATGGTGTAAAAGGCGACGAAACTTGCATTTTTTGATTGCACAACCCCTGGGGCCTGTGCTATAATACCATTCGTACAGTATGCGGCCCCCCTGGGCGGCAGGTCCTGGGGGCCGCCGGGCAGGTAAGGGAAAAATCCGGATGATTCGGCCTTTTCCGGCCTGCAGGGCCTCTGTGTGCAAACCTGAATGGAGGTACGACGCATGTATCAGATTGTAGAAAAGAAAGTGCTGAACCCCACGGTGACTTTGATGAAAGTTAAAGCGCCGCTGGTTGCAAAAAAGGCCGAGCCTGGCCAGTTCATCATCCTGCGAGTGGATGAGAATGGAGAGCGCATCCCTCTGACGGTGGCGGACTATGATCGGGAGGCCGGTTTGGTGACAATTATTTTCCAGATTGTGGGAGCGACTACGGAAAAGCTCAACCATCTGGAAGCCGGGGAATATATCCACGACTTCGTGGGCCCTCTGGGTGTGCCTTCCCATGTGGAAGGGCTGAAAAAGGTAGCCGTTGTTGGCGGCGGCGTGGGCTGCGCTATTGCGTATCCCATCGCTAAAAAGCTCCACGAGCTGGGGGCAGAGGTTCACTCTGTGGTGGGCTTCCGCAATCGGAATTTGGTGATCCTGGAGGAAGAATTCCAAGCTGTCAGCGATCGGTTCGTCCTTATGAGCGATGACGGTTCCTGCGGCGAAAAGGGCCTGGTTACCGACGCTTTGAAAAAGCTGATTGAGAGCGGTGAGGAGTACGATGAGGTCATCGCCATTGGACCCCTTGTTATGATGAAGTTTGTCTGTAAGCTCACCAAGGAGTACAACATGAAAACGGTAGTGAGCATGAACCCCATTATGATCGATGGCACCGGTATGTGCGGCGGCTGCCGCCTGACGGTAGGAGGGGAGACCAAGTTTGCCTGTGTGGACGGCCCGGATTTTGACGGCCATCTGGTAGATTTTGACGAGGCCATGGAGCGCTCCGCTATGTATAAGGACTTTGAGCGCCATGCCTACGAGGAAACCTGTAACCTCTTTCGAAAAGCAGAGCAGTAATTGGCCCTTTGCGCCATGTTCCTCGAAATAATCAATCGAAACAATCGCCGTTCTTTGAAGGCGGCTTCTTTTGGAAAGGAAAGACGTTAGCCATGCCCAATATGTCGTTAAAGAAAAACGAAATGCCGGTGCAGGACCCCATGGTCCGTAATCACAATTTCAACGAGGTGGCCTTGGGCTACACGGAAGAGCAGGCCCTGGATGAGGCCGAGCGCTGCCTGCACTGTAAGAATAAGCCCTGCGTGGGCCATTGCCCCGTGGCCATTGACATTCCCGGGTTTATCGCAAAGATTCGGGAAAAGGACTACGAGGGGGCCTATCAAATTATCAATCAGTCCAGCTCTCTGCCTGCCGTGTGCGGCCGTGTGTGTCCTCAGGAGACCCAGTGTGAGAGCAAGTGTGTCCGGGGCATCAAGGGAGAGCCTGTAGCCATTGGCCGTTTGGAGCGTTTCGTGGCTGACTGGCACAACGCCCACAGCACGGAAAAGGCAAAGGCTCCTCAGAGCAACGGCCATAAGGTCGCCATCGTGGGTGCCGGTCCCTCCGGCCTCACCTGTGCCGGAGATTTGGCGAAGATGGGTTACCAGGTTTCGGTATTCGAAGCGCTGCACCTGGCCGGTGGTGTGCTGGTCTACGGCATCCCGGAGTTCCGTCTGCCCAAGGCCATTGTCCAGAAGGAAGTGGACACCCTGAAAGAATTGGGAGTGGAGGTCAATACCAATACGGTAATCGGCCGCACTCTGACTGTTGACGAGCTCTTTGACCAGGGCTTTGAAGCGGTATTTATTGGTTCCGGCGCGGGTCTGCCCCGGTTTATGAATATTCCCGGTGAGAACCTGAAGGGAGTTTATTCCGCCAATGAGTTCCTCACCCGTGTGAATCTGATGAAGGCTTACCAAGACGGAAGCAGCACGCCCATCCAGCATGCCAAAAAAGTGGCGGTAGTGGGCGGCGGCAACGTGGCTATGGATGCGGCCCGGTGTGCAAAGCGCCTGGGAGCCGATGAGGTCACCATTGTTTATCGCCGCTCCGAGGCAGAAATGCCCGCCCGTGCTGAGGAAGTGGAGCACGCCAAAGAAGAGGGGATTATTTTCCGGGTTCTCACCAACCCCACGGCCATCTTGGGTAACGAGCATAAGTTCGTCACGGGAATCGAGTGTGTGGAAATGGAGCTGGGAGAGCCGGATGAGTCTGGCCGTCGCCGTCCGGTGGTGAAGGAAGGCTCTGACTTCCAGCTGGACGTGGATTGCGTCATTATGTCGATCGGCACCTCGCCCAACCCTCTGATTCGCAACACTACCCAGGGACTGGAAACCAACCGCCGCGGCTGTATTGTCACGGAAGAGGAAACGAGCCTCACCTCCCGAGAAGGGGTTTATGCTGGCGGCGATGCGGTTACTGGCGCGGCTACGGTGATTCTGGCTATGGGCGCCGGCAAAAAGGCTGCCAAAGCCATTGACGAGTACATTACCGCCAAAGACAAGGCGTAAAAGGAAACCCGTAGAAGTGTGATATGAAAGGCAGTGGGAAATTTTCCACTGCCTTTTTTGTTATGCCTTTAGCTTTTTTCGTCCACCTCTGCACCGATACGCCTTGCTAGATATAAAAGAAAAGAGTCCGGACGCGAATTGCGTCCAGACTCAGATTTATATGTTGGATTATAGGAGATGGGGTTTCCTCGCGGGCGCAAAACAAAACGCACCCCACAAACGTGAGATGCGTGACTTAGAAGCGGACACTGTCCGCTGGTTGCGGAGGATGGACTTGAACCAACGACCTTCGGGTTATGAGCCCGACGAGCTACCAACTGCTCCACTCCGCGTTATGAGCACCTTTTTATTGGGTGCTCATCTATTATACCACACTTATAGAAAATTGCAAGTGTTTTTTGCATTTATTTTTTTCCAAGGAAACTCCGGCCCAGGAAGTACTCTTCAATCATGTCCCAGCGGGCCTCGCTGGTATAGTCACCGGAAAGGAAGGCCTCCATAGTTTCCACGGCCAACCCGTGACGGCGATGGATTTCCTGAATCTGCCGGTTCTCATATTTCTCTGTGCTGTGGAGGACCCGATCCAGCAGAGCTGGATCCGCTGCAAAGAGGGAGATTTCCTGTCCGCGGCCTCCTTCCATAGAATAGGAAGCGATACCCAGAAGCTCCAACAGGGAGAAAAGGCGCATAACCGCCGGCTGTTTGCCACTGCGTCCCGCCAGAATGTAGGCCTGATAGACCCCCTCATCATCGGGCTCTGCTTGGGTAGCCAGATGCATAAACTGGTTTTCCAGAGTGAGATAACCGGTATTCAAGACTCGGTAGCTGCCGGTTTCCCCGTCAGCACCCTTGCGAAAGGCGATAAACCGACTCTTGTCGCCGCCGCCCATTCCAGGCCGCTGGGGATTGGTGGTGACGAACATATCCAGCAGCAGCCCGGCAAATTCTTCCTGGAATCCATCACCCAACTGCAAATCCTGTCGAAACTCTTCCAAGGTAAAGGCCCGCTTTTGGAGCTTGTATTCCCGGAATATCCCGGAAATTTTCCGCAATGCCTTGCGCATATCCTCCATAGACTCCATAAAGGGCTTGCGGTACCGCACGGAGATAAAGGAACGGGGCGCCAAGGGCTGATCGCCAGGGCAGTCAAAGAGTTCTCCGGCAAAAAACTGCCGCTTAAACTGCTGATAGTTCATCTCCTGGAAGCAGCCCCGCCACAGGCCGCCCATGTCGATCTGATAAATCTTACCACTGTTGCGCACTACGGTGTCGCTAGCAAAGAAGCGGTTCCGGGAGCGGATAACTAAGCGGGTGTCATCGGGCTGATAGGATACCCACTGCCCATACTTTTTCAGGAAAGTACGTTCCGCGGGCTCCGGTACGTTGACGTAGTTGACCCCTTGCTGGATATCAGAGGCCAGCATCCGCAACACCGGGAATCCGTAAGTTTTTTCCAGGTCGCTGCCCAAAAGCAGCAAGCCGTTTTTCACTTTGTTCTGCAGGCTGTCATCGTCCCCAGGGAAGAGATAGGAGAACTCATCGGGGAAGAGGGTGATGTGCCGTTTGCCTTCCCGGCGGAGGGCCTGGGTCACCTTTCGCAGGATCTCCCGGATTTGGAACTGCCGTAGCTCCGAAAGGTTGTACAGGGTGGACATATACCGCACGTCAGAGGGAAGAAACGCGGTAACTGCCCGGCCTTGGATTTCCGGACGGCGGGCGGCACGGCCAATTTCCTGCACATAGTCCGCTAGGTTGCCGGTGGGGGCAAAGTGGCATACAGTCTGGATATCCGAGATATCCACACCCATACCGAAAGCTTTGGTACTGAGCATGACATCGCAGTCATTTTTCTGGAAAGCCAGCTGGGAGAGATTCCGTTCCAAGGGCTGCATCCGGCTGTGGAATTTCCGCACCCGGCGGCGGGTTTCAGACTCCAAGCGGGTATAGGTCTCGTCCACCTGAGAGGTGTAGGGGAAATAGAAAAGGGTCTTTTCGCCCTTGGCTACAAATTCCCGGGTCTGCTGGGCGGCAATCTGGATTTTCTGCTTGTCCACGCTGCCGGCCCCAGCCTGGGGTTCTGCCCGACGAATGTCAAAGGCAATGTTTTTCCGGCGAACCCGACCCAGATACAACAGAGGCCGCTCTACTCCCAGACTGGAAATGGTTTCGTTGACCACGTCCTCCTCGCCGCCATACACAGCAGTAGCGGTCAGGCACAATACCGGGAAGCCCCGGCCCTCTCTGGCCAGTCGGGAAAGGTATTCGCCCAGATACCAGTAATCCGCCCGGAAATCCTTACCCCAGGAAGTGACGGTGTGGGCTTCGTCCACCACAAAGAGTCCCAAAGGCCGGTCTCCGATAAACACAGATAAATCCGAGGAAATGAGCAGCTCCGGGGAAAGGTAAACAATGGACTTTTCCCCATTGTGAATCTGCTGCAAGCGTTCCTGACGCTCTTCATAGGTGATGTCGGAGTGAAGGCTGGTGGCACAGGTGACGCCCTGCTTTTTCTCCAACTGATAGACCTGGTCCTTCATCAAAGCTTTCAGAGGAGTTACCACAATGGTGACGGCTTGGTACTTCTCCGCCAGATACAGAGCAGGAAGCTGGAACAGGATGGATTTACCCGCGCCGGTGGGGGCAGTAACGAAAATATTCCGGAAGCTCTCCCCGGCACAGGCCCGATCGCACTGCCGGGCAATACAGCCCACAATATCTCCCTGAGAGAGGGTTACGGCCTCCCGATTTTCCTCTGGGGAAGCATAGAATTCCAAGGGACGGAAAGCGGCATCTTTGCCCCAATACTTTTGCAGCAGGGGGAGGAAGGGCGTCCCGTCAAAGTGCTCCACCCGAGGGCGGCAGTCCACCCCGTAGGCCTGGCCTTGCTCTTCCAGCATCCGAAAAAAGCCCTGAAGCGGCGGCTTGTTGGCGTCCTCCCGGTTATCCAGAAGATAGCGTCCTTCTCCGGAAAGATTCCCTTCTTGAACCAGAAGCCGGTGGTGGAAGAAGCTCCGGCCAGAGGCGGGAATCTCTGCGGCCTGAGCCGGCAGGGAGGCAGGCTCCTGTTGGGGCGCCCCGTAGAAGGGGAGCTGAGGATAGCCGGTTTCGGTGTGGCAGTTGAGCAGAGAAGCGGCCCAACAACCCGGTTCCATTTCCTGAACATCCCCATAGAAAGTCAGGCAGACCTCTTCTTCCGGGGAAATTTCACCGGTTTGCAGCTCTGCGCAAAGGGCAGCGGCCCGCTCTGGGGGCAGCAGGCAGGGCACCATATCCGGAAACAGGTCGTTTTCCACAATCCAGACCCGGCCCTTTTCCGGCAGTGCCTCCGGGGCTACCGCCAAAAGCTGTTCATACAGAAGCAGGGCAGGGCCGTCTCTGGTTTCCAGGAGTTTTGGAAGTTGTTCCCCGGCTTTTGCCACGGCTTCCGGCCGGAGCCAACCTTCCTCGTCCAGCACTTCGTCTGCAGGGAGCACTGCCCAAGGAGATTGCAAAAATTCCCGGCAAAGGGCCGAAGGGAATCCACGGAGAACCAGAATAGGCGCTTTCCCGGCTTTTTGTGCGCAGGCCTTTTCCAATTCCTGTAGTCTTGTTTGTATGCTGTTCAAATCTTTCTGCCTCCTATGGACGCCGTCTCTCCAATTCTGACGGCGCCCCTGAATCATTTCTCTTTGTTTACATTATAACATATTTTCCCGCCGGATTTCCAAACAAAAATTTGATACCGGACAGGGTGCCAAGCAGTGAATAATGAATAATGGGGAGCGAATAAAAAAGAAAAAATGCCATTTTCCGGGCTTCTGTCCCACCGCTTCTCCATGCACAAGGACAAAGAAAAACGGCTGGGCCGCCAGAGCGGTATCCATGCCGTTTTCTCTTTCCTGTTTCACGCAAAAGAAGGTTTACTTCCCGGGTTTTTCCGGCAAGCGCTCCCGCAAAGCGGAATAGGTAGTGAGATACGCCTTTTCTTCATATTCATAGTGCTTCACCTGATAGGAAAAGCCCTCCTGCCGGGAGCCGATGGTTGTGACCATCCACTCCATCAAAGCGGGGTTCTTCACCAGCAGAGGCCCAATGAGATGGGTGCCCAGGGTGTTGTGAAACTGGAATCCTTCTTCTGTGCTGTTGGGGGTATTGCCGCACCCCATTTGCAGCTGGAACAGGGGAGTCTGAATTCCCTCCAGGACACTGCACTTATTGACAAACCCCACGATCGGGGCGGAAACCAGCTCGCAGGAAGCCACTGCGTCCCCCGTGTAACGCACATCGGGCTGTTCAGTCGTGTGAAAAGGCAGGATTCCCAGGGCTTCATGACGAGTGCCCCTGCCATCGGTGATAGAATCCCCCAGCAGTTCACAGGCATTGCCGGTAAACAGGGCCGGCACCCCCGCTTCCAAAGCATTGGCTAAGCTCTCCCGGTAGGGGAGAAGATGATGCAGCACCGCCTTCTGGCTGCGTTCCGTGCCGGAGCCGGCATAGATAAAATCATATTGGGAAAAATCCAGCTCATCCCCGATGGTCTTGCATTCCACGGTGACGGAAAGGCCCTGGTCCCGAAGATGGCGTTCCAGCACCCGCATATTGCCGGTTTCCCCATAGAGGTTCATAATATCATAATACAGAAATAACAGCTTCATTCCTCGTCCCTCTTTTCCACTTTATCCAAAAACTTATCTTTATCAGAAAAGCAGGTAATGACATACTGATAGCCCGGCGCCTGCTCCCGCAGATAGTCCACCGCCTGGCCGATATCCTCCATCACATGGATTTTCTCCGAAGGAATCCCGCAGTAGGAAAAACGCACCGCTAAATCCCAGCAGTAGCGCCCAGTGAGGACGATCTCCTGCACGGAATCCGCTGCCAGAAGCTCAAAGTCGATATCCCACAGCCAGGAGGTCTCGCTGGTAAAGTATTTCCGGCTGATAGCGTCCACGATAACCGTTACCGTGCAGGGGCGGCCATCCTGCACCGCTACTCGGATAGATTGGTCATAGGAGACAGAGTTTTCATGCTTGGAAGTGAGCAGGGTGCCGATTTTTTCGCCAATAGAAAACTTCACAATGCGCCCGCTCTTCATGGTGTAGCCGTTGAGAGAGGAGGCGATTTGCTCTTCCGGAACGCCCAGCAGGCTGCAAATCGAGAAGGTAGCCAGAGTGTTGTAGAAGTGATAAATGCCGGAAAAGCTCAGGTTAATGCGGTATTTTCCGTTAACGACAATATAGGAATCCTGTAAGCTGGCGTCCGTCACGGTAAACGCAGTGTCGTTCCGATGAAGCTCGCAGTTAGTGCAGTGGTAGGAGCCGATGTGGTTGTAGTGGAAGAAATCGTATTTCATCCGGGCCTTACAGTTGGGGCAGTAGCGGCCATCGTGATAGAGGCTGGTGTTCCGCTCGGTGGAGAAGGGGAGCTTGTCCACGCCAAACCAAGTGACATTTTTGCGTCCCAGGCCAAAGCAGGAAACCAAAGGGTCGTCAGCGTTGAGAATCAGATGGGTGTCATCGTGGATACTTTCCCCCACAATATCATAGACCCATTCCGGGTGGCCGTTACGGGTCATCTGGTCGCGATAAAGATTGGTGATTACATAGTGGGTAGGGGTGATGTGCCGGAACGTGTACCGGGCAAACCGCTCGTCGCTCTCCATAAGCACAATGTCGCTTTTACACCGCCCGCCAAGGGTGCAGTCGTTAAGCAAAAATGTGGTCACGCCTTCAATCTGGTTGGAACCCTCTTTATTGTAGGCGATTTTTTTTCCGCTGCTCTGCAAGACATGGGCGATCATCTCCACAGTGGAGGTCTTGCCGTTACTGCCGGTTACCGCCACGATTTTATTGGGTAGCCGGATTTTTTGCAGAATATTGGGGTCCAGCTTCAAAGCAATTCTTCCCGGCAGGCTGCTGCCTTTTCCCACCAGCTTGCCTGCCAGCCGCAGCAGCTTGCAAAGCAGGATAATCAGGGTCGTTTTCATAACTGTATCGCTCCGTTCCTAAACCGTCTTTCAGGCGGCCTTTCTGTCAGTATCTCCTGGAGAGCTCCGGCCATACCCGGAGTCCCCGCTGCACCCAGCGCAAAGGGCAGGGTGTGGGAATTCTCAAAATATTATAACAAGTTCCGCCCCGGCTTGCAACCAAAAGCGGCGGGAAAGCCGCAGAATGTTCACAGAATGTGACTTTTTATTTGGCGATTCCGGTGCTATAATAGGCTTTGTGAATGTGCCTGTGGAGCGGGCCTCCCCTGATGGGGTTTCACAATCAAACGAATCCTCCAAAACATACCATTTGGATGAAATAAAATAGCAGCCGCTTTGGATGCGGTTTGGCAAAAAAGGAAAGGTGAAGGAAAATTATGTCAGGAACCGACATTGCAATTGATCTGGGGACTTCCTCCGTCAAAATATATCTGGACAAAAAGGGCATTGTATTAAACGAGCCCTCTGTCATCGCTGTGGATACCGTCACCGACAGCATTGTAGCTGTGGGAACAGACGCTTATAAAATGATCGGCCGCACTTCCCCTCGTACAGCCGTAGTGCGTCCTCTGAATAACGGCGTTATCTCCGACTTTGGGCTGGCCCAGGAGCTCATCCGCTATTACCTGAAAAAGGTCAGCGGCAGCCGGGTATTCATGCCCCGGGTAGTGGTCAGCGTTCCCTGCGCTATCACCGAGGTGGAAAAACGGGCCGTGGTGGACGCCATCAGCTCCACCGGCGTGCGGCGTATCTGCCTTATTGAGGAGCCGGTGGCTGCGGCCATGGGCGCCGGAGTGGACATCTCCCAGCCCCACGGCACCTTTGTGGTGGACGTAGGCGGCGGCACCACGGATATGGCGGTGATTTCCCTGAGCGGCGTGGCTATTTCGGCCTCTATGCAGGTAGCAGGAGATACCTTTGACGATAGGATTATCAAGTTTATCCGCCGGAAATACGGGCTGATTATCGGGGAGCACATGGCCGAGGAGGCCAAAATCGCCATTGGCTGCGTGTACCCGCAAACAGCGGTGCGCACTTTTCGTGTCAAGGGCCGCAACGCCCTGACAGGCCTGCCCCAGTGGACGGACATCACCTCCGAAGAGGTCATGGAGGCTATTTTGGAGCCGGCCATGCAAATTGTCCGCCGGGTGCAGGAAACCCTGGAAAGCACGCCCCCGGAGCTCATGGGAGACGTATACGAGGACGGCATCATCCTCACCGGCGGCTCCGCTCATCTGGCAGGGTTTGGAACCCTTATGGAGAAGAAAACCAAAATCGCCGTCCATGTGGCGGAAGAGCCGGAAAACTGCGTGGCCAACGGCGCAGGCAAGGCCATCCGCTATATCGACGATATGGAAAACAAGGAGTATGGGGTGCTGAATCCCCTGAGCGCTGCCTATTGATTCTCTCCAGCAAGGGCCCTCCCGGAAGGACGATTCCCGCATTTCGGGCAGGGCTCTTTTTATGTATATGAAAAGGAAGGTTTCGGAATATGACCCTACAGGAAGCAGAAAAGCAGATTTCCCAGCTCCGGGAACAGCTGGCTTATTACGGGCAAAAGTATTACGTGGAGGATGCCCCGGAGATTGAAGACTATGAATACGACCAGCTTTACCGCCAGCTGGAAGAGCTGGAGGCCCAGTTTCCCCAGCTTGTCAGCAGCGATTCCCCCACCCAGAAGGTAGGAGGGCCGGCCCTCAACACGTTTGCCCCAGTGGAGCACGCGGTGCCCATGGAGAGCCTCCACGATTCCTTTTCTGAGGAAGAGCTGCGGGACTTTGACCGCCGGGTCCGGGAGGTCTGCCCCCAGGCGCAGTATGTGGTGGAGCCGAAATTTGACGGCCTTTCCGTCGCTTTGGAATACCGGGACGGGGTGCTGGTTCGGGGCTCGACCCGGGGAGACGGCCTTGTAGGCGAGGATGTCACCGCCAATATCCGCACCATTCGCACCGTGCCGAAAAAGCTCACCCAGCCAGTGCCTTTTTTGGAGGTTCGGGGGGAAGTCTATATGTCTCACGAGAGCTTTCTGTCCCTGTGCGCCCGACAGGAACTTCAAGAGGAAAAGCCCTTTAAAAATCCCCGCAACGCGGCGGCCGGCTCCCTTCGCCAGAAGGACCCCAGGGTGACGGCCACTCGGGAGTTGGATATTTTTGTGTTCAATCTTCAGCAGGTGGAGGGGAAGAGCCTTTCCGGCCATGCCCAATCTCTCCAATGGATGCAGGAGCTGGGATTGACGGTTCCGCCATTTTATAAGGTCTGCGATACCATTGAAGAAGTCCTGGAAGAGGTGCGCCGAATTGGAGAACTCCGGGGCAGCCTGCCCTATTCCATTGACGGCGCTGTGGTAAAGGTGGACCAATTCAGCCAGCGGGCGCAGCTGGGCAGCACTGCCAAATTCCCCAAATGGGCGGAGGCTTTCAAATATCCCCCAGAGGAGAAGGAGACCACTCTGCTCTCCATAGAAATCAATGTGGGGCGCACCGGCGTTCTGACCCCCACCGGTGTTTTTGAGCCGGTGCAGTTGGCCGGCACCACGGTGAGCCGGGCCACCCTTCACAACGAAGATTTCATTGCGGAAAAGGGGCTGTGCCCCGGGGCCCGGGTCGTGCTGCGGAAAGCCGGAGAAATTATCCCCGAAGTGGTGAAAGTTCTCTCCTGCCCGGAGGACAGCACTCCCTTCCAAATGCCGGAGACCTGCCCCTCCTGCGGCCAACCGGTTACCCGGGAAGAAGGGGAAGCTGCTGTGCGCTGCACCAATCCGGAATGCCCCGCCCAGCTCCTGCGCCACCTCATCCACTTTGCCTCCCGGGACGCCATGGACATTGACGGCCTGGGCCCGGCAATTTTGGAGCAGCTGGTATCGGCAGGGCTGTTGTATACGCCGGCTGACCTCTACTCTCTGACCCAGGAGCAGCTTGCGGGTTTGGAGCGCATGGGGGAGAAATCTGCCCAAAATCTGCTGGACGCCTTGGAGGCCTCTAAGAAAAATGATTTCAGCCGACTAATCTTTGCATTGGGAATTCCCCACATTGGTGCCAAGGCCGCCAAGCTCCTGTCTGCCCGGTTCCCCACTATGGAGACCCTGCTGGAAGCCACCGAAGAGGAAATCGCCTCTATTGACGGCTTTGGCCAGATTATGGCCCAAGCGGTGGCGGAATTTCTCCAACTTCCCGGCAGTCGCCATTTAATCCAGGCCCTCCGGGAAGCCGGGGTGAATATGGAGGCCGCCCAAACCCCGACCGGTTCTCTATTCAGCGGGCGCACCTTTGTCCTCACCGGCACACTGCCCACTATGACCCGGAGCCAGGCCTCTGCCTTCATCGAGAGCCTGGGCGGCAAGGTCAGCGGTTCGGTTTCTAAAAAAACCTCTTATGTAGTAGCGGGAGAAGAAGCTGGAAGCAAGCTGGCAAAGGCGGAAAAACTGGGTGTTCCGGTACTTTCCGAGGCGGAGCTTTTGGCCATGGCTGAAGGGAAGGGGACTCCATGAAGCAGACCCGCACTGTGGGCATTTTGGCCCATGTGGACGCCGGAAAAACCACCCTGTCCGAGCAGATCCTCTTTCAGGCCCATACCATCCGCCGGGCAGGCCGGGTGGACCATCAGGACAGCTTTCTGGATACCAATCCTCTGGAAAAACAGCGGGGTATCACCATCTTCTGCGGCCAGGCGCCCTTTGTCTGGAAGGAGGCCCCCTGGTATCTGGTGGACACCCCGGGCCACGGGGATTTCTCCCCGGAAATGGAGCGCTGTCTCCGGGTGCTGGACGCTGCCGTGGTGGTAGTCAGCGCCGTGGAAGGGATACAGAGCCATACGGAAACCATTTGGCGTTTGCTGCGGCAGTATCAAATTCCCACCTTCTTCTTCATCAATAAAATCGACCGGGCCGGAGCCGACCCGGAAGGTGTCATCAACCTTCTGGCTAAGCGATTCCACACCCGGGTGTGTCCGGCAGAAGGGGGAATTTCCTCTCCAATGATGGACGCTGCCGCAGAACAAAGCGACGAACTGCTGGAAGCGTATCTTGCCGGAAATGTGGTGCCAGAGCAGTGGCCATCGCTGCTGTTTCCCTTGCTCCGGCACGGAGAAGTATGCCCAGCAGTGCAGGGTTCGGCTTTGGCGGGCACAGGGGTGGAACCGCTTTTGCATATTTTGGACACGCTGACCCCGGAGCCTGGCGGCCGGGAAGCCCCCTTTGGCGCCAGAGTCTATCAAATCCGCCGGGACCGGCAGGGAAACCGGGTAGCCTTTCTACGGGTCACCGGCGGCGGCCTGCGGCCCCGGGACTCTATAGGCGAGGAAAAAGTCAGCGAACTGCGCCGGTATAGCGGAGAAAAATATCAGCCTCTTTCCCATGCGGAAGCGGGAGATCTCTGCGCTGTGACGGGGCTTTCCTCGGTAAAAGCCGGAGAAAGCCTGGGTGCGGAACCTCCGGCCCAGGGGATTTCTTCCGAGCCCATGCTCACCGCGTCGGTGGAGTTTGACCGGCAGCAATGCCCTTCCCGGGAAATGCTGGCCCTGTTCCGTTTGTTGGAAGAAGAAGAGCCGGCCTTGCGGGTGCAGTGGCTGGAAGAGCTTCAGGAAATTCGGGTGCAGGTAATGGGAACCATTCAGCTAGAGGTTCTCCGGGAGGAAGTCCAGGCGCGCTTTGGGCAGGAAATCTCTTTTGGCCGGTGCCGGGTCCTTTATCGGGAAACCATTGCCGCACCAGTGGAGGGCCGTGGGCACTTTGAGCCGCTTCGCCACTATGCGGAGGTGCGCCTGCGCTTGGAGCCCGGCCCCCGGGGCAGCGGTATCCAGTTTGTCAGCCTTTGTTCCACGGACCGGCTGGCCCTTCACTGGCAGCGGCTCATTGAGACTCACGTTCTGGAAAAAGAGCACAAGGGCGTTCTCACCGGCTCTCCGGTAACGGACTTGCGAATCTGTCTGTTAGATGGCCGTTCCCACGAAAAGCACACCGAGGGCGGCGATTTCCGGGAGGCGGTATATCGGGCAATCCGGCAGGGTCTAATGAAGGCGGAGAGCATTCTTCTGGAACCTTGGTATGCCTTTGAAGCCCGGGTCCCCGCCGGATTAGTGGGGAGGCTTTTTGGGGATATCCAGCAAATGGGCGGCTCTTTAGGCCAGCCGGAAACCGAAGAAGAGATGGCCTGTGTCCAGGGCCGGGCGCCGGTATCGGGACTGCTGGACTATGGCAGAGAGCTCACCTCTTACACTCGTGGGAGAGGAACGCTTTCCCTGCGTCCGGACGGCTATGAGCCCTGCAAAAATCAGGAAGCTGCTGTGGCCGAAATTGGGTATGACCCAGAGCGGGACACGGAAAACCCGGCAGGCTCTGTCTTTTGCTCCCATGGAGCGGGTTTCCCGGTTTCCTGGCAGGAGGCTGACCGCTATATGCATCTGGACTGAGGTTCTTTGGGGAAAAATCATACATAACAGAAAATCGTAAGGGAGAGGTTTGTATTGTCTGCGATTCCATTTGAAGAACTGTATCAGACTGGCCGGGAGGCACAGCGGGAACGCTACCGCCGTATTGCCGCCGGCTATGAAGCTCATTTTGGCAAGGGAGAGGTCTCCTTCTTCAGTGCCCCGGGACGCACGGAAGTCGGCGGCAACCACACCGACCACAATCACGGCAATGTGCTGGCAGCCGCCGTCAACCTGGACATCGTGGCTGCTGCGGCTCCTATTACGGAGTCGGTTGTCCGGCTGCATTCGGAGGAATACCCCGGCACAGACGAGATTATCCTTTCAGATCTTGCTCCACAGAAAGAGGAGGAAGGCACCTCTGCCGCCCTTCTCCGGGGCGTGTGCGCCCGCTGCCGGGAGCTGGGATACCACGTGGGAGGATTCCAAGCGTATACCGCCACCCAGGTGTTGAAGGGCTCCGGACTTTCCAGTTCTGCTGCTTTTGAGATTGCCCTGGTTACCATCATTAGCCACTTATTTAATGACGGCGGTATCGACCCGGTGACGGCGGCGCAGATTGCCCAGTACGCGGAAAACGTATATTTCGGGAAACCCTCGGGCCTGATGGATCAGATGGCCTGCAGCGTTGGGGGCTTCACTGCTATGGATTTCCGGGACCCCCAAAAGCCTGTTCTGGAAAAGGTGGAGTTCCCTCTGGAAAAGGCGGGGTATGCCCTATGTATTGTGGATACCGGCGGGAACCATGCGGACCTCACAGGGGAATATGCGGCGATTCCCGCCGAGATGAAGGCCGTGGCCCGGGAGTTGGGAGCTTCGGTGCTGCGGGACGTGCGGAAAGAAGATTTTCATGCCCGAATGGGAGAACTGCGGCAGAAGCTGGGAGACCGGGCAGTTCTCCGGGCTTTGCATTTCTTCCGGGACAACGCCCTGGCCCAAGAGGAAGCCGCCTGCCTGAAAGAGAGGGACTTTCCCGGATTTTTATCCCGGGTGGTGGCTTCCGGGCGTTCTTCCGCCCTGTGTCTCCAAAACCTCTACTCCTGCTCTGACCCGGCCCATCAGGGTCTCACTCTGGCCCTGGCCCTTTCCGAAAGCATCTTGGCGGGGAAGGGCGCCTGGCGGGTGCATGGGGGTGGGTTTGCCGGTACTATTCAGGCTTTTGTTCCCCGGGAAATGCTGGAAACTTACCGGGCACAGATAGAGGCTGTTTTTGGAGAAGGCGCCTGTCACGTGCTTTCTGTGCGCAGCGCCGGTGGTGTACGAGTAAAACTAACAAAAATGTAAGGTGAATTTCGGCAAGATTGGATAGCTGTTCTCTACGGTTTGTGCTATACTAAGGGTATCTTCCCAGAAAAGGAGCAGAAAAAAGTGGACGTTTCGATTATTTTTCCCGTCAGGAATCTCGAAAAAGAGATGAAGGGGATTCTGGAGCACCTACAGGGGCAGACGTCCGCCTTCTCCTTTGAAATCGTCATTGTGGATATGGGCTCCGATGATTCCACTTTGGCCAAATCCCTGATGCTGCTGCGCCAATATGGGCTTCCGGGCTTTGTGGTGCAAAATGGCCCCGGCGGACCGGCAGCGGCGCTGAACTCCGGGCTTCACCGGGCCCAGGGAAAATATGTAGCTTTCCTACTGGCCAGCCATCTATACAAGGATATCCTGCCCGGGCTGTTTTCCACCGCGGAGCTGACGGAAGCGGACATGGTTTTCGGCAGCCAAACGGAGGAGGAGTCCCGTTTGGCGGAACGGCAGTCTATGAGCCGGGTGGTCAAAAAGAAGAGCGGGGCGGAATATCTTCAGGCCTGCTTGGAGGGAAAGCTCCAAATCGACCTGGCAGCAATCTTGTTGCGCCGGCAATTTTTGTTAGAAAACCACCTGTGGTTCCAGGAGGATTGCCGCTATGGCTATGGGGAAGAGTTTTTATACCGGTGTTTGCTCCGTGCAGAAGAGACTGCACCCTCCCCGGTATTGCTCCAACGGGAGTCCCAGCTGGAATGGCGGTGCGAGGAGCTCCATGGCCACCAAGTGTTCCAGAGGGTAGAGGCCATGCTCCGGGTACGGGATATCCTCTGGTGTGAATACAACCTGCCTGTTGTGGCAGAATGGATGACCGATCAGAAAATCCCCCAGACTATCATGGAATGCATCGATACCCTGCTCCGGGAAAAAGTCCCTCTGGCTACGGTCCGCAAAGAAATGAAGGCCCGAGGATTTGACCGGTTACTGCAAGCGGGGAAATACACCCAAAGCACCCTGAAAAAGAAAATCCGAAGCTGGAAATTCCCCCTGCGGCCTTATTTTCCTTCCTGAATTTCGCTGCCCCGCCTGGCCGGGGCAGCTTTTTTTGCAGGAATTTCTTTTCAGAAATACTTTGAGAATAAAAATTTACAAACTATTCACGTACTTTCCCGTAAAGCTATAGTAGAATAATCTCACCCGAGTATAGTAGGGACCGGGCAGAATGTCGATTGAGGTGAATCAGGTGTTTGGTTATATACGTCCCTGGAAAGCAGAACTCCTGGTTCGCGAATATGAACAGTACCGGGGTTTATACTGTACTCTCTGCAAAAGAATGGGGCTCGCTTACGGGAGAATTTCCCGGTTGACCCTCAGCTATGACTGCACCTTTTTGGTGATGGTTCTTCTTGGGCTGTCGGACGACTGCCCTTCTTTTTCGTCAGGACGGTGTGTGGTGAATCCCACGAAAACCTGTTTTTTCTGTTCCGGCGGGGAAGAGGTATTCCGCTATGCCGGCGCGGTGTCGATTCTTTTAACCGACGCCAAGCTCCGGGATGACCTGGCAGACGGCAAACCTGTGGAAAAGCTGCGGGCTGGGTTCCTGCGGATGCTGGGGCATTTTTCCGCAAAAAAGGCTGCCCGTGCTTTTCCTAAATTGGCGGCTCAGGTGGAAGAATACCTGCAGGCCCAGACCCAGGCTGAAAAGGAATCCCCTGCCTCTCTGGACGCTTGCGCTCACCCTACGGCAACGCTGCTGGCCGGTGTGCTCCGGCAATGGGCGGGCGAGGATGAAAAGCTGGCCGTGATTCTAGAGCAGTTCGGCTATTTTTTGGGCCGGTGGGTGTATCTTATGGACGCTGCGGATGATCTGCGTAAGGACCTGGCTTCAGGGGAATTCAACCCCTTTATTGGAGCTTTGGGCCTGGACGGCATCCCTTCTTTGGAAGGGGAGCAGCGGCGGCAGGCGGAAGAGGCCTGCAATGGCGTTTTGAATATGACGGTATCCCGTATTATCGCACCGCTTACTCTTTTAGAATGGAAGAGGTTTGGCCCCATTATTGAAAATGTGATTTATAAGGGCCTGCCGGAGATGCAGCGAGAAATCTTATTTTTGCACGCAAAGGAGAAGAAGCATGTCCGATCCATATAAGGTTTTAGGAGTTTCCCCATCGGCTACTGATGAAGAAATTAAGAGCGCTTATCGCGAGCTGGCGAAGAAATATCATCCCGATAACTATGCCAACACGCCTTTGGCGGAGTTTGCCACGGAAAAAATGAAGGAGATCAACGAGGCCTATGATACCATTGTTTCTCAGCGCAGAAACGGGACAGGCCAGCGCCAGCAAGGTTCCTATCAGCAGCCGGGCGGGTATCAGAATTATAATAACCCCTACCGGAGCTCCGGCTTTAGCGATGTGCGCAATCTGATTATGAACGGCCGGATTGCCGATGCAGAGCAAATCCTCAACGGGGTTCCCATGGATGGCCGGAACGCGGAATGGTATTTCCTCAAGGGGACGGTTCTGTATCGCCGTGGATGGGTGGAAGAAGCCGCCAACCACTTCTCCAGAGCCTGCCAGATGGATCCCATGAATCCCGAGTATCGGGCAGCCATGAACCAAATGAACAACCAGCGCAGCGGCCGCTATGGAGGATACAACCCCAATATGCAGGGCTCCGGCGGCGGATGCAACGCCTGCGATGTGTGTTCTTCCCTGATGTGCGCCGACTGCTGCTGTGAATGCATGGGCGGAGACCTGATCTCCTGCTGCTGACGGGGAGGCGTTGTGCTGTGAACAGAACCATACGAGTGGCTTTTTGCGGCGTTGCCGCCGCTTTGGAAATTGTGCTCCTGTTTCTCACAAACCTGGTGCCGACGGCCACCATTGCTTTGCCCGCTCTGGCTGGCGTGCTGCTGATGGCTGTTGTGATGGAAATCGGCGCCAAGTGGAGCTGGGCAGTGTTTGGGATTTCTTCGGTTTTGGCTTTCTTTTTGCTTTCGGATAAAGAGGCCTTCCTGATGTACCTGCTGTTCTTTGGCTATTACCCCACTCTTAAAGCCGCCATTGAGAATCGTTTCCCGTCAAAAGCCATTTCCTGGGTAATAAAGCTTTTGGTTTTCAACGCTGCTATGGCGGCGGATGTTTTGGCTGCGATCTGGTTCTTGGGAGTCCCCGCCGCCAGCTTTTGGGGGCTGGGAATTTTCATCCCGTTGTTCTGGCTGGCTGCCAATGCAGTTTTTGTGATTTACGACTTAGCTCTTTCCGGGCTGGTATTGATCTATTGGCAGCGGCTGCACCACCACATTTCCCGGCTGATTTCCCGGAAGCGGTAAACATAGAGGTAAAAGCAGAGCTTTCTTTCTGAGAGCTCTGCTTTTTTGCGTATCGACTGGATGGGAATGTTTTCAAAAATGAATCTTTTTCCTTAGCTTCCTGCAAATTTCTCGAGAAATCCCTTTTCAGCACTTGATTTTTTCCGGATAAAGGGCTACTATTGAATTAGCATGCTTGCAAACAGTCATTTTGCTGATTTGCCGATGGATAAGACAAAAGGGACAAAGGGGATGAATCGCATGAATATCCAGCTTATTGCTCGCATTCATGAAAAGATGCCTGATTTTTCCAAGGGGCAAAGGCGGATCGCCAAATATATTGAAGAACACTATGACAAGGTTGCTTTTATGACAGCTTCCAAGCTGGGAGCTACCGTAGGGGTGAGCGAATCCACTGTGGTGCGTTTTGCCACGGAGATCGGCTATTCCGGATACCCGGAGCTGCAAAGGGCTATGAAAGAGATGATTCGCAGCCGGCTGACCAGTGTGCAGCGCTTGGAGATTACTTCTCAGAACTATCAGACCTCCCAGCTTCTCAGCGCGGTTCTCAACCAGGATATCGACATTATCCGGCGCACCATGGAGGAGACCTCCCATGAGGCCTTTTACCAGGCGGCGGACTCTATGCTCCATGTACGCAAGGTCTATATCCTTGGGGCGCGCAGTTCTCAGGCCCTGGCTACTTTTATGGCGTATTATTTCAATTTGATTTTTGAAAATGTCCAGATGGTCAACTGCACCAGTGAGGCGGAGATTTTCGAGCAAATGGTCAACGTAGGGGAAGAGGACGCGGTTATCGCCATCAGCTTCCCCCGTTATTCCCGCAAGGTGGTAAAGGCCCTTCATTTTGCCTCGGACCGGAAGGCGAAGGTCATCGCCATTACCGACAGCCCGCTTTCGCCTTTGGCAGAACCGGCTACTTATCTCTTGCTGGCCCAGAGCGATATGGCCTCTTTTGTGGACTCTCTGGTGGCGCCCTTGAGCCTGATCAACGCCTTTATCGTCACCATTGCCATTAAGAAAAAGGCGGAAGTGAGCCAGAACCTGCTGCGGCTGGAAGAAATTTGGGACCAATATGGCGTATATGAAAAGGTGGATGACAAAGAAACGTGAAAAAACTGGAAAACTTGGATGTGATTGTGGTGGGCGCTGGCCCCGCCGGGATGATGGCGGCGGGTACTGCTGCGCAAAAGGGTCTGCGGGTACTCTTGGTAGAAAAAAAGGACCGGCCCGGACGCAAGCTGATGATTACCGGCAAGGGCAGATGCAATGTAACCAACGACTGTCAGCCGCAGGATGTTATAGATTCCACCCCTACCAACGGGCGATTCTTATACAGTGCCTTGTCCTGCTTTTCCCCAGCGGATACCATTCGTTTTTTTGAAGAGCGCGGCGTTCCCCTGAAAGTGGAGCGGGGACAGCGGGTGTTTCCACAATCCGATAAGGCGGTGGATATTGTAGATGCCATGACCTCCTTTGTGAAACAGAGCGGCGTCTTTCTCCACACCGGCGCACCAGTATCTCAGCTTCTTCTGGAAAACGGAGCGGCAGCAGGGGTGCAGTTGGAAAACGGGGAGACGCTTTGGGCGCCTAAGGTCCTTCTGGCCTGCGGCGGCGCTTCTTATCCCGGAACCGGCTCTAATGGAGACGGGGCGCGCCTGGCCCGGCAGGCCGGACATACCATCGTCCCCTTGCGTCCTTCCCTGGTAGCGGTACGCGCCCGGGAGCAGGCAGAATGTCAGGAAATGCAGGGGCTTTCCCTCCGAAACTGCGGGGTCCGGATTTTTGACAACCGGAAAAAGCGGATGATCTATGATGATTTTGGGGAACTGCTCTTTACCCATTTCGGCCTGTCTGGGCCGGTGGTTCTCAGCGCCAGCGCCCATATGCGGGATATGACGCCGGGACGGTATCAGATTTCCATTAACGTCAAGCCTGCCCTGCGCCCGGAAGCTCTGGATGCTCGGGTGTGCCGGGATTTACAGGAAAACCGGAACCGGGATTTTTCCAATTCCTTAGGCGCTCTTCTCCCCAGAAAGATGATTCCTGTGGTGGTGCGCCGTTCTGGTATTCCCCCAGAAGAAAAGTGCAACCAGATTACCCGGCCCCAGCGCCAGGCCCTGGTGGAGCTGCTTCAGGATTTCCGGTTTACCGTGGAAGGATTCCGGCCCATTGAGGAGGCGATTATCACCTCTGGCGGGGTCTCTGTCAAAGAGGTGAATCCCAAGACTATGGAATCCAAGAAAGTCCCGGGGTTGTATTTTGCCGGTGAGATTTTGGATGTGGACGCCTATACCGGGGGATACAATTTACAGATCGCCTTTTCCACAGGGCGTCTTGCAGCACAGAACTGGTAAAAACCTATTCTCATATGAAAAAATAAACAGAAAGGCGGAAACGATATGTTTGCCATTGCCATTGACGGCCCGGCCGGCGCCGGGAAAAGCAGCGCTGCCAGAGCCGCAGCCAAAAAGTTGGGATTTATTTATGTAGATACCGGCGCATTGTATCGGACAGTGGGCCTGTATATGCTCCGGCAGGGGATCTCTCTGGAGGAGAAGGAGAAAATCGTGGAAAACCTGCCGGGGGCGGTTATTGAGCTGCGTTTCCTTTCCGGGGAGCAGCATGTATTCCTGTGCGGGGAAGACGTTTCCGGGGAAATCCGTACCCCTCAGGTCTCTATGGCCGCTTCTGCTGTATCGGCTATTCCGGAGGTGCGGCGCTTTCTCTTTGATTTGCAGCTTTCCCTGGCAGAAAAGAACAATGTCCTCATGGATGGCCGGGATATTGGTACAGTGGTGCTGCCCCATGCCCAGGTGAAGATTTTCCTCACGGCCTCCGCCCAGGAACGGGCACGCCGCCGCTGCTTGGAATTGGAGCAAAAGGGCCAGCCGCAGCCTTATGAGAAGGTTTTGGAAGAGATTCAACAGCGGGATTATCAGGATTCCCACCGGGCCATCGCGCCTCTTGTTCCGGCAGAGGACGCTATTCTGGTGGATACCAGCGACTGTAACCTAGAAGAGGCGGTAGAGCGGATTCTACAAATTGTTTACGAAAAATTACCAGAAAACACAATTGATTTTTGAAAAGTAAACGGTATATAATAATAGAGTATCGTTGCGGGCGGAAGAATCCACGTCGGTTCATTCCGCCCGTGTTTTTCGCAAATAATTGACGGCGGTCTATTTGAGAGAGTCCGCCGGGGAATGAGGGAATCTTAATGAAGCAAACGCCGTTGTATCGTTTCGGCAAGGTTGTTGTACCGCCGATTTTTCGTGTGATCAATCCTTTGACAGTCAAAGGAGTCGAAAATATGCCGAAATCCGGGCGGGTAGTTATCTGCTGCAACCATGTCACCATGCGCGATCCAATCTTGGTGGCGGCCGTACATAAACGGCAAGTGTATTACATGGCAAAAGCCGAACTCTTTGAAAATAAGTTCGTTGCCAAAATCATCAGCTCCCTGGGTGCCTTTCCAGTACATCGAGGCCAAGGGGGAGATGTGGACGCCATGGCGTCGGCCCGTAAGTTATTGGAAAATGAAGAAGTGGTGGGTATCTTTATTGAAGGTACCCGTTCCCGTACCGGGGAGCTTCTCAAACCCAAGACTGGCGCGGTGATGCTGGCCCATGAGACCCAATCTCCCATCCTGCCCATGTGCATTACTGCTCGGGATGGCAAGGTGCCTACCATGTTTTCCCGGCTGGCTATTTCCTGTGGCGAGTTGATTATGCCCGAGGAGCTGGGAATTGAGAAAGATAACGCCGCCTCTTACCGCAAAGCCGCCAGGATGGTTATGAGTAAAATCTCTGCCCTGCGGGAGCGGGATCTGGAAGCGCTGGAAAAGAAGCATAAAGATTAACGGAAGAAAAGGAGGGTTTCCTTGCTGTACCGCATTGCCCGATGGCTGCTGTTCCCTTTGCTGAAAGGCGTATTCCGCCTACAAGTGACCGGCAGGGAAAACCTCCCGAAATCCGGCGGGTTTATCCTGTGCAGCAATCATCAATCTGTACTGGACCCCTGTTTGATCGGCGCCGCTTGTTGGCCTATCTTTCCAGATGGTAATTGCCGCAGGCCCATTCGCTTTATGGCCAAATCGGAGCTCTTTACCGACCATGGCCGTGGCGCTGCTTGGCTGCTGAAGTCCCTGGGAGCTTTTCCTGTGGAGCGGGACAGTGCTGATGCCGACTCCATCCGGGAGGCCCTACAGATTTTGGAGAATGGGGAGGTACTGGGGGTATTCCCCCAGGGGCGGTGCGTCAAGGATGGAACCCCCTTTCGCCCCAAGCTGGGAGCGGCTCTGTTGGCTCAAAAAAGCGGGGCGCCTCTGGTTCCGGCCTGCATCCAGTGCTCGGGAGGAATCCGGCCCTTTGCCAAAGTGCGGGTGTGCATCGGCCCGCCGGTGGTATCCGGCGAGAGCACCCTTTCCCAGCGGCGGCAGACCCGGCAGCTGGCACAACGCCTTGCCGATTCGGTGAACAAACTATTGGAGGAAGAAAGTTGAAAATTCAGATAGCAAAAAGCGCGGGGTTTTGCTTTGGAGTAAACCGCGCAGTGGAAATGGTGTACAGCCTGCTTCGGGAAGGAAAACAGGTGTATACCCTGGGCCCCATTATCCACAATCCCCAGATGGTTCGGCAGCTGGGGGAGCAGGGGGTACAGATTGTTCAGAAGCCGGAAGAGGTCCCGGCAGGCGGCACGGTGGTCATACGCTCTCACGGCGTCCCTCAGAGTACTATGGACCGTATCAAGGAATTAGGAACCAACGTTGCTGACGCAACTTGCCCTTTTGTGGCAAAAATCCACCGGATTGTCCAGGAAGCATCCCAAAAAGGGCAGCCGGTTTTGGTGGCCGGAGACCGGAATCACCCGGAAGTGGAGGGAATCCTGGGACACTGCGCAGGCGATTGCTATGTATTTGGAAGCGCAGAAGAACTAAAAAGAATAAATATAGAACATCCGGAATTATCAAACCAGCCGGTTTGCGTGGTCGCGCAAACAACCTTTAATGGCCAGGAGTGGGAAAATTGTTTGAAAATTGCCCGTGGGGTATATACAAACGGCGCGATTTTTGATACAATATGTAATGCGACCGCGCAGCGTCAGGCTGAGGCGGTAGCGTTGGCCAGGGTATCCGACCTGATGATTGTGATTGGGGGGCGGCAGAGCTCCAATACCGCAAAGCTTCAGGAAGTATGCCGGCCGTTCTGCCAGACGATCCTGGTGGAGACTGCCGCAGAGCTGCGTTCTCTGCTGGAGCCCTATCTCGGCTCCCTGGGCAACGCAAAGATCGGCATTACTGCAGGTGCATCCACACCTGCAAGCATAATAAAGGAGGTACTTGTTACCATGACAGAAATCAATGAAGGCGCTGTTCAGAATCCCACGGAGGCAACCGAATCTAACTTTGCAGAGATGCTTGAAGAATCTCTCAAGAGTTTTAATACAGATGAGAAGGTTCACGGTGTTGTTGTCGGTATCACTCCCAGCGAGGTGTATGTGGACGTTGGCCGTAAGCAGGCCGGCTTCATTCCCGCATCTGAGCTCTCTGCCGACCCCAACGTTAAGCCCGAAGATGTGGTGAAGATTGGTGACGAAATGGATCTGCTGATCATGCGCACCAACGACCAGGAAGGCACCATCATGCTTTCCAAGAAGCGTTACGACAGCATCAAGGGCTGGGAAGCTGTTGCTGCTGCCGAGGAGAGCCAGCAGGTTCTCACCGGCGTTGTAACGGAGGTCATCAAGGGCGGCGTTATCGCTGTTACCAACGGCATCCGTGTGTTCATCCCCGCTTCTCAGGCTACTGCTTCCCGCGGTGACAGCCTGGACGAGCTCCTCAACAAAGAGGTGCAGTTCCGCATCATCGAGGTTAACCGTTCTCGCCGCCGCGCTGTGGGTTCCATCCGCTCCGTCCTGCGCGACCTGCGCAAGGCTCAGGCTGAAAAGTTCTGGGAGACCGCAGAAGAGGGCAAGGAGTACACCGGCGTTGTGAAGTCCCTGACCGCTTATGGCGCATTCGTAGATCTGGGCGGCATCGACGGCATGATCCACATTTCTGAGCTCTCCTGGACCCGCGTAAAGCATCCCTCCGAGGTTGTCAATGTGGGCGACACTGTCCATGTTTACATCAAGGGCCTGGATCGCGAGAAGGGCAAGATTTCTCTGGGTTACAAGCGTCCTGAGGACAACCCGTGGAACATCCTGGAGCGCGACTATCCTGTTGGCACCATTTGTGATGTTACCATTGTGGGCATGACCACCTTCGGCGCTTTTGCCCGTGTTATCCCCGGCATCGATGGTCTGATCCACATTTCTCAGATTGCCGACCATCGCATTGAGAAGCCCCAGGATGTCCTGAAGGTTGGCGATGAAGTGAAGGTGAAGATCACCGACATCGACTTCGCCAAGAAGCGTGTTTCCCTCTCCATGCGCGCTGCTGCAGAGGAAGAGGCTGCCGCACAGGATGCCGCCGCTGTTGAAGAGGCTGCTTCCGAGGAATAATCCTATCGGTATTTTCTGCCCCTTTCACCTCTCGTGAGAGGGGCTTTTCCGATTTTTGCCGCTGCGGCACCTGGCGTATCGCATTAGGCGCCGCCGGGCATTATAATAAAACCACACAACCCACTTCAAATGAAAATGGAGGAATGTTATCATGGCTACTATTACCAAGGATACCATTATCGGCGATATTCTCGACATTGATCGCACGACTGCTCCCTATTTCCTGGAAATGGGAATGCACTGCCTGGGCTGCCCTTCTGCCCGCGGTGAGACCCTGGAGCAGGCCTGCATGGTTCACGGCGTCAGCGTGGACGAGTTGGTGGAAAAGCTGAACCAGCACATCGCCAACAAATAAGTCACGCGTTTTGCGTGGCTTCCGTCCGGCATCCGGGTTTTGCCGTTTTGCTGCCCTGGGGGGCGGCTTGCGGAGACATCCCGGCCGGGCGGTTTTTCTTTGCAAACAGCAGAAAGGAGCGCCGGCAATGAGAATGTTTCAACTGGATGACCGCCTTCGCCTTTGTGCCGAAATGGTGCGAGAAGGCTCTCTTTTAGCCGATATCGGCACTGACCACGCGTATCTGCCCATTTGGCTGGTAGCTGCCGGCAAATGCCCCGGAGCTGTGGCAGTAGATGTGCGGGAGGGGCCTTTGGAGCGCGCCCGAGAAAATGTGGCTCGCTATCACATGGAGGAGCAGATTCGGCTTTCCCTTTCCAGCGGTCTTTCTGCACTGGGTCCCGAAGATGCCGACGATATTGTGATTGCAGGGATGGGGGGAGAGCTCATCGCGGAAATCCTGGGGGCCGCTCCCTGGGTTCGGGACTCCGAAAAGCGATTGATCCTCCAGCCCATGACAACGGCGCCGGAGCTGCGCTGCTGGCTCCGGGAAAATGGATTTGGCATTCTCCAGGAAAAATGCGCCGTCTCCGATGGAAAGGCTTATACAGTCCTACAGGTGGCCTATAGGCCGGATATGGCCCGGGCGGCTGCAAAAGACCTCCTTTATCCCTACGCCGGAGCTTTGGCTGGGAATACACCCGAAGAACGGGCGTATCTTTCCCGGACAGCCCGGCAGCTGGAAAGCCGAAAAAAAGGGCTGCTTCATCAGGGAAATTCCCAGGAGGCGGCCAAACTGGGGCAGATTCTTGCGCTGCTCTATGAAAAGATCGGTGAGAAACCGGAAAGGATGTGAGCCTTATGGCGAAGGTACGCGAAATCTATCAGTTTATCGACAGTTTTGCCCCCTTTGGGGATGCATTGGATTTTGACAACCCGGGCCTTTTAGTGGGGGACGGGGAACAGGAAGTACATACTGCGCTGTTGTCTTTGGACATTACCTCCCCAGTGGTAGAGGAAGCTGTGCAAAAAGGCGCCCAGTTGGTAGTGAGCCACCATCCGGTGATTTTTGCACCCCTGCGCCGGCTGGAAAAAGGGAGCGTACCATGGTTGCTGGCGGCTCACAGTCTGTCGGCTATTTGTGCCCACACCAATCTGGATATGGCGCCGGAAACCGGCGTGAATGTTGCCCTGGCCCAGGCTCTGGGTTTGACGGACTGCCGGGGTATCTGCCCCCACGGTTCCGGTTTTGAGGCCTGGCTGGGGGATTTGCCAGAGGCACTGTCTCCGGAAGCCTTTGCTGCCCATGTAAAGAAGTCTCTGGGCTGCGAGGCAGTCCGCTATGTCCCTGGGCATAAGGCGGTAAAAACGGTAGGAATGTGCAGCGGCGCCGGCGCTGATTATCTGGAAGCTACTCTGGAACAGGGAGCCGATGCCTTTGTCACTGGCGAGGTAAAGCACCATCAGTTCCTGTTGGCCCGGGAGCTGGGAGTTACCTTGGTAGAGGCTGGACATTTCCACACGGAAAATGTCGTGCTTCCCCTGCTGGCAGACCGGCTGGTCCGGGAGTTTCCCCAGGTCACCTGGCACATCGCCCAGTCCGGGCAGGCGCCGGAGTGTGTCTGCTAAAAGCCCCAACCGCAAGAAAGGAGAGGATTTTCCATGGCGCTGGACGGTATTTTTCTGCATCAGCTGCGGCGCGAGCTGGCAGACCGGGCGGTAGATGCCCGGGTCGATAAAATCTATCAGCCCAACCGGGACGAAATCATCATCACCCTGCGCACCCGGGGAGACCGGTTCCATCTGTTGCTTTCGGCGAGAGTCAACAGCGCCAGGGCCCATTTCACCCGCTGTTTGCCGGAGAACCCCATGCAGCCGCCTATGCTCTGTATGCTGCTGCGTAAGCGCCTCACCGGGGCGCGCCTGCTTTCCATTGAGCAGCCTGGATTGGAGCGAATGCTTCGCTTTGCCTTTGACACGGTCAACGAACTGGGGGACCATGTGCGTCTAGAGCTGGTGGTGGAAATTATGGGCCGCTACAGCAATGTCATTCTTATTGACGAAAATGGAAAAATCATCGATGCTCTCAAGCGGGTAGACGCAGAGATGAGCTCTGAGCGCCTGGTGCTTCCCGGCGTTACCTATCATCTGCCTCCGGCCCAGGATAAGCTGAATCTTTTGGAAGCAGAGGTGCCAGAGGTGCTTCATCGTCTGGAAACTCAGCCTGGAGATTCGGAGCTTTCCAAGGGACTGCTTTCGGCCCTACAGGGGGTTTCTCCCATTGTCTGCCGGGAGCTCCAGCAGTTGACTGGTCATGGGATCACCCTCTATACCAAACAGCTCTCGGAGGAGCTTAAACAGCGGCTGGCATTTTTCCTGGGACAGCTGCAAAAAACGGCTCGGGAAACTTCCGGAACCCCTCACATGGTGGTGGATTTGGCCCGGCACAAGCCCACGGACATTTCCTTTATGAATATCACCCAATACGGCACGTCCGCTATGGTGCGCACAGCGGAGACCTTCTCGGAATTGCTGGACAGCTTTTATGCAGAACGGGACCATGTAGAGCGGATGCGGGTACGGGAGGCCGACCTGCTCCGGGTAATCACGACGGCGTCCGAGCGCCTCAGCCGGAAAATTGGCCATCAGCAGGCGGAACTGGCCCAGTGTACCCAGCGGGACCACCTGCGGGTATGCGGCGACCTTCTCAGCGCCAACCTCTATCAGCTGGAAAAGGGCGCTTCGTCGGTGCAGCTCCAGAATTTCTATGAGGAAAGCCTGCCAATGGTGGAAATCAAATTAGACCCGGCCCTGACCCCCAATCAGAACGCCCAAAAGTATTATAAGGAATACCGCAAGGCCAAAACCGCTGAGGAAAAGCTCACCGAGCAGATCGAAATCGCGCAAAAGGAATTGGTCTACCTGGATTCGGTACTGGACGAATTAGGCCGTGCCCAAACGGAAAAGGACCTCTCGGAGATTCGTCAGGAGCTTATAGAACAGGGATATATCCGGGCGCTGCGCAATGGGAAAGGAAAAAATCGCAAGGAGCCGGCCCCGGCTGCACCTTTGGAATTTTGCACTTCTGATGGGTTCACGGTTTTGGTTGGCCGGAACAACCGCCAAAACGACCGATTGACCCTGAAGCAGGCCAACAATAACGATATTTGGTTCCATACCAAGAACATTCCCGGTTCCCACACCATTTTGGTGACGGAAGGAAGGGAACCCACGGAAACAGCCCTGCTGGAAGCTGCCCAGATTGCCGCGTTCCACAGCCGGGGCAAGGATTCCTCCCAGGTGCCGGTGGACTATACCCAGGTGCGCCATGTGAGCAAGCCTCAGGGAGCCAAGCCGGGAATGGTGATCTATGTGCAGTATAAAACCCTCTATGTAACGCCGGCCCTGCCGCAGCAGAGGGAAGAGGCCTAACCGCCTCGGTATTTTTTCGGAAAGGGATTTCATGCTCTATGTATCGACTGATTAAACAGGAAGGCGCTGCCCGGCGAGGGGAATTCACCACTGTCCACGGGACAATCCAGATGCCAGCCTTTATGAATGTGGCCACCTGCGGCGCCATTAAGGGCGCGGTTTCCGCTCTGGATTTAAAAGACGTTCACTGCCAGGTGCAGCTCTGTAATACCTATCATCTTCACCTGCGTCCGGGCGACGAGGTTGTCAAAAAGCTGGGCGGGCTTCACACCATGACCCGCTGGGACGGCCCTATTTTAACGGATAGCGGCGGGTTTCAGGTGTTCTCCCTGGCCAAGCTGCGCAACATTAAAGAAGAGGGCGTCACCTTTGCTTCCCATATTGACGGCCGCCGGATTTTTATGGGGCCGGAGGAAAGTATCCGCATTCAGTCCAATCTGGGTTCTACCATTGCCATGGCCTTTGACGAGTGTGTGGAAAATCCCGCTACCTATGAATACGCCAAGGCGTCCTGCGCCCGCACAGCCCGTTGGTTGGAGCGGTGCAAAGCGGAAATGGACCGCCTGAACCAGCTGCCGGATACCCTGAATCCCCATCAGATGCTGTGGGGCATCAATCAGGGCTGCACCTTTGCCGATTTGCGGGTGGACCACATGAAGCGCATCCGGGAATTGGACTTGGACGGCTATGCTATCGGTGGCCTGGCGGTAGGGGAGCCGGCTGAGGTGATGTATGAAATTATTGAAGCGGTAACTCCCGAAATGCCCGCAAACAGGCCCCGATACCTGATGGGCGTGGGGACGCCTGCCAATATTTTGGAGGCGGTACGCCGCGGTGTGGATATTTTCGACTGCGTCATGCCTACCCGGAACGCCCGCCACGGGCACATTTTCACCATGGAAGGCGTGCGCAACTTGATGAACGCCAAATACACCCTGGACGAATCCCCTCTGGACCCGGAGTGCGACTGCCCTGTATGCCGGAATTTCAGCCGGGCCTATCTCCATCACTTGTTTAAGTCCGGGGAAATGCTGGCTATGCGCCTGAGCGTTCTGCACAACCTGTATTTCTACAACACCCTTATGGAGAAAATCCGCCTTGCCTTGGACGAGGGCCGCTTCGAGGCGTTCTATCGTGAACACATTGAAAATATTTCCAGGCGGATCTGAAAATAACGGGAAATCCCTTGCAACCCTTGGAAATCCCTGTTATAATGAAAACATTCTGTTGGAGGTGTAAATGACAAAATGAATCAGTATTTTCTTTTGGAAGGCGGCGAAGGCGGCGGAACCATGAGCATCATTATGATGGTTCTGGTGTATGCAGTGCTGTTCGGCGCTCTGTATCTCATCTTCTTCCGTCCCCAGTCTAAGAAGAGGAAGAAAGAGGACAAGATGCGCAAAGATGCCCAGATTGGCGATGAAATCACCACCATTGGCGGGATTTGCGGACGTATTGTGGGCATCAAAGAGGACACCGAGACCCTGATTATTGAGACCGGTACCGACCGCAGCAAGCTTCGCATCAAGCGCTGGGCCATTGGCAGTGTGGATACCATCCACGAGGATGCGGAATAATCTGCTTATTGGAATAAAATCCCCTTGCGCAGCATACTTATCCCATAGATAAGGGCTGATTGCAAGGGGGATTTTTTATGCGTCCAGGTTCTGAAAAAGAAGGGATTTCCCGGATCGTGCTGGGAACGGTCATTGGCTGCGGCTGCGGCCTGCTGCTGTGCTGCCTGCTTTTGCTGGTGATATCCGCGGCTTTTGTTTCCTGGGAAAAGCTCCCGTATGCCGCTTTAGAGGGAATTTCCCTGGTGATAAGCCTTTTCGGGGGAATCCTGGCGGGCTTTGTGGGAGCAAAAATTGTGGGCCGCATGGGATTGATTGCTGGTGTCTGCTCGGCAGCGGCCATGCTGCTGATTTTGGCAGCTATCGGGTTTGTGCTTACCGGCAGCGGCAGTGTCTCTGTGGCTTCCGCGTTGACCCGCGCCTGCGCCCTGCTTTTGTCCGGCGCCATCGGCGGGATGATCGCCACTGGGCAAAAACAAAAAATCAGGCGGCGAAAGTAAAATTATCCTTTTATTTAGGCGAAGGATATGGTATAATGAAGAAAATTAGGTTTTAAAAGGAAGAACCCTCTTCCTCAAAACCTGATATCGTTAAGAAACGGAGGTTTTTCTTTATGAAGCAGATCAAGACTTTGAACCAGGCTAACCTGAAGGAAAGCGCTGCCAAGGGTGGCTGCGGCGAATGCCAGGCATCCTGCCAGTCCGCTTGCAAGACTTCTTGCACGGTTGCAAATCAGAAGTGCGAGCACGCTGATAAGTAATCTGGCGACTTTATGGAAAATGCGGCACGGAGTTTGCCCCTGAAAGGGCCGCTCTTGCCGCATGAATAAAGAGTGTTAAGGGACAGTGAAAGATTCTGTCCCTTAAATTTTGTAATAGAAGGCAAAAGGGAGAAAAAAGAATGATTCATAAGTATACTTTAAATGGGTATCGGATTGTCCTGGATACCAACAGTGGCGCGGTTCATTTGTTTGACGAAGCCCCCTATGAAATGCTGGACTATTTGGACGGTGCCGTTCCGGAAGAGCCTCCCGCCGCTATGGAGGAAGCTTTGAGAGACCGCTGGCCCCGGGAAACCTTTGAAGAGGCCTATGAAGAGCTCAAAGAGCTGTATCGTCAGGGGCTGCTGTTCTCCGAAGACGGCTATGAGCGGTTTTCCGATATGATGGTCAATTCCCCGGTGAAGGCCATGTGCCTCAACGTGGCCCACGACTGCAATCTGCGCTGTGAGTACTGTTTTGCAGCGAAGGGCGATTTCGGCTGCGGCCGGAAGCTGATGCCTCTGGAAGTAGGGAAAAAGGCCATCGACTTCCTCATTACCCATTCCGCCGGACGCCACAATCTGGAAATGGACTTCTTTGGCGGCGAGCCCCTGATGAATTGGGACGTGGTCAAGGAACTGGTGCTGTATGCCCGGGAGCAGGAGAAACTCTATAACAAGAATTTCCGCTTCACCATTACCACCAACGGCCTGCTGCTGACCGATGACAAGATCGATTTCATCAATCGGGAGATGTCCAACTGCGTGCTCTCTCTGGACGGCCGGAAAGAAGTAAACGACCGGCTGCGGGTGCGGGTAGACGGCACTGGCTGCTATGACCAGATTGTGCCTAAATATCAGAAGCTGGTAGCCCAAAGAGGCGACAAGGACTACTATGCCCGGGGAACCTTCACCAAATACAACCTGGACTTTACTGAGGACGTCCTGCACATGGCTGATCTGGGCTTTGACCAGGTTTCTGTAGAACCGGTAGTTTCTGATGAAAAGCTGGATTACTCTATCAAGACGGAAGACCTGCCCCGTGTGTTCGAAGAGTATGAGCGTCTGGCTAACGCTTTGATCCGCCGCCGGAAAGAGGGGAGAGGCTTTAACTTCTTCCACTTTATGATCGACCTGAACCAAGGTCCCTGCGCCATTAAGCGACTGCGGGGCTGTGGCTGCGGCAATGAATATGTGGCCGTCACGCCCGAAGGGGATATCTATCCCTGCCATCAGTTCGTAGGAGATGAGCAGTGGAAGATGGGCAACGTGTTGGAAGATTCCTTCGACCTCTCCATGAAGGAACGCTTTGCCAAAGCCAACGTATATTCCAAGCCGGAATGTAAAAACTGCTGGGCCAAGTTCTACTGCAGCGGTGGCTGCAACGCGAACAACTGGCAGTACGAAGGGGATATCCTCCATTCTCACCCCATTTCCTGTGAACTGGAAAAGAAGCGTATTGAATGCGCTATCATGATCCAGGCAGCTCTCAGCGAATAACTTTAATCCTGCTATCGCCATAAAAATTCTTTTGGAACTCCTGATCTCTCCGCTTTTTGTTCCCGATCTCCCGGATTTCCTTGAAAACCGGGCAGAAAAGGGAAGAGAAGCGAGAAATTGGGAGTTTTTTGCGGGGAAAATCGCATTATACAGTTTATTGCATAAATATTCATCTTATATAGTTGTATCTTTGCTTTGCAAGTTTACATAATTTTTAAGCAGGTTACATAATGCCGGGGACCGTTTTTCTGGCAAGTGTATAAACTTTCTGAAATGTGCATATTTTACCTTGCGCTCTCGGGAGAAAAGGGGTATAGTATAATTAAAGTATGAAGAAGTAGGCTGTGCTTGCTGGTTTCTCCGTGTATCATATTTCTTTTTCCCTTTCCATATATTGATTCTAACAGTGTTTATTTAGAAGGGCTGGAGGATGGATTATGGTATGGGTTCGAAGTAAAAAGAAGTATATGAGAACCGGCACAGCCGCAGCTTCTCACCGGACAAGCGGAGCTGGAAAGCCGGAGTCTCCTGCGGAAAAACCTTTGGAGCCCCGCGTTCCTGTTTGGCTCATTGTGGGACCGGCACTATTTTTGGCGGGAATTGCGGCTGGCGCTGTTTTTTCCGGCAACGCGCCAAGAGAGGCGGTTTCCCATTTGGATTTCCTGTTCCAGACAGATTTCCGTCTGCGTTTGGAAGACCCCTTTTTTTCCGGTTTCGTTTCCTCGTTGGCCTCGTCTTTTTTGTTGGCCGCAGTGTGTTTTCTCTGTGGGCTTTCCATTTGGGGAACATTTTTGCTTCCGCTAGTTCCTGTGGCCCGGGGGGTTGGAGTCGGGTTGGTGGCAGGATACTTGTATACAGCTTATGGCCTGCAGGGCGGCGCATTTTATTGGCTGCTTTTTTTGCCGGGCACTCTGATTGGTTCGGTGGGGATTTTCTTAGCAGTCCAGGAAAGCTGGAGATTTTCCAAACGGCTTTCCATGGGTGGTTCAGTCAAGGCCAAAATCGGCCCCTATGCTTTTCGGTTCGGACTATTCCTCGTGCCGTGCCTGATGGGAGCGCTGCTGGAATGGGGGACTTCCGCCATTTTTTCATTGCTGTTTTCTTTTTAGGGGCTTCGGTACTTGCTTGAAAAGGGATAGGGGATTTGTATATGTCAGAAAAGGGAGTGATACGATGACCGACTACGGAAAAGCGTTCTATGATTACCTGATTTCTAAAGGAGTTTCCCAAAACACGCTGGATTCCTATCAGCGGGATGTGGAACACTATCTGGCGTTTTTAAAAGAGCACGGAGACCCGCTCCCGGAAAAAACTGATAAGGAGATTTTGAGCCAATATGTAGCGGAACTGCAATCTTTGGGCCGTTCTCCTTCCACCGTGACCCGGAATATGGCTTCTATCCGCTCCTTTTATCAATACCTGATCCAACTGGGGCTGACGGAGGAAAATCCGGCTAAACAGATCAAAATTCAAAAGAAGGATAAAAAGCTGCCGCAGATCCTTACCCAACAGGAAGTGGAGCTTTTGCTCCGGCAGCCGGATATTTCAGAGCCAAAAGGGTGCCGGGACCGGGCCATGCTGGAGTTATTGTATGCCACAGGCATCCGAGTTTCCGAACTCACAGAGTTGGATCTCTCGGACATCCGACTGAAGGAAGGTCTTCTGCATTGCCGGAGCCATAAATCAGAGCGGACGATTCCGGTCTACCCGGCAGCTATCGCCGCAGTTTCCGATTATCTGCGGCGGGTGCGAAGCGAAATTGCGCCGAAATTGGAAGATGAGGGAGCCTTGTTCCTGAACTTTAATGGAAAACGCCTGACCCGGCAGGGCTTTTGGAAAATTATTAAGAACTATGCCCGCAGCGCCGGTATTACCAAAGATATCACACCCCACACTCTTCGCCATTCCTTTGCGCTGCACTTATTGGAAAACGGCGCCCAGCTCAAGGACATCCAAATGATGTTGGGACACGCTGACATTTCTTCGACACAAATTTACATTCAATTATTGGACAATCATATGAAAGAAGTGTATAATAGTTATCATCCCCGTGCCAAGATGGGATAACAGAGCGAACCTTGCCCAGGCACAGATAACTTTATAGGAGTGATTGTACTTTGGCGAATTTTTTGTTTTTTGGAAATTATAACCGGCCAGGCCCCGGCGTCAGCAAGGACGAGCCGCAAAAGCCGCCCTATATCCGCTATTTTCAGTTGATGGGACGCAAGTTTGGAAAGCTGATTCAACTGAATCTTCTGTTCTTTGTCCCGTTTTTAGTGGTGATGGCAGTGTGTATCTTCCTGATGTTCGGGATGCTGACTCACTATCAGCTGCAGCTGCCTATGGGGCAATATAGCCTGCAGTTGGACGTTTGGACATTGTATGTGGTTCCCTTTCCACTGATTTTTCTCTCTCCTTTCATAGCGGGCCTTACTTATGTTACACGTAATTTTGCCCGTGAAGACCACGCCTTTGTTTTTTCGGATTATAAGGATGCCATCAAAGACAACTGGAAGGCGTTCCTGCTCAATGGGATTTTTCTGTATGTAGCGTACATGGTGTTGTCTTTCTCCATGCTCTACTACTATTATCAGATGGCTTTTAACTGGTTTTTCATGATTCCGTTGGCCTTCTGTTTCCTGGCAATTGTGGTCCTAC
This sequence comes from Candidatus Heritagella intestinalis, assembly GCA_904420555.1. Taxonomy (GTDB): domain Bacteria; phylum Bacillota; class Clostridia; order Oscillospirales; family Acutalibacteraceae; genus Heritagella_A; species Heritagella_A intestinalis. The sequence continues at coordinate 87,003 of CAJFVO010000001.1, read as the reverse complement.
TGTTTTGCCAGTATTATGTCCCCATTATGATTGTGACCTTTGACCTGCCTCTGCGCAAAATTTATCGAAACGCCCTGATTCTTTCCATTGCTGGTTTGTGGCGGAATCTTCTTCTGACCGCTATTTACGGCCTGTTCCTTTTTGTCTGCTATCAAGCCTTAGCCAATTTGCTGACCTCCTTGGTGCTGCTGCTCCTGATGGCCCTGTTTATTTTTTCCTTCCTGTCCTATACGGACTGCTTTGTCGTATACTCTCTCATTGACCGGCTTCTGATTCAGCCCTACTATACGAAGAAGAAGGAAATAGAAGCAGAACAAAACAACGGCGAGGAACAGGACTCCCCTGACAAAGAGAAGGAAGAGTCAGAGTATGTCTATGTAAATGGCCGGATGGTCAAACGCTCTCAGCTTGAGGAAGAGTCGATTTTTGAAGACAGCAAGCATTCCTGATGAAAATAAAAAAGCCTTCCCCTTGGCCCATACGGGCTGGGACGGAAGGTTTTTTTGCGTCCTGGTACTGGAATTCTGAAAAAAGGCATACTCTCTTATAGGGGGTGAAGCAATGGGAACACGAGCGAAAAAAATACGGCGCCCCAGAGGGCTGTGGCTGCTGACTCTGGCACTGTTGGGAATTTGGGCTGTTTGTACGGTCAACGCCTTTCAGACGATTTCCAATCAGGCTGGGAAGCTGCGGCAAACTCCTGTTACAGTGGTGCTGGATGCCGGCCACGGTGGGGAGGACGGAGGGGCCTCCTCTGCTGATGGAGCCCTGGAAAAGGATTTAAATTTGGCCATTGCCCAGAGGCTGCGCCCCATGCTGGAAAGCAGTGGATTCCGAGTAGTCATGATACGGGATTCGGATATTTCTGTTGGATATGAGAAACTGGAAACAGTTCGGGAGCGGAAGGTCTCCGATCTGCACAACCGCCTTCATATGGTGGAGGCAGAGGGAGAGTGTATCCTTCTCAGCATTCATCAGAACCATTTCAGCGAATCCCAGTATCACGGTACCCAAATTTTTTATTCCCCCAACGTGCCCGAAAGTGCAGATCTGGCCCAGGCCATTCAGGATTCCGTCAAGGGCCTCCTGCAGCCGGAAAACAGCCGGGAATGCAAACCCGCCGGCAGTTCCATCTACCTGTTGTGGAACGCCCAGGTACCGGCAGTTATTATAGAATGCGGATTTCTATCCAACCCCTCTGAAGCCCAGATGCTCCAGGAACCGGCCTATCAGGGGCAAATGGCTTTTGCTATATGGAACGGCTTTATGGACTATTTGGACACTCAAAACAGCCTTTTGGAAGAAGGAGACGATTCGGGGGTTTCTATTGGAAATTCCGGCCTCTTGCATGCCGGACCGTTTATGGTATACTAATTGGGAAAGACTTATATGCAGGAGGTCCCTTATGGCAGGAAAAGCAAAAACCGTATATATTTGTTCCGCCTGCGGATTTGAATCCGCCAAATGGTATGGAAAATGCCCTGGATGCGGGGAGTGGAATACCATGAACGAAGAGCTGCGGGAACCCGTCTCCAAAAAATCGGCTGCTATGTCCTCTCACCGCAGCCTCTCGCGACCGATTCCCATCAATGAGCTGGATGAACAGGAAGAATTCCGGTATCACACCGGGATGTCAGAACTGGATCGGGTGCTGGGAGGCGGCATCGTCAAGGGCTCCCTGATTTTGATCAGCGGCGACCCGGGCATTGGAAAGTCCACCATTCTGCTGCAGATTTGCCAGCATCTTGGCCGAACCCTGAAGATCCTTTACGTCTCCGGGGAAGAATCCGGCCGGCAGATCAAGCTGCGGGCTTCGCGCCTGGGAGTGACTACACCGAACCTGCTGATTATGACGGAAACCGACATCCAGTATGTCACGGAGGAAATCCGCTCCCTGAAACCGGACCTGGTGATGATCGACTCTATCCAAACCATGAATTTTACTGATTTAAACTCTTCTCCCGGCAGTGTTACCCAGGTGCGGGAATGCACCAATGCCATTATGCGCTGCTGCAAGCCCCTGGATATTCCCGCTGTTGTAGTGGGACATGTGAATAAAGATGGCGCGATTGCCGGCCCCAAGGTCCTGGAGCATATTGTGGATGCGGTTCTGTACTTTGAAGGAGACCGGCAGATGACCTACCGAATTCTCCGGGCCGTAAAGAACCGCTATGGCTCCACTAATGAAATCGGCGTTTTTGATATGGGGGAGTCGGGGCTTCAGCAGGTAGACAACCCTTCCCAAGCCATGCTTTCTGGCCGGCCGGTAAATGTATCCGGCACTTGCGTTACCTGTGTCATGGAAGGCACTCGGCCTATTTTGGCGGAAATCCAGGGCCTTGCCACCACCACTGGCTTTGGCAATCCCCGCCGGATGGCTACAGGCTTTGATTACAACCGGATGAATCTGCTTCTGGCCGTGCTGGAAAAGCGGGCAGGGTTTTACTTCTCGAATCTGGACGCCTATATCAACGTGGTGGGCGGCTTGCGCTTGGACGAGCCCGCGGCAGATTTGGCAGTGGCCGTCTCCCTGATCTCCAGCCTGAAGGATATCAGCATCCGAGAGGACACCATTGTGTTTGGGGAAGTGGGCCTGGCCGGGGAGCTTCGGTCTGTCACCCACATCAACGCTCGTGTCTCCGAAGCCGCTCGTCTGGGATTTCGGCGCTGTGTGCTGCCCTATCACTGCCTGAAAAAGACTACGGTGTCCTCCGGAGAGATGCAGCTGATTGGTGTAAAAAATCTCAGAGAGGCCTTTGGGGCTGCGACGGAATCGTAATTTCCGGATACGGGATAGGCGGACGCTTTTTATCCAGGGAAATTTTGTGGACACAACCCTTTGCGTCTGTATTGGTCACCAAAGGGGGAATATCCAGGGAACAGTAGCCGTCACGCTGATATACACAATCTTCGCTGCAAGGGATCATACTCATTTCCGGCGCCTTCCTTTCTTGATTTCCGTATCTCTTTATCACAGTATTCCTCTCAATAGGGGAGATATTCCCGAAACAACGGGTCTGTAAAATTCGGGAAGGGCGCATTTTTTCCCGCTCCAGTCGCAAAATAGGCTGGAAGGGGGAATGCGAGAATGAAACTGAAATCCTATATCCTGCTGTTCTTGTCCACTGCGGTGATTTCCGGAGGCATCCTGGTTGCCGGGCAGATGATGAAACCCACCGTTGTGGAAGCCCAGAGCTGGCAGCTTCACGCCGACACCGCTTCGGAAACCCTACTCTGCTCCGGCACCGTAGAAAGGGCCAACGAAAAGACCGTTTCAGCTTCTTGCAACCTGGTCGTTACGGAGCTTTTCGTCCAGGAGGGGGAACAAGTGAAGGCCGGGCAGGAACTGTTTACCGCCCATCGGGTCGAGGAAGCTTCTTCTGCAGCTACACAGGAAACATATCTCCGGCTGTGGGAAGAATACCAAGCTACCGGTGTGATACCGGACAGCGCTGAAGAAATCCTGGCGGCCTCTGCCCAATCTGGACAGGCAGACTCTGAAGAACCGTTTACGGTAACCAGCCCTATTTCCGGCACGGTCAACGATTTGAAGATCCTGGAAGGGGATTCTGCTGCTGTGGGAGATGAAATGATGACGGTTTCAGACCCGCAAAACCTGCAGGTGCGGCTGCAAGTGGGGGAAGCCGATATTGCCGAAATCGCAACCGGACAGCAAGCGGAAATCACCGGTTCTGGATTCCCAGGACAAACCTTTCAGGGAGAGGTGCTTTCTATCTCCGATGAAGCCGTCCAACAGGCCTCCACTACCGGCAAAGAAACAGTTGTAGAGGTAATCTTAAAGGTTTTAGAGCCAACAGCCGAGATTAAGCCGGGCTATACCGTCAAGGCTTCTATCACCACTGAAGAATCACCGGATGTCTTTCTAATCCCTTACAGCGCTGTTCTTGCCGATGATGACGGGCAGGAATACATTTTCCTGGTACAGGAAGGCCAAGCTGTCAAACAGCCTGTTACCGCTGAAAAAGAATATGCCAACGGTCTTTCTGTCAAAGAAGAGCTGCCGGAGGGCGCCCATGTCATTTTAGAACCGGAGGGCATTACCGAGGGAATGTATATCCGGGAAACGGAGGGCCAGCCTGATGCTTGAGCGCATATCCTTTGCTTGGAGAAGTCTTTGCCGAAAGCGGGGAAGAAGTATTCTAACTGCCCTGGGAATTGTCATTGGCGTGGCCTCTGTAACCATTATCGGAAACATCTCTCAATGCGGCAGCGATGCCCTGAACACCGAAATGGACAGTTTAGGGCTCAGTGGGCTCACCATCAGCGCTTCCTCCTCAGCACTTTTGCAGGATGAGACATTGGACACCATTGAAGGCTGCGAACAGGTGGAGCAGGCCATGCCGGTTTTGATGCAGACGGCATCCCTCTCGGCCCGGTCGGAAGAAACGGATGCCTTGCTTTGGGGCGTGGACGAAAATGCCAACCGAATTATTTCTATTGAGGCCATTTACGGTCGGAATTTGAACCATCAGGATGTTTTGCTGCAAAAAAACGTGTGCCTTATTGACGAATCCTTTTCCCAAAAGGCCTTTGGAAGAAGCAACAGCATTGGCAAAACGGTTTCTATCCTGTATGGGGGTGCGGAAGAGGTTTATACCATTGTGGGGGTTGTAAAAACCGGAAGCGGCCTTTTGCAGAGCTTTATGGGAAGCTATATTCCTTCCTTTGTTTACGTCCCATACACCACCATGCAGTCGTCTCTGGGGAGAAGTACCTTCGATCAAATCGCGGTACGCATTGCAGAGGGGGAGGACGCCGATACCGTAGGGCAGCAGCTCACTTCCGTGCTGGACCGTCAAACGGGCCTTACGGACGGTTATATGGCAAACAATCTGGTAAAACAGAAGCACTCCCTGACCAATATGCTGAATATTTTAACTTTGGTGCTTTCCGCGGTAGGAGCTATTTCCCTGTTAGTGGCCAGCCTGAGCATTATGACGGTGATGCTGGTATCGGTGCAGGAGCGTACCCGGGAAATCGGCATCAAGAAAGCCATTGGCGCGCAAAAAAGCGTGATTCTTTCAGAGTTCCTTTGGGAAGCGCTGCTGCTTTCCCTGATTGGTTCTCTTATCGGCGTAGTAGTGGGGACAGGGGCATCCTATTTAGGCGCTGCACTGTTCGGCATTTCTTTAGAGCCAAGAATGGATATTGCGCTGTTTGCCGCCGGATTTTCCATGGTCAGCGGTGTGGTATTCGGCGTGTATCCCGCCATGAAGGCGGCCTCTTTGCAGCCTATTGAGGCCTTGCGTACCGATACCTGACAAAAAATCTGAAAAAGGGGGGAGAGAGCACCTCTCCGCCTTATACATAGGAGGAATCTCCTTTGCCAGAGCGATTTTTGCACAGCCCTAACTTACCTCAAAGCCGCGTTTCGATGGTTTTACTTTCCCCGGAATATCCCGCTGTTTTCCAAAGCGTGCAGAAACTCGGCATTCGGGCCATTGCCACCACTTCTTCCCAAAATCTTCCGGACCCTATCCGATATCACGGTGATATGCTCTGCTGCTATTTGGGAGATGGTTTCGCAGTGGTGCCGCATGGAGAAGAAGAACTGGCCCGGCGCCTTAACTATTTTGATATTCAAACTATTGTGACACAAACGCCTTTGGGAAAGTGCTACCCGGAAGATGCTCCATGCAATATTTTGCAGATTGCGGAAAAGGTGTTCTGGAATCCAAAATCCGCAGCACCGGAAATCCAGCAACAACTGGCGGAGAAACAGCATTTTGCCGTGGCCCAGGGGTATACCCGGTGTGCAGCCGCAGTGGTAGACGCCAACAGTCTGATTACAGCAGACCGAGGCGTGAGCCGGACAGCACAAAAGGCCGGTATAGAGGTACTGGAAATCCAGCCAGGGCATATTCAGTTGCCGGGATACGAGTATGGGTTTATTGGCGGATGCTGTGGGTTAGCCGCGCCGGATGAGCTATTGTTTACCGGCTCCTTAAAGAGCCATCCGGACGGCAGACGCATTCAAGAATTTTTGCAGCAGCGGAACATCACAGCCATAGAACTGACAGACGGACCCTTGCTGGATATTGGAGGAATTCTTCCAATCCGGGAAATTGCATACGATGATGATTGAGAGAAATAAAAAAGAGAAACTGCGAAGGAAAGAAAAGAGAGGAAAAATCCTTGACAAGGCCCTCCCGAAAAGCTATAATCTAATTATACAAAATTAAAATTTTGTATAATTCAGGGGAGTCAGAAAGGCAGGAAATCACCGGTTATGGCATATAATCTTGCAAACTTTCACAAGGAACTTTTAGAAGAATCTCCGCCGTTGGTACGGGACTATTTACAGTATCAGTTGACGGTACGGGCGCGTTCACCGCTAACTGTAGAAGAATACGCGCGAGATTTGATGACGTTTTTCCGGTTTATCAAGCGGTATTCCGGTCAGGTTCCGGCGGATACGCCGGACAAGGAAATCCGGGTTTCGGATATATCCGACCAGGAAATTTTGCGGATTTCCAAGCGCGACGTGCTGGAATTCATGAATTTCCTGGTGACAGAACGCAAAAATTCCGTCAATACACGGCTGCGCAAAACAACCACGCTGCGCCGATTTTATAAATACCTTATAGACCAGCGACAGCTTTTAACAGAAAGTCCAATGCAAGCCTTAGAATCGCCAAAACATAAAAAATCATTGCCGAAATATTTGACATTAGAACAAAGCATTGACTTGCTCCAAGCCGTAGACGGCCCGGATAAGGAACGGGATTACTGTATTCTGACACTGTTTTTGAATTGCGGAATGCGTCTTTCCGAATTGGTGGGCATCAATCTTACGGATATCCGCCATCAATCCTCCTGTATCCGTATTGTTGGCAAAGGCGACAAAGAGCGCATCGTTTACCTCAATCCGGCCTGTTTGGAGGCGATCGATCGATATTTGGCTGTGCGGCCCAAAGACGGCGTGAAAGATAAAAACGCCCTGTTTATCAGCCGTCAGCACAAGCGCATTAGCCCCAAGACCGTCCAGCATATTGTCAAAAAATATCTCGGCGCTATCGATTTAGGCGGCCCCGGTTACTCGGTTCACAAGCTCCGCCACACGGCGGCCACCTTGATGTATCAGCATGGCGATGTGGATATTCGGGTCTTAAAGGACATCCTGGGCCATGAAAACCTGGGCACTACGGAAATCTACACCCACCTATCCAGCAAACAGATGGAAGAGGCGGCCAACGCCAATCCTCTTGCTAAAATCAAACCCCGTAAGGACCCAAATCCTGCTGAGACAAATGCGGAAAATGTCGAACCGGGAAAAGGAAAGGACTCATAAGAATCAGAAAAGAATCAGAAAAAGCAAAAACCCCCTGCGCAGGAAGGAGGGCTCTCTCCCCCCTTTTTTCCCGCGCAGGGGTTTTTCGTTTATCTTTATTTTCTTCTTATAACAAAAATCTGCTAATAAACATTTTTACTTCAAGACCACTTTGTGGTGTACCTTCTTCCCCTTCTTGATTACCAGATAGCCCTTTTCAAAGTCGGACGCGGTTACTGCCGCCGCAATATCCGTCACCTTCTGGTCGTCAATGCTCACGCCGCCTTGGGTTACCAGACGGCGTCCTTCGCCCTTAGAGGGCGTCAGGCCGGCCTTCATGAGCAAATCCAGCACCAACAGCTTGCCGTCGGTGAAGTCATCGGCGGAAATCTCGGTGGTGGGCATATTATCGGTGTTGGTGCCGGTGCTGAACAGAGCCCGAGCACCCTCCTGGGCCTTAATGGCCTCTTCTTCCCCGTGTACCAACTTGGTGACTTCAAAGGCCAGGATTTCCTTGGCCTTATTCAGCTCGCTGCCGGTGAGCTTCTCCAACTCGTGGATTTCAGACATAGGCAGGAAGGTCAGGAGCTTCAGGCAGCGGATCACATCGGCGTCCGCTACATTTCTCCAGTACTGATAGAAGTCAAAGGGAGACATCTTCTCCGGGTCCAGCCACACGGCGCCCTTCTCGGTCTTGCCCATCTTCTTGCCTTCGCTGGTGGTCAGCAGAGTAAAGGTCATGCCGTAGACCTCTTTCCCCTCAGAGCGGCGAACCAGCTCTACGCCGCCGATAATGTTGCTCCACTGGTCATCGCCGCCCAGCTCCATGACACAGTCATAGCGGCGGTTCAGCTCCAGGAAGTCGTAGCTCTGCATAATCATGTAGTTCATCTCGAAGAAGGAAAGACCTCTCTCCAGGCGCTGCTTGTAGCACTCTGCCGCCAGCATCCGGTTCACAGAGAAATGCACGCCCACTTCCCGGAGGAACTGGATGTAGTTCAGATTCAGCAGCCAATCGGCATTGTTGGCCATAATGGCCTTGCCATCGGAGAAGTCGATGAGCCGGGACATCTGCTTCTGAAAACAGCTGATGTTGTGGTCGATTTCCTCCCGGGTCATCATGCGGCGCATTTCCGTTTTGCCGGAGGGGTCGCCGATCATGCCGGTGCCGCCGCCGAACAGAGCAATGGGCGTATGGCCGGCCCGCTGCATGTGGGCCATCACCATTACCTGCAGGAAATGCCCTACGTGCAGGCTGTCCGCTGTGGGGTCAAAGCCAATATAAAACCGGATTTTGTGGTTGTTCAGGAGATCCCGGATTTTCTCCTCGTTGGTCATCTGGGCGATCAGCCCTCTTTCCTTCAAAACTTCAAAAACTCCCATTGTACAAACCTCTCTTTCTCGATTTTTCAAGTGCCGGGGGCTGTGATGGGAAACACAAATAAAAACGCCCCCTGCGTTTTGCAGAGGGCGGAAAAACCGCGGTACCACCTCAGTTCGCCGCTACTTCACAATAACGGCCTTACGGAGTACAGGGGTCTCCCCTTTTATACTCCTGCACAGTAACGGGTGCGGCCCGGCACAGCCTACTTGCAATCCTGCTTTCAGCCTACAGCTCCGGAATGTATTTTCCTGTCTGCCGCCGCCCCTGCTTCCACCAACCGCAGGTTCTCTTTGCCGGCTGGGCCATATAAAGCCCACAGCAGTACTTTTTTCCTTCATTGCCTTTATGGTGATTATAGCGAAGAACTCTTCAAAAGTCAAGGGGTTCTTTTTCGTTTAGAGCCCTTTTCAAAAGGAAGTACCTTCTTCCCTTTTTGCGCATCACAAATTTTCCCTTTGACAGAGCATTTCCTCCGCGTTTTGCAGCAGGAGCGGGGTGATTTCTGTACCGCCCATAATCCGGGCAATTTCCCGTTTTCTTCCCTCAAAATCCAAAGGCCGAACCTGGGTAAAGGTTTTTTGATCGTGTACCTCTTTGGAAATCAGGAAGTGAGAATCCCCCAAAGCAGCAATCTGCGCCAAATGGGTGACGCAAAGCACCTGCCGGTTCCGGGAAACCTCCCGGAGCTTCAGGCCCACTTTCCGCGCCGCGCTGCCGCTAATGCCGGTATCCACCTCATCGAAGATCATGGTAGCAATATCGTCCGTACCGGAAAGCACGGTCTTGATAGCCAGCATGATGCGGGAAAGCTCGCCACCGGAAGCAATCTTCGCCATAGGCCGGGCGGGCTCCCCAGGGTTGGTGGAGAGCAAAAACTGTATTTTGTCACAGCCCCAATGGTTCAACGGGCAGCGAATCTGCTCCACTTGAAACTCCACATTGGGCATATCCAGAAAAGACAATTCCTCTCGGACGCGGCGAACCAACTCTGCAGCAGCCTTGCGCCGTCCAGAGGAAAGCTCCTTGGCCAGCTGGATGGCTTCTTCCTTATATTTTTCATATTCTGCGGCCAATTCCTCCGCGCGCTCATCCGAAAGCTCAATACTGTGAAGCTCTTTGCGGCTGTTTTCCAAAAAGGCCAGCATTTCTTCTTCGGTAGAGCCGTATTTCAGGCTGAGGCGATAGAGCTGATCTATCCGCTCCTCCACCTGTTCCAGTTGGCCAGGGTCGTATTCCAGGCTGTCCGCAGCATCCCGAATTTCCGCTAGGCAATCCTGAAGGCCGTATTCCAAATCCCGCAATTTTTGGGCCGTTCCGGATAAGGCCGGGAGAAACTCCGCCGCTTCTTCCAAAGAATCCGCCGCGCTGCCCACCTCTTCCAAAGCGCCTATCGCATCCTCATCTCCGTTTAGGGCGCCTTTCGCCAGAGACACCGCTTCTGCGATTTTCTCACTGTTTCGGAACATCATCCGCTGCTGGATCAACTCTTCCTGCTCCCCTGGACGGATCTCCCCTCTCTCCAGTTCTTCAATCTGATACCGGAGCAAATCCATTCGCCGGGCCTTTTGGGTTTCGTCCATTAAAAGGGCTTCCCGTTCTTTTTTCACAGCCCGAAGCTTTTCATACACAGCCTGGTATTGACTTTTTAGCTCTTCTAACCGGCCAAAGCTATCCACGTATTCCACATGCCGATCCGGGGAAAGGAGCTCATAGCTTTCATGCTGCCCCAAAATATGCAGCAGACCTGCCCCAAGCTCTCGAAGCATGGCCACCGTAGCGGGACAGCCGTTAATGCGGCATACCGTTTTCCCTTCGGGACGAATTTCTCGCTGAAGCAGCAGGGCTTCCTCTTCTTCTGAAGAGAAACCCTGCTGTTCCAGCCACCGGAGAGATCTGGGATTGATATCTGTAAAAAGCGCGCTGACCCGGGCTACTTTAGCCCCACTGCGCACAATTTCTCGGGAAACTCTGCCTCCCAAGACTGCGTTGATGGAGTCGATGATGATGGACTTTCCCGCACCGGTTTCACCGGTCAGCACATTAAACCCAGCGCGGAAATCAATAGAAGCCTTTTCGATTACCGCAATATTCTCAATATAGAGCTGTGTCAACATCCAAAATCACCTTGTCATCAATTTCTTCAGTTCTTCTTCCATTTCTTTGGCGCTGGTATCATCCCGGCAAACCACAAAGATGGTATCATCTCCGGCCACCGTGCCCAAAGCGCTCTTCCACTGGATCGAGTCCATTGCGGCGCAGATTGCCTGGGCCATTCCCGTCATACACCGGATTACCACCATATTGTTGGCGGAATCCACCGTTAAAACGGAATCAGCAAACAGGGAGAAAAATTTAGACGACACATTTTTGGTGTGATCCTGTCCTACAGAGTACTTGTATTTCCCCTCGCTGGAAAGGGTTTTTACCAAACGGAGCTCCTTGATATCCCGGGAGACCGTTGCTTGAGTCACTTCAAACCCCGATTCCCGCAGGCAGCGCAGGAGTTCATCCTGGGTATCGATGTCCCGTTCGCTGATCAGCTCCAAGATCTTGGCATGACGTCGCGTTTTCATAGTGATTTATAAGCACTCCTTTCGCATTAAAAATGAAGTCTGTAAAATTTTTGTTTATCCTCGTTTTTCCGCTAATTTTTCGTTGACTACCTGATAAAACTCCTTGTGCCGAAGCTGAATCAAACGAACCTCTTCTTCTGATTTGGCAAAGGAGACTTCCTCATTGCCGATACAAAGAGACTCTTCCCCATCTAAGGTCAGATAGATGGCTTCATCCCCTTCGGCCCGGGCAGCAATATGTGACTGCGAATTGAAAATAACAGGCCTGGTAAACAGGGAATGAGGACAGATCGGAGTCAGGAGTATACATTCCATAGAAGGGTCCACTACTGGCCCTCCTGCAGACAGAGAGTAAGCTGTAGAACCTGTAGGAGTAGCCAGAATCAACCCATCGGCCCGATAATGGCAGATAGCGCCTTGATTGAGAGAGACCTGAAAATCCAGAATTCGAGAAAAAGAACCGCGGGCGATTACGGCATCATTGAGCACCTGGTACTCCATAGGCCTGCCTTGAAAAAACGTTTTGACGGAGATCATCATGCGTTTTTCTTCCGTATATTGACCGGTAACCAAGTGTTCCAGCAACTCCAGCTCGTCCACTTCCAAACCGGCAACAAAGCCTAAACGGCCTACGTTGACTCCCAAAATAGGTTTATCCGCATGGGCCGCGTGTTTCGCCGCGTGGATAATAGTCCCATCCCCGCCAATGGCGATAACCGCATCGCACGATTCAATCATTTGGTCAAAATCTTCCCAAAACAGTGTGTCTGAATCAGAAAAGACCTTTTCCATAGGCTCATGCATCCACACTTTTATTCCCAGCTCCCGCAGTTTGTCCGCAATACGGTTGGTGTGCAGCGCAGCATTCCGTTTTGTCAAATTGGGCAGTAAAACCAGGTTTTTCAATTTCGGTGCTAAAACCGAGCTCAATGTCCCGCCTCCTTGTCCAAAGCCTGATGGGAAGCTTCCACCACCGAAGCCGCGTCTATATCCTGGTGCTTCTGGGGCGTATCCGTTTTTTCCAAATAAACCAGATATTCAATATTTCCTTCCGGCCCTTTTACAGGAGAATAGGTCAGTCCCAAAACGGAATACCCGTTTTGCAGGGCGAAGTCCAGTATCTTCTCAATGACTTCGATATGTACCGCTTTATCCCGAACAACGCCCTTCTTTCCGACCTTTTCCCGTCCGGCCTCAAATTGGGGCTTGATCAGACAAACGGCCCGGCCTCCATCCCGAAGCAGAGGGCGAACGGCCGGCAAAATCAAGGTCAAGGAAATAAAGGACACATCCACGCTGAAGAAATCCACGGGCTCTGGAACCTGCTCTGTCGTCAGATAGCGGGCGTTGGTGCGCTCTAAATTGACGACCCGGGGGTCCGTGCGCAGGCTCCAAGCCAATTGGCCGTATCCCACATCCACCGAATACACTTTCCGGGCGCCATTTTGCAGCATACAATCCGTGAAGCCGCCGGTGGAAGCGCCAATATCCATGCAAACACAGTCCTCCAAGGAAATCGGAAAGGACTCCATGGCTTTCGCAAGCTTCAAGCCGCCGCGGCTCACATAAGGCAGTGTATCTCCACGAACCTCCACCGCCTTATCGACAGGCAGCATAGTCCCGGGCTTGTCTGCTTTCTGATGATCCACATATACCTGGCCCGCCATAATCAAAGCCCGGGCTTTCTCCCGGCTGGGGGCCAGTCCCCGTTCAAAAATCAGGCAATCCAGTCGCTTTTTCTCAATCATTTTTCAGCTCTCTCCCTTCTCCCTCCATTACAGCCCGATAGATTCCCACATCGTCAAGCTGCAATTCCTGTAATTGTTCCTGCATAGAGGCATGCCGAAGGAAAAAATCCCCGATTCCCCGCAAAAAGGTCTTTCCGCGATATCCGCGTTGCGTCAATTGCGAAAGGAAATGCTCTCCAATACCACCTGCTTCTATTCCCTCTTCAAAAAAATAGAGGGAATCCCCCTGCAAGGCCTGTTCATAGACCTCTTCCGCAATGGGTTTGACGCAGTTTAACTTAATAATACAGACATCCAAACCTTGTTTTCGCAGATTTTCCCTGGCTTTTGCTGTAAAGGAAAACAGCCTGCCATAGGTGACAATTCTTATTTTGCTGTGAACATCTCCGTAAAGTGAAAATGGCTTACATTCAAAATGGTAATCAACTGGACGATAAAGGCTCTTTCCTCTGGGGTATCGAACCGCACAAACGCCCTTGACTTCGAACAGGGCTGCTCGCAGGCATTCGTGTAGCTCATCATAATAAGCAGGCGCGAAAATCGTCACATCCGGAATGGAGTGAAGGAAAGCCGCATCAAACACGCCTTGATGGGTTTCCCCATCTTCCCCTACAACGCCGGCCCGATCAATGGCCAACACCAATTTGACTCGCTGAATCGCAGCATCATGGATAATTTGGTCATAGCCGCGCTGTAAAAAGGTAGAATAGATGGCGCAAACCGGAATCATCCCGCCGGAAGCTAAGCCGCCGGCAAACGTAATTGCGTGCTCCTCTGCAATGCCTACATCAAAAAAGCGTGCCGGAAACCTCTGCCGAAAATCCGTTAGGCAGGTTCCCAACTGCATGGCAGCCGTGATGGCACAGACCCGGGAATCCCTCTGGGCAAACTGGCAAATGGAACGCCCGAATACATCCGAAAAGCTTTCTCCCTTGCCACCTTCGACCAACCCAGTTTTCACATCAAAAGCGGAAACCCCATGGAACGTATCGGGATCATCCTCTGCAAAGGTGTATCCCTTGCCTTTGGAAGTGTGAAGATGCAGCAACACCGGTCTGGAAAGTGTCGATACCGTCTGCAAAATATGGATTAAACCCGGCAGGTCATGCCCGTCAAATGGGCCATAATAGAGGAATCCTAAATCCTCGAATATCGTGCTGTTATAGATTAAACTCTTTACTTTTTTCTTTACATGCTTCAAACCGTTTTGCAGCGGCTCTCCGATGGCCGGAATATGGCTCAATATCTTCTCTACACGGCCTTTGGCATTCAGATATGGCCGGCCTGCGCGGATATAGGCCAAATACCGTGCCATATTCCCCACGTTAGGAGAAATCGACATCCCATTATCATTGAGAATTACAATCAAATTTCTCTGGAGCCTGCCAGCATTATTGAGCCCCTCATAGGCCAAGCCTCCTGTCAGGGCGCCGTCTCCAATGACCGCTACCACTTTGTCATCCCGGTTTTGCATCTGGGCTGCCCTGGCAAGGCCCAGCGCCGCAGAAATAGATGTACTGGCGTGGCCTACGGCGAAAGCGTCATAGGGGCTCTCCTGTGGCTTTGGAAATCCGGACAATCCATCCTTTTTCCGAATAGATTGGATTTGGTCTTTACGGCCTGTCAAAATTTTGTGTGTATATGCCTGATGCCCCACATCCCACACGATTTTATCCTCCGGCAGATGCAGTACATAGTGGAGCGCCACTGTCAATTCAACAACACCCAGATTAGACGCAAGATGACCGCCGTTGCAGCCGACTGTCCGGATAATCAACTGCCGTATTTCCCCGCACAGGATCTCCAGCTCTTTGATAGAGAGGGCTTTCAAATCCTCGGGCCCACGAATCTTGTCTAACAGAGCCATCCTTCAAAACCTCAATTCTCTCAACAGAATCCCACCGGCTTCAGAGAGGCAGATGATTCTGTATTTTTGCAGCGCTCACCACATTTTTCATGAGCATGGCAATGGTCATGGGACCAACGCCTCCGGGAACCGGTGTAATATAAGAAGCAAGGGGCTCCACTTCGTCAAAGTCCACATCGCCGCAAAGTTTCCCATTTTCGTTGCGGTTCATACCCACATCAATAACCACTGCGCCAGGTTTTACCATATCCTTGGTAACGAACTTGGCCTTTCCCACTGCCGCTACCAAAATGTCTGCCTCCCGGCAGATTTCCGCCAGATTCTTCGTCCGGCTGTGGCAGATGGTCACAGTACCATTACGGTGCAGCAACAACATAGCCATGGGCTTCCCTACAATATTGCTCCGGCCAATAACCACACACCGCTTGCCTTCAATGGCAACTCCGTAACGGTCCAGCAGTTCAATCACCCCGGCCGGCGTACAGGGCAGGAATTCAAAGTCCCCAATCATAATCTTGCCCACATTCAGCGCATGGAAAGCATCCACGTCCTTTTTCGGGTCAATATTTTCCACCACGGCTTTTTCGTCCAGCCCCTTGGGCAAGGGAGACTGCACCAGAATTCCGTGAATTGCCGGATTCTCATTGAGCTGATGAATCAAATCCGTCAGCTCTTCCTGAGTGATAGAGGCGGGAAGGGCGTATTCTTCCGAATAAATGCCCACCTCACTGCAGGCCTTCTTCTTGTTGTTCACATAGATCCGGGAAGCAGGATCGTCCCCCACAATCACCACGGCAATGCCGGGCTGCAATCCCTTTTCTTCTTTTAACCGGAGCACTTCCTGAGCCACTTCCTGACGTACTGCTGCGGCTACTGCCTTTCCATCAATTCTTTCAGCCATTGTCTGTTTCCTCCTCCGCATCATGGTCATTTTCGTTTGTATCAGTCTCCGCTTCTTCGCTGGTTACGGTCTCTTCCATGGGTGATTCTTCTGCCCACTGCTTGGGAGCAGCTGTTTCCTCTGCCGGCTCTTCGTCTTCCTCCTGAGAGCTGCTGACATCGACTTCATCGAAGATGGTGCTGGGAGCGCCGTCATCCTCAAAGTCTTCTTCCTGTACCTGGTCGTCAATATGATTCAGTTCCATGATCTTTTTGCTTCCACAGCCAGTAAGAGTCGTGCGGTTGCGGAAAACAATGAGCAGCACAATGCCCGCCAGAACAGTAGCCACCGCCACCAGCTGAGATACCCGGAGATCCAGGAAAGGAGTCAGCAGGCTGTCGGTACGCAGGCCTTCAATAAAGAACCGGCCTACGCCGTACCAAATCAAATACAGCAGGAAGGTCTGGCCGTCGTACCGGCGGAATTTCCGGGTAAAAATGTGCAGCAACACAAAGCCCAGCAGGCACCAGAGGGATTCATACAGGAAGCAGGGATGTGCTGCGCCACCAACCTCGATGATGGTGTTGTTGCTGACCATGCCCCAGGGCAGGTCCGTAGCCGTACCAAAGGCTTCCTGGTTGAAGAAATTCCCCCAACGGCCAAGGCATTGGCCAATCAGAAAGCCCAATACCGCCAAATCCAGAATCGGCGTAATCTTAACCTTGCGGATCTTCGCCATAATGGCGCCGCAGCCCAAGCCGCCGATGATGCCGCCGTAAATTCCCAGGCCGCCTTCTGTAATATTCAGGATGCTCATAGGATCCTGAATATACCGGTCTCCGGGATAGAACAGAACATAATACAGCCGGGCACCAATGACGCCGCCGATAATGCCCACGATCACTACATCAATGAGCTTGTCCTGGTCAATGTGCATTTTCTTACAGCTGAACATAGCATAGACAAATGCCAGCAAAAATCCAAGGGCAATCATAATCCCATACCATTTGACTTCCAGTCCGAAAATCGTAAAGGCTGTGGGGTTGATATCCAGGCTGATTCCCAAACCCGGGAACTGTACGGTATATTCAGTCATGGTCGTTACCTCCAATATTCATCTCGTTTCCTTTGGGAAAAATTACGGAAAGGACTGCGCGCTGCGGCAGCAGATGCTCTTCCAGGCACCGCTGCACATCTTCCAGAGAGACCTCTGCCACCTGGTCGATATACCGGAACAGCTCTTCTCCCCGGAAGGTCGCAGAAGTCATGGCGTTGGCAATGGCTTCCGCGCTGTTCAGGGCCATAATATTCCGGCCATACACTGCCTTGCGGGCCCGAGAAAAAGCCTGCGGATCAATTCCTTCCCTGCGCAGGCGTTCGGCTTCTTCGCAAATCATTTTGGATACTTCTTTTGGGTCCTTGGATTCGCCGGAAAAGAGGATGGCGCTGTATCCGGTCCCTGTAAAATGGTCATATCCAAAGGAGGACTCGTTGATAAGGCCCTTATCCAGCAGCCGGCGGAACAACAGGGAAGCATCTGATGCCAGCAATTCCAGCAGAATGTCCACTTCTGCATCTTTCTGTTCCGCAAATACACCGGGAGCCTCTTTGAATCCCAGTTGGAAGATAGGGAAAGAAACCGCCATCTCTTCCTCAATATAGGGCTGCACAATGTCTTCCGGTTCCGGCAGGAAGGCCCGTTCCACTTTGACCATCTCACAGGGCTTGAGCATCCGATCCGCTACCCCTAAGACTTTTTCTGTCTCCACGTTGCCAGCCAAGCAAAGCACCATATTGTGCAGGTTATAAAAGGTATGATAGCAGCGATACAGCATTTCCGGCGTAATCTGGGCGATACTCTCTACGGTCCCTGCAATGTCGGTCTTTACCGGATGCACGTGATACATGGCCCGGAGCAGGTTAAACAGCACCCGCCAGGAAGGGTCGTCCTCATACATCCGAATTTCCTGGCCGATGATGCCCTGTTCCTTCTGAATGGTCTGCTCGGTAAAATACGGATTCTGCACAAAATCCAGGAGAATCTCCAGGGAATCATATAGATTCTTTGTGCAGGAGAACAGATAACAGGTCATATCAAAGGAGGTGTATGCATTGGCCGAAGCGCCGGTTTTAGCATACCGGGCAAATGCATCGCAATCCTCGTTTTCAAAAAGCTTATGCTCTAAAAAATGCGCAATTCCCGCAGGCACTTCGCTGTCAGCATCCTCATCCGAGCGGCGGAACCGGGTATCAATCGAGCCGTACTTGGTTCCGAAAATGGCAACGGCCGAATGGCTGCCCGGTTTTGGATAAACCATAATCCGCAGGCCGGAGGGGTGCTGGATTACGTCATAAGTGTCTTCAATCCGTTTACTGGTGACACGGGTAATCTGCTCCATGGCCTTATTCCTCCAATCCTTTCATCACATAGACCGCGTCCAGGACACAGGCCTTGGCAGCTTCCTGCACCTCTTCCGCTGTGACCCCTTCGATTTGCCGGGCAAATTCTTCCGGCGTTAGGATTTGTGGACGGAAGGTTTGGGTCAGATACCAGTTCTCCGTACTTCCCAGATAGTCCTCTACCGTGCGCATCCCGTTGGCCACGCTCATTTTAGCTGAATCCAGTTCCTCCTGGGTAATATGGCCCTGCCGGATCTCTTCCAACTGTCTCAGAATTTCCTCCCGGGCCTTTTCCAGATTTTTGCCCTCTACACCGCTTTCAATCAGCAGGATTCCTTTTCCAATATTATACTGGGCGGAACAATAATAGCAAAGGCTCAGCTTTTCCCGGACATTCTGAAACAGCTTGGAATGGGGCGTCCCGCCCAAAACGGCCGACATCAGCTTTAGAGCCGGGGTCTTTTCCCCAGCAGGAAGTCCGCTTCGGAATCCCAGGATCATCTTGCATTGCTGCACGTCCATGGATTCGGTCTTTTCCCGCACGGTTCCCGAGGCAGGATACACCTCACTGCGGCAGGAAAGTGGCTGGCGGTTCTGAGGAAGCCGCTGCCGAGCCGTTTCCAAGACTGGCTCTGGAGAGCAATCCCCCAAAACCATAATCTCTATCACGGCCTTTTTCAGAACCTCCTGCCAAGCGGCCGTCACATCTTCCCGGGTCAACTGCTGCACTCCTTCCATGGTACCGCAGCGACTGAGAGCGGCCGGTTCCCCTTCCAAAAGAAGCTCCGTTGCCCGACGGCGGGCATACTGCATTTTGTCATTGAGCTCGGATTCCAGCAATTCCAGGGTCTGACGCTGCTCCTGTAAGAAATCCTCTTCCGGAAGAAGACCGTTTTCGTCCAAAACCGGTTCAAAAAGGGAAGCGCACAAAAGCCCTGTCAGCTCGGCGGAAATTTTCTCCCCTTCCAAGGCATAACGGTCCGCAATGCCCACAGCCGTAAGGGACAACACCTGAATATCCCCCTGTTTATGTACGCTTCCAGTAAGAGAAGCGCCGTACAGCTCCGACAGCCGCTGCCCGAGACGGGTATAGTCGGGATAGGCCCGATTGGCCCGAGCTAGCATCGCCGGAAGAAGGGCATTGGCCGCCGCTGTCTGGCGATCCAGGGGAACCATCATATTCACAGAAATCCGCTGGGTCTTAAAGCGTTCATCCCGGATACTCCGGAAATGGACCCCTTCCCCCAGGGTACACTCATAAAAATGGCCGGTCGTATTTGTTCCCATAGAACAACCTCTTTTCTTTGGGTTTCAGAGGGCATCCTGCAATTCTATGCATCCCGCCCTTTGCAAACCTCTCCGGCAGGCCGGCAGAGGCTTGTATCCGTTTAGCTTCATTATAAAGCATTATGGAAAGGAAATCCACCAAAATATAAAAAGTTTACAAGGGATTCCTTCGGTGAATTCAATAAAACCCCTTCTTTTCCTTTTCTGAACGGGAAACCGTCCTCTCTTTGGACAGCGCCAATTCAAGGAGAATCCCGTCCAATAGTATACCACATATGCATCCATTATGAAAGAAATACCGACGGCTTCCGCGAAAAAAAGCCGGCCCATTAGGGCCGGCTGCTGTCATCAAGGCTTTTCCAAAAGAGGTTTGAGATACTGCCCGGTATAGGAGCCCTCCACTTGGGCCACCTGTTCCGGTGTGCCGCAGGCGATGATTTCTCCACCCCGGTCTCCGCCTTCCGGGCCCAGATCAATAATATAATCGGCAGTTTTAATCATATCCAGATTGTGCTCAATGACCAACACGGTATTCCCCGCATCCACCAGCTTTTGCAGCACCATAATGAGCCGGTGTACGTCTGCAATATGCAAACCCGTAGTAGGCTCATCCAAAATATAGATGGTGCGGCCGGTGGCCCGTTTGCTAAGTTCGGTAGCCAGCTTTACCCGCTGGGCTTCACCACCGGAAAGAGTCGTGGCCGGCTGGCCGATCTTAATATATCCCAGCCCCACATCCAGAAGGGTTTGGAGCTTCCTGGCGATTTTAGGCACGCTGGAGAAGAAGGCCACTCCTTCCTCTACGGTCATTTCCAACACATCATAGATATTCTTTCCTTTATAGCGGATCTCCAAAGTCTCCCGGTTATACCGTTTGCCCTTACACACATCGCAGGGAACGTAAACATCGGGCAAAAAGTGCATCTCGATTTTCAGAATGCCGTCTCCCTGGCAGGCCTCGCACCGGCCGCCCTTCACATTAAAGGAAAACCGCCCGGAGGTAAATCCCCGGAGCTTGGCGTCCTGCGTGCTGGCAAACAGCTCCCGAATATCCGTAAAGACCCCGGTATAGGTGGCCGGATTGGAGCGGGGCGTCCGTCCGATGGGAGCCTGATTGATTTGGATGACTTTGTCCAAGTTTTCCAATCCCTTGATCGCCTTATGAGCGCCAGCTCGGCCTTTGGCTCCATTGAGCTCCACCGCCAAATGCTTATACAAAATTTCGTTAATCAGAGAAGATTTCCCTGAACCGGAAACTCCGGTGACGCAAACGAATTTTCCCAGAGGAATGTCCACGTTGATATTCTTCAGGTTGTTCTGGGAAGCACCGACAATCTTCAGCTTTTTGCCGTTGCCTTTCCGGCGCTGAGGTGGCAGTTCAATCTTCTTTTTCCCGCTGAGATACTGGCCGGTGATGGAATCCTCACAATCCAGGATGCCCTCCACAGGGCCGTTATACACCACTTCGCCCCCGTGGATACCCGCTCCCGGGCCAATATCCACAATGTGATCTGCCGCCCGCATGGTGTCTTCATCGTGCTCTACCACCAGCACCGTATTACCCAAATCCCGTAAGTGCTTCAGGGTAGCCAGGAGTTTATCATTGTCCCGCTGGTGCAGGCCGATACTGGGCTCGTCCAGGATATACAATACGCCCATCAAGGAAGAGCCGATCTGTGTGGCCAGCCGGATGCGCTGGCTTTCACCGCCGGACAAGGTTCCCGAGGACCGGGACAGGGTCAGATATTCCAGACCCACACTCTGCAAAAATCCCAATCGAGAACGAATTTCCTTTAAAATCGAGGCGGCAATCATGGAGTCCCGCTCCGAAAGCTGTAAATTTTCGATAAAGGAAAGGGCGTCTGTAATAGACAAGTCGCAGAGCTGGGCAATATTCAGCCCTCCTACTGTCACTGCCAGACTCACCGGAGAAAGCCGCTTCCCACCACAGGCCTCGCAGGGTACAGCGCTCATATAAGCCTCAATCTCTTCCTTAATCCAGTTGCTCTGGGTATCCCGGAATCGGCGCTCTAAATTATTGATAATGCCTTCAAAAGCTACCTGGTAGGTGCCTCTGCCGTATTCATTTTCCCGGGAAACTTCGATCTTCTCCCCCTTACTGCCGTAGAGCAGGATGTCCACGATTTCCGGAGGCAGCTCACCAATGGGGGTGTCCAGGGAGAAGTGGTAGTGCTTTGCCAATGCCTTCATATACATAGCCGCAATAGTACTGCCCTCCATAGCCCAGCCGCTGGCCTTTAATCCCCCTTTGTTGATAGAAAGCCGTTTATCCGGAATAATCAATTCTGGGTCGATTTTCATAAACACCCCCAAGCCCGTGCATTTGGGACAGGCGCCAAAGGGATTGTTAAAGGAGAACATCCGGGGTGTCAGTTCCTCCACGCTGATGCCATGATCCGGGCAGGCGTAGTTCTGGGAAAAAGTGATGTCTTCCCCGTCCACAATGCTGACTACCACCAGCCCGCCGGCCAAAGAAGAAGCGGTTTCCAGAGAATCCGCCAGACGGGAGCGGATGTCCGGACGAATGACCAGCCGGTCTACCACAATCTCAATGGTGTGTTTCTTGTTCTTCTCCAGCTTAATCTTTTCCGAAAGATCGTACAAAATGCCGTCGATGCGCGCCCGGACATAGCTGGCCTTCCGGGCAGCCTCCAGCTCCTTGACGTGTTCGCCCTTTCTTCCTCGGACAATGGGAGCCAGAATCTGGATACGGGTTTTTTCCGGCAAAGCCAGCACCTGGTCTACAATCTGATCAATGGTCTGCTGACGAATTTCCCTACCGCATACCGGGCAGTGGGGAATCCCCACCCGAGCGTAGAGCAACCGCAGATAGTCGTAAATCTCCGTCACCGTGCCTACCGTGGAGCGGGGATTCTTCGAAGTGGTTTTCTGGTCAATAGAGATGGCCGGAGAAAGGCCCTCGATATAGTCTACATCTGGCTTTTCCATTTGGCCTAAAAACTGACGGGCATAAGAGGACAAGGACTCCACATAGCGCCGCTGGCCTTCTGCGTAAATGGTGTCAAAGGCCAGGGAGGATTTCCCCGAACCGGAAAGGCCCGTAAGAACCACCAATTTATCCCGGGGAATGGACAAACTGATGTTTTTCAGGTTGTGTTCCCTGGCCCCTTTAATCTTCAAAAACTTGGTATCCATAAATTCCTCCTGGCGACAGGTTTATTTTCCATCCTGCAATTCCCGAATCCGATCTCGCAGATACGCAGCGTGCTCGAATTCCAACAGCTTAGCGGCAGCCTTCATTTCCTTGGTGAGTTTCTCGATCTCCTGCCGGCGTTCAATGGGAGACAGCCTGCGCTTCTTCTTTTTGCTCTTTTCTTCCTTATGGGTAGAGATTTCCAAAACCTCCGCCACTTTTTTCGTGATGGTCTTTGGCACAATGCCGTGCTCTTCATTATAGCGCATCTGGATTTCCCGACGGCGCTGGGTTTCCCGGATGGCATTCTCCATAGAGGGCGTCACCGAATCGGCGTACATAATCACTTGCCCCTCGGCATTCCGGGCGGCGCGGCCAATGGTCTGGATGAGGGAGCGCTCACTGCGCAGGAATCCTTCCTTGTCCGCGTCCAGAATCGCCACCAGGGAGACTTCCGGGATGTCCAGGCCTTCCCGCAGCAGGTTGATGCCGATAAGCACATCGAATTCTCCCAAACGCAAATCCCGGATAATTTCCATGCGCTCTACCGTATCCACATCGTGATGCATATACCGGACCCGGATGCCCATATTCTCCAAAAAGTCCGTCAAATCCTCGGCCATCTTCTTGGTAAGGGTGGTCACCAGCACCCGCTGGCCTTTGACCGTGCGCAGGTTGATTTCCGAAATCAAATCGTCGATTTGGCCCTCTGTGGGCTTCACGATGATTTCCGGGTCTAACAGGCCTGTGGGCCGGATGACTTGCTCCACTACCTGGGCAGACTTCTCCTGTTCAAAATCCCCCGGGGTGGCGCTGACAAAAATCACCTGGTTAATATGGCTGTAAAATTCGTCAAAGTTCAGAGGGCGGTTATCGTAGGCGGAGGGAAGCCGGAATCCGTACTCCACCAGGGCTTCCTTCCGGGCGCGGTCTCCAGCATACATAGAGCGCACCTGGGGCAGGGTCACATGGGATTCGTCCACCATAAGCAGGAAGTCTTTGGGGAAGTAGTCAATGAGGGTAAAAGGGGCGCTGCCGGGAGCCCGACCAGACATAACCCGGGAGTAGTTCTCAATGCCCTTGCAGAATCCGATCTCCGTGAGCATCTCCATATCATACTGGGTGCGCTGCTCAATGCGCTGGGCTTCGATAAGCTTCCCATGGTCCTTGAAGTATTTTACCCGCTCTATCATTTCCTCTTCAATTTCCTTGACAGCCCGGAGCATCTTCTCCCGGGGAACAATATAGTGGGAAGCGGGATAAATCGCCACATGCTTTAATTCTGCCTTAAACTCACCGGTCAGAGGATTGATTTCCGTAATCCGATCGATCTCATCCCCGAAAAACTCTACCCGGATAACAGTATCGTCAGACTGAGCGGGAAAAATCTCCACCACGTCTCCCCGAACCCGGAATTTGTTTCGGGTAAAGTTGATGTCGTTGCGCTCATACTGGAGCTCCACCAGCTTACGGAGCAAATCATCCCGGTTTTTCTCCATGCCCGGGCGCAGGGAGATCACCATGGTCCGATAGTCGATAGGGTCACCCAAGCTATAAATACAGGACACACTGGCCACAATAATCACATCCCGGCGCTCAGAAAGGGCCGAAGTTGCCGAGTGGCGCAGCTTATCGATTTCATCGTTGATAGCGGAGTCCTTTTCGATATAGGTATCTGTAGTGGCGATATAGGCTTCCGGCTGATAGTAATCATAGTAGGAGACAAAGTATTCCACTGCATTTTCTGGGAAGAACTCCCGGAACTCGCTGCAAAGCTGGGCCGCCAGGGTTTTATTGTGGGCCAACACCAGGGTCGGACGATTGACCTGAGCAATGATATTGGCCATGGTGAAGGTTTTTCCGGAACCGGTGACGCCCAGGAGGGTCTGCTCTTTATCCCCACGCTGTAATCCTTCCACCAGTTTGGCAATGGCCTGGGGCTGGTCTCCGGTCGGCTGATACGAAGACACCAGTTTAAATTTTTGTGTGTTCTGTTCCTCCATAAGCATGCCTCCTTTTTCTATTCCCTATTTTCTTCGGCCTTTTCAGCTAACAAGAACAAGCGTTCGTTTTAAATATCTTACTCCTTCTATTCCGATTTGTCAATGACTCCTTCTAAAATATAGGCTTCCCCCGGTTCTTCAAATTTTTGCGAAAAAGAAAAACCTATTTATTGCAAAACCCGATAAAAAGATTGCATAGAGCCTGCATAGCCGGGGCGACTCGGTTCATACTAAAGCATGTGCAGAAAACCGTTGGCGGTTCACTGCCAGGGCCGGAAACTGCACCATCTATCCGGTCATCTTTTTTGGAAAGGAGCGTATTGGCCATGCTCGATATCATTGCTCTGATTCTGGTGATTATCGGCGGCATCAACTGGGGTTCTATCGGTATTTTCCAGTTTGATATTGTCGCCTGGATATTTGGCGGCCAGGCCGCCATTGTCAGCCGGATCATCTACACACTGGTAGGCATTGCGGCGCTGTGGTGTATCTCACTGCTGTTCCGGGACAACCGGTTTACGGATTCCTCAGACTAACAGCAGAAAGGCGGTGGAGTTGATTCCACCGCCTTTTGTTATGTTTGCTATGCCGGATATTCTCCGATTATTTTTCTGGACTTACTTCTGCAAGCGGGAAACGATATCCCGGGTATCCCGAGCAATCACCAACTCTTCGTTGGTGGGGATCACATACACCTTCACCTTGGAGTCCGGCGTGGAGATTTCCCCTTCGCGTCCGCCGACCATTTCCTGATTCAGGGCCTCATCAATTTCCAGGCCCAGATATGTCATGTTATTGCAGATGTTATGGCGATGAGTAGACTGGTTTTCACCCAGACCCGCCGTAAACACAATGGCATCACAGCCATCCATAGCAGCCACATAGCCGCCAATGAATTTCTTAATCTCATAGACCAGCATCTTGTGTGCCAGGATTGCGCGCTCATTCCCCGCTTTTTCCGCGGCTGTCACATCACGGTCATCGCTGGAAACGCCGGAGATTCCCAGCAAGCCGGACTTTTTGTTCAGCAGCTCGCTCATTTCCTGAGGCGTCATATTTTCTTTCTCGGCAATAAAGGTCACCACAGAAGGATCCAGAGCGCCGGAACGGGTGCCCATCATGAAACCGTCCAGAGGAGTGAGGCCCATGCTGGTATCCAGCACCTTGCCGTCCTTAATGGCGGTGATGGAAGAACCGTTGCCCAGATGGCAGGTGATCAGCTTCAGATCTTCCAAGGGGCGGCCCATCAGTTCGGCGCAGCGATGGCTGACATACCGATGGGAAGTGCCGTGGAAACCATAGCGGCGAACATGATACTTTTCATAGTATTCATAGGGGATGGCGAACATATAGGCCTCGGGGGGCATGGTGGAGTGGAAAGCGGTGTCGAATACCACTACTTCCGGCACGTTCTCTCCAAACACTGCCTGGCAAGCCCGGATGCCCTGCACGTGAGCACCATTATGCAGCGGGGCCAGGGGAATCAGGCTCTCAATGCCTTCAATGACCTTTTCATCTACCAACACGGACTCACTGAACAATGCGCCGCCCTGCACAATGCGGTGACCGATAGCAGAAACCTCATCCAGGTTTTCCAGTACGCCCACTTCGCTGTCGGTGAGGGCTTCGCGCACCTGCTGGAAGGCAGCTGTGTGATCCTTCATGGGGACTTCCATCTTCTTGGAACGGCCATCCGCCGTCTTGTGGCTAAAAATGCCCATTTCCAGGCCGATGCGCTCACAGTTTCCCTTACACAGCATCTGCTCGTTTTCCATATCAATGAGCTGATATTTGAGCGAAGAGCTGCCCGCGTTGATTACCAGAATCTTCATTTGCTTTTATCCTCCTGCTGACAAACATTCTTCCGGAAACCGCTGCAAAAGCGGCTTCCACTACCCTACTTTCCCACATATAAGCACGAAAAATATCGCCCGTTTTAAAATAAAACAAACGGACACCGGGAAAAGTTTTCATAAAACAGAAAAAGCCAGCACTCCCCGGAACCGGTCTTGCAACACTGCGGGGACTGCTGTATATTATAATAGTACAAAATACGACTGAATTCAAGGAGTTTGCGCGTAAAATGAGTGGAAAACCTGTTTTTTCGGGAATTGTCTGCGAGCTGAACCCTCTGCACCGGGGACATGCCTATCTTTTGCAGGAAGCCCGGCGCCATTCTGACGCGGTAGTCTGCGTTATGAGCGGCAATTGGGTGCAGCGAGGGGAACCCGCTGTCCTTTCAAAATTCGTCCGGGCCCGCATGGCTCTGGCCTGCGGTGCGGATCTGGTAGCAGAGCTGCCCCTTCCCTGGGCTTGCGCCGGTGCAGAACCCTTTGCCTTTGGGGCAGTTTCCCTGCTGGATAGCCTGGGCTGTATCGGGCAGCTTTGGTTTGGCAGCGAATGTGGGGACGCTGAAAGGCTAAACCGGTTGGCCTCCCTGCTGTTGTCTCCTGCATTTTCCAATGCGCTGCGGGATTGCCTTCAAACAGGAAAAAGCTTTGCCGCAGCCCGGCAACAGGCTGTGACTCAACTGGCCGGTTCAGAAGA
Organism: Candidatus Heritagella intestinalis; assembly: GCA_904420555.1. Classification (GTDB taxonomy): domain Bacteria; phylum Bacillota; class Clostridia; order Oscillospirales; family Acutalibacteraceae; genus Heritagella_A; species Heritagella_A intestinalis. Next base: position 59,848 of record CAJFVO010000001.1, on the reverse strand, counting down.
GGCCGCGCTGCTGGAATCCGCCAATAATATTCTGGGAATCGAATACTGCAAGGCCCTCCATCGTCTGCAAAGCCCTATAACCCCTATGACCGTAAAACGGATGGGGAGCCCTCACGACAGCCGGCAGGAAGCCACGCCGGACGCTTTCCTTTCGGCATCCCAGCTTCGGGAACTTTTGCGGGAAGGGCAATCCCTAGAGGGATTGCTGCCACCAGCGGCCTGGCAGATTTTGCAGGAAGAAATCTCTGCTGGGCGGGCTCCCGGAGATTTTTCCCGGCTGGAAACGGCGGTCATCGCCCGGTTACGCAGCATGAGCAAGGCGGAGTTCGCTGCTCTGCCGGATGTCAGTGAAGGGCTGGAAAACCGGCTGTATGAGGTTTCCCGCCGCGCTTTGACCTTGGAGGCCCTCTATGAGGGGGTAAAATCCAAACGATATAGCCACGCCCGCATCCGGAGGATTGTGGCTGCTGCTTTCTTGGGGATTCCTCGAAATCTGCCTGCCAAACCTCCGTATTTCCGGGTGCTGGCCATGAATGCAAGAGGCCGGGAGGTTCTGCGCGCTGCCTCCCAAAAAGCTACCATTCCACTCTTGTCCCGTCCACGGGACTTTCTGCAAGGGCCGGAAGAGCCCCGCTCCCTGTTTGCGCTGGAACAACGGGCTACCGACCTGTTTGCCCTAACGCTTCCCGCCCCTCCGGCCTGTGGCTGGGACTGCCGGCAGGGAGTGTTGGCTCTTTCCTCCGTTGACCCTGCTGAAAATGGAGAAGCCGAAAGAGTATCGAAAGAAAACCGGTAAGTTTTCAATATCTTCGCAAAATTATACTTGATTTTTCTGCTTTCGTTGTCATATGATAGTCGTACAGAATTTTTCTGCTCGACATTCCACACAGAAGGGATTTGGATATTTATGGAAATCAAAGAAATCCAGTACGGCAATTATGGGAAATGCCTTTCCATCTCCAACGGCATTTTACAGGCAGTTGTGACCATTGATGTAGGGCCCCGGATCATTTCCCTCTCCCGTCTGGATGCGCCTTCCCCTTCCAATATCCTTTTTGAGGATACCCAGCGGAAATACACCGCAAAAGGGAAGGCCTTTGACCAGCTCTATGGCCCTAACAGCTGCTATTACACCTACGGTGGGCACCGTCTCTGGCTTAGCCCCGAGGATTATTGCCGGACCTATTACCCAGATAACTCTCCGGTCATCTACTCCTTGACAGAAGAGGGGATTTCTTTTTCTGCACCCCAGGAGCACCGGGCCATTCAAACGGAATTTATGATTTCCATGGGGGAAAACAGCGAGAGCATGATGGTGATTCACACTGGGAAAAATGTCTCAGAGGATATGCAGACTGCTTCCCTGTGGGCCATTACCCTGCTGCGGGCAGGCGGGTTTGCCATTGTCCCCCAAAATCCCAAGAAGGACGGAAACCTCCTGCTGCCAAACCGGACGATCTCCCTTTGGAACTACACAGACCTTCATGATCCGCGCCTGTGTTTGGGGAATCGGTATCTCCTGCTGCACCAGCAGGCCGAGGGAGCGGTTTCTCCACAGCTGAAAATCGGCACAGATTGTCACGAGGGCTGGTGCCTCTATCGCAGTGGAGACCTCCTTTTTGAGAAACGGTATGTCCACGATGTAAACGCCATATATCCAGACGGCGGGGCTTCCTTCGAAGGCTTCGTTACCGCAGATTATCTGGCTCTGGAAACTCTGAGCCCCTTGTACCGCATTGCTCCTGGGGACAGCGTCCGGCATGTGGAAAACTTCACCCTAGGGTATCGCCCGAATCTCGCGGACCCGGACTTTTCCGATGAAGCCTCCATAGCCCAATGGATTGCGGAAAGCCGTTTACCCGGATGTGTCTAACCCCCTGTTTCAACAACCAAGAAAGAAGGCTTTTATGAACGAAAAAGAAGTTTCCGAACTCCGGCGCCGTTTCCGGCAGGACCGGAGCAATATTACCCATATCCGCGGCTGCTATGTCAATGAAGCCAAAGAGATTGTTTCGGAGTTTGACCAGTCCCTGGGCCTGATGCAGCAAGAGGAATGTGAAAAATTCCTGGCGCTGTTAAAGCGCACCCTTTCCGGTACTCTGGAAAAAAATCTGCTGGACATCTCCTTCACTACCCAGCAGGTAGAGGACAGCGAAGAACACCGGCTTTTGATGGCTCTGCGCAATTCTGCCCTAAAGGACGATGAAGCGGTGCATTCCTTTTTTGAGAAGGTTTCCCAAAGCCTCTCTATGGACAGCCATTATCTGATTCTGTTGGCCCATGACACCTATGATGTGTATTACCGCTCTAAAGATGGCGACCGTCAAGACGATGCTTCCTCCGAGGTGTACTCCTACATTTTGTGCAGCATCTGTCCGGTGAAAATGTCCAAGCCCGCGCTGAGCTATTTTATCAGCGAAAACGAGCTGCACAGCCTGACTTCCGACCGTATTGTCACCCCGCCGGCCTTGGGCTTCCTCTTCCCCGCCTTTGACGACCGGTGCGCCAATCTCTACGATGTCCTGTACTATACCAAAAATCCTGCGGAAACCCACCCGGAGCTTATTGATGCCGTATTCCGCCAGGAAGCCCCCATGTCGGCAGAAGAGCAAAAGGACACCTTCCGTTCCGTACTGTGCGAGACCCTTTCAGAAGATTGCAGCCTGGATGTTATCCAGGGGGTACATACCCAACTGCGGGAGAAAATCGAAGAACACAAGGCCAGCAAGACCCCGGAGCCTCTGACGGTATCCCGCAGGGAAGTGCGGGAAATGCTGGAAACTTGTGGCGTTGCTCCAGAGCATCTCACTGCCTTTGACGAAAAGTACGAGGAAGAGTTCGGCGGTGATACCGATTTGAGCCCCCGGAATCTCATTGATGTGCGGCAATTTGAGGTGCGCACACCGGATGTCGTGATTAAAGTCAATCCGGATCGCAGTGACCTGATTCAAACCCGCATCATTGACGGCGTCAAATACCTCCTAATCCGCGCCGACGGCGGTGTAGAGGTAAACGGCGCCAATATCCATATTTCCAACGAAGACCCTCAATAAAACTCCTTATAAGCAGAATTCCCGGTTTGCCAAAAGGCAAAACCGGGAATTTTTTGTATTAAGCAAAAAGGGGTTTCTCTATTTCCTGCATCCCTATATCTGCCGCGGAGTCGTCCCAAGGAATCTTTTTCTCCATGTCCAGCCAGGCTTCCTGCGCCTGAGAGAGGGCCGCTTTCGCCTGCCGGATCTCTTCCTGATAAGCGGCGCGAATTTCTTTTAACTGGGATGCAAAGGCTTCATCCGTACCCGGCGTCACCGCAGCCTGATACAGGTCCAGTACCCGATCCCCTTCCCGGCTGGGGAAGTGCTCATGCGGTGCTGTACTGTCAAAGCAGCACCAGCCCAGCCCCCGGATAATCACCATATCGGCGCTGTTAGGGTCAAACGCACAGCGATATTCCTCCGTGTCCCAGCCTGCTGCATTGGCGGCAGCCCGGAGCTTTTTCAGGAAGGTGGATTTTCCTGTGCCGGGACGTCCTTTGAGAAAGACCCTGCGGGACAATTTTTTTGTGAGCTCCGGAATTACGTCTACGCTGCCCTGTACGGTAGCGGCTCCCAAAAAGCGCATTTGATTCTTGCCCTGTTCCTGCCCGGAGCGGCCTTCCAGAAGACGGAAAGCCATTTCCTCTGCCAGACGGTCCAGCGCCCCAAAATTTGTTTCCCGAAGGTAAACTGCCTCCCACTGGTCGTGAATTGGCAAAGCAGCGGCAAAATGCTTGTGGGCTTCTTCCAACGATTCCCGAACCGGAATGTATTCAGGGTCAAAAGCCATGCCGCTGCAAACAGCGGTATCCCAAGGACGAGCCAGATACACCCCAGCAGAACGTTTTGGGAACACTAAGCCTTCTGTACTGCCGTCCATACTGTGCCGAATTACCCAAACCGGCTCTTCCGTTTGGCAGGACAACAGCTTTTCCCACAAAACATTGGCAGCCTTTCCAGGCCATCCAGAGAGAATCACACGCTTTTGCAGCTCGCCAAAGCAATCATCAAAAAACGAAACATATCCCCTGGAACTATGTGTACTTATAAAAAAGGGAATTTGATTCACATGCGGTCACATCCTTTCAAGAAACTTCCCCATATCCTATGCTATCGGCAATGATTTTATTCTCTCAGCAGAAATGGCGCCCAATCCTCTCCCGCATCCTGTTCATGGGCAGCAAAGAAGTGCAGGCGTTCCTGATAACGGCTAATACGCTCCTCTACCACCTCACGGCAAGCATCGAGGCCGTAAAGCCGCACCAGTGCCGTCAGCTCGTAAAAGGGCAGCCCCGGCGCGTGGCGTCCCGTGTGTACCGTGGAGCAACCCTGTCCTATTGCATGGCACAAAGCAGCACAAACCGGGTCCTGCGTATCTTTCGCAGCGGCGTGGGCTGCCAAAATAGCCCTTTTCGCTTCTGGCATCCGGAGGTTCCCTTTGGCCCAATCCCAGCACCGGGAAAATGCCTCTTGGGGGCGAGTTTCTTCTGGCCAGCGGGTATGCAGCATTTCTAGAGTGGTCGTCATGGCATCAAAGACCCAGCGCACCAAGGTCAGACGGCTTTGCTTCTCCATCTCTGCCAGCAATTCTGTCAAGCATGGGGTATCCCTGTCAAAAAGGATTTGATTTTTCCGGCGGTCCTTTTCCCGGATAGATTCCATCCAGTCTGTTTTCATTCGTTCCTCCTTAAAGAAAAAACTAGACAAAAAGGAGGACAGGGATTCCCGTCCTCCTTTGAGAAAACCATTTATTTTATTTGGTCTCAGCCACAGCGCGCTTCTTCTGCTTGTGGTTCTGCCACATAACATACAAGGGACCGGCCAGGCACACGGAAGAATAGCAGCCGGTGACAATACCGATCATCATAGGCAGGGCAAAAGTCGTCACGGAAGACAAATTGAAGACCAAGCCTACAATAAACACCACGGCAATCGCCAGGAACGTACAGAGAGAAGTATTGATGGAGCGAGTCAGGGTCTGATTGATACTGGTATCCACCAATTCTTCATAGCTGGCCTTGGGCCCCAACAGCCGGCGATTTTCACGAACACGGTCGTAAACAACGATGGTGTTGTTCAGGGAGTAGCCCAAAATCGTCAGTACTACTGCAATAAAGTTATCATCCAGAGGGAAGCCAAAGATCACGAAAGTGAAGTAAACCATCAGCACATCGTGGAACAAGGCCACCAAGGACATCACGCCGGCAGACATACCGCCAATTTTCCGGAAACGGAAGGCCACATACACTACCAGCAGCACAGCGGCCAGTCCCACTGCCACCAGGCACTTTGCAAAGAACATACTGCCCATGGTGGGAGGTACGGAACTGGACTGGATCATTTCAAAGGTAGAATCCGGATAAGCCGCTGCCAGCTGGTCATCAATGGCCTGCTGATCGTCCAGAGAAATCCCATCACTGCCAGAAAGGGAAATCGTCAGCGTGTTGGTGCTGTTGCCTGCTGCATCCGTAAGCCCGTCCGTAATGGTTACGGTGACCGGCTGTCCCAGAGCATCGGCAATCGCCTGATCCACCGTTTCCTGGTCCACTGTACCGGTGTAGGAGTATTCCACCAAAGCACCGCCCCTGAAATCAATATCCAGTTCTGTGCCAAAAATGAGATTGCAAATAATACCTACCGCAAAAATCGCCAGAGAAATGCCAATGTAAATCTTCCGGTGCTGGTAGAATTTGATACTGAATTTTTTCATCCTCTCGCACCTCCAAACAGCCACTTCTTACGCAGGAACTTGAACCGGGACAGGGACTTGGTCATCAGGCGGGTAGCCGTCATGCCCATGATGAAGTTCCCGATAACGCCCACCAACAGGGTATAGCCAAAGGAATAAATGGAACCAGTGGTGGAAGCGCCGAAGATCATAGAGAGAATGTTGCTGGGGCCAAACACCGCCATCAAGATCACCGCTACAATAATCACCGTAATGTTTCCGTCGAAAATGGCCCAGAAGCTGTTTTCGGTACCCTTCTGAATGGCGCCGTCCAGGGTCTTGCCAACCCAGAGCTCTTCCTTGATACGGGTAGCCGTAATAATATTGGCGTCAACGCCCATACCGATGGAGAGAATCATACCGGCAATACCGGGCAATGTCATGGTAAAGCTGGACAGGCCCGGGAAGTAACCGGAAATCGCCGCAAAGGACAGGGCTACCTGACCCATCAGGGCAATGATTGCAACAAAGCCCGGCAGGCGGAACATGACCAGCATAAACAGCGCCACCAGGATAAAGGCGATTACGCCGGCAATCATCATGGCGTTGAGGGAAGATTCACCCAACGTGGGGCTGATGGTGCCGAAGCTGGCAATGTCCAGGGCAAAGGGCAGCGCGCCTGCATTGATCTGGTTGGCCAGCTCCGTGGCCTCCGCAGCAGTGAAGCTGCCGCTGATGGTGCACTGTCCATCCGTAATGGCCTCGTTAACCGTAGGATAGGAAATCATCACATCGTCCATCCACACGGAAATGGTTTCGCCCACCATTTCGGAAGTAGCCTCGGCGAATTTCTCCGTGCCTTTGTCCGTAAATTCCAGGTTCACCACGTATTCCGGCTGGCCGGTCTGCTCGTTGGTGATATAGCCCGCCTGGGCGCTGACGATATCGCTGCCGTCCAGAATTACTTCGTCAGCGGTTTCGCCGGTGGGGGTGTTATACACCACATTGCCGTCCGCATCCAAGCTCTGGCTTTCGTATTCCATACCGGGACGGAAAGTCAGCTCCGCAGTGGCGGCCAGTTCCTCAATGGCTGTCTGAGGATCAAAGTCCGTTTCATCGCTTCTCCAGGGGAACCGGACAATAATACGGTCGTTGGCCGGATCACTGTACAGCTCATAATCCGTCACATTGTTACTCAACAGACGGAGCTTGATAGTTTCTTCTACCGAGGTAAGCTGCTCCTCCGTAGCATCGACACCATCTGCCGGAACAAACGACGCCTCCACGCCGCCGCGGATATCGATACCCCAACGGATATCCCCCGCGCCTTTGATGTAAGTGATTTTATTGTCGCCGTTCTGTCCATACACGCCGAAAATCGAGGTGTAGGTCAGGAGCAGAATCAAGATCGCGACAATAAAAAACACTGCCTTGGGTACTCGCTTCATGCACATATCCTCCATTTTTTCAGGGGCTTGGCCCCCTTAGTCGCTGCATCTGCCGGCCTTCAAAAAAACCCGTTCTTTTTCTATTGAGAAAATCAAACAGCCCTTTTTCTGGTCTATTTGCAAATATACAAGCGTAACAAAAAACATTATAGTAGAGAAACACAGAAAAGTCAACGAAAAAGCATCGAAAAATATCATTTCTTCGGAGGTTCCTCCAAAACCCAAAATAGACTTATCGTGGAAAAGCCCCGAAAATCCTGAAAAAGATTCCCGGGGCAGAATAAATCCGTCAACTATATCGCTATTTCACTAAAACTGTAAAAGTTCAGCCTTCCAGCAGCTTTTCGCAGGCAGCCAGGCGAGCGCTCAGGCAGAACAGCTCCATGGCCTTTTCCAGCTCTTCTACCGGAGGATAGGTGGGGGCCACCCGGATATTGCTGTCCTGGGGATCATTGCCATACGGGAAGGTAGCGCCGGCGCCGGTCAACGTGACACCAGCCTCCTTGCAGAGCTGTACTACCCGCTTTGCGCAGCCGGGCATCACATCCACGCTGACAAAATACCCGCCGTTGGGATGGGTCCACTTAGCAACGCCCAGGCCGCCCAATTCGGTTTCCAACATTTCCAGCACTTTGCGGAACTTGGGCTCCAGAATCTGACGATGGCGGGCCATATGCTCCATGACACCCTGGCGATCCCGCAGGAAGGCAATGTGCCGCAGCTGGTTCAGCTTATCGGGGCCAATGGTCTGGAAGGAGAAATGCTCCCGCAGAACCTTAATGGTCTCCGGGCCAGCTGCCATAGCTGCTACACCCGCTCCGGGGAATGTAATCTTGGAGGTGGAAGCAAAATAAATGGCCAGCTCTTCATTTCCGCGAGCTGCACACTCCTCGTAGAGATTCAGCAGGGAATCCGGCGTGTCTGTCAAATCGTGGACACAGTATGCATTATCCCAGAAAATGCGGAAATCCTTGGCCGCAGGCTTCAGAGAGGCAAAGCGGCGCACCGTTTCATCGGAATAAGTGATGCCAGTGGGATTGGAATACTTGGGAATACACCAAATACCCTTCACGGTCTCGTCCTCAGAAACCAGTTTCTCCACAATGTCCATATCCGGGCCAGCGGAAGTCATGGGAACCGCGATCATTTCAATGCCAAAGTACTGGGTGATACCAAAATGGCGGTCATATCCCGGTACCGGGCAAAGAAACTTCACTTTTTCCTGCCGGCCCCAGGGGGCGCAGCCACTAAAGCCGTGAGTCATGGCGCAGGAAACGGTATCGAACATAATATTCAGGCTGGAATTGTTCCCCACAGTAACCAGATGAGCGGGAACCCCCATCAACTCTCCGAACAAGGCCTGCATCTCCGGAAGGCCATCGGCCATACCGTAGTTGCGGCAGTCATCCCCGGTAGAAGCGATCAAGTTTGCTTTCGAACTGAGGACGTCCAGCATCGGCATGGAAAGGTCAAGCTGATCCGTTCCGGGCTTGCCTCTGGCCATGTTCAGCTTCAGGCCCAAAGCCTGAAAGGCGTCATACTCGTTCTGCAGCTGGCTGCGCAGGGTTTCCAACTCGTTCTTCGTCATGGACTGATATTCCACTGAAAGCATCTCCGTTTCCTATAGAATGCATTTTTTCGCCGTAAGCTATAAACGATTTTACTATATCCCCGAGAGAAATGCAAGTTCAAAATAGATTTCCTGCATTTTTACCTTTCAGTCCATACTTCTTTCTGCTTTTCTGTATATCTCGTCAAGAGAAAGGCCGCTTGCTTCTGCCAGCTTTGCGGCACTTTCATATTCCACATAACACTTATGAATCTCGCCATATTCGCAGTGTTTTACCTGTACTGGCCCCACATCCGTCGTCACTATGCCCGGCCAGCGCTTCATAATCCGGCGCTGTTGTACACTAGTCCGGACGCCCAACGCTGTGGTCTCCCGGAAAATAATCCGGCTCAGGGCCTCCGCGTCCTCCTGCCGACAGATCACACGCAGCAGCCAGGCCGGGCGGTTCTTCTTCATGTACAGCGGCGAAAATGACGCATCCAAAGCGCCAGCCTGCATCAGAAGCCCCTGGCAATAGGCCAGTTTTTCGCCGGTGCAGTCGTCTAGATTGGTTTCCAGCACCGCTACGGTATCTGTCAGTTCATCGGTTTTTTTTTTACCGGAACAGATGACCATGGCCCGGAGAATATTGGCCTGGGGGAAATCCTTTTTCCCGGCTCCAAGGCCAATTCTTTCCACAACAAAGCTTTCCGGCAGAGGCTCCCCACTGCCCAAAGCCGCCAATATAGCTGCGCCGGTAGGGGTGACCCTCTCCCCTTCGTCTCCGGTCACATGCAGGGAAAGGCCGCCAATTTTCGCCAGCTCCAAAGTAGCAGGAGCCGGCACCGGCATCAGGCCATGCTGGCACTGCACCCATCCGCAGCCTTCCCACAGAGGAGAAGCGTAGATAGTTTCCACATCCAGGTCATCCAGGCACACACAGGCCGCTACAATATCCACAATGGAATCCACCGCCCCCACTTCGTGGAAGTGGACTTCCTCGGGCGGTTTGCCGTGAACTTTCCCTTCTGCCTGGGCCAGGACGGTAAAGACCTTTTTGGTCATCTCCTTGGCTCGGGGAGAAACCTCCTCCGCATTGTCAATCATAGGCAGAATCTCGCCCAGGCCCCGATGCACATGGCCCTCTCCATGACTATGCTCGTGGCTGTGGCTATGTGCATGATGATGCGTCTCGTGGTCGTGGGAATGAACATGGTCATGAGAGTGCCCGTGATCTTGTTCATGGTGATGGCCGTGATCGCCGCCTTCCAGCATCACGTCAAAATCCATGGCCTCTATGCCGTTTTTATTGGCGCGGCCAAACCGCAAGGAGTATCCTTCCAGATGCAGGCTGGCCAGGGCCTTTTCCAGTTTTTCACGGCTGACTCCCAAATCCAGCAGAGCCGCCACCGTCATGTCGCCGCTGATGCCGGAATAACACTCTAAATACAGGGTCTTCCCCATTGAAAATCCTCCTTAAAAACTTGTTTCACCCGTGGTTTCATTTGGACTGCCGGTTAATCTGGGCCGCCAGATAGCCGCCGCCAAACCCATTGTCGATATTCACCACGGCAATCCCTGTTGCACAGGAATTGATCATAGTGAGCAGGGCGGAAAGGCCGCCAAAATTGGCCCCATACCCCACGCTGGTGGGCACGGCAATCACCGGGTGATCCAGCTGTCCGGCCAGAACGGAAGCCAAAGCCCCCTCCATGCCTGCCACCGCCACAATAGCCGTGGCCCGGCGAATTTCCGGCAGAGCGGAAATCATCCGATGCAGGCCGGAAACGCCAATATCAAAAATCCGCTCTACTCTCGCCCCGCACATCTCCGCGGTAACGGCGGCTTCCTCCGCTACAGGAATATCTGCGGTTCCGCCGGTACAGACTGCCACCAGTCCAACACGCTCTTCTTCCGGCTTCATGCCGGCGGTAATGGACCGGGCCGTCTCGTGGTATACGGCCTCCGGTACCCGGAGCCGCACCGCTTCGTACTGTTCCCGGGAAGCCCGGGTAGCCAATACCAGGCCGCTGCGCTTCCAGAGCTTTTCAAAAATAATCCCTGTCTGCTCCACGGTTTTTCCCTGGCTGAAGATCACCTCGGGAAAGCCGGTGCGTAGCTCCCGATGGTGGTCCAGACGGGCAAAGCCCAGGTTTTCATAGGGCAAGGTCTTCAGCTGCTCCGCCGCCTCTTCTACAGAAACCTTGCCATCCCGCACTGCTTCCAGCAGTTCCTTTGCTTTCAATTCCTTGCCGCCTCCTGTGATGATTTTTCCATACGCCGCAAAGGCTCGTCCATGCTGCCGGAACGGAAACCCTCTAAATCCAGCGTCACATAGTCAAACCCGAGATTCTTGATCTTTCCGGTAATCTCCTCCATAACCGCCCCAAAACGCCCGAAATCTGCCGGGAGAATTTCAATCCGCGCCAAATTTTCATGAACCCGCAGGCGGCATGCCGGAAAGCCCGCCTGTTTTAGCAGTTCTTCCCCCTCTGCCGCCTGTCGCAGTTTTTCCGGAGTCAGCCGGTCCCCATAGGGTAGCCGGGTCGCCATGCAGGGGCTGGAAGGCTTTCGGCTCACAGCCAGGCCCATCTCTTTGGCCAAATGGCGAACTTCCTCTTTTGTCATCTCCGCTTCGGCCAGAGGGCTGCGGACTTCCAACTCCCGCAAAGCCCGAAGGCCCGGCCGGTATTCTGAAAGATCATCATAATTGGTGCCGTCCACCGCCACAGCAAGGCCAGCCTTTCGAGCCGTTTCCCACAAAGTTTGGAAAAGCAGCCGCTTGCACCGGTAGCACCGGTCCGGAGGATTCTGCATAATGGCCGGGTCGGAAAATTCATCCACCCGCACCACCTCCAAAGGCACGCCCATGGCCTCGGCCTGCTGCTTTGCATCCGCCTCATCCGCCGGGGGATGCAGCTGGGTGGCAAACAATACCCCGCGGAGGCTCCCCGCAGGAAGACCATGCTCCCTGCGAAGAGCCTCCGCCAGGCACAGCAGGACGGCGCTGTCCACCCCGCCGGAAAAGGCTACACAGAGCCCTTCTGGCAGCAGGCGGGACAGGATTTCTTTTAGTTTCCGCACCTTTCCTGCATATTCCATTGTTAAAACTCCGCGCTGCCCGTCGTCCGGGGGAACAGAAGCACGTCCCGGATGTTGGCAATGCCGGTGAGATACATGACCATGCGCTCAAAGCCCAGACCAAAGCCGGCGTGCTTGGTTCCGCCATAACGGCGCAGATCCAGATACCACCAGTAGTCCTTTTCGTCCAGGTCCAGCTCTTTCATACGAGCCTGGAGCAGATCCAGCCGCTCCTCACGCTGGCTGCCGCCGATGATCTCGCCAATACCCGGCACCAACATATCCACTGCCGCCACCGTCTTGCCGTCATCGTTGAGGCGCATATAGAAGGCCTTGATCTCCTTGGGATAGTCGGTGACGAACACGGGCTTTTTGAAGATTTCCTCCGTCAGATACCGTTCGTGCTCGGTCTGCAGGTCGCAGCCCCATTCCACCTTATACTCAAACTTATCGTTGTTCTTTTGCAGCAGTTCCACCGCCTCGGTGTAGGTCACCCGGGCAAAATCCGAATTGGCCACATGCTCCAACCGCTCAATGAGCCCTTTATCCACAAACTGATTGAAGAAGGCGATGTCCTGCGGGCAGGTCTCCATGACATACTTGATAATGTACTGGATCATGTCCTTGGCCAGGGCCATGTCGTCGTTGAGGTCGGCAAAGGCAATCTCCGGCTCAATCATCCAGAACTCCGCAGCGTGGCGGGGCGTATAGGATTTTTCCGCCCGGAAAGTGGGGCCGAAGGTGTAAATCTTGCCAAAGGCCTGGGCCATGCACTCGCCTTCCAGCTGGCCGGAAACCGTCAGGGAAGTGGGCTTGCCGAAAAAGTCCTGGCTGTAATCCACTTTGCCGTCTTCGGTGCGGGGCGGGTTTTCCAGGTCCAGGGTGGTCACATGGAACATCTCCCCGGCGCCCTCGCAGTCACTGCCGGTAATCAGGGGCGTGTGGACATAGACAAAGCCCCGCTCGTTAAAGAATTTGTGGATAGCAAATGCCGCCGCAGACCGCACCCGGAAAGCCGCGCTGAACAGGTTGGTCCGGGGACGAAGATGGGCGATGGTGCGCAGGTAATCCACCGTATGGCGCTTTTTCTGCAGGGGATAATCCGGGGTGGAAGGGCCTTCCACAACGATTTCCGCCGCGTGAATCTCAAAGGGCTGCTTGGCCTCGGGGGTCAGCAGCAGTTCGCCGGTCACGCACAGGGCGGCCCCAACGTTCTGCTTCGCGATCTCTTTGAAATTATTGATTTTATTCGCCTCAAATACGACCTGCACGCCCTTAAAGCAGCTGCCGTCATTCAAATCAATAAAACCCAGGTTCTTGGAATCGCGGATGGTCCTGGCCCAACCGCAGACGGTGATGGTTTTTCCGCCGTAAGCCGCCGCGTCCTGATACAGGGCGGCAATTTCTGTGCGTTCCATTTTCTTCACTCCTACGTCAAGTCTTTTTCGAATGAGGACAGAAATAGATTCTTCTCCCATTACTTTTACTATATTATCGCATTGCCCTGCTTCTTGCAAGTTTTTTCTTTTCCCAGAAGTGACAGGTATTTTAAAAAATCTGCCTTTACAGGAAAAGCGATTGCACTTTTTTGCAAAACCATGTACAATAACAGCAGTACGTCACGGCGAACCTCCTTTTTGAAAGGACGCCAAAATTTCTGTAATTGACTCGGAGGAAACACCATGCTTGATTATACCGGTATCCGATGCCCTGTCTGTGACAAACCGTTTCAGCCTGGCGATGATATTGTAGTCTGCCCCCAATGCGGCGCCCCCTATCATCGGGAATGTTACCAAAAAGAGGGGAAATGTAAATTTGATGACTTACACGCAGAGGGAAAAAGCTGGGCGCCGCCCGCTTCTCCAGAAGCTCCTGACGTGAGTGCGGAAATCAAAGACCAGGAATGCCCTAACTGCGGCAAGCTCAATGCCCACAGCGCCCTGTTCTGCGACCAGTGCGGCGCTTCCCTGTCCGGGGAGCCGGCCCGGCACAAAAACCAAAAGCAAAACGTACAGAATCCTTATGGGAACCCGCCTCCTCAGGGAGGCAACCCTTTCCCCGGCTCAGGGTCTCCTTTTCCTGGCGGCGGTGTGGGTGGCTCCCCTATGCCCTTTGCTCTGGACCCTATGGGCGGCGTGGGGCCGGACGAGCTTATTGACGATATTCCCGCCAAGGAAGTGGCCAAGCTGGTACAGAACAACACCGCTTACTATCTCCCCACCTTCCGGAACCAGAAAAAATACCGGCGCAACCGCTTTAATTTCTGCGCTTTCCTGTTTTCCGGCCCGTGGATGCTCTATCGCAAGCAGTATAAGCTGGGCTCCATTATCACTGTCATTGTGTTTGCCCTGTATATTGCCTCTACCTATGTGAACATCGTTTGGTCGTCTCCTCTGATGGTAGACCTGCTTACCCAGATTGGTGTGGATTTTTCCTCTTCCGCCCCCATTTCCCCTCAACAATGGAATGCCGCTTTACAGCTGGCCATGGAAAATCCCCACGACACCCTTCTGGTTCTCCTGCCTTCCTTGCTTTTAGGCCTGATTTTAGTGGTCATGATTATCATGGGGTTCGTAGGAAACCGCCTGTATATGAATCACTGCGTCAAAACCATCCACAAGATTCAGCAGGAAAAGCTTCCCACCGCAGAATACAATGTGCAGATGCAGAGCCGGGGCGGGATCAACATCCCTCTGACCATTTGCCTCATTGTCTGCTATTTCATTGTAAATTTCCTGCCCAATTTCCTGTAAAACTTCTAAAAATCGCTTCTGTCTCCCCCGTTTTCCGGCATTGCGCCTGAATGGGGGAGTTTCTCGTTTAAGGCGGCAAAAATATTGAAAAAAAGCTTGACCAGCCCGATTCTCACTGGTATAATAGGTCTGTTGGCTGCGCCATTTATGTGATCGCGGCCTTCTATAAAATCCTTGCTCCCCCTAATGGGAGGAGCCTTACGTCCAAAAGGAGGTGCAACAAGCATGACCGAGATTATCAATTCCTATGAAACCGTGTTCATCCTCTCCACAAAGCTGGGTGAGGAAGGTGCTGCCGCTGTTGTTGAGAAGTTCAAGGGTCTCATCGACAAGCACGGCACTGTGGAAAGCGTGGACGACTGGGGCAAGCGCCGTCTGGCCTATCCCATCGCGAAGCAGACCGAGGGCTACTACACCCTGATCAACTTCAAGAGCGCCCCCGCCTTCACCGCTGAGCTGGACCGCGTCTTCAAGATCACCGATGGCGTTCTCCGCTCCATTATTGTCAAAAAGGAAATCAAAAACGAGAAGAAGCAGCCTGCCCCGGCAGCCGAAGTGACTGCTGACGCTGAATAAGGGAGTGGATCACAGTGCTGAATGTTGCTGTTTTAATGGGACGCCTGGTGGCGGACCCGGAACTGCGCCACACCCCTAACGGGATTGCTGTTACCACATTCACTGTTGCAGTAGATCGCGGTTACGCCAAGGCTGGCACAGAGCGTCAGACTGATTTTATTGACGTAGTCGCTTGGAGAGCTACTGCTGAGTTTGTCTGCAAATACTTCCGTAAGGGTCAAATGATTGCGGTAGAGGGTTCTATCCAGACCCGCAGTTATACGGACCGGGACGGAAATAAGCGTAAAGCTTTTGAAATTCAGGCAAACAATGTCAGCTTTACGGAATCTAAGCGCAGCAGTGAAAACGCTACGTACGGCGGCGACAGCGGCCGAAGCTATGATTCCGGCAGCAGTTATTCTTCCAGCTATTCTTCCAACAAACCGGTTGCTGTGGAAGAACCTGCGCCCGCTTATACCAGCGGTGATTCCGGCGATTTCGAAGAAATCCCGATGGATGATGACCTTCCCTTCTAAGAGGATGGTCTCCCCTACCCTATCATTTTGATTGCATTTTTGATAATTTTAGAAGGAGGAACTTTCCCATGGCAGAAAGAAACGAGAACCGCCGTGGACGCAAGGGCCGCAGAAAGGTCTGCAGCTTCTGCGTTGACAAGGTGGAAACCATTGATTACAAGGATGTCGCCAGACTGCGCCGCTTCATTTCTGAGCGCGCCAAGATCCTGCCCCGCCGTGTGACCGGCACTTGTGCCCGTCATCAGCGTGAGCTGACGGTCGCTATCAAGCGTGCCCGTCATCTGGCCCTCCTGCCCTTCAGCAGCGATTGATTTCGAAAACCTGCTGAGGCTTTCTCTTACTTGAAAAGCGGACGAGGTTTTCGTCCGCTTTTATTTTATTTTGGAGGGTTCGACGCCATGTCAAAACTGTTCGACAACATGTTGGCTAAGTTTTTTGCGGTAATCGTGATTATCCTCTTTATTGTTGGATTTCGCGAAATGATCTTAACTGACAGAAACGTCTCCAATGCATTTGGGGAACTCATGGGCATTTTGCCTTTTGCGGAGCCTATTGTAAACGCCGCCTGCACAATCCTGGGGTATCAGTATGAAATTCCCGTAATCAGCACCTCCTCTGTGCTGACAGACCTAATCCGGTTGGCCTTTATGGCGTGTCTGCAGCCTATTGTTATCGGTATTTTAACGCGTATTTTTCTTCCTATCCCATCGGGTTTAGACGTCTATCAGCAAGAAGAATATATGAATCGCCTGGGCTATCGGATAAAAGAGCTGATCCTCACAGTGATTTTCACTCCGCTTCTGGCAGCATTTGCCTCCTGGCTTTCTTCCGCAATGTTCACTTTCTTTACAAACACCTTTGGCTCCGTACTTTCCGTGATTTCGGGAATCCTGGTTGTATTGATCGTGGCTGCGCTTTCCCTGTTTCCTCTGCTTGCAACGGGCACAGCCTTGGGCGTAGCCCTTCTCTGGAGGCTGCTGGTCACCTTTGGCTCTAAAATGGTCGCTACTTTCGTTACCAGTGCTCTCTGCCTGGTGGTTTATGTCGCCATCTTGGGCGGGATTCAAGGGCAAATTGCTACTTCTATCATCGCCTTGGTTATCTGGCTGATTATCATGGATTTTGGATTAAACTGCTTACGGCGGGCTGTAGTAAGCACTCCCAAACGCTATTGATTTTAAAAAATCAGTTTACGCAAAATTACGCAAATTTTGTCCGCTTTTCTGCAAATTGGAGGGATTTTGATGCTCATTGATTTTCACACCCACGTATTTCCCGATCCCATCGCCAAAAAGGCCATTCCCAAGCTGGCGGCTATTTGCGGCTGCCCCAATCAGACAGACGGAACAGTTTCCGATACCCAGGAAAAAATGAAGGCATGGGGGGTAGACGCTTTTGTCCTTATGCACATCGCCACCACTCCTACCCAACACACTTCCGTCAATAATTTTGCAGCTTCTATCCAAAAAGGGAATGTCTTTTGTTTTGGCAGCGTCCATCCCCGAGCACAGGATCCCATTGGGGAAATACAGCGCATCCATAGCCTGGGCTTGCGGGGAATAAAATTTCATCCGGACTATCAGGAATTCATGGTGGATGATCCCCAGGTATTTCCTCTCTATGAAGAAGCCGCTGGCCTGGGTTTGCCGGTGCTCTTCCATGCAGGCAGGGACCCCCTCTCCCCCAACTTGGTTCACGCCCCCTCTGAAAAGCTGGCGAAAATTGCTGACCAATTTCCCAACCTGACGATTATTGCCGCTCACATGGGCGGCATGGATACGCCGGACGAAGCGGAGGCCTTCTTGCTGGGAAAGCCTAATGTTTATCTGGATACGGCTTTTATTTCTCATTATTTGCAGCCAGAACAGGCCGCCCGTATGATGCGCCGCCATGGGTTGGAACATATCCTTTTTGGCAGTGATTGCCCCTGGAGCGACCCCAGGGATGAACGGGTCTTTTTGGAGCGCTGTGGCTTTTCTCCGAAAGAGCTGGACATGATTTTTGCAGAAAACGCCTGTAATTTGCTGCATCTTCCCGAAGAATTCTGAGAATAGCCCTTGTAAAATATTACATTTGGAGATATAATGAAAAGCAAGCAGAACGATTCTGCTCCCCCTTTTGAAAGGAGTTGTTTTTCATGAAAAAAAGTACCGTATTCTTTTTGAGTGCACTCTCTATGCTGATCGGAGTGATTATCGGCTTAGCCTGCGCATCTACCAATAAGGGCAACAGACGCGGCAGTAACTATTTTGACAGCAAGGACGAAGAGGATCAGGAAGACCTTTACGGCTGCTAAACTCTTATGAAAAGACGCAAAAAGGACGCATGGACAAGTTTTCCATGCGTCCTTTTGATTTGCTTGATTACTTAGGGCCAGAAAAAATCAAATCCCAGAGAAGAAGAGGATTCCTCTTCTGTGCCGCTGCTGACGACTAATACGACTTGAGAGCCATAAGAAAGCTGCTCCCCGGCTTCGTGATCCTGATATCCAATCACATTTCCAGAGGAAACCGTATCACTCTCCTGCCACTCCGTCACCGGCACAAATCCCTCTGCTGTGACCCGTTCGGCAGCCTCCGCCAGCGACAGGCCCGCTACACGGGGAAGCTCACGGGTGGGAGCCCCTTGGCTTACCACAACCACAATTACCGAGCCGCGCACCATAGTCCCACCGGAAGCAGGCTCCTGGGAAATAATCCGGCCTTCCTCCACTGTGGTACTGAAAGCGCGGTCAGCCAGCCGAACCGTAAACTCCGGAGATTCCGAAGCTGAAATCCGCTCTAAAATCTGGTTATAATCTTCATTTACCAAATTGGGGACCTCCATCATCTCCTGGATAGAAGAAGAGGAGTTCTCTTGTAAGGAGGAATCTATTTCGCCATTTGCAGAGGATCCGGATTCCTCACTGGAAGTGGCTGAAGAGGAAGAACTGGCCCCTGCATCCTCTATGGTTCCCATCGGGGACTGCATTTGGAACCAAATCCAAACGATCAGGGCCATAATTACCAACGTAACTGCGCAGGAAATCAGCAGCCACACAAATCCCGGCAGTCCCTCTTCCTCTTTTTTCTTCTTCGGAAGAGGCGGGAGCTTTGTAATAGAAGCCGTCTGCTCAATGGTAGAAGTGACAGTAGGCGCAGCGGAAAGCTCTGCCCGCAGCCTCTCGAAGGTCTTGGTGCGCTTTTCCGGATCTACCTGCAGCGCATTGGCCAGAGCGGTAATCACATGAGGGGGTAGGGCCTTGGCCAGCTCCGTGGGAATCAGCAGCCGGGAATCCTCCCGGCGGTGAATCGCCTCTTTGGGGAGCTCCCCAGTGAGGGCAAAAAATAAAGATGCGGCAAAACCGTACACGTCGGTTTCTTCCCCTACAGGAGCATTCCGGCTATACTGTTCAATGGCAGCGCATCCAGCCGGCAGCTCCGGCGGAATCTCCGTCTCCATCCGGCGGGCCGAGCTGATATAAAAATCTCCCAGCCGCATTTTCCCATCCTGCAAGATCTTCAGAGATTCCGGAGAGATGCCCAGATGGGAAATTCCCGCCGCGTGAAGGTTACTCAACGCGGAAAGCACCGGCATAAAAAGCTGTCTGGCGGCATTCCAGGTAAGATTGCCGCCACTGCGTTCTACAAAATACCGTAGAGTAATGCTCTCATCCCACTCGGAAACCGTGTAACCCGTGCCGTTTTCCTCGAAAATATCAAAAATCGGGACAATAGCGGAGAGATCCCGCATATGGGCAATCTCCCGGGCATAGCTCAAAAACGTGGTGAGCGTATTGTCAAAGACCGTCTCCTTCCCGCCGGCTGCTTCCACAGCCAACCCATTTTCTCCCCGGCGGCAAAAGCTCTGCGGGAAAAATTCACGGATTTCCACGGTCATATTTTGAACGGTATCACGGCCTATGTAAGTGATACCTTCCCCATTGGATTTTTGAGCCCGGCCGACAACATACCGCCCCTGCAGAGAGGCGCCGTAGGGCAATGCATGGAGCATCTGCGGCTCATGGGTATTCCACCCACAATTGGGGCATACCTCTCCCCCTGCCGTGTCGCCCATACAGTTCATGCAAAGATTGGTGGTGTCAGTCATTGCGTCCCCTCCAGGAAAAGGTTTAATTACTCGTCGTCCTCGTCAGACTCCGGCATATCCCAGTTGTGCCAGACATTCTGTACGTCGTCATTGTCCTCCAGAGCGTCCAGCAGCTTCTGCATTTTGGTAATAGCGTCTTCATCCGTCAGGGTCGTATAGGTGCTGGGCACCATTTCCACCTCAGCAGAAACGAACTCATAGCCTTTGGCTTCCAAATCTTCCCGAACGCCACTGAAATCATCGGGCTCCGTAGAAATCTGGAATACATCCTCATCTGCCTGGAAATCGGAAGCACCGGCCTCCAGGGCATCTTCCATGACCTTATCCTCGTCCAGGCCCTCGCGCTCAATAGCGATAACGCCCTTCTGAGAGAACATAAAGGAAACGCAGCCGGTAGTGCCCAGGTTTCCGCCGAATTTATCGAAGTAGTGGCGCACGTCGGCAGCGGTACGGTTGCGGTTGTCGGTAAGAGCTTCCACGATAACGGCAACGCCGTTGGGACCATAGCCTTCATAAACCATGCTCTCATAGCGGTCCGCGTCTCCATCGCCGGCGGCCTTCTTAATAATGCGCTCAATGTTGTCGTTGGGCACATTGTTGGCCTTAGCCTTGGC
Organism: Candidatus Heritagella intestinalis; assembly: GCA_904420555.1. Taxonomy (GTDB): domain Bacteria; phylum Bacillota; class Clostridia; order Oscillospirales; family Acutalibacteraceae; genus Heritagella_A; species Heritagella_A intestinalis. The sequence continues at coordinate 39,520 of CAJFVO010000001.1, read as the reverse complement.
AATGCAGTCCTTGAGCTTGGAGTTGGAAGCCGGATCGGGGCCGCCGCCCTCTTTTACGGCTACTGCCAGCTCGCGGCCGATCTTGGTGAAGATCTTTGCCTTAGCGCCGTCGGTTTTTTCTTTCTTTCTTTTAATATTGTTCCATTTCGAATGGCCTGACATACTTTCAGCCTCCCAATAAAAATGCTACAGTCTATCTTATCATATTTCCCCTGAAATAGCAAGAGAAAGGCGATTCACGGCGGATTTTACTTCCGGCCATGCCTCTTCCCCACTGTCTGTAGCAGGCCAAACTACCGTTTCCCGCAGGATGGTGTTCATCACGGAAAAGCATTGGCGCAGCTGCTTTTCCATAATCGCCGGGCCTTCAGAAGAAGGCGCCCCAGCGGTCACCAGCAACACCGCCGGACGGTGCTTTGCAATGGGCGGCTTTTTCCCCAGGGAAAACCGGGCCTCAAAATATCGCTGGAACCGGTCCAGCACCGCTTTCAGCGGCGCGGGAAAGCTCAGATTGTATACCGGGGAAGCCACTACCAACAAATCGCATTCCCGGAGGCTCTCGTCCAGTTCTCCACAGGAATCTTCAATGATGCAGCCCTCATGGGCAGCACACCAACCGCAGGCCCGGCAAGGGGACGGCGCTTCCTTATAGGTGTCGAACCACTGGATACAATGCCCCGCTTCCTGAAACGGCCGCAGGAACTCCTCCAACAGCCTGTGAGTATATCCCTTGGGGTGAGGAGACCCCCATAAAACCAAAATACGCTTCATCCACAATTCCTTTCACAGTTTCAGTATACCCGTTTTTTCCGCCTTTATTGCCCACAAAATAAGGCCCGGCCGGAAAAGGCCGGACCTTGTTCTGCTGCAAAGAGGCTGTAGGAAAACGCTCTCCCTACCCGAAAATAGGCTGAAACAGCTGGCGCAGTCGCCCGCAAAATCAGTCTCCAAAGGAAACGCCAATATCGCGAGCGGAGCGAATCAAGCTGCAATCCGTGGGAACGGTTTTGAGCTTGCCTGCCACTTCTTTCAGAGGCACCGGCACAATCTCGCCGTTCTGCAAAGCCACCATATTCCCGTAATTCTTGTTGATAATCAGCTGGGCCGCCGCAGTGCCAAACCGGGTGGAAAGGACGCGGTCATAGGGGCAGGGACTGCCGCCCCGCTGGAAATGTCCAGGCACCACTACGCGGATTTCCTGGCTGAGGCGTTCGCTCAATTCATGGGCCAACCGGTAGGAAATGGAGGGGAACTCCATAGAAGCCCGGGCTGCCTTGAATTCCTTCTTGCTCATGGCCGCTTCCTCTTTGGACAGGGCGCCTTCGGCCACTGCCAGGATGGAGAACCGGCTGCCCCGCTCGTTGCGGCGGCGGAGCACCTTGACCACCTTATTCACGTCGTAAGGAATTTCCGGCAAGAGGATGACATCGGCGCCGCCGGCAATACCTGCCTGAAGGGTAAGCCATCCCACCTTATGGCCCATGACCTCCACAATAAAGATACGGCCGTGAGAGGTGGCAGTGGTGTGGATACAGTCGATGACATTGGTGGCGATTTCCGCCGCGCTGTGGAAACCAAAGGTCATTTCCGTGCCCCAGACATCATTGTCAATGGTCTTGGGCAGGCTCACCACGTTGAGGCCTTCTTCACTGAGAAGGTTGGCGGTTTTATGGGTGCCGTTGCCTCCCAAAACCACCAGGCAATCCAGCTTCATTTTCTTATAGTTTTCCTTCATGTTGCGGACCTTGTCCACTTTGTCGTCCTCAATCTGGCGCATCATCTTAAAAGGCTGCCGAGAGGTGCCCAGAATGGTGCCGCCCAGAGTGAGGATCCCGGAAAAATTATCCCGGTCCATGAGCTTATATTCCCCATGAATCAAGCCCCGGTACCCGTCCTGGATTCCATAAATCTCCACATCCTTGCCGTAATGTTCATACAGCCCCTTGGCTACGCCGCGAATGGCTGCGTTCAGGCCCTGGCAGTCTCCTCCACTGGTCAGAATTCCGATTCTTTTCATTGCCAGTCACATCCCTTTCTATGCATTAAATTTCATGAGCCTACGCTCAGGATTCTTTCAAGTCACTGCTGCGGATAGGTGCGAAGGGCTGGTCCTCCGAGACGGTCTCCTTCTCTTTTACCGCCGCCTGGGCCAGCTTGGAAAACTCCCGCTGGCAGTTATGGGCCGTGCGGCCTCTGCGCTCCACATGGACATAAGTGGTATCCGGAAGCTGCATCCGGGCGTTGGTGGTGTCCCCCAGCATCCGGTCCAGGATGCCAAAGGCCCGCTCTTTCAGGTCGGGGTCCTCAATGGGGAATACCAGCTCCACACGGCGGTCCAGATTGCGCTGCATCCAGTCGGCGCTTCCCATGTAGATCTTGGGATTCCCGGCATTCTCAAAACGGAAAATCCGGCTGTGCTCCAAAAGCTGCCCCACAATACTGATCACCGTAATATGTTCGCTAACGCCGGGCAGGCCCGGAATCAAGCAGCAGATACCCCGCACAATCAGGCGGATCTCCACGCCCGCCTGAGACGCCTTATAGAGCAGACCGATAATCTCCGGATCCACCAGAGAATTGACCTTGGCGGTAATCCCGCTGGGCAGACCCTTTTTGGCGTTTTCCGTCTCCCGCTCAATCATCATCCGGAAGAAGGGACGCATTCCATGAGGCGCCACCACAAACTTATTGTACTCCGGCGGACGGGAATATCCGGTAATGGTGTTGAACATAGAGGAAGCATCGGCGCCAAAGGATTCCTTGCAGGTAAAGACGCCAATATCCGTATAAATTTTTGCAGTGGAATCATTGTAGTTACCGGTGCCCATGTGAACATAACGGCGAATGCCGTCCTCCTCCCGGCGGACAACCAGCAAAATCTTACAGTGGGTTTTGAGCCCCGTCAGGCCGTAGATTACGTGACAGCCGGCCTTTTCCAGCTTCCGGGCCCAAATAATGTTGTTTTCCTCGTCAAAACGGGCTTTCAGCTCCACCAGGACGGTCACCTGCTTGCCGTTCTCCGCCGCACGGATCAAGGCCGCCACAATGGGGGAATTGCCGCTGACACGGTACAGGGTCTGTTTAATCGCCAACACATTGGCATCCTCCGCCGCTGCCTGGACAAAATCCACCACACAGGAAAAGCTCTCGTAAGGGTGGTGTACCATACGGTCTTTTTCCCGGATGGCCTCGAAAATATCGTCATAGCCCCAGAAGTCTGCCGGCGGATACACCGGGCGAATGGGTTCAAAGCAGAGGTGCCCAAATCCTTCCACCCCGGCAAACTTGGAGAAGAACGTCAAATCCAACGGGCCGGCCACCTCGTAAATTTCCGAGGGCTTCATCTTCAGCATTTCCACCAGGAAGGAACGGATTTCCTTATCACAGCGGGAAACCAGCTCCAGGCGTACCGGGCGGCCGCGCTTGCGCTTTTTAATGGATTCCTTGACTGCATCCAGAAAGTCCTGGGCCTCGTCATCAATATCCAAGTCAGAATTCCGGGTAATGCGGAAGGGGCACCAGGCCTCAATCTCCAGCAGCTCAAACAGCTCCGCCAAGTGGCAGATAATCACGTCTTCCAAAAGGACAAAGGCGCGCCCATCCTCACAGGGCACCTCCAAGAACCGGGGCATGATGGAGGGAACCTGTACAATGGCAAAGCAGGAGCCGTCATTCCCCTTGAGGCGCACAGCGATATTCAAGCTTTTGTTGGCCAGCATAGGGAACGGCCGGCTGGTGTCCACTGCCAAGGGGGTGAGCACCGGGAACAGCACCTTGTGGAAATAATCGGAGATATAGGCCTTTTGCTTCTCGTCCATCTTCTCCGGGTCTACAAAGTAAATCTTGTTCTTCTTCAGCACCGGGGTGATGGAGCGATACAGGCAGGAATACTGCCGCTCCATAAAGGCATGAATCTTTTCTTCCAACTGGACAATCAGCTTATCCGGAGTCAGGCCGGAGGCATCGGGCTTTTTATAGCCGGAATTGATTTGGGCTTTGACGCCGGCCACCCGGACCATGAAGAATTCATCCAGGTTAGAACCGGTAATCGCTAAAAATCGGAGCCGTTCCATCAGGGGGTTTTCCTTTTTCAGGGCCTCTTCCAGCACCCGGATGTTGAAATCCATCCAGCTCAGCTCCCGGTTATGATAGGGCATTTGATATGTCTGATCCATTGCTGCACGACCTTCCTTTACGTTGAAATTATATCATGGGGAGCCGAATGGTCAGCTCCGGATCAATGCCGAACACTTCTTTGAAAAAGGGGCTGCACTGGGCAAAGGCCCATTTTTCCAGGTGGGTGTCCTCGTTGGTCTCGCCGGACACCAGCAAACGGTTGTGTTCCATACGAACCTTAATATCCACCAGCTTCTGCTTCTGGGATTTATCCAGAGAATTCGCCAGGCGGAAAATCGCCACCAGCTTGGAAGCTGAAATTTTTTCCTGTTCGTCCAAATCTGAAAAGTTCCAATCCTCCAGCCGGGGCGCGTTAAATTCATTATAGCTGCCCACATAGGCTACCAGGCGCATACTCCGGGCCGTGAGGCCGTAAATATCAAAGTTTTTCACCAAATCAAAGGTACTGCGGGTATGAAGCTTGGTGTTGACATAGTGGCCGCAGTCGTGGAGAATCGCCGCCAGCTCCAAAATCAGCCGGTAATAGGGCGGCAAACCGTGAACCGCCTTGGTTTTGTCAAAAATTTTAGCGGCAAATTTCCGAACCAGCTGCGCGTGGTCCCGGGGACAGCCGTATTTTTCGGCAATGGCCTCAGCGCAAGTCAGGGCGCCGTTGCGCAGGTGCTGATAATAGGCGTCGATGCTCTTGGGAATCAGCATCTGCCGCATAATGCCGTCCCACAAATTCACCACCGGGAGAATAATATACTCCGCTGTGGAAAAGCGGAAGAGACGGCTGACAATGGACAGGGCGGAATACAGAATATCCGCTTCTTCCTCGGTAATTCCCAAACGGTCGCTGATTTTTTCCGTGGACAGAGGCCGAATGGTCTGATATAAGGCGCCTGCCTGCTGGATGCTTAAAATGTAGCGGTCCTGTTCCGGACGAAGCCCCAATACCCGGGCCACCAGCTCCACATCGCTGCCGGAAAGCACCAGGCCGGACACCTGCTTCCGGGGCATCGAAACCGCGATTCGCTCCACAATGGCATCCAGATATTCTTCCATGACCACGTGAAAATCCTCGCTGTCCTCCTGGGCGGAATAAAGCACATCCCGCAGCTTCAGGGAGCCCACCGGGACGCTTTGGGAATAGGCAACGTTCTTCCCGTCAAACAGGGCAATGCCAATGCTGCCGGTTCCAATATACGTCAGCAGGGCGTCATCGATTTTGGGGTCGTTCATCTCGTGCAGAGAGCGGAGCATTTCCGAATAGATCAGGGTCTTTTCCTGGTCATCTTCCAGCACCTGGACATTCAGGTCATTTTGAATTTTCAGCTGATCCACTACATAAGCCCGGTTTTTGGACTCCCGCAGAGCCGTAGTAGCCACGACCCGCACCTGGTCAACACCGTAGCCCTCCATGGTCTCCGTATAGCCGTGGAGAATACGGGAAAGCTCCCGCAGGCTTTCAAAACTGATCGTCCCCTCGTTAAACACCTCATGGCCCAGGTGCAACGGATATTCCAAGCGGTCGATCTCTACGATCTCCCCTTTTTTCAGCTGTGCAATGCGCATTCTCAGCAAATGGGAGCCAATATCAATGACCGCGCTGCATTTACCGCCTTTCTTCTTGTTCATACCGCAACGCCAACCCTTTCATAGATTCTTTCGTTTTTCTCAATTTTTCAGGCCAGCAGCGCTGGAAGCATCCGCCGTCTGCTGGATTTATCAAAATTATACCATACCCTACTGTGCGTATGCAAATTTTATTGCCTATTTTATAGAGAAAACGCTCTTTTACGGTAAAAACAAGGGAAAGCCCCGTTTTCAAAAAAGCCTGGATACACGAAAAAGCCCTGACAGATTTCTCTGTCAGGGCTTTTAATTTGGAGCGGACGACGAGGCTCGAACTCGCTACCTCCACCTTGGCAAGGTGGCGCTCTACCAGATGAGCTACGCTGAGCTACAGAGGCAAATATGGCGACCCGGAACGGGCTCGAACCGTCGACCTCTAGCGTGACAGGCTAGCGTTCTAACCAGCTGAACTACCGGGCCATCATAATGGTGGGGACAATAGGACTCGAACCTATGACCCCCTGCTTGTAAGGCAGGTGCTCTAACCAGCTGAGCTATGCCCCCATTTGATGGTGTCGCGTTTGTCAGCGACTCGTATATAATACTACACGCCGAGACAAATGTCAACACCTTTTTTTAATTTTTTTCGATTTTTATTTTGGGGCCGCCTGGCGGGCGATTTCTTCCAGCTCCTCCACACTGAAGCGGTACTTTTTGGCGCAGTACTGGCAAGAAGCCTCTGCATAGCCGGTTTCATCAGCCAACGAGACAATATCTTCCCGCCGCATAGTGGAAAGGGCCTGCACCACTTTATCCCGGCTGCAGGTACACACATACTTCACCTGGAACTCGTCGAGAATCTCCATTTCAAAGCCAGCCAGGGCCTTTTGGCAGATCTCTTCCATGCTCATACCCTTAGCCAGCATGGTGGTCATAGGCTCCAGGGTACGGATATTCTCTTCCAGACGGTCAATGGCTTCGGGGGCCGCACCGGGCAGCACCTGAATCAACAGGCCGCCAGACAGCATGGCTTGATGCTCCTCTTTATCCACCAGCACGCCCAGGGCACAGACCGTGGGAATCTGCTCACTGACAGCATAATAAGCGGTGATGTCCTCGGCAATCTCGCCGGTGGCAATGCGCACTTGGCCCACATAGGGCTCCCCTTCTCCGAAATCGCGGATAACCATCAACAAGCCGTCCCGGCCTACGCCGCCGCCCACATCCAGCTTGCCATTGGGTTTCAGGGGCAGTTCTACCTCCGGATGCTCCACATAGCCCCGGACATTTCCCCGGCTGTCCGCAATGGCCACTACGCTTCCCAGGGGGCCGCCGCCGTTGATTTTCATGGTCACAGAGGCATTTTCCTGCTTCAGCATAGCGCCCATAATGGAGGCCGCACTGAGCATCCGCCCCAAGGCCGCGGTGCCCACAGCACTGGTGTGGTGCAGCTCCTGGGCAATGGCCACAATATTGGTCGTATCCACCGCCGCAGCCATCAAGCTGCCGTCACTGGTAATGCAACGAATCATTCTATCCATAACAAATTCTCCTATAATTCGACAGGGAAGCAGACCCCGGATGGAAGCCCCCTCCCCTGTTTCAAATCTTATTTTATGTTGCTGTGGGCTCTTCCCCTGTTTTCTCTGGATTTTCCGGCTTTCTGGCAACAAATACAGCCCGCTGGCAGTCCTTTTCCGGCGGGGCAAAGGTCAAATCCCCATACACCGCCAACACCTCCAGGCCGGCCTTTTGCAGCATGGCCTCCAGGCATTCCCGGGAATAGGCCCGCTCAGAAAAGTGCTCGCTGCTGCGGCGGTAGACCTTCCCGTCCCGCTCAAAGAAATCCAGGGTGATGCGCACCTTATCCGTCTTTTCATCCAAAGCGTTCTGCCAAACACAGAATACCTCTTCCGTGTCATAGACAAAAGTCTGGTTCCCCAGCACCTCCCGGTGCTTATACAGGGTATTCACATCAAACACAAACAGCGCCCCTGGATTCATAAACAGGGAAACCCGGTCAAAAGCCCGCTGTACGTCCTTTTCTTCCGTCATATGGTTGATGCTGTCTAAAACACAGAACACCGTGTCTACGGTACCGTATAAATCCAGCCGCTGCATCTGCTGGCAGAGAAAGAGAATCTGCATTTCGGCGTCCGCCGCCTTCATTTGGGCTTCCGCCAGCATGTCCATGGAACCGTCAATTCCGTACACATCCAAGCCACGCTTTGCCAGTTCCAGCGTCAGGGTGCCGGTCCCACAAGCCAAATCCAGAGTAAGGCCCGGCTCGTGGCCCCACTGCTTTAAAATCTCACAGAGATACTCCGCCCGGCGCTGGTATTCCACATTCTGCGTCAGGCCGTCATAATACCGGGCAAAAGACGCATAGGCCCCCATCAGTTTTCCTGCTCCTTTTTCTCCTGCTCCGCAAGCCGGCCAAAGACCAGCTCATAGCCGTCGCAGCCATAATTCAAGGAACGGTTTACCCGGGAGATGGTGGCGGTAGAAGCGCCGGTCTCCGCTACAATTTCGCTGTAGACCCGCTTGGTGCTCAGCATATGGGCCACTACCAGCCGCTGGGACATGGCTTTCAACTCCGGCACAGTGCAGAGGTCTTCAAAAAAATCATAGCACTCTTCCACCGTCTTTAAGGAGAGAATGGATTTGAAAAGGAAATCCATGTTTTTATCCTGCAATTTACTGTTCACAGCGTATCGCCCTTTCTTTTACTTCTGAATACTCGCAGCATTTGGCCCACCGCCATTTGCTTTTATTGAATACGATTTTAACATACAAAAGCAGAAAAGTAAAGGGGACGAGAAATCCTCCGGCTCCGTCAGGGCTGGAGGTCCTCTTCCGGCGGCAGGCAGGCGGATGCAATCAAGGCCTGCAGTTCCGGAACCCCTTCCCCAGTCTGGGAAGAAAAGGGCAGAACCTGGATGTCTGTTTCGGAGAACAGCTCCTGATAATAGGCAATTTGGGCAGTCCGCTGGGTCTTATTCAGCTTGTCCGCCTTGGTGCAGACGGCCACAAAGGGAATTTCGTTTTCCAGCAGGAACTCCACCATTCCCCGGTCATCCTCCGTAGGGGCATGGCGCAAATCCAAAAGCTGAATGACCAGACGGATATTCCGTTCCTGAGCGAAATAGCCCTCTACCAGCTCGGCCCAGCGCTTTTTCTCCGCCTGAGAGACCTTTGCATACCCATAACCGGGCAAATCCACCAAGCGGCAGTCTGACAGCCGGAAAAAGTTGATCGTGGCGGTCTTTCCCGGCGTAGCGCTGACCCGGGCCAAAGATTTGCGGTTGACTAATTTATTGAGCAGGGAAGATTTCCCCACGTTGGATTTGCCGGAAAATACGATTTCCGGCAGGTTGGAAGCCGGAAGCTGCGAGGCTTTTCCGGCCGCTGATTCAAAAGCAACCTGTTGAAAATTCATCCTATTCCCATGCCTCCTTTCACTGGGGGATAGAGGCCGGCATGGGAGAAGGGCCGGGATCCCCCGCACTGCCTTGCGGCGAAAGCTCTTCCTGGGAGACCCCGTGACTGGCCTCAACCCCCTGGAAGGGCGGCTGAACCAAAGCGGCCTCCAGCACCTGCTCCACCCGATGCATGGGCTTAAAGGTTACGGCTTTTTTCACGGCCTCGTCCACTTCTGCCAAATCCGGCTCGTTGTCTGCCGGGAACAAAACCGTCTGAATGCCAGAGCGATATGCCGCCATGGTCTTTTCCCGCAGGCCGCCGATAGGCAACACCCGGCCCCGGAGGGTAATCTCCCCGGTCATGGCCACGGTGTGATCCACCGGGATTCCCGTCAACGCAGAAGTAATGGCTGTAGCCATAGCAATACCTGCCGAAGGGCCGTCTTTAGGGATGGCGCCCTCCAGGCAATGGATATGGATATCCTTCTTCTGATAGAAATCCGGGGAAATACCCAGCGCGTCGGCCCGGCAGCGGATGCAGCTGATAGCCGTGCGTGCAGACTCCTTCATCACATCTCCCAGGGAACCGGTGAGCTCAATTTTCCCGGTGCCGTCCATAACGGCAACTTCAATGGGGAGCATCTCGCCCCCTACGCTGGTCCAGGCCAGGCCGTTTACCAGCCCCACCTCATCTGTCTTGGCGAGGACGTCCTTTTTAAAGCGCTTGGGGCCCAGATAGCCTTCCAGCTTCGTGGGAGTAATGGAGAGCTTCAAAGGCTCCTCGCCTGTATAGGAAACCACCTCTTTGGCAGCTTTCCGGCAAAGAGAAGCAATGGTGCGCTCCAATGTGCGCACGCCCGCCTCCCGGGTATAGCCATCGATGATCTCGTGAACAGCCGCCGGTGTGATCTTGACGGTCTTGGAATCCAGGCCGTGCTTCTTGATCTGCTTGGGAATCAAGTGCTTTACCGCAATGTGATATTTTTCCTCATGGGTATAGCTGGGCAGCTCAATAACGTCCATACGGTCATAAAGAGGGCCGGGAATGGTGGAAGCGTCATTGGCCGTGGTCAGGAACAATACCTGGCTCAAATCAAAGGGCATATCCAGATAGTGGTCGTGGAAAGCGGAGTTCTGCTCAGAATCCAGCACTTCCAGCAGCGCAGAAGCCGGATCTCCCCGGAAATCCTTGCCCAGCTTGTCGATTTCGTCCAGCAAAATCAAGGGATTACGGGTACCGGCCTGCTTAATCGCGGAGATAATCCGGCCCGGCATAGAGCCGATATAGGTCCGGCGATGGCCCACGATATCGGAATCATCCCGGACGCCGCCCAAAGACACCCGGACATATTTGCGCCCGATGGCCTTGGCAATGGATTTTGCAATAGAGGTTTTGCCCACGCCGGGAGGGCCTACCAGACAGAGAATCTGTCCGCTGGGTTCCTGGGTCAGCTTCCGCACTGCCAAGGTCTCCAAAATTCGCTCTTTGACCTTGTCCAGACCGTAATGGTCCCGATCCAAAACCCGCTTGGCTTTGGCAATATCAATATGCTCCCGGCTCAGGGTATTCCAGGGAAGCTCCAGGCAGGTTTCCAGGTATCCCCGGATGACGCTGGCCTCGTGGGAACCAAAGGGCATTTTAAAAAGCCGATCGCACTCCTTCAGGAGCTTCTCTTCCTGCTCTTCCGGCAGCTTTAAAGCCTTAATCCGGCTGCGGAACTCCTCCGCTTCTTCCTGGGGGTTGTCCTCTTCCCCAAGCTCCTCCGAAATAATGCGCATCTGCTCCCGGAGATAATAATTCCGCTGGTTTTCATCCATTTGTTCCCGGGTTTTTTCGTTGATTTCCGCTTCAATCGCCAGAATCTTGATCTCTTCCCGAAGAATCTCCGTCAGGCGCTTAATGCGCTTTAAGGGATGGAGTTCCGACAGGATCTCCTGCTTCAGCTCGAAATCCAGCGGGAGGTTGGACGCGATAAAATCAGCCAGCGGCCCGCAGTCCTTCTCCTGAATCACCCGCATAATAATATCCGGCGGGACATGGCGATAGCTGCGGATATATTCTTCAAACAGGCTCTGGGCGCTGCGGATCAGCGCTTCTGCCCGGGGAGACTGGCGGTAATCCAGCTCCTGGACAGGTCGGGGCAGCACCTCCAATTGAACCATCATGCAGGGGTCCCGGCGCACTACTTCCAGAAGCTTTGCCCGGTACAGTCCTTCCACATAAATGCGCACCCCTTCTTCCGAATGATGCAGCACCTGTTTGATACGGGCCACTACGCCCATTTCAAACAATCCCTCCGGCGCGGGATCATCTTCACTCAAATCCTTCTGGGCTACCAGAAAGATCATCTGTTTCTGCTCCATAGCCGTCTGGATGGCAGCAATGGATTTTTTCCGCCCCACATCAAATTGGAGCATCATGTCCGGAAAAACCACCAGCCCCCGCAGGGCCAGTGCCGGCACCTCTCCCGGAACGGAGAGAGCCTCTATGATTTCCTTGGCACTCATAGCTGTCTGTCCTTTCCTGTGTTCAAAACCTTTTTACAGGCCTGTTTGCAAGGGAAGTGCCGGGAGAATCCCGCTTCCCTGCAAACAAATTTCTTTGGCCTGTGCTTACATATAAAGAGGCCGCCGCAAAGCAGAACCCTGTTTGCAGCAGCCTCCCCTATTACGATGCAGAATCCCTGCGGCCATTCTTTGACTGCGGGCTGGTAATCTTAATCTTTACCGGCTTGCGGTCAGGATTATAGGTAATCACAGGGGGCTTTCCCTCGCGCACCGTATCGGCGGTGATCTCCACCTTTTCGATGGTATAATCGCTGGGGACGCTGTACATCAGTTCTGTCAAGACCTCCTCCATCAAAGCGCGCAGGCCGCGGGCGCCGGTCTTCCGTTCCAGCGTCTTTTCCGCAATTGCCTCCAGCGCTTCTTTGGTAAAGGTCAAATCTACTTTATCCAGCTGGAAGAGCTTCTGATACTGGCTTACCAGACTGTTTTTCGGTTCCGTCAGGATGCGCACCAGGGCTTCCTTGTCCAGGCCGTCCAGCGCCGCAATCACCGGCAAACGGCCCACCAGCTCCGGAATCAATCCGAATTTCACCAGATCATGGGGAATCACTTCCGACATCCAGGAGGTGGTGTCTAGCTCTTTCTTGCTGTGTACTTCAGCGCCAAAGCCCAAAGAAGAGGAAGAAGTGCGCTTCTCCACAACCTTTTCCAGGCCGTCAAAGGCGCCGCCGCAAATAAAAAGGATATTGGAGGTATTAATCTGGATGAACTCCTGCTGGGGATGCTTCCGGCCGCCCTGGGGCGGGACGTTGGCAACCGTGCCTTCCAGAATTTTCAACAGGGCCTGCTGCACGCCTTCGCCGCTGACATCCCGGGTAATCGAGGGGTTTTCAGACTTGCGGGCGATCTTGTCAATCTCATCCACATAGATGATGCCGCGCTCTGCCCGTTCCACATCAAAGTCCGCCGCCTGGATCAGACGGAGGAGGATATTCTCCACGTCCTCACCCACATAGCCGGCCTCCGTCAAGGTGGTGGCATCGGCAATGGCAAAGGGAACGTCCAGCATCCGGGCCAATGTCTGGGCCAGGAAGGTCTTGCCTACGCCGGTGGGGCCCAGCAACAGCACGTTGCTCTTATTGATGTCCACGCCCTCTTCGCCGTAATAAATACGCTTATAGTGGTTATACACTGCCACAGACAGCACCACTTTCGCACGGTCCTGGCCAATTACATATTCGTCCAGCATTGCCTTGATCTCCCGGGGTTTGGGAAGAACCAGGGCGGGAGCAGACTGCCGGGCAGACACCGGACGGACGGCATTGCCCTCTTCCAGGATGGCATTGCACAGCTCAATGCAGGAATCGCAAATATACACCCCAGGGCCAGCAACCATACGCCGGGCCTGGTCTTTCGGCTTGCCGCAGAAGGAACAGCAGATCCCTCTGTCTATGGTATCATCGTGATTTGCCATTTCATCACCAATCCCAAAAATTATCGATTATAGATGACCTTGTCAATGAGGCCATACTCCATGGCCTGCTCCGCCGTCATAAAGTTATCGCGTTCGGTATCCCGTTCAATGACTTCCAGGGGCTGGCCGGTCTTTTCCGCCAGGATCTGGTTGAGCTTCTTCTTGGTAGCGATAATGTGATCCGCATGGATACGGATATCCGTCGCCTGGCCCTGGGCGCCGCCGCTGGGCTGGTGGATCATAATATCGCTGTTGGGCAGGGCAAGACGCTTGCCCTTAGCGCCGGCTGCCAGAAGGAACGCGCCCATGCTGGCGGCCATGCCCATGCAGATGGTGGAAACATCGCAGCGGATGTAATTCATCGTGTCATAGATGGACAAGCCGGCCGTCACGGAACCGCCGGGGCTGTTGATATACAGGCAGATGTCCTTCTCGGGGTCCTGCCCTTCCAAATACAGCAGCTGTGCCACCACCAGGCTGGCAGTGGTATCGTTAACCTCGTCCGTCAGCATAATAATGCGGTCATTGAGAAGCCGGGAGAAAATATCATAGGAACGCTCCCCGCGGCTGGTTTGCTCTACTACATAAGGGACTAAACTGCTCATAGTAAGACTCTCCTTTCCTGGATTCTCAGACGTTTCCGGGAGACACATTCTTCCCGAAAAAGATGTCTCCGAAATCCGGAGATTGCCCGCCGTCATACAAACCTGTGACAGCGGGCAATCTCCAAACGGGATCAGCCGCCTACCATCCAGTTTTCCAGACTTTGGCAACATTATACCCGCCACTCTTTATTTTACTGTTCCGCCGTTTTTTTCAGTACGGATTATGCCTCTTCGGACTTCTCTTCCTCAGCGGCCTCAGCAGGGGCTTCTTCCTCTGCCTTTACCACAGCGTTGTCACGCACAATTCCCATGGCCTTCTCTACGGCGATATCCTTGGACAGATCTTCCGTGGGGATAATATTCTTGACCTGCTCGACTTCCATCTTGTAGGCCTCGGCCAGCTTGCTGTACTCGGCCTCGATCTCCTCCTCGGTGGGAACGATGCCATCCAACTCCGCAATCTTCTCCAGAGCCAGACGCAGCTTCACCTGACGCTCGGCCTGGGGCTTGAAGGAAGCGCGCAGGGCAGCCTCGTTCATGCCGGTGTACTGGATGTAAGTACGCAGATCCAGGCCCTGGGAATGCAGGCGATAGTCGAACTCCCGGATATCCTGGGTAATACGATTCTGATACATAGCCTCGGGGATCTCACCCTGGAGCTTCTCAATCAGAGCGTTGATGAGCTGGTTGTCCACATCATCAGCAGCCTGCTTCTCGCGGGAAGTTTCCAGCTTGGACTTTACATCGGCGCGATAATCGGCAACGGTGTCGAACTCGCTGATATCCTTAATAAAGTCGTCGTCGATCTCCGGCAGCTCCTTGGCCTTGATCTCGTGGAGCTTAATCTTAAAGACAGCGGGCTTGGCCTTCAGCTCTGCCACATGGTAATCCTCGGGGAAGGTCACGTTCACATCGAACTCATCGCCGGTGTTGTGGCCCACAATCTGATCCTCGAAACCGGGGATGAACTGGCCGGAGCCCAGCTCCAGGTTGAAGTTCTCTGCCTTGCCGCCTTCAAAAGCCTCCCCGTCAACAAAGCCCTCAAAGTCGATTTCCACCGTGTCGCCGTTTTCAGCAGCGCGGTCTTCCACCGTAACCATGCGGGAGTTGCGGTCCTGTACACGGGCCAGCTCTGCATCCACATCGTCATCGGTAACTTCGGCAGACTTCTTGGTAACCTCAATGCCGCGATAGCCTTCGATGGAAACCTCGGGATAGGTGGTAACGACCACCTTGAACACCAGGTCCTTGCCCTTGCCGGACTCCAGCAGGTCAAAATCTACCCGGTCCTCAATCATACGGATGCCGGCTTCCTTCACGGCCTCTTCCAAAGCGGAAGGATATACCATGTTGATGGCGTCCTCATAGAACACCTGCTCGCCATAATATTTTTCAATGAAAGCACGCGGCGCCTTGCCCTTACGGAAGCCCGGCAGCGTGATTTTCTTGCTCTCTCTCTTAAATACCTTCTCAATCGCATTCTCAAACTCATCAGCAGCAACTGTGATGACGAGTTCGCAGCGGTTCGTATCAACCTGATTGGATGATTTCAGACTCATGTTTTATCTTCCTCCTGCAAAATATTGCAAATTATCTTGGATATTATAGCACAGGCCTGCGGAATATTCCAGACAAAACCTGAAATTATTTTTGAATTTTTCTGCAAACCGCAAAACAGCCTGCAAAATCTCCCGTTTAGCGGACCAATAGCGGCACAAATTTTAGATAATCACAGGAAACCAGATGCATCCGGATGCCGTGGTATTCCCCGCAGACCGCTTTGCGGGCCGCCTGGGTGCCGTGAATGTGGCCAAAATAGCATTCGGTGATTCCCCGCTCTTCCAGTACCTCCAAAATCCCTCTGCACTCCATATTGTCGTATACCGGCGGATAATGGAGAAATACTACCGGCCGCAGGCCCAGCTTTTCCGCCTCGTCCAGAGAGGCCCGGAGGCGTCCTGCTTCCCGGCTGACGATTTTCTGATCCTCCGGCGTTTCGGAATTATACAGCCAGCCCCGGGTGCCGCACACAGCGAACTCCTCCACCGGGCAGGCGCTGTTGTGTACCAACGCCAGGTCGTCAAACCCGCAGTCAGACCAGAATTTCTCGATTTTCGCCCGGGTAGACCACCAATAATCGTGGTTGCCCTTTAAAATCAGCTTTTTTCCCGGCAGGCGGTGGAGATAGGCAAAATCCTCCCGGGCATCTTCCAAACGCATGGCCCAGGAAATATCACCGGCCAACACCACCGTATCCTCTGGGGAGACAATGGCGCGCCAATTTTTCTCCAGGCGCTCGGTGTAGCCGCTCCAGCCCGGGAAAATATCCATGGGCTTATTGGTTCCAAAGGAAAGATGCAGGTCCGCAATACAAAAAAGCGCCATGTTTTTAGATCCCCATCAGCCGGCGCACAGCCTGGCCCATATCCGCCACAGAAGAAACCTCCTGGAAGCGTACCGGTTTGCCCTCCAAAGCCTGGATGGGGTCGGGGGCCTGAGTACCGGTGAGGGCGGAAAGCTGCTGCACCTGCTCAAACTCATCGCGAACGCCGTCCTGGGCATAGAGCTCGCTGCCCAAAGCTTCCAGCACGCTGGCGGCAAATTTATAGGGGCTTGCTGTGGAGACTACCACAGTGGGCGTCCCATCGTCATGGGTTTCCCGCAGATACCGGCGGTATACCTCAAAGGCCACTGCGGAATGGGGATCGCAAAGATAGTGCTCCGTCTCCTCCATAGCGCGCACCGCCCGGCGGGTATCTGCATCATCGCAAAAGTCCGCCCAGAACACCGACTGGAGCTTTTGCAGCGTAGCCGCATCCACTGTGTAACGCCCGGTTTCCGAAAGCTGCTTCATCCAGCCCGCCACCTGCGCATCGTTGCATCCGGTCAGATCATAGAGCAGGCGCTCCAAATTGCTGGACACCAGGATATCCATAGAGGGGGAAATGGTGGTGTGGAAGGGGCGGTTCCGGTCATAGGTTCCTGTACGGATAAAGTCGGTCAGGACATTATTCTCATTGGAAGCGCAAACCAGGCGGTTCACCGGCAGTCCCATTTTCATGGCGTAATAGCCTGCCAGGATATTACCGAAATTGCCGGTAGGAACCACAAAGTTGACCTTCTCCCCTACCTGAACGGCCCCCTGCTTCAACAGCTGGGCATACGCGGAGAAATAGTAGACAATCTGCGGAAGCAGACGGCCCCAGTTAATGGAGTTGGCGCTGGAGAACATCATGCCGTGCTGGGCCAGCAGCTGCTTCATGGAATCATCGGTAAAGAGACCTTTCACTGCTGTCTGGGCATCATCGAAGTTGCCTTCAATGGCGCAAACCGCCACGTTGTTTCCCTCCTGGGTGACCATCTGACGCTTCTGCATGGGGCTGACGCCGTTTTCGGGATAGAACACCAGCACCCGGGTGCCCGCAACATCCCGGAAGCCTTCCAGAGCGGCCTTGCCGGTATCGCCGGAAGTCGCTACCAGAATCACCGCTGTGGTATCCGGATGGGTTTTCTGCAGGGATTTTACCAGCAGATGAGGCAAAAGCTGCAAGGCCATATCCTTAAAAGCACAGGTAGGGCCGTGCCACAGCTCCAAAGCATATTGGGTGGTTTCCCCGTCCTGCAGGGTCACCAGGGGAGCCGGATGGCCGCCGGAAAATTTCCCGCCGCCATAAGCCGCCTCTACGCAGTCGCGAATCTCTTCCGGGGTAAAGTCTGTGAGGAAGCGCTTCAGGATGGCAGCCGCCAGCTCTGTATAAGAGAGATGCTGCATGGCAGACAGCTCTTCCCCGCTGATCTGGGGGAATTCCTCCGGGAGAAAAAGGCCGCCGGAAGCGGAAATTCCCTGGGCAATAGCCTGGGCGGAATCAACGGATTCCAGACGGTTTCTGGTGCATGTATATTTCAAAATCACATTCCCCTTTCCACAAGGAAGCATTTTTGCAGGAAAACGCCCGCTTTCCTGCAGGCGGCAGCTCTGACCATCCGGAACCCAGTCAGCCGAGCCTGTTCCATTTGCCTTTTCATTGTATTATAGTTTTTCCCGGTTGTCAAAGGCTCCCGGGGATTTCACTTGATTTGCCATATGTTTTTGGAAAAAAGAGAAAGAATTTTGGTAAAAAATCTTCTTTACCAAGCTCTCTGCATACCCATGGCGCAAGAAGCATTCTGCCAAGGATTCGATGGATTGAATCCCCTCTATGCCCTGGGGCATCTCCGCGCCGTCAAAATCGCTTCCCATAGCCAAAACGTCCTCGCCCCCCAAGGAAAGGAAGTGCTCCGCATGGCTCAAAATCGCTTCCATGCCGCACTGCCCGGAATACATGAGGAATTCCCGGTAAAAATTCAGCCCCACCAGGCCGCCCCGGCGGCAGATTTCCCGGAACTGGTCATCGGTCAGATTCCGGGGATGGGGGCACACTTTCCGGGAATTGGAGTGGCTGGCCACCAACGGTCCCTGAACCGCTTCCGCTGTTTCCCAAAACAGCGGGTCACTGGCGTGGGACACATCCGGCAGAATCTTCAAACGCTCCATTTCCTTTAAAACCTGCTGTCCAAAAGGGGTCAGCCCACCGGGTTCCATGGCGCCGCCGCCGATCTCATTGGCACGGTTCCATGTTAAGGTTATCATCTTTACACCACTTGCAGACAGCTCTTCCAGCACCTCCAGGCGGCCCTCCAAAACCGAGCCGCCCTCCACGGTTAAAATTGCGCCAATCCCGCAGTCTTTCGCGATTTTTTTCAAATCTTCCTGGTTCTGACAAAGGGTGAAAAGGTCAGAATGATTCCGCGCTTCCTTTTTCAGACAATCCGCCGCTAACCGGAATCTCTGTAAAGGTGAATCGCTTTCGTCCGGTATCCATACGGCGAAGCACTGAAACCAAGGCCCCAGTGCCTTTCCTCTCTCTAAAGAAACATGAAGCGACCGGTTATCCCGCAAAGATACGTCTTTTAGCGCACATTCCGAGATGGTATCACAATGCAGATCAAAATAAGGTATCAAAGGAATCCCTCCCCTTCAAATGCATTTGCTGTGTAGCGAAATGCTACCACTTGATTTTCCTCCCCAAGAAGCACCCCCGCCACATCGAAACGGGGCTGCAAAGGGCTGGGGTATTTTTGGAGATAGAGCAGCGCTGTCTTGAGCAGGCGCTTCTGCTTTGTGGGGGTCACGGCTTCTTCCGGCGCTACCCCTGAAGAAGCCATGCGGGTCTTGACCTCTACAAAAACAATATAGCGGGCGGTAGCCGCAATAATGTCAATCTCCCCATAACAGGTGTGATAATTCCGGGCCAAAATCTGATACCCCCGGGCTTTCAGCCGGGAAACCGTAAAATCTTCCCCGACTGCTCCCCTTTCCCCCGTCTTATTCATGAGAATCTCCCAGGATTTTCTTGAGAAAACTCCGGCGATGAATGGGACAGGGACCGTATTGCTGAAGAAGCTCTCTGTGGAGCTTAGTGCCGTAGCCTTTATGCTTGGCAAATTGATATTGCGGATAGACGGAATCCATCTCTTTCATCACCCGGTCACGGCTAACCTTCGCTAAAATAGAGGCAGCTGCAATGCTGGCACAGCAGCCATCCCCTTTGACAATGGTTTCTCCGGGAATGGAGAGGGGCGGCATCCGGTTGCCGTCCACCAGGGCATACGCCGCCGGAACCGGAAGGGCCTCCACGGCCCGGGCCATGGCCAGATAAGTGGCCTGCAAAATATTCACCTCATCGATCTCCTGCTCTGTGGCGTATCCAATGCCATAAGCAACCGCCTCCGCGCAGATTTCGTCGAAAAGAAGCTCTCTCTTTTTCTCCGTGAGCTTCTTGGAGTCATTGAGGCCGGGAAGCAGCAGCCCGTCCGGGAGAATCACCGCCGCCGCATACACCGGCCCGGCCAAAGGCCCCCGGCCGGCTTCATCAATCCCGCAGACGGCCGCAAAGCCCTTCTCCCGGGCCTGCCGTTCCCAACTGAAATCCACCATGAAAAACCATCCTTTCAAAATACAGCTGTGAGGCGCTCCGATTTTCACGGGCCTGCCTCTTCCCGCTGTCACAAATTGATTTGTAAAAATAGAAGAGGCAAAACCCCGGCGCAGCCATCGGTTTTGCCTCTTGTCATTTCCTGAAAAATAAACTGGGTGGCTTTTTACACCGGCGGGAATTCCAAGGTAATACGCCCCAGCTTGCCGCCTCGGAACTCATCCAGAACCGTGATTGCGGCCCGTTCCGTGTTGATCTCGCCGCCGGAAACCAGGAAGCCGCGTTTACGGCCTACCATCTCCAACAGCTCATAGCCGGTTTTTTCGGGAAGGTCCTCCGGAGACAGGCGATAGCGGCCCACCACTGCCTGAGGGCAGAGATCCCGCAGGGATTCCAGAAGTCGGGAAGCCAGATGCTCCACATCCACTACCTCGTCCTTCACCGCGCCGGTAAAAGCCAGGCGCTCTCCCACCACCGGGTCGTCGAACCGGGGCCACAGGACGCCGGGGGTATCCAGAAGTTCAAAGCCCTTGCCAATGGTAAACCAGCGGTTCTGCCGGGTAACACCGGGACGATCCTGCACCTCAGCTTTGCCGGCAGCGCCGCCCCGGCACATTTTGTTAATCAGGGAGGACTTTCCCACATTGGGAATCCCCACTACCATAATGCGAATGGGGCGTCCGGTCATCCCCTTTGCCTCCCAGCGGGCAATCTGAGGCTGCAGCACTTCCCGGACAGCCGGCAGAAAGCCGTTAACGCCTTTGCCGCTGCGGCAATCCAAGGCGATGGCCTTGATGCCTTTGGTGCGGTAATAGGAAATCCACCGGCTAGTGGCGCCGCCGTCCGCCATATCGCTCTTGTTCATCAATATCATCCGGGGTTTCCCCTGGATCAGCTTATCCAGAACCGGGTTGCGGCTGCTCACCGGAATCCGGGCGTCAATGATCTCTGCGGCAACGTCCACCAGCTTCAGGCTCTTTTCAATCTGCCGCCGGGTTCGTGTCATATGGCCGGGAAACCATTGGATATTCTGTGCTTCACTCATGTACTTTTTCCTTCCTTGGGCTCGCCGCTTTTATTCCACCAGACCAATCCGGTCAAAGGGAAACAAACGGAATTCCGCTTTGCCGAGGACATTGCGCACATCTACCATGCCCACATCCGTATAGCGGCTGTCTTCCGAAACCGGGCGGTTGTCGCCCAACACAAAAATATGTCCTTCCGGCACCGTGGCGGGGAACTGGGTCCGCTCTAAAGTGGCGGCCGTTTGGGTAGTGATACCATTGGGCAGGCCAAACTGGGATTCATCCAGGGGCTCGCCGTCTACATAGACCGTGCCGGTGGGGAAATCAATATCCACCGTCTGGTTCTCCGTTGCGATCACCCGCTTAATAATGGGTTCCTCCAGCACGTTCACCAGAACTACCACGTCCCCTTGCTCCAAAGGCTGGCCAAAGGTGTTGGTAACAATGAGCCGGTCCCCGTCGTGGTAATTGGGATACATAGAGGTGCCGCTGACCGTCACCACCCGGAAAAGGAAAGTGAAAATCAGGACTACCACTACCACGGCCGCCAGGATCTCCCCTACCCACTCATAGGCGCTTACCACCCCTTGGGAATGCTTCGACGCCGTATAATTGTCATAAAGTGTATTCCTGTTTCCCGCATGCTTCATTTTTGCCATTTGAAAACGTTCCTTTCTGCCCGGAGCGCTTCTCCGGGATAGCAAAAAAGGGACAAAACCTTGTCCCTTTCTGTTCGAACTATTTTACCGGATCTGCTCCTTGACCTTGGCAGCCTTGCCAACGCGGTCACGCAGATAGTACAGCTTGGCTCTGCGCACACGGCCCTTGCGGACAACCGTTACGTCCTTTACGTTGGGGGAGTGGACCGGGAAGACTCTCTCCACGCCTACGCCGTAGGAAACCCGGCGAACAGTGAAGGTCTCGGCCACACCGCTGCCCTTGCGGGCAATCACAGTGCCTTCGAACATCTGGATTCTCTCTCGCTCGCCTTCCTTGATGTTGACGCTCACACGAACGGTGTCGCCAATCTCAAAAGAGGGGAGATCCTTCTTGACAGAATCCGCTGCAATCAGTTTCAGTGCATCCATTGTAAAATCCTCCTGTGTTTTCAGACATTCTTGCCGGCAGAAATACGCCGCGCAGAGGACTGTCCGCTTCAATGTCTCGGGATAGCCCGGGCATTGAACCCCATCGGCAGGCCGACGGTATCCAAATGCCTATATATGATACCACACCTTTTTCGGAAAGGCAACAGCTTTTTGCAGAATTTTCTTCGTGATATTTCCAGAATCTAAGCGCCAAATCTTATCGTGTCTTATCA
The DNA here is from genome assembly GCA_904420555.1 of Candidatus Heritagella intestinalis. Classification (GTDB taxonomy): domain Bacteria; phylum Bacillota; class Clostridia; order Oscillospirales; family Acutalibacteraceae; genus Heritagella_A; species Heritagella_A intestinalis. The sequence continues at coordinate 17,496 of CAJFVO010000001.1, read as the reverse complement.
TAATACATATAGGCAGAATCATGCAAGCGGCGGGACGTTTTCTTTTCTGGCGGATACATAATTTTGCGCTCTTTTGCGCACAGCTAGGAACAAGGGACAGGGAGCTGCTCCATCAAAAGCGCGCTGCCCTCCAAGACGCGCGTCCACGGAATCGGGAAATGATTCCAGATGCTTCTCAAATTATTTTTAGAGGGCATATATTTGTGAATATCTTATAAATTTGCAGGCTCACTTTGGAACTTCTTACCTGCTTTTATCTCTTGCGCGAAAAAAAAATGCGTCCTATAATAAGGGTAGCGAAATCATTTAATCGATTCACCCACCTGCTGTCTGCAGATGGCATGATCGGAGATGAAGTTCGCTTGACTCAGGAAGGAGGCTTTCGCCATGCAGAATATGGTAAAGCAAATCGTCGACATGGATCGAAAGGCCCGGGAAATTACCGATGCCGCACAGCTGGAAAAAGTGCAAACCGAAAAAGACATCGTTAAAAAACGGGAAGATATACGCGCAGAATACCTGAAACGAGCCCGCCATAGAATCGCCATGAACGAGCCCCAGGAACGCGCCGCTGCCGAAGAAGCCTGGAAGGTTTCGGTCAAAAAATATCAGGAACTCGCCCAAAACCTGGACGAGGCCTATGCGAATCAATCCGCCCAGTGGATACAGGAGCTGGTATCTCGCGTGATAGGAGCGTGAACCTATGCTTTCAAATCTGTCATCCAATGTTGTTTTGGCCAAAGCCCGGGCCATGTATGGCCGGCGGCTCACGCCACAAAGCTACCAGGAGCTTCTGGCCTGCCGGTCTGTTTCCGAAATTGCCGCCTATTTAAAGAGCCGCACCTCTTACGGGAGGATCCTTTCCGGTATCAATGAAAACGACATCCACCGGGGACGTTTAGAGAGCCTTCTGCGCCAGCGGGTGTTTGAAGACTGCGCTTCCCTTTGCCGCTATGAAATATCGGTAGGCGAACATTTCTCCCAATACCTATTGGAACGGGCGGAAATCGAACAGATCATTCACAGCGTCTCCCATCTCATGGCCGGTTCCCCGGAGGAATACCTGTTTAATATGCCGGAGTATTTGAACCGCCACACCCGGATTGACCTGCTGGCTTTGGGCCGCATCAAAAGCTTTGACGACCTGCTCCAGGCCGTGGCCCGGACTCCCTATCATTCCCTGCTGCAGCGCTTCCGGCCGGCAGCCGGGCAGCCTTTGGATTACTTTGGAATTGAAAAGGCGCTGTATCAGTACCTCTATTCCCAGGTGTTCTCCATTATTCAGAAGAGCACCCACGGGGAAACCCAACGGGAATTATATGAGCTGTTCAATGCCTATATTGATATTCAGAATTACACCTATATCGTGCGTTTGAAATTTAATTACCATTCTGGGCCAGATTTTATCAGAAGCAGCCTGCTTCCCTTCGGCACTTTGAGGGAGCGCCACATTGACGCTCTGCTGGAAGCCGAAACGCCGCAGAAGGCTCGGGAGGCTTTGGAAAAGACCTCCTTGGGCAAGAGGATTCGCAATGTAGACGCCAGCGAATTCCTGATGACCCGGGTAGAATATCTTATCTGCCGGCATAAAATCCGTTTTTCTACCCATCCTGTGGTGGTAATGCTCTCTTACGTCTTCCTCATGGAAATCGAGTTGCACGATATTACGAATATTATAGAAGGGATCCGGTATCAGGTCCCCTCTGATGAGATCGCCAGTTTGCTGACGGTTTTGAATTCTATATGAAAGGGGTGGATCCTGTTTGGCTGTTTTAAAGATTAAAGTCATGAGCATTATCGGACGGATGTCCGAACTGGACAGCGTAGCTGCTGCCTGTGGCCGCTCCGGCGCTTTTCACCCCGACAATTCCCTTTCATTTTATTCCGATACCTCGGGCTTCTCCCCCATCAATGAAGAAGACCCCTTTGCGGGGCCTTTACAGGAGCTTACGGAAGCCGCAGCGCGGATTCGAAAAAAGCCTTCCCTTCTCAGCGAAGAACAAACCGTCGCTTACAGCGGGGATTTAGAGGAGGCCCGAGCCTACTGCCGCTCCTTTGCCTCTTTTGGCAATGACCTGCAGGCCCAGCGCTCCGCTACCCAGCAAAAAATTACCGAGTTAAACGACTGTATTTCCCGGGTAAAGCACTTTGTGGGACTGAACCTGAATTTGGACGAGGTGCACGCCTGCGATTACATCAAAGCGCGGTTTGGCTGCCTGCCCCGGGAGAGCTATGAAAAACTCAATTCCTTTACCGAGAATCCCTATATCATCTTTTTCCCCTGCTCCCAGGACTCTCAATACTATTGGGGCGTTTACTTCTCCCCCATCGAGCAGGTGGCCGAAGTGGACCGGATTTTTTCCAGCCTTTATTTTGAGCGGGTCCGTCTGACGGAAATGACCGGCACACCGGAGACCGCTCTGGAATCCCTGCGGGGCGAGCTGCAGAAGCAGCTGAACCTCATCGAACAATTAGATGACCGCATGGAGCAATACTGGAAAAAGGAAGCCGGCCGCTGCAACCTGATCTTCTCCTGGCTAACGGAAAAATCCACCTACTTCAGCATCCGCCGGTATGCGGCCCGGTATCACGGGAACTTTGTGCTGACCGGATGGATTCCCGCTGAAATGGAAGGAGAATTCCGGGCGGTCCTGGATGAAATGGAATCTGTAGAATACACCTTTGACGCAGCGGAAAATGAAATGATTCACTCCCCGCCTGTCAAGCTGAAGAACAAGAAGCCCTTCCGGCCCTTTGAATTCTTTGTGGACCTGTATGGCCTGCCGGCTTATGACGAAGTGGATCCCACCGCTTTGGTGGCCATTACGTATATCCTGCTTTTCGGCATCATGTTCGGCGACCTTGGCCAAGGATTGTGTGTTTCTATTATCGGCTACCTGATGTGGCGGCTGAAAAAAATGGCGCTTGGCAAGATTTTGATTCCCTGCGGTATTTCTTCCGCCGTCTTCGGCCTGATCTTCGGCTCGGTGTTCGGATTTGAACACGCCCTGGATCCCCTGTACCATGCGCTGTTTGGCTTGGAAGAGAAGCCCGTAGAGGTGATGGAGCCTGCAACCACCAACATGATTATCTATGGCGCTGTGGGAATGGGTATTGTTTTGGTGATGGTCGCAATCCTCATCAATATCTATTCCAGCCTGAAGCGTCACCGCTATGAAAGCGCCCTGTTTGGCCCCAACGGCGTGGCGGGATTTGTGTTTTACACCGCGCTGGTTTTGGGTTTTGGATTGCAGATGATCACTGGACAGACCATTGTGACCCTGCCCTATGTGATCTGCCTGATTGTTCTGCCGCTGCTGGTTATCTTCTTCCGGGAAGTGCTGGGGGACTTTGTGGAACACAAGCCCCATCCCCTGCCGAAAAAGTGGGGCGAATTTATCATGCAGAACTTCTTTGAGGTCTTTGAGTATCTGCTGAGCTACGCCAGTAACACCATTTCCTTCCTCCGTGTGGGCGCCTTTGTGCTGGTCCACGCCGGCATGATGGTGGTGGTCTTTACCCTGGCGGAAATGACCAGCGGCATTGGCTATGTAATCGTTGTGATAATCGGCAACGCCCTGATTACCGCTCTGGAAGCCCTGCTGGTGGGAATCCAAGTGCTGCGTCTTGAATTCTACGAGATGTTCAGCCGCTTCTTTGACGGCGATGGCCGTCCCTTTACTCCGGTAACCGTGCGCAGAAAGGATTGAGCTTCTGCGCGGCTACATATATACCCTTTATCTTTTTGAAACTCGTAAAACTTGGAGGTATTTACTATGTCTACTGTGATTTTGATGGCCCTGCCTGTGGTATTTCTGGCTCTGTCCGTTTGGTATGCAAGACGCGCTGTGAAGCGCGGCGCAAAGCCTTCCCGCGCTTTTCTCCGTCAGCTGGCCTCCTTTGCAGTTGTCTGCCTGGTGGTACTGGCCGCTCCCATGATTGCTTCCGCTGCCAGCACCGACGCTGCCGGTGCTGCCAATGCAGTGGCTTCCGCTGCTCCTGACCTGACCGCCGGCCTGGGCATGATCGCTGCTGCTCTGGCGGTTGGCATCGCTGGTGTAGGCGGCGGTGTGGCTGTTGCCGCTGCTGCTCCCGCTGCTATCGGCGCCACCTCTGAGGATCCCAAGGCTTTTGGTAAGGCTATCATCTTTGTGGCTCTGGGCGAAGGTATTGCTCTGTATGGCCTGCTGATTGCCATCCTGATCCTCAACAAGTTCTAATAGACTGAAAAACACGGGCCCGGCCCGAAAAGGCTGGTTCTGAGGCGGGCGCCGCAGAATGGAAGCCGCCGCTTCCTCTCTTGGGGCGGTTTCAAAGCCTTTGACCAGGGGTCCGGTGCAAAATTCCGGTTTTGCAGCGGGCCCTTATTTTTTGGAAAGCAGGTGATTTCATGCGCTTTTATTTGATCAGCGACAACGTGGATACCCAGGTTGGCATGCGCTTGGCTGGAATTGAGGGCGTTGTGGTGCATGAAGCCGATGAGGTGCGCCGGGAGCTTACAAAGGCCATGGAGATGGAGGATGTGGCGGTTGTTCTGATTACGGAGCGGCTGCTTACCCTCTGCCCGGAGCTGGTGTATGACTTTAAGCTCAACCGCAAGCGGCCTTTGATCGTAGAAATTCCCGACCGCCACGGCAACGGCCGCACCAAGGATTCCATTACCCGGTATGTGCGGGAAGCCATCGGTGTGAAGATATAACTCGCAGAATGGAGGGAGCCAGGGAATGGTTACCAATGAAGAAAAGCTCAGTAAATTCAATCAGGCCATCCACCATTATGCGGAGGAACAGCGCCGGAAGATTGAAGAAGAAGTAGAAAGATTCAAAGAAAAAGAGCTCAGTGAAGCAGAAGACGAGGTCCTTCGGGAAGCATATCAGCTGATTCAGAAGGAAATGGCGCAGATGCGCAACAACATTACAAAGGAAATGGCCCATCGGGAAATGGACGCCCGGCGGGAGCTTCTGGAAAAACGGCAGCAGATTATGGAGTCTGTGTTTCAGCAGGCCGGCGAAAAGCTGAAGGAATTTGCCGCCAGCCCCGATTATCCGGCCTGGATGGAGCGCCACTGCAAGGAGATTGCAAAGACTTTTGTCAAACCCGGCACCGTGCTGTATCTGCGCTCGGAAGACCTGTCTATGAAGGACGCCCTGCAAAAGGCCTTTGGGGCCGGCTGTGAATTCCGGGCGGACGAAAGCATCCGTCTGGGCGGCATCCGGGCACAAAACCTGGAAATGGGCCTGGTGGCAGACGACACGCTGGACGCCCTGCTGGAAAACCAGCGGGAATGGTTTGAAGAAAATTCGGGCCTGCGGGTCCAGTAACGCCGCCGGTCGGCATCAATCCCGTGGAGGCTCCCCAAGGGCCCCCACAGAAAGGCTTGGTACTTTCAAATGGAAAAGAAAGACGTAATCTTTGGAATAAACGGCCCGGTGGTCACTGTCCGCGGCGCTCGCAGCTTCTCCATGATGGAGATGGTCTATGTGGGAAATGAGCGCCTGGTGGGCGAGATCATCGGCATTACCAGTGAATTCACCACCATCCAGGTATATGAGGAAACCACCGGCCTGCGCCCGGGGGAGCCTGTGGTGGGCACCGGGAGTCCCATGAATGTGACTTTGGGCCCCGGCATCCTGGACAATATTTTCGACGGCATTGAGCGTCCCCTGAAGGCCATTGCCGAGGAAAGCGGTTCCTTCATCAACCGCGGCAGCAGCGTATCTGCTTTGGATACGGAGCGTCTGTGGGACGTGACCGTGACGGTAAAGCCCGGGGATATTCTCAGCGGCGGCGATTTCTACGCCGAATGCCCGGAGACCCCCATTATCCGCCACAAGTGCATGGTTCCCCCTGCCCTTTCCGGCGAGGTGGTTTCCGTAGCCCCCAACGGCTCCTATCGTGTCAACGACACCATCGTAACCCTGCGGGACAAAAAGGGCGTGGAACATAAGCTCACCCTGTGCCAGCGCTGGCCGATCCGGACGCCCCGCCCGGTGAGCAAGCGCCTCTCTCCCCGGGTGCCTTTGATTACCGGCCAGCGTGTCATCGACACCCTGTTCCCCATTGCAAAAGGCGGCACAGCGGCGATTCCCGGCGGTTTCGGTACGGGCAAGACCATGACCCAGCATCAGCTGGCAAAGTGGTGCGACGCTGACATTATCATCTATGTGGGCTGCGGCGAACGCGGCAACGAGATGTCCCAGGTGCTGGACGAATTCAGCGAACTGATTGACCCCAAGAGCGGCCGTCCCATGACAGACCGCACCACCCTCATCGCCAACACCTCCAATATGCCTGTGGCAGCCCGTGAGGCTTCCATTTACACCGGCATTACCCTGGCGGAATATTACCGGGACATGGGCTATCATGTGGCCATTATGGCTGACTCCACTTCCCGTTGGGCCGAGGCTCTACGCGAGATCTCCGGCCGTCTGGAAGAAATGCCTGCAGAAGAAGGCTTCCCCGCCTATCTGCCCTCCCGTTTGTCTGAATTCTACGAGCGGGCCGGCATGGTGGACAACCTCAACGGAACCGATGGCTCTGTGACCATTATCGGCGCAGTGTCTCCCCAGGGCTCCGACTTCTCCGAGCCTGTCACCCAGAACACCAAGCGTTTTACCCGCTGCTTCTGGGCGTTGGATAAATCCCTGGCCTATGCCCGCCATTATCCGGCTATCAACTGGACTTCCAGCTACAGCGAATACTTCACCGATCTGGATTCCTGGTATACGGAGCATGTGGGGGCGGAATTTGTCAAATACCGCAAGAGCATCAACCGCCTGCTGCAGGAAGAAAACCAGCTTATGGAAATCGTCAAGCTCATTGGCTCTGACGTGCTCCCTGATGATCAGAAGCTGGTCATTGAAACGGCCCGGGTCATCCGGGTAGGCTTCCTCCAGCAGAACGCCTTCCATGCCGACGATACTTTCGTCCCCCTGGAAAAGCAGAAGCGGATGATGGAAGTGATCCTCCATCTTTACCAGAAGGCCCATCAGCTGGTGGCGGCTGCCGTGCCCATCTCCTCCATTCTGGAGACCGGCCTCTTTGACAAGCTGGTAAAGATGAAGTACGACATCCCCAACGACCATTTGGAGATCTTCGATCAATATCGTAAGGAGATCGACGAAAAGATGGCCGGGGTCCTCGAGTCCTGAGGATTCTCTGCAAAACGGGCGTCCCCCGTGCGAAGACGCCTGTGCAGTGCAATACGGTCGCACGGAGAAATGGCGGTATATCATGATTCTTGATTATATTGGCGTAAAAGAAATCAATGGTTCCCTCATCGTACTGGATGACGTGCAGGACGCTTCCTTTGAGGAAATCGTCACCATTCGTCTGGAAAACGGGTCCCTGCGCCAGGGCCGTGTGGTACAGATGGAGGGGAACCGGGTTGTGGTACAGGTATTCCAGGGAACCCGCGGGATCTCTCTGGACAACACCCGTACCCGCCTCATGGGGCGGCCCATGGAGCTGCCCCTTTCCCCCGAGATCCTGGGCCGTGTATTCGACGGCGCCGGCCGTCCCATTGACGGGCTGGGGGATATTTTCCCGGTTAAGCGGGCCAATATCAACGGCACGCCCATTAACCCGGTGTCCCGCGTATATCCCAAAAACTACATTAACACCGGTATTTCCTCGATCGATGTGCTGATGACCCTGATTCGCGGCCAGAAGCTGCCCATCTTCTCGGGTTCCGGCATGAACCACAACGAGCTGGCTGTGCAGATTGCCCGGCAGGCCAAGATTAAGGATGCTACCGGCGATAATTTTGCCATTGTGTTCGCAGCTATGGGCGTGAAAAACGACGTTGCCGAGTACTTCCGGCAGTCCTTTGACGAGTCCGGCGTACTGTCTAAAGTGGTGATGTTCCTGAATCTGGCCAACGACCCCATTATCGAGCGTACCCTGACCCCCCGCTGCGCTTTGACGGCGGCAGAATATCTGGCTTTTGAGCGGGATATGCACGTGCTGGTAATTATGACGGACATGACTTCCTATGCCGAGGCCCTGCGTGAATTCAGCTCCTCCAAGGGCGAGATTCCCGGCAGAAAGGGCTTCCCCGGCTACCTGTATTCCGACCTGGCCTCCCTGTATGAACGGGCCGGCATGGTGCGGGGCAAAAACGGCAGCGTAACCCAGATTCCCATTCTGACCATGCCCAACGACGACATCACCCACCCGGTGCCCGACCTGACCGGCTACATCACCGAGGGCCAGATCGTACTGGATCGTGCTCTGGCCGGCAGCGGCGTGTATCCCCCGGTTTCTGTGCTGCCCTCCCTGTCCCGTCTGATGAAAGACGGCATCGGCGCCGGCTACACCCGTGAGGACCATTCGGCTCTGTCTAACCAGCTCTTTGCGGCATATGCCCATGTGATGGACGCCCGTTCCCTGGCTTCTGTTATCGGTGAGGAGGAGCTCTCCCCCACGGATAAGCAGTATATTGAGTTTGGAAAGAAGTTTGAATCCCAGTTCCTGAACCAGGGATTCAATGAGAACCGCACCATCGAGGAGAGCTTGGATTTGGGCTGGAAGCTGCTGACCTATCTGCCCAGAGAAGAGCTGGATCGTGTGGACGATGAGATTTTGGATAAGTATTATGAAAAGGCCAAAGGCGCTGTAGTGGACGCCGCTCCCGAAAGCGCTGAGAGCAGCGAAGGCTAAGGAGGTGAAGCCCTATGGCACAAGTCGTCCCAACCAAGGGCAACCTGTTGGCCACGAAAAAATCCCTGACCCTGGCCCGCACCGGCTTTGAACTCCTGGACCGGAAACGCAACATTCTGATTCGGGAAATGATGGGCCTCATTGACCGGGCCAACGCCATTCAGGGAAAAATTGACTCTACCTACGAAGAGGCCTATCGGGCTTTGCAGCGGGCCAATATCACCCTGGGTATCTGTGGCGAGCTGGCCCAGACCGTGCCTCAGGAGGAAAATCTCCACGTGGCTTACCGCAGCGTCATGGGTGTGGAAATCCCCATGGTTTCCCTGAGCAAGACCTATTACCCGATTCCCTTTGGCCTGCACAGCTCCAACGATGCACTGGATAAGGCTTATAATAAGTTCAATGAGGTGAAAGAGCTGACTGCCGAGCTGGCTGAGGTGGAGAATAGCGTTTACCGGCTGGCAGACGCTATCAAAAAGACCCAGAAGCGCGCTAACGCTCTGAAGAACATCATGATTCCCCGTTTTGAGGAGACAGTGAAGTTCATTACCGACGCGCTGGAAGAAAAGGACCGGGAAGAATTCTCCCGGCTGAAGGTTATTAAGAAGCAAAAAAGTAAAGCAGGATAAGCCTCCTGCCTGCTGAAAAAGCCGCCTGGCATCCATGATGGATGTCAGGCGGCTTTGTTATACAATGGAACAAATACGTTCACCAGTTCCGAGAAGTATCCTGTGGAGACGTCCCCCCTTCCCGGCCAACCTGGGAAGGAAGAATTCCCATCTGTTTCTTGAACACCTTGGTGAAATAAGAAACATCGGGAAAACCGCTGAGCCGTGCGCTTTCGGAGATATTGTATTTCCCGGTTTCCAGGAGGTTCCGGGCAGCGGCGCACCGCAGGTAGTGGATATATTCCAGCACAGAACGGCCTGTAGATTCTTTAAACATCCGGCAAAAGTAATACTTGCTGAAACCCACATGACGGCACACCGCGTCCACGGTGAGTTTCTCCCGGAAATGGGCCCGGAGATACAAGATCGCTGATTTGACTGCGTCATCCTGCCGGGACCCTTGGGAAAGGCTGCCCGGCAGGGAATGGTATCGGTACAAGCTGGTGAAGAGCAGGTAAATTTCTCCCCGCACCGCTTCTTTGTAATACTTGTCTTTGGCCGCCATTTCCTCTATCAACCGGCGAAAATGCACCAGCACCAGAGGGTCATCGGTGCGCCTTTCCAGGCGTACCGTCTGGAAAGAAAAAGAGGATTCCGCCAAAAGGGCAGGTTCCACAATCAGGCAGTAATAGCGGCAGCCCTCCGGGGCGTCCGGTGATATATAGTGGACAGAACCGGAGGGAATCACGGCCAGCGTATCCGCTGTCATCCGACACGGCTCCCGGTCGGCCATGACCAGAGCGGCCCCCTCCATGCAATACAGCAGCTCAATCCCCTCATGCCAATGGGCAGCCTCCACCCCGCCCTGGGTGCCGGAAAGAAAGTCCAGGTGGAAAATCACCGGGAAGGATGGGTCCTTATGAGTTAAAGCCTCGTAAAAGGCAGGCAAAAGAATCTCCCCTTTCAAAAGCAAGATCATACCAAAACAAGGCAATATCCGCTCTTTACAATCTTCATTTTCATTATAAAATAGAAGCCAGAAATCTGTCAAACAAAATCGTGGATTTCTTCCTGTTTTTGTAAATGCTGCGGCGGTTTCTCCGAATATTGAGCATAAATGTCCCCATATTCACCTGCTTTCTTCTCGGCGATTTTCCAAGCTCACGGAAAAGCCAAAAGCAGAATCGTCCTGAACCCTGAAAGGAGCTGTTTTATTATGTATCCATTTTCCATTGGAGTCCTGCTGGATTCCTTCCGTACCAACTGGCGTGATGCCTTAAAGCTGGCCGTCAAAACCGGCGTCACCGGTATCCAGGTCTATGCCACCAGCGGCGAGTTTTCCCCCGAAGCCCTGAGCCATGCGGCCCGCCGGGAATTTCTGGACGCAGTGAAGTCCCATGGGCTGACCATCTCCGCCCTGTGCGGCGATTTGGGTCACGGTTTCTCCCACAAAGAGCAGAATCCAGAACTCATTGAAAAGAGCCGGCGCATTCTGGAAATGGCCAAGGAGTTGGAAACCGATGTGGTCACCACCCATATCGGCGTAGTTCCCACGGATACTTCCTGTGAGAAATACCAGGTGATGCAGGATGCCTGCGGAAAACTGGCAGCCTATGCCGATGAGCTGGACGCTCACTTTGCCATTGAAACCGGCCCGGAGACCGCCGCCACTTTGAAAGGCTTCCTGGACGGCCTTCACTCCACCGGTGTGGCCGTGAACCTGGACCCCGCCAATTTTGTCATGGTTACCGGCGATGATCCCGTACAGGCTGTGTACACCCTTCAGGACTACATTGTCCACACCCATGCCAAAGACGGCGTCAAGCTGCTGGATGGAGACCCGCTGGTGATTTACGGCGAGGCAGCCGACACCACCATTGAGGACTCTATCCGGGAAGCCAAATATTTTGAGGAGCTTCCTTTGGGCGAGGGCAATGTGGATTTCCCTGCCTACTTGAAGGCTCTGGACGACATCGGCTATCAAGGCTTTTTGACCATCGAGAGGGAAGCCGGCGAAGACCCGGTGGCGGACATTTTGAAGGCCGCCGATTTTCTCCGGGGGCTCATTGGCTGAACCGGCAATATTCCCAAAAGCCCACGAGATATATATCCCATCTAAAATTCAGAAAATCTGATTGTGAGGAATTCTATTATGGAAAAACTGAAAATTGGCGTCATCGGCGTCGGCAACATCTCCAATGAACACATCCAGGCCTACCTGAAGAATCCCAATGTGGAGCTCTATGCCTTCTGCGATATTAATGAAACCCAACTGAAAATGATGGCGGAAAAGTACGGCGTTACCCGCACTTTCACGGACAAGGATGAAATGCTGGCTCTGCCGGAGCTGGACGCTGTGAGCGTGTGCACCTGGAACTCGGAGCACGCCCCCTGTACCATCGCCGCCCTCAACGCCGGCAAACACGTACTGTGCGAAAAGCCCATGGCCACCACGGTGGAAGAGGCGATCGCCATGAAAGAAGCCGCCGAGCGCAATGGGAAACTGCTGCAAATCGGTTTTGTGCGCCGGTTCGGCAATGACTGCGAAGTCCTCCAGGACTTTATCCAGCAGGATTTCCTGGGCGAAATCTACTACGCCAAGGCCACCTACCTGCGCCGCAACGGCAATCCCATGGGCTGGTTCGGCGATGTTTCCCGGTCCGGCGGCGGCCCCCTTATTGATCTGGGGGTTCACGTCATCGACCTGACCCGCTATCTCATGGGCAACCCCAAGCCGGTTTCCGTTTACGGCGTCACCTTCCGGAAACTGGGCAACCGCTCGGAACTGAAAGACCAGAAGGATTATGTTTCCGCCTCCGCCACCGACCACGATATCTGCGACGTGGAGGATATGGCCACCGCTATGGTGCGCTATGACAACGGCGCGGTGCTTTCGGTGGAAACCAGCTTCAGCCTGAACCTGAAAAAGCCCCAGGGGACCATTGAGCTCTTCGGCACCAAGGGCGGCGCCCGTCTGGACCCGGAGTTGGAGCTTTACACGGACATCAACGGCTACATGGCAGACGTAAACCTGTGCTCCCCCACCGCCCTCTCCTTTGACGGCCTGTTCCAGAAGGAAATTGACCATTTTGCCGACTGCATCCTCCATGGGACTCCCTGCCGCGCGCCGGCTCAGGACGGGATCGACATTATGCGTATTCTCCGGGCCATTTACAAATCCGCGGAAACAGGCCACGAAGTGCTCCTGTAATCCCTGTTAGAAAGGAATTTGCATTATGAAAGTATCCGTCAGCAGCTACAGCTTCCAGCGCCTGTTCTCCAACGGGAGCCTGACGCAAATGGACTGCATTGCCAAAACAAAAGAAATGGGCGCCGACGCTATTGAGTTTGTGGATATTCTCCCCCACGATGGCTCTTCCCGGGAAGAGTACGCCCAAAAGCTCCGGGAGGAATGCGCTCGGGTGGGACTTGCCATCTCCAACTACACCGTTGCCGCAGATTTTCTCCACGGTTCCAACGGCGACTTGGATGCAGAAGTAGAGCGCGTGAAAAAGGAAATTGACATTGCTGCGATTTTAGGAGCTACCGGTGTGCGCCACGACGCCACCTGGGGATTTGCCCCCGGAGAGTATCAGAGTTTTGCGTCCGTCCTGCCCCGCTTGGCAGAGGGCTGCCGCCGAGTGACTGAATACGCCCAGACCAAGAGGATTCGCACCATGGTGGAGAACCACGGATTTTTCTGCCAGGACAGCGACCGGGTGGAAAAGCTGGTACAGGCAGTGAATCACTCGAATTTCGGTCTGCTGTGCGATATGGGCAACTTCCTCTGTGTAGATGAAGACCCGGTTCATGCGATTTCCCGCACAGCCCCCTATGCGTTTTACGCTCACGCCAAGGACTTCCTGGTAAAAAGCGGAAGCGGCCCTAACCCGGGAAAGGGATTTTTCTCCACCCGAGGCGGCAATTACCTGCGGGGCACCATCATCGGCCACGGTGCTGTGCCGGTGCGTCAATGTCTCTCTATCCTGAAGGCTGCCGGATATGACGGGACTGTAGCTATCGAATTTGAAGGTATGGAGGATGTATTGGAAGGTATCTCCATTGGCATTGAAAACCTCCGCCGGTATATGGAAGAAATCCACTAAACCAAATTGAAAAATAAATGCCGCACGGCCTCGCCTCTTTAAAGAAGCGAGGCCGTGTATTTTTTTAGAAACGTTGGAAGAATCGCATTTGTTTTCGGCATGAAAGAAAAAATTGAGCCTGAAACGCGAAATCCGGTGTGGCCCCCCAGTGGAGAGCGTATGAGCACCGTTCTTCGTTTCCACTTCGGTCGGCGCCTTGATTGTGTGCCACTGGCACACGGCGCCCGAAGCGGCAGCGGAAGCCCAGCTCGACTTGAAAAAAGTTAACGAAAACAATGCCCTTTATAAAGCGCGGGCAAAAAACAAAACGCCCCCACAAAAGTGAGATGCGTTTCTTGGGAGCAGCAACTTGCCGATGGAAAGTGTTGACAAAATAAATATCCGCTATAGACGCGAGCGCAAAGCCATAAACAAAATAAAAACCCCGAACGCGACTTGCGCGTCGAGGTTTTCGACTGTGAAGCATTGACAAAATAGATACCAGACACCGGCGCGGGCGGCAAGGTAAAGAAAAAGCCGAGCCCGGAACGCGAATTGCGTCCAGGCTCGGCCTGGCAAATGACCCTAATTGTGATACAAATGAACCCCCTTTGGGCGTCAGGGGGTTCACTTTGCGCCAAGGGGGTTCACCGATTCCTGAGGCCGGTGTTCTCCGAGCCGCGCACTTCCTCGTGATAAAAGTAATCCACGATGACCGGATGCCCCGGCTCTGCCCGGCCGTAGGGGAGTTCGTTGTCTACAAAGGGACAATCATATTCTCTCGCAAGGCGCTCTGCCCGCTCCTCCAACTCCCGGAAATAGCCCCTGTCTCCTCTGGTATAGATGGCGTTGTACAGCGGCATGAGGTCAGGGTATTTCTCCTGAATATAGGCCAGGATGTCTTTTTTGAAGCCGCCCCGCAAATTCAGATTTTCCAGCCACACCAGGTCGCACTGGTCTTTCACCCGGTGGAAGATGGCCTCGAAATCCGTGATACCGGGAAAAACCGGAGCGATAAAGCACACGGTGCGGATGCCTGCATCATAGACCTGCTTCATGGCGTCCAACCGCCGCTGGATGCTGACGGCATTGTCCATGTCATTTTTGAAACCCTCATCCAGCGTGTTAATCGACCAGGAAACAGTGACTTTTCCCATCTCTTTCAGCAAGTCGATGTCCCGCACCACCAAGTCGGATTTGGTACAGATCAGAATCTCCGCGCCGCTGCCTTTCAGCTGCTCCAACAGCCTGCGGGTATTGCCGAACTGCTCCTCCTGAGGCAGGTATCCGTCTGTCACCGAGCCGATGACTACACGCTGCCCGGCATACTTCCGGGGATTTTTAATGGCAGGCCAGTGTTTCACATCCAGAAAGGTGCCCCATGGTTCGGTATGCCCGGTAAATCGCTTCATAAACGAGGCGTAGCAGTACTTACAGCCGTGGGTGCAGCCTACATAGGGGTTCACCGAATAGCCGCCCACTGGAAGGGTGGATTTGGTCATGATGTTTTTCGTTTCCACATCCCGGATCAGGACACCGCTTTCCACTATTTCCGCCATGCTTTCTGTTCCTCCAATACCCGGCAGAAGGCCGGGGGTAGCTCTTGTGTCATGCTTTCCTCGCCAATGATAGGAAGCAGATCTTCCTTCATGAACACAGGAGTACCAAGTGCGTGAGCCTGATGAGTCAAATTCCACACCCACTCCGGTTTGGAGACGGCCTTGCCCTTCCTGCGTCCAGTCTCAGTACCAATGACGATCCATTCGATGCCAGTGAGGTCTACTGTACCGATGTTGTCAAACATGGGTTCAAAGGTCACATGGTAATGCCCGCCGCGGATGTGCTCCCGTAAAGTCTGGATGCGGCCTTTCTCCCTGCTGGAAGTCACAGTCACGCCGAACCAGGCATTGTCTAATGGGGTGGAAAAGACGATGTCCTCCGGCCGCTTGGTCAAGAACAGATACTGGTGCTGTGGATTTTCAGCCATTTTGGAAAATACCTGATCTCGCCACTCTGTCTGCCAGTGGGCAAAATCGCTCATGCCGGTGAGCAGGAAATTTTGAGGACGCTTCTTCTCCATCAGCCGCAGCTTACCTGGGAAGAACTCCGGCTTTTCAAAGTCGTCGATCATGTGGAACCGGCGGACATTGTTTCTGGCGTAGCAGTAGCTGCAGCCAATGGGACAGCCGATCACCAGATTCATATTCTGAATACAGTCCTTGATGCAGATGGCCACCGCTGACGCCTCCTTCCTGCTTTAAGATTCAACCTTCTGCCGCAGATGCGACCTTTCCAAAGCCGTTCCAAGCATACAGACCTTTCTTGTCCTCATCGCCCAGGAACTTGTCCACCTGGCAGATGTGCAGGATGTGGTCGCCCACCTCCACGGACTGCTGCAGGGTCGCCGCCATAGCCAGACGGGTGTCCGCTGGAATCTGAATGTCGCTGCCGTCCACCGACTTCATTTCGATGTGATTTTCGGCCACCTTGTTTAACTTGGCGCCGGTGGAGGTGCCGCAGGCCATCACTGCGCCAGCCAGACTTTCACCGGGGACCGTGACGATGACTTTTCCAGTCTCCCGCACACGCTTGCCGGTGTGGGACTGCTTTCCGGCGGCGAATCCCACCATCGGCGGGTTGAAAGAGAGATAGGAGACAAAGCAGATGGGGGCCAGGTTGGTGGTGCCATCTTCATTCAAAGAACAGATCAAAGTCAGCGGATTGGGGGAAGAATAGACAGTGGCCTCCATAATGTTCAGTTCTCTCATCGTGTTTCATCCTTTCAGAGTGATTTGGAGATTGACATATCCAGCTTCTGCTGGTACAATTATTATACTTGATTGTCATAATAAATCAAGTACGCAAATTGTTTGTACCTGGTATCAAAAACAATACCTGTCTAAAGTGGGGAATCAACAATGACTTACGAGGAATTCAAAGAAAAGGTAAGCGACGTCATTCTTACGGAGAGTGGCAATTGCCCTGTTATGCCGGTGGTGCAGATGCTGCAGGGTAAGTGGAAGCTCCAGATCCTCTATGAGCTGTGCATCAAGTCTCCCATGCGGTTTGGCGAACTCAAAAAGCTGCTCAAGCCCATCACCAATACGGCGCTAACCAATGCGCTCAAAGAATTGGAAAAGGATGAACTGGTGCAGCGCATTCAATATAATGAGATGCCGCTGCGGGTGGAGTATTCCCTCACAGAGAAAGGGCAGGACTTATTGCCAGTGTTTTATGCTATTTCACAGTGGGGGATGAAATACATTCCATAATAGTAAAGGGGACGGAAACCTTCCGCCCCCTTTTTTAATAAAATTGATTCTTATTCAAGCATCTCATGCCCCGTCTGGAATTTGAATGTAAGCCGCCCATCCCGGTGGACGGTGACAATGTCGATGACCGTGTCATCAAACTCCGTGAGGGACTCTCCGTACTCCGCCAGTTCGAACATAAAGCCGCCGATGTCCTCGGCCTTGGCTTCCCGCTGGGCCTTTGCCGCCTGAAGCTTCTCCAGCTTGGCCTTGGCGGTTTCGTACCGTTCTGCCAGGCCGTTGTAACGTTCCAGATAGGCGGCTTGGTTCTGGGCGGTGGTAGAGTTCTCTTCGATGCACCGCTTGGTTAGCTCGGCCACCACCTCCATTTCGGAAAGAAGCGCCGCAATCTCGCTGTCCAGGGAGCCGGTATCGGTTAGCGCCGCCTGCATAGTGCGGCACTCATCCAGCAACCGCTCTTTGTCCGAAACCAGCGTATTGAAGGCATCCAGGAACCGTGCCTTGATCTCTTCCTCGGTCAGGTGCGGTGTCTGGCACTTTTCCTCGCCGGTAAACTTGCTGTTGCACCGCCAGATGGTGCGCCGGTATTTGTCGGTGGAATGCCAAACCTTCGACCCAAAGTAACCGCCGCAGTCTCCGCAGACCAGCCGGGAGGAGAAGATACTGTTGCCGCTGTAACTGCGCCCGATGGCTTTCCTGCGCTCCAGCTCTCGCTGCACCAGCTTCCATTCGGCGGGATCGATGATAGCTGGGTGGCTGTTCTCCACATAATACTGCGGCACCTCGCCCTCGTTTTTCTTCTGTTTCTTGGTGAGAAAATCCACCGTGAACGCCTTTTGCAGAAGGGCGTCACCCTTATACTTCTCGTTT